>JACRDG010000060.1 GCA_016218715.1 Desulfomonile tiedjei | reverse complement strand
CATCACCCGAGCACTCACGGAGTCTTCCGGGCGCTCGTGGACTTGGACGGCGAGATCTGTACCAAGGTTGTCCCCTATCTCGGATACCTCCACCGCGGGTACGAGAAGACCTGCGAAAACAAGATGTATCATCAGGTTATCCCGCTCGCCGAGCGGTGCGATTACATGGGGGCTTCCAGCAACTCTCTCGTCTACTGCATGGCGGTCGAAAAGCTGCTCGACGTAGAGGTCCCTGAGAGGGCCCAAGTAATACGCGTCATGATGGCCGAACTCTCGCGGATCTTCAGCCACCTCTTCTGGCTCGGCACTCACGGCCACGACGTCGGAGCGATGACCCCTCTCTTCTATATGTTGAGAGAGCGGGAAGAAATCATGAACCTCTTCGAACTCACGGCCGGTGGCCGGTTGATGCCGAACTACTTGAGAATAGGCGGCGTCATCCGTGATCTGGAAGAGGGGTTCGTAGAGCGCCTGCGTCAGTTCACCGAACATTTCGATTTTCGGGTCGACGAATACGAAACACTCCTGACCAAGAACGCCATATACATTGACCGGACAAAGGGAGTCGGTATACTCCCGTTGAAAGACGCCATCGCTCTGGGCGCAAGCGGCCCGATGGTTCGGGGATCCGGTCTGGCTTGGGACATCCGGAAGACCGAACCGTACTGCGGTTACGATCAGTACGAATTCGACATCCCCGTGGAAACCGGATGCGACGTGTACTCGCGTTACCTCGTGAGGGTAGCGGAAATGCGGCAGAGCAACCGCATCCTGCGCCAGGCCCTGGATCGTCTGCCGGATGAAGGGCCTATACGAGCACGCAAACCCGGCCAAATCTTCCCTCCACAAGAAGAGATCTACGTGAAAATGGAATCGCTTATCCACCACTTCATGCTCGTGGTGGAAGGCGTGAAACCGCCCGTGGGCGAAGTGTACCAAGTCATCGAGTCTCCACGCGGCGAGCTGGGGTGCTACATCGTAAGCGATGGGGGCTCCAAGCCCTATCGTCTCAAGTGGCGGGCACCAGCCTTTGTCAATCTGGAATGCCTGGCCAGGATGGCCGAGGGCGGCTTTTTCGCAGACCTTATCGCAATTCTATCCAGCGTGGATATCGTGCTGGCCGAGGTCGACCGATAGAGAAGGGCTTGGAAAGCGGGGCAGGGAGATCCTGATGACCCTTGGCGACGTGGTGAAGGCGTTGAGTTTGGAGGTCCGGGCTGGCGAGGCCGAGAAGGATAGGATCGTCCAGGGCGGGTATGTCAGCGACCTCCTGAGCGATGTCATTGCCGGAGCCAAAGAGGGTGATCTCTGGGTAACGCTGCAGATCCATCAGAACGTAGTGGCCGTCGCCTTTCTCAACAATCTTGCCGGTATCGTCATTGTGGGAGGCCGCGAGCCCGATCCGGATACCTTAAAAAAGGGAGAAGAACAGGGTGTTCCCATAATGGTAACGCAGATGACTGCTTACGAGACGGCCGGGAAACTGTATGCCATGGGAATTCGCAGGCAGGTGTAGACCTGGGAAAGGGTGCCTGTACTGCGCCAGATTCGCGGCCGGGGTTGAGATCTCGACGTGAGCGACAAAACTCGAATGAGACAGTCCGGCTCTCCGGAAGCAGGTGCCGGAACGTGTCCGTGAGAGATAGGGGTTTGCCGGTCGAACTCAAGGTTTTCAGGGCAGACCTGCACATTCACACGGTCCTGTCGCCGTGCACCGAGATAGCCGAGATGACTCCCCGGGCCATTGTCCGGACCGCCTTGGAAAAGGGGCTCCACCTGATCGCCATCTGCGATCACAATTCCGCCCGGAATACCGCGGCGACGATACGTGTCGCGCGGGGCAGCCCGCTCACCGTGATTGCGGGTTTGGAAATAACCTCCTCCGAGGAAGTCCATTTCGTAGGACTTTTCCCAACGGAGCACGAGGCTGAGGCAGTGCAGGAGGAAGTTTACGCCCGCCTCTTTGGACAGAATAACGAGGAGGTGTTCGGTTACCAGGTAGTAGTGGACGAATACGATCAGGTAGACGACCTGGATCAGAGATTGCTTATAGGTGCCACCACCCTCGAATCAGAGAGCGTGGTCGATCTGATTCACAGGTTCAACGGACTCGCGATCGCCTCACATGTTGACCGGAGCGGATTCGGCATTTTTAGCCAACTCGGTTTCATACCGGATACTCTGCGGCTGGATGCCCTGGAAGTCTCCCGGCACACGGACTGGGAGACCGCGCGAACCCGATTCCCCCAGTGCCGACAGCATCGCCTGATCACTTCTTCGGACGCTCATTATCTGGCCGATATCGGAACTGCCGTCACCAGGCTCGCTCTGGCCGAACCGAGCTTCGAGGAGTTGCGCCGGGCTTTGGCGGGAGAAGACGGAAGAATGGTTCTCGAATCGAACGCGCATTAGGACGGCCGGAGCGGGCCGCCGGAGGATCGTATCGATCTGAACGTCACCTAAGATGGAGGACATTTCACTGCACATTCTCGATGTGGCCGAGAACGGGATCAAAGCAGGGGCAGACCTCGTCAAGATCACGGTCGAAGAGAATACTCAAACGGATCGACTGGTTGTGACCATCGAAGATAACGGCCGAGGCATGGATGCAGATTTTCTGGCACGGGTTCTCGATCCGTTCGTGACCACGCGAACCACGCGGAAAGTGGGACTGGGGCTGTCGTTGTTCCAGCAGTCCGCGCAGGAAGCCGGCGGCGATCTCACCATCGCATCCACACCTGGAGTGGGAACCACGGTCACAGCGTTCATGAGTTACCGACACATCGATCGCAAGCCGATGGGAAATATGGTAGAAACCATGCTTACCCTCATCGAAGGAAATCCGGATTGCGACTTTGTGTACACGCATATCAGTAATGATAAACGGTACGTCCTCGACACCCGAGAAATCCGGTGCGAGTTGGAAGAGATTCCCATGAACCACCCCGAAGTGACAGGTCTCATCAGAGACAACCTGGTTTCCGGGCTTCAGGGGTTTTCCGCCGAGTGAACGACCGGGCCGAGATGGCCATGGAGCGAAGACAAAGTGAAAGAACGAGATGATATCCTCAAACGGAAGGTTCAGAAGGTCGAGGTTGTTCCACCCGAAGAACTGGCAAAACTCGACGAGATAATCGACAGATACGAGGGAAGGCCCAGCTATCTCATCCCTGCCCTCAAGGACGCCCAGGAGATGTTCGGATATCTCCCCATGGAGGTGCAGAGAAAGCTGGCCTCGGGCCTGAACATACCGTCCTCCCACGTGTACGGCGTGGTGACCTTTTACTCCTTCTTCACCATAGAGCCGCGCGGGAGGCACACCCTCCGTCTCTGTCTCGGCACTGCCTGTTACGTGAAAGGATCGAAGGACATACTCGATATCATCGTTAAAGAGGTGGGGATCAACGTCGGGGAAACATCCGAAGACGGCCGCTTCTCCCTGGAAGCGGTTCGGTGTCTGGGCGCGTGTGGATTGGCTCCGGTCATGCTCATAGGAGAGGATACCCACGGAAATATGGACCCGAAAGATACGACGAAGATCCTGGAAGGCTATCAGTGAGGCGCAGAAAAGCCGGCAGGCGGCCTGCATGCCTCCGCCTGCCCGAGTCGCTCTGCCGGCCGGGGCGAATGCTACGTAACCGAGCTCCCAGAGCACGGCCGTTTGAACCGCCAGGAGGAAGCCAGTGGCAAAGATTTCCATAGACGACCTCAAGAAGATCAAGGAACGGGAACGTTCCAAAATGGTTTTGCGTGATGGTGAATTTAGAGTCAAGATCACGGTCCACATGGGTACGTGCGGCATCGCCGCGGGCGCCCGCGATGTCATGAGTGTATTCCGCGACCTCATCGCTGCAAAGGGGACGCACGACGTCATCCTTACCAATTCGGGATGCGCCGGACTCTGCTCCAAAGAGCCGATGGCGACCGTGGAGTTGAGCGATCAGCCTCCAGTCAAATACGTACTCCTCGACCGAGAAAAGGCGGCACGGATCTTCGAAGAGCATGTCATGGGCGGGAAGGCGGTTGAAGACTATGCCCTGGCTCGTGGCAGCGAGACCACGGCCTCAGGTTGAGATCGACTGAGATGAAGCTTGCTGAAAGTGAAGAATGCATGGATTGCCCCGAGACGGACAATCGGGTGGAGAATAGAGTATGAGTGCTAAGCCGCTTCCCCGCATGCAGTTTATGTTGTGCGCAGGCACAGGATGTATCGCCAGCGGTTCCCTCGATCTGAAGACTGCCATGGAACGAGAATTGAAGAAGAGGAACCTGCAGGACGAGGCCGTGGTCGTCATGACCGGCTGCAACGGCTTCTGTGCCATGGGCCCCATCATGGCGGTCTACCCGGACGGGATCTTCTACAACCAGGTTAAGCCCGAGCATGCGCCGCTCATCGTCGAGGAGCACGTCCTCAAGGGGAGAGTGGTCCCGCAACTCCTGTTCAAAGAAGAGGGAAAAGACCAGATCCCTTTAATGAAGGATATCGGATTCTTCGGTCTCCAGCGGGTAATTGTGCTCCGAAACCGCGGGTTGATCGACGCGGAGAGTATCGACGATTACATCGCTCGTGACGGGTACGCAGCCCTGGGCAAGGTCCTTCAGGAGATGAGCCCCGAAGACGTGATCGAGGAAATAAAGAAATCAGGACTCAGAGGCCGAGGTGGTGGTGGCTTCCCGACCGGTCTGAAGTGGGAAGAGTGCCGAAAATACAGCAGCTTTCCCAAGTACACCGTCTGCAACGGTGATGAAGGAGACCCGGGCGCGTTCATGGACAGGTCGGTCATGGAAGGCGATCCTCATTCCGTTCTCGAAGGGATGGCCATATCCGGGTACGCCATCGGAGCGGAAAAGGGGTTCATCTATGTGAGGGCCGAGTATCCTCTGGCCATCGCACGGCTCCAGAAGGCCATCGACGACGCGAAAGATTACGGGCTCCTGGGAGCAAACATACTGGACAAGGGCTTCGACTTTGACATAGAGATCTATCCGGGCGCTGGAGCGTTTGTCTGCGGCGAATCCACCGCGTTGATGTATTCCATCGAGGGAAAACGCGGCATGCCGAGGATCAAACCGCCCCGCAGCGCGGAAGCCGGACTCTGGAATCAGCCGACGAACCTCAACAACGTCGAAACCTTTGCCAACATCAACCCCATTATCCTCAATGGAAGCGACTGGTTCTCGTCCATCGGCACTGAAGGGAGTAAAGGGACCAAGGTGTTCGCGCTCACCGGCGCGGTCACGAACGTAGGTCTCGTAGAAGTCCCGATGGGGACCAGCCTGAAGCAGTTGATCTTCGACATCGGCGGCGGCATCCCGAAGAAACGCAAATTCAAGGCAGCCCAGATGGGTGGTCCTTCAGGCGGATGCATCCCGGCCGACATGGTGGATGTGGCCATCGACTACGAGTCGCTCATCGAGGCAGGGGCTATGATGGGCTCGGGCGGTGTCGTGGTCATGGACAACTCCACGTGCATGGTGGACACGGCCCGCTTCTTCGTTGACTTCTGCGTGGACGAGTCGTGTGGAAAGTGCATTCCCTGCCGCGAAGGCCTCAAGGTCATGCTCGAAAAACTGACCGACATCGTGGAAGGCCGCGGCGAGGAAGGGGACGTTGAGTTCCTCATGGAGCTCGGCCAGCACATAAACGACACATCCCATTGCGGGTTGGGCAAGAGCGCCGCCAGTCCGGTGCTCTCGACGATTCGCTATTTCCGGCACGAGTACGATGCTCACATTCGGGAAAAACACTGCCCTGCGCTGGTATGCCCGAGTCTCATCGACTTCGTGGTCATGGAAGAAAAATGCAAGAAGTGCGGGCTCTGTTACCGGAATTGCCCGTCCGACGCGATCATCTGGGAGAAGAAACAGGTCGCCCGGATCGATACCACCAAGTGTACGCGCTGCCGAACCTGCATCCAGAACTGCAAGTTCGGCGCTATACGATAACCCGAGAATTGACTCGGCCCGCACGGCCACCGGCCGAGGGGTCGCTCCAACAACGTTGAGACCCTTTTATGCGAGAAAGTTTCTATGGTTACCCTGACCATTGATGGCGTTGAAGTCAGTGTGGAACGCGGATCCAGCATTCTGGAAGCAGCCCAGAAAGCCGGGATAGGCATTCCGACCCTCTGCCACGACAAGCGGTTGATTGCGTACGGGGCCTGTCGCCTCTGTATGGTTGAGGTCACTGCGAGAGGCCGTACGCGTACCATGCCGGCATGTTTCAACCCTGCGCGGGATGGGATGGAGGTCGCGACTCAATCGCCGAAGCTTACCGAGAGTCGGCGCAAGCAGCTCATGCTGCTGTTGAGGTCGCATCCTCTGCTCTGTCCCAGTTGCGACGCCTGCGGCGATTGCCAGCTCCAGAACCTGGTCCATGAGTTCGAGATACTGGAACTCCCCTTCTCCCGAGAGACCCGGCACTTCCATGTGGACAACGCGTCGCACTTCATCCGATTCAACATGAATCTCTGCATCAAATGCGGAATGTGCGTGCGGATTTGCGACGAGATCCAAGGAGAGAACGAGCTGAGCTTTGTCGAACGAGGCATGGAGTGCGAGGTCAGCACTGATTTCGGCCGTCCCCTCAATTGCGAGTTCTGCGGCCAGTGCGCCACGATATGCCCGGTGGGAGCGATCAGTTCCAAGTGGCTCGTAGGAACCGGTCGCGAGTTCGAATTGAAGAAGACCAACACCGTCTGCGCCTTCTGCAGCCTCGGCTGTTCGCTCACGCTCGGGGAGAAAGCCAAGAAGGTCGTCTACGTCACAGCTCCGGCCGACAGCCCCAATGAGGGAAATCTCTGCGTGAAGGGCCGGTACGGTTGGCCGTACGTGTACTCGGAAGAGCGGCTGTCCAAGCCGCTGATTCGCAAGAACGGATCCCTGCAGGAGGTGGACTGGAACGAGGCCCTGAGCTTCGTGGCCGACAGGTTCAAGAATATCAAAGCCGGATCTGGAGGCCAAAGCCTCGCCGCACTCGGTTCGGATCGGCTCACCAACGAAGAGGCGTACGTATTCAACCGGTTCGTCCGCACCGTGCTGGAGACCCCTCACCTCGACCGTGCTGCCGGCTTCACCTACCGTGGACTGACCGACGGCGTGGAACCGATGCTCGGGTATCCGGCCGGGACCAATTCCATTCGTGAGATCAGGGATTCCAAGGTAATACTGCTGGTTGGAGCGGACCTCACCGAGACCCACCCGGTCGCCAAGAACGAGGTCATTGTCGCAACCGCCAGACACCGGGCAAGAGTCATCGTCATCGACGCGATCCAAACGAAGTTGACGTACCGTCCCGGCATGCACCTTGCCACGTCGCCGGGTTCGGAGTACCTGATCCTCAATGCCATGCTCAAGTGGGTGCTCGACGAAGGCAGGTTCGACAAGACCGCGTTGGCCCTTCGAGCAGACGGATTGGACGAGCTGGCCGCATCGCTGGAGGCTTATACTGCGGACAAAGTGGCCGAACTCACGGGAGTCCCCGCTGCCCTGATAACACAGGCTGCCGAAGAGTATGTGAATGCTCCGACCGCGACGATCGTCCTGACGCAGGGCATGAACCGGATCGGCTTCAACGTGGAGATCGCGCAAGCTGCCGTCAACCTGGCCCTCGTGACCGGCCGCATCGGCAAGAGCTCCTGCGGCGTGCACATCTTCGGCGAAAAGGCGAACTCCCAGGGAGCCATTGACATGGGTCTTGGACCGGAATTGCTCCCCGGCTTCCTGCGCATTTCTGATGAGGCCTCGAGGGCGAAGTTCGAGAAGGCATGGGATGACGCTCTCCCCGCGACGGCCGGCCTGAGTGCCCGCGAGATCCTCTCCGGAGACGGAGGCATCAAGGGGCTGTACGTGATCGCGGAAAACCCTGTGGACACGTATCCGGACAGGGCAACAGTGCAAAAGAGCCTGAGCGATCTGGAATTTCTCGTCGTTCAGGACATGTTCCTGACCTCCACGGCGAAGATGGCGCATGCGGTGCTGCCGGTGGCCTCCTTCATGGAGAAGACGGGGACCTTCACCAGTGCGGAAAGGCTGGTGCAGCGTCTCCATCCGACTTTCCGGTCGCCGTCGGTCAAGACTGACCTCGAGATTTTCGTGGCGCTCGCAGCCGTGATGGGCAAGCCATCCATGACGTACTCCGGTCCGGAGCAGGTCATGAACGAGATAGCGGGCCTCGTGGACACATACGCCGGCATCTCGTACGACCGTCTTGCCGAGGGACCGATTCCTTGGCCGTGCGTGGACTCGGAAGACCCGGGCAAACCGGTGCTGTACGAAGGCGGGTTCCCCAGGGGAAAGGCCCAGCTAGCTCCGGCACCGAATCCGGCTGCTCTTGCAGTGGACGATCTGCCTTTCTATCTCGTATCGGGAATACTCAAGTTCCATTCAGGCTCTTTCTCCCAATGGAGTCCCTCATTGATGGAGGTGTGCCCGGACGGGCTCGCGGAGATGCATCGGAACGATCTCAAGGCACTCGACCTGAAAGAAGGGGATACCGTGAGACTGTCCACTGGCGATGGCGCCTCGATTCAACTGAACGTAAGCTGGTCGAGAAGGGCTCTGCAGGGGACGGTGATTGTGCCCGAGCATTCCTCGCAAGTGAAGCTCAATACCCTGTTGAGCTGGGCGAAGCCCGTGGTGAAAGTGCGAGTTGAAAAGGTCTAATAGGTGAAGAGGTTGAGCTGATGGGATTCGACCTACTTGCTATTTTGCTGCTGATCAAGATCGTATTGGTCATTGGTGCAGTGCTGACCTTCGTTGCGTACCTGACGCTGCTGGAGCGCAAGTTGCTCGGGTGGATACAGGTAAGGATCGGCCCGAATCGGGTCGGACCCTGGGGGCTGCTCCAGCCGCTGGCTGACGGGGCCAAGCTTCTCCTGAAGGAAGAAATCACGGTCGCCAAGGCCAACAAAGTCGTCTACATCGTGGCCCCGTTGATCGTGGTCGTCTGCGCCCTGATTCCGTTCTCGGTGATCCCGTTCGCCAACGGGCTCGGCCTCGACAGAATTCTCGGCCCGGAGGCACAGACGTTCGGCTTGAACACCGGCGTGGTCGCGGACATCAACGTGGGGATACTCTTTATCTTCGGTATCTCCTCGCTGGGCGTGTACGGGGTGGTACTGGGCGGCTGGGCTTCCAACAGCAAGTACTCGCTGCTCGGGTCAGTCCGAGCCGGCGCGCAGATGATAAGCTACGAGCTTGGCTTGAGCCTGTCGGTTCTCGGGGTACTGCTGCTCGCCGGCACCCTCAGCCTCACGGAGATCGTCCGCGCTCAGGATGAAGTATGGAAGTGGTACGTCTTCAGGCAGCCTCTCGGCTTCCTTCTGTTTCTCATAGCGGGGAGCGCGGAGATCGCAAGAACGCCGTTCGATCTGCTCGAGTGCGAGAACGAACTGGTGGCCGGATACCAGACGGAGTATAGCTCGATGAAGTTCGGGCTCTTCTATCTCGGTGAGTACGCGCACCTGCTCTTCCTCAGTTCCTTGATGACCACGTTGTATTTCGGCGGATGGCAAGCCCCGATACAGATATGGCCGCTGACGTACGTGCCGCCGATCGTCTGGTTTCTCGGGAAGACGTTCTTCTTTGTAGCGATCTTCGTCTGGATTCGCGGTACCTATCCTCGACTCCGTTACGACCGTGTCATGGCCTTCGGGTGGAAGGTCTTGCTTCCCGTGGGACTGGCAAACGTGATGGTCACGGCTTTCTTGTATGCGATGTGGCTGCAACGCCAGGTCTGACGGCTGCGGCTGTGGAACCGGACCGGGGGACTGTCGTTGATGACTGGGGTCATACATCTCGGGCTCGCGAGCCTGATTCAGAATGGGGTTGAATAAGATGCTTGTCCCGCTGCTGCAGGGCTTGAAACTGACACTGAAGTATATGTTCGCCAAGAAGATCACGCTTCAGTACCCTGACGAGAAATGGGAGGTGGCCCCCAGATGGAGAGGTCGCCACGTCCTGACGAAGCACGCGTCCGGAAAGATCCGTTGTGTGGCGTGCATGCTCTGCGCAACGGTCTGCCCGGCGGAGTGCATCACCATAGAAGCGGCTGCGGAGCCCGATAACCGGAAGTACCCGGAGAAGTATGAGATCGACCTGACACGGTGCATCTTCTGCGGTTATTGCGTGGAAGTCTGTCCGAAAGAGGCGATTGAAATGACGACCGCGTACGAGCTGTCGGAATACAGTCGAGAAGGTCTCATCTTCGACAAGGAGAGGCTGCTGGAGCCTCCTCAACCGCGGTACGAGTCGCAAAAGCAAAAGAAAGCCGGGTGAGTTCGTAAGTAGGTAAGTCGGTAGGTAGGGAACCGAACGGCCGGTTTTCAGGAGCTCGGCAAGTGCGGAAGGAACCGACAAGATGCTATCCGCACCGCCGAGGTCCATTCATGCGAAGCGGAGTCACTCGGACCAAGAGGCCCGAATGATACCGTAGCTCGACGGAGTTCTCTGTGTAAGGGCGGACGGCAATCGTGTGCGGTCCGCTTGAGCGGTGACAGAGTTAGCCTTGAGCCGTTCACCGCCGGAGGTATTAGACCATCCATGAAAGAAGTGATCTTTTACGCCCTGGGTGCCATCACGCTGGTCTCCGCCTTTCTGGTGATTTTCCTGCGTAGACCCATTCACAACGTCCTGTTCATGATCACGACCATGATCGGCTTGGCTGGTCTCTTTCTTACCCTGCAGGCCGAGTTCGTGGCGATGGTCCAGCTTATCGTGTATGCCGGCGCGGTGATGGTGCTGTTCTTGTTCGTGGTGACCTTGCTGAACCTCGACGAGATTCAGCTCCCGCCAGATTCTTCCACGATACGCTGGTGGGTCGGTGCAGGATTTGCCATAGCCGTGGCGATACTCATTTTTCCGGCGTTGGTGGCGTTCCTGCCCGGAGCGGAACCCAAGTCGCTGACGGCCGACCCGACCGCGACGGTCTCCAACACGGCGATCATAGCCAAGGAGCTGTTCACGACGTATCTGCTTCCGTTTGAGATAGCGTCGGTACTTCTCCTCGCCGCGATCATCGGCTCGGTGGTCCTGGTGAAGAAAAAATACTGACCGAATGGAACGACCCGACGAGGAATAAGAGCTTTGCTCCATTTTTCAGGAAGAAAGAAATGATCACTCTGCAACACTATCTGGTACTCTCCGCCATCCTGTTCACACTGGGTGCCGTCGGGGTCATGTTCCGGAGGAATTTGATCGTCATCCTCATGTCCCTGGAACTGATGCTCAACGCGGTCAACCTGACTTTTATCGCCTTTTCCCGGTACCTGGGATCGGTGGAGGGGCAGGTGTTCGTCTTGTTCACCATGGTTGTGGCTGCTGCCGAAGTGGCTGTAGGACTGGCCATCGCGGTGGCCATCTTCAGGCAGAGGGGAACTATCAACATCAATGACATCAATCTCATGAAGTGGTGAGACGGACCGGACTCGGCTTGCCGTGAGGCCGGCTGACGGTCGCTCCGCCACATCGCATACTTGGAGCCTGGAATGATTGACTTGGTCTGGTTAATACCATGCTTGCCTCTGGTGGGATTCCTCATCAACGGGCTCATAGGCCGTCGTTTTTCCGAGAAGACCATTGGATGGATCGCTGCGGCTGCGATAGGCATCCCGTTCTTAATCGCGCTGTCGATCTTCTCCGAGCTTATTCGGATGGCTCCCGCCTCGAGGTCGGTCCAGAAGATAGTCTTTACCTGGATTCTGTCCGGCGACCTGAACGTTCCCTTCGGCCTCCTGGTTGATCCGTTGAGCATGGTGATGATGTTGGTGGTGACCGGCGTGGGCTTTCTCATCCACGTCTACTCCATCGGGTACATGCACGGAGAGCTGGGTTTCCGCCGATTTTTTTGCTACCTGAATCTTTTCGTCTTCAACATGCTCGTCCTTGTGTCAGCCAACAACTTCCTGTTGATGTTCGTGGGTTGGGAAGGGGTCGGTCTCTGTTCGTACCTCCTGATCGGGTACTACTACGAGAAGCAATCTGCCGCGGATGCCGGAAAAAAAGCCTTCGTGGTGAACCGGGTCGGCGATTTCGGTTTTCTCCTCGGCATGTTCCTTATCTTCGTGACGTTCGGGACCTTCTCGTATACCGACGTGTTCGCGGCAGCCGGAGAGAAGCTTGCCCAGGGCGGTTTGATGGTGACGATGATCACGCTCCTCCTGTTTCTGGGTGCTACCGGAAAATCTGCCCAGATACCGCTCTATACCTGGCTCCCTGACGCGATGGAAGGCCCGACTCCGGTCAGCGCATTGATCCACGCTGCGACCATGGTGACCGCGGGTGTGTACATGGTGGCTCGATGCAGCGTCCTGTTCGCCCTGGCACCTATCTCCTTGACCACGGTGGCCGTGGTGGGGGGCGCAACGGCATTCTACGCCGCGACCATGGGCGTGACTCAATACGACATCAAGCGGGTCCTAGCCTATTCCACCATCAGCCAGCTCGGATACATGTTCCTCGCATGCGGCGTGGGAGCATTTGCTTCGGGTATTTTCCACCTCATGACCCACGCATTCTTCAAGGGGCTCTTGTTCCTTGCGGCCGGGAGCGTCATGCACGCGATGTCCGGCGAGTTGGACATGCGGAAGATGGGCGCGCTGAGGAAAAAGCTCCCATACACCCATTGGACCTATTTATTCGGCACCCTGGCCATCGCGGGAATTTTCCCCTTTGCCGGTTTTTTCAGCAAAGATGAGATCCTGTTCTATTCGCTGCAACGAAACCTCGGCTTCTGGCTCATTGGGGCTGTGGCCGCGGTCATAACGTCTTTCTACATGTTCCGTTCGCTGTTCATGACCTTCTACGGCGAGTCCAGGGTTGACCCCGAGACTGCCCATCACGTGCATGAATCGCCACCGTACATAACGGTGCCGCTCGTGATTCTGGCTTTCTTATCGCTCGTGGGTGGATGGATAGGTCTCCCCATATTGCCGGGCGCTCATGTTTTTACGGCATTTCTCGACCCGGTGTTCGCTCCGGCGAAACACATTCTCGATGCCGGGCACCATGCCGACCATCCAAGCGTAGTCCTGGAACTGGCCTTAATGGCTCTGTCGCTGGGTATCGCGATCGTCGGCTTGCTGGGCGCGCGATGGGCGTATTTGACGGACCCGAGCCTGCCCGGCCGCGTCATCGCTCAGATTCGCGGGCTTCACACCCTGGTGTACAACAAGTATTGGATGGATGAGATCTACGACTTCCTCTTCGTCAACTCCATCGTGAGTCTCTCCCGTTTCCTCTGGAAACGATTTGACGAAGGGGTCATTGACGGAATCGTCAACGGCGCAGCCTCGGTCATGAGAGGGTCGGGGAGCCTTCTCAGGCTCGTTCAGACCGGACTGATCAAGGACTACGCGCTCTCGATCCTTGTCGGGGTTCTGGCAGTCATCGGTTATCTCGTCCTCAGATAGAGTCGGAGGAATGCCGTCCATGGAGAATGTTTCCTTCCCGTATCTTAGCCTCGTAACCTTCGCTCCTCTCGTGGGGGCCGCGATCCTCCTGTTCATGAACAGAGAGAATCAGACGGCCATGCGGTGGGTAGCTCTGATTACCATGCTTGCTGACCTTGCGATCAGCCTGTTCGCCTATGCTGCCTTCGATTCGACGTCAGCGACGATGCAGCTCAGGGAGAGCCATGTCTGGGTTCGGGAATGGGGCATCTCATACAAGATGGGGATAGACGGCATCAGCCTGTTCCTCATCCTGCTCACGACGCTCCTCGGCCCCATCGTGATCCTCGCTTCCTGGGAAGACATCCGACTGCGGGTCAAGGAGTTCCTCGTCTGCCTCCTCGTGCTGCAGACCGGCATGATAGGAGTCTTTGTCGCGCTGGACGTGTTCCTCTTCTACGTCTTCTGGGAAGTGATGCTGATCCCGATGTACCTGCTCATCGGCGTTTGGGGTAACCCGGCACGCAAGCTGTACGCGGCGATCAAGTTCGTCCTGTACACCATCGTGGGCAGCCTCCTGATGCTTGTTGCCATTCTGACACTCTACTACATGGCGGGGAACGCGACCGGGACCTACACGTTCGACCTGCTGAAACTCTACGAATTCCCGGTTCCGCTTCAGGCGCAGTTCTGGATGTTCCTGGCCTTCTTCCTGGCCTTCGCGATCAAGGTGCCCATGTTCCCGTTCCATACATGGCTTCCGGACGCACATACCGAGGCCCCGACGGTGGGGAGTGTGGTCCTGGCGGCTGTGCTCCTCAAGATGGGGACGTACGGATTCGTGCGGTACGCGATTCCGCTCTTTCCCAATGCCGCAGTGGATGCTGCCTGGTGGGTGTGCTTGCTCGCCGTGATCGGCATCATCTACGGCGCGTGGGTTGCCATGGTGCAGGATGACGTGAAGAGGCTGGTTGCCTTTTCCAGTGTCAGCCATCTCGGGTTCGTGATGCTGGGCATGTTTGCCTTCACGACCCAGGGGGTCCAAGGGAGCATCCTCCAGATGATCAACCACGGTCTGAGCACGGGGGCGTTGTTCTTGATCGTCGGGATGATCTACGAAAGAAGGCATACCCGCCTGATATCGGAGTTTGGCGGTCTTTCCAAGGTGATGCCGTTATTCGCGATCTTTTTCATGATCGTGACCCTCTCGTCCATAGGGTTGCCAGGCCTCAACGGGTTCATAGGCGAGTTTCTGATCCTGCTCGGCGCGTTCAGGGTCTATCCGTGGTATGCCGTAATCGCTGCTTCGGGCGTAATCTTTGCCGCGGTCTATATGCTGTGGATGTTCCAGAGGGTAATGTTCGGTCAGGTGACCAATGCGAAAAACCTGGGTCTGAAAGACATGAGCAGCCGAGAGGTCGCGGTCCTGCTCCCGATCGTCGTATTCATCGTCTGGATCGGCGTCTATCCGAATACCTTCCTCCAGCCGATGGAACCGGCCGTAAAGAATTTTATCCGCCAGGTGGAGACGAAGCGCACGGCAATACTCAGCCTGGAAAAAGCGAAGAAGGAAGCAGTTGCCGACCCTGCATCGTCAGTGAAACTTACGGCCTCGTGGCCTACGTCCCGACAATCCGGGGGCGAAAAGCAAGAGGCACGGTAAGTACGGAACCGGAATGGGTTTACCCCGGGCTTCCCGTAGAGAGGCCCGTCAGCTATCCGATGCCAGGCAAAGAGAAAACTCTCGCCCGGTGCGGAACAGAGAGCAGAGGAACTAGGAGCAATGGGGATGATCCCTATACCCGAGGTTGATCTTGGAGGAATCCTGCCGGCGCTCGTGTTGTGCGTTGGAGGCCTGATCGTGATGGTGGCAGGGTCGTTCATTCCGAAACGGGCGGTGGCGTTTTCTGCGATCGTGAGCCTCGTGGCCGTGCTGGTGGCGTTCGCCGTAAACAGCCCGCTCAGGATGATGAACCGTCAGGCCTTTAGCGGATTAATAAGTCTCGATCCCTATTCGTGGTTTTGCAACGTGTTGCTCCTGATAGCCGCGGGAATTACGGTGCTCACGTCGGTCCGCTATCTCACTGATGACGGGCAGGAACTCTACGAATACTTCGCGCTGCTTCTCTTTGCCACCGCGGGAATGATGTTCATGGTCTCGGCCAATCACATTCTGGTCATTTTCATCGGCCTCGAGACGCTCTCCATTTCGGTATACGTGCTCGCGGGGCTCATGCCGACCAGCCCCAAGTCAAGGGAGGCCGGGCTCAAGTACCTGATACTGGGCGGTTTCTCCAGCGCGATCTTCCTGTATGGCGCGGCATTCCTGTATGGAGTGGCCGGATCGCTCAGCCTGCCGGCAATTGCCAAGGTTCTCCAGACGGGTGCGGGGGGCAAGACGGCTCTCGTGGGAATGGGGCTCCTGTTGGTCGGTTTCTCGTTCAAAGTCGCTGCCGTGCCGTTCCACATGTGGACACCGGACGTGTACGAAGGAGCGCCCACGCCATTGACCGGGTATATGTCGGTGGCCGTGAAAGCCGCTGCCTTCGCCGTTTTCGTGAGAGTTTTCTTCGCGGCCCTGGGTCCGCTGCAGGTGGATTGGACTCAGATACTGTGGGTCCTGGCCGTCCTGACCATGGTTCTGGGGAACGTTGCCGCCCTGGTGCAGAACAACATCAAGCGTATGCTGGCATATTCGAGCATTGCGCATGCGGGCTACCTCATCGTCGGCATGGTGGCGGGCAAAGAGGCAGGGACATCAGCAATGCTGTATTACCTGCTCGCGTACACGTTCACGAACCTGGGGGCTTTCGGCGTGGTCGCACTGGTCGGCCGCAAGGGAGAAGCCAACGTCATGCTCGATGACTATCGCGGTCTGGCTGCGTCCAACCCGGTGCTGGCGCTGGCGATGTCGATCTTCTTGTTTTCTCTGGCCGGCATCCCTCCGACGGCCGGTTTCATGGGCAAGTTCACCATCTTCTACGCGGCTGTGAAGGCCGGGTACATCTGGCTCGTCATTATCGGCGTCTTAACCAGCGCCGTTTCGGTCTTTTACTATTTTCGGGTCGTGATGAAGATGTACATGGAAGTCCCCGAAAAAACGCCGGCAGCGCTTCAGTTTGGTCCGGCGATGATTCTGGCTCTGGGCATTGCTGCAGTGGGCGTCATGTACATCGGGATCTTTCCCACGACCTATCTGGACCTCGCAACGGAGTCGGTGAAAACACTCTTTTAGACGGAGTGGGGGTTGCCGTCGTACCGGAGGAGGGCGCCGCGCATGCCGGCGGGGTGGGGTGGCTACCACACAAGACGAGCCACGCACTCTGCTGATTTGCACGACCGCGGCCGGCGTGCTATGCTCGCGAGGTTGGTCTCCCGATCGGTGACCTTCTCAAAGGCACTTCGGCAGGGATCGCGAGAGGCGGGAATGAAGATAAAAGCCCTGGTTCCGATGGGTCACGGCATAAACTGTGAGCTGGAAACCCGTTACGCACTTGAACTGGCAGGATTTGACGTCGTTGACACGGTTCACCTCAATTTCTTGGCCAGGGGGGAAGTCGATCCGGCAGATTACCATATCATCGTGTTTCCCGGAGGGTTTCTGGATGGCGACGACATGGGCGCTGCACAGGCCTGCGCCAACCGCATACGCCACTCCCGGGTCAAGGCGGAACGTCTCATAGACCGACTGACGAGGTTCGTGGAAAAAGGGGGGCTCGTTCTTGGCATTTGCAACGGGTTCCAGCTCGTGACCAAGCTGGGCATGCTTCCAGCATCGAGTGGCGATTATACCCGGAGAGAGGTGACCCTTACCGGAAACGACTCGGGCAGATTCGAGGACCGTTGGGTTCATCTGGTGGTAGACCAAGCTTCGCCATGCATTTTCACGCGCGACATGGTGCGGCTTTACCTGCCGGTCCGGCACGGTGAAGGTAAAATCGTCGGCAAGGACGCTCCTTTCACGGAGACATTGGTGGAGAGACACCTGGCGGTCGTGCGGTACGCATCTCCTGACTCTGACGCGCCCACCATGGATTATCCCGCCAATCCCAATGGAGCGGAGCTGGCCATCGCGGGCCTGTGCGATCCGACTGGTCGCGTGTTCGGGTTGATGCCTCACCCCGAAGGCTACCTGCACCGGACGAACCACCCGCGGTGGACGAGAGAGGAGCTTCCCGAAGAAGGGGATGGGTTGACCATTTTTAAGAATGCTGCGTCGTTCCTTCGGACAGCCTAGGAGTGCTCGGAAATGCTTACAGCCGACCGACGCGTCAAAGGCTAGGCCGCTGGGCTCGACAGGCTTTTTTTGTTGCGATGTTTGGTGGTTTGTACTAGAATTACAGACTGCATTCCCACCCTGATTTCCTTGACATAGCAGATTGACACGACCGCTTACCGCAGGCCGACCTGCGCGGTGAATAGTTCCACGAGGAGGTATAGATGGCTCTGGACCCGACCAAGATGGCCGACTGGCAGGTAGCAGAAGAGGCCGAAAAGACGATGAAAACGGTTTATAAGCTCCGGGACGAGCTGGGGCTGCTCGAGGAGGAACTGCTCCCCTACGGGCATTACGTGGCGAAAATCGATTTTGCCAAGGTCCTCAAACGCCTAGCAGATAGACCGGACGGAAAGTACATCGACGTGACCGCCATCACTCCGACTCCGCTAGGAGAAGGGAAGTCCACCAGCAGCATGGGACTGGTGGAGGGCCTCGGCAAGAGAGGCAAGAGCGTCACAGCGGCAATTCGCCAGCCTTCCGGCGGTCCCACCATGAACATCAAAGGATCCGCAGCCGGTGGCGGCCTGGCCCAGTGTATACCGTTGACCCCGTTTTCCCTTGGGTTGACCGGTGATATTAACGCGATCATGAACTCCCACAACCTGGCGATGGTCGCACTCACGTCCCGTATTCAGCACGAATTCAACTACGACGACACGGAATGGGCAAAGAGAGGACAGCCACGGCTCAACATCGATCCCAATAACGTGGAGTTAGGCTGGATTATCGACTTCTGCGCCCAGGCTCTGCGTAACATCGTCATCGGTATCGGCGGCAAGATGGACGGTTTCATGATGCCGTCGAAGTTCGCCATAGCCGTTTCCTCCGAGTTGATGGCAATCCTCGCCATGGCGCAGGACCTCAAGGACATGCGCGAGCGCATGGGACGCATCGTGGTGGCGTACAACAAGAAGGGCGAGCCGGTTACCACGGGAGATCTGGAAGTGGACGGGGCCATGACCGCGTGGATGGTTGAGGCAATAAAGCCCAACCTGCTCCAGAGCATTGAGGGGCAGCCGGTCTTCGTGCATGCCGGTCCGTTCGCCAACATCGCGATCGGGCAGTCCTCGATCATTGCAGACAGAATCGGACTGAAGCTGTCGGACTATCACGTTACCGAGTCCGGATTCGGCGCGGATATCGGCTTCGAGAAGTTCTGGAACCTGAAGTGCCGCTTCTCGGGCCTGAAGCCGAACTGTGCTGTAATCGTGGCGACGATTCGTGCGTTGAAGTGCCACGGCGGCGCGCCGGTTCCTCGGCCGGGTCTACCGATGCCCAAGGAATACGAGGGCGAAAATGTCGGCTGGGTCGAAGAGGGGTGCAAGAACCTCGTGCATCACATCGAGACCGTCAAAAAGGCCGGTATCAATCCTGTCGTCTGCATCAACTCCTTCTACACCGACACCAACGACGAGATCGCGGCGGTTCGCCGGCTGGCTGAAGCTGCCGGTGCGCGGGCTGCGGTGTCCAGACACTGGCAGTTCGGCGGCGAAGGCGCCCTGGAGTTTGCGGACGCAGTCGTGGACGCATGCGAAGAAAAGAACGAATTCAAGCTTCTGTATCCGCTCGAGATGCCGCTGCGGCAGCGCATCGAGTTGATCGCGAAAGAGGTCTACGGCGCGGACGGCGTGAGCTACACACCGGAAGCCGAAGCCAAGGCGAAGAAGATGGAGGCGGACCCGGAGCTTTCCAAACTTGGAACGTGCATGGTGAAGACCCACCTCAGCCTTTCTCACGATCCGAACATCAAGGGAACCCCCAAGGGCTGGGTCCTACCGGTACGCGACATCCTCACCTACAAAGGCGCGGGCTTCGTGGTTCCGGTTGCCGGGACGATCTCGCTCATGCCGGGAACAGGCTCGAATCCTGCCTTCCGGCGTGTCGACGTCGATACAGAAACGGGAAAGGTCCAGGGCGTGTTCTAGCCGCCTCTTGCGTACTGTATCTTTTGACCCGAGTGTTTTGCTGCAGGGGTGTGTTTCCACTCACCCCTGGCTCGCACGGTAATACCAGCGTTACCCCGTCGCGGAGTCCCCGGGACGGGGTTTTTCTTTTCGAAGTTATCTGATTTCACCCTCGGATAGCGACATGGCCAACCCTCACCCTGTCCCTGCCGTGGGTAGAGGGGACTTTCAGTGGCGCCGGCATCTTGCCGGTGATTTCCCTCTGTCTCTGGGAGAGAGGTAAGGGCAGGGCGTCGGGATTCGCCATTCAGCAGCGAAATTGTATCAAATACTTGATGCGAATTCGCGATCGGAAAAGTGTACCGGCAATCCGCTCTCCCGGCATATCTCAAGGGGACCGTTCCGAAAACAAAACCTCCGGGACCCCATCGCCTTTTCCCGGAGGTTGTGAGCCCTGTAGCACCGGGGGGAAGGAGCATCAGGGACTCATTCCTAGGATAGTCACGAATTCGAGGTGCACAAGGGGCTCCAACGCCTCACGGTTCTCACGGCAGGCGGGAAAATCACAGGCTCGATCGTGGCGGTCTATTCCTCTGGTACAGTATTCGCAGACCTTCCATGGTCAGGTCGTCGTCAACATCGTCCACGTGCTGCGCCTGAGAGCATATGACCCTTGCCAGGCCGCCGGTGGCGATAACCTTCGGTCTGGCACCCAGTTCGTCGAACATCCTTTCCAGTATCCCGTCGACGAGCGCAGCATAGCCATAAACGGTCCCCGATTGGATTGCCGAGGCGGTGTCCTTGGCAATAACTCGCTGCGGCGCGACCAATTCCACGCGAAAAAGCTTTGAAGCTTGGTGAAACAGTGCCTCTGCCGATATTCTCACGCCGGGCGCAATGGCGCCCCCCTCGTATTCTCCTGCCTTGTTGACATAATCGAAGGTGGTGGCGGTCCCGAAATCGACTGCGATGAGATCGCGACGATAACGCTCGTACGCGGCAACCGCGTTGACAATGCGATCGGCTCCGACTTCCTTCGGGTTGTCGTACCGGATGGGCATGCCGCTCTTGATGCCCGGTCCGACGAAGAGCGGCGTGACCTTGAAAAAGGTCCGGCACAGTTGGTCCAGGGCGCCGGTCAGCGGTGGCACCACGCACGATACGATGGCTCCGCCGATCTGGAGTGGGCCCAGAGCGTCCATCGCTGCGAGGCTGTGCAGAATCATGCGGTACTCGTCCGCCGTCGTGTCCTTGATGGTCCTGATCCTCCACAACCCAACGCTCGTGTTCTCCCTATAGAGCCCGACAACAGTATTGGTGTTGCCCACATCGATGGCAAGGAGCATGAGGAGGTCTCCTTTCTGTCCCGTGTTTCCCCGGACAATCCTACTCCAGAGGGGAACGAGGTGTGAATCTTTTTTCGGAGTATCCGGATCATAGCCTTTTCGGATAGAGCGTTCGTATCGGCCAGCTGCAGGTCGCCTGTCGGGGCGTGCATTTCCATGAAAGCGCTTCTGGTCTCCCCACACGCCGCTGCAGGACGGTCATGCCGTGAAGGGGTCTACTGGAGCGAAGATTTGGCCTGCCGCGCGGAGCGAAAGCAGGGGCAAAGCCGTTGACTTGTTTGACTTGGAATGTTAACTTTCTATTCCGTCGCATTCCGGGCCGGCTTGGAGAATGCCGCGTTCCATGACACCGGAGCAGATCGATTGAGACGTCTACGCTTACGGAAGATGGTCAACCAATGAAACCTACCGGCATAGTGAGAGACCCCGTGTACCTGATGCACGATATGGGCGTCTATCATCCCGAGAGCCCCGAGCGCCTTGCCGCGATCTACCGCATGATTGATGAAGAGAGGTCGAGCCTGAACCTCATGGAAATCGCTCCTCGAGACGCCGAGCACGAAGAACTGGCAGGGGTGCACGATCCTCGGTACGTCGATCAGATCGCCGGGACGGCCGGCCGCGAGGAGACGTTTCTCGATCCTGACACAACCGCGTGCGCACATTCATGGAGCGCCGCTGTACGTGCAGTGGGAGGGCTTTTCAGTCTGGTGGATGCGGTCATTGAGGGGCGAATACGCAATGGCTTCGCCCTGGTGCGGCCTCCTGGTCACCACGCTGAACGGCGGCGGGCGATGGGCTTCTGCATATTCAACAACGTGGCCCTTGCTGCCAATTATGCAAGAGTGAAGCACGGGTTGGAACGGGTGGCCATCGTGGATTGGGACCTGCATCACGGCAACGGAACCCAGAATACGTTCTACGAAGACCCAACCGTTTTGTTTATCTCAACGCATCAATATCCCCATTATCCCGGAAGCGGAGGGGTGAGAGAGGCGGGCTACGGAGTGGGACAGGGATACACGGTAAACATCCCTTTGCCCGCGGGGTGCGGGGATTCAGAATATCTCGCTGCCTTTCATGCGGCTGTCGCCCCGATCTTGGAGGCGTTCGGGCCTCAGTTGATTCTGGTTTCCGCTGGTTTTGACGCCCACCGCAGCGATCCGCTGGGCGGTATGAACCTTACCGAAGACGGGTACGAGCAGATGCTTCAAATACTGATGCACATGGCCGCAGAACTCTGCTCGGATAGATTGGTTCTCACCCTCGAGGGGGGGTACCATCTGGGTGCGCTTGTCGATTCAGCTCAGCGAGTGCTTTCGGGATTGGGCTCGTACGATCCCGGGATAGCGGCCGTGCCTTTTCCTCCGCCCAGAGATAACCTGCCATCCACATTCCGGAGCCGATTGAAGGATGTCCTGGCAATGCAGAGCCGCTTCTGGCCAGGTCTTGAAGAGCTTTGACGTGCTCCTGAATCCTGATTTCCTGTGCTGCCCGCTTACAACGGGAACGGACGGCGAGGCGTCGGCACGCCCTGCTGTCGCGCGGAGAGCGTCTGCCACAGGCGCGACGGTTTTATGAGTCCGGAGGGATTCCGGACAAGACCCGGCACTCTCGCGAGCCGTTGAAATCGGCATGCCAAGCGCCCGGTTTCGCAACGATACTGTCTCACGTGAGTCTCTGTCCCGGGTTGTTCAGTGGGGCCGGCGCATCTTGCCGGTCCATGGAGAAATGACAGGCAAGATGCCTGTCCAACCAATACAGCCAGTTCGGCGTCCGCGGTTGACACACACACGTCCCAAACGAATAAGCCGCCCTAATGGTGAAATGCAGCATTAAAGCAGAAGAAAGAACCCATGCACGGAATACTTCTCGTGGACAAACCCGAGGGGATCACGTCCTACGACGTGGTTCGTATCATGAAGCGATATGTGAAGCCGGCCAAGGTCGGGCACTCCGGCACATTGGATGCTGCCGCTTCGGGCCTGATGGTCCTCCTCATCGGCGCGGGCACCCGCGCCCTCGACTATCTCGATGAGAACCCCAAGAAATATGCCATGGGGGTCATCCTCGGTGAGGAATCGGATACCGGTGACCGCGAAGGGAATCTGATTCGTACGGCGGACGCCACCCAGATAACCGTTGCTCAGATCATGGAGGTTCTCCAGAAGTACCTGGGGGTACAGGACCAGATTCCTCCTCACTTTTCGGCCATCAAGCGAGGTGGAGTGCCTCTGTACAAACTCGCCCGCAAGGGGGTGTTCCCTGAGGTCCCCGCACGCAAGATAGAGGTCTTTTCGCTGGAACTGATGAGCTGGGACCCGCCCAACCTCGGGCTGGAATTGGTGTGCTCAAAGGGTACCTATGCACGGGCGCTCGCCAGAGACATCGGGAGCGACTTGGGCGTAGGGGGGAGGCTGGAAAGCCTCAGACGGCTATGGAGCGGCCGATTCCGAATAGAGGACGCGATGACCGCCAGCCAGATCAAGGAAGGCGGGGCTCATGCCATAGCAGAAAACCTCATATCCCTTGACGCTGCCCTGGGTCATATTCCCGAGCTGAAGGTCCTCCCCACTGAGGCGAAAAGGCTGATGAGAGGCAGCCAGATCAACATCACGCGGAGTCGCCTGCTTCTCACGGGACCTCCGGAGAATTCCCTGGCGCGTCTTTTCAGAATCGTCGTTGGAGACGGGGATCTGATAATCCTGGTACGGCCCGAGCCCGGGAGGGGGGACATAGCGCTGCAGCCGGTAAAACTTTTCAATACCCGAGAGGGCTAGAGGCTTCATACTCTTTTTCTCAAATACGGTGTCTTACCTGGGCCGATGTTCTTCGCTGTTCAGGGGGGCTGGCATCTTGCCGGTTACTCTCCGCGACACTCCTCTCCGTCAGCGCGATCCCGCTGGCCGAAGCCGGGCTACCAGCATGGTGCCACTACTCGCTTGCCCAGCCGTGCTTCCGCTCGCTCAAAAGACGTAGCTGACGGTGTCTTCCGCATAGTCCACGTCGTCAGCGGAGAATTCGAGACACTGGCAGAATTTCACCGCCTGCATCCGGTGGGCGCACCGCGGCCCTATCGTGATCCGGTCCCCATGGTGAGCCTCGACGAAACCCTGCTCGCCGGTGTTGAGGTCAAGGTACTCCACGCTGCAGGAGCCGGAGATCACATAGCAGAATTCGGTCTTGGATTTATGGTAATGCCCTCCGCGGGAGCGATCCTCCCCAGGGTGTAAGTCGAAATAGACGGGGTTGTACACCGGTCCCACCGGGTGAAGCACCGCCAATTCCCCCCGATCCTCACAGATTCTCCTCGGAACCCGGCCCTGCGTCCGCAGGGGGAGGCTCTCCACTCGGATGCCTGACGCGCCCATAGACATCACCCATCTCCTGTACGGCTAATTGCCGGGTCTCGCCCTCCTGGAGCGTTCATTATGTCCAATAGTGGGTGAGGATGCAACCAGTTATTGTCAGAACGTGAGATGTCGTATCAAACTCTGGGCGTACCATCGCAAGAAAAGTCTTTACTTTCCGGAGAGATTGGGGCAATGGTGAATGGAGACGACGCTTTCTGCGACGCCTTGGAGGGTCCTCAGGTATGAATGTGCGACGCACTTGGATTAGGGTAATCGTCATGGCCGCGGCGTTCTTTTGGGCTGCGGATCGCGCTCCCGCGACAGATTTCAACGGCCAGCAGCTTCTGGAAATGGTGGGACCCGATCAGCCCCAAATCCAGCCATTGAAGCCATCCTCCGTCTGGGTCGTGGTGAATCTGTTTACGGGTCGCACTTCCAAGCAGGCGGTCATCGTTCAAGAAACGTTGGAGAGACTGGGTGCCGGAGGCCAGGGGATGGTCCTGCCGTTCGCCGAAACAACGGTGGAAAACGTGGCCAGGCTGCGACCGGCTTTTCTGGCACTGAGCCCGAACGGCGTCCCGTGGTGTAAGTACAAGGGCAGAAACCACGAAGATCTCATGAGGTTCCTCAGGTCTCTCAAAGTCATCGTGGAGGATATGCACATCCCCGTCATCGGAATATGCGGCGGGCACCAGGCTTTGGCCCTCGCGTTCGGCGGGAAGGTAGGACCGATACGAGGAGGCGAGGACGACTGCTTCCCCTACGGTCACAACCCCACGGAAAGAGGACGACACGACGTGTTCGTAGTGGAGCGTGATCCTTTGTTTGTCGGAATGGGGAACACTCTGAACCTGGTCCAAAATCATTACGATGAGGTGAAGAGACTCCCACCCGGATTCATATGCCTCGCCAAGAATGAACTCTGCCCGTTTCAGATTATCAGACACCCCACCCGGCCGGCCTATGGAGTTCAGGCTCACACCGAATACTATCTCCCAGCTCGACCGGACGGCGGCATGCTGTTGCGGAATTTTCTCGAGCTTGTTCGGGCGCACAACCGGCTTGCACGGGGGGCAGAAGAAGGAAACAACAGGCGAGCCGGGAGCCAGGCGGCAAAAACTCGTGTGAGAGAGCCGCTTTTCTAGCCATCTAAGAATCCTGCTGTCACAAGGGTTCGCGTTTGTCGGCCCCGCCCTGGGGCAATCGAGCATCCTGACGCGACGCTCGCGATGGTCTTTTCTTGGTCGAGCCGGGTCTCCGGGGCTCATTGACCGGCTCAGCATTTCGCTTGTGGAGGGCTTTCCTGATGACTGCACCTCAATCCTCCGGTCGGGTCCTCATCGTCGAAGACGACCCGTACAACGGCCCTTTCGCTCAGGAGCTATTGCAGGGAGCCGGATTCATCCCGGAACTGGTCGTGTCAGCTGAAGAAGGTATGGAACTTCTCCAACGGAACCACGATTACCTTCCGGACGTGATCTTGCTCGACGTGAACCTGCCGGGAATGGACGGCATGGAACTGGTGGCCAAGCTGAAGGCCCATCAGGTGTTCCAGTACATTCCAGTGATTCTCTTCACGGTGCACGATTCCCTCGAGCATAAGATAGCGGGTTTGAATGCAGGCGGAGACGATTACCTCATCAAACCGTGCGCACCGGACGAGCTTATTGCGCGGATTAACGCAATGCTGCGCATCCGCCGGCTCTATGACAGCCTGCGACACGAGCGCCAGATCAACCGCGAGTTGACTCGAGCGCTTGACGGCACCGAACGGCTGAGCAATCTCCTCGGCCGGTCTCCGCAAATGCGGAGCATTGCGGAGCTGATCCTCGATATCGGGACCAGCGACTCCCACGTTTTGATTCAGGGTGAGTCCGGCACGGGAAAAGAGGTGCTGGCGCGGGCTCTGCACGAAGAGAGTAATCGAAAGGGCGGCCCCTTTGTGGTTATCAACTGTGCGGCCTATTCCGAGACATTGCTCCACTCCGAATTATTCGGTCATGAAAAGGGCGCGTTCACCGGGGCCATCAGGAAGAAGCCCGGTCGCTTCGAACAAGCGGACGGCGGGACCATCTTTCTCGATGAGATAGGCGAGATAAGCCAGCCGACGCAGGTGGTGCTGTTACGCGTCATTCAGGAGAGGACCTTCGAGCGGGTGGGAGGCGAAGAGACCCTCCGCACGAACGCCCGGATCATTGCGGCCACCAACAGGGACCTCAAGAAAGCCATGGGCCAGGGTTTGTTCCGCGAGGACCTGTACTGGCGGCTCAACGTGATTTCGTTCAACCTTCCACCCCTGCGAGACCGAAAAGAAGACATCCCGCAACTCGTGGCGAACTTCGTGGATCGATTCAACGCAAAGTTGGGTAAGGACGTCAGAGGGTTCACGACAGAGGCGATGGGAATCTTTTTCCGGCACCACTGGCCCGGTAACATCAGGGAACTGGAGAACGTGGTGGAACGCTCGATGGTCCTCGCCAAAGAGGAATACATCCAGGAGCACGACTTGCCACCGGAACTGCGTGAGGACGGGGAGTCGGGCCTGACGGACCACGAAATTGCAAACCTGGAACGCATCGAGCGCAATCATGTACGGGCTATCCTCGAGCGATGCGCCTGGAACAAGTACAAGGCAGCGAAGATCATGGGGATCAGCCGCAGCACGCTGTACAGCAAGATACGCAAGCACGGCCTCAGAACGGCAGGGTAGGGGAAGCAATAAGCACTCGGACGGTGCGTGTCAGTCATACTGAGAGCCAAAACTGGACTATCCTATCCGGAAACGGCATTCATACCACAATTTCCATGACCCGGTCCCGGCCTTGCGATAGCTCGCCAGCGCATGGATGAGATCGCCCGTTGCTTCCAGCGCTTGGCCGAGTCCACGATGGGCCTCCGCCAGGCCGCGATCGATCGCAACGGCTTTCGCAAAACACTGGGCGGCTTCCCGCGAATTCTCCATTTTTGAAGAGGACCGCCGCGATGCGGCCCCTTGCTTCCAGCGCGGCAGCATTCCACCGTCAGGAGCCCGCCGGGTCCTGTGCGAACCCACTTTCCCCGTGCCAGACGAACTTGACATCGCGGGCCAGAGTTGCGAACCTCTTTCCCGATCATCAGGATTTCGAGGATAAGGCGCTCCTCTTCCGACCGGGATTTCCGAATCTCAGCCGCAAGCAGCACAGTGTAGAGCACGCCGGATGGTGCTGCACGAGCGCAGAGAGCACAGGGACCGGCCTCACTGGTGACGGGTTCGCGTACCCGTCGGGAGTACTGCTCCTCTGCGTCGATTGTTTCAGAAGGTGTAAGGAATTGAGGTCCAATATACGTGTAACGAGGGGCACAGGTCTGTTGGAAGGCTTTCTGGCCCGCCAGCGGGCGAAGACAGCTGACCGGTTGATCTCGCGTGACCTTCGCAGTGGCTGCCTTCTGGATGTCGGATGCGGCTCCTATCCTCTGTTTCTTCACGGTACAACCTTTGCCCGGAAGATCGGCCTGGACAAAGTGGTGGGAGAGCACTACAGGAAAGACTTCGACCCGACCGCCAGTGCAGCGATCGAGTTCCTCCGACACGATATCGAAAAGGATCCGTATCTGCCGATTGCGAACGAGTCGTGCGCGGTAGTGACGATGTTGGCCGTGATAGAGCACCTCGCGCCTGACCGAGTTCCGCTGCTGCTTCGAGAGATTCACCGGATCTTGAGAGCCGGCGGGCTGCTCGTCGTTACCACCCCTGCTGCGTGGACCGACTCTCTGCTCAGGATAATGGCCAAGGCCGGGCTGGTCAGCGCTACAGAAATCGAAGAACATAAGGCGGCTTACAGCCGGACCGATCTTGCCGCTCTCCTTGCCCAGGTTTTCCCCGGCAAGGATGTACGAGTGGGATTCTTTGAGATATTCATGAACCTCTGGGCGGTCGCAAGAAAATAGCGCGGTGCCCGGACAGCCGCGACTGAGGCCACCGATTACGCGGCGCGTGGGTCTTGACGCTCCCGGCCGCTGTTGTGAACGTCCTCAACTCGGAAATTGACAGGCGAACGGATCGAGTGCAGGTACGATCCGCCCTTTGGCAGCCCCTTGACCGGACAGGTCCTTTCGATTAACATGCCGATTGAGAAGACATTCGGACTTGTTCGGGAAATGAGAATGGATGGCAAGGCGCACAGCGCGTTGGAGAAGCATTCGGAATTGTTGAGAAAAGAAGAATCTGGCCCAGTAGCCGTCGCGGTGCCCGTACAGGCTGGTCAAGAAAAGCCCTTTTTCTCGGGACCGCTCCCTTTCGTCGTGCTCCTGATCGTGGCCCTCATCGGAGTTTTCGCGACAAGTTTTCTCTCCTACCGTCATATTATGCTCGTCAGCAATTCCGCAGGTATTGGCGACTCAATCCTCTGCCGCTCAGACGGAAGAGTCAGTTGCGATGCCATCCTGATGACCGACTATGCCGTCCTTTTCGGCTACATCTCGTCCGCTGCGCTGGGACTTGCCGGATTTGTTTTTGTGCTCTGGTGCACGATCAACGCTCTGTTCAATCACCGGATGAGAAAGCTCGCCTGGGTCCTGCTCGTTGCCTACTTCTTTGCCGCCATAGGCTTCAGCTGGTACTACATGTACATCATGATTTTTCAGGTCGATCATATCTGCACCTGGTGCATTGTGGTCCACATCTTGAATGCGTTTGCCTTGATACTGGTCGTCTGGGTCTCGATACGAAAGAAGGGGGATATTCTCCTCCGGGAGATTGCACCCCTCGGGGAAAGGGTCTACTTCGTGATCGGTGGGGTTGTCTTATCGCTCGCGGTTCTGTCCGCGGCAACCATGGCGGAGAAGTCCTTGACGTTCGACGATCTCAAAATGCACTATGAAGAGCTGGCCAATGACAATGCCGTCATCATGGCAGTGATCCGAAGCTCTCCCACCCTGGAGGTCCCCGTCAGTCCGGAGGATCCGGTTTACGGCTCTCCCCGCGCGCCGTATCCGATAATTCTGTTCGCTGACTTTCAGTGCCCCGGATGCGCAAAAATCGAAAGAAGTCTCAAAGACGTGGTTGACGCGAACCCCGGACTTCTGCGCTTGGTATACAAGAACTACCCACTATCGAAGGACTGCAACGATGCCGTGATAGCCCAGCGGGATTTTCACCCCCTGGCCTGCACTGCTGCAAGGGCTGCTTATGCCGCTTATCTCCTGGGAGGGCCGAAGGCGTTCTGGACATACGGCGAGCTGCTCTTCGCCAACCAGAAACGACTGAGAGACGATCAGTGGATCGGTTATGCCAAGCAGCTGAATCTTGACGTGAACAAGTTCACGGAACTGATGAAGCCGGATTCACCGGCGGCCAAGAAAGTGCAGGAAGACGTGAAACTGGGATTGAAGCTTCAGCTGAATGCAACCCCGAAGATATTCTTTGAAGGCAAGAGGCTTCCTGACAACTTCGGCACAGCATACCTGGTCGACGCCCTAGAGGAGCTGCTAAGAGATAATCACCCCGAAGCCGCTGATGTTCGCCTACTCCGTCGCTGACGTCGAGTGCAGAGGATGTCCCTGGTCACGAAGACACCAGGCGATGGAGCGAACCCATGACACGGGCTTTATTGGTAAATCCACTCTCAGAAGGACCCTGGTCCTCGCAACCGGGGCAACCGCCGATGCAAAGGAGAAGCGAAATGGTTGTCACGCGAGCGCTTTGCGCAGGCAAAAGTCCGATGCGAGGTCTGCTGACGGTCCTGATCCTTGCCCTCGTCACGACGGCGGGCTCGGTCGGTTTGACCTACGCTGAATCGAGCATCATGCCCGACGCGATCAAAGCAGTAAGAATGGGCGATTCAACCCAGGCGGTCAGCGACCGGATCCAGGGCCTGGGATCACTCACCAAAGAGCCTATCATCAAAGAAAACCGGTCCAAGATCGTTTGGGAATTACCGGAGAACCCCAGTTACAAGAACGTGACCTTCCAATTTACCGAGAAGGATAGGCTGTACCTCATCCGTTTCGCGCTGACCGACGCGGCCCTCACCAACTATCACGCCATCAAGAAGAATGTCTTCAGTGAGTTCGACTTCTCCTGGGAAGCACCCTACAAGCTAAGGATCAAGGACGACGACATTATCCTCTACGGCCCGGAAAAGGGGATGACCCTCTATTACCTCGAGTTTACCAACCGGAAAACTCACGAGAAGATCTTCGAGCTGTTCAATCGCCCTGTGAGCGGTGAGGACCGGATGCCCCTGACGCCGACAGCCAAGGAAGAATCCCCGCAGAAGAAGCCAGAGGGCGGCATCGATACCGAAGCAAACAGAGCTCCTCAGCCCGAGGCGACAACGGAAGGAGACAAGAAACCCGGTACCGAGACGAAGTCCGATCCAGTCAAGGAACCCGCCCAGAATTCCAAGCCCTGAGCGTCGGATCGAGATTGTTCCGATATCGGTCCTGTTGTCCGCCAGTGAGTCGATCGTTCGGCGACAGGCTGGACCGGCTTGATACCGATACGCTTTCGAAGATGTAATCTGCGGGAAACCTTTCTTGCACAAAGGAGTTCCTCCCAAGGTTACTCCTTGGATTGCGACTTGGTATCAGAGGTGCCGCGGCGAACGCGGCGTACCGTCTCCTCGGAACAAGGCGTGCCTGCTTCCTGTGAACGGGAACAGAACGCGGTCGCTTCAGGGAAGTCCCCCATCTCCATCAGGCTATTGGCGATATGGTCTCGAACGCCGGGCAGGTCCGGCGTGAGTTGATGGGCCTTGGTAAATTCCGCGAGCGCCAGATCCCATTCCCCTCGGGAAGCATAGGCAGTGCCGAGCATATCGTGGGCGGCCGCATCATTCCCGCGGAGACCGATAGCGTGTCTGAGTAGAGTGATTGCAGCGCCCGTTTCCCCTCGGGACAAGAGAATGTGCGCTTTGTACGCGTACGGCTCTGAAGCCAGGGGGCTCAGTCTGATGGCAGTATCCAGCTCGTGAAGAGCCTCACTCGCCTGACCGGTGGCGAAATAGGCTCGAGCCAGAGCGGTCCGCAGAGCCGCGTTGGTGGGTAGTTCGTCAAGGGAGCGGCGATAAAAATCCACAGCCTGATTGTGCTTTCCTTCTTCCTGAAGCATCTGTCCGAGCACGACACGAGGTACTGCGCCTCGGGGATTGGCCTGCAAGGACCTCTCGAACATCTCCCGAGCCTTGTCTCTTTGCCCCAACGACAAGTAAATTTTCCCCATATTGTTGTAACTCACGTCGAGCAGAGGCGCGAGTTCAGCCGCTCTTTGGAAGAGGGCCAAGGCTTGACGGAATTCTCCCCTCTCCATGCAGACCGCGCCATAGTTATGGTAGACGGCCGCAGAGCCCTGGTTTACCTGCAATGTCGCTGCCCACAGCGACGCAGGATCCTTCCACAAAGAGATCTGCTTGGCCGATAGGATTCCGAGAATGCCTGTCGCCATAGCGGCCCCGGACCAGAGCAGAGCAACCAGTGCCCTCCGGTCGGCTAGGCGAGCAAACAGCAGGTGCGAACCGGCTGCTACAACCGTTACCAGTCCGACCATGGGGAGGTACAGCAGATGATCCGCCACGAAGGAATGCCCCATATAGCCAAACGGGACGATCCCCGAGACGGGTGCGATGTTGATGAGAAAGAAGAACAGGCCCCAAAGAGCATAAGGACCGATTTGCCCTCGATACCGGATGACCGCGGCAAGTAGTGCGAGCAGAGCGAAAAGTAACAGAAAGAAGATCAGGTAGTTGCCGGCGACATCCCACCTTGGATAGACCAGCACGAGGTTTACCGGGTAAAGGAATGCGGCCAGGTAAAACCATACGACCCCTGCCGCCATGAGCGGTCGAAGGAACCAGGCCGGAAGTATGCCCGGGTACGAGACCTCGGTCGAAATGACATAGGCACTCCATCCGACGGCGACGAGCGCGAGCAATCCGATGAGCATCGCCGGGCGGCTCTTTCCCGCTTCTGTGCCCGCAGGAATCATAAGCAGGCCGGCCAACGCCACCGGTAAGGTGACGACAGACGGTTTGGACAGCAAACCGAGGACGAACAGCGCCGCAACCACCGGTATGTACCGAAATCGTCCGGTATGCAGGTGCTTCGTGAAGGCAAGGAGCGCCGACAGATAGAACAGAGCAGATAACAAATTTTTCCGCTCCGCCACCCACGCAACGGTCCCGACTTGCACCGGATGCAAGGCAAACACGAAAGCCCCCAACAGCGCCGGCCCTGTCCCGAGCCCGAACATCACGAGGAGACCGAACACCAAAGATGCGTTGGCGCAATGTAAGGCCACATTCATGATCTTGGCAATCCATGCCTGTGGTTGATTGCCGACGCCGACGACCGCTTGATCCGCCATAAGGCTCAGAAAGTGGAGCGGGATATAGTATCTGACATCGGAATACCGCAGGCTTACGTCGGTCAGAACCGTCCAAGCTCGCTCCCAGCCGGGTTTCCACACGGCGGCTATGTGTTTCGGATCGTCCCAGGTGGAGAATCCCTGATGTGGGACTGGTGAGTAGACCGCAGCCGTGACGATGACGATCAATACAGCACCGAGCCAGGGCGGACAGACTGACCTCCGGGATGCTGCATTGTCTTGTTCACGAGGAGAGTTCGGACGGCTCAAACCATGATCCTCGACGATCGCTACGGTGTCGGCTGCTTATTGACCGATTTCATCAATACCGTCGCGCTCCAAGAGGGCGTACGGTGAATGGCCTCGGGTGCAACCCATTGATTTCGGGGCCTAATGCGTGTCCCCACAGACGGTCCTGACAGCATCGACCAATGAACACGTTGGTGGACCCGTTCAGGGTCTGGGCATCGTTTGAGCGGGGCTTGCCACCGCGAGTTCAAGGGATTGTTTCCGAACACCAGAGGCCTTTTGCAGAGGGCACTGCTGGCTGCCCCGCCTTGCTCGCGTTCATCCGGCGGTCTTCTCCCCATGGAAGCATCGGTTCCTTCGCGGGCGACCCGTGCGAGACTGTCCCACCGGAACCATAGCATTCATAAGCATCTGACTCGGAAACGGCGCCAGGTCTGCAGGAAACGCACTGCACGGGAGAGCCGCGGCCTTTGTTCACCAGGGCTTTTCGATTTTTAGGCACCGGAAGATGCTCGAGTAGTCATCGGTCCAAGGAGGATTACGCTTTCCCACGAGCATATTCTTCCACTCATGGTTCTTGGCCACACAGCTCAGGTCCTTCCAGGACCGTGCCAAAACAGCCCACGTGGAACCGCTGGCACCAAAGGCCAATTGGTCGGCAGCAGAGAGATCCTCAGTCCGGACGCCACCCACCAGACCGGCATCATGGGCCAAGTCACTCAGGACGGGTCGCAAATCCAGATACCTGTTTGAGATGTGGGCCACCAAAAGCCCTGACGGGGCCAGTTTGGCAAGGTAAAGTGCCAGAGCCTCTCTCGTGAGCAGATGGATCGGGATGGAATCCGAGCTGAATGCATCGAGAACGATGACGTCGAAGAAACCAGGAGGCGCGTACGCCATGGAGAGGCGGGCATCACCCAGCACGATTTCCACTCGCGCCGGGCACTCGTACAGGTAAGTGAAATAGCCCTCGTCACGGGCGACCCGCGCCACCGCAGGATCGATTTCGTAGAAGTACCAGGTGTCTTGGGGCCGGGCGTAGCAAGACATCGTACCGGTGCCCAACCCTGCCACTCCGACTCTCAAGCCACGCGGGTCTTCGTGCAAGCACGAAAAAACATCCCCAACGGGTCCTCCCCTGTAAAAGTAGCTTGTAGGCTCCCGGAAAGCTTCAGGATACATGAACTGGCTGCCATGAATCGTCGTTCCGTGCAGCAGGACCGTTAGCCCTCTCGGCTCGTCTTTGACCACTTTGAGGAGGCCGAAGAAGTTTCTTTGCTGATTGATCGTCTGGCCTCCCGTGAGGGGAAGCAATACTCCAGTTACCACCAGAGCCGTGATGAGGATTCCCAACTGCACGCGGCGCCGTACGCTGAACCACCAAACAGCGAACCCCGCCGGCACAATCACCGCGGCCCGGTAGATCGAGCCCACAGGCGCGTCGCCCCAAGTCTGTGCGGCCCACACGCCACATCCTGTAAGTAACACCAAGACCAACGGAGTTGCCAGATCGGCCGGCCGCCAGGAGAACCGGTCTTTGCCGGTCTTCACCGCCGGAGTCATGATTGCGGCCAGGATCAGTGACAACGGATACTCTGCGAGGGAACTAAAAACCATCGGAGCCACTATGCCGCACAAGAAGCCGCCGACCACCCCTCCCAGCGCCAGCCATAAATAGAATTCCGTCAGGTGACCTGCAGAAGGACGAAGTCGCACCAATTCGCCGTGAAGGACCATCGCAGTCGAAAAGAGAACCGCGATGTTCAATGGCAATGCCACCAAAACATGTCTTGTACCTACGAAAAAGACCAGAATCACCAGCAGGGTCAAGACCGCGACATGGATGCCAACCATCAAGTCGTGCGGAATCCACTGCCGGCGGGCAAAGACCAGGATGAACGAGACCAGGTACACCGTGAGCGGCAGAACCCACAGGAGCGGCACCGACGCGAGGTCAAGCGTCACGTGCGAGGTGACGGACTGAAGCAAACTCGATGGCACAGCCGCCAACAGAAGCCATCTCAAACGAAGTGCAGAGGACGGGGCGGGAGAGTCATTCTCGGCATGCAGTGGCGGACGGAGTCCGCGGTGAAACAAGAGCAGACCGCCGACAGCGACAAGGACCAGGAGCAAAATGTACCCGCCGCTCCACGCCAGCGCCTGCTTCACCAGACTCACGTTCGCTTCGATCGCGAACGGGTATCCGAGAAGCCCTACCAGACTCCCAATATTGCTCGCCACGTAGAGAAAATAGGGATCGCCTGCGTCCCGATCGAGACTTCGAGAAAACCAACTCTGCAGAAGCGGAGCGGTCGCGGACAGAAGGGTACAGGGCAGTCCGAGCGCGGTAACAAGCAAGATTAGCAGCCAGGGCACCGGATTGTCCGTGACCGGAGGAATCCATCCCTGAGGCACTCCAATGGGCAGAGCAATGAGGCCGATGGACAGTAGAATCAGATGGGTCAGGACCTGCTTGTGCAAGCTCAGGTATCGCTGCTGAGCGTGGGCATAAAGATAACCCAGGAGGAGAGACGCCTGGAAAAAGACCAAACAGGTATTCCAGACCCCAGGAGTGCCTCCCAGGAGAGGCAAAATTCTCTTGCCGAACATTGGCTGGACCCAAAAGACCAATGCGGCGCTCAGGAATAGAGTCAGGGAAAACAATACCTGCATGGATCGTCTGTCCACGACGGCGCGCGGTCCACCAACCCTGCTGGGTGGCAGGAACATGCGTGATATACTGAAGGTCACCGAGAATGCCGCGAACGCAGTGGTGCTATCGGCCTCAGTTTCCCAGATAAGCTCTAGATATAATTGTAACTCTTAGCCGATTGATACCCGAGGGCATCAAGAGCGAGGTGCGTTCTCAAGGAACTTCAGTATGTTAACGAGCGCCCTCCAGGGATTCCATCTTGGGAAAACACAGGGTGCCAAGCACGCTCTCTCCCTGCTCCGTTCTGGGAGGAAACCGCCAAGCTGTCTTGTACGGCTTCTGTTACAATCCCTCGGATCTGGCGTCTCTTTGAGGTTTTCGCCTACTTGTCCGAATCATACCAAGGCCTTTGTGATTAGTCAATTGAACACCGCCGCCCGTGCGGGCAGAGAATCGGGCCTGCACGGGAAATGCCTCTACCCTTTTACGTACGGGGCCGAGACGCCTCGACAATCGCGTCCCCCTTGAGGGAAGAGGGGCCGGCAAGATCTGAAAACAGCGCCGGGGAAGCCTCTCGGAGGAGGACCAAACTCTTTCTCCCTCGTATCGAAAGATCGACCTGAGCTGCTTGGCGATGCGATGGAAGGATGAGTCCGCAAGAAAACAAAAACCGGTCCCCCTTTGGGAGGGACCGGCTTATGCGTGGCCCTTGATGGTATCAATCGAAACCGGTGAGGGCTTTGCAGTTGGCTGAAGACGGAGTTCTTGACGTAAAGGACCGGTAGGTGTCGGGCGCGGTTGATGTCGTCTCGACCATGGTCTCTGTATAGCAGTATTCAATACCGCCGCCGGACAGGGGATAGTTGTTCCAATTGGCGGACGCTCCGTCGCCTTTGTTGGGGCCGCACGTCGCCAATATGGTCGCGGGCAAGTCACCGCCACCGGCAACCGGTGCACGATACACGTAACGGCTCTCACGGCCCATCGGGTGGCTTCCCTTCGTGGCGCAACCCTGAACGTTATACCGGGTCGCCTCGTTAGAGATCATCATGAGAACGTCGCATTTGATCGTGCCGCCCCGGAAACCGTAATACGGCCCGACGAGGTACTGCAACAGGTTCTCGGTGTAGATCTGATAGCCGGCTGCGTCATTGTCGAACTTCAGGTTCAGGTCGACAAGCTCGTTACCCAGCCGCTCCAGGGTCGCTGAAACCTTGCCGATGTCAGCGCTTGCCGCACGGTCGCAAGAGGTTCTCTTGTACGAGACATAGTACGGAATGGCGATGGCCAAGATGATTCCGATGATCGCCACAACGACCATAAGCTCGATCAAGGTGAAACCCTTCATGCCTTTGATCTTACTTAACATACGTTCCTCCTTCCTGTCTGTTTCTTAAGGAATTGGGGCCCCACGGCCCGATTTCCTGTGACACTCCTGAGTCGTTTCGGAGCATTCATCCCAATTCCGGACAACCGAAGTTACCGGCTGGACTATTGCAAGGAATATGCCAGTTCAGCAATCGGCCACATACGCTGGAAACAGTGACCTTCCGCCCCGTGTGGCCGTATATGATGAAATGACACGCGAAGACGAAAATTGTCACTCGCCGCTATGCTTTCAGTTAACATGCCGATATCACGTTGGTTGATTATGTCAAGATCATTGACAGGGCGGGACGTTTTTTGTCTCTGTGAGGTCGACTTTTCCGCTAGCACCGAAGTGCCGCTACGTGCGGTCGATCGGGCCTCGCTATTCGTGTTTTCCCTCTCTCGATCGCTGGAGGGCAGCCTCCAGGTTTCGCTTCGCTTCCGGCAGGTCCTGGTGTATCGCAAGGGCCTTTCGCAGGTGCTCTACTGCTCTGTCGAATGCTCCGGCCGACAAGAAGATGGCTCCTAAAGCGCTGTGAGCCATATAATGGGCGGGGTCCAGGTCCACGACCGCCTCGTAATGCAATGTGGCCAGGGGTAGATCGGCCCGCCTTGCCGCAATGGCAGCGAGACGGTAGTGAGCTTCGACCAGGCGAGGATCGATGGCAAGCGCTTGGGAGTACTCGTCCGCTGCATGGCCTTCTTCTCCTGATCTCTCCAACGCAACACCGAGGAGCATGTGGGCCGTCGCGAGGCGAGGGTCGAGCGCGACCGCCTTCCTCAAGTGGCTCACAGCAGCCCCTGTCTCTCCCAGTCGGAGTAAGGTCATGCCGAGATTGGCCTGGGCTTTGGAAAAGGTCGGCTTGAGCGCAACCGCCTGCTCGAAGCTATCGCGGGCACTGAGTAGGTCGTTCGACCTCAGCAAGGCTGCTCCAAGGTTGTTGCGCAACTCCGCCGAGTCGGGTGCGAGGTCGATGCCCCTTCGATAGTGCTTGACCGCCTCCGCGAGCATTCCCATTTGCAAGAACGCGTTCCCCAGATTGTTGTACGCTGCAGCGAATTCGGGTTGGAATCGGATCGCGGTGCGAAAGTGCTCCACAGCCTCGGCCGCTCGGCCTGACCTGAGCATCGCATCTCCCAAGTTGTTGTGGGCCGGGGCATATCCCGGCTGGAGCCGAACAGCCTTTTGGAACAACTCGACCGCATCCTGCATATCGCCCGATTTCAGCAAAGCAGCACCCAGGTAGTTGTACGACTCCGGGGAATCCGGCCTGAGTTTGACCGCCTCCCGATACGACTCGATGGCCTCCGAGGTCTTGCCCAGTCCTTCGAGGGCCATGCCGAGGTAATTGTAGGCAATAAAGAAGTCGGGGTTCATCTCGGGACAGCTGCGGAGCCGGCTGGCGTCCAACACGGCTTGAGTCGAGTGAGCGCCGGTCGGAAGAGGCTCCGCGTCGCTTGCGAACGGCTGACGGTGACAGGCAACCTCAACAGCCCGGGAAAGGATGTGGATCGCCCTGGCGTATTCGCCGGCCTTGTTCAACTCGCCGCCGAAGCTTAGGAGAACCGTCGCGTACGGGGTCATCTCCACCCTGTCTGAGGACTGAGGCAGTTGTGTGTATGCCTCTTGCCAGAACTGGTAGGGCTTCCATCCGTGCGCCTGTGAAAGGGTCAACCGACTCAGGGAACCAACCAGAACCAGTGCCAATGCTGCAGCGGCAACTTTCGGCGCTGCCCGCCACAACATGCGTGCTTCGGCCCAGTTCCATAGGGCCAGTAGTGCATCCGCCAGGATCAACAACACCCCTGCCATGGGAAGGATCGGCCGGTAACCAAAGAAGAGGAATTGGGGAATCAGGAGTGACTCGGGGGCCACGGTCACAAGAAAGAAGAGTATCCCAAAGGAGGCGATCGGCCTTTTCCGGATGAGGCTCAACCCCAGAGCGATCAATCCGAGGATCCCCGCGCACGCGGCCGCAGTGGCCGGTGGTTCCATGACCGACGTCGAGACGTTCTCAGCCCTAATGAGCTGCACACCGTGCCAGAACGGAGCGACGATCATGGCCATGTAGGAGAAAAGCACGCGACACTCGGTCAACAGCACTTCGCGCGGGGTCAGGCCGCTGTCCCGATAATGGTGGAACAGGCGCTCGACGATGCCTGGGGGATGGACGGTTTGGGATCCCTGCAACTGTGAGATAATAAGGACATAGGTGATTAGAGGAGGGATCGTCACCGCGGCTATGATGAGAACCCTCCGGAGAAGGCCTCTGAAGTTCTCGCGAAAGAGGATTACTTCTGCGAGAACCAGCACTGCAGGCAAGGTGATCAGGTTTTCTTTGCTCAGCATGCCGGCGAGAAAGAGGAATCCGGTTGCGGCATAACCCAGACCGGGTCGCGATATGCCCCGTGACCGGGTCGATACATAGAGGGCGAGAGCCGAGAAGTAGAAGAAACACGCCATAATGGCTTCTCGCTGTATGATGTACAACGCCACAAAGGTTTGCAGAGGATGGACCACAAAGATTGCGCCGACAAAGACGCTGAGCGTCAGCTTCCGTAGCCTTGTTCCTCGTACCCTCAGCGCTGGGATCTCGAGAATCGAAAAGCTCAGGAACACCAGGACGGATGCCGTGGCCGACAGGACGACCGTATTGAACAGTCGAAAATAGTACGGATCCATGCCCGTCAACATATGGTTCCAGTAAAAGGTGATCATCAAGAGAGGACGCGCGGCGATGATGCCGAGCACCTGCGACAGATCCTGGGCTGCAAACGCACCGGCTCTGCTGCCGATGTACGACCAAGAATCATAGATCATCGGTGAAGAGAAGCCGGGGTAGTGAAGCGCCGCGGGCAAAATAAGGAAGACGAGGAAGAGCAGGGGAACCGCCACCCATCTGGCTGAAGGTCTGTCGATAAACGAGCCGAGATCGGTCCGTCGCCCGTCCAGTGCAATCTGAACTTCGTCAGCCACGTGCAGTTCCCAACGTCCGGCACATCTATCAGCCTGTTCGAGGCCGGTCTTTCATAAAATGCCCTACCTCATAGACCGGCCCAAGAAAGGATGGCCTGCTCAGCATACGGACGAGACGCACTCCTCTCAGCGCCTGTGAGGCAGCATTTCTCACGTCGACCTCAGTGGAGAAATGATGCTCGCTAATGCGATGTCCCAACAATCGGAATGCCCACGTCGTGATCGGGCGATTGATCGGGACGCCGTACACCACCTGCCCGCCGACCTTAAGCAGCCGGGCGATCTCCGAGAAGGCCCGTGGGAGTTCAGCCGGACGTACGTGCTCCAGAATGCTTATCAGTAGTACGGTGTCGAACGAAGAGTCCTCGTACGGCATATCGAGAACGTTGCCGTTCCGCAGGTGAACATCGATCCCCATCCGATGGTAAACTTCGCCGACCCGTTCCACGGAAGCTGAGAGATCCAAGCCGTGGATCTCCTGATACAGATCGTGCAGGTTCACAAACGTAGCACCGGCGCCGAAACCGACTTCCAGGACCCGCTTGCCGGGTTTGCACTCCCCGAGACATAACTCTACCCTTCGCCGATACATTGGGCCGAGAATCGGCCAGAAGTAGTAGCGAATCGGGTCGAACTCATCAACCCCGTCATAGCTCTCGCGTGGCAAGAGCTTAAGCGGCACCTCGACGGCGGGTTCCGTCGTAACCGGAAGTAACTCGCCACGATCATACAGCATTACAGGATACCTGGGGCTCTCGGAAGGCTCGGCCTTGAGGGAATTTCCGCTGTCTCACGCGTTCCGAGCGCTATGAATCGTTGTCTGAATCCTCGCAGGTCGGCCAGTCGGCTTTCCCGGAAATGTTATCGCACACATGGTCCCTTCCTGCAACGTCCTCATGGGACTGCGGGCCACGGACGCGCCGGATGATAGCCCCGATAGGTATCACCTGATATATCAAAACAGAGATATGAATACATAATAAATAAGTTGAGCGAACATCGTTAACACCTTAATCATTAGAATTATTTTGACATAAGCCCTCTGGTATGGTACCCTCGCTCGAACGATGTTTGTCTGAGAGCGGCCGGGCAGCTATGGTACCTGAAACACCAAACATGACCAACAGAGAAGGCGCACGGACGAAGTGGCTGACGCTTGCGGTTTCCCTCGTGTTGCTCCTCGCTGCGGCCACGTCCGGAGCGGGTGAGGAACGAGGACGGATAACCGCGGTGCGTCTCAATCCTGACATGACGCAGCTCACGATCCGGTTCGAAGGGGAGATAGGGAAACACTCCGCGTTTGTGATGGGGAAGCCTTTCAGGCTGGTGCTCGATTTCGAGTCAACCGGACTGGGTAAGATTCCCGGGAAGATCGCGGTACATCGGGACCCGATCAACGAGATTCGAATAGGTTCGGTGGAATCACGGTCGAGACTGGTGGTCGATTTTGGGGATCGTCCGGTACCGGCCTTCAAGATCGAGCAGGCCGCCGACATGGTTACGGTGCGCCTCACGCTCGGGACTGGACCTGGCGGAAAAGCAAACGTGAACCCGGCAGGGGGGCTCCCTCGCGGGTCGGTGGTGACCAGAGGACACCCTGCAGGGAGAGAATCCCTCGCGCCGAGCAAGTCAGTGTCGCCGGCGATTTCGTCCACCAATCAGGCCGACGCAAGGATGGTGGTGAAAACGGCTGGGATTACCGACAACCTCGTCTATGTGGAATTGGTGGATCGCAAGGACAGAAAGAAAGCCTATCGACTCGTTGTGGACCTCGATCAGGAACGGATGAACGTACGTCAGGCCACGGTGAGTGACGAGACCGGGAACTTGAAACGGTTCAACCTTGTCGCTGCCGGGGAAGACGAACAGACAAGTGCTGACGTTGCCGCACCGCCCGGATCGTCCGCCGGTCCTCGGAAGCAGTCCTCAGTCCCCTCCGTGAACGCCGAAACAACACCCGCCAAGTTCAAGTGGGGCGTGCAGTCGTCTCTACCCGCGCAATCACCGGAATCCACGGTCTCCAAGCGACCAGGCCTGCGCATGAAGGGGTTCACCCTCGAGGAACGGAAACCGGGGAACGAAGGGTAGGACAGCCGATACTTTCCTCTTGACGGGCACCGGGTGTCGTCTGCTGCAAGAGACCTTGCTGCAGCACACCTCGGAACCGCTCGGCCCAGAGAAGACGGTTCGTCGCATGCCCGGCAGTCCCACGCCGTTACAGTCACCCTCACTCACGCTCAATATGATATAACCAATACGGCCTATGACTGCCCCAGTCGGGGCTATGCTGGATAATAGAGCGGGGAAGCGGCGCGTGCACCACCTGGCGCGGGTGTATAGCTCCGCGTTTTGGACGAAGGTACAGAAAGGGAGCAAACGATGGTGAAACGTTTATATGTCATAGGGTTGGTCTTCATCGTAGCGATGATTTCGATGGCGGACGTCAGCCGGAGCGAAGAGCTGGCTCCGCCAATTGCGGTGTTGATTCTCCAGGGAAGCGTCGAGGACGCCACAGGGAGCCCTCTCGATGAGGTCCGGCTGGAGGTCTTTGCCGACGGCCGCCCTTTTGTAATGAACGACTCCGCTTCAGCGGGCGGCAGGGCCCGGATGAAACCTGAAACCGGCGATAACGGCCTGTTCCAGATCAGGATTCACGCTCCGCCTGACACCGTACGGAATACCAAGTGGTCTCTCCAGTTCCAAAAACCCGCTTTCAAGACTTCCCCGCCCGTCGAGGCCGTCGGCATCGTCGACCAGGGGGTTGACGCCAAGGGTATCCACCACTTCACCGGTCAATTCAAGGTGACACTCCAGCGGGACGTGGGCGCTTCCTTTTGGATCGCTCTGGCGGTGCTCGTGGGCATTTACGCCCTCATCTCGCTCGAACTCATGCACCGGACGCTGGCAGCGCTCCTCGGTGCCGCCGTGCTTCTCGCCATAACGCACACCGCGGGGCACTTCGACCCGGCGTACCAGGTGCTTACCTTCCACCAGTGCCTCAAGGCTGTGGACTGGAACGTAATCTTTCTCCTCATGGGGATGATGGTCGTTGTCGGCGTCTTGAAGGAATCCGGAGTGTTCCAGTGGATGGCGTACATGTCCTTCCGTTTGACTGGAGGAAAGACTTTCCTGCTGGCCGCACTCCTTTGTGTGATAACTGCCGTCCTGAGCGCATTTCTCGACAATGTGACAACCATGCTTCTGCTGACCCCTGTGACCATCGAGCTATCCGTGATTCTCAGGGTTTCACCTTTCGCTCTTCTGCTGCCGGAGATCATGGCGTCGAATTTCGGAGGAACCTCGACGCTCATCGGTGACCCGCCCAATATCATGATCGGTTCGTACGCAGGGCTCACTTTCAACGATTTCCTCATGTCACTGGGTCCTGTGGTTTTTGTGACGATGGTAGCGCAGATTCTCTACACCAGGTGGTACTATGGCCGAGAGTACGGGGAGGCCAAAGTGGAAAAGGTCGCGGACCTGGTCGGTTTCCTCAAAGAGAAATATCGAATAACCGACGCCAGGCTCCTCTGGGTGGGCTCGACCGTCCTTCTGGGTGTCATAGTGTTGTTCCTGCTCCATGGTGCGCTTCACATGGAGGTCAGCGTCGCTGCGCTTCTCGGGGCTGCCTTGATTCTCCTGCTCAGTGGAAGCGACATCGTGCACGTCCTCGAACGAGATGTGGAGTGGTCGTCCCTGGTCTTCTTCATCATGCTGTTCATCATTGTGGGCGCTGCGGAACAGACCGGTATCCTCCAATACGTCGCGGACCGATTGATGTGGGTCTGCAAGGGGAACCTCGTGCTGGCCATACTGTTTATCCTCTGGATTTCCGCGATCTTATCTGCGATTGTGGACAATATCCCGTTCACCGCTACCATGCTCCCTGTGGTGGCATTTCTGAGCAAATCTATTCCAGGGGCTGAAAGTGGCGTGCTCTGGTGGGCCCTGGCGCTGGGGGCGTGTTTCGGCGGCAACGGCACGATTATCGGGGCGTCGGCGAATGTCATCGCCGTGGGTCTTGCCGAGAAATCCGGGTACAGAATCACGTTCTACGAATTCCTGAAGCATGGTGCGCCGGTGACCTGCATCAGCCTCGTTATCGCGAGCGTGTGGCTCCTTCTCGTTCTCCGGTAAGGTGTAGCTGATGGCGGGGAACCTGCGTCGCATTGATTCTCAGGAGTCGCCTGCTTGAACCCGCAATTGCATCACTGACACCAATGCGCTTTTAACCAGGCAATATTGGACTGGGGACTACCAAGGGCTTTTCCCGAGAGGTCTCCTCCGCTGCGGACGGCACAGCCTGACTGCGCTCCGGAGACTTCCCAGGAGCGCCCTTCAGCAGTACTACTTCGTTGATCGCGCATTCCTATGAAGCCGGCAGGTATCGATCGGCAAGATGCCGGTCCTACTGCCCGGTTTTCATCATTCGTCGTAGCTTTTTAGCTAGGGGAGTTGGTAGGACGAGGAAGAGTCTCTGCGACTCATCCAAAAAGGTGGTTCCAGAAGCGATGTAGCCGCATCTGCAGGTAAGCCCAGTTGACTGAAAGAACGTTCCTCGGGTCGAAGTTGGGATTCTTGACGCCACCGAGCGCGGAAAGGTAGTTCACGTGGGCCGCAACCGACACCGGGCAACCGCGAGCGTGCAAGTGCCGGGATGACCTGCTCTTGAAACACTCCCAGAGTTGGCCGACGATCTTGAGGATCATGTCGTTAGATCGGGTTTTGTGGGCATCGACTTCCGCCCTGGTCCTGTACGAACCGGCGATGGCGAGCTTCTCCCCATTCAGGTTTCCTTGCCAACTCGTGCAATCCCCGGCAAAGAGGACCCGTTCCCCGTCCTCCAGATTCAGGGGTGCTTCCACCTTCCCCACTACGTACCTGACCTTCTTCATCTCCTGGAGTATATCGGGGTAGTACACGCGGAATATGTGGACCGCTTCCTGGAGTGCGCCTGGACATCCGCCCCAGCAATAGTCCCGCGAGTGGTCTTCCGGGAATGCTCCTACCGAGCATGCGAGGTTGCCGTCCGGACCGAAATACCGGTCGACACGCTCCAGGCAGAACTGGAATTCGGTGCAGCGCTCCTGGATCTCGTCCAGAGGAAAGTCGCCGCCGACCTCGATATCGCTCAGGTCGAGAGGGCCGAATCCTCGTTCAGCAGCCATTCGGAGGTGAACCAGATCCTGCGGTTTGACGTGAACGATGTGACATCCGACGGTGTCCACAGCGCAGGCGTTGGAGCCCATGATTATGGCTCCCATGTGGAAAGGAGTCGGGGTCAACATCATTTTCTGGCCTGCCGAGATCGCGTCGATCGCTATGAAGCTCGACTGAACGACTTCCTGCAGGTCGACGATTTTGTGTTCCAGGAAGCTGTTGTGGTCGACAAGCCTGTGTCGGTCGTCCTGGAGGCCGATGTAGTTCTTCAACGCGAGGGTCAACCTGGTCCAGGGATGAGCCTTGAATTTTGGCAAGTTCACCAGGAAGTCGCACTCGGCAATCGGCTTGGGGACAAAGATGAAATCCCGAAGACGATCCTTGTGCTTCAGTTCAACGGAGACGTGCTTCATTTCGTCGAGGTAGGTGGCCCTAACGCGGTTCCGCGCGATCACCTCGTCGTACCCGGCGTTCTTGAAACACCAGCGCGTGGGGATGGTGATCCCGGATCGTTCGGCGACACCGAGTTCCGTGACAGCTTCCCCTTTGGCTTTCATCGCCAGGATGGCACCCTCGAGGAACTCGGCCCGGGTAAACGCGTGAGGGAACAACTCCGGGTGGGCTGCGACACAGTTCGGTTTGAGCAAGGTTTTGCCGAAGGGTTTGACGCCCAGCTCTTCCATCCCTTCCTTGATGATCCCTGCAATGGCGTCGGCTCGGTACTCGTCGCACCGCATGATCAAGACCCTGTGTTTCATGTTCACCACCTTGCTTGCGGTTTCTAGAAATTCAACATGGCGCCAGCGGTCCCTATGGCCCGAATTCTCGGCATCCTTCCGTTTGGTCGACGTCCAGAGATCTCGTTCCGGAGGGCCGAGGAGTTCCTATCTCATTATCGCATCTTTTCCAGCCAGCACACCAGTGCGACTATGGTCCAGATCTGCCGGTTATTGTCCTTCCTTCCCGCGAAGTGGTCGTCAAGCATGCGGCGGCAGTAGGTTTCGTCGAGTATTCCCGTGGCCCTGAGTCTTTCTTCGGAGAAGTAATCGAGTATGAAATCCTTCAGCTCGTGCCGGATCCAAAACGGGAGAGGAGGGGTGAATCCTCGTTTCTTTCCTTTGCGGATCGCAGGCGGCAGGAGCCCTCGCACTGCCCTCCTGAGAAGGCGTTTTGTCTCAAGGCCCCGCGACTTGGCGGACGGCGGGATAACTGCCACGCGCTCCACGATCTCGTGGTCCAGCAGGGGTACCCGTGCTTCCAAGGAGTTGGCCATGGTCATCCGATCGACCTTGGCGAGGTTGTCATCGAGGAGAAAGGTCTTGGTGTCTACATAGAGGAGCCGGTTGAGCGGATCCGCGTGCTGTGCGGTCCTGAAATGGCGATCGAAAGTCCTGTACGTGTCCTCGAATCCCATCTGCAAGAATTCCGGTCTGAAGAGAAGCTTTTTCTCCTCCTCGTTGAAGATCACCTTCCACCAGTAGTGGCCGCGTTCCAGCGGCAGGTCCGCACCGGTCACGAAACGCTTGGCCATGTAGTCGAAGCTGATCCGCTCCATGGATGTCGGCAAGGCCATCACAAGGGGGGCGATCACGTGTCGCCGGATCACGCCCGGTATCAGCCGGAACAGCCGGCTCACCCGGTACGCCACATGCGTCGGGTATCCTGCGAAAACTTCATCGCCGCCGTCGCCAGTGAGCACCACCTTGACGTATCGGGCAGCGAGCCGAGAGACGAGAAACGTGGGAATCGCCGAATAGTCGGCGAACGGCTCGTCGAAAAAGGTCAAAAGCTCGGGAATGGATTCGATCATCCCCGGGTACACCACCTGTTCCATGTGCTCGGTCCCCAGGGTTTGGGCCACCAGCCGCGCATCATCCGATTCGTCGTACGATTTGACGTCGAAGCCGACGGTGAACGTCCGCAGAGGGACCTGAAGCTTGCGGCACATCACCGCACTGACGGTGGTGGAGTCCAGTCCGCCGCTCAGGAGCGCCCCAACTGGGACATCCGCGATCATGTGCCGCCGCACCGCGGTTTCGACCAGGTGGAGCACTTCCTCGTCATAGTCCTGCCGGCCCGAGCCGCAATCCCCAGCGGGCGGGAGCGGGACGTCCCAGTACTGCCGAACCTGGATGCCCTCGCGGGTGCATGTGAGCACACAGCCGGGCGGAAGTTTCTTCACCGCGGCGAACGCGGTATCCGGCGTCGGGACGTACAAGAGCGAAACATAGTCGTACAGCGCCTGGTAATCTGGCTCGCGGCTGACCCCTGCGGCCAGGAGCGCCTTGATCTCACTGCCGAAGACGAGCCGTTTTCCCGATTCCAGCGCATAGTGCAGCGGCTTGATGCCTAGTCGGTCCCGTGCAAGGAGGAGCGTCTGCTTCACCGAATCCCAGATCGCGATGGCGAACATCCCATTGAGACGATTCACACAGTCGGGCCCCATCTCTTCGTACAGATGGACGATGACCTCCGTGTCGGAGAGGGTTTTGAAGACATGCCCCCTGGAAACGAGTTCTGTTCTCAGTTCCAGGAAGTTGTAGATCTCGCCGTTGAACACGATCCACACGGATTCGTCTTCGTTGGCAATCGGCTGTTTCCCGCCTCCCAGGTCGATAATGCTCAGCCTCCGCATCGCGAGCCCTAACGACCCGGAAACAAAGTACCCTTCGTCGTCGGGGCCTCGATGGATCAGAGTCCGGTTCATACGTTCCAGGAGGCCGCGATCGACCCGAGCCTCAGGATCGACCAAGAAGACGCCGCAAATTCCGCACATAATGGACCGAAGACACCGGACCCGATCAATCACGCTCCTGCAGGCGCAGGGTAGCGAACTGGTCGAGGATCAGGCCGAAAAAGATGACGTTCGTCCCACCGGCAAAAAAGAATACCGTGCCGCTGGAAAACTGGGAGAAGAGCACAAGGTTGCGTATGGTAAGGGCGAGCCCTGCCAGGAGCATGAGCAACCCGACGGGAAAGAAGATCTTGTTTGGATTGGCCATTGTGATGATGCGCAGGATGAACATGATGAATCGAAAACCGTCCCGGAAGGGCTGAAGTTTGCTATGGCTTCCCGGAGGCCGTCGCCCCACTTGTATGGGTTCGAACGCGACGCTGTATCCCGCGGCAATCAGACTCAACGTATTCGTGGACGGGAACGAATATCCGTTGGGGTACATGTGGAGGAACTTCGCTGCGATGCTGTGCCGAAACGCGCGCATACCGGACGTCAGGTCGGGGATTCTCTGTTCGACCAGAAAGGAAGCCAACCTCCGCAGGATTACATTGCCGAAATTCCGCAGAGGCGACCCCTCCTCGGTGGAGAAGGTGCGGGTCCCCACGACCAGATCGTACTCGCTCAGTCGGGCGAGCAGCCTGGGGAGATCTCCCGGATCGTGCTGTCCGTCCCCGTCCAAGACAGCGACATGCCCACCGGGGATGTTGCGCAAAGCGGTCTTCATGCAGGCCCCGTTTCCCTTGTTCAACGGGTGCGAGATTACCTCCGCACCTGCATTTCGGGCCTCGATGGCAGTCCTGTCGGTAGACCCGTCATCGATGACGAGGATCCTCGCTGCCGGTACATGGTCTTTCGCGCTCCGAACCACCTCGGCGATGGTTTGCTCCTCGTTGAACGCCGGTATCACGATGGTAACCGTCGGGTCGGAGCCGGCGAGAGGATCGATGCGGTCAATAGGTGTGTTTGTCATGGTTCGGTGTTCTACCAGGAAGCGGCTCGGCAGAGTCCGGCTCTTTCGTATCCGCTTCTACGCAATCTGATGCAGAGCCCATAGGCAAGTGGGCTCCCGGGCCTTCCGGTCTGGTCCGCGCTCAATCGGAGTCGGTCTGCGCACCGACCAACCGGCAGCAGATGGAATACCATCAACAACAGGGTGTGTCAAAGCCTATCAAGCGGAACGTTGTTCGAGGTGGAGTGTCATAGTAACTGAGGCGTAGGATCGGTAAGAAAGTAGGCACATACCGGCGGTGCGGCTTCGAGAGGATGTGAGGTTTTAGAACCGTATCGCAACGTGTTGGGGTCCCGCCTTTAAGCCCTGACGCATTGTAGCCTCCCGACCCCCTGCGCCTCTCGCTTGTTCTGCACACGAGACCCTTCCACCGAACTGGTGGAGAAGAGTCTCTATTTCACCTCGTCGCCTATCCTCTTCAGGTCTTTCGACCAATAGACGTACAAGGCCTTGCCCTGAATGTCCCTCCATGGCAAAAAACCCCAGAAGCGGCTGTCAAGACTATGGTCACGGTTGTCTCCCATCACGAAAACAGCTCCCGAAGGGACAACCACCGGCCCATACCCGTCCCGGGGACTTCGTTCTCTTGGCAGCGACACGGACGACGAATGGACCGCCCAGGGTTCATCCAGGACCTTGTCGTTCACATAGAGCTTCTTGTCTCGGATCTCCAGTTTCTCGCCTCCGAGCCCCACTATTCGTTTCACGAACATCTTCGAGGTGTCCTCAGGAAAGGGAAAAACTACCACGTCGTTTCTGGAAGGTGATTGAGAGCGGTACGGGTTGATTTGCGTGACGAAATAATCCCCTACGCAGAGGGTCGGCTCCATCGAGGATATCGGGACCCTGAACGTTCTCACGTGCCTGACGTAGATCTGATTTATGGGCTGATACAGAAAGTCGGCCAGCAACGCGAAGGCAACAATGACAATTACGTAATAGTACCAACGATTGTACGCCTTCAGGGGCATCTCTCTGCGTCTACGGGAACCCAGTACCGCATCCAGGGGAATGATCACCCACCAAAGGGCAACCCCACACAAGAGCCAAACGCAGGCCCCGAAGAAGCTGTAGAGCAAGCCGGTCAGCCCCATGACGGTCCAAACCAGCAACACCCCTGCATGCAAGCACACCCCTCTGGCGAGTTGCCCGTTGTACATCTGGCCGACACCTGGGACGAGCAGCGACAACAGCAGTGCCACGATAGGGTATCTTCTCTTCCTCGCCTCCATTTCCCATGCCTCCTCGACATGGGCCAGCCCTGGGGCCGCTCCTGCGGCTTCCCCTTCGGGATCGATTTGTCCCAGACTCTCTCGCTATACCGCGTCAGGCCAACAAATCGAACGAAGAAACGGCCCCCGCGTTTCTTGACGCTGCTCCCCCGTCAATCATCCTGTTCTCGTAGGAACAGCGCCTGCTCACTCACTGGCCACGCGGACGATGGTCTTGTTGGCAAGCATTTCCTGGAGCTGGGCAAGGAGTCTCTTTTCCTGGGGATCGATCACCGCGTCTGCATCCGCCAGCATCAGAATCCGATCGTACTCCTCGTTCGTGAGTTTACCGTCATGGATGGCTTTCTTGATTAATTCCGCGAGCTTGCTTCCTGTTTCTCCTGACTGCTGCATCGAGACCTCCCTGAAACGATTCATTGGATTATCGAAACGTCGGGCGCGCGGACCCACGCTGCTGTCGTCCTGGTCATACGCGCCGGTTCATATCGGAAATTGTGCGCCGGTCTGGCCATCTCGGGCATCTTGGTGCCTGTGAGGGGTCAAGCCATGGTGCCCTGGAACCCGCAAAAAAACCATGGTCCTCCGCAAGGCCCGGCGCCAAAATCGTTGTCACGCTTCCCGGAAAAGGTAGCTGCACCCTGTCGTTGAGCGTACCTCACAGCGCGCCCCTCGGTCAAGAGCAAACCAGCGCTTCGGTCAAAGTGCTGTCAGGCTGTATCCGACGTTGGGATTCCTGCTAACCGCACTTGCGACGCCATGGTACCGTGTAGCCAGTCTCCACCAGCCATACTTCCGATTCCGACTCGCTCCCAGGAAAGGAAGAAAATCAGCAGTCCAGGCCGCCGTTTCGCCGAAGTCGCCCGATCGGGATTTAAATCAGCCTCTTTAGGGTAGTCATGAAACTCTTCCGGTCCACCGGCTTGGTGAGGTACGCGTCGAACCCGGCGTCCAGGGCCTTTTCCATGTCGCCTTTCATAGCGTGGGCGGTCAAGGCCACCACGGGGATATGAGAGGTCTTAGGGTTTTGTTTGAGCTTGCGTGTGGCGGTGAGGCCGTCCATGCCCGGAAGGGATATGTCCATCAGTATGAGAGCGAGGACTTCCGATTCGGCCATTCTCACGCCCTCGTCCGCGGTCCGGGCCCGTAACGGAGTGTAACCCGCTTCTTCCACCAGGCTCTCGGCGAGCCTGAGGCTAGCGTCATTGTCTTCTATCACCAAGACCCTCGGCCTTGGTATCCTTTGACTCTGCCTCACGGCGTCCGAGCTTGACGGTTCCGCGGGAGGATCCGCCGGTGGCGCCTGGAGCGGGTGAATAGCGGGCGCCGTGGGGCTCACGGGGATCTCCAGGATGAAATCGCTTCCTCTGCCCTCACCTTCGCTCTCGACCCACAGGCGGCCGTGGTGAAGCTCCGCGAGCCGACGGCTCAGCGCGAGTCCCAGACCGGTGCCTTCCTGACGCCTGGACAGTGAGGAATCAACTTGCTCGAACGCCCCAAAAATTCGTTCGGAATACTCTGGGTTAACCCCGATCCCGGTGTCCGAGACCGTCATCCTGAGCGCGTTGTCCTCCATGTTCGCCTCCACCGTGACGGTTCCGCCCGCGGGAGTAAACTTGGTCGCATTGGATAGCAGGTTGAGCATGATCTGTTTGAGCTTCACCTCGTCGGCCTGCACCATTGCGGATTGGGTCTCGTCGGATATCTTGACTTCCAGATTCAAGCCTTTCTTCGTGGCTGTTTCCTGGATCATGCTCATGCATTCGTGCAACAGATCCCCCACGTTCACCGGGACGACAAGTAGCTCCATCTTGCCTGATTCCACTTTGGCCAAGTCCAGTATGTCGTTGATCAACTGCAACAAGTGACGACCTGAATCCCAGACCTGGTTCAGGTATTGCTTCTGTTTCTCGTTCAGCGGCCCAGGCCAGAGGTCCAAAAGGAGTTCGGAGAAACCTATCACCGCGTTGAGCGGCGTTCTGAGCTCGTGGCTCATGTTAGTCAGGAACTCGCTCTTGGCGCGGCTCGCGGCCTCTGCTTCCAGTTTGGCGTGAATGAATTCCTGTTGGGCCCTCTCCTTGACCAGGATTTCCTTGCGGAGTTCCTCATTGGACCACTGAAGCTCGTGGGTTCGTTGCTGGACCAGTTGTTCCATACGTTCGTAGAGCAGAGCGTTCTCCAGGGAAATGGCCGCTTGGGAACAGAGGATGCGCAGAAGTTCTACCCTGCTCGGAGTGAACGAGTTGGTGGCCAGATTGTTTTCCAAGTACACAACCCCCACGAGTCTGCCGCGATGGAGCAGGGGAGCGCAAAGAATGGACTTTGGACGAGTCGCGGACACGTAGGGGTCGGCGGTGAACATCCCCTCTTCAGCCGCGTCGCCCAGCGCGACGATTTCCTCGGTTCGAGCGACGTATCGCACGACTCCCTGGGAGAGTCCTTGGCAGAAGCCAAGTGGAATGTCCTGGAGAATCGGTCCCGAGTCCGCTTCCGCGTTGACTTCAGACCGGACTATGAGACCGTTCCCTGAATCGACGATCAGAATCCCCTTTTGCGCTCCCGCGCTCTCTATGACTATTCTCATGAGCTTGTCCAGGAGTTTGTCCAGGACGATCTCTCCGGAAATCGCCAGGGAGGTTTCCAGGACAGCGTTCATGTCCAGACTCAGTTCGTTTTCATTGGAAATGGTTGAAGTCAGTGTCCTTTCATCCGAGACAGTGGACAGGGATTCGGATGGTTTCTCCAACAGCTGAAAATACTTGTCGTCCAGATGCCTTACCTTTGCGCGAGCGCCCCAGGCGCTGTACAAACTTCGCGCCCTTCGGATATAGTCTCTGGCTGTTTGAATACGCCCCCTGGAGAGGTGGAACCTGCCCGCCAGTTCGGTGGCAAGTGCCTCTTCATGTATGTATTGATTCTTGCTCGCTGCCTCTATAGCTTGGTCGTAGCATTGTTCGGCACGACTGTCCTTGCCGAGAGCTCGAAAACGTTCTGCGTCGATGAGCAGGGCTTTGTGGAGATGATTCATAGGCGCGTGGAGTGCCCATTTCCTGATTCTTCTTTGGTTTGACGCGGCTTTCTTCAGAAGCGCCCTCCGGTCGGTTCTGTTTTCCGACGCACACAAGGCGAGGCGCGCCAGGGAATCGTAGAAATAGAACGTCGGCTCACCCGCGGTGGCTCTGACTCCGTCCAGGTATTCCTGAGCTCCTTTCGAGTTTTCCAGCGCTCGGCCGTAGTCGTGGAATAGTACGCAAAGATGGAGCTTATTCAAATAGGTGACGCACACGGCGCTCCTGTCGTTCGCACTGCGGAGCTGCGGCATTTCGGAATTCTCGTCGTAGGCGCTTCCCACCAAGACGCAGGGATCGGTCGCGTGACCCGTGAGATTCAACACCGCCTGCCTGAATATGGAGATGAGTCGGTGCGCGGTGTCTTGTCTCATCTTGCGGATGACTTCGCAATGTCGGCTCATTTCCAGTTCAATAATTTGCAGGCCCGCGCCGGTGCGAAACAGGCACGTGCAATAGAAGTAGGCACACAGCGCGGCGTCTTCAAACGCCCCCAATTCCAAAGCCCTCTTATACAGATTGGTGAAGTGTTCTATTGATTCCCGATAATGTTCCCTGCAAGGCTTGACGAAGAAATAGACGGTCATCACGGATCGAACGCTGGATGGGGAAGAGCCGAAGCGTTGCGCCAGATTAAGGGCCATCTCTCCGAAGCGACAGCCTCGATCTGTCTCCCCCAGTATCCCCGCCAGGACCATTGCGTAGGTAGCGTATGCTATCGCCGAATCGGGTGTATTGCCGTACTTTAGCGACAGGTTGACCGTTTGGCCTACAAAAAGCGGTACCAGTTCCGGCACGGTAGCGTATACCGCCTTGGCCGCGCTGGACATGATCCTCAGCGCGGCGCGTGCGTTCGGGTCGGTCATTTCGGGAAGGTCGACCAGGGATTCGACGTCCTTTCCAAACAGCAAGTACTTGGTCTTCAAAATGGCCCAAACTACAGCGGATTTACTGGGCCTCAAGGGGAAACGAATTCCGAGGAGATCCAGGGCGTCGAGTGAGGTCCGCACTGCCTCCAGCATGTCGTAGCGGGCGACGCAGGATTGGATCCTGACCTCGTATGCCCTTACTTTTTCCAAACTGGAGCCGGCGTGTCGGAGCACGATCCTGGACAAACGCTCCGACTCCTCTATATCCGCGCACAGATATGCCCCTTCGGCCGCGGCCAAGTGCAGTTCCAGCGTCAGTTCGTGATGTGTCTCCCAGTTCTCAGGTTTCAAAAGGCCCAGGCCGGATTTGGCGTAACGAAACGCCGCTTCGTACGACGCTGCTGCTTTGGCTCTCTTGGCCGCCATAAGGTTAAGCTCCGCGAACCGGACGATCTCGTCTTTCTCGTCCACCAGAGCCGCCGCAGCATTCAGGTGATCGACAACCTGAAGGAGCTTTTCTCCTTCAGAAGAGGCAAAACCGTGCTCGATGAGCTTGCGTCCCAGGCAGAGGTGAACGGTCGGCCTCTCCGACTCGGGAATCAGCTCGTAAGCGGCCTGTCGGATCCTGTCATGGGCAAACTTCAGCTCGATTGGCAGGTTCGCGTCCAGTCCGCAGGAATGGGGGTCGCCGGACGTCCAGACGTTTACCAGTCCTATGAGCATTCCCTCAGAGACAGCTTCACGGAGCGCTCCCATGGCTTCCGACTCTGAATATCCCAGTACATGGGCCAGGACGCCGAGTTCGAAACGACTTCCCAGGCAGGATGCCGACCTGAGCGCTTCCTGAGTTCTGAGGTCCAGATTCTTTATTCTTGCGGACATCAGATCCGCGATGTTCTGCGTAATAGACTGGTTCTCCACGTCCCTGAGGTCCCAGGCCCAGACTCCTCGCTCTTGATCGAAGTCCAGGAGTTTCGCTTCGTACAGGGATTTCATGAACTCATTGGCAAAGAACGGGTTTCCTCCGGTTTTTTGGAGGACAACTTCCGCCAACGGACCAGCCGAGTCCTTGTCGCAGCGGACCGCGTCGGACACGAGTTCGGTAACCGATCCAATCTTCAGCGGGTCCAGGCCGATGGAATTAACCGTGGCGCCCTCTCTGACTACACGGCCAATCCCCTTTATTAGCCCGTGATCGGCAGACACTTCATCGGTTCGATACGAGCCGACCACCAGTAGGTACCGCACGTCCTCCGCGTCGAGCATCAATTCAAGAAGACGCAGGGAGGTGGCGTCCGCCCACTGGAGATCGTCCAGGAAAAGCACCGTGGGGTGATCTTTGTCGCACCACAGGTTCAGGAACGACTTGAACAATAGATTGAATCGGTTCCGGGCCTCCAGCGGCGCCACTTCCGCGGTCGGTGGCTGAGGCCCCAGGATGAACTGAAGTTCCGGAATCATTTGTGCGAGAATCGCCCCGTTGGGTCGCAAGGCTTCGGTGAGTTTCTCGCGCCACGCGGCCAGTCGCTCGTCGCTCCCCGTAAGGATGCCCCTCACTTGAGGTCGAAAAGCTTCAACCATCGCGGAATCGAACACGTCTCCTTGAAACTGATCGCATTTACCGTACACGAAACAGCCCTTGCGACGAGTGACCGGCTCGTAGATCTCTCGAACCAGCGAAGTCTTGCCCGATCCCGGAGGACCCGAGACGAGGATCATCTCCTTGGCCCCCGCGGAAACCCTATCGAAAGCCCTCAGCAGCGTGTCCACTTCGCCCTGTCTTCCGTAGATCTTCTGGGGGGCGATAAATCTCGCAGGCGCGTCCTGTCGGGCCAGGGGAAACGGTTTCATGGGCCCGGCGTCTTGCAGGAGTCGTGCGCATTCCTCGAGGTCGGCCCTGATCCCACGCGAGCTCTGGTAGCGCTCCGATGCGTCTTTGGCCATGAGCTTCATGACTATGTCTGATAGCGGTCGAGGTACAGCGGGATTCAAATCCGCAGGCGGAATAGGCACCCTGGCGATGTGGCAGTGCACCAGCTCCAAGGGGTTGTTACTCTCGAATGGGAGGCAACCGCAGAGCAACTCATAAAGCGTGACCCCCAACGAGTAATAGTCCGTGCGATAGTCTATCAGGCGGTTGGTCCGGCCGGTTTGTTCGGGCGAAATATAGGATAACGTCCCTTGAAAACGCACCGGGTCGCGGGGGAACGCGTCTTCTCTGGAGAAGACCCCTGCTATGTCGAAATCTATCAGCTTGATTCTTCCGTCGTTGACGGAACAGATCAGATTTGTCGGGTTCACATCCTTATGGATGATTTGGGCCGTGTGAATATCGCCGAGAATGGAGACTATTCTAACAGCCAGGGCAATGAGTTCCGGCAGATCCGGCTGACGCCTTCCCACCCATTCGCTCAGACGCTCCGCGCCAAAGTCCTCGAGAACGAGTATCGGTCCGACGGAATGTTCCTCCAGGCTGTGGGCCGTTACAACCCCATCCAAATGAAGGCTTTTCAGAATCGCGTATTCATGTCTTCGGCGGGCTACTTCTTCAGGCAGTGGTCGCTCTCTGGCAAGGGCTTTCAGCACAACACCCAGGCCGTCCGCTAACCTCCGGGCCCGACAGACGGTCGATCGGGAACTCTCATAAATGGGGTCAAGGATTTCATAACCTTCTAGCGTGAACATAGGTTTTGTGTCGACCGATAGGTAATGAGGGTCCGCCTCAACCGGAATTTTGCCAAGGTCCCGCCAATTCTGAACCTTTTGTCCGGGCATCCTGCCGCTGGATGTACGATCTCCCCGACACAGAAAAGGCTCACTGATAATCCCCCACTAAGCCGGGGGCCAAGCCCGTCGGCCCATTGTTGAGAAACCGGTGCTTTCCTGTTGATAAGCGTACCTCACCGCAGGTGCCCGGTCAAGAACGATCCGGCACTGTGGTCAAAGTGCTGTCAAACTAGTATTGGACTCGCACCCAGCGGCCGCTCGGCGCAATGGCGAGGAGTTTCAGCTCTCTTCCGTCGATGGTGAGGCTTTGCCCCGGTTTCAGACGTTCAGAATCAGCAGCCTTGCCGTCATCGTCCAGGTCGACCACCACCGGATCGTTGGAATAGTCCCCGTCTGCGTTGCCGTCGAACGTGACTACCTTGAAGGGGTTACCGTTGAGCTCGACCTGTCCGAGCCAATAGCACGTGGGGTAGAAACGTACGCCGCCCATGTTGCTGGGGAAAAGCCACAGTCGGTAAGGAACAGAGAGCTCTTCTCCCTGATAAGGCAATTCCAAAGTATAGTGACTGGGGGCCGCGTTTGGTCCTTCACCCGCGAAGGGGCCCGGGTCGTCTGTCATGTCTCCGTTCCGGTTGGCATCAAGGTAGATCTTCGGAGGATTCGATTCGTCTGTGATCATGAGGAAACTCTGGCCGGCTATGGTGATCTGGTCGTAATATCGTCTGGAGTCGGCCTCGGGGGGGAATTTCTTGAATCCCTGATTCGGGTCCGGCGTTCCGAAGAAGTGTACGCCTCCAGAACCCTGACTTACCGCCAGGCCCAGGGGAAACCCTTCCGGAACAAATTTCAGTTCGAGCAATTCCCCCGCGTTCATGGCGAAAATGTTTGGGGCCTTCGGGGTTTCTTGGGCCTTACGGTCTTTTGGTGCTGGAACTCTGGCTGCCGCGCCGGGCCGCTTGGACGATTCCTCCTCCACTTGACGTATGCCGGTCGCTGCAGCGGTTTTGGGCTTCTCCTGGGTTTTGTCGTGAAGCCGGAACACGAAATACCCTCCCGCGACTACGACGAGCGTGACCATGCAGCTCAAGAGCAGCCAACGTTTCCCCGGCGAGGCACTGGTGTCCCGCCTTGACTCGCGATCCCGGCTCCCCTGTTCCTGACGTGCCACGAACTTCGCCACCACTACTCCGCAAACGGGGCATTCCGGACTGCCAGATGCCAGCAGGGCATCGCACGCTGGGCATTTTCTCAGATCGGCGGCCTGAGCGTCTTCTCGATCGGTGTCACGCTCGACGGGCTGCGACACTGATAACCGTTGCACCTGCTCCTCGGTGATGAGACCGGCTGCGGCCAGCTTATGTAAGACCGATTCCCGCGACCTGTCGGACAAGCCATGCTTCTGACTCAGTTGCTCGCCGTCCATCCCCGCTTGGATGTCTGACAGGAGCTGCCGAGCGCTAATTCTTCGCTTTTCGGGGGTGACCATGACACCGTCCTTTCCGGAGAGATAATTCTGCGTCAACCCCATGCAGTCAGATTGTGAATTAAGCTCAGGGTAATTCAAGCATAGTTGCTCGTCAACCATGACGGTTCCCGGCCACGAGAAGTGCACAAGGGAGATGACAAGACCTGCTGAGCGGCACGGCCGCATGCTCGTTCGAGCCCATCCATCGATTCGCGCAAACGTTTGCCGAAGTTTCGAGGCCGTTGGGAGGCCGTGGACTAGTGGAGCTCCTGTCAATTCTCGCGGCATTTTGTCTCCAGTCGAGAATCTTTTCCGCGGAGCAGAATTCTTTGTCACATGAGCTGGTCGTGCCCAACTAACCCTTTAGCGATCGACGACAGGATTCTGAGAGCTTTTCCGGGATGAGAGCGGCCAAGAGCATAGTACTGGTAAGACCTTTCGCGGAGCAAGCGTAAACTGGCGGGAAAGGTCCCCCGAGATCGGGGAGTCTTCTACGGCAACTGCCAAAAAAACGACTGAGCAGGTTGGTGGAGCAATATGAGGGAGCGGCGGAAAGGAGTGTTTCAATGAAGGCATGGAACAGGATCTCCTCGTTGGCAATGATACTGCTTATAGCGTGCCTACTATTGTCAGCTTGGGACGCGAGCACGGTGCTGGCGAAATCGAGGACGGACAGTCAGGCTGAAAAGCGGGAATTCAAGGTCAGACTATGGACTGATGAGAACAAGTCGGTTTATCGGATTGGCGACAAAATTCGACTTAGGTTCGAGGCGAATAAGGATTGCTATCTGACACTCATCGACATCGGAACGAGCGGCGAGGTAAGCATCCTGTTTCCAAACAAGTGGCACCCGGACAATAGAGTGGAGAAAGGAAAGACTTACTCCGTACCTGCGTCAGGTTCCGGGATCATCTTCAGAATCCGCGGTCCCGAGGGGACCGAGGTAGTCAAGGCCGTGGCCACGCTCACGCGAGAAGAGACCGCGCGAAGAGCTGGCGAGTCTTCTCGTGACTTCGCCGGGTCGGACAGACCTGAGATGGCCGAGAGCTGGATTGGAGCCGAGGCCTCAGCGTTGGGGAAACAATCATTCACCGAGGCTGAATTACGATTGCGGATAGTACGATCCGGTGCGGCTACGCTGGCGGCGGAACCGGAGACATCAGGGGACGCCGATTCCGAGCACTCACGCAATCACTCTATGCCGCAGCCGACGGTGGCTGAACCGTCGCTGGTGGAAAAGCCCAGGGTAGCCGAGAAGCCAAGGGCCATCGGGCCTCAGCCAGAAAAACCTGCTGCGCACGAGCAACCGGTCGACCCCAAGCCGGAACAGGCCCCGGCTCCTCAGCCGGCCTCGACAATGGACGCCCCTGCCGTGACGCCTGAAAAGGTGGAGCCGCCGAAAACAGAAGCGCCGGCGAAAACCGCTGCGGCAGAGCAACCAGTCGCGGAGCCAAATCCCCAACCTGCTGCGCAAGAGCAACCGGTCGAGCGGAAGCCGGAACAGGCCCCGCCTCCTCAGACTGCCTCGACAGTGGATGCCCCTGCGGCGACCCCTGAAAAGGTGGAGCCGCCCAAGACAGAAGCTCCGGCGATAGCGGGTGCCACCGAGCAACCTGTCGCGGAGCCAAGTCCCCAACCTGCTGCGCCAGAGCAACCGGTCGAGCGGAAGCCGGAACAGGCCCCGGCTCCTCATACGGCCACGACGGTGGATGCACCTGCCGTGACCCCTGAAAAGGTGGAGCCGCCGAAAACAGAAGCGCCGCCGAAAACCGGGGCCGCCGAGCAACCTCTCGTAGAGCCAAGTCCCACAGCGGACCAGGGTAAGACCATAGAAGCCGTCGCGTTGTCATTGACGGTATTGCAGGAAAGACTCAAGGAATGTGCGGATACGGGAAGATGTTCGGATGACGCAAGGTTCTTGGGGGGTATGAGGGAACTGCTTGGATACTGCCTGGACAAAGAAAACGGGGACCTCATTCTTCTGGGAAGTACGGCTGGTGGCGGGCCACGGCTCCATACAGAGGATCTTCTGGTGGCGCTAAAAAACGCATGGGCAGCACAAGAATTCCCAGGCTGTTCCATCGATCCAGATCCGGAAGTCATGAGGCAGCTCCAAGGGGTGGATGCCTCCGGTGACAGAGTTCTCAACGAGCGAGACCTGGAGAAGGCGAATCGCAAATGGCAAAACCTCTGCCAACAGCCTCAAGCCGTACGGGTCATGGGCGTTCCGTTTGATTCGCGATTCTCCAAGATAATGGTGGAAGCGGATTATTTCATGAAACGGCTGGTCGATGGATCGGAGAACCTCGATATTCGCGGTTTCCAGAGCGTTACCGACAAAATGTTGGCCGCCATTCGACAAGACGCGAGTAGAGGGAAGGCCGCCGTGCCCCCCATGATTTTCAACAGATTCTGGTTTGCGCCGAAAGAGAGCGCTTACCTCGAAGAGGACGATGCCATCTGGGTCAAACGGGTGGCTGTGGGGCTCTCCACTGAAGAAGAACTCCTTACCGGCACGGGGCAGGTGACCCAGAGCGGAAAACCTCACCCATTGGCCGATGAGTTTGCCAGGAGCTTCACAGAGAAATATGGTGAGATCGCATCGGCGAGGCCGATCTATCAGGAGCTTGCGCATCTCTATCGATTTGTCGCATTGGCGCAGATTATCAAAATGAGAAACGCTCCTGATGAAGCCGGAGCGGATCTCATTCATCTGCTGGAATACAGCGACACTTCCGGGAACGAAGTCCAGCGGCAACTGCCTGGCATCCCTCATTTCAAGAAATTGAGTGTTTCTCACGGGCAGACAGGCTCTGTCTTCTATGTTCGCAATTGCGGAGGTGTCTTAATGAACATCGAGCCCGAGCGAGCGTCGATAGCCTATGCCGATACCGGCTCGGCCAAGGTTCGGGACTCTGTCGTGAAATCCAGACCTGCTGAACGATCTCTCGCGTGGAATGTGACCGTTCGTGTGCCTCGTGAGCTTCTTGAGCAAGCAACGAGTGACTCTCAGCTATGAAATGGGCGTGTACATAAGAGCGCTGGTCTGCCACCACGTGCGGGAGTGACCATTCAGGAGACCAGAGGAACGCCAAGCCTATTAATACCGGTTGCCAAATCCTCTGACCGGTTCGATCGACCGGCCTGGAGGCTCCCGAACGACGGTTTGACGGCTCGCCTTGTCCGAAGGGAAGGGTCCACCAGGTCGGCGGCCATCCAATCGGACATTATTTTTTGCAACCGCGATAAGCCGAGCATTCGTCGAGGCCGACGACGAGTCTCTTGAAGAGTTCGTGGGGATGTGCACCCCACGGGGAGGCCTTGCCAGGGTCGCGTTCGCCAATGAAACCTGACCGGTCACCGCACGGTTTGCCATTCACCCGAATCTGTGAATAACAGACTGCTGATGAACTTTCTGACGGCATTTTCGTCGGCTCGGCTGAAATTGGACATCTTGTATCCCGCGACGATGTACCTCTGGTCGAGTCCCCTTCTGGCAACCCAGCGACATTCGCCAACGACGAGGAGCGGCTCGGCGCGCCCGAACATGTCCAAGGGGATTTCGAAAGTCTTGATGTCGCCGACGGCTGATTCTATCCCCACCACGCGAAAACCCTCTCGTGAGATATCCCTCAAAAGACCGGCGGAAAAAGACTGAGAATCATATATGGGGACCGGTACGGTCAGGTAAGCTCTGTTATGTCGTCTTCCGCTGATCCCTTCCACTTTGGCTCTGTAGGATGAAGAAATCTCTTGGAGTTCAGCGTGGCCGATCGCATTGGAATCAACGAGCCGTTCAAAGATTCTCTGAAGCCCCCTGGACGTCAGCTTGTATTTCTCCATGAGCGCGGCGTCGCTCATCCTCGACCGGAGATCTCGCAGCATGTCTTTGGCAACAATCCGCCTTTGCCGCCTCTGCAACACACTCTTTATCAATGGCTTTCGGAGCGCCAGTTCGGACGCGGGCAAGAAACCGTCCCAGACAAGTCTCGTCATCACCTTGAGGAGTGCCTGAGCCGTCAGCTTGTACTTGCTCATCAACACGGCGTCAGCCATTCCTGCCTTGACATCGGCCAGTATGTCCCTGCCTCTTATCTCTCTCGGACTCATGAAGTCCTCCCCCTTTTGAACGGACTCCGGTACTAATGTATCATGGGCGCATTGGCCCTCGAGCATTCTTGAATATCTTCTATAGCATACCCCAGCCGGCGGGTGACCGACAAAAAAATGCGCGATGCAGTGTCATTATTGACACTTTCGGGCCTCGCGGTGCAAGCATTTCCACATGCCCAGGTGTTCAAACCCGTTACGAGTCTTTCCGCAAATCCGGATCGGCGGTGAGTGTGCGAAGCCACAAGCCACCGCGCGATATTACAATGAATTGACTGAGAAAGGCCAGGGAGTCAGCGGAGACGAGCGCGCCGAAAAAAGACCCGAAACGGCCCTGGGGGTGGCAGAGAAGTTTTGCGGAGCACGCAATCGGCCTGCCCGATCCCAGCCGCGGTAATCGGCGGGACGATCTGCGGGCCTTGCTTCCCCAAAAGCCCCGGAAAGGCGTTTTACACTCCCGACTCTGCTTCTCTATAGCGGGCCTCATCGGGAGTCACACACATCTCTCAGGCACTATTTCCGGGTTGGCTCAACATCTGAGTGCATTTCGAGGCGCCCACGTGAGTAACAATACGGAAGGCTTTCCCACTGTAATGCCTGACACTTTCAGACGAAAACAGAATATCCTGTCTCCGGTCAGTCCACCGAGAGGTCAGAAATCCATCATGAAGCCAGTCTGAACTGCAATGATCGGGTCGATTGCACGGTCGGGATTAATGTCTAGAGTGGGGGGGTTTAACATATAGGGAAATCGAGACCGGTCCTGATAAGCCCACTTGAACCAAGCGCCGGGTTGCCATCTTGCGAACAGGAACCTAAACGTAACGTTCTCCAGAAACTTCCAATCCAAACCGGCATCGATTTCCCACCCAAGATCGGTGTCCGGAACATTGGGAGTCTGTGTTGGATTTCGAAATGGATACACTGCGCGGTCACGGCCGTAAAGAGATACTCCGTCATAGAGTCCCACGGGAGTACCGGTGTTGCTGGCACGTGCTGCGCGCAAGACCGCTCCGAAGACATTGAGGTTGGCGGCCACAGCGAGGTCCAATCGGGCGGCATAACCAATAAAGTCCTGGTACTTACAATTCCCAGCACTGTCAAAAGAGTTGTTACCTGTTCCATAGAGACCCATCAGGAAGTTGTAGGGCCTTATGGGCCCCTCTCCCCCACCCCAACGAGTCAAAAAGAAATTCCAGCCGTCGTATCCCCCCTGCCAGCCCTCCGGAGCTCGTATGTGGAAAGTCCCTGTCCTCCGGTCATGCCCGCTTCGATAGAAATTTGCCACGCTAATCTTCAAAGGGCCTGACAGCCAACCCGTTTCCACCGCCCAGGCCTGAGGACGGCCACTTATGGGACGGCCCCCGGTTCTGCGGATCTCCACAGTCTGCAGATCGTACTCTGCGTTGAGGAAAAATCTCCCATTATTGTAACGCAGGTAGGGCACGGCAAGCATGAAAAACATATCTCCATACAAAGGTGTGCCTGGGCCAGTAAAACCATTTGTGTAGCTGCCCAAGAAAACAGATGTCTCTATCCCGCTCGTGCCGCCGACGACATTGAACTGAGCTATGGTAGGGGAAAGGGCGTCATCACGCAGAGTCCCTACTGGTCCGTCCGGAGCTACTATTCGATAGTTCGACATGCTGTGAACGTTGCTCCATCTGACAATTCGAACCATAGCGCCGATGTCTAAATTGCCACTCTGGTAGATGACGGAAAAAGCCTGATTCCAATCGACGACCTTATTCTGATCCGTGGCCGAAGGTGTTGTATGAGGCCATCCTCTCCCATTATAGACAGACTGCCAATATCGCTCAAAAACGTTTCCTTCATTGTTTGGATCTGTGTCTTCACCACTGTCATGCAAGTACTGGCTCCATACAAACGTTAGTGGGCCATACGGCACTATGAGTGACAAGGACGTGGCATAAGTGTCCTTCTCGTGTACCACCCATCCTACACCGAAACCTGCAGGGCGCCTGCCGTACACCATCGTACCTAACGGTGTCTTCAGCGTGAACCATAAGGCTTGAATCATCGGCGCGGCAATGGGCACCCCGGCCACGATGTCGCGGCTCTCGGGCATGATCCAGCCGCTATAATGAGGGTTAGTGGCCCAGTTTTCACTCGGACTCACATAGTAGCCTCTACCGCCAGCGTCGTTCTGTAGCTCGGGGGAATATTGCCTCGCGTAACTTCCATTGAGGTTGCCCGACAGTGATATGATCGTCCTCACTGACGCGGCCTCATTGATTTTGATCGTCGGATACAACCAAAGCCGCATTTGATGATAGGCTGCGTCCGAACCCTTGACAGAATATCCCTCTGCCTGAACGTATCTCATATTCGGTCCGGCAAGACCGATCGAAGATTCTCCCGGAGTTCCAATGTTAAATGCCTGGGCATAATCAGCATTCCCGAAAAGATCATTGGGTCCTGTCCTCGAAATATAGCGGTACCGCATTTCGGCTTCTCCACGCATGGAGAACTCCCAAGCAAAGCTCGGTGAAACCGTCGAGGACACATGGGGCAGGCATAATGAGAGACAGAGTACCACCGCCACCCTGAATGCTGTCTTATTACGGGAGCTGGCTTGAACTGTTAACGTTCGGTAAGGCATCGCTTGGTCATCCCCCCAACGTCCAGACTTTGAGGCAGCACTTCACATGATGGCGCATCTGACATCGGTCACCCCATCCAAAGATTCTCGCACCCACGGAAAACTCCGTGGTGTCATACAAGAATCGGTGGAAGATAACTTCCTCGTTTCTATTGATGAACAGGCTAGTTCTGAACTGGATTGTATTTCGAATGACTGAAAACCGTCAAGCAAAATCTGGCTCGCGTTCTGTCACAACGACGGGTTTTCAGCCCCTAATGATCTCAATCAGTTCGGAGACTCTGTCGGGAAGCGCGTGTCTACCAATGCAGACAATTACCTTACGCAGAGGTAACCAGTTAAGTTAACTTGTCCTCGCGCTGCGGATTTCCTCGTGCTACAGAGGACGGGACGACGACAGCTCATCTCCCTCCCATGGAAAGCTCGGGTCACGGCCTGGGCTTTTCGTCTTTCGGGGGCAGGCGTCGGCGTTCCTTTGGCTCCTGATCACCGCAACGTATTCGGGTGACGAGCAGAGTGGAAAGATGCTTGACCGAGTGCTGGAGGGTGAGATACGCTCAGGGGCGCGAGAATATGGGTTTTTTCATCAACGAGAGGACGGTCTTGCCTGCGGGCGGTTGCGTGAGACACCCCAAGGAGATCTCTTGAAGCTTAGCGGGCCGACTTCCCTGCACTACGAGAGTGCCAAGACGGTCAGAATGGAAAAACCGTCGCATAATTCAGGCTGGGGGGATTAATGAAAACCATAGCCGACAACGATTTCTACCGTATCGAGGTTAGCGAGGCAAAGAACCGCATGTATCTGACCTACAGAGGTTCGTGGATGCGAGAGAAGGACGTGGCAGCCTTTGCTGACGATCACGAGCGGGCGTTCGCCTGTCTCCAAAAAGGGTTCACCGTGCTCGTTGATGTTAGACCGATGGTAGCCATGCTGTTGACCGATTATGTGGAAAAGGTTCAACGGAAGGCGATTGCGGCCGGTATCAAGAAGGCAGCCCGAGTGTACGATAGAGAGAGCTTCATCAAACTTCAGTCTGATAGGATCAACGTCAAAACCGGTATCACTTCCCATGCCTTCTACGAAATGGAAAGTGCTGAAGCGTGGCTCGACGAGTAATCAGTGTCCACAGCATAGTTCACGATGTCGAACAAGCTTCATATGACTAGCCCGGCAAGAACAATTGGCCTGCCCCCCGAATTATGTGGCGCACATCAAGTTAGTGGTAGAGCATCTTTTCCTCGCGGGAGCGGGGAAGGATTCGGACAAGAGGATAACCGCAGGCGTGCTGAAGGGGCATGATATTTTTCTTGGAGGATCTCCCCGGCAACCAAGCGGCCACCCGGGAGGTTCGGCAAGCCGGTGTGGGGTTACCTGTCGATCCGGTAGGAGTCTCCCGGGAACATCGGAGTGCTCATCCGGTAATTCTGGCCCCGACGTCCCTGGATTCTCACTGTATCACCCGGAAAATCGGGTGAGCCGACACGCCACCGGTCCCCGCTGCTGTTTCTCCATACTGCGTTGTCCCCTGGGAATATCGGAGGATCATATTACCACGTCTCCGCGAACGCACACGAGACCGTGGCGGCCAAGATCGCGACCAGAAACACCAAGCGCTTCATGGTGCCCTCCCTTTCAGCAGTGGCGGAAGTGACCACACCTTCACTGCTCAGGGTGTTCGCCCTGCGTGGCGGCAGGGACGGTACGCGAGGCACGCAATCGGCATGCCCGATGCTGGCCGCGGTAATCGGCGGGTGTCGCTAGTCAGTCTCGCCCACTAATATGAAGGGAGCCCAGAAGAACGGATGGTCATAGCCGTTCTTTCTTATCTCATCTCGGGCAAGCTTCAGGGCTGCCAGTTTGTTCTTGCCGGTCTTCATTTGCTTGAAGAAGCTTTCCATGAGCGTCACTGATGAAATCTCAGCCACTGACCAGAGGCTCATCAAGACGCTTTTCGCACCGGCGTACTGGAACGCCCTGCCCATTCCCATAGTCCCTTCGCCGGTGATCCGTGCACCCAGTCCAGTCTGGCAGGCCGTCAGTACGACCATGTCCGCGTTGATCTTCAATCCCATCACTTCGGTCATCCGCAAGAATCCGTCACCCTCTGCCTCCTGATTGACGAGCGAGAGTACCAGCACCGGCTCCTGAACGCCTGGAATGTCCTTCCCAAAATACCCGTGCGTGGCAAATACCATGGAGCCGTACCGATTGAGCGGTTTCTCCAGGAGAACCCATTTGACAGCCTGCAGGCCCGTGTATTGGTCGGTGACGTCCGGGTTAAGGTCTTTCAGAAAGTTGCTGAGTTCTCCGGTCAGCGGAAGCCTCGGAAATGTGACACCCGTTTCCATCTTCACGGACATGAGCCTCTCAGGAAGCCCTTTGAGCAAGACTTCTTGCCGTTGTTGCCCCAATTCCTTGATGCGGGGATCGTCAGGCTCGAACACCGGGTCAGCCATTACAAGCAGCCTATCCGCCGGCAGTCCGGCCTTGGCCGCACCGCGAGCAAGAGTGAGCGCAGTGATAGACTGGTAATAAGAGACGGGATTGCGATCGCCAAGAAACTCCGCACCCGACACATAGGGGATCTTCTTGTCGGTCTTCACTTCCCCGGCCCCACCTATCACGAGCATCTCAAAGGGGAGGACGCCCAGGGAGTCATCGGGCACTATGAGGATCGGCTCGTTCGGCGGCACATCTGCGAGCACTTCTCCGAGAAGCAGCTCTGACAGCTTCCTTCCAGATATGAAGTCGAACGTGGAAAGCTTCTTGACAACTTCCTGATCGGATCCCACCTCGAGAGGCTCCCGAAAGGAGCGCACCAGAGCATCCAGGTCCTTTCTCAAGATCGGCTTCAGAAGCGTTTTGACCAGTGTTTTCCCTCGGGTGAGGTAGACGAGCACGCAGGTGTCCGTCACGTCAAAACTGAGCGCCCATTCGCCGTCCGTCAAAGCGGTCTGGTCGAGGTCCATCGGCTCCGGGTACTTCGTCGCAGCAAAGAGAGGGTAATCGCGGCGCAGGTCCTTAATATGGCTGGAAAGTTGTCCTTCAATCCCCTTGATCTGCGAACCGAGCGAAGTAACTGCCTCCTCGTTGTTCCGTTCGTAGGCCGACTGTTGGTTCCTCTTCAGCGCGGAAAGCTGGTCGGAGAGATCCGCGTCTCGCTGGATGACTTCCTGGGGAAGATCGAATCCTGTGCCTTCCTGGACTGAGGACAGAGACTCTGCAAACACCCGCGCCTTGGTGTATTCCGATGTCTTGAAAGCTTCCGCCGGCCGGTTCAGTTTGGTGAGGACCCTCGCAAGTCCTTCGTAGGGTGCGGTCCGATAGAAGCCTCCGACTCGAACGTCGAAGAACTTCTCCCGATCGCCCCGATTCAGTTGCGCTCTGATCTGTTCTGTGTGGTCCACGGCTTTACGGAACGAGGCCTCCGCTCCCGGAAGATCGCCCAGTTCCTCGCTGGCGGTCCCGAAGCCGGTGTACCCCATGAAAAGATCGTCGGCGTTCTTGCTCGTCTCAGCGGCCTTTATGAGTTGCCGGTAGTACCCTCTGGCAGCCGGATACCGCGCTTTGAGGAGGTTCAACCTGCCGAGGTTGGCGAAGAGTCCGCCGGACCGAACGATCGGTTCCGCCTTTTCTGTCTCGCCGAGATCCAGGTACAGGGTCGCCAACAATGGTTGCAGACTTTCCGAGGATTTCCCTGCAGCCTCATACGATCTGACTTCGTTCTCAATCAAGGGGACCGCTGCCTCAGTTCCTTGCACGCGCGCCCGCATGGTCCACATCCGCTTCAGCGCCCCACTCTTCAGCGGATTGCGTGCCATCGCAAGCCACACCTGCTGGGCTCTTTCAAAATTGGCGAGCGCTGAGGTGTACTCGCCAAGCGACTCCATCACCAAACCCAGGTTATGCAAGCTGTTGTATTCAAGGATCGGGCTCTCCAGTTCCTTGGCCATCGAGAGCGTACTGGTCCAGTACTCCTTCGCTTTGGCGTACTTCCCCCAATCGAGGTAAACCGAACCGAGGTCGTTGATGCAATCTGCCTCGCCAACGCGGTCCCCGATCTCTCTCCGGACATTCAGGACCTGCTGATAACTCTCCATGGCCTTTGCGGAGTTGCCGATCGATTGGTACACGGTTCCCATACTTCTTAGGGTTTGGGCCTCCTCCTTCCGGTCAGCCACTTCCCGCTTGATTGCCAGGGCCCTCTGGAAGTGATCCAGGGCAGCGCCGTACCTGCCCAGGTTTTTGTACACGACCCCCATGTTGTTGAGAATCTGGCCAAGGGCTTTCTTGCCACCAAGTTCCTTCTGTATTGCCTGAGCCTGGTCATAGTACTGCAGCGCGGTTAAAGGCCTGTTCAGCGCATCGTACACAATGCCCAGTTCCTGGAGAAGCTCCGCTTGTCCTTCGCGGTCCCCCAACTCCCTCTTGATCGCGAGCGATTTGAGGTACGACTTAGCGGCTTGTTCGAAGTCACCCAACTCCTTCAGGCCAACTCCCCGCGATATGGCAACCGAGGCTACTGCTTCCTTGAGGCCTAGTTTCTCCAAGATCGCTATTGCCTGAGCGAGTTTGTCCACTGCTTTCTTCGTGTCTTCAATCGGTCGACCGTCTGCGCTGAGCTTACGCGCCTCGTTCAGTAACCGCATGGCCTCCTGCTTTGACTGGCAGCACCCGGTTCCCACCCCGAGACCCAAAGCAAATATGGAGACCAAGAGCGTTGCGATTGCGAACCTCATGAAAATATCTCCTCCACACGAACAGCCTGGACGACAAAAAAAATCCCACCGACGGCAACTGACTACTTCTTCGCTCCCTGTGCGGTGAGCAGTTTGACCACTTCTGCATGGCCTTTCTTTGATGCCAATGCCAGGGCCGTCTGCCCCTTCTTGTCCTTGAGATTCACGTTTGCCCCTTTTTCCAGGAGCAGGTTCACCGCATCCACGCGACCGTTCTCCGATGCCTTCATCAGGGCAGTCGTCCCCACTGCGTTTCCTGCGTCGATGTCCACGTCTTTTTCCAAGAGCACCCGGATGATCTCGGGAAAGCCTTCCCCAGCAGCGAAAAGCACAGTTTCGTTCACATTATCAGCTCCCTTGTCCAGGAGGAGTTTCACCATATCGAGGTGGCCGGCCAGTGCTGCCAGCCCCATGGCACGGTTAATTGGACCCGCGTTTCTCTCGAGGAGCATACTGCCGATTTCGGTATGGCCGCCAGCTGCAGCACCAAGGAGCGGTGTAAGCCCCTCCTTGTCCTGGAGATTCACATCGGCTCCCGCGTCGAGAAGCATTCGTACCGTGTCGACATCTGGCTTGGACTGTCCGATCTCGAAGTATAGCACTGACTGACCCTTGTCTGTGCGTACATTGGGGTCCGCTCCCTTTTCGAGCAGCATCTTCGCTATCTCGGGGAACTTGTATTCCACCGCGGCAAAGAGGGGGGTCTTTCCACTTTGGATCTTTGTACTGACGTCCGCTCCTCGCTCCAGCAGCAGTCTCACGATCTCTTGATGCCCCTCGAGAACGGCAATCAAGAGAGGCGTCACGTTCCCCACTTTTTCTAGCCGGAACTTGAAATTGGGGTCGGCTCCTTTTGCCAGGAGCAACTCCACCACTCCCTCGCGGCCTTTCTGGGCCGCCAGCATCAGTGCGGTGGCTCCCTGGCGAATCCTTGCGTCGACCTCGACACCCTTTTCCAGGAGCAGCTTGACCGTTTCCTCGTGTCCTTCAAAGGCAGCCAACGTGAGCGCTGTATGCCCGTCATTCAATCTCGCGTTGGTAGCCGCACCTTTCTCCAGGAGAACCGCCACGACTTCCTCGTTTCCATTTTTCGCGGCAACGGTCAATGCGGTACGGCCATCGGTAGCTTTCGCGTTGACCTGCGCCCCCTTTTCCAGCAGAAGTCGGACCTTTCCCGCGTCTCTAAGCTCGGAAGCGCCCATCAGCACGGTCTCGCCGTCGAGCCACTTCGCGTTGACGTCTGCTCCTTTCTCGACAAGGATCCGAGCCATGTCCACACGGCTGGCTCCCGTCAAAAGCGTTCCTCCGTTCTTCCTTCTGACATTGGGGTTGGCGCCCTTGTCCAGCAGGATCTTCACCACTTCAAAGTAATCAGAGGGTGTGCCGGTTATCCAGGCGTATAGGGACGAGTCCTTGGGCAGCACGTCTTTCGTGTGCGCCATGCTACCGTATAATACTGCTAAGTCCAGGGCCGTGGCGCCAAACTCCTTTTCCTTCATTTCCAGCTTCGCTCCCCGTTCCACCAGCAGTTTCACTGTTTCGGGGCAGCCGCTGGCGGCAGCCGTGATCAACGGGGTGTAGTCACTCGCTCCTTTGGCATTAACATTCACCCCCTCTGTTAGAAGCCGTTTCACTACTTCCGCATTACCTTTCCTGCACGCTCTCCTCAGCAGCTCCTGGCGATCGTCCGTTGGCTCGTCCGGCCTGAGCAGCTCGACTATTTTGGCATGGCCCTTCTGTGCCGCAAACTCCATTGCCGAGAGACCGTTAGCGTGCTTGATGGTCGCGTCCGCTCCTTTATCGAGAAGAGTCCTCACGACTTCCAGTTGCCCGCAGGCCGCGGCTTCCATGAGGGCCGTGGCTCCGTTCTTGGCCGTCGCGTCGATACTCGCGCTCTCCAGCAGCAGCTTGACGACCTCCGCATGACCTGCGATCGAGGCCACGATCAGCGGTGTCAATCCATTGTCGGTTCGCGCAAGGTCCACGTCGGCTCCGTGCTCGCGAAGCAGTTTGACAACATCGAGGTGTCCTTTCTCGCAAGCCATGTAAACCGGAGTAACTCCGGTGTCGGTCGTGGCCGCATCCACTTCTGGATTCTTCGCCAAAAGCAGCTTCACGATCTCCACGTCTCCCTTTTCACAGGCGAAATGAAGGGCTGTGCGCTCGTTGTCGGTGGTCTTGAGCTTGACGTCCGCAAGGTGCTCTATCAAGAGTTTCGCGATTTCCGAACGTCCGTTCCGTGCAGCTTCCATCAAAGGAGTGATGCCCAACTTGGTGACCGCATTGACGCTCGCCTCCCTTTCCAGGAGGAGCTTCACCACTTCCAGATGATTCTGGGCTGCTGCCCAATGAAGAGCAGTCATCCCATCTAACTCTGTCCCATAGATGCCACCCTCTTCGGCAAGGATCTTCACCACGTCGAGATTACCCTTATACGCAGCAATCATCAGCGGCGTTGTTCCCTTTGCATTCGCGACCTGAGGCCGTGCACCTTCGTGCAGGAGCCATTTGACGATTTCCTGGTTCCCGGATGCCGCGGCCAAGTACAGAGCGGTCGCGCCGTCCTTCCGCTGAACGTGGACATCCGCCTTTTTCTCGAGCAGCAACGTGACCAGATCCAGCTTTCCCGATCCGGATGCGGCCATCAAGAGCGTGGTGCCGTCCTCCTGCTCCACATGGAGATCGGCGCCTTTCTCGATAAGCATGGTCGCAACCCCGACATGGCCATTGAGGGCAGCGGCCAGCAAGGCCGTAGAGCCGTCTTTCTTGCGTGTGTTGACGTCCGTTCCTTTATCCAGCAGGCTCTTCACGATCTCTCCATGGCCTCTTTCCGCGGCATAAATGAGGGACGTGTAGCCATCTCCCGTCGCGACGTTTACGTCTGCCCCCTTGTCGACGAGCAGCTTCACCACTTCGGTATGGCCATTCGCTGCCGCCCAAACCAGCGCGGTAGCTGCGTTTTCAGGGCGGAGATTGAGATCTGCCTTGTATTCCAGCAGGAGCTTCACCATGTCCAGGTTGCCGTTGATGGCAGCCCACATCAACGGATTTCGCCCGTTATCTTGCACCGCGTTCACGTTGGCGCCTTTTTCCAGCAGCAGTCTTGCAGCAGCAAGGTGATTGTTGGAGGCCGCATACAACAGTGCTGTGACGCCGTCGGTCTGTTTCAGATCGACCGTCGCTCCTGCTTTGAGGAGTTCCTCGACCACCGGTGTATAACCGTACGAAGTGGCCCATATCAGCGCGGACAACCCGTTCGTCTGCTGCGCGTTGACCGTTGCCTTCTTCTGAATCAGCAGCTTCACGACTTCCAGGTGACCGTTGCCCGCTGCAGTCATGATCGGGGTCGTCCCGAACTGGTTCTTGACGTCGACCTTGGCCCCGGCTTTCAACAGCTTCGTGACTTCGCTCAACTGCCCGTTCTGCGCAGCAGTGATCAAGGGGATAGCCTTTTCCTGAGCACATGCGTAGCCGGGCACGAAAACGCCTGCGAGAATGAGAGTGACGACTAGAATGACTCGAGGAGCCTGCAATCTCCGGAATAATGAAACGCGCATCAGCAGAACCTCCCTCCCTGTCAATCCGAAACCCAGTAGTGAACCAAAATAGCTGTAAATTCCCTTGAGACTGCCTTCCCCAGCGGTCCGGATCAATGCTCTTCCGTTCGAGGGAAGGCTCCCATCCCAAGATTATGCTGCGGCCTTGCCATTTCGGGGTCTCTGGGGCTCATCATCGGTCACTCGACGAACCCTGCAAGCGCAAAAAGGCCGCTGCTCTGTCTCCCCCCGAGTTTCTCGGTAGCTCAGATGACACTCTCTCTTGGCAAATGGGTTTCGCACGAATTCGCGAACGTACCTCATCGCCGCCGGCTCCGTCAACCAGTTTTCAAGACCTTGCTCGTTGCCCGAACACGCGTCTGTCACGCGGGGCAGCAGCCAGGGAACGCGTCAAGGCGGCAGCAATCAAGTGTCAGCCGATCCCCGACCTGGATGCCCTCCAACAAAAGAAATGCCGGAATAATATGTGATCACGATATGTTAGTTCGCATAAAGGGTAATTACCTGAAAGGACGAGCGATCTGGAATTTGCTGACGCGTTTTGGAGGGGCCACATCGTAGGATATCAAGGGGTTAGGTGGTGGCGGTGCAGGGACTTGAACCCCGGACACTGCGGATATGAGCCGCATGCTCTAACCGACTGAGCTACACCGCCAGGCAATCTGTTTAAGTTAGCACCCATCCTGGCACATTGTCAAGATCCGGATTCGACGTCGGCGCACGGCATTGCGTGCAACGGCCTCCCTGCTGAGACAGCTGTGCGTCGCCAGCCGTCACAGAGGAGCGTTGCTGAAGATGCTGAAACACCGGTTCTGCCCGACTACGATGCAGTCCTTGACCGTGATGTCAAAGGGCCGCAACACGTCCCGCAAACGCTCGGCTTCTTCCCGATCCGCGATCGAAGGGAGGGGAGGGCCGTGGGGGTGGTTGTGGACGACCACCAGGGCTGTCGCGTTGTGCCGTAGCGCGGTCTCTATCACTTGCCTCGGAAACGCGACTACCTGATCCACCGTGCCCGCGCCAAGAACCTCTTCTCCCAGCACCACCCCCTGGTCGTCGAGGAGTATCAGGAGCAGGCTCTCATCCTTCACGCCACTCAGCCGGGAGAGCAAATACTTCTCCATCTGTCGCGGATGATCGAGGACTTCACGCGAAAGCGCAGGTCGCGCCGCGACGCGAAAGATAATCTCCCTGATCAGCCTCACCAGCCCCGCACCGTGCGCCCCCAGGCCGGGTACAGACGTCAGCTCCAGCGTCGACGCATCGAGAACTCTCCGCAGGTTCCCGAAACGCGTGAGCAACTCCTCCACAAGCGGCAGGACATCCCGACGAGGAGCGGAGCTTGCGAGCAGCAACTCCAGAATATCCGCATCCTTCAGTCCCCCGGAAACCCCTTGGAGAAGCCGCTCTCTGAGCAACTCTCGGCGGCCACGCCAGCCGTCCTGCGCCTTCGTCCCCGTTGTGGTTTCGCGTGATTTCATGGCAGTCCAGCACCGGCTCTTGCTCTCCTGGCATCTGATACCGATTCGGCGGCCGCGCCCGTCACTCTATTCACTATGACCTTGCGACGGCCGATTGATGATGCTGGCCGCGTAGGCCGCACCGAATCCATTGTCGATGTTGACCACCACCACCCCGGGGGCACAGGAGTTCAGCATCGCGAGGAGCGCCGCGATCCCTCCGAACGCGGCCCCGTACCCCACGGAAGTGGGGACCGCAATCACCGGCCGGTCAACCAGTCCTGCCACGACGCTGGGGAGCGCCCCTTCCATGCCGGCCACGGCAATGATTACTGCGGCGTCTCTGAGTTTCCGGCTGTGCATCAGGAGGCGATGTATCCCCGCGACCCCCACGTCGTACAGGGACTCGACGCTGTTTCCCAGGGCCTCAGCCGTGATTCTCGCTTCTTCCGCCACAGCGAGGTCCGAACTCCCCGCGCACACTACGAGGATGGTGCCGGTGCCCCGGATCGTCCGTTCTCCGCGCACGTACAGAAGGGTCCTGGCCTGCGGATGATGCTGCAGTTCCGGCACCGCGGCAAGGAGGTCCCGAGCCTTCCCATCGTCCACCCGCGTGATCAGCACCACATCCTGCTTTGCCTGGAGGCTTCTGAAAATGCCGAGGATCTGCTCGCCCGTCTTCCCTTCGCCGAAAATTACCTCCGGAAATCCGAGCCTGACCGCCCGGTGATGGTCCACCGCTGCATAGCCGAGATCTTCGGTCTGGAGGTCCTGAAACAGCAGTGATGCTTCTTCCGGCGCGAGGCGGCCTTCCTTTACCTCATGGAGAATCTGATTCAAACGACGTCTATCCAAGCTCGTCACCCTCCATGGAACGGAAAGCGCACCGTCGCCCGGCACGGAAGCAGTCCGATGAGATTGCACGTTCAGGGAGGTCGGCCCTTTGGAGGAGACCGAGCCGGCAGCTCATTTCAGGGTCTTGTCGTGGGCCGTACAAACCAAAGCCCCGGAAAGGAGGATGAGAACCGGGGCTTCGCAAGAGGAAAAGGTATGTTGGGCAGTGGGCTACGCCTCCCGCTGTCCGGGGAGACTTAGACCATGATTTCAAATCATTGTCAAGATTATTTAAAGAAATTTCTAGAAAAAAGCTCACTTTTTGAAACCTACTTATCATAATATTAAGATAACAGCTCAATATGACGAGATTAACTAAGCAATCACAGGAGAGAGCGGATTACGTCGCCTTTCCCCACTACCCCCACCAGCTTCCCGCGCTCCAGTACCGGAATCGTGTGCATGTTCTCTTCGCTCATGAGGCGCGCCACCTCGCTGACATCCGTGTCAGGAGCCACGCACGTGGCCGGGTGGGAGTAGATCTCGCCGACGGTGGTTGCGGTTAAGCGCTTGAACTCTTTTTCCAGGCGCCACGGGCTTTCCATGGGAATAAACGAGTCGAGGATCACGAACACGGTCGGTATGTGCAGGGGTTTGTTTTGCTTGACGAGATCCGATTCACAGACCACGCCGATCACATCCCCTTCGTCGTCGAGTACGGGGACGCCGTTGATATGTTTTTCGGACAGGATTTGTGCTAGATCCCGGAGCGAGGTCTCCGGTGTGACCGTGATCACCTCACGAGACATGATGTCGGCTACTTTGGGCATGGGTGCCTCCTGGCTGCATGCTTGAACGTTCGCTCTTCCGCGGAAAAAGACCCTGTAATCGGGTCCCCCCATAGTACGGAGGATACCATGAAAAGCTATCGAAAGGAGCTATGGTTCAACGTCCCCAGACGGAGGGAGTTCATCAACATAACCGGCGAGGTGCAGCAAGCCGTCTCCGAAAGCCGGGTGAAGGAGGGTCTCGTGCTGGTCAACGCGATGCACATTACCGCATCGGTGTTCATCAACGACGACGAATCCGGACTCCACCAGGACTACGAGAAGTGGCTCGAATCCCTGGCACCCCACGAGCCGGTGAGCCGGTACCTGCACAACCGCACCGGGGAAGACAACGGCGACGCGCATCTCAAGAGACAGGTCATGGGACGGGAAGTAGTCGTTGCGATCACTGACGGAAAGCTTGATTTCGGCCCCTGGGAACAGATCTTCTACGGCGAATTCGACGGCGGCCGCCGCAAAAGGGTCCTCGTCAAAATCATCGGCGAATAGGGCAGGTCTATCCCCGTTGCTCTTGACCGGTGTGGGCTTGCAAGGCCTTTGCCATCCTTTCGAGGGCCATCCGCAGGGTCGATCGCGGGCACGCGAAGATGAGCCGCAGAAATCCAGGACCTCCGAATTCCGCGCCGTTGCCCGGAGCGACGCCGGCTGCCTCGAAGAACTCCATCGGATGCTCTATGCCACTGGCTCGAGCGTCGATCCACGCGATGTAGGTCGCTTCGACGTGGGTCATGGACAATCCCGGCATCTGGTTGACGGCTTGGGTTACGATGTCGCGATTGCCGCGAAGATAGTCGAGCAGCGCCGCGTGCCAGGCCAAGCCTTCACGATACGCGGCCGTGGCCGCGGTGAAGGCCAGCGCGGTCACACTCGGGACTATGCCGGCCTTGGCTTTGCGAAAACGCTTCCGCAGCTCGGGGTTCGGAATAATTGCGAAAGCGCAGCCGAGGCCCGGCAGGTTGAACGTCTTGGTTGGGGCCATGAGCGTCACGGTACGCGCTGCGATGTCCGGGTCGATACTCGCTGTGGGCAAGTGGCTCTTGTCCGGGTCGAGCACGAGTCCGCAGTGGATCTCATCGGAACAGATCTTCATGTCGTGGGATTCGCAGAACCTTGCTATCCGGGTCAGCTCCTCGCGAGAGTAGGCCCTGCCAACCGGGTTGTGCGGGCTGCAGAGCAGGAACAGCCGCGTACGGGGTGTGACTGCCCGTTCGAGCCGGTCAAAGTCGAACACCCATCGGCCGGATTCTCGGGCAAGGGGAGCGCGGATAAGATTCCGCTCCGCGTGCTCCGGCGCGGAAAGGAACGGCGGGTAAACGGGGACCGCGGTGAGGATCTCGTCGCCGTTGTCGGTCAGTGCACGGCACGCGAGGTTGATCCCGGTGACGAGGCTCGGCAACCACACGAGCCAATCGCGTTCGACTTTCCACCGGTACGTGGTCTGGAGCATCGAAAGGACGGCCTCGATCAGCTCTTCCGGCACCACGGTGTACCCGAACACGCCATGATCGACCCTCCGATGGAGCGCCTCGATGACAGCGGGGGGCGCGTGGAAATCCATATCCGCGAGCCACAGGGGGATTACGTCCCGACCCTCGTACCTGGCCCATTTTTCCGTCCACGTGCCGCGCCGATCGATTGGGGTATCAAAGTCGAATTGGTCGGGAGGTGTCAACGACTACAGCCCTCTGGGTATGTCTCTCCTGGCGCTTTGTCGCCTCAAGAACGGCCGGAACCTTCCACCGTGGCCGACCATTTCGACAGGCTAGCGGTCACTCCGCTCCAGCACGCGGCCAGCGTCTTTCCTTCCTGCGACGTGCTTCTCCAGGAAAGCAATCGCGTATCGTCGGATAACGTCGAACTGCTCCTCAGTGCCACTTAGTAGCCTCGTCCAGCGGTTGTCCGCGAAGCGATTGTTGAATGAAAAATGGCCGGCCCCCTTAACCTCAAGGAAGTACTTCGGCGATGATACATTTCTGTAAATCGTGGCCGAAAGCTCCGACATCTTTTTGGAGCCGCGCAATTGGTCTTTTTCTCGTTCTCCCATCAACAGCATGCATGGAATTCGCACGGCGGCAAGCTCGTCTTCCCTGAACAGATAGCCACCGGCTCCCGTCGAGAACAACAATACTGCCTTGATGCGGGGGTCATGGCGCTCCTCGATGGTCCCGCTAAGCCCCAGCGCCGTGAATCCTCCAAAAGAGTGTCCCCCGACAGCGACGCGATCTCTGTCGATTAGTTTCGTGAACGGACCGGAAGTCAACATGCCGTCCAGCACGAGCCTCATCTCGTCCAAGCGGTACAGGTATTTGCCCCGGTCACCGGGACCTGAAGCTGCTATCTGTTTGGCGTACCGCAGAAGACCGAGGCGGTCGAAGGCTTTCTCTTGGCCCGTCCGTATGCGGACGGCCGAATGCTTGTCATGGTGGTCCGGGCAGGCCACAATCCAGCCACGAGCGGCGAGGGCTTCGGTGAAAAACACTTCGCTGAGCCCACTGCCCCCGTACCCGTGCGAAAAGACCAGAAAAGGGTAGGGGCTGCCTTCGCCGTGCGGCGCGGCATCGACTGCAACGTTGCCGCTCGTTGGTCCCCCGTAGTTGTGCGACTTCGTTTGCGCAGCAGTGGGATACCAGACGGCCACGGTGAGCGTTTGCTCCCGGCCGTCCTTTCGGTACTTGAGATCGAGGACTTGATAGCCGACGTCAAATACGGGCTGGGGTGCTGCTCCTCTTGCGTCCGAGTCCGCTACCGGGCAACACAGGATCGCGAAGACAAGGAAACCCCCGGTCAATTGCGCGACCAGCCGATAAACTGTTTCCGACCCCCACGTTCTTGCCATACCGATCCCACCAACACGAGACAAAGCCTAAGAGATTATCGGCAGCAGACCGCTTGGAGCCGATTGGACTCATGCAGCGCTCTGTTTTTTCCGGAACGCCTTTCTCCTGTCCGCTTCCGCGAGAAATTGCTTTCGCAGGCGCACGCAGGTAGGAGTGATTTCCAGGTACTCATCCTCCCCCATGATCTCCAACCCTCGCTCAATACTGATTTCGGAGGCAGGCGTGAGCTGTATGGCATCGTCCGCTCCTGCTGCACGCATATTGGTGAGCTGCTTGCCCTTGATGGGATTCACCGTCATGTCGTCGCCCTTGGATGAATTGCCAATGATCATGCCTTCGTACACGTCCGTACCCGGACCGATGTACAGGGCTCCTCGTTCCTGAAGATTGTACAGGGAGAACGCGGAAGCTTTGCCCGAGACCTTGGAAATCATCGAGCCTTCCGGTCGTTTGCGTATTTCACCCGCGTGGGGTCGGAACCCGAGTACTCGCGAATACATGACCCCTTCGCCCCTGGTGTCGACAACGAGGTCGGTGCGGTAGCCCAGAAGACCTCTGGTCGGGATTTCAAAGAGCATCCTCTTCAGGTTCCCATGTGTCTCCATACTGATTAGGAGGCCTTTCCGGATGCCGATTTTGTCGATCACGACTCCGGCGTACATTTCCGGCACCTGAACGGTCACCTCTTCATATGGCTCCAGGATGCACCCGTCAACTTCCTTCACGATGACCTGCGGTTGCGAGACCTGGACCTCGTACCCCTCTCTCCGCATGTTTTCCAGCAGTATCGAGATGTGCAGTTCGCCTCTGCCGTACACGGTGTATACGTCGGGGGAGAAGTCTATTCTCAGACCGACATTGACCTCCAGCTCTTTTTCCAGTCGTTCGCGAAGGTGCTTGTTGGTCACGTATTTGCCGTCACGGCCGGCAAAGGGGGAGCTGTTGACCAGGAACATCAGGCTGATGGTCGGCTCGTCCACGGTAATGGCGGGTAAGGCATCCTGGTCCGCGGTCTCACACAGCGTCTCTCCGATATCGATATTCGAAAAGCCGGAGACCATGACGATATCGCCGGCAGAAGCCTCGTCAACAGCGAGCCTGTCCAATCCGGAGAACGTGAACAGCTTCGTCACCCTGCCGGTTGTCGAGTCGCCGCCGAGCTTCTTGAGGCAGAGCGTGCTGCCGGCCTTCACGGTTCCCTCGTAGATCCTTCCGATGGCCAGGCGGCCGAGAAAATTGTCGTATCCCAGATTGAAGACCTGAAGGCGCAGCGGTGCATCAGTATTTGCCGCGGCGGGCTGAACGTCTGAAACGATTGCGTCCAGAAGGGGGGTCAGATCGTCCGACTCATCGTCCAGATGCGCTTTCGCAATCCCATCCCGTCCTATGGCGTATATGGTGGTGAAATCCAGCTGTTCGTCGTTCGCCCCCAGGTCGCAGAAAAGCTCGAATACCTCTTCCTGAGCCCGGTCGGGATCGGCCGCGGCTTTGTCGATCTTATTGATGATGACCAGAGGCTTCAGGCCGAGCTCCAGAGACTTGCTCAGCACAAACCTGGTCTGGGGCATGGGGCCTTCCTGCGCGTCTACCACGAGCAGCACGCTGTCAATGGATCGCAGGACTCGTTCCACTTCCGAGCCGAAGTCCGCGTGTCCGGGCGTATCGACGATGTTGATTTTCGTTCCCTTGTAGAAGACCGAAGCGTTCTTGGAATAGATGGTTATTCCCCGCTCCTGCTCCAGGGTATTCGAATCCATAGTGACGCTGTCATCGTCGACCATGCCGGTCTGTTTCATGATAGCGTCGGTCAGGGTCGTCTTGCCGTGATCCACGTGGGCGATGATCGCTATATTACGAATTTCCATTGGTTAGGTCCGTCTACAGTCCTCTCATTAAGATAACGCCTCCGGCACGAGCCGTGGCCCTCGTCCACCATGATCGGCCGGATCTCCGTTCGGTTCACTCATTGTTCCTTTGACTGGATGGACAGGAGGGAGACGAGCCACCACGATCAAGAGGAGATGATGATCACCACCCCCCAGTATAGTCCCGATCCGGATCTGTGTAAACAGATTTGCGTGGGTGACCGTTCCATTCCGCGGCGCAAGCAACTGTGGATAGCGCCCCAGCGGTGCGCACCATGAATCGCCACGGGCTTCAACCTGTGGAACGAGGCTCGGTTGAAGAACCCTCACCCCCAACCCTCCCAAAGGGAGAGGGGGCTCTCAGTGGCGCCGGCATCTTGCCGGCGATTTCCCTCTCCCCTTGGGAGGGCGAGAGTGAGGGTGGACGGCGTGGCACGATTGTCATCGCTTCCGAAGTTTTGAGACGGCTTCTGAAACCCACGGCTACTCACCGTATGCCCCTCCGGGGCATTCCCGAGCCCGCGTAGGATGTGGTGACCGAAGTGAACCGCATCGCTCGCGAGAAAAGAGCCCTCCAAGACGGGCCACCTGATGACCGAATGCCTTTGTGGCCGCTCACCCGGCGGCACGTGTTTCTCGACGGAATGCCTCGATTGATGCAGTTCCCGTGGTCATCGCATCCGACGCGGGCTCGAGGAACTCTCCATAAACCCAGCGCGGTTGCACGTCCGTGGACAACTGACCGTTACCCTTGGGGTTTGGGACTTTCTCTCTGCATGCCTGGATGCCGCTTTGAACTATTGCTTGACCAGTTTGGGAGAAAGGCTAACAGCGCGGCCTTGTAGATGGCTGGGTAAACCTTGTCACGGGCTGTCGCTCGTGATTATCCACCCGGAAGTAAATGAATACTCGTTTTTTGGCTTGACATCTCAACCTCACGAGCATAACGTCGCCTTTCGAACATTCATTGTGCGAAATTTGGTCATTCTCTTATCGCGTTGCTCGGACGACAGAGGGATTTCCTCGACTTCCAAGCGGTGCGTCGTAGGGGTGGGGTGTGGAGGGAGGACGTGGATCAGACACGCTGGTACAGTAGTATCGTCCTGATCGTCATGGCTGTCACCTTGTTCGTAGCACTCCCGGCCTATTCGCAAGGATTAGCGCTTGGCGTTCGATCGGCCGGTCTGCCGGCCCGGTCAATGGACTTCAACGCGTTCACGCGAGGAGATTGGCTTCGATCTCTGACACTCGGAAGAGCCTGCCTGGGCGTGTTCGCAGGGGGTGGAGCGATCACGGTCGCTCATTCCGTCGAGGCGGGACCGAATCATGTGGCAGCGATACCGGGACTTCCTGATTTCGATGCCTTTTCGCACGTGCGAAAAACTCCATTGACCGATACGTTCCTTTCGTTCGACGCGGCGTTGACCGCTGAGGGGTTAGAACTCCTCAACGTCCGGTTTGAAACCAACATCGGACGCGTCACAGAATTCAGGCAGTGGACGGAATCCGGGGTTCAACAGCCTTTTGGCTGGCATTCTCGCTACGCTGTCGGCAGTGTCTTGCGGTTGCCGAACAATCTCGAGGGCATAATATTCCTTGATAATAGAAACCGAATGTGGGCCTGGGATGTGACCGGTCGTATTCCGGGATTTCGAGGGGTGGATATCCTTCTGGAATACAAATGGAGCAACATAAAGAGCTTTCTGGATCCGTACTCATCAGACAACCCAGTCCTTGGATCCCATACCTTGGACCCGAACGGCGGCTGGCGCAATAATTGGACGAATGCGGTTCCCAGCACTACTTCTTTCAATATGGCTCAAAGTTTCAAATGGAACGGACCGTTTGTCGGTTTGAGTTGGAGAATGCCCGCCTCAGTCTGGGCTGGAGGAGCCTATCTGGAAGTCGTGGCCTCTCCCTGCGTGTTTGGCAAATACGAATTCGATTGGGGAGCCGCGTACGACGACGGCTTTTTCTTCGTTCGAGGCTGGCAGGGGACTCAGATTTCCGGCTGGAACAGAATTGGACTTGAGGCGCGTGGGGGAATCACGTTCTCGCTTTCCCAAAGCCTCGCTCTCGATTTGAAGGGGAAATACACGTACATCAGATTACGAGACTCCGGCACCGAAGGTCAATCGATGTCCAACAATTTCCTGGCCACCCAGGCCTACGTTCAGGGGGCTCAGGAAAGCCTGACATTGACCGAGGAACTTTGGCAACTAGGAGGCAGTCTTAATCTCCTATTCTGATAGGCGTGCAAGACGAGCCCGCGTAGGATGTGGTGAACGAAGTGAACCGCATCGCTCGCGAGAAAGAACCCCCCAAGACGGGTTTCTTGATGACCGAATGCCTTTGTGGCCGGGCACTCGGCAGTACTTGATTCTCGATAGAATGACTCGATCGATGCGGTCCCCGGTGGTCACCGCATCCTACACGCGCTCCACTGCTTCCCCCGTGGGAATGGACGTGTATCTGGGCGAGAGGGGTGATTCGACGGTTCAGTAACAACCTTTTTTCTCTCCAAGAAGTTGCGCATGAAAGACTCCTGACCGCAAAAATCCGGAGCCCCCCCGGGCCATGGAACGGGCAGACTCCAACAGATTTGTGGTTGTCGTCCCCACCGATATGCCGCACTCCGAGCGAGAGAACAAATAAGCTGCGTGAGAAATAGATTTGAGGAAGAGGCTTGAGGAAGAAAAAGACAGGCCGGGACGGACGTCCCGCGGGGACCTTACGGCAAGTTCAGATATGCCTTGAAAGGCACGCACCTTTCAATCAGCTCT
>JACRDG010000059.1 GCA_016218715.1 Desulfomonile tiedjei | reverse complement strand
GAACGTTCGTACGTTGAGTATTGGCTGATGACGACCGTGATGGCTGCGGTGGTGCTCTGGGCGGTCGGCGCGGTGTTGTCGTGGTTGTTTCGGCCCCGGAATACGGCGTGAGTTCGTAGCGTTATGCTTGAGGGGATCGGCAGGAAAATTCCTGGTCTTTATTAGCGGCTCTGGTGCGTCAGTGAAACGGCTGTGGTCTAGCAAACGGAAGGAGTTTGCCATGGAATGAACGGTCAACCATGAAGCCCCGCGAACACGAGGAAGGGTAACTGACCCGTGAAGCTTCGGTAGGGGCAAAGGTGCGAGCCATAAAGCGAAAGCCTGAATCCGCTGGCCTCGTTACGCTAAATGAGAGTGGCCAGTCTTCCAGAGATGATGAAGCCCATACTGGCGATGCGCGAACCGCAAATCGGCTAGCCGGACTCTGCCGGGGTTGAGAGGAATGGCGCGCACCAAAGCGAGACGACAGTCGGAACTGAGAGATCCCTCAGGCAGGAGGTAGTCTGGACACTGAGCGGGGAATCCATAACCCGAATGGTGGTCTGAGGGAAGTCGGAGGGGCTCGTAGTAGCGAGGGGAGGTGGAAAGACCTCTCGAGACGGCGAGGTAATGCTCGTCGAGCGAAGGAGCCCCGGCGGTGTCGAGCCGAAGGAAGAAGGGAGGCGAGCCGATTGCAGGATCAACCTGATAGGACGGGAGAGGTGAGCAGTGAGGAGGAACTGTATGGGCAGGTAGCCCTGCGGGAAGTCCGGTCACCGAAACTTGCCCACCTGAGACAGAGGCTATACCAGAAGGCCAAGCAGGAACCCGGCTACCGATTCTACACGCTGTATGAGGCGGTATGCCGGGAAGACGTGATGCAGGAGGCGTGGCGAGCGGTGCGAAAGAACGCAGGATCGCCGGGCATCGATGGACTGAGCTTCGAACAGATCGAAGCGCAGCCCGGAGGCGAGGCGGAGTTTCTGCGGGCGCTGAGGGAGGAGTTGAAGGAGCGCCGATATCGGCCGCAAGCGGTGAAGCGAGTGTACATACCGAAAGCCAATGGCAAGCTGCGACCGCTGGGTATCCCTACGATACGGGACCGAGTGGCACAGATGGCGGTGCTGTTGGTGATCGAACCGATCTTCGAGGCGGACTTTAAGGAATGCTCGTACGGATTCCGGCCTGGGCGATCGGCGCACGACGCGCTGGAGGAAGTGAGGAAGAACCTTCAGGAAGAGCGGACTGTGGTATACGACGCGGATCTGCAGTCATACTTTGACACGATACCGCACGAGAAACTGATGAGGTGCGTTGAGCGCCGCATCACGGACGGGAGCGTGCTGAAGTTGATCCGGGGGTGGCTGAAGGCGGTGATCGTGGACCCACCCGAGGGACACGGGCAAGGGCCGCAGTACCACCGGAGCAAAGAAGGAACGCCACAAGGCGGGGTGATCTCGCCGCTGTTGGCGAACCTGTATCTGCACTGGTTCGATCAGCAGTTTCATAGTCTGAATGGGCCGTACCACTGGGCGAACGCCCGTATGGTGCGGTACGCCGATGATTTTGTGATCATGGCCAGGTACATCGGGGGACCGATCAAACGGTACGTCGAAGACCTGCTGGAAGGACGATTTGAGCTGAAGATCAACCGGGAGAAGACGAAAGTGGTGAAGATCCGGGAAGAGGGCGCGAAGTTGAACTTCCTGGGGTATCAGTTTCGGTACGACCGCGATCTGAAAGGACGCGACAAGCGCTACCTGAATCTGATACCGGCGCCCAAGTCACTCCAGCGGGAGCGGGAGAAGCTACGTGAGATGACGGGGCCACGGTACTGCTTCAAACCGGTGGACCGGATGATCGAGGAGATCAACCGGCAACTGCAGGGATGGGGCCGATACTTCAATCACGGCTATCCACGGAAAGCCTTTCGCGACATGAACCGCTACGTGCAGTTGCGACTGACCCGCCACCTGAAACGTCGAAGCCAGCGACCCTACAAGAGAAGCGAGGGGAGTTGGTACGCCCAACTGCGGCACCTGGGGCTGAAACCCCTGTGAAGCAATGAAGCGACTGTGCATGCTAAAGGATGAATGACATCGCGGGAGCCGGATGCGGGAAACCCGCCCGTCCGGTTCGATGAGGGGGAGTTGAGTAACCCGTTTGGTTGCTCAACTCCCTACTCTACCGTGAGATCCGCCGTTCCCGTACGGCATGTCTCACGCAAAGACGCCAAGCCGCAAAGCACGACGACGACAAAGGACTGGATCCGTAGGGAAGCAACAAAGGTCTCCGCCGTTCTCTGCGTCTTCGCGGCTCT
>JACRDG010000057.1 GCA_016218715.1 Desulfomonile tiedjei | reverse complement strand
ATCAACAAAGCAGCAATCCATCAAGTATTCTTCTCCTCGATCATCCACAGCAAAGACGTGGCACGGGGGATGATAATCGACAGCATCGACTACCCAGGCTCCAGTGTTATAGATCCGGATACGCTGGGCCTCTGAAGCTTCAGAAACACCGTGGTAGTCAATCTCGCCGTAACCCCCCTCATGCGTGTCACCGTACACGAAGGTCATGTCCGGCCTCAGGAGCCCGGTCTCCGAGAGATAGTCCAGCATGGGGTTGAGAAAAATGTCCTGCCAGCGGTCCAGTGAGGAACTGGGGAATTGCCCGATTGCATTCTTTTCGAAGAACTTGAAACGCGGATTGTCGGCCACTTCGGGCCGCTTAAAGAGCCGGGTCGAGGAATCGAGCGGGGCGTGGGTCGAGGGATCGAGGAATGGGAAGTTCCGGTGATGGCCGAATCTTCCACCGAGTTGGGTCTTGACGTACCAGAAGTCATCGCGCAGTGGCGCGGTCTGATCTTTCGCACTAGCCCAGACGATGTCCACAAACCAGGCCGCGAAGCGTTCCAGGGTTACAAGATCGGGATGAGCTGTCTCGATTTGCCGGGCCTGTTCCAGAGCATCCGCCAGCTCGGCGGTGAGAATCCCCAGTTCGGATAAAACTATCTGCACTCTTTCAGGATGTATGACGTCATCCCTGAAGTGAGTCCCGTGAGTAAACACATAGGTTCGATCCGAAATGACCTCTGCATACAGGGGGTTTGCCACACAAAAGGAGGATTTCTCGCGCTCAAGACCTCGCCAGAACTGGCCATCGGGGTAGGAGAATACCTCGAGTATCTGTTTTGCATTTTCTCCGGACTGCTGCAGCACACCTTGTTGGAGCAGCATGTCACCCCCGGGCGGAGTGACACCAACGTGGCCTGGTCTCGTCGTCCGGTACTTCGACCAGAGGGTATGGTCATGATTCCCGGGAATGTAGACCACTTTATCGGGGACGAGCACCGTCCCCAGCAAATTGAACATCACACTCGTGTACATGTTGCATTGATCGGACGACGCGAGGCAACTGTCCACTATGTCTCCGATCAAGATGAGCTCTTCGACATGGAGCTTCTGACCTTGTACCACGTGGAAGTGTTCTCTCAAATCGTCTATCAGACGCCATCTGACGGAAGCGTAGTGGAGCAAGGAAGTCGGCTCTCCCAAGTGAGTGTCGGGAATCGCTAACAGCTTCAGTTTCATCTTCCCTCCTTATGTCGCTGCTGTGCTGTTCTTCCATTGGTGTGTGACCTTGCATGCGGGCCGGTTCCTGGCTCCGCGTGCACCCCGACTGTCGCCACTTCGTCAAGCAGATCCGGTTGCGGTGCCTCCGGAGTAAGAGTCTTATCACCCCCTGTCGTCATGCCAGACTATTGGTCTGTTCCAGGTAACGGTCACGTCGCAGGCCCAAAGGCGTCAAACAATGAGGCAGCTTCCTGCGTCTTCATCCTTCGCTTGTACCCACCTTGCGGCCTCGTCCCCCTGGCAAGTTTGTCGCCACTATGAATGCGACAGCATTATCGGCATTTTCTTCGATTGTGATTCCAGGATATTGAGTAGCTGCTCTGAAAAAACGATTCCAATCCACCCTGTCGGTATTTGAATATCCATCTCAAAAAGTGCTGACCTTGTCGGCCACAGCAGTGTTCGGCATGTCCCCCTCCCTCTGGTTGGAACCGGTGTAGTCCTTCAAATTTCCCCCAATTACAAGTGTCTCATACTTCTAGTCGCTTGTAAAGGGTTATGCGCGTACCAGATCGGCCGCCGTCCCGCTCCGCGTTGACCGGGTTCAGGCTTCACCGGCAAGGTTTTCTGAGACGATGTTTGAGGAAGAGGACAGGCTGTCGGAGATTATTCAGCGTTCGAGTCGGTCCTCTTGACGCGAGCACCCGCCGTCATGTAATGAAGATATCCTTTACCGATGCCGAGGAACACGCATACGACCTGTATGAGTAGCCGTGGGAGCGGATATCGTCTTGCGCTCATGTGCCGGTCGAGACTCGGTGCGACCCCCCTCTAATGAACAAGATACATGCATCGTTGGAACATGGGCGAAGCGAGTACCGATATCTGGGACATTCTGTTATTGCATTACAGCCGCAGTCTACAATAGGCGAGGCGACGTGGAGAATCGCATCAAGGAAGGCAAGAACACTCTCCGCTGGGACAAGACAAGCTGCCGGCGATTCGCCGGCAACCAAGCTCGATTGCTCATGGCGGTATTGGCTTACAACCTGCTGCACTTGCTGAGACAATGCTGCCTCCAAGGGGAAGAAGTCAAACGGTCAATCGAGTGGCTCATCAAGCGGCTGAACGAGGCTGGAGCAAAAGTGGGATGGCACGCAAGGAGGTGGCTTATCCAGGTTGCGTCGGCGTCACCTGTGTCCCATCACTATCGGGCCGCATTTCGGTGAAGGTACGCGCTCAACATCACCGTTGACTGAGGGGGCAAGGGTGGGTTACGCTCAAATTCTGAAAAGAGGACCGCTGATCTGGCACAAATGTGGGAATTGGAGTCGTTGGACCATTTCTGGACGCGCGGCAGCGCCGATTCGAAGGTCAAAATCCATCGCAGAGCTGGTCCTTGGCCAAAATGACCGGCATCTGTGAGATCGCGGAATAATTCCGGTTACAGAAGTCGAAAAAACGAGCGAAGATGGAGTCGTTTTGAACAAGAACGTCCTGATTCTGGTTTTTCTGCTGGTCGCAGTTGCAGCCGTGGGTGCTGGACTGTTTCTTAAGAAGGGGGACAGCACCACGCCCCAATCAGATCCCTCCAAAGCCGAGAACACCCCCGAAGTGCCCAAGGGAGTGCGCCCCATCGCAGTCATCCCCAAGGGGACTACCCATTCGTTCTGGAACTCGGTTCTCGCCGGTGCACAAAAGGCCGCCAAAGAGCACGATGTGGAGATCTTCTGGACAGGTCCGGACCGCGAAGGCGATCGTGAAAAACAGATCCAAATCGTCGAAGACTTCATCGTGAAGAAGGTGGCCGGCATCGTGCTGGCGCCCACCGACGCGGGCGCACTCGTCCCCGTGGTCGAACGTGCAGCGGCCGCCAACATACCGGTCGTCATCATCGACTCGGACATCCAAACCGACAAGCGGGTCTCCTTCGTGGCCACCGACAACTACGCCGGCGGCGCCCTCGCTGCGAAGCACATGGCGAAGCTCCTCGGCGGCAAGGGCAAGGTGGCCGTTATCAAGTACATGGCTGGTTCCGCGTCCACCACGGCTCGCGAAAACGGCTTCATCGAAACACTGAAGAAGGGTTTTCCCGAGATCGAGCTGGTTGAAGACCGCTACGGCATGGACACGGTGGAGACCGCTCTCACCGCCGCCGAAGATGTGCTCACCCGCCACAAAGAGCTCGATGGCATCTTCGCCTGCAACGAGTCCACTTCCCGCGGCGCCCTGCGAGCGCTGGAGAGCCAAGGACGAGCCGGCGCCGT
>JACRDG010000058.1 GCA_016218715.1 Desulfomonile tiedjei | reverse complement strand
GGCTCGTCAGTGACCCTTTTCGACGCCTCGGGCCGCCTGGCATCAAGGTTTGACTTGGTCGGGAGAGTGTGCTATAAGCGCCTGCCAATGACGTAAGTCACCGTGATTTAGATGCGTTAATGCCTTGAGGCAGCAAAAGGAGAGCGAAGTGCGGAATATCTATACAGTATCCAGGTTCCTTCTCGTCGTGGCAGCGGTTGTCGCAGTCGCGTACGCCTCAGGAGCCGTACCGGCGGCCGCGGCAGACCAGCCGAAAGTGCTGGCGAAGATCGGAAACGACACTATTACCGAAGCCGATTTGAGCGAGCTGACGAAATCCATCGCACAGCAAGGCGGACTGGGCGATGACAGCCAGAAAAAGGCCCTGGAGTATCTCGTAAACGTCTACGTTCTCGCAGCGGAGGCTCAGGCGCAAGGGTTGGACAAAGATCCGGAAATTCAAAGGTTTCTGAAGTTCAATAAGCAGGACCTGCTCGCCCGCATCTACCTCGACAAAATGACCAAGAACCTGCCCGACCCCACGGATCAGCAGGCCAAGGAATATTACGAGAAGAACAAGGACGAGTTCACCATTCCGGAAAGCATCCTGCTCCATCACATCCTGGTCAAGACCGAGAAAGAAGCCAAAGACGCACAAGCTCGGATGAAGAAGGGCGAGAAATTCGCCGATGTGGCTACGCAGATTTCCCTCTGCCCCAGCAAACTCAGAGGTGGGAACCTGGATTGGCTCCCCAGAGGAAGCCTGGTGAAAGAGATCGAGGACGCTGCGTTTGGCATGGAAAAGGGACAGATGCTGGGACCCGTCCAGAGCAAGTTCGGCTACCACGTACTCTTTCTCGAAGACAAGAAACCCGCTCAGGCAACGTCTTTCGACCAGGCCCAGCCTCAGATCATGGAGCGGCTCAAATTCACGGCCCGCCAAGAGAAATATGAGAACACCGCTCAGGAGCTGAGGAAAAAGTTGAACGTCCAGATCGTGGAACAGCCTCAGGCGTCGGCTCCGGACAAACCCCTCGTTCCCGCCGGCCCGGCCACGAACCCGCCTGCCGGACCGAAGAAGAACTAGCGTACCGCCGGCGCGCTCCCCTTCTGTGACTCTCGCGGAAGCCTCCGTCCGCGATACTTCGATTCATGTCTCCAGCCGGGTGGTTCCTGGACAGGCACCACCCGGCTTGGAATTTGTGTCGAGCCTCATAAGGTCTCAGTCCTCGAGAGGAACGAACATGTCTTCGGCTTCCTCCGTGGCCTGACTCATGTCCCCCACCTGCTCGTGAATCCTATCGAAAGCTTCTTCGGCTGCCTTTGTCTTGAGGTCTTCGTCTCGCAAAATGAGGGAGATCAGCTCGTTGAAATACGCTTCATCGGCCAGGTAAACCTTGGTGAGAATGTCCAGCGTCTCCTCGTCGGTAACCTCAATGTCATCGGGCTTGAGTTCGCCGCGATCGAGCTTCACGAGAAAGTCCGCAGGGAAGGTGGCCGACTCGTCCTCGTGCTCTTCCTCGGGGGTCTGTGCCCACGGTCTGACGATCTTTTCCTGAAATACGGTCGCGACGACCTTTATGTCCAAGTTCCTCAGGAGGCGCGAGAACTTCTCGTCATCCTCTTCGAGCAAGCTGACCAACCAATGGTACGCGGTCTGGGGATCGGTGGTTCCCCGGGCTGAAAACAGTTCCTGGTCGAGATCCAGGATCGACTGGATGCGGTCCGGAGAAAGCAGCGAAAGCATCCCGATGTGGGTCGAACTCTGGGATTTCATGATCCGAAACAGTGAGCGATCGTCCAGGTCCCCGACGATCCTGCGGCTTTTGTCATCATCGACAAGGAACAGCAACTCCTGAGCGCCTTTCGGGTCTTGGCCGGCTTGGAAACTTACGAGTGAGGCCTGCTCTTCGGGCGAGAGAGCCGCCATCAGCTCCGAGGCCTGCCGAGCGTCTATCTTTATCAGTTCCAGGACGCGTTTACCGCTTTCTGACACGGGAACCAATCGGGTATCCGGCGGCATCTTTACTCCTCGGGTTTAATCCAGTAAGGGTCTTCAATAGAGCGGACGGTCGCAAGGAGCGATTCGTCATCGCCGAAATCTTCGGAGGTCCACCCCTCATCGGGCGGCGTGTAGGATTCCCCGACATTGAGAGCAAGCCTGTTGGGCTGCCGGCTCATCATCATCAGTTGGAGGGCCCGTATGAGGCTCGTTTTCGACTCGGGGTCACTGCAGTCGCGAAACGCGAAGAAGATCGCCCGGAGGGTTCCCGCGTGGGTCTTGTCCAACTGAATACCCTTGGATTCGAGAATGGTCCCAAGATCGGGCTGGTGATCCTCATCCAACGATTGGGCCAGCATGTCCATCAACGGCTTCGACAGCCTGACCAAATGGCGCATGCTGAAGGCCAAAGTGACCGGATCCATCTCCAAGGGGTTCGCGCACACTACTTCAAAGTAGGTAAGCTCCTGCCCGGAGTTCTCCGCACAAAACTCCTGGAAGTTGGCGAACTCCTGACTCAATTGGGGACCGACTGCGATTTCTTCATCGAAAGCCATGACACTCCTCCCTCCTCAAAACACTTCATTCTACTCTGACAACCGAGCGGATACAAGAGCGCGTTCCAAATGATCGCGGGGGACCGTATCCGTTCACGCGATTCTCGAGCCGACGGGTCCGCTTGCCTCGGTCGGCGCGATCTGAGTGAGCCCGTCGCGGGTCTTGCCAGCAAACCCAGGTTCGAGGCATGATTGAGAAATCCAAGCAAGCCCGGGTGGCCGGCAGTGACGGCGGCTCCTGCCCGGGAGGAGGGTTACCTGATGATTATTGCAGGCATTGACTGTGGTGCCAAGAACACCAAGACCGTGATAATGAAGGACGGCCAAATCATCGGCAAGGGTATTGTGCCGACCGGCTTCGAGCAATCGCGGGCAGTCAACGAGTCTTTGAAGATAGCGCTGAAAGAGGCGGGTATTACCAAAGATCAGCTCAACCACATAGGCGGAACCGGTTCCGGTGCCAAGGCCATAACCGATGCCGACGTGAAGGTGAATGACATCAAGGCAATCGCCGCGGCTGCCAACTATTTCTTCCCAAACTCCAGGACGGTGGCTGACGTGGGAGCGGAGGAAGGTCGAGCTGTCAAGGTCAACGCCCAGGGGGATGTTGAAGACTTCGCCATTAACGCAAAGTGCGCGGCCGGTGCCGGCGCGTTCATCGAAGCAATGGCGAGAGCCCTGGAAACTCCGCTTACCGAGATTGGCCAGCTTGCGCTGACCTCTACCAATCCCATCCCCCTGAACTCCCAGTGTGCCATTTTTGCCGAATCGGAAGTGGTGGGCTTGATTCACGCCAAGACCGACAAACAGGACATCAGCCGGGCCATTCACGATGCCATGGCCAGCAGGATCGTCTCGATGATCCGCCGGATTGGTGTAAACCCCGACGTCGTGATGGTCGGGGGCGTTGCGTACAATCCTGCATTCGTGGCTGCGCTCAAGAGGGAACTCAACGTGGACCAGATCTACATTCCCGAGCAGCCCGAGTTAGCCGCGGCGGTCGGTGCAGCTGTCGTCGCAGCGCAGGAAGGTAACTAAACCAGGACGACCGGATTACGGGAGGACATACACATGGCGGAGGAACAGAAAAGAGAATTCTGGAGGTGGCTCGAGAGCAACTGGGTCAATCCGGACATCAACTGGCGCAACGCCCAGTACGTCACGGTTGGCATCGACGTGGGATCGGTCAGTTCTCAGGCAGTGGTGATGGCCGACGGACAGATCTTCGCCTACGGGAACATGAGAACCGGTTCCGACAGCCCGAACAGCGCCACCAACGCCCTCAAGTTTGCCCTCGAGAAGGCCGATCTCCCGGAGGACAAGATAAACTACCTGATCGGAACCGGTTACGGCCGGGTGAATGTTCCCATGGCCGATCGGACCGTGACTGAGATCGCGTGTCATGCCCGCGGGGCAAATTTCATCTACGGCCCTGAGGTCCGGACCGTGCTGGACGTCGGCGGACAGGACATCAAGGTGATTCGCTGCGACGCCAAGGGGAAGGTGACCAACTTCCTCATGAACGACAAGTGCGCGGCCGGAACCGGGCGCGGCATGGAGGTCTTTTCCGACCTTCTTTCCGTTCCCATCGGCGAGGTGGGTGAACGCTCGTTCGAGGTCGATCGGGAGCCGCCGCCGGTTTCAAGCACCTGCGTCGTGTACGCGAAGTCAGAAGCCACAGGTCTCCTGCGTAAGGGGTGGAAGACCAACGAAGTGCTCGCAGCGTACTGCGCTGCCATGGCTGAGCGAATCTTCTCCCTCATGGAACGAGTAGGCGTGGAGCCTGAATTCGCGATTACCGGCGGCATGGCCAAGAATCGTGGGGTTATCGACCGCCTGAAGAAGAAGGTCGGCCTGGAACCCATGAAAACCAAGTGGGACTCTCAGATCGCTGGAGCCGTGGGAGCGGCTCTGTTCGGCTATGCCCTCTGCCAGAAGGGAAAGGGCAGGAAGTAGTTTCGGAGCCCAAGTTTTTGGGACTCGTTTTCGCAAGTTCGGTCACGGATGTATTACTCGTCGGGACCATCCTTCGCCGGGGTCACGTGCCGGGATCCGCTACCGTATTTATGAAACGCAGTACGTAGGTCTGCACTCCTCACGGATAGAGATGAGGCATCACCGGTTTTCTTGGTCGACGGTGCCTGCTACGGGGGCTCTGTAGGAACCCCATCCCTTCAACCCTCAGCGACAGGTCAGGAAAAAGTCATGCTTGCCAACTACGGTTACAGCGACGGATCGGGCAATTATTTCATCACCATAGACACCGACATGTGCAACGGCTGCGGTGACTGCGTCGAAGCATGTCCGGCCAGGGTATTCGAGGTCGTGGACGAAAATCCCCACGATCCCATGAACGAGGAGCCGGTGGCTATCGTGGTCGCGGACAAGAAGAAGAAGCTCAAATACGAATGCGGGCCGTGCAAGCCGGCTTCGGACAGGCCACCACTCCCGTGCATGGAAGCGTGCAAAGCCGGGGCAATTTCCCACTCCTGGTAATTATCAAGGCCGAGATGAGATTCCGGCATCCGTACCATGCCCAAGTGATAAGATGCCGTCGATCCGTCGTCGCGGCCGAACCCAGGTTGTAGGGGCAGGCCCCCGCGCCTGCCCGGGTTCTGTCCCCTGCTTGACTCAGTGTTTCAGTGCCGGAAAGAGTCTCGAAATTGGTGGTCCATGGTCTGGATGCCGGTCGTGCCACAGGCAACAGTGCCGGTGGATCAAGGAGGAAAGTGGAGTATTGCGCCCGTGCTACGGCGGAGTTGGGTTAGTGAGAGAAGAAACACCACCCCCCAACAGGCGTACGATACGTTTGAAGGGGTACGACTACTCCCGGCCCGGAGCATATTTCGTGACGATCTGCACTGTGCACAAGCAGAGCATTTTCGGACGCGTGGCCTCTGGTGACATGATGCTGAATGCGCTCGGCCATATGGTCCGGAAGACATGGAAGCAGATTCCGGTCCACTGCAGTGGTACATCATTAGACGAGTTCGTTGTAATGCCGAACCATCTTCATGGCATCATCATCCTCGAAGGCGCTCACGTTCTGTCGGGCGCAGATTCGCTGACGCGTGCTGCAAGTCTTCAGGAAGACGGGCAGGCACGGGGGCCTGCCCCTACAGCGACGTTGCCGGGCGTCATTCACCATTTCAAATCATTCACTACCCGTTTGTACGTTGAGCACGATGCCCCTCCGATTTGGGGCATTTCTGGTAGGCGGTTGTGGCATCGCAACTACTTCGAGCACATAATCCGGAATGGGGCTTCGCTGAACCGTATCCGGGAATATATAGCGAGCAATCCTTCGCGGTGGGAACTCGACCGCGAGAATCCGATGAAACGCGGAACGGACGACTTCGACCAATGGCTGCTCAGGCACCAATAGTCCCCCTGGCCCTCTGGGTGGCATCGCGTTGATCGTCCGGATTGCTTGCAGGCAGCAACAGGCTTTTTCGGGAGAGCTATGCCATGACCACGATCTTCATCAACGGCAACCGCATTACGGCCGCACCGGCCGACACCAAGTTCTTTGACTTCGAAGGAGATCGGATGTATTCCAGGAGGGAGAGTGAACTTATTCAACAACACCTCCAACAATACGGCGAAATGCCCGGCGGAGGCGACGAAGACGATCTCTTTTAGAGGCCCCTGCAAAAGAAAGAGTTCTTGAAGAAGCGGCGGGGCGGGTTTCCTTGCGAAAACGCTCTCCTCCTGGCCGTCTCCAAAGACTCTTATATTTGCAAGCGCTTCCAGCGCTCGCACCATGTCCTTGGTTATCGACAGCATAATTCCCATCTTTGCGATCATCGCCATGGGAAGCCTCCTGAAAGCCCTGCGACTGATCGACGATACCTTCGTCAAGGTGTCCGATCGCCTCGTCTACTACGTCTTTTTCCCGGCACTTCTCTTCTGGAAGATTGGCAAACCTGCTCAATCCGCGGCGATCGAGTGGCCCTTCATTCTCGCGGTGCTGCTCGCTGTCTTTGCAGTTTTCGCACTGAGCCTAGTGTTTGCCAGGGGCGTGCGCATGCCCTCGGACCAGATCGGCTCGTTCAGCCAGGGATGCTACCGATTCAGCACGTACGTGGGAATGGCGCTGGTGATAGTCCTTATGGGGGAAGAGGGTGGCCGGCAATTCGGCGTCTTGCTCGGTTTTGTGATCCCTTTCATCAATGTGCTGGCTATCTCCTCGATGATCTGGTACGCGGGCGAGAGTTCCTCCCCGGGGTTGCGCACGGCGCTTCTGGTGAAATCTACGGTAACCAATCCGCTGATCATCGCTTGCGTGGCGGGTATCCTGTACTCGAGGTGGGGGTGGCCGCTTCCGGGCTTCCTCGATCGGAGCCTTGGCTTGATGTCTGCGCTGGCTCTACCGCTGGCGCTGATCTCCATAGGCGGTTCGCTCACGTTTGCGGCCCTCGGGGGACATTTTCGTTACTCGGTGGCCGCTGCCCTGTTCAAGCTCGCGGTATTGCCGGTGCTCGGCTATCTCATCGTAAAGGCCTTTCAGGTTGACCCGTTGCAGCTCAAAATCGCCATGATATACTTTGCGCTCCCGACCTCGCCGAACAACTACATCCTGTCAGCCTTGCTCCACAGCGACGTCGAACTTGCCGGAGCGTCGATCGTCCTGTCGGTCTTGTTGTCCATAGTGCCCCTTTCCGTGGCAGTTCTTATTTTTGCAGGGTAGCCAGAGATCACCACCATGAGCGATCCGGTCTTCAAACGCATAACCAGACTGGTCGGGAAGGCCATTGGTGACTTCGGGCTGATCCGAGACCGCGACAGGATTCTCGTGGCGCTCTCCGGAGGCAAGGATTCCTGGACGCTGCTGTACGCTCTACGCTATTTCCAGCGGAAGGCGCCGGTGGATTACGAACTCGCCGCGGTCACGATCGATCCCGGAACAGGGTCTTTCAATTGCGGACCTCTCGCGGCCCGGCTCGCTCGGGATGAGATCCCGTACGAGATTATTCGAGGCAGCATCCTGGAAGTCGTGAACGACAACTTGAGCGCGGGCACCAATCCGTGCTCATTCTGTGCGAGGCTGCGACGGGGAATGCTCTACTCCTTCGCTGCGAGGGAAGGGTGGAACAAGATCGCTCTGGGCCATCATCTGGACGACTTCGTTGAAACGCTGGTGCTGAACCTGTTCTTCAGCGGATCTATCAAGGGAATGAGTCCGTACCTTTTGGCGGATGACGGGAAGAATACGGTGATCCGGCCGCTGGTGTACGTCAAGGAAGAGATGACCCGGCACTACGCCGGCATCATGGGACTCCCGATTCTCGGCTGTTCGTGCACCTATCAGGGTTTGACCAGCTATCGCAGGAGATGGGTAAAGCAACTCCTGACACAGATCGAAAAGGACGTTCCGGGCGTGAAATCGAACCTCCTTGCGGCCATGAAGAGGATACACCCGCGGCATCTCCTGGCTGGTGAGCCTGCAAGGGACCATGAGGAGGAATCGTCGCCAGCGAAAGGGTAGTCGGCAATCGCGGAATCGTGTATGGTAGTTGATTGGGACACGGACTATGGTTTGGCCTTCAGGCCGATGTGCATACCCGGCACCGGGATGGAGCTGCGGAAGGGTGCCCGACGACGAGCACCCTGGTATGAGCCGGTGAGAAGGTGGGTGACTGAACGATGTTTACAGGGATCGTTGAAACGCGAGGTGAGGTCGTCGAACTCGCACCCGTGAGCGGCTTCACGCGGATTCGCATGAGGTCGGACCTGGATCTGTCCGACGTCAACGTGGGAGATTCCATTGCCGTGAACGGCGCGTGCTTGACCGCCACCACCGTGAACCGGTCGGCGAGAGAGTTCATCGCGGAAGTCTCTCCCGAGACGCTGCGAGTCACAACCCTGGGCGAATTGCGCATCGGGGACACGGTGAATCTCGAACGCGCGATGCGTCTCGATGCCCGACTCGGCGGCCACATGGTTGCCGGGCATGTCGATTGTGTGGGGAGGGTCGCAGTCAAGAGACCTGCGGGCAACGGTTTTCTCATGGCCTTTCAGGTGGACTCCGGTCGGTACCTCATCGAAAAGGGGAGCGTCGCGGTCGACGGAGTCAGCCTGACCGTGAACCGCGTCGAGGGTACACGCTTCGAGGTCACGATCATCCCTCATACAGCGCTGTGGACGGGGTTGACCGGGAAAAATATCAATGATAAAGTAAACGTGGAGTTTGACCTGATTGGAAAATACGTAGAGAAGTTCCTTTCCGCATGGGCGGGTAAGTCAGGGATAGACGAACAGAAACTGAGAGAATACGGATTCATGTGAAGGAGGGTCCCCTAGATGGGCGTACTGGTGGATGTGGAAGCGGCAATCTCGGAGATACGAGAAGGCCGGATGGTGATTCTCGTGGATGACGAGGACCGTGAGAACGAAGGCGATCTGACCATGGCCGCCGAAAAGGTGACCCCCGAGGCGATCAATTTCATGACAAAATACGGTCGGGGACTGCTCTGTCTTTCGATGCTGCCGGACAGGATCGAAAAACTCGACCTCCCTATGATGGTTACCAACAACAAATCCAGATTCGGGACCGCCTTTACGGTTTCCGTCGAGGCAGCCCGCGGTATTACCACCGGCATTTCCGCCTACGACCGGGCGTTGACAGTCCTTACCGCAGTGGCCCCTGACGCGACTTCTCAGGATCTCGTTTCGCCGGGGCACGTGTTCCCGCTCAGGGCACGCCGCGGCGGCGTGCTCGTGCGTGCAGGACAGACCGAAGGGAGTGTCGATCTGGCCCGGTTGGCCGGCCTGACCCCTGCCGGTGTGATCTGCGAAGTCATGAACGAAGACGGCACCATGGCCCGTATGCCCGACTTGATCAAGCTTGCCGAGAAGCATGAGATGAAGATCTGCACGATCAAAGACATGATCAAGTACCGCATGCGTACCGAACGCCTGGTTCGACGGGGCGCAGAGACGGTCCTTCCCACCGAATACGGCGATTTCAGACTTATCGTGTATGAGAACGACGTCGATCCCCACAACCATGTGGCATTGGTCAAAGGAGACATCCACCCTGAGGATGCGACACTCGTTCGGGTCCATTCGGAATGCCTGACCGGTGACGTTTTCGGCTCCCAGCGGTGCGACTGCGGCCCACAGCTCCAGAAGGCAATGTGGATGGTCTCCAACGAGGGGCGTGGGGTGATCCTGTACATGCAGCAGGAAGGGCGAGGCATCGGCCTGTTGAACAAGATCAAGGCGTACGCCCTTCAGGATCAAGGGTGCGACACGGTTGAGGCGAACCTCCGGTTGGGCTTCAAGCCGGACCTGAGAGATTATGGCATTGGCGCTCAGATCTTGGCGGATCTAGGGGTCCGCAAGATGCGCCTCATGACCAACAACCCGACCAAGATCGTCGGCCTGGAGGGGTACGGACTGAACGTCTGCGAGCAGGTTCCCATCTTCATAGAACCGTGTGCGACCAACATGCGGTACCTGAAGACCAAGAAAGAGAAGATGGGGCACCTCTACGAATTGAAGTGCCTGTCCTGACAGTACACGGGCGCCACCAGGCGGTTCCCAGACCGCGGCCGCGGGGCTCGAGTGAGTGACGCCTCGTGCCTGCTCCGGCTGACCTTGCCCGCATTCGGTCAAGGCTCATCCGAGCTGTTTTGCTGAACCAGGGCGATGTCGGTTCATCGGCCGTTTTTTCTGGGCGGTGGAGAAACGTCTCCTGGAGGGAGAACTGATTCCCTCGCCATCCGCCGTGCCCATGATAGTATGGAGGGTTCATGACAAGATCGATAGAAGGCCTTCTCGAAGCGAAAGGTCTGAAAACCGCGTTGGTAGCGAGCCGTTTCAATGACTTTATCGTGTCCAGGCTGGTGTCCGGAGCGATCGACGCGCTCGTTCGCCACGGGGCAGCCGAAGAGGACATCACCATCGTGAGAGTACCGGGGGCCTTCGAGATTCCCCAGGTGGTTGCCACCATGGTCAGATCCGGGAAATACGACGTGGTCATAGCCCTCGGGGCAGTCATCAGGGGTTCGACGCCTCATTTTGACTACATCGCGGCCGAAGTGGCCAAGGGTGTGGCGCACACTGCCCTGGAGGCCCGGATAGCCGTGAGTTTCGGGGTGCTTACCACTGACAGCATCGAGCAGGCGATCGAGAGGGCAGGCTCGAAGGCGGGAAACAAGGGAGCTGAGGCTGCCATGGCAGCCATCGAGATGGCAAGTCTTTTGAAGCAAATTGTGTAGAGGTCGACCGGTCGCGGGTGTGAACCGCTCCAGCTCCGGTTGGAAAGTCAAATTTCCCAGTGCCTTCCAGACGTAAGACGAGAGAATTTGTACTCCAGGTCTTGTTTGCCGCGGATGCGCGGAATGAGGATCCACTGGATACCCTTGTGTTTCTGGAGAATCATTTCAGCGCGGAAGAGGAAGAAGACCTTAAAATGCATCGGGTAGCCCGGGAGTTTGCTCACGCCCTCGTGGAGGCGGTCTCCCGTGACAGGGGAGCGATCGACGATCTGATCACGCGTCTGTCGCAACATTGGAAGCTCCACCGCATCAACCGCGTGGACAGGAATATTCTCAGAATGGCCATTGCGGAGATGACGAATTTCTCCCAAACGCCAGGCAGGGTGGTGCTGGACGAAGCCATCGAAATCGGCAAGAGATACGGAGCCGAGAACTCTGCCGCGTTCATTAATGGGATCCTCGACCGGATTCATGCATTGCTCAATCGGTCTCCCGCAGCGGTCGACCTGAAGGAAATGATAGCAGTACTTGACGAATCAAATTCAACGGATTAGAATTATAAAAGAATTTATGATGGTTTTCCCGAGGGGGCTCCCCCATGACCAGCGGACACAGTGTGAGACCTCCAGCCCGGTATTTGCCTCTATTGAGCATGATCAGAGCCATCCTCGTGCTGTTGCTGATCGCAACAGTCCTCCCCCTGATCTTTGTCCCGCCCGAAGCCCGCGGCCAGAAGGCACCGGCGAGCAAGGCCCGCCCGCAGGAGCAGGCGCCGGTCATTCCTGAGGCCCCCAACACGACCATTGGCGATTCGGGATTCAACGTCCCCATTCCCGAGATCAAGATGAAGCGGATCATACGCGATCGGCCCGCTGCGCAACCGGCCACCCCCGGAAAGCCCGAGTCGGAGGGGGTGGGGGATCAGGAACCGGAAGATGAGCCCGCGATTGATTGGTTGCCCTTCGATCCGGCCAGGCGGCGACCTGTAATTGTCGAACCGCCGGAAACCCAGCCCGAGCACGGAAGGGGGCCGAAAGAGGAGGCTCCGTCGGTTTTCAAACCACCAGTTGCTCCGGAGGACTACCTCGTGGCTCCTTCGCCGCGGACGGAATTGCTCAAGGCCGAGCGGTCGATGGAAATCCCCCAGATCCTTGCGGCGGAACGGCTGAAGGATGCCAAAACCTCGGTCCCACTGAGATCCCAGTTCGTTGAGAACCCACCCAGCTCGGAAGCGGAGATAGCGCTCAGCTCCCGGTGGGAGCCCAGGGTCATCCCGCCGCCGGTCCAACCGGAACCTGAACCGGACCGCGTGGCGACCACCGAAGCTGCTCCGATGACCCCTCCAAAGCAGGAGAGTGCGACGGAACCTGCGCCAACCCAGGCCCCCCTGCCCGAGCCGGAACGGGTCGCCAAGGCTGAGCCACCCTCAATACGCGAACCCGAGGAGGCGCCGGTACCGGCTCCTCTCCTGGAATCCCCGCAACCGCCGCCCGTTGAAGAGGCCATAGCCTCACCGTTGGCCAAAGAAGCCCCCAGCAGCCCCGAACTGCGCGAGTACCTTCGCTCTGCCGCTCCCATTCTCGAAGAATTGTCGCTCTTGATGACCAGGGCTCCTACCCTCGCTATAGCGGATTACGATCCGTCCGACGTCAATGCTGCGATCTTCCCCGAGGACATCTACTTGAAGCTCGACGCGATGAAGAGGGAGCTCCAGATTCTCGACGCCAAGACCTTCTCGATCATTCCACCAAAGGAATACGCCCTGTTCCATTCCACGATCCGCGACTCCATCGCGGAGACGTATCAGGCCTGCGACACCATCATGCGGTATATGCGTCATCCCACGGATCAGGAACTTCACAAGATTCAGGGCCACCTCGGTAAAGTTCGCCACCTGATTCGGAAAACCCGGACAGGCCGCGGCTGACCGGGCACTGAATGTAAACACCCTTGCTGACGGTTCCTCGCTATCTAAAGCGACGCGGTCTTCCGGGCCGTCGACACACCCGAACGGTCGGTCCTCGGCTGCCTCGTGAGTCCCGCAGGCCACTCGAGAGGATCGGCATTCCCGTCTTCATTTTGCCCCCACGACCGCGGAACCGGTCACTTCTCCATCGTCGAGTGTCTCGATGAGTGCGTCAAAGAAGCGCTGCTCCCGAAATTCGCACGGCACGCGAAGCTTCACCGGAATGTAGTTGTCGCTCCGGCCGCGCACAAACCTCGATTCCCCATCCACTGCAGCTTCGGGCACGACCGTGAGAACTCGGCCTAAGAAACGACTGTAGAACCGCGATCGGAGTTCTGCCGATAGGGTTCTGAGAGCTTCCACCCTGGATGCCGCGATCTCCTCGGGCACCCTCGGTTGGAACGCCGCGGCCACTGTGCCGGGCCGGGGGGAGAAGGGAAAGACGTGTAAATACGCAGCGCCGGCATCTCGTACGAACGATTCAGTCGTTCGGAAGGAGTGGTCGCTCTCGCCGGGGAATGCAACCATGATGTCGAATCCCACGCAAGTGTCGGGGTCAGCCTTGAAGATACCCTCGAGAAGCCTGCGAATGAGCGCCATGCCGTATGGCCGTTTCATGCGTTTCAGGATTTCATCGTCACCGCTCTGCAACGGGATGTGGAAGTGCCGGCAGACTCGCTCGTGTTGCGCTACGAGGTCGATCAGCCTCGGCGTGATGTCCTGAGGCTCCAGGGAGCTGAGCCGAAATCGAACCGAGGGGCACTCCCGGAGAAGTCGTTCAAGCAGCTCGGCTGGACCGATGGAAGGCTGGAGGTCCCGGCCGTACCATCCGAGATGGATCCCCGTGACCACGATCTCGGCAAATCCTCTTTCTGCAAGATGGCGGCCGTGAGCGACAGCTCTCTCCAGCGGCAGGCTGCGAGAAGGTCCCCGGGCAGTGGGGACAATGCAATAGGCACATCCCTGCGAGCATCCGTCCTGAACCTTCAAGAACGCTCGGCCGCGACCGGGCATGCCCGCACATCCCAAATCTGCGAAGGCCGTGCATCCCTGGGACCCACGGCGATGAACCTGCCCCGGACCTTCCCCGTCTACGTCCAGCAATTCGGCAAGACGATCCTTCTCAAAGGTCCCCAGCACGGTAATCCGATCGGAGATCTCTCGCACCGATGACGGGTTCACTTCAGCGAGACATCCTGTGATCAGCATGCGCGCATCGGGATATTCTTCCGCAAGGCGTTTCACGGCACGCCTGGACTTGCCTTCCGCCTTGGAAGTAACGCAGCAGGTGTGCACGAGGATCAGATCGGGGTCCGCCGAGGCGGGATCGACCCGGTATCCCTGAGCTTCCAGGATGCTGCCCATTGCCGCTGCCTCGGCCTGGTTAACCTTACAGCCAAGGACTCGTATGATTGCCTGCCTCACGGGATATGGTTCTCCCACGATTCGCCTGTTTCCTCTGTTGATGGCAATCTCCCGGCAGCGCGACAACACTGCAGGGCGCCGTTGGTTCCACCGACCCACTCATTTCATGCCGATCGGTGCTGGGGACGGTTACGTCCTCGTCACCGCTCGGCGGAGTGTCATCTTGTCTCCCTGATTATGGCAAGAAGGGATGATTTCGCGTCGGGATGCCGTCACTTTTGACACCATGTGTTATCCATGCTATCAATCCTGGCATCCGAGGTCAATTGCCCGGGGGTGCTGCGCAAGGGTCTTCCGCATCACCTGGTTGAAACCCCTTGGCGCACCGGCAGAGGTGCCGAACGTCCCCTCGCTCGCACGGAGCGGAATCAGCGGAGGCTTTTCACTTGAGACGATTTGGAATCTTCGGCGTGGCTATTGTCTGGGTCGGTATGCTCCTCGTGGCCGCACCCGCTTTGGCACAAGATGATAAGGCTTCGCAGCCGAAAAAGGAAGAAACTGGGGTTGAAGAGCCGGGAAAGCTTTTTGACATGAAGATCCCCGCTGGATTCAAGGCCGAAAGCGTGGACGAGCCTGGGGTTTCCCGCTGGAAAAAGGATACGGCCGAGATCCTTGTCGCGGTGGGCGACCTCTTTCTGGAGTCCGGCGATGTGATGCTCAAGTCGCTGAAAAACGCGGTGAACGCTGACAGCCGGATGGAAAAACCCAGAACTATCCGTGTTAACAAGGGGCGAGCGATCCTGTACAAGGAGAAACCGCCCGAGGACCAGGCCAGACTGAGAACCTGGCGGTTGGTGGTTGTCACGAACAAGACGGTCATCAGTGTGGACTTTTCAGCACCGGGCAAGGATTTCGACACCTTTGCCCCAGGCTTCGAAGAGGCGGTCAAGTCCTTCAAACTCAAGGCCACCAAAGGATGAGCGTTGGAGCCGGTCGACACCGCAGAAAGGGATAGGTTGGCATGGCCGAGAATCCGTCGCACGCGCTTTTTCGGCTGATCCCTTCGGTCGATCGTCTGTGGGCCGACCCCTCTTTTGGTCGGCTCAAGGAGCAGTACGCCGCTGACCTGCTCAAGAGGATGCTGCGACTTGCGCTGGACCGGTTACGCCTGGATATTCTCGAAGGAAGGGCCGGAGAAGAGGATTGCCGCATACCCGCGATTGTCGCGCGGACCGCGATCGTAGCAGGTCAGCGTCTCGGATCTACCCTCAGGACCGTGATTAACGCCACGGGTGTCATCGTTCATACGAATCTCGGCAGATCGCCGCTCTCTCCCAGCGTCACTCAGAGAATCGTCCAAGCCGCCGAGTCGTATTCAAACCTCGAATACAATCTTGAGGAGGGCCGGAGGGGCGAACGAAACGCGCACCTGCGGCAGCTCATGCAGGAGCTTACCGGCGCGGACGGCGCTCTGGCGGTCAACAACAACGCGGCCGCTGTGTTGTTGGCCCTTTCGAGCCTCGCGGCCGGCCGGGAAGTTGTCGTTTCTCGCGGGGAGCTCATCGAGATCGGCGGATCGTTCCGCATACCGGACGTGATGGCCCGTTCCGGGGCCATCCTTCGAGAGGTGGGGACGACCAACAGGACCCACCCGCGGGATTACGTGCAGGCGATCAACGAGAACACGGCCCTCATCTTGAAGGTCCACACCAGCAACTACCGGATCGTCGGGTTCACCCGTGAGGTGGAACTGGAGGAACTCGTTTCAATCGGCCGGGAGCGCAACGTGCCCACAATGATGGACCTCGGGAGCGGGTGCCTGGTGGATCTCTCTCCGTACGGCCTCGCCGAAGAGGTGACGGTGCTACAAGTCATCGCAAGCGGGATCGACGTGGTCAGCTTCAGCGGTGACAAACTTCTCGGGGGACCGCAGGCGGGAATTCTGGCCGGACGAGCGGACCTAATAGAACAGATGCGAACTAACCCGCTCGCGAGGGCCCTCAGGATGGACAAGCTGACTCTAGCGGCACTGGAGGCCACCCTGGAAGAGTACACCCGTCCCGACGGCTCCGCAGAAGGAATTCCGACCCTGGCAATGATCACGAGGTCCCCGGAGGAGCTCCAGGAGGCTGCTGACAGCCTCGCCGCCGCGATCCGCGAGCGACTTGGTGCTGCGGCGCAGGTATCCATCGAGCCGGGGGCGGGAAGGGTAGGGGGTGGAGCACTCCCCATGAGTGACCTCCCCGGCCCGCGCGTGGCAGTCCACCCTCGCCACATCTCGGCCGCCCGGCTGGAACAGGGATTGCGAAGCGGCAACCCGCCGGTAATCGTCATGGTCCAGGAGAATACGGTCTTGCTCGATCCGCGGACGCTGCTCCACGACCAGGCATCCCTCATCCCGGAGCTGCTGGCGGCGGCTCTGGCAGGAAATTAACCAGCAAACCCGACCGACAGTACATGGATCTCCCCTCATCAATCGATGTGCCTGAAGGGTTCGGCCCCGATCGGGCTGACAAGCTGTTGGCCGAGGTCTTGCCAGCCAAGCCGAGTCGTTCCTCGCTTGCCCGCATGATGCGGGAGGGGCTCGTCATCGTGGCCGGGAGGCCCATAAGCCCTTCAACGGTGCTCAACCCCGGCGACCGTGTCGAGTTTCTTCGCGCAGATGTCTCTCTCATTGCACCCGCCGGCGCGGAGATTCCCGAGGTCCCGATCATCTTCGAGGATGATGGGGTGATCGTGGTGGACAAGCCTCCAGGGCTCGCTGTGCATCCGGGAGCAGGGAGGTCTACCGGCACGCTCATGGATGTCCTCGTTCGCACGCGGCCGGAGATGATCGGCGTTGGCGAACCGGACCGATGGGGAATCGTCCATCGTCTCGACCGGGATACCTCCGGCGTGATGGTCGCGGCGAAGACTGCGCACGCTCATGCAGAACTGTCCGCTCAGTTCCGACAGCATTCAGTTCACCGGATCTACCTGGCGATCGTGAGAGGGAACCCGAGCGAGGATGAAGGAGTCATCGACGTACCCCTGGGCCGGCACGCGAAGGACCGCAAGCGGATTTCCACGGTGACCAAAAAGGCTCGGAGTGCGATCACTCGATGGAAGGTCCTCGAACGCCTCGGTGAGCTGACGCTCCTGGAGATCAGGCCGGAAACCGGCCGCACCCATCAGATCCGGGTGCACCTGGCATCCAGAGGAATGCCGGTCGCGGGAGATCCGGTATATGGCAAGGCACGCAAAAAGACCGCTGCGGGCACTAACCAATTGAAGGCGGCACTGGCGCATCTCAAGAGACAGGCCCTGCACGCGGCAGTCCTCGGATTCATTCACCCTATTAACGCACAGTACGTGGAATTCTCGTCGCCGCTTCCGGAGGACATGGCACGGGTGATTGCGACCTGCAAGTAGGGGTTGCCGCTGATGGGAGGGAGCTTTCGGTTGGTCCCGCAAGCATTTAGCTGTCCAGGGAAATAGCGCAACTTTATTGGCTCAAGGAGAAGCTCGTGGCCCCTCCTTCGTCACCCCGGCAAAGGCAGGGGTCCAGGAGATGTTGAGAAACCTGGATTCCGGCCTCCGTCGGAATGACGGAAGAGGGACTCCTCATTTCCAGGATCGTGGTCCAGCGTGTGGCAACCGGTCTCTCGGATAGGAGCTCCTGGGGAGGGTTTTTCCAGAAAGGCCCCCCCCAGGTATGTCTTCAATAATGTCCTGATCTTGAATCAGGTTACCCTGGCTTGTTACACTTTCTCGGCGATCAATTCGGAGAGGTCGATCACTTTGAGCTGTTCGGACTTTCCCATCACGTTACAGGAGTCTTCCAGCATCGTGATGCAGTACGGGCATGCAGTGACCAGGGTCTTGGCGCCCGCTTCCACTGCTTCGGTTATCCTCAGCTCTGCGAATCGTTCACCGGCTTTGGTTTCCATCCATACTCGGCCGCCTCCACCTCCGCAACAAAGGCTGTTCTGGCGGTTCCTGGCAAGTTCTTTCAATTCCGCACCCGGGATCGCGGAGATCAGGTCTCGCGGCGCATCGTAGACTTCGCTGTGGCGGCCCAGATAGCACGGGTCGTGCAGCGCCACCGGACCCGCAGCATCGCCGGAAAGCTTCAACGTGCCTTCCGTAACGGCCTTGCTGAGGATCTCGGTGTAGTGGTACACCTCGAACTCTCCGCCGAGTTCCGGATATTCGTTCTTGAACGTATGGAGGCAGTGAGGCGACGTGACGATGATCTTCTTGACGCCCTTGCTCTTGTACAGCTCGATGTTGGACTGAGCGAGTTTCTGAAAGAGCGCTTCGTCGCCCACCTTGCGGATGGACTCTCCGCAGCAGCTCTCCTCGTTTCCGATGATGCCGAAACTCACACCGGCTGCCTTGAGAGCTTTGGCCACAGACCGGGCAATGCGCTGGCTCCTGACATCGTAACAGGACGTGCAGCACACGGAGAGGAAGTACTCGGTGTCAGCCGAGAAGGTGGGAACGTCAGCATCTTTCACCCAGTCGATCCGCTTGGCTCGATCTCCTGACCACGGGTTCCCTTGTGAATGGAGGCTTCCGGCTATCGGTTTGAGGCTGGGCGGTATGGTTCCTACCTCGGCCAGCATGCTCCGCATCCCTCGGACGTTCGCGATGATGTCCACGCCACGCGGACACCGCACTGCACAAGCCTTGCAGGTGGTGCAGGCAAAGAGGCAGTTCTCCGATTCGAACCCTTCCAGGCCGAGCTGGCCCATGCGCTGCACCAGTCTGATATTGAACTGCTCCGACGCCTCCCCTGGAACCAGGCGCCAGGGGCACGTGCCCGTGCACAGACCGCACTGCATGCACCAGTAGAGGCTCTCAGCCCCTGACATGACGATAGCGTCGCTCACTTCGAGAAAAGGTACTCTTGTTTCCATAGATCTTCCCTGAACTGTCAGACCGGCCGAACGCCGCTGCGAGGTCATCGGTCCTCGAGCGACGCCGGCGGTCCGATTTTTTCTCAGGCCCTAGCGGCCCGATGATTCATGCCTTGTCCGCAAGGGCCTCTAGAACCCCTTGTACGGGTTGGGACCGAGTTCTTCCAGCCTTGCCGTGAACTCCTCGATAATAGTCGGTATCCGGTGATAGTTGTCGATGGTGATCTGCTCCAACCTGATCCGGTCCGATTCCAACACCAGGCGGTCGAGGGTCTCTTTGATCTTGCTCATACGGGTATCGGCAAGCTCGCTTCCTTGAATAAAGTGACACTGGTAATCGTCGCCGAATCGACACCCGAAGAGTATTATACCATCTATTCCCTTCGAAAGGGCATCCGCGATCCACACAAGGTTCATAGAGCCGAGACACCTGAGTGGAATAAAACGCACCCAGGGCGGATACTGCAACTTGTGGAGACCCGCCATGTCCACGGCCGGATACGCGTCGTTTTCGCAAATGAATCCGATAACGCGTGGTTTCTCGTCGTACTCGTCCGGCACGTGGATCGATTTCACCATGGAACCGATCATGTCCACCGAGTAGTTGTAGAAAGAAATGATGCGCTCCGGACACGAACCCATGCAAATGGCGCATCGCCGGCATCGGGACGGATGGGGCAACGGGGTGCCTTTTTCATCCTCGTTGTACATGCCGAAGGGGCATTCCTCCGTACACCGCTTACACTGGGTGCATCGCGTGAGGAACAGTTCGGGATACGAATAATCCCCTGCCCTGGGATGAACGGCACGACCCTGTGACGTCAGTTCCGCGCACTGAATTGCCTTCAACGCCGCGCCGGTGCCGTCGTTGGTCGCTCTTGAGGCTGTCATCGGTTGCCGGACACATCCCGCGGTGTAGATACCGGTCCGCCTCGTCTCGTACGGGAAGCAGACGAAATGGGAGTCGGGGAAACCGTACTTCAGGTCGGGAAGCGCCGGACCCTGGCGATACTGCAGGTTCAAGATCGGGTCGTCCAAAACCGCCGGCTGCATGCCCGTAGCCAAGACCACGAGATCGGCCTCCACCATCAACGGTTCGCCCAAAAGCTCATCCATGCCTTCAATAGCGAGCTTGTGCTCGCTTCCCTCACTAATGGCCACCTTCGCGGTATCCGTCTTGACGAAGACCACGCCGTCCTTCTGAACTTTCTTGTAGAACTCTTCGCTCTGCTCCGGCGTCCGCATATCTTTGTACAGGACGAAGACCTTGTTCTCCTCGTTCTGTTCTTTTACGTACACCGCTTGCTTCAGCGAGACCCTGCAGCAGACCGCACTGCAATAGGGCAGGTGGTCCGGATCGCGGGAACCTGCGCACTGAATGAAAGCAACGACAGAAGGTTCCGATCCGTCGGATGGGCAGGTGACCTTGCCGGCCTTGGCCATCTCCTCCATTTGAACGTTGGTAATGACGTCAGGAAACTTGCCGTACCCGAGATGTTCGAGTTTCGCGGGGTCGTACGGTTTCCAACCGGCAGCGAGAACCACGCTTCCGACGCGATGAGTCTCGCCGTTGTTCAGGGTAACGTCAAACATGCCGGGAGCGCCGGCGATCTTTTCGATGATCGTATTCGCGCAGACAGTGATGTTGGAGTTGGCAGTCACCTGATCGATGGTCTGCTGGATAGCGACGTCTTCGAGATCGTGGTACGGAGGCTTGGTTGGGGTATTCTTGTGCCACCGGGCCATGTGTCCGCCCAACTGGGCTTCTTTCTCGACGAGGAGCACCTTGAACCCCGCGGTCGCGGCATCGAGTGCGGACTGCAAGCCAGCGGTTCCGCCGCCGATTACCAGCACGTTTTTGTCGGTAGCCTCAAGAAAAGGCTTGGGGAGAGAGGTCTTCTCCACGCGGGTGATACCCATGCGGAGATAGTCTTCGGCCAACATCTGGGTGTCTTCCGCACCTGCAGGCTGGCACCAGGCCACCTGTTCCCTGATGTTAACCCGTTCCAGGACCGTGTTCAAAGGATCGACCGTGAACACGTCGGTCTTGACTCTGCCCGAGCAGGCTGCGATCAGGACCGCGTTGATCTCACCCGATTCCACGTCCTTGCGAATGAGGTCCGCGCCTTCGGCTCCGCACAGCGTCTCATGGGTCACGGTCTTCGCTATCGAAAACTCCTTCGCGACTGCGGCGAGAGCGTCCATGTCTATGGATTCTCCGATACCGCATCCCGAGCACATATAGACTCCGATTTTCTGATCCATAAACATTACCTCCCGAGCGTAGACTGGATGGCTTTCAGGGCCGCAGCGGTTGAATCCTGGATCGACGCGGCCACTTCCATAGGGGCTTTGACGCAGCCGGCCGGGATGATCCCCGACGCGCCGGAAGACGTGACAAAGCCGAAGTCGTCGTATTCCATCTCCAGGGGAGGCTTGACGCCGGCAGTACCCGGGACCATCCCCACGGCCAGTACCGCCAGGTCAACGACCTGCTTCACTCTGTCGCCTTTGCCGACGTCTTCCCCTTCCACCAGGACACCCCCTGATTCCGGATCGGGAGAGATTCGGGCGATCTTGCTCTTCACCAGGGTAACATTCTCATCCGCGTCGACCTTGGTGTAGAAGTCCTCGTATTTGCCCATGGCGCGCACGTCGATGTAGTAGATGTAGGCTTTGCTTTCAGGCGCCTGTTCCCGGATGTACGTGGCTTGTTTGAGCGACGCCAGGCAGCAGACCCCGGAGCAGTACGGAAGGTGGTTCTCGTCCCGCGATCCGGCACACTGGACGAACGCGACGCTGTTCACTTCCTTGCCGTCGGAAGGTCTTACGATCTTCCCGCCGGTGGGTCCGCTCGCAGCGGCCAGCCGTTCGAACATTACGCTGGTGATCACGTTGGGAACTTGGCCCAGGCCAAGGTAATCGACTTTTGTCGCGTCGTAGGGGTCCCAGCCCGTAGCCCAGACGACCGCACCCACATTGTACGTGACGGTGGTAGGTTGCATGTCAAGATCGACCGCGCCGTACGCGCATGCCTCAGCACATTTCTTGGCTTCGTCCGTGCCGATGATCTCAGGGGCCAGAACGTACTTGAACGGAAAAGCCATGACATGCGGAAGATACGCTGCCTTGATCTTGTCCATTCCGTAGTTCACCGGGTTCGGGATTTCGGTCTGGCACGCTTCCGCACACTTGCCGCACGCGGTGCAGTTGTCGTTCACGTATCGCGGATTGATCTTAACTGTAACCTGATAGTTTCCCGGTTCTCCGGTGATAGATTCCACCTCTGCAAGAGTGTGGAACTGTATCTTGGGATTCTGTTTGATACGCCTGAAGTTGATCTCAAGACCGCAGAACGGCGGGCACAGCTTCGGAAAATACTGGTTCAGGAGGGCCACTCGGCCGCCCAGGTACGGATTCTTTTCCACGATTACTGTTGCGGTGCCTGCCTCGGCGGCCTCAACGGCAACGCTCATGCCGCTCATACCGCCTCCGACCACCAGTATCTTTCGCTCTTCGTCTCCCATCGACTACCTCCGTGTTATAGGTCGGGGATGATTCCACTTTCATTGAGTGTTCCGCAGTACCTTAGTACCTTGCGACGAGTCGGACGGGTTGAGTCGTTTGAACAGCCCTGAGCAGAACGACCGGCATAGCCGCGCTCAAAAGACGGCCCTGACCGGCTTGTCGGCACCCTCAATGTCGTAGTGAAACGCTTCGGCTCTGGAATGTATTTCCAGGGTGAGCAATCATGCCATATTGTAACACGGCGGACTGTTTGTCAACCGCGAAACCGGCCCGATTGCCCTGAAGGAGGAGATGTCAGCCTGGTTCGGACTGGAACGGCTCAACTCCCCGATGACGGCTCGAGATCGCGGTTGAGGAACCCTGCCAGAGACTGCTTGTCGTTCTTGAGGCCAAGTTTCTTTCGGATATGCTTACGATGTACCATAACCGTCTCGTACGTGAGCCCCAACGTTTCCGCGATCTCACGCGAATCTTTCCCCGAACGGATCAATTGGCAGATCTCCAATTCCCGCGTGGTCAAGGGGTGCCGCGCCTTCGCCAGATTCACCCCAAAAAGGGATGTCATGTGTCTGATGTTGAAATCGAGCGTCTCCAGGATTACGAGCTGGGACTGCTCCAGATCGAGCGTTTTCAAATGCTCGATGAGAGGGTAGACGGTAAGCGCGTAATTCTGAGTGATCCGCGCCATCATGTCTTCGCCCTGTTCTCTGGCGCGGTCCATGAGTTTCTTCACTGACGCGTCGACCTCACCTTTCCCTGCGGCAGCGCGGGAAGGTTTGGTGGGGGCTTTCCGCGGGGACCGGCCCGACGCTGGAGGCTCTGGGGAGGGTTTCGGCGCCGCGGTTTCCCAGTCGGTTATGTCGGAAAAAGTCCACGCGACCAGGTGATTTCCGTCTCGGCGTCTCTCCAGCACCGACGCGTTCACGAGGAACATTCCCCTGGGTCCTTCCCGCCTGGCTACTTCCATTCGGTGATTGACGAGTCCGCTCTCTGAGAGGGCTCCTCTCCATGCGTCCGAATCCGCCAAACGCAGTTGCACGGGAAGTCGTGTCGCCCAATCCTCCGCCGAAAACTGTCTCATCGGCGAGTATCCGAGCATGCGCTTCAACGCCGCGTTGACCTCTGCAGAGGTGGCGTTCCGGTCAACGATTGCGACCCCCTGGGTGCTATTCTGGAAGAACTTCCGGTATACCAGCTCGATCTCTTTGGGATGCTCCTCTTCTTCACCTGCATCGCCCGATTCCTGCTGCGATGACTGGGGCTGCCGGGAGACACCACGAACTTCGCTCGGATGACCTTCTATGACCATGCGCTCCAGCGTTCGTTCTTTCGTCACGTCTCGCAGGATTACATACATCCCGGCAGGTTTCCCGGTGTTGTCCAGCAAGGGGGACAACCGCATGATCCCCTCCAGAACAGTTCCATCTTTAGCCTGAAGTTTCCTTTCGATGCTCGTAGGCGTTCCCTCGGAGAGGATTTGGCGAAACTTCCTCAGCACCGCGGAGCGTTCGTTTGGGGGAATGTAGGGCACCCGAAGCCGCACGGCCTCATCAGCGGTCCAGCCGAACGTTCGTTCAAAATGTGCATTAACCTGAAGTACTTTTCCATTGACGTCGTGGATGACAACGGCATCATCAATAGCGGCTTCCAGAGACCTATACTTGCTTTCGCTCTCTTTCAGTTTCGTTTCGGCGTCGAGAAGAGCACGTACGCCTTTGGCCAAATTGCCGTAGCCTGCCTGTCGCATGGCAACCCCCTCGCACACAAGTGTGTTTAGTCGTTTCGCTATATGGATTTGTTCATTACAGTGAACAAAGGCAACTGTCGCGTGGATGTGCCACAGGAGAACAAACCTATGTGCATCATCCCTACGTCATATATTGCTCTGATCAGTCGGTGTCTATGACTTCTATCCCTGCGAACTCTGGGACCGCATAGTACACACTTTCTCCACAGGGTGCAAGTATACTTTTTCACTTGATGTATAACTCTCATTCGGCACATACCTCTGGAACGGACAAGCAAATATCGTGCCAGATCATAGGCGGGAGGCGCTATAACTATTGTGACGTTATTCAATAGGGTTAGGGACTGTTAACCTGTTCGATGGGCGATCCGGGATCTGCGGCCAAGGCCCGGTAGTGTGCGGAAGTAGCACGGCAAATTCGACTGAGGGGATCTAATCGGCCGCCACTGTGGATTTCTCGATGTGCGGAAGTAGCACGCGCGAGTCCGGATTGGTGTTTTTTTTACACACCAGCATAACGAGCCCCTTCATCTGACGTGCAAGCCGCAGTCATGAGCCTGTCTTTCCGTCGAACAATCGGGGCTTCAACTCATTGAGGTTTCAACCGCGATTCATAGAGGTCTCCCACTGCAGTTTGGCAGTGGTTTTATGGAACCCCTGTAAAAAGGGAAATAAATATGCTATAATAGCTAAAAATATCAAACCATCGGTGCACCCGATGGCAACTGTTTCTGCGAACGAAAAGGGCGGGACACTCAATTGCATACCATCGCGGAGAACCTCGTTGAGACGAAACCTGCATGGGACTGCTGGGAAGGTCACACACTCATGGAAGATGAACTTGTTCACTCAGCGCGTCTCGGGAATATCGAGAGAGTGGTGGAACTTCTGTCCCGAGGGGATCACCCCGACGCGGACACAGCGCAAGGTAGACCTCTCATAGCAGCGGTTCTGGGGGGCAACCGTGGCGTAGTCGAAGTACTCCTCCGATCGGGCGCGGACCGCGACGCCCGCGATCGGTTGGGCAACACGGCGTTAATGGAAGCGGCGCTGGGAGCCCACCTTGACATAGTGCAACTCCTTTTGGACGCGGGTGCGCAGATCGATGCCGCCAACCGCGACGGAGACACGGCTCTCCTCAAGGCTGCGCAATGGGGCCACCTGGACATAGTTGAATTCTTGTGCGAGCGAGGAGCTGACCCGAATTTGGCCGACGGCGAGGGGAATACGGCCTTGTCGTGGAGTATTCGGCAAGGGCACGTGGGGGTGGCGGAATACCTCGTGAACCGCGGTGCGCGAATTCATGCAGAAAACGACGACCGGGACTTCGCCCTGGTATTGGCCGTCGCGTCGGGTCGCCCGGAACTGGCAGAGCTTTTCCTCGCGCGAGGCGCCAACATCGACCACCGGGATGCCGGAGGGAATACCCCTCTGATCCTAGCCGTGAAGGCGTGCGACTTCGATGTGGCCGAGTTCCTGCTGGACCGCGGGGCCGATGTTAATGCAGCGGAGGCAGCCACCGGTTGCACTGCGCTATTTTGGGCCTCGGATACGGGTGATCAGGCAATCGTGGATCTCCTGCTGTCCCACGGTGCACAGGTCGGGGCGAGCAACAAGGCAGGAGTTTCTCCGCTCTTCAGCGCGGCCTCGAAAGGGCATGCAGGTGTCGTGCAGAGTCTCCTGTCACGAGGGGGAGACGTTCAACAACGTAACCTGAAGGGCCATACTCCGTTGATGGCTGCGTCGGGGGCCGGGCACTCCGCTGTGGTGGAAGCACTGCTGGCGGGAGGGGCTCGGGTCGACGCGGCCGACCGCAACGGGAAGACCGCACTCATTTACGCATGCAGTGCAGGGTCCCTGTCGGCGGCGGGCGTCCTGTTGGACAACGGTGCCAGTCCGAATGCAAAGAGCCGCAACGGCAACACCGGCCTTTTCTGGGCCGGTTACAAAGGGAACGCAGGATTGGTGGAGCTGTTGCTGAGCCGCGGGGCCGCGGTGAACCAGCGAAACAACTCCGGCCAGACTGCGCTCTTTTGGGCCGCGGTCGCGGGTGCGGAACGGGTCGTAGAGATCCTCTTAGCAGACGGCGCAGATCCGAACGCTGTGGAACGGCAGTATGGCACCACAGCGCTCTATTGGGCTCTGCATTGGGGCCATGTCCGGGTAGCGCCACTCCTGATCGGGGGCGGTGCCCATGTCCACGCCAGGGATTTTGCGGGGAATACGCCGCTCCTCTGGGCGAGTCGATCGGGGAACCCGGATACGGTGAGGCTGCTCCTGAACAGGGGTGCCGAACCCGACGTGACCAACAAGCGAGGCTCCACTCCATTGCTGGTGGCTTGCGAGAGGGGTGACGCGGGCTCCGTTCGCATTCTCCTCGATCACGGAGCGGCGCCCAACGGAGTCGGCGAACGCGAGGGGCGGCCTTTGTGCCGGGCCGCGTTCAAAGGACACGCTGAAACAGTGGAACTCCTCCTTTCTCGCGGCGCGCATATCAACGCAGAGGATGGGCGCTACGGGAACGCGGCTCTGGCATGGGCTGCTTACGCGGGGAATGTTTGGATGGTGGCGTTTCTCCTCTCCAAAGGAGCCGACGTCAGCGGCCGCGACAGGTTTTCAGGGAACACAGCCCTCTCCTGGGCTTGCCACAAAGGGCGAATGGAGGTTGCGAGGCTGCTGGCCGATACCGGCGCCTCACTCGATGCCGCCAACCGTTCCGGGATTACTCCTTTGATGGCAGCGTGCCGGGCGGGCCATCAAAGGATCGTGGAATTCCTGCTGGGCCGCGGGGCGAACGTAAATGCTGCCGATCGGCGGGACAACACTCCGCTCACGTACGCCCTGAGATCGGGTCGTTCCAAGCTTGTGCAAATGCTCCTGGATGCCGAACCTTCGCCGTACCGCGAAAGAAAGGCCAATACTGCACTTGCGGAAGCCTGCAGGCTCGGTCATGCGCATATCATCGACGCGCTACTGGCAAAGGGGGCCGATGTCAATGTGCGCGATGCGAAGTACGGCAACACGCCGCTCTTCTGGGCCTGTTACAAAGGCCGCAGCGAGGTGGTACAGCTTCTCCTCGAGCGCGGAGCGGACGTACAGGTGAGGAACAAGTTTGGGAGCACGCCTTTGTTTTGGGCTGCCCGAGCAGGATCGTGCGATGTCATCAGACTGGTCCTCGATCATGGCGCCGGGGTTGCCGTCAGAGACCGGGACGACAAGACCGCGCTTATGGTGGCCGCTGCGGCCGGCCATCTCGAAGCGGTTCAGGTTCTTATCGACGCGGGCGCGGATCTGAATGCCAAGAATCGTTTTGGGTGGACTGCGTTGATGGAAGCCTACATAGAAGGGCATCCCGAGGTAGCGGCCTATCTGAAAGGAGTGGGAGCCAGCCTCACCGGATTCCTGAAATCGGACTCCATGCACGAATCGTGGGCGGACGCGGGGAATTAAAACCCACGCTCAAGCGCTCCAACAAATTGTCCAAACGAACTAAGGAATGACGGTCTCTCTCATTCCTGCGGAGAAATCGTCGGTCCGTGGAGGGAGAGGAGCTTTGGAGCTTCCTGGCGTGGGGTCGGCCTGGTCGCCTCATTGTAGAGCGCCGCGATCTTGAGGAAATTGCGGATCAGCAACCCGCCGTCGGGTCGGCTTTCGGAGAAATGCTCGGGGTGGCCTTGAATCCCGTATACCGGGCGGGACGGGTGGCGCATGATCTGAATCGGGCTCTCCTTTTCGGACGCCAGGAGGACGAAACCCTTCGGCAGGGTCTTAACCTCGTCAAAATGACTCTCCACAATCCGGAGCTGTCCCTCGATCCCGCTGAAGATCGGGTCGGGCGCGGTCACTTTGAGGGGAACTACACCGAGCTGTCGATCGCGGGAGTAGGGGAGGCAGTCGTCTTCACCCGCTCGAACGGGGCCCACCTTGCCGCCGAATGCAAGCGCGAGCGCCTGATGCCCGCCGCAGATCCCCAGCATCGGAACGTGCATCTCCTCGGCCATCATAGGAAGGGTCCAGAGGAAGTTCTGCAAGGCGATCCCCCGTTCGCCGTTATACCGGCACCATGGGGTCCCCTGTGGACTGAGAACGATGAAGGCCGGTTGTTTCTCAGCCACCCATTCTGTACTGATTTCACTGAAATGCTTGATGATGCCGTTAGGATTACCGCTCAATCGCTTAATCACGGCATAGGCCTGTCTGCCGGCCATCGAGGGGGATGGCGTGAGGCTCACGAAAACCCATGGCCGCTCGACCGACCGGGTCAATGCAGGCGCATCGCGATCTGCAAATTCGCTGGCTGCGCATACTGCGGTCCAAAGGCCGGCCGCGAGCACGCACAACACGGCGGCCGCGAGGCCCGTCTGGCTCTTGAGAAAGGCTTTCATTCGACCCTATGGCTTCTGTTGTACCGAGGTGTTCACCCTTATACACCACGCGACGAGCCTGAGGCAACCTGAAAATGTCCCTCGCTGAAACGCAGACTTCGAGGGTGACCGGGAGCGGATTCCGGGTGGTGACGTATCGTGCTGGGATGAAGAGCCGAAGGGATGGAGTGCGATTCTCGGCGTCAGATAATTTTCAGCGCTCTCTCTTTTTCACTATAGATGCATCCGCAGTATTTCTGCCTGTACAGGCCGAGCTTTCTGTATCTGCGAACCCCTTCGTTCCAGCCGGAGCGCCAGTCCTTGTAGATGAATGGTATGCCGAATTTCTCGGCCATTGCCTCACCGACGGTCTTGAGCAGGTCATGCTTCTGGAACCGGCTGTAGAGGAGCGTGGTGGAGAATGCGTCAAATCCTTTGGCTTCTGCGAGACGGGCTGTGGCTTCCAGCCTGACGTTGAAACAGATCCGGCACCGCTGGGCCTCGCGAAATACGACCGCCTGAAGCCAGTGCTCCATACTGTGCTCGTTCTCGTAGTTGAGCACGGGGACGTTGTTCTCTTTCGTGTAGTAGGTGAACGAATCCAACCGGCGCAGGTATTCCGAATACGGGTGGATGTTCGGGTTAAAGAACAGGGCCGTCACGTCGTGAGCCTCTGATCGCAGGTCGTCCAGAGGAATGACGAGACAAGGTGCGCAACATGCGTGGAGAAGGATTTTCATGAAAAGGGTTGTCTCCTTTCGTGTGCCGTGGTAAGAGTTTTTGCCGGTTCCGCTGGCCGATACTCGTCACAGGCGGTTTCGGATAGGGTTGTTCATGAAAAGAATCATCGGTCTAGTACTCGTTGTCCTATTCCTGGCCACACCCGCAGCGCATGCAGGAGACCTGGAGGTATTCCTCAACGCATTCGGGGAGACCGCAACTGCTTATCTCAACGATTCGTTTCTTCTCCTGGGGACCACGGCCGATGGATTCGTCGCGGACATTATACCCCAAGGGGTCGCATTGGACATCGGAAAGAACGTGCAGAAAAGGGTCCGCGTGGTTCGGGCCAAGCTCAAAGCGGTTTCTGACGCGCGTGTGACGGACGTGGACAGGCAACTGATTGCCTTGCTCGACCATGCGTACGCATGTATGGATCACCAGGCCTGGGCTTTGGTGGAGTACGTGCAGGACAAGAACCCGGACACAGCGAAACGCTTTGCGTCGCAAAGGCTCGACTGCATGCAACGGATCAAGAAGATAGCTGAATTTTATGCTACTTTGCCTCCGTCGCCCGACTTACTGGAGCCTCTCAGCACCCGTTGATCTCCCAGCCTCATGGTGAATCGTTCCCTGTCGAAATACTCGAGGAGCGGGATATTATACTTTCGTGAAGATCCCGTGACTTCGCTGAATTGCGACGGGGTAATCGCTCCGTGGTGATTGATGAAATCAGCGAGCCTGGTTCTGACTCCCTCCACAAATTCCATAGCAAAGTAGAGGTCCTCCTTGACGCGGCAGATGCGGCCCTCTTTTTCAAGCAGGCTGAGGAAACTCCGCACCTGTTTGACGTCGCTCCCCACGGCAGCGACGACTTCCTTGAGGAGCGGCGGGGCCTTGCCTCCCTCCACGATGATCTTGAGGAGTTCGTCTTTCAGGTTCCTTTCGTCTTCTTTCAGCTTTACCGTGTGCGTGGAATGACGGACCGCGTCCCCCTGGTCGACCACTTCGGCTTTGCCGACGAGGTTTTCCATGACCGCGCGAAACAATTTGTCCCCGCCGGGCACCGCTGATCGGAGTTCCTGTTTGGGCATGGCATCCTTCAAGGGATGGGCAGCATGGAAACTCGCAAGGCGACCCAGAATCTTCTTTCTGACCAGGTCGAAGTAGTCGCGATGGATCATCCGGTGCTCCGACGTGTCGAACCGGATGACCACGTGCGTGTTCTTCAACGTCTCTATCACCTTGTCGAGCCGCTTGCCCGACAGTCCAGAGAGCCCGAGCAACTCATTGCGTGTGGTCCCTACCAAACCGCCGCTCCTGACCAGCGCGGCGACAATGCTCATCTCGTCCTCCGGCCCCAGCTCGGAAAAGGCCTTGACCGAACGGGCCCGGAGCTTGATCCCCCGGGGATTGAGGATGACCCCTCCACCCAGCGTCACCGAAGGCGAGAGCGCGCGGATGACGAATCGGTCGCCGGTGGCCGGGACGATCGGGGCTGACGTCCTGAGCTGAGCCATGCACTCTTCACCCGGTTCCAGTTTCTCCAGGTCGGGAAAGATGACGCGTGCCTCCACCTCGGTGGTGTAGTGATGGAGTTTCACCTTCTGCCTGTTGCGCAGACCTATCGGCGAGCGAGGAAGAGCGGTCAACCTGACGTCCACGATGGAAGACGGCCGAAACTCGGAGGGATGAGTCACGACCTCACCTCTTAGAATTTCGGATTGCTCCACCCCGCGAAGATTCACTGCAACGCGTTCTCCGGGAAACGCGTGCTCTTCTCGGCGGTTGTGCGATTCCATTGACCGCACCGAGGACTTCAGGCCATCGGGAAGTATCTCGACTTCATCTCCCACGTTCAGAGTACCGGAAATGAGGGTTCCGGTTACCACGGTTCCGTGCCCCTTAAGCGTGAAGACTCTGTCCACCGGCAGCCGCAGGAGCCCGTGCACGGGGCGAGTCTGAACCTGAGCGGCAAGTTGGCGCAGCGTGTCGCGGAGTTCCCCGATCCCGAGGCCGGTCTTGGCCGAGACGCGCACCATGGGAGCGTTCTCCAGGAACGTTCCGGTGACCGCCTCTCGCGCATCCTCTTCCGCGATCAATGCCAGCTCTTCGTCCACCATGTCGAGTTTGGTCAGGACCACCAGGCCGAGGGGGATCCCCAGGACGCTCAGGATGTCGAGGTGTTCGACCGTCTGAGGCATCACTCCTTCGTCCAGGGCGACTACCAGCGCAGCAATGTCTACTCCTCCGGAACCCGCCACCATCTGGCGAACGAACTTCTCGTGACCTGGAACATCGACGATTCCCATGCGTATATCGTCTCCCAGGTCGAGGAAGGCGAAACCTAGCTCAATGCTGATTCCGCGCTGTTTCTCTTCCTTGAGCCGATCGGTGTCGATACCCGTGAGTGCACGAACCAGTTCCGTCTTGCCGTGGTCTATATGTCCCGCAGTCCCTAGAATGACTCGCTTCATACGATGTTTCCGATCAACCGTAAGCCCGAGTTTCGCGTTGGAGTGCTATCGAGGCCAGACCTCGATGGCGCGCCTGGCAGGAAATGGATACGGCGTGTCCGGACCGAACCATTTGTCATAAAGTCTGGCCAGTGACCCATCTGCTGCCATGTCCTGTATCGTAAAGTTGATGAGATTCCTCCATGCGGAATCATTCTGGGGGAGTGCGACGGCCAGCGGCTGGACCTGCTCGGAGACCGGCGCCAGTTCGAAGCGCCCCGGGCTGCGGGACGCATACTCGAGCAGGACCATGCCTGAATCCACCCAGCCCGATACCTTGTCCTGACCGAGGGCCGCAAAACACGACGGCCGGTCCGGGAAGGAGATCACGTTTTTCTGCGCATCCGGGTCACCTGCCTGAGTCAACAGATGCATAGCGGACTTCTCTGCAGGAGACCCTTGAATCGCGGCGATCTTGAGTCCTTTCAGATCAGCCCCGGTTCTTGCGCTCCCTTTCGTCACCAGCATCTGCAGGGAATCGTAGAAATACGCGATGGAGGAGTCGAATTCAGCGTCAAGGCTCCTGGTGTGGCGGATCCGGCAGAGCGCCGCGTCGATCCGGCCTCCCGCCAGCATTGACTTCCATGTCTGGCCGTTGACCTTGACGGCTTCCAGCTTGAGATTCATGCGACTCGCCAATTCCGCGCCCAGGTCCTTTTCAAAGCCGACCCATTCCCCTTCCGGCGTGAGGAAACCTTGCGGTCTCAGATTGTAGGGAAGTCCGAGACGCACGGTGCCCCGTTTCATCACGCTGTCGAAGACTGGACCGGACCACCCCTCGTGAGGAGCGAAGACGATTCCCAGTAAACCGATCGTTGCAGCGAGAGTGCGGCGAAATGTCACCTGATACCTCCTGCCGGAGCGTCACCGCGTTTCCGCAGCCGAACGTCCCGCCATGAAAGAATCTCACAGGGCCGATGCCGGCCCTCCGAGCGGTAATCGTTCACCGGAGCTTTCACGCCTGAGTGTGGCGCTCCCGGTGAACAATTATTGTGAACTCTTTCTGCCCTTTTTCTGAACCGGCTGGTCGAGGTCGGGTAGGAGTTCGTCCTTGGTCACCTCGATGGTCGTCTCCTCGTCGATACGGATCTGCAGGGTCTCGGTCAACGGGTCGTGTTTGACGACTACGCCGTCACCTTTAGATGTCTTGACCGGCTTGCCGACCTTGGGAAGGCCTTTCTTGAACTCCTCGTAAATGTCGTACTCGTACGCCAGGCAGCACATGAGCCGGCCACAAACGCCAGAGATTTTCGTAGGGTTCAGAGACAAGTTCTGGGTCTTGGCCATTTTTACCGATACCGGCTTGAAATCTGTGAGAAATCTGGCACAACACAATTCCTGGCCGCAGGAGCCCAAACCTCCGGTCATCTTGGCTTCATGCCGGACACCGATCTGCCGCATCTCGATGCGTACGGGGAATCGTGCTACCAGGAGCTTGACCAGTTCCCGAAAGTCCACGCGGCCCTCAGCGGTGAAATAGAAGACGTACTTCGATCCGTCAAAGAAACACTCGGTGGCTACGAGCTTCATCGGAAGGCCGAGCAAGTCTATGTTTTCAAGGCAGTAGGCGAACGCCTCAGCCTCTTTTTGGGCGCAGCGGGTCTTTTGCTCTAAATCCGCCTTCCCGGCCTTGCGCATAACCTTGCGGAGCCCTTCCAGTTGCAGGGAGGTCAATTCCCGCTCGAAGGGAGGCGCTGCAACCTGGCCGAGGCCAAGCCCTTTCTCGGTCTTGACGATCACCCAATCGTTGCACTGTAGTTCCAGGTCACCTGCGTCGAAATGGTAGACCCTGCACGCGTAGGCGAATCGAATGCCGACGACGTTCACCTTTATCCTCGGAGCGGTCTGACTCTCCGTTGAAACTGCGGCGCTCCGCTGGGCCATCCCACAGGAACGGCGCCTGCACGGAGTGTCGAGCCATTCACCGGGGCCTTCATCGAGGAACGGTTCCTCGGGATCGCCCCCTTCGTCGTCAGCAGCGAGCGGGAAGTCCTCGGCAGGTCCTGCCGGTCCTTGACCCTCGGATTGGTCATCCTCGGCATTCACATCCATATCCGCCGTTTCCTCAACCTCTTGAAAAGGGGCCGGTGGCGGAGCGCCACTCACAGGAGTTTCGGGATACGTGTCAGCCGGGTCACAAATGCTATCGTCAGGAGGAAGAGACGCTTCTTCTCCCGAAGGCATGTCGGAATCGAGGCTGCCTTTGTGACCTTGAGGCGAACCACCCCACGATCTCGGGAAAAAAGACATCTTCTTCTTGGAGGTATCTGAGGTCATGATCTTTGCTTTCAACGAGCGGATGCGCCGATTCCCAGGGTCGGACCGCCAACGGTCCTGCTGATTCTTAGGAGCAGTACATCCATAACAAGGTTCCTATTTACATTGATTTCGGACTGGATAAGCTCCGAAGCCCGAACCACTTCGTCGTACAGAGACAGAATCGTGTCGGCACTCAAATGTTGAGCCGCGGCGTTCATTCTGTCAAGGAAATCTCCATGAACGACCCCCGATGCGTGAGGAGTCACCGCGGTCAGCATGAGGTCCCGGAGTAGCGTCAGTGCCATTTCCAGGGAGTCCGTGGCGCTGTGCCTGTCCTTGGAGAGGTCTCCTGAGAGTTCAAGCAGGCCGGATATGCCGCGAGCGCCGGGATCGGTCAGGGCGGAAATCATCTTTTCCCGCAATTCGAAGAAATCCAGGGCATTCATCTGGACGGCCCGGGAGACGCTTCCCGCTGACATGGCCGCAAGGACCGCTGCTCGCTCGGCAGGTATCCCTTTTTCATGCAGGAGCGTGGCGAGGACCGCGGCAGGCAAGGCCCCGAATCGTATGCGACGACACCGGGATCGAACCGTGGGGAGCAACAACGAAGGAGTTGACGTGATCAGGATCAGGATTCGACCGGCCGGCGGCTCTTCCAGCGTCTTCAGGAGCGCGTTCTGGGCGGGCCGATTCATCGTATGGGCGTCGTCGATCACGCACACCCGAAAGCGCCCTTCTACCGGAGCATAGACGAAAAAACTCTGGATCGCGCGAATGCGATCGATTCTGATACGGCCTTTATCCGGTTTTTCCAGGATTACGTCCGGATGGTTTCCCTGCTGAATGCGCCGGCATGATGAGCACTCCGTACGCTCATCGTGCCCGAGGTCCGGGCAGTTCAGCCAACGCGCGAACTGCCCGGCCACGAGCTGTTTCCCTATCCCTTCCGGGCCGGTGAAGAGGTACGCATGGGCTGGCACACCGTTGATGACGGTCTGCTCCAGCAGCGCCAGGAGCTTTCTATGTCCCACAATAGGGGTCATGCGTGGGATTGCCCGAGTGCAGAACTATCCTCGCTTCATAGGCAGCCACCGGTCGAACACCAACACGACAGGCATTGCGACGAAGATCGACGAATAGGTCCCGAAGACGATCCCGATCAGCAGTGCCCAAGCAAGATCTTGCAACACGGTGGTACCAAAGATCAAGAGGGAGACGACTACGAGGAGAGTACCCACAGAAGTGAGCAGGGTCCGGGAAAGGGTCTGGTTAATGGCGTTGTTTAGGACATCGAGGAGCGGAATCTTTTTCGAGAACTTGACGTTCTCTCTGACTCGGTCGCAGACCACGATGGTATCGTTGATGTCGTAACCGATTACCGTCAGAGCCGCGGCGAGGATAGTCAGGTTGAATTCCTTACCCGTCCAGGCAAAAAAGCCGTACAGCACGCACAGGTCGTGAACCAGGCAAAAGACGGCTGACAATCCCATGATGAAGGTGAATCGGGATGCCATGTAGATCAGGAGGAACGCCAGAGCTATCACGGTGGCCCAGATCCCCGAGTCCCGCAGGTCCTTACCAACCTTTGGCCCGACCATCTCGATGCCCCGTATCTCCACGCTCCCTTTGCCGATGCTTTTCTCCAACAACTCTTTGGCCTTGTCGCCGATTCCTTCGGCACCTTGCTCGGGGACGTCGGTCTTAACGAGGAATTCTTCGCCCGCCATCTGGAATTTCTGGACGACGAGGGCTTCGCTCAGCGGTTGGAGGGCCTCGCGGACTTGGGCTGTCTCAACCGGCTTGTTGAAGCGGATCTGAATGGTTACACCACCGCTGAAGTCTATCCCCAGTTGCAGGCCCCCCTTGATGGGGATCGCCGCGAGCGACAAGAGAATCATCACAGCGGTGAAGACATAGGCGTAATATCTGTTTCCCACGAAATCTATCTTGGTATGGGGCGGTATGAGTTCCACGTCTAGATACCTCTACTGACCATTAGAGCGGCCGATTCGTCCTGGAAGGAGATCCTCCAGGGATCGTCCCGGCCGCCGGCCGTTCAGATGCTTAGGGTTTTGATACGCTTAACCAGGAAAGCGTAATCGTAAATTGCACGAGTCACAAAGAGCGCGGTGAACATGGACGCTGCAAGTCCGATACACAGCGTCACGGCAAATCCTTTGACCGGCCCCGTCCCGAACTGGATGAGGGGTAGGGCTGCGAGGATCGTCGTGAGGTTCGAGTCAAATATAGTGGTAAAGGCCTTGGCATAGCCTATCTCCATGGCCGCACGAGGAGATTTGCCCATGCGTAGCTCTTCGCGCATACGCTCGAAGATCAGAACGTTCGCGTCGATGGCCATACCCATGGTCAATGCCACGCCCGCAAGGCCGGGAAGGGTCAGGGTAGCTCGCAAGAAGGGGGCAACCATGATGGCGAATATCAGCAAGAGGTTGAACACCAGGGCAATATCCGCCACCGCTCCCGACAACTTGTAGTACACGAGCATGCCGAGCATCACCAGCAGCATCCCTACCACCGTGGCGTTGCGTCCCGACCTGATGGAATCCTCACCCAGAGATGGGCCCACACTGCGCTCTTCAAGAATCTTCACTGGAGCGGGAAGCGACCCGGCGCGCAGAACCAGAGCAAGGTCGTGAGCCTCTTCAGGCGTGAACTGCCCTTCGATGACCGCGTGGCCGCCGGAAATCCGGTCCTTGATCACCGGAGCCGAGTAGATCCGGTTGTCCAGGACGATAGCGAGGCGCTCGTTCACGTGCTCTCCGGTGATCCGCTCGAACTGCGCTGCACCGGCTCGATTGAACTCGATGCTGATGGACATGCGGCCGTACTGATCGGGAGTAACCCGCGCGTCGGTGAGCGTGTCGCCCGTGAGAAGGATCTGTTTCTTCACCACGTACGCAGTGCGCATCGGCGCTCCGGTCTTGGAGGACCTCTTCGTCTCGTAGAGGAGCTCGTCGCCGGCCGGAATGTTACCCTTCTCCGCTTCTCCGAGGCTGGCGTTCTCATCCACGAGTTTGAACTCGAGGCGCGCGGTTCTCTTGATGATGTCAATTGCCCGGTTGATATCTTCCTTGAGGCCCGGGAGCTGGACGACGATCCGGTCAACACCCTGGATCACTACGTCAGGCTCAGTCACGCCCAGTGCGTCTACTCGGCTGCGGATGGTGTCCACTGCCTGCCTGACCGCCCGCTGTTTGATCCCGTCCACCATCTGAGGATCGACCTGGAGCTTGATCTCGAAACCCTTCTCCGCGGGGCCGGAACCCATCTTCTTGAAGTTGTGCAGGTTTCCCAGGACCTTGGAATCGAACAGAGGCTCCTGTTCCGCCTCTCTCAAGTAGACGGCGATCGAAGTCGGTGACGTTCTGACAATGTCACTGTAGCGGATCTTCTCGTCCTTCATCAGTGCAGAAGCTTCGATGATGGACTGGTCCACCACAGACTCGACAGCCTTGTCGGCCTCGACTTCGAGGACCAGGTAGAGTCCACCCTGAAGGTCCAATCCCAGACGAATCGGGTTGTTCGGCAAGTACTTGTCCCAGAACGTCGGCACCGGCCCGAGAGACGGATAGACCAGGAACAGACAGACCGCCAGAATTACTGCTATTACGGCAAAACGCCACTGAAGGCTCTGAATCATCGTTTACTATCCCTCGCGAGGTGCGTCGGCACCGGCATCCGGGGAGGCGAGTCCCGAAATGGAACCACGCGAAACCCGTACCCGCACCTTGTCGGCGATCTCGAGCGTGACAACTTGGTCGGAGATGTTCGTGATCTTGCCGAACAGGCCACCGTTGGTCAGCACGGCATCGCCCTTCTTGAGATTGTCGAGCAGTCGCTTGTGCTCTTTCGCTTTCTGCTGTTGGGGTCGAATGAGCAGGAAGTAAAACACGGCAAAGATGAGAATCATCGGTAGAAAGCTCATCAGCGTGTTCATATCCGCGCCACCTTGCCCCCCGCCAGGGGCCATGGCGTACGCTGTATCAATCATCGGTCTCCTCCATCGTGGCCAGGAACTCTCTGGAAAACGAGTTCAGCCTGTCCGCGGTTATGGCCTTACGGATGTCATCCATCATCGTGCGGTAAAAGCTGAGATTGTGGACGGTGGCCAGCCTCGAAGCGAGAATCTCCTTTTCCAGGAAGAGATGCCTGAGATAGGCCCTCGAATACTTGCCGCACAACGGGCAGGTACAAATCGAGTCCACTGGTCGCGGGTCATCGCGATAACGAGCGTTCCGTATGTTCAACACCCCGAAGGACGTGAACAGCGTTCCATTGCGGGCATTCCGTGTGGGGAGCACGCAGTCGAACAGGTCGACTCCTCTGGCCACTCCTTCGACAATGTCCCGCGGTTTTCCCACGCCCATCGCGTACCGAGGAGCTGTTTCCGGGAGGAGACGTGCGGTCCCCTCCATCATCTCTACCATGATCTCGTGGGGTTCCCCTACGCTCAAACCGCCTATGGCATATCCGTCCAGTTCCATGGACCCGAGAGCCTCCGCACTGAGGTTTCTCAGATCCGAGAACACCGAGCCTTGTACTATGCCGAACAAGGCAGGGTCAACTTTTTTTTTGATTTCAAGGCACCTACGGGCCCAAAGAGTGGTTCGATCCACCGCGGCGAGCGCTGCATCCTTTGTGGCGGGATAGCCGATCACGTCGTCGAGGCACATGATGATGTCCGAACCGAGCGACTCCTGCACCTGGATGCTTAACTCGGGCGTAAAGAGGTGTCGGCTCCCGTCGATATGGGACTGGAAGATGACCCCCTCGTCGGAAACGGCTCGCAAACGAGCGAGGCTGAAGACCTGAAAGCCTCCGCTGTCCGTAAGGATCCCGCCCCGCCAGCCCATAAACCGGTGGAGCCCGCCGTGCTGTTCCACCAGTTCGTGACCGGGCCGTAGATACAGGTGGTATGCGTTTCCGAGTATGAGCCGATACCCTAGACCCCACACCTCATCGGGGGAGACCGCCCGGACCGCTCCACGAGTACCCACCGGCATGAAGGCCGGCGTGGGGATCTCGATTCCACGGAGCGTGAGCAATCCCAGGCGCGCGCTGGAATCAGCTTCATTGCGAATTACTTTGAACGAAAAAGCCATGCGAACGACTGCTTCGTGGTGAGGCGGCGGCGAACGTCCGGACGGGTCAAGGTCCTGCTGCGTGGCGCTCGGGCCGGTTAATCCGGTGAGACGGGGAGGCACAAATAGATCGAGGATCGAAAGGGTCGGCTCTCAATCCTCGATCCAGCTACCGCTCGGTTATCTGTTGGCTTTCTTGATTCCCAGCGCATCGGTGGCGATGATCATCTTCATGATGTTCGTGGCGCCTTCAAGAATCTTGTACACCTTTCCGTCCCGCAGTATCCTTGCAATGGGATACTCGTTGGAATAGCCGTAGGCGCTCAATACCTCGAGTCCCAGGTTCGGGACCTCGTCGGCTGCACGGCACGCGTAGAATTTTGCAATGACGGTCTCGCGCATGTTGTTGATGAGACCGCGGTCCTTTTGGATCGCGCAGCGCCAGACGAGTGCGCGGGCAGCTTCGGTCTCCACCACCATGCGCGCGATGACTTCCTGGACCATCTGGTAATCGGCAATGGCACGGCCGAATTGCCTGCGTTCCGTGGCGTATTTGATGGCCGCGTCCACAGCCGCCTGGCACGTTCCCACTCCACCGGCCGCGGCACTGAGCCTGGTGCTGACCAGTTCCTGCATCAGATGGCCGAATCCGTGACCTTCCTGGCCGACAAGGTTGCCCGCCGGGACCTTCACGTCCTCCATGATGACCTCGCCGGTCGGGCACGCCCACAGCCCGAGTTTTTCCTTGATGGCGATGGTCGAAACGCCCGGGGAGTGCATGTCCATGACAAAGGCGCTCATCCCTTTGTGTTTGGCCTTCTTGTCGGTCATGGCGAAGATGATCGCCATGTCGGCAACGGGAGCCCACGTGATCCACATCTTGCGGCCGTTCAGGATGTAGTGATCGCCGTCTCTCACCGCGGTGGTGGACATGGCGGCCGTGTCGGAACCCGCATCGGGTTCGGTGATGCCGAAGCAGCCGAGCATCTTCGCGGACATCAGTTCGGGAATGTACTTCCGCTTCAGCTCCTCACTCCCCCATCTGAGAATCGACAGGGCCGTCCCCATGGTCTGCATGTTGAAGGCCACCCTCAGAGAGCCCGAGACACGACCGATCTCCTCCGTAACGATGGCGTGCGCGAGGTACCCCATGTTGTTGCCGCCGTATTCCTCAGGAATCGGACAGCCGAAGAGCCCCAGTTCCGCCATTTTATCGACCAGCTCGCGCTGAAAACGATGTTCGTTCTCGTCTTTGTCGACAACCGGCGCGATTTCATTGTCGGCAAATTTGCGAACCATATCCCGGAGCATAATGTGCTCCTCAGTGAGTTCCACGTCGTACTCGTCGCTCATACCTCAGCTCCTTCTCAAAGGAATAGTGCAACCTCGTCCACTCCGAAGGAGTCCGGTCCCGACCGTCCTGAACCGGTCGTTCACTGTACGGAATCAGTGGAACTGTCCTTCAGGCAGGCGCGCACTCCGGCCATGCGCCCGGTGGAATGGCTTCCAGCACATGTAGCAGAGACTGACAGCATACGTCAAGCAGTATGGTCACTTGCGGGTAGGGGATCTCGATAGCATCAGCATCATGAACCCGCAACCCACGAACACCGCCAGCCACAGGGTGCACACCCGGATCAGGATCACCGCAGGGAGCCCGTCCGCGTACGAGATCCCCATGAACCCGAGCAGACCGATCATGCCGGCTTCGGTCCCGCCAATCCCTCCCGGTAGCATGGAAAGGGCCCCGACGATGGTCGAGAAGCAGTACACGAAATTCGCTTCGAGGATCGTGCCCGGAAGCTTCAGCCCGTCCAGGATAAGGTACAGGGAGAAAGACTCCATCCCCCATGCGACCGCGGATACCACGAGCCCCACCACAAACACCCGAAGGGTCATCAGGTCTTTGCCGGTCAGCAAGATGCCGAGAATCCGTTGCGAGACCCAGGCAAGAAAAGAAACGCGGCCCAATCGTTCCAGTACCGGCCTATAGAGCTTTTCCATGGACAAGAACGCTCCGCCGGCGATGACCACCCCGGCAAAGACGAGGAAGAGACCCCGCCAGCCACTGAAGAGCATCACCGAGAACGAGCCGAGCAGCAGCACGCCCCACAGATCCATGAGGCGCTCTATCATAACGATGCCCACCACCCGCGTCATCGACACGCCGTAATCCTGCTTCAGAAAGACCCCTTTGACCGCCTCGCCCAGCTTTCCCGGCGTGCCCGTCAAAGCGAATCCCGCCAGAAAAGTCTCGATGGAATACACCAGAGGGACCGGGGCACCGGCATTCCTGAGGTAGTAGGAGAAGCGCCAGCCTCGCAGGAGCCATCCGACGAGAACGAGGATCAGTACCAGCGCCAACCTTTCCGGAGGGAAGCTCAGGAGTGACGCGAGGATCGATCGGTAATCCGAGGCAAAGGAGGCCGCACCGTACAGGACCACCCCTGCCACGGTGAAGAGGAGGATAGACCGTATGGTCCGAGGCGAGAAGGCCTCGCGGGAACCGGGCGGTGAAACTGAGGCTGACAGGTCGTCAGCCGGGGGATTTTCTTGAGCGAGTGGTGCCATAAAGGAATCTTCAACCGTGCCGGGATGATGGCCGCATCAGCGGCGATCGTGGAAGTAGATGCATTCGTCGGTCAACGTCTGCCAGGCTGCGTCCAGTTGCTGTTTCAGATTCGCGAGATCGCGGCCTATCTCCGCGTACCGAGGATCCTGTGGATTCAGGGATTGCGCTTGCCGATAGCCCGATTCGTAGCGCTCCCATAAGGTTTTCCAGTTCTTTTCCAGCCAGAGGCACCGTCCGTATTGGGCATTGCTCATGCCCGGCCGAAAGTCATACAAGAGCGGTCCTTGCCCTTGGGGTTGAGGCTGAGGCGACAGTTGCGGCATCGCTGACGGAGGCGGCACCACCGGTCGCTGCGGCACATACGGATTCTGTGCGGACGCGGGACCCTGCGAGATCTCCGCGATCACAATAAGAGCTATGGCAGCTACCACCAGTGTCCATTTCATGACGGTTCAAGCGTTTCCAGGCGATCCCGACGGTCCCGGCTCCCTTCGGAACGAAATGCTCGACGATACAGACCGGAATTGGTCCCTCCGGCACAGGGGAGCGGCCGGCTCTGTGCGGCTCTCCCTTGCGCCGGCATCTTAGACGGGATGCCCGATGCAGTCAAGCCGAGCGCGGATCACTGGCCCGTTGAAGCTCCCTCTCCATCGGACGGAGGGTCGGGGGATGTCAGCGTCCGAGGCGTGGCAGAGATTTCTCTCCCTCTTTCTCTGGGAAAGGGTCGGGGTGAGGGGCTTTGGGCATCACCAGGGTGGCCATCGCAGTCCAAGAGCGAAGATAACCCTTCGGATGCACGACGTAATCGAGATGAAGGACCGACCCTTCGACATGCGACCGCAGCTCGCCCCTGAGCCGGGCCCACGGTGCTCCATATCCTTGGATGACAGTGAGAACTGCCATCACGCTGGTGCTGGCCAAGTTCACTTTGTGGGCCTGCACCTGATCGGGGCCGGAGCGCAGTACCACACCCTTCACTTCCGCAGGAATGACCACCGGTACGCGGTCCTCCTGGTAATAGGGCGAATTGACGAGGCAAACTCCTGAGGGGAGTGCGACAAAAAACAGCACGAGCGCGACGATATTAGATCGGGAGAGTTCTGCATGAGGCGTGGACGCGTCCGCTGATTCGGGAATGCGCAAGACCAGGTAGTACAATGCCGCCACGATCATGAACACGAGGATGCCCGACCAGAGCACGTCGGTAGGGAAATGGCCTCCCTGGGCCATGCGCGCGACTCCCATGAGAGCCCCGTATCCGACCGACGCGACCAGCGCAGCTCCGGAAGCAATGGGGAAATAAGGCGCAAAGGCTGCAGCGGACCCTAAGGCGAACGCCATAGAACAATGGCCGCAGGTGAAGGACTTGCCTCTTCCCGGGGTGCCGGGCTCCCATACAGATCGGTATTCCCAGTCGCCGCCGAGCGCGGAAACCTCCACGGGCCTCGGCCTGCCCCAGTAATTCTTCAGGAGCCCGTTCACGAGGAGGCCGGGGCCGAGCGCAATGGTGAGGATTATGACGAGGCAGGGCCTTGCGTATTGCCGCGGAGCTCTCCCGACCCTGCACGCGGCGTAGAGTCCCAAAGCGGCCGCGAGGAGAATCAGCGGAGGCAACTCACCGTAATCGTAGAGGAACGCCCATGGCTGCGCTCGTGCCCACGGCCAGCCCCCGTTGCTGCCGCCCGGGATGTAGAAAGCGCCGGTCCAGGCGAGGTCCGCGTCCCCGCGATCGAGCAACACGGTGGCGACGATCCCGGCAACGAACAGTCCTGCCACGATGGCCAGTCCCCTGGAACGGGGGGCGAGCAGACAAGTTCGACATCGAGTGGCCAAAGAAGGCATGCAGCTCCCTTGAAAGTGGAACACGGTGGCCTGCGTGCGACCGGCTGGAGTAACCGGTTCGGGGCCATGATGGCACGCGGATCGCCCGTTATCAAGGAGGAAAGAGGCTCAACCGCTCGGCAAGAGGGAAATGGGAAAGGTTCGCGCGGCCGTCGGCGACGGTTGTCACGCGGAAGCCGAGCGACCGTCTCGCGAATGGATCTTGACAAGACGGATTGGGCCGTGCTTAAATTGTGGGATTCGGGTGGCGCGGTCTCGCCGGGTCTGTTTCCGTCGATACCAGCCTCCGATAGGACCTATGGGATTCCTGAACGGACCCTTCCGATTCCCGGCCTCGCTGCCACCAGAGAGTGGTCGACGCGGGCGGGTAGGAAGCGGCCGGTTCGCTGCACGTGCCACGGGCCGTTAACTCAGGCGGTAGAGTATCTGCCTTTTAAGCAGAGAGTCGCTGGTTCGAGCCCAGCACGGCCCACCAAACGGTTCAGCCTCCCGGAAGGCTTCGACTGATCGGGTGGCCCGAGCGGGAGCGCACTGGAGTTTCGAGTGGTTCGTCCGTCCCATCCGCGTCCCCATCGTCTAGCCCGGCCTAGGACACCGGCCTTTCACGCCGGCGACAGGGGTTCGAATCCCCTTGGGGACGCCACAAAGATTCCAAAGGGTTACGCTGGGAAGTGTAACCCTTTTCTAGTTTATGGCTAGCGGTCCAGGGCCCCTAGGGGGCCCCAAAGGTCTGCGGTCGATATCGACCGGGCTCTTTCCCCGACCTATGAGTTTGTCGCGAGTGGGGCGTCGGCCGAAGTGCCGGTCGGGTTTGAACTTCGGATCACGCGAATGCCCGAAATCATCGTACAAAGAATACACTTCGAGGATAGAGGGGGCACGGAGTTCGAGCGACTCGCTCTCGCGTACCTTCTCAGTGTCGAAGAATGGGATGTGATCGCTTGGTACGGACAGCTTGGGTCGGATCGGGGGAAGGATATTTGGGGACAGCTTTCCAACCGGGGTCCCCGTTCCACGGTTGGCTACCAGTGTGCCAACCACCGAAGACTCGTGTTTAGCAAGGCGAGAGAAGACATTGATAAGATAAGCTCCGGTCCGAACAAGATCCCCCAGAAGTTTGTTATGATCCTGGGCGGAATGGTGTCGGCGACGATGAGAAAGCGGGTTGCCGACTATGCTAGCAGCAAAGGCATATCTGCCACTGACCGCACAAGCGAAGCAGGATTCCCTCAACCGGTCTTATGCAGGAAGCCCTTCGTACCTGTTGGACCCTTCGGAACAAATGGACATGGGGCAAGGATCAGGAGTAATCTCCCTTAATGGCCGTTTCAGAGCGCACGGGCACACGATCCGGACCGCCTTGCCGGCTTGCGGCATCCGGCTTGGGCTCATCAATCGAGGCTAGAACATGGAAAAGTCAAGACGTGATTTTTTCAAGGCTACGGCAACGACCGGAGCGATCCTTTTCGCGACCGCGGTCTTTCTGCCGGCGCGTCGGGTGCTTGCCGTGGAAAAGACGGAATCCGGGGACTGGAAACCCTCTTCGGACCTGAAGGGTTTTCCCCTCAATCATCAGCAGATCCTGAAACATCTGAGGACGGCCAATGAGGTCGCCAAGGAAACGGCGGAATTTGGCCACCACCCCTTTGGCGCAGTGCTTGTGGCGCCGGATGGCGAGAGGGTGCTGATGAAACAGGGAAACCTGAGTTCGATCGCGCATGCCGAAACAGAGCTCTCACGGCGGGCGTTCGCGCAGTACAACCCCGATTACTTGTGGAGATGTACCCTGGTGACGACGTTCGAACCGTGCGTCATGTGCGCCGGAAACATCTATTGGGCCAACATCGGAAACCTGGTCTATGGTGTTGAGGAAACCACATTGAAAAAACTGACCGGTGCCAACAAGGACAACCCCACGATGAGCCTGCCGTGTCGCACGGTGTTCAAGGCGGGGCAAAAGCCCATCCTGGTGGCGGGCCCCTTCCCGGAACTGGAAGGCGAACTGGTCGCCCCCCACAGGGCCTTCTGGAAATGAAGCAGTCCTGTCGTCGCGAATTCCTTAGATACTACGGCTCTTAAAGCAATGTCTTCCGGGGAAAAAGGCAACCGTATCGTATTCGCAGGCGATGTGCACATTCGGAAGTTCGATTTATTCGAACTTGTTGAGTTGGTGCGCGTAATTCCGGGTACACCATACTCAATTCTCCACGGACCTAATCCCAAGTGCCGGACTACTCCCCCTCTCACTTCGTCACCCGTATCTCCGTCTCACCGATGTCGAACATCATCATATCAATGGCTTTGATCAGATCTTCATCGCTGAGGGTCAGGTAAAGGCTCTGGAGCGATTTCTTTTTGTCCCCGTGTCCCAAGATGGCGTCGGCAATGTGCGGATAGACCCTGCTACGCACGGCATTCGTGAACCAGCAGTGCCGGAGGTCATGGACCGTCGGTTTGGGATCGAAGCCCACGGCCTTGACCGCGGTTCTCCAGCATCGTGTCAGTGAGTCCTCGTGAGAAATGCTGCCCTCCGGGTTCAAGAACACGCGGTCGTGGATCGGCGACTGGGCCTGTTTCACCTCATCAAGGATTCGCACAAGAATCTTGTGAATCGGAATGCGCTTGGCGCGGCGCTCTTTGGTGTCGCTGTAGCTCAGAGTAATAATCCGTGTCTTGAGGTTCAACCTGTCCCACGTTAGCCCAAGCACCTCCCCTCGCCGCATGCCGGTAAGGTAAAGCATCTCGAAAATTGGCTGTGACCAGGGCGTGCAGCGCTCCACGATCTTGATGAAGTCGTCGCAGGAGATATAGACGTCGCGTTGACCGTCTCTTTTGTCCGGCGGACGGGTGTCCTCGACGGGATTCTGATCCACCACGCCCGCCCGCTTGAGAACCCGAAACATCTTGGACAGGGCTTGCCTTTCCTTGTTGATGGTTGAGCCCGAAGCTTTGTCGTGCCTCCGCTTGAGGAAATATTCTTTTAGCTGGCGCGCGGTGATCTGGCGAACGGGGAACGGTGTTTCCCACTTTCCCGGTCCCTGGAGTTCAAACGACTGATCAAAGCTCTCAAGAATTTGCCGGCGGATCGACAAGAGGCATTCAACAACTGGCTGGACAGTGAGATCGAAGAAGAAGGGGCGGACATGCCGAGAGCACCAAAGGAACCGAGTGAGGAACCAGCAATGACCCGAGACGAGATCGAGGAACTAATCATCGCGGTCGTCAAGCGTGAGCTGTCCGCACTCGTGACGAACATGGAATCCAGAGAGGGGAGCAGGGTCACGAAAAGGACCGTCTCTATCCCATCGAACCTCTGGGCTCAGTTCCGGCGCGAGTGTCCAGGTCCCGCGTCGGCGCACGTCAGCAAGGCGATTCGGTTGTATCTGACCGTGAGGCAGACCGAGCAGGAATGAGTGGCTTACCGCTTCTGACAATTGTCTCAGGATGACCCTGTCCGTTGAGCCGAGCCGAGTCCCTCGTTTGTCACTGTCTGGGCCTATTTCTTGGCGCCGTGTCGGTCAGGAGTTCAATCGCCTCTTTATGGCCTTTGTCTCTGGCCAGCCCGAGCGCCGTGTTGCCCTCCAAGTTCCTTACGTGGACGTCTGCACCCTTGGCCAGGAGGAGTGTCAATATTTCCGAGTCATTGTGAAGTGCAGCCTTCATCAGAGGGGTCAGTCCTTCCTTGGTCTTGAGGTTCACGGCTGCGCCTTTTTCAAGGAGCAATTTGGCGAGCTTCGAATGAGATGAGCCCACTGCAAACATCAAGGGCGTCCAACCCTTGATGTCCCTGGAATTAATATCGGCGCCCCCGTCAAGAAGGCGTTCCACCTTTCCCACGTCTCCATCCCGGGCCGCGTTCAGCAGCGCTTCGTTGATGTCTAATGCAGAGGCAATGTCTGCCGCGATTATCGGCAGAAGAACCACCAGCATGACTCCTAGGGCTCTCGGTGAATAGAGTGTGTGCTTCAGCATGATTGACCTCCCGCGTTGTCGGAACCGTTGGGCAAAAGAAACTCTGCCCGTGTGATACACTTGGGCGGATGCGGCGGCCCTGCGGGGCCAACAGACCCACCCCTCCGGGGTGGAGGGGGAAAGCGCTCCCAGCCTTACTTACATATAGAGGGGGACCCATTGGGAGTCACACAGATGCGAACGTCGACAACCACGGATAGGTCACACTCTTTGGCCCACCTGTCGGTAGATTCCGACCAACTCAGAGTTCCCCACGCCAGGTGCTTCCCTCTTGGTACATAGGGTGCCAGCACACAATTCTTGAAAATTCGGCTAGAGTTAGCCGAAGCGTGCCTCCGTCCCATAACTGATTTGATAGCGGCATAAGATCACGGGTTGCTCTCTATCGTTGCCTGTCGTCCCTGCGCCTCGCTGCTTCTATCAGCAAGTACTCCCCCCGCCGGTTGATCGTCCGTCGCTCTGGAGCTTCCCATGGCTGGCTCGTGAGTACCCCTCCCTGAAACCCCACTGATTGAAAAAAGGCTTCTTCACCCGCAAGGGTATCACTTGTAGCGTGAACAATGTCCCCGTCCATGCAGTAGAGTTTGCAAGAACGACCCTTACTTGCCCGCACCTCCACCACGGTCTTTTTCCCCGTCAGGAGGATGAATTGCAGGTATTCCAGAATGTCGAAGCCGTCCAAGCGGCCCTCGAATCCCGATGGCGGGAACATCAGGTCGAGCAGTTCGTCGAGGTCTACGGGCTTGCTAATGAAATGATCTGCACCCCTACTCGTTACAAGCTTCTTGACCACTAAAGTATTGAAATCGGCCATTGCTATGATCAGCGGACGATTCCACCCCCGCCGCAGCATTGCAAACAACTCCAGATCCCTGCCTTGGATGGTAGGTACATCCAGAATGGCCACCTCGAACCCCCGATTCTTGACAGCATTGACAGCCCCGCTCAACGTCTGGATGTCGGTCACAACGTGGCCCGCTTTAGCCAGACCCGTGCAGAGATCCCAACTGTGTCGAGTATCGCCATCGACAAGGAGTATCGATCGTTTCTCCGGGGAGGTCCTAACTGGGCGCCCTTTCCGGCTGGCTTCTCTTGCCGACCCGGACAACACATCTCTCACCGCGTCCAGCAAATCTCGCTTGCTGAAGGGTTTCGCCAAAACTCGCTTCGCACCGAATCGTCGGGCCATCATCAAGTATCCGAAGGGCCCTTGATCGTCCCCAGCTGAAATGCCTATCGCCTTGAGATCCGGAAACTTGCGCCAAAGGTCAAGGATCGCCTCCCATCCCGGTTTCTTGGGCATGAGCATGTCAGCAATTACCAAGTCAGTTGGATGAGCACAGTAAAGTTCAACTCCTTGCTCACCATCAGACGCCGCAATGACCTCGTGACCGGCTGTCAGAAGAATCACCTCTAACAAGTCACGAGTTGCTGGATCATCCTCCATTACCAATATACGGGCCATCAGTTACTCTCCTGGCGCCGTCGCACCACCCTGGTGGTCCGAGCGAACCACAGATCATGTCACCGGCAATTATGCCGGCTGATTGCTATCTTAGAGGTCTTCTGGGGGCTTGACTGGTCACTCGACCGTACCGCCCCAACCCCAAATCCGAATTATCCGGCGGCCTGGCGTCGGGTCTGGGAACGAATCCGCTGAGCCGATAACCTCACCCGAGGAACTTCCACAAAGCCTGGACCCAAGACCGTCAGTACGCTGTCCCAGAAAAGCTGCTTTATCTTGGTGTTGAGCGTACCGCATCGCTCGGCCCACGGTCAAGCATAATCGCTCAGTGATACGGGGGAGGGGTTTTTGCTCTTCCCGATCCCCGCAGGTGGAAGGGGTCCCATTGGGAGTCACATACACGCCACTCACCGCGCCGGTCTCCCTGTATGTCCACTGCGAAAAACGTTGTCTTCGGCGGCGTGCCGGCGGATAATCTGCTGCTAAGTACGAGTGCCACGCCTTGCCCATAGGCCACCGAAAAGACAAACGAGTGCTCCAGGAAGCGCGTCGGATCGTGACTGAATGGAGGAAGAAGTCACGCGGGAGCCGTCCCTGCATTCGGGTGAAGTGTTGTGGCCTTCAAGGGAGGGTGTTTATTGACGATTTCCACTATCACATTGAGAAAAAGAGCGACCCCGACATGGTGGGGCGTTATAGGTTGCTCCCTTGCGTGATAGAGCTTCTCCGAAAGACTATGGACACACCAGAACCGACCGCGGACGGCAACCTGATGCTTGAAGGGCTTACTCCGGACGGGCTCAAGTTTCGAGTGATTATCAGGCTAGAGAAGAAAGGGGGATGTCTGCAGAGCTTCTATCCGGCCTAGAACGGAAAAAGCCCGTGTGCCTTTATGCCGTGGCCCGTAGGCCGTCGGGTTGGCTGCACTCAAGGTGACTGACGTTACCCCTCAACGGCAAGATCTGGAGCGCTTATGTCTCCCACACACAGACTTCTTCGTGAACGGTCGACCCGCTGTGGTCACCTTTGACTGAGGGGTGCCGTTCAACGTCCCTATTGTAAGGGGACACTTCGGCCGCTGTCAAGTTCAGGTTTTTTCACAGATCCGTACCCCAGGCCCCCAATATAACAAGAGCCCTGGATTTCTCCAGGACTCCTACCCCGCCGTCGAAACGAGCGAGGTCAACTCACTTATTCAGACACGATACCGCGCGAACCGTTCGTGTTTGTCAATAGATTAATCGCCCATGGCCTGAGATGGCCCGGGGTCCTCCTCCTACCGCCCGAACGGGGATTTCGCGTCTGACCCGGCCCGGCTCTTCATCTTGTAATCTACCTGGCCTTGATCGGGCAGCGTGTAAACCCCGAGCGCGGCCATGAAGCCCGTCTCCATGAAACCTGCCTCCATGAAGGCCCTTGGCAATGAGTCTTCAGTTTTACCGGCGGTTGAGGAAGAAGAATTGCCGTTACCGAGAGCCCCATCCCCATCCACTAGGCGTTTCCGGTGGCACTGCCTTGTACTTTCCGAGAGCGACCAGCTTATCCAGTTTCTCAAGGCTTCGACCCGAATCAATTGACTCGGCTGCCACCGCAATGCCTACTTCCATGGTTTCCGCCTTACCCGCAGCGTAAATGACCGCTGCTGCGTTCAACAGAACCATGTCTCTTCGAGCGCCCCTTTCGCCCCCTAGGATCGCTCGGGTTATCGCTGCGTTCTGCGCGGCGTTTCCCCCGACGATCTCCCCTGGCTTCGCCCTCTTCAGCCCTATGTCCTCAGGCGCCATCGAGTAGGTCTCGATCTCGCCGTCGCGGAGCCGAGTCACCCTGGAGTTACCCGTGATGCTCAACTCGTCGTAGGTGTCCTGGCCGCAGAAAACCATGCCATTCTGGCAACCAAGCTTTATGATGGCCTGTGCCAGTATTTCGGTGAAGTGTTCCTTGTACACCCCCAGCACCTGGACAGGAGCGCCGGCAGGATTCACCAGTGGCCCCACGTGGTTGAAGATGGTCCTGAGACCGATCTCGCGCCTGGGATCGAAGACGTGGCCCATGAAGCCATCCAGCGGATTTGAGTACAAGAACCCGATTCCCACCTGGTCCAGACAGTCACGAACCTGTCCAGGAGTCAGGTCCAGCGGCAGCCCCAGGGCTTCAAGCACATCCGCGCTTCCCCACCGGCTGGACGCGTATCGATAGCCGTGTTTGGCGACCCGAAGGCCAGCGCCTGCAACCACGAAAGCCGTCGTGGTGGACACGTTGAAAGTCCGCGTACCATCCAGACCGGATGCACTGGTTTCCGACAGCGTCTCCTGGTCCACGTTGATCTCGTCCCTGTCCAAACAGACGTCTGATGTTCCGATTGGTACGAGCGGGCCTTTTGATCTCACGACCTTCGTTGCGCCCACGATCTCGTCCACAGACTCCCCCTTGATTCGAAGGCCGAACAAGAAAGCCCCGATCTGCGCCGAGGTGGCCTGACCTTCGGTCATTTCTTTCATAACCTGCATCATTTCGACCTCGGTGAGGTCTTGTCCTGCAGCAAGTCTTGCAAGCGCTTCCCGAATCATCTTGTACTCCTTCGTATCTCCCATGTTTCAAGAGAACACGGTTTCTTCCACTGCTGATCTTATCACCATAGCATAATGACGGATCATAAATTCCTGACCTGGGCCGGTCAAGGGCAATCGCGCTCCTGCTTCCTCAAAAGGGGGCTCCTCGATCTCATACGAGAGGGAGGTTCCTGTCGGACTCACAGATCTACCGAGTCACACGATAACCTTCCCGATAGTTAACCGAGATGGTTAATGCCAATCTTGGCGATGGCCTTGCCGTGTTTCAAGATATTGAACAACACCTAATCCCTTCTTGGAAAGCTCGGGTCACGGCCCGGGCTTTTCGTCTTTCGGGGGGATCATGTCTCGAGACCGCAGCAACATCCCGCAGCGCGGGCAACGGGTGATCCCTTGGCGGAAGGTAGGACTCTCCTTGTCCGCGGCGATCCAAAGGACCAGCTCGGTTCGATGCATGGAGCGGGGGAGGATTCGGACGAGAGGATAACCGCAGGTGTGATGAAGGCGCATGTGGTTTCTCGTGGGGGGTGTCTCCCCGGCAACCAGCAGCCACCGGGACGACTGCGCGTCGTCCGCCCTTAATATCCAGTCATTGAGGATGCGGCTAGCCGGACACGCGGAAAGAGCCTGAGCATTGGCACTCGTCTGCGAAAACAACGTGGCTTCAAAACTGGAGTAGTACACCCGTTTGCACTGCAACGAGAGCGTCTATGGGCCTGCCAGGGCGGACAGCGCCATTAGGAAGGAGCCAGGGATTCACGGTATTGATAGGCCCTGCATAAGTGAGGTCCCGGAAAGCCTGATTGAACCATTGGCCAGGCTGCCAGTAAGCGAACAGGAAATTATAGCTAACGCCTTCCAGGAGCTTCCAGTTGAGGCCGACATTAACTTCCCAGCCGAGGTCAGTATTGTCCACATTTGGTGTCGGACCTCGCAGGGCAATGCCACCGCCGGCAGTGCTCGGGAGCTCGACGCCGTCGTACATCCCGATGGGGGTTCCGGTCTTGCTCGCACGCCAGGCCTTGATGACGGAACCGAAGAAGTTCAGGTTGGCCGCGGCCGCGTAGTCTAACCGCCCTGCGATGGCCACAAAGTCCTCGAATGTGCACTTGCCCGCTGCAGTGTAAGAGTTGTTCCCGGTTCCGTATAGGCCGAGGAGGAACTCATACGGCTTTATGGGAGTGTCGCCGCCTCCCCACCAAGAGACGAACCGGTCAAACTTGTCATACACGAAGGTGCCCAAGAAGGATCCGGTGGCATTGCGCGTTTCGAGAATACCGCCCCGTCGATCGTCCCCGCTCCGATAGAAATGGGCCAACGTCAATTTGGCTGGGCCCGCGAACACGCCCGCTTCGGCTGCCCACGCCTGGGCGTAACCACTGATCGGCCGACCACCATTCCGGCGCACTGCGATAACTTGGAAGTCGTACTCTCCATTGATAAAGAAACGATCCCTCATATACTTCGCGTACGTTGTTCCAAGCACAAAGAAAAGCTCGCCATAGATCGGTATGGCGTCGCTGCCGAGCCTATATGCTTCCAGAAAAGGCATTTGTAGACGAGAACCAGTGACGTCATCCCGGAATGTGTTACTCGGCTGGCTAAAGGCATGCAGGGGGGGCGTTTTCACCAGTCGAATCATGATTCCCGTATCGAGGCCGGCAGAACTATATACTGCGGCATAGGCTTGGGAGAAACCCGCAGAGAGATTCTTATCCGTTGAGGTCGCGTTCGTATACGATGTTCCGTTCAGGTTTCTCGCATCGTTGGGGTCTGTGAAAGAAAAGAGCTGATCCTGGGCGTACTGGCTGAACACCAACGTCAGTGGTCCGTAGGGCACCACGAGAGAAAGCGATCGGGCATATACGTCATTCTCGTGAACCGCCCATCCCATACCGAATCCCGCTGGTCGCTGACCGACCATCAGGGTGCACCACGGCAACTGGAGCTTGGCCCAGACGGCCTCCACGATGGGGGCGGCAAGGCCGATGCCCGTGACGAAATCCCGGCTGTCTGTCATAATCCAGCCACTGTAAAAGGGATTCGTGCCCCAGTTGGGACCACCTACGTACTGCCCGTTGAGGCTCCCTTGGAATCCGATGATGGCTCGGAGAGAGACCGCTCTATTGATGGTGAGGACAGGATTGATGACATTGCGGGTTTCAGCGTAGGACGCATCCGCTCCTTTCGAGGAGTACCCTTCGAGCGCTATCCCCAACTGAAATTCCGATCCGGCTGGCGGCGGGAACACGACTGTACGACTGAGCGGACCGGCAAGCCCGATGGAGGTTCCTGTTCCAGGTGCCACAGGGTTGTGTTGTGCGATCTCTGCATTTCCGAACAGGTCGTGCACACCTGTCCTCGACACGTAGCGATAGCGCCACTCAGACTCGCCGGTCATTGAGAATTCCCACGCCAGGGAAGGTGAGACACCTATGCCAAGCATGAAGACGGCAGCCAAAACAACAAGCGTGCGCTTCATCCATACCCCCCGGATAAGCGGCAGCCGTGCCCTCACAACCTGATCAAGCAAGGGCGCAACAGATTGGCCGAGATCATGTAACGGTGTTGCGATTTCTACCGTCTTGTTGCCACTGACGGGTCGGGAGATGTCTACCGCGTTCCCGTTGAGGCCCCAGCACGGTCCCCCACCAGGCCCAAGGGAGGAAACACCGTCGTCACGTTGCCGAAAAAGCTTCTATGATTGCGGCCTAGAGCATAGTTCATCGCAGGCCCACTGGTCAAGCAAAATCTTGTTCGATGCCTTTTCTCCGACAGGTCCTTTCACCCTAGTGGCAAGGTCATGACGGTATGCAGTGCCGTAATCCACTGGTCGTCTCTACCAGCGGGATGCTAATCGCGCTAATGTGTTCGAGCCTTCAAGGATCAGCAAAGAGGTTCAAACCGCTTCGCAAGATTAACCAAGTGGGTTAACGTGGTATGCCTCTTGCATAAGGCCGGCGCGAGGGGGAAGGCGAGCGTGCACTTGAAAAACCACAAGGGGCTCCGTGGGGAGGTATGGACGAACCGGTGACGTGTGATCTCAGTAGGGCATGGGGAGGGAAGGGCAAGGGCCCGAGATTCTCAATTGCCAGGTCTGGGCGAATCTGATAGACTCGATTCTTGGGTGCTCCCTTGGGTGCTTTTGTCTCTCAAAATCGTGTTTCGAAGGCACCCAGACAGCACCCAAGATAGAAAAAAGGTCAATGATTACGCGGTTAGGGTCTTATGGAAGGAGCCTTTCACGCCGGCGACAGGGGTTCGAATCCCCTTGGGGACGCCAAACCAATTATAGTTCGTGAACGAGGCAGCTCTCAGTCCCGAGCCTCCTCGTGATTTACCTTCCTTACCTTCCGCTGTGAAGCATCGCTTCGCCGGCCTTGCCGGGATCGACGAGGCAGACCTGAAATATCGCATTCTCATCGAACAGGATGAAGATGGGGTCTTCGTGGTGGAAGTGCCATCGCTGCCGGGGTGTGTCTCGCAGGGTCGCACGCGGCAGGAGGCCATTGAAAACGCCAAGGAAGCCATAGCTGCTTATCTTGAGAGCCTGGCCGCACACGATGAGCCTATTCCGCCTCCGATTGCCGAAGAACTCGTCGAGGTAGCCATTTGACAGAGCTGCCCCGACTCTCCGGCCGCGAGGTTGTGCGGGCGCTGAAGCAAGTCGGCTATGAGCAGGATCACCAAAGAGGAAGCCACATCGTACTGAGGCTGTCGAGCTACCCGCACAGACGCATCGTGGTACCGGACCACGACGAAGTAGCCAAGGGAACGCTGAGAGCAATCATTCGCCAGGTCGGGCTCACTCTGGAGCAGTTCAATGAACTCCTTTGAAAATCAGGCGAAGAGAAGTCGGCGACAGGGGTTCGAATCCCCTTGGGGACGCCAAAATAAGCGAATGAACTGACAGGACACTAGCGAAAGCGACTTCCCTGTCTTTGTTTTGGGTGGAATCAAGAGAGCCTGCAGAGGCTTAAGAGTCGTGAGACGTTATCCGGAGCTTCGCGTCTCAGCCTTCGTCATCCCAACGATTGTGATGCCACGAGAATTGATATGAAAGTTGAAGAACTACTCAAGGAAAAGCGCGAAGAGATTCTTGAGATCGCTGCAAGACATGGCGCTGGCAATATCAGAGTGTTCGGGTCCGTGGCGCGAGGAGAAGCCGGCGAGTCAAGCGATGTAGACCTGTTGGTCGACATGGAGGCCGACCGCAGTCTTCTGGATGTGACAGCTTTCTTGGCGGATGTTCGGGAACTCCTGGGACGCAGGGTTGACGTTGTCAGCGAGAAAGGGCTGTACTGGCTGATCCGCCGCCGCATTCTCAAAGAGGCCAAACCCTTATGAAGAAAGACCCGAGGGTGTATCTCGTTCAGATATTGGAGCGAGCGGAAAGGATTCTCAATTTCACCCAAGGAGGACATGCAGCGTTCTCTCGTAGCACTCTCATACAAGACGCGGTCATTCGCAATCTCGAGATCATAGGGGGAGGCGGCGAAGCGTGTGCCGGAAGAATTCCGTCGGGTTCACCCGTCGATTCCGTGGAAGGGGCTGGCGGGTCTGAGGGACGTGCTCATACACCAATATGAAGGAGTCAACCTGGAAGAGGTGTGGCGAATCATAGAAAAGGATCTTCCGGGATTGAGGCTCACGATTGCTGCTGTTCTGCCGCCCTTGGATGAGCTGGAGCGGGAAATCTGTGGAGAAGACGAGTCCGATGACCCAAACGTACCATAGATACGGGCAGATGATTGCTGATACAGCCAGTATCCAATGTTCGCGCCGGCGACAGGGGTTCGAATCCCCTTGGGGACGCCAACTTAAGACAATGAAATAACAGGGAAGTTCGGATGAGCCGGCTTCCCTGTTTTCGTTGATCAGAGTTCAGGGGCCCCCAATGGGCCCCCAGAGGAAAGGGACCAGAGTGTAAGGTTGTTATGACTGCCGTAGGCCAGAAGCTGTCTCGAATGCTCCAAACGATGCTCAGCAGACTCTCCATGAATTGGTGGATGATAGTTCTCTTGTCTCTTGCGATTGCAGTTCTCACCTACATTATTTTGCGAGAACCGTCTGAAGATGCATCGAGCAGATTTCTTGACGCTCTCTCTCGCTTGAGCGTGTCGTATGTGACAGGCGTCATCATTTATCTCTTGGCCGTTGCTCTCCCGAGGAGACAAAATCAACGAAATATCGGCGAATCGATCGGCCCTCGGACGCGAAAAATTATCAATCACGCCGATGAGACTCTTGGATGGCTCAATAGACATTCTTCTGAATCTGCTTTTGACAGGAGGTTGGTGACCAGGGAAGATGTGAAACGTCTTTGTAAAGTAGTGAATCCCTGGTCTGAGACGGTCGTTAGGTTGGTTACTGATCTTTCCCGCCAAGCCACGGTTGTTGAAATGTTAGGTCATCTCAAGATCCAGTCAGAGTTGGAAATTCAGAGAATACTGGTGTTTTCCATCTATCTCGACACCAGTTTTATAAGGCTACTGAATCAATTGCTCGATTCTTCTTATTTTGTTTTTTGTAACGCTTACTTCATTGGAGAAGGATTGCGCATGTTTCGTCCGGCGACGCACAATTTAAAAGACGTGGACGTGCAATTGTTCGATTATTTTCAAATCATAAATAAATTGGAAGAGTACGCGGATACACATCTGAAGTAACATTTTCATATCTATGTCAATGAACTTTGGACTGGGAATTATCACCGAAGATTTCTGGGTAGACCTCAATCAATTTACTGTTTGAAGCACTCGCTTTCCTGCTGCGTTTCACTTGCTTACCAAAATCTCAGTCTCCCGTATATGGAACTTCATCATTTCGACGGCGCGGATCAGATGGTCGTCGCTGAGGGTCAGGAAAAGATTCTGCAGGGACTTCTTCTTGTCTCCCTGTCCCAAGATGGCGTCGGCAATGTGCGGATAGACCCTGCTTCGCACGGCATTCATGGACCAGCAGTTCCGGAGATCGTGGACCGTTGGTGCGGGGCCATTTCATCCGTGCCAGTCTCCATCCCTGTCGAAATATGGACTGCCCTGGTAACCGAATGCTCTCCACATGAAGTTCAACGCTGGACGAAGGAGGCGAGCCACTTGATTCTTGTCCGAAAACTCGTCCTCCTCACCAACTTCGATGAAGTCAGGCACAATATCCCTGTCACGAAATACGACATCTCCTGAACTGTAATGCCGGATGTCAGTTGACCAAGCCGCAGTGGGACCTAAGTCCAGAAGGGCCACGCTGATTAACCAAGGCCAGCGGACCGGCACGTCCCGCAACATCGAAAGATATTTGGTAAGCGCTTCGATAGCGATTCTCTCTATTCTGGCCGGGTAGATCCCCCATGTTCCCTCGCCAAATCTACCACGTAACTTGTCAGTCAGGCCATGTTCGCGCACGAGCCATCGATTCGCGGCCAGGAGGACTTTCTCGTCGGTGAATTCAGTCACATCAAGCGGTGTGCCTGTTGATGGGTCTTTCGCCAAGGTGCCGAAATACCGTGAACCCCTCCGACGGTCCCAACCTCCGGCAGAAATTGGGTGCAGTCTTTCCCACAGGAACTTCTCGAATGAAGCTACATCAATTCGTTTGCTTGGTTTCCGTCCCGGAATGACAGCAATTGCGAGGGCTCCGTCAGAGGTGTCAAGGTCCTCAAACTTGCCACTACGAAGCCTCTCGTGAAAGGTGGATCGAACAGCCTCGGCCGACTCGACGTCCACTATTGGTAGGCGTGTCAGCGTTTCCCTCGAGTTGTTTTCAGCGATAAGGCTTATGGCCTTCTCGAGATCTTTACGGAGCTGCTCTTTTGCGGTTCTTTTTTCTTGGGTCGAAGCGCCCGGACTCAAGTTGTACCCGATTGGCCGCTTCTTGTGGCGCAGGTCGAACGGGAGTTTTTCAAAAGAACCAAAATACTCGTTCATGACAAGAACCACCCGCTCCGAACCCCGCGATGCCAGAGCGTATCCGAGTTCGATCAACACGTTTGGGTTAGGTGTAGGTCGCAGCTTACTCTCGTCAAACCCATCTGGCGCCGTGTTTATGAGTGTGACATCTGCAAGAAAAGCGTCGCTGTCTTGGATCTTCTTCAATATGGTGTTTGCAATGTCCGGAGTTCCAGGTACACCTTTCGTGTCTTGCTCTAAACGTGGAGCGGCGTAGACCTCCGGGGGAAGAGAAATCTTCCTCAGAGCTTGTTTGGCCGCTTCTTCAATGAAGCCTCGGTTAATCCTGTTAGGTCGATCGCTTTGCCAAGCGTAGAATAGAGTGAAATCCTTGACTTTGTCATCCGACAATGGCATGGCCTCCTCAATTCTATGGTATAACCTGAGACTTACGGATACTCAGGGACAAGCCCGGTGGCAGGGCTGAGTGGATCATATCCCGCACAACCGCAACAGGCAAGAATCGGCAAAGGCTTATTCGGCGTATGACCAGCCCTGAATAGCACTGAAGAAATAGTCCAGGCAAGACAATGCCACGCGGCGACGATGAATGCCCTGCCCCCGGAATCCCCCGCTCTCACTTCTTCACCCGTATCTCCGTCTCGCCTATATCGAATTTCATCATATCAATGGCCTCGATCAGATCTTCATCGCTGAGGGTCAGGTAAAGGCTCTGGAGCGATTTCTTTTTGTCCCCGTGCTCCCGGATCGTGTTGGCTGATTGGTTGTTGTCAAGATGCTCTAGAAAGGACCTCGGTTGCCCACTGGTTGAGACTCATTCCATGCGCTTCAGCCATCATTGCCGCTCGGGCATGAACCTCAGGAGGCACTCGGAGCATCAGTCTGCCTGAATAGTGCTTTTGAGGCGCTCGTCCGCACTTTTCGCATGTCGCCAGATAGTCGTCTACTGCCTCTTCAAAGGCAGCACGCAATTCTTTGACAGATTGCGCGTGAAAACCGATCACATCTTTGATTCCGGCAACGTGGCCGATGAAGCAACCGTCTTCATCGCTGTACTCAATCCTGGCTGCATATCCTTTGTAAGTCATTGTGCTCATGGTTTCACTCCAGCGCTCTCCAAGTAAGCTCGTGCATCACGAACTTGGTACGGCTTCGCTTCTCTTGCCGGGTGGGGTCTGTGGAATGTGGCGATTACACCGTTCAGCAGGAATCTGACCCGTGACCCGTCGCCCTCAATGATTTGCGCTCCAAGCGCCCGAAACAGGGACTCGATGCGCCGCCATTCCAGAGTCGCGGGAACCGGCTGAGAGAAAATGGCCTCAAGGGTCCTGCTTTGCGCCTTGTTCATCAAGTAAAGATAACACTCACACTGCCACCATGCAATCATTTTCTGATAGCATTGGAGGGATTTCTTCTTGTCGCCGTGTCCCAAGATGGCCTCGGCAATGTGCGGATAGACCCTGCTCCGCACGGCATTCGTGAACCAGCAGTGCCGGAGGTAGTGAGCCGTTGGTTTCGGATCGAAGCCCACGGCCTTGACCGCGGTTCGCCAGCATCGTGGCACTGGGCCTGGGCAGGATGGGGCGAATGAATGAACCGCATCGCTCTCGAGAAAAGAACGGTCCCGGGCCGGTTCCTTGATCTCCGAGTGCCTTTGTAGCCGCTATCTTGGCGGCAGTTGTTTCTTAGCAGAATGACTCGATCGACGCGGGTCCCGGCGGTCACCGCATCCTACACAAGTCACGAAAAAGTCCGTTGAGAGGACACCATGTTGCGTGGTATAGTGCAGGTGCCCGGGGATCACGATGCACGACAGGCGAGCCATTTTGCATTCCACCGAGTTTCGGCCGGAAAGAATTTCTTATGGGAATCAAACAACTGTGTCTTGTGCCGTCTGATGCCGAAGATGTTCCCGCGGACCTCAGGGCTCTATTGGCGAGCCTTCGTGAGATAGGATTCATGGCGGAAGCGTTTGAATTCTACGATGAGACGCATTATAGCCCTGGAGCCGATTTTCTCAGACTCGTGCACTTCTATGATTCTCACCCTATTATCAGACTCAAGCAGGTAAACGGCGAACTCGTAGAGGATGAAATTATCGACAGCCGCAACGCCTGCTCCATCAGCTTTGCCGAAGTCACGCTTGCTCCTGAGTTCTTGGGAGGAGCCTGCTCAATAGCGCCGCTCTGCCCGAAGTGCGGCTATAGTGAGGAAGCCTGGCCTGACATGCTGAGTGCCTGGTATCCGCAGAAATCAGAGCACAGATGGGTTTGTCCGAATTGTCAAGTCTCCCAACGTGTCTATGACCTGGATTGGCAACATGCCGCTGCATTGGGAAGGTTCCGCATCATTATCGACCGCATCGCGTACGGGGAGGCCGTACCAACAGGGGACCTCCTGGATTCACTGCAACGGACGAGCGGGTTCCTCTGGGATTATTATTACAACGATGATAATCCGGCAAATGAACGATGGTAGCCAGCGCGGGGTGTGATGATGCTACGGCAACGGCATCGCTCGCGCGAAAAGAACCGTCCCAGACCGGTTCCTTGATGGCCGAATTCCTCTGTGGCCGGATATTTGGCCGCGCCTGTTTCTTGAGAGAATGACTGGATCGATGTGATTCCCGGCGGTTATCGCATCCTACGCCGCCTTCGGGCAGATACATATGGTTTCCCCCGATCGAGCCATGGGAGGAGCAATCATGAAGATTATCGCGTTGAACGGGACGTACAGGCCGGGCGAGACCACGACGCGCCTCGCAGCGAAGGCACTGGAAGGGGCAGCTTCTGCAGGTGCCCATACCGAGATGGTGGTTCTCAAAGAGCATACCATAGAATTCTGCAGAAATTGCCTGACCTGCTACCAGGACTTGGAGTCGGAGATCGCTCCTTGCCCGATCGAGGACGACGTGCGTCCGATTCTTGAGAAAATCCGTGACGCTGACGGCATCATCTTGGCCTCTCCGGTTCATAGCGGCTTTGTTACCGGCCTCATGGTCAGTTTTTTGGAGAGAGCTTCCTGGACCCTGCTGCGCCCTACGGGTGAGTTGCTGGGTCTCAAAGGTGTGCCTGAACCGCGCCTGACCGGGAAAGCGAGGGGGTTCGTCGTCATACTCAGCGCTGGCCTTATTCCCACCGAGTTGCGGCAGTACTGTGACATGGGGACCCCTTTCTTAACCGAGTGGGCCTCGGTGGCCTTGAACGGTGAGCTTGTCGGAGACTTGTATGCAGGCGCCTTTTTCACAAAGGGTCTCAGTGACGAAGAATGGAGCAAGGCCCATTTCTTCAGACAACTGACTGAAAACCAGTTTCAGCAAGCGTTCGATCTCGGAGCGAAACTGGCCGGAGCCGTCAGGAGTGGAGAGATACGTCCCTACGACGCAAAACGCATTGAAGCGGCCTATCTTCAGGCTGCTCAGCCTGCGTAGGATGTGGTGAACGAAGTGAACCGCATCGCTCGCGGGTTAGCCGAGATGAGGAATGGGGTCCCCAGAATTCGCGGAGATAGGGCCTGGGCTCCCCGCGATCCGACGTGCCAGCGATGAAGAAGATTACTTACCGATACCTTCCACCGGTGGGGCCACGTGACCCATCGAATCCCGTGACCAAGCCGCTTGCCGACTTTGTTGAGGAGATCCCCTATTTTCTGGCGTTCAACCTCATCCCACCTCTGTCGGTCATGAACGAAGAATTCAGCACCGGGGAGGATGATGCAGGAATGAGCGGAGGATGCGTGTGGGAACCGTTCACGATCGCGAAAGAAGAATTCGATGAACTGGTTCGGGAATTGCAGAATCGTGGCATGCGCTATGTTGAGCCGCCGCAGTGGGTGACAACCAAGACCGACTGGCATATCTGGAAGTTCGAATACGAGTTGGGAATCCCATCGGACGAGCACTACCGCCTGGGGCGTGAAGAGGACAAGTGGAACGACTTGAAAAGACAGGCCGGCGAGGCTGGAGATCAAGAGCAAATGCTTGAATACCATCTCAAAGCTGTCGAGGCAGGGCAAGCACTGGCTGAATTTGTCAGCGCCTTCGTTGAACGATACCACGCAAAGAAACAAGACTCCTAGCTTGCTTGGAACGGATGACCGAACACCTTTCCCGGAGCCGGCATGCAGCAAGAACCAACGATAGGCCGATGCCCTTGGGTAGATCTCACCAAGCCGGATTACGTCGCCTATCACGATAAGGAGTGGGGCGTCCCTGTCCACGACGACCGGGTCATATTCGAGTACCTGATCCTGGAAGGGGCGCAGGCCGGGCTGAGCTGGTATATTGTGCTGCGAAAACGGGAGAATTATCGCATCGCCTTCGATCGCTTCATCCCCGAAAGGGTCGCCGGATATGACGAGCGCAAGGTGCAGGAGCTTCTCGCAAATCCGGGAATTATCCGAAACAGGGCCAAGATACTCGCGGCAATCAACAACGCACAACGATTCATAGAAATCCAGCACGAATTCGGGAGTTTTGACACCTACATCTGGCGATTTGTTGATGGGAAGCCCATTGTGAACGAACTCAGGCGGCTGGAGGATTATCCAGCTACCAGTCGCGAGTCCGATGCGCTGAGCAAAGACCTGCGTCAACGAGGCTTCAAATTCGTCGGATCGACGGTGTGTTATGCGCATATGCAGGCGACGGGAATGGTGAACGATCATACGATAGGCTGCTTCCGAAGGCAGGAGATCATTGAAGGATACTCGGGGAAATTTGCCAAGCCTGCGAAACCTTGCGTCACATGACACGAAGGAGCTTCGGGCCGCCTCGGGGGGGTCGATGCCTCGCCGAAAACCAGGTCCGAACTGTTCGCGGAGCGCCTCGGCAAGATAAGAATGGTGTCTCCTGCAATCCCCGCAAATACAGAAATCGAATGCCGTTTCATTGTGGAGCTATCGGCTTCGCAACCTTGCCACGAGCCGAAACGGAATCGTCGAGTTTCAACCGCTGGTAATCCCGAAGTGCTTCATAGGCCGTCCAGAGGAGAACCGCACCCAGAATCAGCCACCACGGGCTGTTCCCCTGGTAGATGCCGATGCCGAGGTTGACGGTCAACAGCAGAAACCACACTGCGTCGAGAAGGAGCAGCGTTCTGCTCGGTCGGAATTTCGCAAGGAGCGCGAGTACCAGGAGAGAGACGCCGAGAAAGGCTGATACAGGGTCAAACGGGAGCGGATCGATCCCAACCTGGGAATCACCTGGCAAAGGCATGGATGTCACGAGATAGAGAATCCCGATTGCAATGCAAAAAGAGAACCTTGGCTTCAGAACCTGCCGAAGCCTTGCGGCTGTTGGAGGTCCGAACCACTCCTTGAAGCGGCTCAACAGGTCCGGGTCCAGCTTGAAGGCCGTCCGTTTGGGCTTCAGCAATACGAGGAATGGAGGAAATAGCGACGATTCCCACAACTGGAGTTTCTCGTCGGCCTCAGCGGCCTGTATCTCCACGGAATGGCTGCCATCCGGGGACTCGAGTTTGAGACTGTCCCCAGACAAGCACGCCCTCCACTCGCCTTTGATCCCACTTGCGGCATTGAGAAGAAACGATTCCGCCGCGGCGCTGGAGATAGCCAGGTGCGCCGGGGCTTTCGGTTGAACTACATCTGTCTGCGGTGGGAGCGTCGAGGGAGCGGGGACCGGTCTGCTCTTTGCGGAAGCGGATCGGTCGTCGAGCCTCGTGCCGTCCAAGAGCCCTGCCTTTGCAAGCTTCTGGAACACGCTTTCCAGTTGGTGGCTCGTCAGCTCATACTTTCTCGCCAATTCCCGGTCGGTCATTCCGGCACTGATGTCCGCAACAAGTTGTTTTGCCGACAGTTTTCGTTTCGGTTCAGTCACAGGCTCTCCCACCGCGTTCCTCGACGCGGACTCCCGTCACTCAGGCAAGGGGAACGGCCAATTCCAAGAGCGAGGAATTGCTGCACGGTTCCGAGGTGTATGCAACCGGAATTTTGCCTTCAACCGTAACTCACCTCAGGCCGCTCAGTCAACGGTTTTTCTCATACCGGTTCGTCACCGGAACACAGCCAGGTAGTATCGCGCCCGAGGAAACGCTGAGGCCATGTGGACAAATAACCACCGCCCGTGATACGACATGCTACCATGGTGTCCCAATAATTCCAGAATTGGATTTCGGAATTCGACAGGATTGAAGAATATGAGAAGACGCAAATGGACGTTTTTCTGAGCGCGGGAATTGCCCTGGGCCTGTCTGCCGGTTTCTCCCCGGGGCCACTGACAACCCTTGTGATTTCTCAGGCTCTTCAACACGGAGTGAAAGAAGGCCTGAAAGTGGCGATGGCTCCATTCGTTACCGATTTGCCGATAATCCTGGTGTCTGTTTTCGCCTTGACACAATTGCGCAATTCTCAAGAAATTCTGGGGTTGATTTCAATTGTGGGGGGTCTGGTTCTGATCTACTTGGCTTATGCATGTTTCAGGACAGACAAGGTCGAAATGGGGGGCGATGCTGCCCAAGCGCGTTCATTGAGCAAAGGAACTCTGGTGAATTTCCTCAGCCCCCATCCCTACCTGTTCTGGCTCACCATTGGTGCTCCAAAAGTGGTGGAGGCATGGGGGCACAGTCCTTTAACGGCAGCCGGGTTTCTTGCAGGTTTTTACTCCTGTCTGATCGGAGGCAAGATTGTCTTGGCCATTGTGGCTGACCGCTCGAGGCAATTACTTACCGGGAGGTTCTACCGCTCGGTTATGCGCATTCTGGGTGGGGCACTGTTAATTCTTGCCTTTATGCTGTTGCGGGATGGATTAGTTTTTCTTGATTTGCTTCGCCCATAGTCCAGTCTCGCCAGACGCATCATGAACGTTTCCTGAATGCTTCCAAGTGGTAGAAATCATGGTGCTGGTTCCTCATGACCAATCCTGTCCATCGTGTTGTCGTGTCGCACCGAGACACCGGGCTTGCCGGAGTGTGATTTCGGACCCTTACCCGGGGCGGGTTCCTGCCGGCGACTTCCCCGTAGACAATCCTCAATTTGTGGCCGCGCATTGCGTCCGCACAATATCGCACCGCACAAGTTGATTGTTATGAGCCTGCGATAATCACCGGATCTATTGTCCTGACAACCTGGAAAGATTTTTGACAGGATCATCGCCCGACCGGGGATCTCAGCGGTCCAGAACCTGGGTCTTCGGCGGTTCAGGAAGCGCCGCGGTGGGTTCGGAATCGCCACTCCGACGATGGCACGGAAATTGCTGCCTTTTTTGGCAACGAGGAAATAGCGAAAGTGGCCTCAACCGACCCGCGTCTGTGGCTGTCGCGGGTGCAAATGTAGGCCGTGCAACCGGCTCTGGGCAGAACCCCTCGTCGGGGCGATCCATGTCCATACATCTCCTTCGGGCCGCACTGTCCGGCAGACTCGACGAAGTCAAAGCCTTCCTCGCGGAGGGAGCTGACGCGAACTGCCGCGACAGGTCGGGGAAAACACCGTTGATAGCTGCCGTCCTGGGGGATCACCTTGAGGTAGTCGAAGTGCTGCTGGAGCACGGCGCTGACCCTAACGCCAAGGCATGGGACGAGGACACTCCCCTCATAGCCGCCGCACGAAAAGGGTGTGCCACTGTTGGCAAGGTCCTCATCCGATCGGGTGCCGACATCCACGCGGCCGGCTACATGGGGCTAACCCCTCTCATGTGGTGCTGCCTATCCGGAAGCACGCCTATGGCTGAGCTGCTCCTGGATTGCGGCGCCAAACTGGATGAATCGAGCGAAGACGGAGCTTCAGCTCTGACGTGGGCTGCAGAGGAAGGCCACTGGGAGGTAATCAGGTTACTCCTGGATCGCCATGCCGACGTCAACCTCAAGAATAGACGCTACGGGGTAACCGCTCTGATCGAGGCAGCGAGACAAGGCCATCGGTCGGCAGCGGAGCTGCTCCTGGAGCGGGGAGCGGATCTGCACGGCAAGGATTTCAACGGGAGAACCTGCCTCCACTGGGCTTGTCTGGAAGGACAGCCGGATCTGGTGAAATTCCTGTTGGAGAAGGGTGCGGTTATTGATGACCCGGACAACGGAGGAGATACACCCCTGCACTGGGCCGTATTCAAAGGGAGCGAAAATTGCGTGCAAATACTCCTGAGCTCCGGGGCATCACCGGAGCTGTGCAACGGCAGCGGCCAAACTCCCCTCGACACCGCTACCAGACTTGGCCGTCATCACCTGGCAGATCTGCTCGGATCGTATAGGAGCAAGCACGGACGCACGGGATAGAGGGCGAGTCACAAACTCCTTCTTCCGGAAACCTCCGGTTCGGAAGGGCCGGGTCGGTAACGAGCCGATCTTGCAGACCGGGGGGGTGCTCCTGTCAGATCGTACCATGCTCCGCGCGACCAGACCGATCGATACCCGAGGCAGTTGCTCCTTGAAATGAGGTGATAAATGCCCGAGCTCAAAGTCAAAGACCTTATGCTCGCGTCTTCGCAATGTGCCATAGTGTCTGAAAGCGCTACCTTGCCCGAGGCCCTCAGCACCATGGAAGCGACCCGGATGATGTTCCAACGATGGGACTACAAGCCCAGAATCGTGCTAGTCCACGACGAAAATCATCACATCGTTGGAACGGTCAGACACTTCGACGTGATCCGGTCGCTGGAACCCAAGTACAGGCAGTTCGGAGATCTCAGACGCCTCTCGTTGGCGGGATTACCACGGGAATTCGTTGACGTCATCTTCGCCAAACTTGAGCTGTGGAACCGTCCGTTGCAGGAACTCTGCCGGGCGGCTTCCGACCGTCTGGTCAGAGATGTAATGTCCGTCATTACCGAAAATGAGTTCATAGATGGAAACAGTCCGATCACGGAAGCCATCCACAGAATGCTCATGGGGAACCATCCATCACTCTTCGTCAAAGGCGATGGAGGGGTCATCGGAATACTTAGAATGAGCGACATAGCGGATCATGTGTGCCGCGAGATAAGGGGTAATCCTGACACCGGCGGTAGCAGCCGGGAGTAATTCCGGGGGTTCCTGAGCAGGTAACGCAACGCGGTAATCCCCGGCAGCAGACTTCCCGTTCGATGATCTGGCGACACCTGCTTGGATTCTCGATCCGAAAAGAATTGGGTAGGGTGTCCCTGGAATTCCCACAATCGCGTTCTTGTCGGGTCCGGGGTCCGAGCCGGCCCAGGCCCGGTGACCGGCTCTGACGGAGAACGATGAGTCCGGATGGCTGAATCGGAGTTTCCGGGTGCCTGTCGCGTAACCTCACTCACCGGAGAAATCATCTGAACTTAACGCCCAGGAGCGCGTCTGGAAGGAAACGAGAAAGAGAACTACGTACAATCGCTTCCTCAGCGCCCTTCAAACGCTGAGAAACGATCTCTTCGGGAGATTCAACCGATTTCAAGGCAATGCCGCTTCACTCGGATCACTGGTGGCGTCGTTTGTCTCAGGCCCCCAGTCAATCCTTGACTGGATTGCAACTGCAAGAAATCTCGTGACATCCTACGCTAACACCCTTCATGCCCTTCATGAGCTCCGATTCCAGCGTATAACCTGAACCCACAGTGGAGTGAGTATAGCCAATACGTATGGGTTTTACCCTTTCAAATAGTGCTTTTTCGATAACAAATGTCACACCTCTCTCCGTGAAAACCTCATCATCATCCTTTTGTTCATCCAGAGCCATCACGAGATACGGACCTCTCCACCCGCCTTCGGTCATCAAGACTCTGATGGCCTGAAGTCCTTCGCGTCCTTCCAGGAACTGTTCGATCTTTTCCGATGCTTCATCACTTACTTCAAACATAGAGAACTCCTCTCAGTAGATTTGCCATTCCCTTTCGACCAATTAACCGGAATCATGCCGCATTCTTGCCAATTCTGGGGTTTTTGCCCCAGGATCCGGTCGCTGGATGGTTCTCCTGACCGAGATAGGCTCGGTATCTCGTTCTCAGAAGACTCGACACCGGCAAAGGCGTCGTCAAGTTGCTGAAAAAGCAAGATTATGCCTGTTTTTGAGCATGCCTCACAGTATGCGCTTCCGTGAACGGAAATGTCCTCGCCGTCCTTGAGCCAACACACATTGGTAATACCGGGCCAAGGGCAAGGCCGAAGCCACATGGACTTACCACATCCTGCCGTAATACGCCACCTTCGCTCCCATCTCGATCAGACGCTTGATAAGTCACTCCATTGAGCGTTTGACTTCTTCGCTCCCATGCAGTCACCATCGCTGGTGAACGCGAAGGGAGGGTGAAAGCAGTTCTTCCCGAAATGACCGTGGAACGCCACGTTTTCTTGCTTGCAGTGCCTCGGTTCTTCCGTTGAATAACCGTACAGGATTATAGCACCTCGGCGCATGCCCGCACACTCCGCTTCGGTGGAGAGGCTCCCATGAGGCTGACATACGAACTTATCAGGTGGCGGCATTGACGAAGCTCTGTACCAATCTACACCGAAGTGGTACGATCTCAAAAAGCATTGCGTCACGCAACAGCCTCCTAATCGGCCCCGAGCTGTTGGCGCATGCCCAAGGCATCCATGCTCAGCCACTCTTCCGCGATCTTTCCGTCGGCCACCCGGCTGATGGTGATCCCGCTCATCTTGAAGCATCCACCTTTGGATGGTATTCCCGGCAGATCTTTAGTCTGGCAGCCGGAAACTGTCCAGCGTGTGGCCACTCGATCGCCCTCAGCAAATTGATCGTCTATGGTGCAAGAGGAGTCCCGTATTCCCTCACCGCAACCCTCGCCCCTTTTCTTGAAGGCCTCGCGGCCGCCGGGAAAGTCAGGGTCCATGGGATCGTGCAGTATATAGTCTTCACTGACGAACTCGGATGCCCCAGCCAGATCGTGCTGGACGCACCCCTTTTCAAAATATGAACGAACCAGTTCTTTGTTATCCATTCCCGCCATGGTAAGTCTCCTTTCTCGGTACTATTCATCGGAGCCGGCGTTAGCGAGGTCTCTTACAGACAAACCTTCATCGTGGAATCGGCGGAGGAGTCGCATGCTCCAGCCCGTTACCTGCGACAAACATATTCTCGTTTTGGCGCGCAGTCGGCCGGACTCCATTACCAAAAGTTGGGCATTTGCTCTGCCTCCGTCAATACGGCCGGCGGGTAAGACCGGGTACTGCCTTTACCGACATCACAACATACAGAGAGGCCATCAGCGACCGCACGGCTTCTTTTGCTTGACACAGGCGAGATCATTGGCCAATCTAAGGACTGGCTTGATCGGGTGTTCCGAAAGAAGAGTTTCCACCGCAGAGAGGAACAAAGAACATGAAGACCGTTGAAGAGCTGGAGATGGCCGTGGATTCCCTCACGCAGGAGGAATACAGCCGGTTCCGGCAGTGGTTCCTCGATCGGGAATGGGAGAGATGGGACCGTAAGATCGAGGAGGACGCGGAAGCCGGCAGACTCGATTTCCTCCTTCAGGAAGCGGTCGACGCAAAGAACGGGAAAAGACTCAGAGATCTCTGATGCACCGAACCACCGACCAATTCTGGGAACGGTACCACGCCTTACCGGGGGACGTGCAGAGCCTAGCAGACAAAAACTTCCAACTCCTGAAAGAAAATTCACGACATCCGTCACTTCAGTTCAAGAAGGTTGGGAACTTCTGGTCTGTGCGAGTGGGGCTCGCACATCGAGCCCTGGCAGTAGAAGACGGCGCCGATTTCATCTGGGTTTGGATAGGGAGCCACACTGACTACGACAGACTCACCAAAACGGGTCGCAGTGCAACTCCTTGATCAGATCAGGTCCTGAATGAGATCTGGGGACACTTCACCTAATGACCGGCACCCAGCGCGAATTGGCTATGGTAACCCCAGAATTCTCAGAATTCTGGAGTAGGCGGAGTGTAGAGCACCGGAACCGGTCGGGTGATAGCCTGTCGTACACGAAGGGATGTGCGGATGAACGTCAACGATCTGATACAAGAAAAGCGGGAAGACATCTTGCAGTTGGCAGGGAGATACGGTGCCGCAAACGTCAGGATCTTCGGCTCCGTGGCGCGGGGGCAGGCCGGGCCTGAGAGTGATACCGATTTCCTCGTCGATATGGAGCCTGGGCGCACCCTTTTCGACCTCGGAGGACTTCTTTACGAGCTCAGCGAACCACTCGGAATTCCGGTCGACGTGGTCCCGGAAAAAGGACTTCGAGACCATGTTCGGTCGAATGTGATGAAGGAAGCGGTACCGTTATGAGGGACGACCGAGCACGCCTCATCGATATGGTGGAAGCCAGAACAAGTACTAATTCTGAATTCTGGAGGGACCTTACTCAAGACTCAAGCCATCGAAAACACTGGGCATGGTGTCCGCTGAATTGGACTCGGCAGTCACCAGAAGCGTAGGCCAAACCCTTGCGTTCGTCACCAGGAGCGCAAGAACGCGGGGACATCAAAAAGCACGGTTGCCTTGGCACCAAGGGCCCAACTCACGCGATGATAGGAAATGCCGTACTCCGCAGCTCCATTTACAAGGCTTTCCGTCAAATCGGTGTCGGTAGTTCCCTGAAGCCAGGCTCCCCTGCCAAAGACCGCTAACTTCGCCGAGGGCGTCACTTCTCCGGAATACTCGACGAACAACTCGAAAAACGTTTTCTTGGTGAAGCCACCTTCTCCCCCGAGGACGTTTAATGGGCGAGCGATGTTATTGTTCTGACTGAGCGTTGATTCTGCGGTGATCGAACCCAACGGACTGTAAACCGCTCTCAAGGTAATTCCGTCTGAGGGTCCCCATTGGAAGCCGAAATACGGGATGGTGCTGAGGACGTTCAGGTCCAGCCTCATCTGAGTGGGCAGGGGAAAGAAGAGGATGTTCAAGATTTCGGGATCGTCGGTGTAAAAGTTGTGGTGATCGAATCGCAGCCCCAGGATACCTGAAAAGGGACCGCTCAATCGGTAGGCTCCCAGAGCATCTATATACCACCAGTCAACGTTTGACGACACACCTGCCGGTATCAGCACAGGCGTCGCGCCAGGATCCAAAACAATTGAACCGTCGCTGTTGCTCGAAAGGAAGTACCAGCCCTGGACAAGCAGGTTCAGATCCTCCCCGATTTTCGCGTCCAGGCCCCCTGCGAGCCAAAGCCCCTGGTTCGGTATTTCCAGTTTTACGGACCTAAAGAGTGCCCCTGGGAAGGGACCGTCACTTACCGCTGTCAGCGTCTGCTTGTCGCCCCCTTGCCAGCCTGCGAAAAAGTCGAAGCCTACCTTGCAGGGGGGTTGACCGTAGGCAACTCCGCACAGGAGACACAGAGCCACCACACTTGCCAAAAGGGTCGTCGACTTCTTCACTGTCCATAACCTCCTAACACGATCGCCGCTCATCGCGACGGCAGTGCAACCAACACGCAAAGCAGTTCGATGCTGAATTATGTGGCAGTGTTGCTAATTCTGGTATGCGGGGTTCGAGTCCGGTCGGGGGGCCATCTCCCTGCCGCCGAGAAGGCTCCCGAACGGTCCCCCACAAGACCCAACAAGGGCAACAGCGTCGTCGCGTTGCCGAAGAAATCTGTCTTAGCCTGTCACTGAGCCTACCTTACCTCAGGCTACTCCGTCAACCATTATCCGCATCCGTGCTCGTCACCCCAACGCATCCTGGTAACATCGAGCCAACAACAGCGCTGCGGCAACACGGAAACACCACCTCTCACCGTGACACGACACCCCACATTCGGACCATCTCTCCTTGATTCTCGATTCCCAGCCGAAACCGGGAATCGTGTCTCCGAATTCGTTGGGCGGCTCGATGCAGTGAGATC
>JACRDG010000056.1 GCA_016218715.1 Desulfomonile tiedjei | reverse complement strand
TTGGTCGGACAACTTCCAGGGGGCTGGGGTGTGTTTCATCTCCCGTCCCCTTGCGTCCTGTCAGAGGCGATTGCCTCCTGGCACATCTCGCAGAGGTTTTCTGGTTTCATGTCGGGCCAGACCCTCCCGGTCTCGCAGCCTGGGCAATCGGTCTCCGCGGCGAAGTTGGTCTGTGCCATCGCCAGGGAATCGCCGAACGCGATCTGCTTCCAGATGCAGTAGTGCATGAGGTCGGTCAGCAGATCGACGACGTGGGCGTCGTCGCCGTCGACAAAGGTCTCGCCGAGCCAATCCTCGACGTAGTGTCGCAACGCCGCCTCTGCTCGGCAGGCGCGGGTCTGATTGTCCGGCTTCCCTTCGATCCGAGTCCCGTCTTCGGGTCCGCGAGGCGTGTTCATGTTCCGCTCTGCCGAAGCGTGTCGAGCTTCTTGAGGCCTTCACCTTCGACCTCGTAGCTCCAGAAGGTCCACCCGTCGACCTCTTTGCCGATGACTTCTTTCCCTGCGCGGGAGGGGCTGTTGAAGGTCTTTCCGTCGACCGAGATCGTCCCGTCCGGGTTCACGGTGGCCTTGTACGTGGTCCCCTTGTACGTCACGACGAGTTCGGCGGGCCGGTTCGGGATCGCGGCGAGCACGGGGGTGCGCTTGCCGGGCTTCTTCTCGGCCGCGGGTTTGGAGGCCTTTTTTGCGGTCTTGCGCACGGGGGCGTCCGGTTCCGTCTTGGCGAAGAGCGCGAAGCATTTCTTGCAGAGGCCCGGCTGGTCCTTCGTCGGCGAAGACTTCTTCGCCCAGAGGGTGGAGTTCGCCACCGGTTTGCCGCAGAGCGTCTTGTCTTCGGTTCCCTTGATGTGGATCGCCTGGTTCTTTCCTTTTCCCTTTTTCATCGATCAGTCCTCCTTTTGGTTTTGGTGCGTCGATATTTCGAGAAAGCCGGTGCCATTGCCTTCCTCGTCCGACATCACCCACACGACCCGGGTCTTGCCGTCCCGGCACGTCACCTTGAATCCGTACTCCTCGCGGTCGGGGGAGAGGATCGCATTTGTGATCGTTCCGCCGACCAACGTGTCCCCGATCTGTTCCGCCATCACTTGGGCCAACGTGCGGTGCTTCACAGTTCCCATTTCTCCCCCCTATTCCTCGAGCCCGTGGATCTTCCGGGCGCGTTCGAACCCGACCCATTCGCCGTGCAAGCCCAGACCCCGGGACGCCATCTCCTCTCGGGCGATCCGGTTGAGGTCAATCTCGCCCCGGGCGACCGCCGCCAGAACCTTGGCAGGGGCGATCTGGATGAACCCGATCTCGTCCACCGAAAACGGCCCCGCGGTATATCCGCTTTTCTTCTCTGCCGCCATCTTTCTGCCTCCTAACATGTTGGTTTTCATGGCAATTTCCCCCCTTGGCAGTGACACTCCTACCTCGCGGGGTACGGTGAATCAAGTTAATTCGTTGGTTCGGCGCGGCCCGTCCCACCTACAAAGGGGGCTTTTAACGACCTGGCGGGGACAGAACGCGGTGGATCTGGCAGTGCGGGCCGAGAAAACCATTGACCTCTAACAGTCGTTAGGGGTATCGTCAGGTCTTATTTTCGAACCGGACTCGGTTCGGATCACGGTCGGCGTGACAGGACGAACGGCCGGGTCAGGGAATGTCTTTCATGCGCACAGCAACGGACCTAACACCTCGCCAGCGGGAAACCCTGGACTGGGTGAAGAATTTCATCCGCGAGCACGGAATGCCGCCCACGGTGCGCGAGATCGGCGCTGCTTTCGGCATCAAGAGCTCCAGTGTGTTCGATTTGCTCTCCACGCTCGAGCGAAAGGGTTGGCTGCGGCGGGGGGATCTCGGGGCGCGGTCGCTGATCGTCGAAGGCCTTACCAACACACAAAGCGAGATATCGGAAGTCCCGGTTGTCGGGAGCATCGCCGCCGGTCGGCCCATCGAGGCGATCGAGAATGACCGTGGAACGATCGCCGTCAGCAGTGACTTGCTCCGCGGCCGCGAAACCTACGCATTGAAGGTCGAAGGTGAAAGCATGATAGACGCCGGCATCCTCGACGGCGATTACGTGATAGTGCGGCAGCAGGAGACGGCGGACGACGGCGACATCGTGGTCGCACTCATCGGGGAAGAGGCTACGCTCAAACGCTTCTACAGGGAGGAAGACGGCGTGCGCCTCGAGCCGGCGAACAAGGAGCTGACGTCGATCCATGTCGGGATCGGTGACTTTAGGATCCAGGGCAAGGTGGTCGGGGTGATGCGGATGATGGGCAACAATACGAACGAGAGGGAATAAGCGATGGGCAAACACCGGACCTTCAACGCGGATCGCTTTCTGGATAAGTTCCAGGGAAAGGAATCGATCCTGCGCGGCTATGTTGGGATTTGGAGCGGACGCTTGGATCTGGACATTCCGAACATGAATATCTTGAAGTTCAAGGAGTTCCTGGCCAACGGCGATGGCGATGGGAAAGACGAGCTGATCGAGGGCCTCTATCGGGCCTACGATCTCTGCACGGAACGGGGCCACGAGGATCTTCTGGCCGCATGCCGGGATTGGGGCTACGACCCCGATCCCGAAGGGGAACTCCCCGTTGAAAGCCTGAGCCTCAAAGTTCGGACCGAGGATGAGGATATTTTCAACCTTGCGTATGACCGGAACACACTGTGGCGGGCCGAGAGGTTCTCCCTTTTCAAGGGAAATGAGGCCAAGGTCATCGCCGACGTCCCGGCTGCCGCCAAACGATTTCAGGAGAAGCTGGCGGAGATTTTCAAGGAAGACAAGAGCAGCGATCGCGTCCTCGTGCGCCAATATCGTGAGGGGTCCTACAGCAACTTCATCGTGTACCACGAAAAGCGCACCAAGGCCGAACTTGTCTTCAAGGGCTCAAAGTCCCGCCCGATGGTTTCGCCGACGGTTCTTCGCCCCGCCCAGCAGGATTTCATCAGCTACAACAACGAGACGGGCCAACTCGAGATCGAAGCCCGGTTCGAAAACGAAGAGACCGCATTGCGGAAGGCGTTCGCGGGGTGCTGTCTTGGCGACACTGACTTCTTCGAGGGGGGAGATTCGGGGAAGCGCATCAAGTTGACGAGGATCGCCGAAGATGATTTCGATATGTCGGTGGAGGGTGAGCATTCCGCTGTGCTGATCGAGCTCCACTTCAAGCTGAAGCAGCTGCATGGTCCGTCTTTTGTCGTGCGCTCCAAGAATGTGATGGAGACGCTGGACAGAAACCACCTGCGCAAGCAACTTGCCGGAGCAGAGATCCGCAAGGCCGTGTTTAAGATCGGATTCCCTGATGACAAACGAGGGAAGCGCGTCGAGCTCTCCGGATCGAACAGGATCAAGTTCAAACGTGCGACTCACGCCGAGGAGGTGTTTCGGTATCTGAAAAACTGGAAGGTGGTCGTTGGCTGAATCACTTCTATCCTTTGTCCTTACGCGGCTCGATCAGGTGGCATGTCCGGTGTTCCTCCACCGGGAACTGGAGAGATTTCCTCCCGAGCAGCTGAAGGTGCTGTTGTCCGAGGGGCTCATACGCGAGACGTCGAAGGCGACCGAGGTCCCGCGCCCTCCTCATCTCCCCGGAGGAGGCGATCTTATCGTGCGCCGGACCGTAAAAGGCCTATTCGGCGTGGCGGATGAAGACGATTACCTTGATCCCGTTCCGTTGACCGAAAACGATGTGCGCCAGTACGAGGTTCAGGTTTCCAAACTTATCGACTTCATTCGTCGTGGGAACGACCTCGATGGAGTGTCAGTAAAGAACAAGGAGGGATTCTTCCGGGTCGGGGAGCGGCTTCTCCCGGGACGCGATCGAGCGGTCGTATATCTGTCCCTGGTGAATGACGACCCATCTGCATTCATGATGGTTTGCAAAGATGTGTGTCCGGCCGACAGTCACCCGGTGGTGATGCTCGTGCCGAGGTCGGTTCCACTTACGGTCGACAACGTTCAACTGCTCAGCAGCAGGGGCATGTCGATCGTTCCGTTGACGACCTATCTGACTGGCGAAGGATGGATGCTGCCGTGGAATCAAATCCTGCGGAAGCCCACGGGCCAAGTCGAAAAGGAAGAGGCGGCTTCAAGTGTATATTGCCGCGCCATCACACGAGAGGGAGTGAGTTCTCTGGGCAAGAATCAGTACGAGAAGCTCGTGAAGGGCCGGAACAAATTCGACATGTTCATTGACGGACTTACCCGGGAAGCGATCTGCAAAGATTCAAAGGGCAAGCCTCGCAGGGAGAGGCTGTCGCCCAAGGAATTCGGGATGCTGGCTGACTTCATTTCTGCTGCAAAGCCGATGCGCCCGTACAGTACCAAGACAGGGAAATCCTGCGCGAGCGACTCGGCCGCCCGCAGAAATTTCGTAGAAGCACGGAGAAAGGTCGATTTGCAGCTTTCGCGTTACAAGTATCGGGCGTTTCGGCTCCACAAGGATTCAGCCGATCCGGAACTCAACACCCACGAATTTGCACCGCCCGATAACTTGTCGTACTGCCTGATCCTTCCCGCCTGACAGTACCTTTTCTTCTCTTCGCTCGATTCTCGCTCCCTTCTCGCACCGTCCTCGCTCCCGATCCGGATGATGGAACTCACGGCGGGCGAAAAGCCCGGCGGACTTCCCACGGAAAGGGGACAAGCGTATGGCGAGGCAATGGCGGTGCAAAGAGTGTGACACCCTTCTCGGCATTGAAAACGGCGCGCGGCTGTACCTGCGGTACAAACAGGCGCAGTACGTCGTCGACGGCGGGGATTACAACATCATCGCCGTCTGCCGCAACTGCTTCACGGTGAACGAACGGAACAGCACCAACGAGTCACCGCCACCTCTCGCCGTAAACGCGTAGCGGCACTATCCACACCAACCTTGAGGCGCATGACGCCCTGATTGGCCTTCTACGAGGTGCTTTGACGCCCGGCCGGAAAGGTCAGGCGTCATGTGCCCCTCAACGGAGCGCGATCGTGAACGGCTCGAGCGGGAGATTGCAGGCAATGAGTACCATGAGCTGCTTCGGGATCTTCAAGGTGGCAACCCTTTTTTCCGGCGGTTCAAGACGTGGGCTGATGTTCTCGCCTTCATGCGTAATGGGACCTCATCCGATCCCCAAAAAGACGAGGTTCTGCGACCGATCCTTACGGCCCACGCCACGGACCAAAATCCGCGCTTGCGGACGATCCTCTTGGCGATCTTCTGGCCGGGACTGGAAAGCATCCACTTCAAGAAGCGTCACTGGGATCCTGAAGATCCCGACGAGCTTTGGCAGAACATCGCGTGGACGTTTCTTGAGGTTGTTTGCCGAATCGACGTAAGCACGCGCCCCTCCCGGCTAGTCCAGAAAATCTACAACGACACGGTCTACAACCTCCACAACGCATACCGCCGTGCATGGGATCGGGCAGCGTGCGAGCTCAACTCCGAATGTGAAGAACCAATTCGGGCACTGGTCGGCGATCTCGAGGGCGTAAATTTTGTCCTCTTGGCATTGCGCGAGGAGAAAGAGGCCGCAATTCAGCGACTGCGCACGCACATGGAAGCGGGTCGCATACGCGAGATCGACTATCTCCTGTTGGTAGGCACACGGGTTTACGAAAGTCCCCTCGCCGAGTATGCCCTCGAAATCGGGATTAATTACCAATTTGCCAAGAAGCGTCGCCAACGTGCCGAGGCAATTATTGCGCGGTTCGAGGAAAAAATGCGGTGAATCCGGCGGTGATGTGTCCCCTTTTTTCGTCCTGAACCCCCTTTGTATGGCGGAGGGGAACCGAACAAGGGGCACAGGAGGTGGGAGAGACATGATCAGCAAAGCGGAGGCAAAAGAATTGATCCTCGACCTGTTCGAGGAGGAGGCGCTCGTCATCGGCGGCCTGGCGGCTGTCCACAAGGTTCCGGACGACGTCGTCTGGCGGCTCATCAAGAACATCGACGTGATCCGCCGGAAGGTGCTGCGACGCCTCGAGGACAAGGCACCGGAAGAAGGAGAGAGCGGTGCCCCGAGGAGGCCCAACCTCAAACC
>JACRDG010000055.1 GCA_016218715.1 Desulfomonile tiedjei | reverse complement strand
TTGTTCGGCGACACCTCTTTTTTGGAGGTGACGCGGTAGGTATGGCGATCGCCATTGTAGTACACCGAGTACGTGTCACCGATGACGAGGTCGCTCAAACGGGCGAACACGTCCTTGTAGCCGCCGTCATCCCATGGGTAGTACGAGCTGTGCCCGGTGATGAAGAAATTTCCCGCTTGTCCCGGCCTCGCAGACCCGGGGTAGTGCACGACGCCGTCATGGAGAGCGGTCTGGATGTCTTCCTCGAAGACCTTCCAGTTTTCCTTCATCAACGCGTCCATGCTCGGACGCACGATGGGGACGTTCTTGCCGAGTTTCGGGATGACGAGGCGGTTCTCGAACGGACCGACCGGCGGCAGATACGCGAGCAGGCTCTTCGTATCGGCGCTGGTGGTACGGCTCTCCTGCGTGAGAGCCGTAGCCAGAGTCCCGTGGACCATCTGCTCGAGCGCCTGTTCTGTCTTGATGTCTCCCCCCAGAGCCAGCTGGGCTCTGGCGATCTGCCAGAAACTCTGGTAGTTGATGCCCACGAAGAGGATGACGAAGATGCCGGCGAACGTGCCGCCGAAGCGCACGGTATCCACGATGAAGAGCCGGAGTTTCGTCGGAGGTAAGTGGTTCCTGCCCGGCTTCTGCTGCGTGAGCGTGACCGGCGTATTCATCGAACGCCAGAAATTCCGGAGGGCTCCGCGCATCCGTGCGGGAAGGGTTCTGAGCGTTCCACGAGTGGAGACGATCTCCGACTCGGCGCCCGTGAGTGTCGCCTGAAGCTGCCGCTTCCCTTCAGCGATGGACTGTGAGATCGCTCCGGAGACGGATTTCTTAAACCGCAGAGAGAGACCGGGTGTGGGCGGGGGGACTAAGCGTTCCATTTTCTGCATGGCAGGCCGCGGTTTTTCCTGCACGGGAGGGGAGTACTGTTTCGGTTTCTTGGCATGCACAGTCACAGACTCGCCATCAAGCATCGATTCCTCCGGAAGGAGGACAATGTTTCCATTGGTGTCGTATCGAGCTTTGTGCATTGGTTCAAAATAGTCATCCATTGTACCATAGAATGGCTTGGGGAGCGAGCAGGACATGTGCCGGGACTAGACCACAAGTGAGTTGGTTTTCGGTCGAGTGAGGAGAGCGGAAAGAACAGCGACGCGGACAGCATAGCTTTTTACGTTGTAGCGGAACATAAATTCCGACAGATATGATGGCAGTGTGGTACGCGGAAAGCCTCGGTACAGATGCCAGCCCATCGGCTTCAGATGGCCCCAGATTCCCTCTTGCGTGTTCGTATGCACGAAGCGGGCTTCCTTGCGCACAAATTCTCGGGCATGACAGACAGACCAGCGATTGAGAAGGTTTGTGTAGCCCAGCCATTCATCAGTCATGATCGGACTTTCTCCATCGGTTGAGCGTTCGACGATTGGCGTGAGCGTCCGTTCGCTTCGATCATGGATGCAACGAAGAAGACATTGCCTGGTAGCTCTGGAGACTCCGCCAAGAACCCATTGGTACTTGAGTGCGGTCGATTCATCCCATTCTGTTGCTCCAGGAAGATCGACAGGAGCAATCCGGCTGACTGCCGCCCGGAATGTTCGATTGAGACGCTGCCCCGTTCTTCTCCCGTAGCCCAGCACACGACCAAGATCGGCACCGGACATTCCTCCGCGTGAAGCGAAAAGCTCGGCAGCGAGCTGCCACTCCTGCCCCGAAAGTCGGCTACCGCTTTTGCAGGTGTTCGTCCGACGAGTGAAGACCTTGCCGCAATGCGAGCATTTCCAGCGCTGCCGGCGATTGCGGTCAGTGCCGCACCGATGGACACCAAAACATCCGCAAAAACGGCAGAAACTTCGGTGATGCAACATAGGGTTGGGAGGAACGGCTTGAGTAAGCCTCAAGTCAGACCTTTTACCAACTCACAAGTGGTCTACTCCCAGCTTAATTGCTGCAAGTAAGAACAACTATCGTCAATGTCCGTAAACGAATGAAATGGTTGAATGGTTGGTAAGCAACAACGCACGATTAATGCTTGCAGCCATGTAACCATGCAACCATGTCACAACTTAATGCTCCCAACTATGCTATCCTTCCCTCGTGAAGTCCCTCCTCAAATCCCTCGGCCCCGTGAGCGCGATCATCGGGGCGCAGTGGGGGGATGAGGGAAAAGGCAAAATCACCGACATTTTGGCCGGCCATTTCGACGTGATCGCCCGCGCCATCGGTGGAGCCAATGCCGGACATACAATAGTCGTCAACGGGGAAAAGCATGTCTTCCACCTCCTGCCTGCCGGAAG
>JACRDG010000053.1 GCA_016218715.1 Desulfomonile tiedjei | reverse complement strand
TTCCCGCTCAGAGTTGGGACTGACCGTATGGGGAGGAGACCGGCATGGAATATCGGTTGATCCGATGTGAAAAACATTTCGACGGCGTGGTGGTCAAGATAGTATTGAACTCGCCCAAGGCGAACGTCCTGGAAGCCGCAATGCTTGGTGAAATCTGCTCGGCCCTCGACGAACTTGGCTGCGAGAAAGAGGTGAAGCTCATCGTCTTCGAAGGCGAAGGGAAGCACTTCTCTTTCGGCGCGAGCGTGCCGGAACACACCAAAGAGAACGCGGCCATGATGCTGAAGGCATTCCACGCCATGTTCTACCAGCTCGTCGATCTGGCCGTGCCGACCATGGCCGTGGTGAGAGGCCAATGCCTCGGTGGCGGCATGGAACTCGCCCTTTTCTGCAACTTCATCGTCGCGGACAAGACGGCGATGTTCGGTCAGCCGGAGATCGTGCTCGGGGTCCTTCCGCCCCCCGCGTCGGTCATGCTGCCCAGGAAAGTGGGGCAGTCCTACGCGGACGACCTGGTACTCACGGGACGCTCTATCGATGCCTCGGAGGCGTTCCGCATCGGTCTCGTGAATCTCCTGGTCGAAGAGGGAGCGGACGCGTGGGATACTGCAAGCGCCTGGATTCAGAAACACATCTTGGTCAAGAGCGCTTCGTCATTGCGTATCGCGAATCAAGCGGTCCGAGGGAATTTCTTCCGCCGTATCCTCGAAGATCTGCCAAGGATGGAAGCCCTGTACCTCAAGGACCTCATGGAAAGCTACGACGCCAACGAGGGGATCAACGCTTTCCTCGAAAAACGCAAACCTCAGTGGAAGAACGAATAGACACGGCCGAACGAGCGTGCCCTTCGCGCATAAGGTGTCCGGAACTCGCCGGTATGCGAATCTCCCCGGTGCATGAATGATGAGAATCGGCGTAGAGCGGCCGCAACGCGGCCACGCGTCCTGCCTTGCTTGAGCCTCTTTCCCGCGACTCATCCAGCCTCGTCAAACTGATCGACCCGGTGGACTGAGGGACGGAGTCCCTCGGACTGCCCGCGGGAAACCGCGAAGAGCCCGTTGACTCTGTTCACCACACGCATGAGAGGGGTGAAGATGGCCGAATTCAACTCATTTGAAGACGCGGCAGAAGTTCGGGGAGAAGTGTTACAGCTCACATTCCGCACCCTCCTGAGGCCAAATTGAGGCATTTTTCGTTTGGGTTGACCAAATGATATCGTTAGGAAACGGCCCGATTGTCGAGGCCGCCTCCCCCTGTTTGCTGGCGAGGGTTCGTTGGGGCGAGTCCGTCCCCCGTACAACCGGCCTTGTGAATTTGCATATCATGAACTCTCTCGATCCCTCCTTCACTGAATCAGGGACCGTTGTCTGAGGCAAGGTTGTTAGGGGACCAGATGACTTGAATAATAGCAGAATCAGTCAGTTGGGGCAATCCGGAGAATAGCCGAAATCGGAGATCCAGGAGGTGAGGAACGCAAAACAGTACCGCGTTGTGTTCGGCTGACGAGCACGATGGAAGAAATCGTTGACGGAGTTCCGGAGCGTGAGTTATGCACAGGAACAGGATAGTCGGGACTTTTTCAGTGAAGTCACGATGGGTTTGCCTTCGTCTGGTGGCCTAACAGTCCAAACGGAGACCTTTTCGGGGTCAGCGGAGCGACCTTTCCGCCCCTCAAGGGTGCCAGGACGCTCATACTGGCAAGACCAAGGCTTAAATTGTGATTACGAGGAGGCAGAAATGGATTTCGTCGTACTCGAGCAAAGCGAAGAGATCGCCACTCTGACGCTGAGCAGGGGTAAGGTCAACGCACTCAACGGGCTTGTGGTTGATCAGCTGAGAAGGCATTTCAAGCAATTAGAAAGCAATCCTGCGGTCAAGTCTGTAGTCCTTACGGGTCGCGGCAAGTTCTTCTCCTTTGGATTCGATATTCCGGAATTCCTATCGTTCTCAAAAGAGGAATTCGCAGACTACCTGACAAATTTTACCGATTTCTATACGTACCTGTTCCTTTATCCCAAGCCGGTGGTGGCGGCACTCAATGGCCATACCATAGCCGGTGGCTGCATGATGGCCTTGGCTTGCGATCACAGAGTAATGGTAACCGGCAAGGCCAAGATATCTCTTAACGAGATGGCCTTTGGATCATCAGTGTTTGCAGGTAGCACCGAAATGCTGCGCTTTTTGGTCGGGAGTGCCAACGCGACCAGTGTCCTCTATTCTGGGGCCATGTGGTCAGCCGAGGAGGCCAGGAGTTTGGGGCTGGTCCAAGAAATAGCAACAGATGAGAGTCTGATGGTGCAAGCGAGGCAGGCTGCGGCGAAAATGGCTTCAAACCAGTTGCCGGCCTTTGCCAGCATAAAATCGCTGCTGAGAAAACCAGTCTCAGAGGTGATGATCCGTCGAGAAGGGCAATCCATAAAGGAATTCGTGGACATATGGTATTCTGAAACCACATGGGCGAACCTGCAAAACATCAAGATTCACTGAGATCGGTCAAAATCCAGCCTTGTTGACCTGAGCAGAACCATGCCTGGCCCAAATACCAATTGTGTCCTCTTTAGAGTTTCCTCGACGCAATGAGGGGGATTCATCGCAGTTTTTCCGCTCAAAGGCTAGTCCGTATCGCAGAACGGATCGCCCTTCATGCGGTACTCGCTCCCGGCATAGAGAATCTGCAAGATTGCATCGCGTCCATTGACGTTGCGTACCACGTGAACCACGTTGGAAGGGAAATCGGAGGGCACGAATTCAAGTCCCTTGGGAACGGAGGCGGATTGGAAAGATTGACCATGGTCTGTGCCGACCCCCATTCGTGTGCCTTCGATGGAGGAGTGATGTAGCAGCTCTCGAAAGTAATCACGGATTGACTTCGGGGTGTTACTGCTGGCTTGTCCAGCAGTGCGATCCCATTCCGACAGAACTTCTGAGAATCGCTACTCAAGGACTCGCCACAAGGTTCAAAGCGCAGCGCTCGGTCGATGTCATCGTACCCGGTGACGACTCTCGATCCTGCCCCCGTTCAGGCGGTGAATCCTTCACCTATTCTCAGTTGGGCGTAAGACGGGAAGAGATAGCGGAAGTCCTTGCAGGCAGTGCCAGAGGCGGGAAGGCGCCCCTGGCATGCTTGTGCCTGTATCCGCTGCACCACGGCAGCCTACTGATTCTTGTTTCAACGGCCGGGCGGCGTTGCCGGAACCACAGAGGGATCGAATCGATCGGGAATCGAATCCAGATTGATCTTCGCCGCGGAAGAAGGGACACCGCGTGGGGGGTCGGTCTTCGACGGGGCCATCGCACCGGTGCCGCACGGCGAGTTCCACAACTGGGGACCAGGGCATGGCGCGCCGGCAGACTCGCTCTCGTTCTGTTCTGCTGCCAGTTTGTCCGCGGCCGATTGCAGCGCGCTAACCAAGCTCTTTGTCTGTCCTATTTGGCGGTCGATCTCGGCCACGGTGGACGCGTAGGCCGAAGGAAGGGCGTTCCTGGAAGGATCGACAGCGGCGCGTGATTCCTGCATGCGATCCTGCAGATCTTCTCGGAATCTTTCGAGGAGTTCGATTTGTCGCTGCAATTGTTCCCCGCTCAGTTCCAGCTGTGCCGAAGATCTGTCCTTCGCGACGCCGACCTGCGCGTCGGCCCGCTCGCGCGCAGCCTTGATCCGCTCTACCTGCTGTTCCAACCGCGCCTGCATGGTTCGAAGAACCGGGTCCCGAACGGAATCGTCCGAAGCGAAGGCGACAACGCCGGGGGCCGCAACAGCAGCCACAGTGAGAAGGATTGCAAGGGTGGTCTTCATGTCTCGAGCTCCTGAGGTGATCGAGCCGAACCGGCCTCGGCTAGGCGGACAGATCTATATCAAAAAAAATAGTTAGTTACAAGAAATAAGTAAAGTATTGGATAAAGTAATGGGCGTCATGAGGCGTGAATGCTCAAGGCAGGTGCCACGATCAAATCCTCAACCACCGACCGGTACGCGTCAAGATCGGCATACTTCGCAATATTCCCGGCAACGTAACGGGCCGTTCGCGGGATCGACGAGAGGTACCTGGTCGAACCTCGGACCGAGGCCTGGTAGCCGAAGGTCCCCAGGGCTTTGATGTTTCGCTGAAGAGACATCAGGTCAAAGATGGAGCGGAACCGTTCCTTGGACTGATCTGTGTCGTTCTTGATGGACCTGAGGTAGTGATCCAGCAGATCGTCCACAACGGCTTCGGGAACGGTGACGTACGAGTCCCGTAACAGGGAGGCCAGATCGTACTGGGCCGGTCCCATCCGCGCGTCCTGGAAGTCGATGATTCTCAGCCGCTGGTGCTGGACGATCAAGTTTCTCGAATGATAATCCCGATGCGTGAGAATGCGGGGTTCTGCTGCAAGTATCCGGCAAATACGCTGGAAGAATTCGTCCAAGGTCGCTGCCGCGAGCGGAGACGGCCGGCTTCCGCAGAAGCCGTTCACGAAATGGGTCATGAAGAAGCCCATTTCCTGCATCAGTTTTTCTTCGTCGAACGCCAGCGTGAACGCAATGCAACCGGATGCGAGGCCTGCGGTCTTCCTTCGCATGAGCAGCAACAGGCCCACCGCTTCCCGATACAGGGGAGCCCAGAACGTCTCATCCCGCTTCCGGACCACCGTTTCCAGGAGTTCGTCACCCAGGTCCTCAAGAATAACCAACCCCTGTGCGGGATAGCGCTCGAGGACCTCCGGAACAGGCAGATCGAGTCCCCGCAGGAAGTGCTGGACCTCGAGGAAGATCCGCTCGTCCGCGCTCCCAGGCTCGGGATAGACCATCACCACCGCGGTGGTCTCGTCGGCATAATGGGCCCTGTAATAGGCGCGGGTGGATGCGTCTCCCAGGAGCTTCGTTATCCGTGTGGGGGGTTGCGTCCCTTGGATCAGCGGTGCGAAGCGCGCTTTCAGTTGGGGGTCCATATCAGCCAATCCGGGCTACTCCGTTTCTCGTGATCACCATGTCGGTGAGCGCGCGGTCGATGGTGACGTGAGATCCGATGATACAGTTCCGCACCGAAGCCCCCCGAGCGAGCCGCGCACCGTCCCAGAGTATGGAGTTTTCGGCTGAGGTTCCCTCTTCGAGCACGCAGCCGGCGGAGACCGAGACGAACGGGCCGAGCCTGCAGCTCCCGGCTATTTGCGCAGTGGGAGAGACCACCGCGGGAGGCTGTGTCCCGGCAGCGACGAGGAGGTCCCTCTGGGCTGTGAGGTATCTGCCGGGGTCCCCCAGGTCGTTCCAGTACCCGTGAACCGGAAAGCCGCAAATCTCTTTGCCGTTTCCGATTGCCTCCGGATACGTCTGGTCATTGATCTCCCAGGGTTTTCCCGAGGGGATAAAGCTGAAGATCTCCGGCTCGATCAGATGAATCCCCGTGAAGACATAGACCTCCGGCCGAAGAGCGCCTCCTCCTCCGACCCCTTTGAAGCTGCTCAGACGGCCGTCTTCATCAATGCGGACCGGGAAGTAGCGATAAGGCGGATTCTGGGGATAGAGAAGCAGAGTCGCCAGCGGCCTGCGTTTACGGTGGAACGCGATGGCATCACGAATCGGGAAATCGATGAGAATGTCCGCGTTGGCCATCAGCAAGGTGTCCTCATCGAAGAACGCTTCATTGGCCTTGAGCCCGCCCGCGGTCCCGAGGATTTCAGGTTCGTAGGAGAATGAGACGCCAAGATGCTCGGTCCCGGGCGTCCGAAAAACCTCCTCGATAGTCTGGGGCAAATGGTGCAGATTCAGCCGGAACTCCCGGATGCCGTTCGCGATGAGGTGTTCGATGAGCCGCACCACCAGGGGCTTGCCCAGAATCGGGATCGCCGGCTTGGCGCGTTCAAAGGTGAGTGGCCGCAGTCTCGTTCCGAGACCCGCGGATAGAATCATCCCTTTCATAGTCGGTTCCGGTCAGTTCGGATCTCTTGCTTGTCTTTATGCCTTTCCAGCGCCAAGTCTATGAGCCGATCGATGAGCTGTGGGTACGATAGATTCGTAGCTTCCCACAGCTTGGGGTACATGCTGGCAGAAGTGAAACCAGGCAATGTATTTATTTCATTTACTATTACCCGGTCCTCAGGCGTGAGAAACATATCCACTCGGGAGAGGCCCGATCCGTCGACGGCTCTGAACGCCGCGATGGCCACGCGCTGTGCTCGCTCCACGGTACCGCGGGGAAGATCGGCCGGGATCATCAGTTGAGCCGTGTCGCGCAGGTACTTCTCTTCGTAATCGTAGAAATCCGCCTGTGGGATGATTTCGCCAGGCAAGCTGGCCTGGACGCGGTCGTTTCCCAGAACGCTGACCTCAAGTTCCCGGCCAGGGATTCCGTCCTCGACGAGGATCTTGCGGTCGTATGCTGCGGCGAATTCCACCGCGGCCTCGAATCCCGCTGCGTCGGCCACTTTGGAGATCCCAACGGAAGACCCGAGGTTCGCAGGCTTGACGAAGAGAGGAAACTTGCCCTGTTGGGCTCGCTGGAGCACGATGGCTCGATTGTCTCTCCATTCCGAGCGGAGGAACCAGAAGAACGGTCCCACCTCCAGTCCCGCGTCTCGAAATGCGGCTTTCATGAGCACTTTGTCCATGCCGACCGCGGAAGCGAGCACGCCACATCCGACGTACGGTACGCAGGCCATCTCGATGAGTCCTTGAATGGTCCCGTCTTCGCCGTACGTACCGTGCAGCACGGGGAATACCACGTCGACCGGGAGAGGCTCCGTGAGGCCGCCGTCGTGTATACGAAGGAAGCCCTTGTGTGCCGGATCGGGCGAGAAGAGCAGCCTATCTCCCTCGTTGGGTGGCCTCTCAGGATCGAACGCGGAGGAGTCGGCCCGCCGCTGGTACCAGGCCCCCTCCTGAGTGATAAGGACGGGTATCACATCGTACCGAGCGGGATCTATCGCGTCGAAAACCGATCGCGAGGAGCGCAAGGAGACCTCGTGTTCCGCGGAGCGACCTCCGAATATGAGGGCTATTCTCAGCCTGGGGTGCTGCATGGAGCCTCCTGGACGATCTCGTTGTTGCAAGGGGTCCATAGCACACCGCAACAGATCCGTTCAAGTGCGGCCGCAAAGGAATTCACATCCGGCTACATATGCTGAAGAAATCCTTCGTTCGATGCCTGCCCTTCGCGTTTTCCGTGAGAAACGTGAGTTTGCACGAGATTCCATGACTCGGTATCCGATCGATTTGTTCGCAGAGCGGTGAGTTGAAATAGGCGGTCCATAAGGACTATAATGATCTGGAACTGCATCGCAGCCCCAGGATTGCCAGAGCGCCGATGCACGAGCGCTCTGTCTGCCGAAAGGCCTCCCTTGAAGCGGTGAAGAACAGGTGCGAGGAGGGTGTTGAATGACTCTTCGAGTCCGTTCCAAGATATGGATCGAGAATGACGCGGGAGAGCTTGTCATCGGCACGGGCAGACTCCGCATACTGGAGTCGATTCTCGAACTCGGTTCGATGAACAAGGCCGCTCGACGGCTGAAGCAGCCATTCAGGGCGGTGTGGGGAAAGATCAAGGCCACCGAGAAACGCTGTGGGTTCAAGATCGTGGAGAGGACCGGGGACGGGTCCCGGCTCACCAAAGAAGGGCTGGAACTCCTGGAGACCTACACCCGGCTCCGTAATCGCTGCAAGCGGTACACCGACACTCAGTTCGAGGATCTCTTTCTCATTGATGGGGTCCAGCCCACACCTCTGGAGCACGAAGAGAGCGATAGTGGAGCGCTTTGAGCATTGCCGCTGCGCCAAAGCATGGTTTAGACCGTCCGGAGGATTACCTGTGACCTGCCGGGGCTCAACTCCAGAAGGGATAATTTATTGTCTGATCGAAACACGGGCACCATCGACCCACTCACTGTAGAAGTTCCCGCGCTGCGCTACTCCAAGGGCGCGTTGGAACCCTACCCGATCTCCCTGGCCCGGGAAATCCCCTACACGCTCTTCGTCAACGATCGAGAGATCCTCTCCATCGCGACGCTCCCGACCCACATCGAAGAGTTGTTCGTGGGCTTTCTCGTCTCAGAGGGGGTGTTGGAGGCGCCGGCCGAAATCCTGGTATGCCATGTGGACCACGGAAGCAGGATCGTCCGCCTGGAGTTGGACGTTCCGGAAGAACGCATGGAAACCGTCGGGCAGAAAGGGATGCTTACATCGGGGTGCGCCGGCGGGGTGGTGTTTTCAGTCAAAGCCGCATTGGCCCCCAGGGATGACCGGCGAGAACCCCTGCGCGTCTCGTGTTCGGTGATCCTGAAGCGAATGCAGGAACTGGACACCTATCCAGGGCTCTATCGCGTCACGCGGGGGGTGCACGCGTCGTCCCTGGCGGATGGAGATCGCAATCATTTCATTCGGGAAGACCTGGGGCGCCACAATGCGGTGGACAAGGTCATAGGCCACTGTTTTCTCAACGGGATCGTGACAAGGGACAAACTGCTCCTCACCACCGGAAGGATTACTTCGGAGGTCATCACGAAGGCTGCCAGAAGTCGCTTCCCCATCGTGGTTTCCCGATCCAGCGCAAGCGCTCTGGCAGTGTCCATCGCTCGCCAATCGCGTATCGACGTGGTCACGTACGTCCGAGGCGGACGTTTCAACTACTTTCCCCATGGTGGGGCCGACCTGTCCCAAGAGTGATCCTTGCGCCTTCTTACCGTTGAAAGCCCGGCGATCGACTGAGTGCGGGAAGCTATCCGTGCAGGGATGACCCCCACAATCAACACACTCATGGTAGTAGGGATGGTCAGCATACCCGGCATGATGACCGGTCAGATTCTTGGTGGGGTGGACCCAGCGGAAGCGGCCCGGTACCAGATTGTGGTCATGCTCATGATTACCGCGGCCGCGGCCATTGGGAGCATGATCCTGGTGGGTCTCTCCTTCCGGCGACTCTTCACGGATGACGATGCGCTGAAACCGGAGCTGTACACGAGCCCAGAAGCTTAGAGACCCTCAGAAGGTTTCCCGGGACCACGTTGGAGGTGTGTCGAAAGGGGGATAGCTGAGGGAAGCCCTGCTGTAACAAGGCTTCCCGATCACAGTGTATTGTTCTCTGGGTTCATTCAGCCGCGGCTGCGGCTTGGACTTGCTCGAGTTTTTCCACTCGGACCGCGCAGACCTTGTATTCCGGGATCTTGCAGATCGGGTCGAGTGCGGGGTTGGTCAGGACGTTCGCATTGGCTTCCATGAAGTGAAAGCTCATGAAGACCATGCCGGGATCGATCGAGTCGGTGACGATAACTTTGCTCACAATCTCGCCCCTGCGGGACACGATCCTGGCTTGTTCGCGGTCTTTCAGGCCGAGGCGTGACGCATCCTCCTGATTTATCTCCACGTGTCCTTCGGGCATTTCGGCATGGAGTGTCGGCGAGTTTCTCGTCATGGTGCCGGTGTGGTAGTGCGGGAAGTACCGGCCCGTGGTGAGTTGGAGTGGGAACTCGTCATCGATCAGCTCGTCAGGCGGCCGATACTCGATGGCGTGAAACAGACCCTTGCCTCTCGTGAACCGATCCTTGTGGAGTATCGGCGTGCCCGGATGATCCGGCGACGGGCAGGGCCACGGAATTCCGCAGGCCTCGATGCGTTCGTAGCTGAGGCCCCCGTAACTGGGCGCCACCTTTGCTATCTCGTCGAAGATCTCGCTCGGCGAGCTGTAAGCCATGGGAAGCCCGAAGCGCGTCGAGAGTTCGCAAATGATCTGCCAGTCGGGCTTTGATTCGCCCACCGGCTCGACGGCCTTGCGAACCCGGAGCACTTTCCGTTCGGTATTGCTGAAGGTGCCGTCTTTTTCTGCGTACGAAGCCCCCGGAAGGACCACGTGCGCGAGTTTGGCCGTATCGGTGAGGAAGATGTCGATGACCGCGAGGAATTCCGCAGATTCCAGGGCATGTTTGACGTGGGTGGTGTCAGGGTCGCTCCCCACCGGGTTTTCTCCCAGGATCACCATCCCTTTGAGTGAGCCGTCTTCAAGGCCGTGCATCATCTCCATGACGGTATACCCGACCCGATCCGACAGTTTGGCTTGCCAGGCGTCCTCGAATTTCTGCTTGTTGCCTGCGTCGGTGACCACCTGGTACGCGGGATAGACGTTGGGGAGCCCGCCCATATCGCACGCGCCCTGGACGTTGTTCTGTCCTCTCAGCGGGTTCACGCCCGCGCCGTACTTGCCCAGGTTCCCGGTGAGCATGGCCAGGTTCGCCAGGCTCTTGACGTTATCGACGCCGTGGGTATGCTGGGTGATCCCCATGGTGTACAGAATGGACGCGGCCTCGGCCCCGGCGTAGGTTTCGGCCATACGGACGATGTCCTCCGCTGATATGCCGGTGATTTCCGCTGCGCGTTCCGGCGGGTAGTTCTTGACCATTTCCTGCAGCGCGTCGAATCCTTCCGTGCGCTCCTCCACGAAAGCCTTATCGTGCAGCCCCTTCGAGAGGATGACATTCATCATCCCGTTGACAAGGGCCACATCCGACCCGAGGTTCTGGCTCACGTGTATATCCGCGATGGAGGCGAGGTGTATTCTGCGCGGGTCCGCAACGATTACCTTCGCACCTTTGGCCTTCGCGCGATAGATCCGGTGAGCCACCAGCGGATGGGCCACGGTGGTATTCGACCCGATAACGAAGACGCACTGGGAATCCTCGATCTCAGCGATCGAGTTTGTCATGGCACCACTTCCGAAAGCGGCGGCAAGACCTGCCACCGTCGAAGAGTGTCAGAGACGTGCGCAGTGATCTATGTTGTTGGTCCCGAATCCTATCCGACAGAACTTCTGCAACAGGTAGTTCTCCTCGTTGGTGCATTTGGCCGACGTCAGGAACGCTACGCTGTCGCCTCCGTGAGCGTCCTTGATCTCCTTGAGCTTTGAGGCGGTGAAGTCCAGCGCCTCGTCCCAGGAAACCTCGACCAGTTCGCCGTTCTTGCGGATCAAGGGCTTGGTCAGCCTCTCCGGGCTTTGGACGAATTCGTGGGCATTCCACCCTTTGATGCAAAGCTTGCCCTGGTTCATCGGGTTCGTCTTGGCAGGAAACGTCCCAAGGAGCTTTCCATCCAGGACTTCCAGCAGCATTTCGCAGCCGCACCCGCAATAAGGGCAAGTGGTCCGTACGTAGTTCAGTTCCATAGTTTCCACCTCAGAACGGCAAGGGAATCGATCGTCTTGCTCTGATGGATGTGCCGGGGAATTGGGTCTGTCATTGGGCCGACGCTCGGGATGGAAGAGGGGAACGCCTGTGCATACGGGATTGCCTGCGGCCCCATTCACGGTCCACCCTCGATCGCTTCCACGGACATCGCGCATCATCCGCGGCACCCGTAACCCCTTAGAATCCCGGGTGCAAAAGCTGAGGGCTCTTTCAAGCGGACTACACCCGCCGACCCGCAGATAGCGCATAGGCCAATTTAGCATTCCGAGCGAGCGGAATCAAGACCGAACGACGGGCAGCGGGGTGGCTCTCCGTGTCCGATCACCTGAGACAGCGGAAGGTCCTCGGCTAAGCTCTTGACGCAAAGTCTCGCGCGTTAGGGCCGGTGATGTTTTTGCAGCCCCCAATCAAAGAAAGAATTCACCTTCAGCGTGGCTTTTGCTAAGAAGAATAGCAGAGCAAACACCATCGAACCTCGTGGTGGCCGCCGCGGCAAACCGGGCCTCTGCGCGCTTGCGCGTCGGGGGGCCGGAAGACCGACCTTTCTCTCCGCCGTGTACCCGAGGAACGTTATAAGGTTCTCCGACTGGTCTCGGCCGCGCGTCGACCGAAGCGCGTGACGGGGGTGAACAATGGCTGATGTGCCCACCGAGCGTTCCAAGTTCGCCGAATGGTTCGCCCTGAATGAACCGGAAACCCGGGTGATGGATATGGACTCGGGCTCCGGCGAACTGAACGCTGCCTTATTGGGTGCTGTCCTAGAAGGGGACGCGGAGGTTGCGGGTCGCCTGCTGAAGGAGGGAGCCAGCGTTCGTGCGAAGACCACTGCCGGTGACACAGCGTTGATCCTCGCCGCTTACAAAGGGCACCGGAACGTCGTCGAGCTGCTCCTGGACCGAGGCGCGGACATAAACGCCAAGAGCGAATACGGCAATACTGCTCTGCACCGGGCCTCCTATCGCGGTCACCCTGAGGTGGTGCAATTCCTCCTCAAACGTGGCGCTGCGACGTTTGTCAGAAACAAGTACGGCAATACGCCCATGATCGAGTCCGCTCTGGGCGGGTACGAAGAAGTGGTCAAGCTCCTGCTGAACGCGGGAGCGAATCTCAACGGCACCGATGCGGATGGAAACACTGCGCTCATCGCTGCAGCCAGTCTGGGCAGAACAGAAGTCGTAAAACTGCTCCTGACGCAGGGCGCAGCGGAAAACTCCAGGAACGTGTATGGCAGCACCGCGCTCATCGCCGCATGTCGGGGTGGGTACACGCGCATCGTGGAATACCTGCTCGACGCGGGAACCGACGTGGAAATCAGGGACGGCCGCGGCAACACCGCCCTGATGGTCGCGTGTCGAGGCGGTTATGCCGACGTGGTGGACCGTCTGATCGCGGCTGGGGCCAACGTCGGGCTCGCGGACAGCTCGGGGAACAACCCTCTCATGAGGGCGTCGTACCGCGGTTTCACCGAGGTCATGAAGCTGCTCATATCCGCGGGCACGGACGTGAACGTGCGGGACGCGGCAAATGGCTTCACCGCTTTGATGAAGGCATGTGTTAAAGGCCACGTGAAGGCGGTGCAGTTGCTCCTCAGCCGAGAGGCCGACCCGAATGTCCGGGATCACCTGGGGCGTACAGCCCTCATGATGGCCGCGCATCGCGGGTTCATCGATATCGTCAAAGCGCTGCTGGAGAAAGGCTCGGACGTCACCATCGCAGACGCGAAGGGCAAGACGGCTCTTGACTATGCCTCAACTGACGCCATTTCCACTCTAATCGGCCGACAAAGCCCCGCGTGATGCTGAGCGGATCCAGACATAGAGGGTAGGGCCGGGAAGGCCGCATAGTTTCACTGTTGTACCAGAAATGAGGGTGTGGTGAAGGATTTCTTTTATCCGTCGTCTGTCGTTGTCATCGGCGTGTCTAGCAAACCGATGAACCTCGGCAAAGAGATTGCCAAGAACCTCTTTGAATTCACCTATAACGGAGTCATCCACTTCATAGGGCCGCAGGGCGGAATCCTCTTCGGCCGACGCATTCATGCCTCCCTGGACGAGATCGCCGAACCGGTGGACCTGGCGATCATTCTCACCCCGGCAAGGACCGTTCCCCCGATCATGGAACAGTGCGGCAAGAAAGGAATCCGCCGCGTGGTCATCGAGAGCGGCGGTTTCGGCGAGTTGGGCGCTGAGGGCCACAAACTCGGCGAGGAGCTGCAGTCCATTGCGGCCCGATACGGCATCCGGTTCATCGGCCCCAACTGCATAGGGATCATGAATTCCGCGAACGGTCTGGTGACGCCGTTCACCGCGATGAGGAACGTCTTTCCGAAAGGCGGAGTCGGGATCATCGCTCAGAGCGGAGGCGTGGCGCTGACGTTCTTGAATATGTTCCACGGAGAGCAGCTCGGATACAGCAAGTTCGCTGCGATTGGCAACAAATTGAACGTCGATGAGAACGACCTGCTCGAATACTATATTGACGACCCCGAAACCAGCGTCGTTTGCCTGTACCTCGAATCGATCCGGGACGGCCGGCGCCTAACGGACATCGCGCGGAGTTCCACCAAGCCGATCGTAGTCCACAAGGCGAATGTCGGATCGCTGAGCCGCGTGATCGCGGAGTCTCACACGCAGGCGCTGGCAAATGACGACATGGTGGTGGATGCCGCACTGCGCCAGGCAGGGGTGGCGAGATTCCGCGACCTTCAGGGGTACCTCGACTTCGTCAAGATCCTCCAGTTGCCCGAGATACGCGGTCGGAACCTGGCGATCGTCTCGCGCTCGGGTGGCCATGCGGTGATCGCAGCGGATGCGGCATTTCTCAGCGGATTTCATCTCCCCCCGTTCGAGGCTGCCTTTCTCGATGAGATCCGCCGCCACCTGCGCGCGGACGTGATTCGCCTGGGCAATCCCCTGGACCTGGGCGACCTGTTCGATTTCGACATGTACGTGCGCATCCTCGAACACACGATCCAGCAGAAGAACGTGGACGCAATCCTGTTTCTGCACACGTATTTTGCTGCCATCGAAGGAGAGGCTTCGCGGAAACTCCTGCAAGCCGCGGCTTCGCTCTCGGAGAAGTACAACAAGCCAATAGCCCTATGTGTTTCCACGGAGCAGTTCGAGATTTCGCGGCTGCACAAGGAGTTCGAATTCCCCATATACCTCAGCCCCGAACGTGCCGTTGCCGCGATGGACACGGCTATCAGGCGCGGCGAGCGGCGGCGCTTTCTCGCGACGGACCGCCCTGCAAGCTTGCCCGAACCTCCTTCAGACGACAGGATTGTGGGTGATATTCTGCAAAAGGCTCGTGGCGAGGGTCGAAGCCCGTTGCTCCACGAAGCCCTCGGCATAGTCGGTGCCGCGGGCCTGCCCGTGCCGGAGTTTGCGGTGTTCCGCGACGCGGAGGAGTTGAGCCTCGGGCCGGGTGCCTTCTGTGGCCCGTATGCGGTGAAGGTGATCGCAGCCGGGATTTCGCACAAATCCGATGTGGGCGGCGTCGCGCTCGGTATCCCCGACGAAGGGACGCTCACCCCGATTGCGGGCGCGATGCTCAACCGGTTCAGCTCCAATCCGGACAGCGGCGTTCGGGGCGTCCTGGTCCAGCAGATGGCGCTCCAGGAGGCCGGCAGCCGTGAGATGATCGTCGGCGGCAAGCGGGACCCGCAGTTCGGACCGATGGTGTTGCTGGGATATGGCGGGATCTTTGTGGAGATCATGAAAAGAACATCGCTGCGCATGGCGCCTTTCTCGGCTGCTGAAGCCGACCGGATGATCGACGAGCTTCCCGGGTCGGAAATCTTCCGAGGGGTACGCGGTCTGCCCGCTCTGGACAGGGACTCCCTGAAAGATGCTATCCTGCGAGTGGCGCACCTGATGGTTCGGTTCGAGGAGATAGATTCCATCGACCTCAACCCGGTGCTGGTTTCCCCGTCAGGTGTCCAGGTGCTCGACGCGAGGATCTTTCTGCGGGTTTAGACTTAGTACACGTATTCCCTCCTGTGAGGGCAAGGGCCGTCTTTGATTGTAGCGACCGGCCGCCGTGCCGGTCGTTCAAGACGGCCCGGCAGGGACGCCGGGCCCTACGGAAAGGAAGGACGGAGTGAGTGGCAGTGTGACACCGTATTTGCGAAAATGAGTACTTAGTCAGGATATCGTAAATGCGGTCACCGTTTCCTGCCGCCCGCAGTTTCCGGTCAATTGCGCGGCTTCTTTGGCTGTATTGGTGGGACAGGCATCTTGCCTATCCCTTGAGAAATGACAGGCTGGAAGCCTGTCCCACCGAACGGCCACCGAACGCCCAGCGGGCGCAGGATCTGGTGACCATCGGGAACCGCATCGTTCGAGGCTTTCTCTCGACAGATGCGGTTCGCTTCGCTCACCGCATCCTACGGGACTGCAAACTACTCTTGCGTAGCCGCTGTTGTGGCGGGGTAGGACGTGTTCGATTCGGTTTGTCGTCGAACGGCTCACAAGGAGCTAGCACAATGGATCTATTGGTGAAGCATTTCGGCGCCTTGATGAACCTGGTTTTCGGGGGAGTCCTTGTCATCGGGGCTGTGTACGCATTTATAAAGCACAGGAGCTTCCAGGGAATGGTCCTGTGGCTATCTTTCGGTGTTGCATTTACGACATTGGGGTTGCTCGCTTTGGTGGGACTCATGGACCCGGAATGGGTTGATGTCTCCTCAGGTGCGGTCTTTGGCATGTGCTTGATCTGGTTCAGCATCTCGACGCTTTGCTCCCCGCCTTCACCAAGCTTTCCAAATTGGACACAGTGGGCGATGCTGGTGTTTGGAGTAGGTTCTCTATTGGCGGCCATATCTGCCGGCCTGAGATTTGCCAAGTGAATAGGTCCGAAATGGATTATGATACACGATCTTAACCTAATGACACCCCGCAAGGGTTTCCCGAAGGTCTTCATGGGTTTCTTAACAGAGGAAGGAAATGGCTCACAGAGTTGAAGTTAGTCTCAAACCGTCGCTCCCCGATCCGCCGGGTCGAAGGCTCAAGGCCAGGATCGCGTCCGATCTCGGCATCGTGGCGGACGATTTGCGCGTGGTGGACGAATACGTATTGGATCGGCCTTTGACCGGACCGGAACTGGAACTCCTCGTGGAAGAGGTCTTCCGCGATCCGGTGATTCAAGAGGCTACCACAGACGAACCGACGCATCTCCCCTTTGACTGGCTCATCGAGGTGGGCTTCCGGCCCGGTGTCACGGACAACGTGGCCCGGACCGCGCGCGAGGCGGTGGAGCGTACGCTGGGAACGAAGTTCGGCCCGGACGAGGGCGTGTACACCCGCAAGCTCTACTTCATTCAAGGCCGCCTTTCCCCGAAACAGGTCGATTCCATCGCGGGCGGGCTCCTGGCCAACGATCTGATCCAGACCTGGCGTGTCTATGCCCCGGGGGATGACCGGAGGGTTGTTTCGGTCCCCAGGGTTACGTCGAAATCCGAGGCGGTGGTCCAGCGTCTCAACCTGGACATTAGCGACGAGGAACTCGTGCTAATCAGCAAGGAAGGGGTCCTTGCCCTGAGTCTCGAGGAGATGCAGACGATCCGTGATTTCTTCAAGAACCCGCAGTTTCTGGACCAGAGGGCCACCCGCGGCCTTGGCGCGGAAATCACCGATTGCGAGCTTGAAGTGTTGGCACAGACCTGGTCGGAGCATTGCAAGCACAAGATCTTCAACGCGCTCATCGAGTACGGCTCGCCCGGCCGAACCCGGACCATCGACAGCCTGTTCAAGACGTACATCCAGGGCGCGACGGAGAAGATTCGCAAGGAACTGGGGGACCGGGACTACTGCCTTTCGGTGTTCAAGGACAACGCGGGGGTGATTCGGTTCGACAACGAGTGGAACCTGGTGTTCAAGGTTGAGACGCACAATTCACCGTCCGCGCTCGACCCGTACGGCGGCGCGCTTACCGGCATCGTCGGGGTCAACCGCGACCCGTTCGGGACCGGTCTCGGCGCTCGGCTCATCTTCAACACCGACGTGTTCTGTTTCGCGCCACCGGATTTCAAGGGGACCATTCCCCCGCGGCTGCTCCACCCGCGGCGCGTGTTCGAGGGGGTCAGGGAAGGGGTCGAGCACGGCGGCAACAAGAGCGGCATTCCCACGGTGAACGGCGCGATCGTGTTCGACGACCGGTATCTCGGCAAGCCGCTGGTCTATTGCGGCACCGGCGGGCTCATGCCCGCGGAAGTGAACGGCAAGCCGGGACATCTCAAGCAAGCGCTGCCGGGAGATCGGATCGTCATGACCGGCGGCCGTATCGGCAAGGACGGGATTCACGGCGCGACCTTTTCTTCCGAGGAGCTGCACGAGGGCTCACCGGTGACCGCGGTGCAGATCGGCGACCCGATCACGCAGAAGCGGATGACCGATTTTCTCCTCCTGGCCCGAGATCGTGGCCTGTACAACTCCATCACCGACAACGGCGCGGGCGGTCTTTCGTCGTCGGTGGGTGAGATGGCCAACGAGTCTGGTGGCGCAAGGCTAGAACTGGACCGGGCCCCGTTGAAGTATCCGGGCCTGCAGCCGTGGGAGATCCTGCTCTCCGAAGCGCAGGAGCGGATGACCGTGGCGGTCCCGCGGGAGAAGCTCAAGGAGTTTCTGTCACTGGCAGAGGCGCTGGATGTGGAGGCGACCGATCTCGGTGAGTTCACGGACGACGGGTTCTTCACCGTCTCGTGGAAAGGCGCGCTCGCGGTAGTGTTGCCGCTCGATTTCCTGCACGGCGGCTTGCCGAGGATGCGGCTCAAAGCCCGCTGGGAGCCCCCGGTCCACGCGGAGCCGTCTCTTGACGCGAACACCGGCCTGACGCCGGTGCTCATGGACCTCATGGGTCGCTGGAATATCTGCTCCAAGGAGCGGGTGATCCGCCAGTACGATCACGAAGTGCAGGCCGGCACGGTGATCAAGCCGCTGGTCGGCGCACGGATGGACGGCCCCGGAGACGCCGCGGTGGTGAGGCCGGTGCTGGGCCGGTTCCAGGGGGTTGCCGTGGGATGCGGAATCGCTCCCCGGTATTCGGACATCGACACGTACTGGATGATGGCCGCGTGCATCGACGAGGCGGTCCGAAACATCGTCGCTGTTGGCGCGGATCCCGATCGGATGGCCGGGCTGGACAACTTCTGCTGGTGCGACCCGGTTCAGTCCGAGAAGACGCCGGACGGCGAGTACAAGCTGGCGCAACTGGTTCGCGCGAACGAGGCGTTGTACGACATCTCCACCGCGTATCGTATCCCGTGCATTTCCGGCAAGGATAGCATGAAGAACGACTACCACATCGGCGACACGAAGATCTCCATTCCGCCGACCGTGCTGTTTTCCGCCGTGGGGATCGTCCCGAACGTGCGTCTGGCCGTGACCCCCGATTTCAAGCGGCCGGGCGATGCGATTTACGTGCTGGGCGAAACCCGCGACGAGACCGGCGGCTCGGAGTATTTTGCGTCCAAAGGCTTTGTGGGGAACAAGGTCCCGAAGGTAATCGACCCGGAAGCGAGCATCCGGATGTACCGTGCGCTCCACGAGGCCATCAAGGCCGGGCTGATCGCGTCGTGCCACGATCTCTCCGACGGAGGCCTCGGCGTCGCGCTTGCGGAGAGCGCATTCTCAGGAGCCCTCGGCGCGACGGTATCTCTCGCTCACCTTGTGCTAACTAATGTTGACCGCGATGACACCGCTCTGTTCTCGGAGACCCCGTCCCGCTTCCTGGTGACCGTCCGTCCGGACAAACAGCGAGCGTTCGAGCAGGCCTTGGCAGGATTTCCCTGCGCATGTGTCGGCGTGGTAACCTCCGATTCCAAACTGCACATAACCGGCCTGACGGGACACGTGATCGTCGATGCAGATATCTGGGCCTTGAAGCAGAGATGGCAGGCCCCGCTGGGTGTGTGACCGAAGTCGGCAGCAGGGCAGGTTTCTGAAGGCAAGGACCGGCAAGATGCCGGCCCCACTGAAGAGAAGAGAGCTGCGCGATAGTGTGATTGGGCCAGAAAAGCTTGGCTTCGGGGGGGAAGGCGCTGATGCCTCCCCGCGTGGTGCTCGGTTGATCAACTACGCTGTCTTTCTTCGAGTCCCGGCCCCTGGCTGTTCAGTGGGGCCGGCATCTTGCCGGTCCTGGATTCCATTCTTCTGGCTTATCCTCCTGACGAGCCTTTCAATGAAGACACCTGAACTAACGATCTATTGGCGAAGGCTTCCCCACTGGCGCTTGCAGGGCTCGGTGTATTTGATCACCTGGCGTCTCGCGCAGCGGCAACCGCCTCTCGGCCCCGAGGAGCGAACCTGTGTAATGAACACTGTCAGGCACTTCGAGAACCAGCGTTACGCACTCCCCGCCTATGTCGTTATGGACGACCACATCCACGTTCTGGTGATCCCTTTTGAGGAATTCCTGCTTCAGAGGATCGTTCACTCCTGGAAATCATTTGCTGCCAAGAAGTTAGTGAAGGGCTGGGAGAGGACAGCACCGGTTTGGCAACGGGAGTATCGCGACCGGATCGTGAGGGATGAGGCCGAATTGCTGCAAAAGGCCGGCTACATCCTGGGCAACCCTTTCACCAGATGGCCTGACTTGGAGGAGTACCCCTGGGTGGGCTTTGGATCTGGGTTCTGAAGGACCGGCAAGATGCCGGCCCCACTGAAGAGAAGCGAAGCGAAGAGAAGCATGCCTATGGTCGGCAGGGTGGCATGAACCAGCCGTCTGGGGAAGGGGAGGGAGCTGATGCCTTCCCAGTGCTGCTCGGTGCCGCAAATACTGTGTGTCTTACCCAGGCCGCCTGCCCGGGGCTGTTCAGTGGGGCCGGCATCTTGCCGGCCACTGCCGAGGCAGACCGTTCACCGCAACGGGCCGTACGGGCAGGCTCAGCATGGCCCTTGCGACGCTGCGCTTCGCAGCGACTACGGTACTGGAGAGGCGCTGCCGGACCACTCACCGGCCTCCGCGACACAGCGGGGCCTTGTGACAGCCCAGTGCCGATAAACATCTCATCGGCCGGCTACTTCTTGTCCTTCAGCAAGTCCCCCAGCGAAGCGAACGGCTTGTACCCCGCGCCGCGGTCCTGGCTGCCGCCCGACGCGTCGTCGTATTCGTCCTCATCGAGATACTTCTGGTGCTCCATGTCGTGGCAGTAGATGCAGAGCAGCTCCCAGTTGCTGCCGTCAGGAGGGTTGTTGTCGTGGTCGTGGTCCTTGTGATGGACGGTCAGCTCACGAAGCCGCTTGCCCGAGAATTCGCGGCCGCATCGCGCACAGATCGGCGGGAACAGTTTGAGCGCACGCCCTCGATAGGCCACATCTCGTTGCTCCCGGTTTCGGCGAGCCTCCGCAAGGACCTCATCCAGTTTGCCACCCTCTTTGCGAGGAGTCCGTGGTGACATCCGTTCGCCCTCCGGTCAAACTTGGAGTTTTTTCAGCAGCCAGGCCATATTCTCGCCGAGGGTCTGCATGGTGAGCATGCCTTCCTGGTCCTTTTCCACTTCCCCTTTGTCCAGGCCGTACCCGATGTTGAGGTACCGGGAACCGGGGACGATCATTTGCGCCATGAGGAAGTGGTGGTGAATCGAGTCCAGCACGTGGACCGCGCCGGCCCTGCGCACCGCCACCACGGCCGCGCCGACCTTACGCCGGAACATCCCGCCATTGGCCATGGCCACCATGCCCGTGCGGTCGATAAGCGCCTTGAGTTCGGGGGTCACATTCATGAAATACGTCGGTGACCCGAAAATCACGCCGTCAGCCGCGACGATCTTCTCGATACATTCGTTCAACACGTCTTCGTCGTTGGCGCAGCGCCCGTTTTTCTTGGACCAGCACTTGTAGCAGGCAACACAACCCCGGATCCGTTTCCCCGCAAGCGTGTACAGCTCGGTTTCGATCCCCTCTCTATCCAGCTCTTCAAACACCCGATTGATGAGGATCGTGGTATTGCCGTCTCTGCGAGGGCTGCCATTAAAAGCCACGACTTTCATGTTCGTCACCTCCCCATGAGTTGCCATGGACAGCATCGGAGCGGACTATCTCACGAATGCCGGGTCGTTGGCAAGACCGCCGCGATTGCCTTGGAGGCCGCACGGGCAAGTCTTTGACCTTGGCAACTCAACGATGTACAATACAGTCTGTCTCTATTCATTGCCGAGGCCTGACCGGGTCATCCCGGGAGCGAGCACCGGTAAGGTCCATCGGCCGTACGAGGGTTTGTTTCTCCGAGCGACTGGGCTGGCCGGCAGTTTGGTTAGCAGCCGGTTTGGTGCATTCCGTCACGCGCGACGCAACCCCCCCAGGGGGGATAGAAGGGCAGCGCGGATTCACCACTCAGGGGAAGGTGTGGCACATGGCAGGCGAAAGAATACTCGTGGTCGAAGACAATAGGCCGAATATGGAGCTGGTAACGGCATTGCTGGAAGCGGCGGAGTGTGAGGTGCTCCAGGCATGGACCGCTGAAGACGGTATTCGCATAGCAGGGGCGCTCCAGCCGGCGCTGATACTCATGGACATTTCGCTGCCGGGCATGGACGGCCTGACAGCCACAGCGGCCCTGAAGCAGGATCCACGGACAAAACACATCCCCGTTGTGGCTCTGACCGCACACGCCATGAAAGGAGACGAAGACAAAGCCCTTTCTGCGGGATGCAGCGGATACATAGCCAAGCCCATCGATACGAGAGCCTTCCCGAAGAAGATTACCGAGTACCTCAACGGTCCCGCATAAGTTTCTAGTAGCTGCCGAAACAAACGACCGATCCGTTTGCCGGCTTTGGCGGAGCGGTCCCGCGTCCCGGGAACTGTACCGAATCCATAGGAGCGCTCAGGGAAATGCCAGCAGATCGATCAGGTTGCGAAGCTCTTCCCGGCCACGATCGGAGATATTGGCTATCTCCAGCCCTACAGTGAATTGGTCGGTCGTTGTTTCTCGGGTACTCCATCGGCAGGTGGCGTCGAATACGAACGGATAAATGTCCGCAAACTCGTCCGCGCGGATCAAGAGACTCTTGGTATCTCCCACGGCGAATTCAAGACCGGTTACCTGGAGCCCTCTTTCGCTGATGTCGTTTACGAAGCCCTCAGACTGGAGATCTTTGGCAAGGTACACGGGGAATGAGAACAAGACGTACTGCCGAGGAAACTCGCGGCGGTCGGCGCTGTCCGCAGCGGATCCCGAGTGAGGCTGCCGGCTCTCCAGGTCACTCGGCAGCAAGGCCTTGATTTCCACCATCTTTGCCAGCGCATTCTTGAGACCCCACGGGTCGAGGTCGTACTTCTGCATGAGTTCGTAGTCGGTCTTCCCGTCACGAACATCGCCGATAAACTCTCTGATGACAATTCTGCGTTTCGGCATCTGGACTGCCTCCGGTCTCCGTTGTCCAAAGTATACAGGAACGGGTCGATGCAGCAAGTATTTCGCACGTCGGTTTTGGGACCCCCATCGGTGTTCTCGTTACACAAGCCGGTTGACATCCGTGAGGGTATGACAGATACCTATCTGTGTATGCCGCTTCGAGGCTCAAGTTATGCCCAAGACAGGACAATAACCGGAAACATCGAACTCCAATCGCGCGGACGCCCGATATTCCTTGTGGAATCGGATCGATCTCATCCGACGGTCCTGATTCCTTCACCCGGCGGCCGGAAGCCGAAAGGAACGATACGTGCTCAAGATATTCGGGAGAGAAAAAGGCAATCGCCTGATCGAAGCCGTCCAGAAACGTGACCGACACCTGATCAAAGAGCTTCTCGACAAGGGGACGGACGTCAATGTCCGAGACGAGTCGGGGGCCACACCCCTACTGATTGCCGCGTCGGCCGGACAGGGGACGATTGCCAAAATGCTGCTCCAGGCAAAAGCCGACGTCCATGTCAGCGACCACCGAGGCTACACCGCACTCTTCGGCGCGTGCCTCACGGAAAACGCTTCGTTGGCGAAGATGCTGATAGAAATGGGGGCTGATCGGAACGCCCAGGACAACGATGGGTACACCGTACTCATGAGGTGCGTCCAATCAGGCCGACGAGAGATGGTCAAGCTCTTACTGGATGCCGGCGCGAACACCGAAATACGGTCCCATGAAGGCAAGACGGCGCTGATGCTCGCACTCCTGTCAGGCGAGTCCTTGATAGTGGCGAAGCTGCTGGATGCCGGCGCGGACCGCGAAACGCGAGACGAGGCAGGACGAACGCCGTTGATGAGAGCCACATTCAACGGCAACCTCGGGCTGATGAACCTCTTGATGAAGAGAGGCGCGGACGTCAACGCTGTCGATGAAGCGGGGCGCACCGCATTGATGAAAGCAGCCAACCGAGGCCACCTTGAGGCCATGGAGGTGCTCCTGGACAAGGGAGCCAACGTCGACGCCCAGGACAAAGCGGGGTGGAACGCACTCATGGTGGCCGCGGACAAAGGCCATGTGCCCGCGGTGAAGCTCATTCTCGATCGGGGAGCTCAGGTCGACCTGCAGGACTCGGCCGGCAGAACCGCGCTCATGTGGGCCGCGAGAACCGGCCGCATCCAGGTGGTGCGCATGTTGCTGGACCAGGGGGCACGGCCCGACATCGTGGACCGCGCGAACATAGGCGCTCTTGCCTGGGCCTCACAGGAGGGTCACGGCGGGGTGGTCGAATTGCTCCTGGAAAGAGGGGCTGACCTCACTCCTGAAGAAGCAACCACCATGGAGGCACTGATCGAGGTCTCCGATGAGGGGTTTACTGAAACGCTGGATCTCACCCTCGATCGAGGTTACCTCGTGGAGGCGTCGGGAAAAGAAGGGGAGTTGACTCTCACCGGGGCCGCGGCCCAAGGGATGGTCGAGGACGTCACTCATCTGCTGGACGCTGGAGAAGATGTCGACACGCGGAATGAATATGGTCTCACTCCCCTTATGCGAGCGGCTCACCGGGGGCACCTGGAGGTGGTCAAACTGCTGCTGGAAAGAGGCGCTGAGGTCAACGTGGGGGACAGAGATGGAAAAACCGCTCTGATCCGGGCTTGCTCCGCGGGATGGGAGGAGATCGCACGCCTCCTCTTGCATCACGGGGCGGATGTGAACGCGGCTACCACGGGAGGCCATACGTCGTTGATGAAGGCAGCGTACAAGGGCCACATCCCAATCGTCGCACTGCTGCTGGAAGGCGGCGCCGATACAGAGGCCCAGGATGAAGCGGGATTCAATGCCCTGGCATGGGCCGGCGTGCATGGGCACGCCGAGATCGCCGACCTCTTGCTGGAATGGGCTCCCTCCTCGGCGGCCCGGCAACGTGCTGCGGCCGACCTGGGCAGGCCGGACGTGACCGTGGGAAACGGATACCCGGAAATCAGATCGGAGACGGTCCTCGAAGATATCGAAAGCCTGCGGCACAACATCGACCTCTTGATGGAAGCCTGCTTGCGAGGATCTGTCAATGATGTGGAGTACCTGTTGAACCTCGGCGTTGATATCAACAGTACCGACAGCTCCGGCAGGACACCATTGAGTTGGGCGTGTTACAAGAATCGCACCGCCGTTGCTCGATACCTTCTGGAAAGAGGCGCGGATGTGAACGTCCAGGACAACACGGGCCGAACAGCCATGACCTGGGCAGCGCTTCAAGGCGACCCCGATCTCATGGAGCTGCTCCTCGACGGAGGCGGCGACCCGGATCTGAGAGACCAGAACGGCATGACATGCCTCATGTGGGCTTGCTTCAACAAGTCGCCCGATCTGATCAAACTTGTGCTCGCTTCAGGGCCGGACCTCGATGCGCAGGACCATGAGGGGCGAACCGCGCTTGCATGGGCGGTGGTCAAGCGGAACATCGAAGGCGTAAGACTACTGCGTACCTGGGGGGCCGATGTCAACGCGGCGGACAATCATGGGAAGACCGCGGTCATGCATGCCTTCGAGAGAGGCCTCACCGAGATTTTGGCACTCCTCGCCGAGCCCGGGTAGTAATCGTAGAGAAATATGGCAGCCAAATCGGGAAAGGCCCCGGAGGTGCCCGGTCAGTCATTGCGCGCGCAGTTCGCTTTTTTGTTGACACCACTTCAATGAGCCGGCTACGGTTACTGCGTTTATGCTGAAGGTCGTCCCTTGAAGGGCCGGTAACTCGTTTCGGGGCCGTCACATGCCTGAGGACCGGACATGTCGTAAAAAGGCAGGCTGTCTGAAGATGTGGGGCGCGATCGGGTTCGTGTGCCTGATCGGGTTTTTCGCCTACAAGCCTACCCTCGGGTATTTCTTTACCGGCACCGACACCCTGACCCTCATCGAAACCGCGTCCGTTGCTTCCTACCGCGACCTGCAGAGAGTCTTCACCACACCTCTGATGGCAGGCACGAGTTTCGTCGAACGGGGGAAGTTTTACAGACCGATCGCGGTCCTGTCCTACGCGCTCGATCACGCCATCTGGGGGTTGAATCCTTTCGGGTACCATCTGACTGACCTGGCCCTGCACCTACTCGTAGTCGCGCTGGCGGGCTGGTTGGTCTGGTTCCTCACCCGAGGCGACCTCTGGGTCGCCGGCACTGCCGCTGCGCTGTTCGCGATTCATCCGATCCTGGTGGAAAGCGTTCCGGCGCCCGCGCTGCGTCACGATTCTCTGGCAGCTTTGTTTTTGCTCGCCGCGCTCTGTCTCCTTGTCAGAACCGGGCCTGGGACCTCACCAAGCAGAAGGGCTGTTGTGGCCGCGGTCTGCAGCTACGTGTTGGCCCTCGGCGCCAAGGAGACCGCAATTTTCTTTCCCTGCCTCGTGCTTGCTTATCACGGGGTGTTCTCGGAGAAAGCCCGAGTTCGGGAGAGATTTCTGGCGGCCGCGCGTGGCAGCGCGATCTTTTTCCTCGCGACGCTCGGTTACCTGGCCTGGAGAATACACCTCCTCGGTAGCATGGGCGGGTACCCGGAGAACCCCGTCAGCATCACGAATGCCATCGCAAAGTCCATGGACATTGTGGTTCTCTACTTTCACGATCTCCTGTACCCCCAGGACCTGTTGAACATCTCTGCCGTGATGCTCCAGTCCCGATTTATATTCCTTCTCGTCATTTTGACCGCGGGGTGCGTCCTCGTAGGCATTGGTCGGCGTGATCCGTCTGGTCGAACGAACGTAAGAGTGCCTTGTTTTCTTGCGGTTTGGCTGTGTTTACCGCTTGCGGTATTCGTGCTCAGCGCGACCTTCAGCCATCGCAATATGTATGTGGCCGTGATTCCATTTTCTGCATTGTTGAGTTGGGTGCTGGTTAACGGTCTGCGGTACGCGAGAGAGGCGTCCGCGAGGAACAGGTGTGAGTCGTGTAGCGAAGCACCGCCGGCAGCCTCGCTCGGCATGATGCGTCTGAACTATTGTTGCATCGGATTTGCGGCCGCGGTCGCCGTGTCACTCATGGCAAGCTCTCCGTTGCTGCGACACTATCCTGAAGTGGCGGACAGCGGGAAGATATCCTCGCTCTTTTTCAAGAAGTTGGGGGCAATCGTGCCTCGCCTGCCTGCCGAAGTTACGGTGCATATTTACAACCTTCCGGCAGCGATCAGGCATTATGAGGATGAGACTCCAAGGGCGCGAGAAGTCGGTTACTTGAACGACTACAGCATCAAATCCTTGTTGAATCTCCACTATCCCGGCAACCGATTGCGAATTCTCGTGCACACGAGATCCCGCCCCGAGCGCTTACCGAGGGATGTAAGCCTGGGTACGGAGAAACGTGGACCCCGTGATGTTCGCTTGTTCGTCTCTCAAGTCGGCATGCGAGACGGTCCGTACCTGGCGAGCAATTCGCCGCAGAGCCGGTCCTCTCATAGCTTCATGCGGTGAGGCGCTGCGTTCGAGCTGTGGGAAACCGTCTGCGCCTGTCCCGCGTGCATCTACCGCGCCTGGACGTTATCTTCCCACAGTCCCAGACGATTCCCCTCGGGATCCTTGATCACCGCGTACCAGCCTATGCCCGGAACCGGGTTTCGGGGAACGACAACGGTCGCTCCGAGTTTGACGGCCCTGGCCAGACTCTCTTCGGCGGACGCCACCTTGACGTAATTCACCAGTGCATGTTCCGGGTCCTGACGCGCGGTCAGGCCTCCCTTGAGGCTATTGCCGGGGGTATGAATCACGTGGTACCTGAAGGCCCCCGGAGCCTTCTCGAAGGACCAGTTGAACATGGTCCCGTAGAATTCTTGCAGCTTGTCCAGGTCGTCGCCGGGTATCTCGAAGAAACAGAACTCGTCAATCATGGCAACCTCCTTGAGCTTTGAGTCCTCCGGGCAGGAGTCTTGCGCATAATATAATTCTTCGGAACCGTACCGTGGGGACCGGAGTCATCAGGGTGCGTATTCCAGGATTGTGTAACCGCTATCTTCGAGTCCTTTGCGGATGGCTTCCGGGTCTTCCGTCTGAAGTCGCAACACCACCCGGACGTTACCGTTTCCGTCAGACACGGTGAACACCGCCCGCGCTATGGCGTTATAGCCGTCGACGACGCGCAGGATATCCGAAAGAGTCCCTTTTTCGAGCGTGACTCCGGTCAAGGTGATTCGGGTACGTTTGGTACCTGCCTCCAGCACCTTGAAAAGGGTGACGAAAATCTCACGGTCCGATACCACCCCGACGGCCCGCTCGCCGTCCATGACCGGAAAGGTGCTCATCATCATATCCCGGCCCTTGATGAGCGTCTCCTCCACCGCGTCGTCGACGGAGACCGTGACCGGCATACGGACCATGACATCCTTCACCTTGAGTTTGTTGCAGAAGTAGTTGACCTCGCAGACGTCACCGCTTTCGCTGACGCAATATGCGGCTTCGCTCAGATCTCGGCGATGCACCACGCCCCTGAGACGCCCTTCGTCGACCACGGGGAGCATCTTGAGGTCGTGCTCGCGAATCAACATGACGGCGTCCACAGCCAGCGCGTCGCTGGATATGGAGTAATGCTGGGGCAACATCCAGTTCTTTACCAACATGACGACCTCCCTGTTCCGGTCAAGAGCCCGCGCTCGTTGAGGCACGAGGGAACAGCTCCAGGCATGCCTCGACCACGGCATCGGCAAAGCGCTCGTCTTCCAGGTTGGCATCCACTTCCCGGATAATGACGGCGGAATTTACGTGACCCCGCAAGATGCCGAGGAAGAGCCGGTCCTGCTCCGCATCGAACATATGTCCTGTGGGAGGATCTACCGCAGACCACCCTTGAGCGGGGAAGAGGAAGATAGTCGGCCCCGTGGCCGAGCTGAGTTTCTCGGCGAAGACCCGAGCCACCTGCTCCATCTCCTCATCCGAGACGCGCAAGAACGTCCTCAATTCGTCGAGTTCGTACTTTCTGCGCTGGTGGTGGTCGGGTGTGTACCGGGATTTTCTCGGGCTGGTGAGGTTCACGCCGCCCGGGGCAATCACCTGCGGGATGCCGAGTTTCCCAGCGGCGCTGAGGCGGTTCGGCCCGGCAGCTCTCATGCCCCCAAGAACCTCCTCACCCACGCCGCCCGGCGCGAGGTCCACCACGGCATCGAAGAAGCCGCTCCCTATCATGTCTTCCATCGCGCGGTCACACACACCCGCGGCGGAGAAGCCGATGACCTGATACCCCGCTTGTTCCAGGCTCATCTGGACGTGGTGCGCGCATCGCTCGGTGGGTCCGAACATGGACATGGCCACCAGCGGCTTCCCTTCCCGCCGAGCCGACTGCACGGTCAAGGGTGCCACCTCGGCCATCCCGACGATAGCTCCGGCCGCTCTGTCCAGGAGGTTGCAGAGCGGTGCGCTGAGCCCCGAGATCTCGATGACCGTGTGGAGGATCGAGATGTCACCGGTCCCGATGTATCGGGTAGCCAGTCCGGGGAGAGCGGCAGTGGAAGAGACCATGAGTTTGGGAATCCCGAAGGGGAGCGTCCTCATAACTTCCGTGGCCATGAGGCTCCCCGTGGAGCCCCCCAACCCGACGATTCCCGCCAGACGGCCGGCTTCGAGCAAGTCCTTGGCGAGCTTGATCCCGCCGTTGATCATCTTTCGGGTGATCTCTCTTCGCTCGCGTGAGCTTCGGATCTCCTGGATGTTGGCACCCGCGGCAGCGGCCACTTCCGAGGGAGGGATATCGGCCTCCGACGAATCCCCGGACATACTCATGTCGAGGATCACGGGATGCCCCCCCCTCTCGTGGATGCGATCGCGCAGGAACAAGGTCTCCGGTCCCTTGGTATCCAGGGTCGAAACGAGCAAGATGGCTCTATCCATCAGGCTTTGCCCTCCGCAGCCAATTTTTCCCTGATATCTATCTTCAAAGTTTCTTTGTTAACCTTTCCAGAATCCCCCACGGTGGGAAAGTCGGACACCACCTCCAAACGCTCGGGGAGCTTGAACATGGCGATCTTCCTCGATTTCAGAAAATCCACCATCTCCGCGAAAGTGAATTCCTGTCCTGCCCTGGGAATTACGTAGGCGCATGCCCGTTCGCCCATTTCCCGGTCCGGATAGCCGACAACCGCGACGGAGGTCACCTTGGGATGATCGTTCAGAAGGCCCTCGATTTCCGCAGGATAAATATTCTGCCCTCCCCGGATAATCATGTCCTTGGCTCTTCCCAGGATCCACAGGCACCCCTGGTCGAATTTGACGATATCGCCGGTGGTGGTCCAACCGTTGGGATCGAAGACCGTGGCAGTAAGCTCCTCGTCGCGGTAGTACCCGGCCGGGGCATGCGGGCCGCGGAAATAGAGCACACCGGGTTCTCCGTCGGGAACTTGGTTTTTTGCTGATTCGTCCATGAGACGGACCTGGTTTCCGGGAAGCATGCGACCCACGGTCCTGCGACGCAGGTCCCTGGAATCCTCGACCCGGCATCCGGACACCGACCCCATGTCCTGGGTGCCCAGATCGCTGGTGATCGAAGCGCCGAAAGCCTTCTCGGCTTCCTCGGCAATCTGGGGAGAAAGATAGCCGCCCGCGGAGCGGATAAAGCGAAGCGAGCTGAGATCGTACTTGGACGCATCCGCGTCGAGCATTCTCACGAGGTGCGTGGGTACCACACCGATGGCCGTTGCCTTTTCCTTTTCGATGAGGGCCAGTGCCCCGTCGGGAGAGAAGTCCTCCAACATTACGGTCTTTGCCCCGGCCAGCGGCGCGGCAAAATACGTGAGCGTGCCGGCCGCGCCACCGGCATGAGGCGCGATAGCCATGGTAATGTCGTCCTTGGTCAGGTTCCAGATATCGACTCGGCCCTTGGACGTGCAGACCCGGGGAGCGATGGGCCATTCCACGAGCTTGGGAATCCCGGTGGTCCCCGATGTTGTGGTGAGGAGGGCCACATTCCAGATGGGATCCAGCCGTCGTTCCGCGAGGACGGACTCGTCCACGGGCTTCTTTGCACGCTCGTTTACGATGCGGGTCAGCGAGAAGGTCCCCTCGGGCGCGGACTTCGGAACTTCATCATCGAACAAAAATATGTTCTTCAAATGCGGGAACCGCTTCTGGAGTCCCTCGTACATTTCCAGGTAATTAAACTTGTTGTAAATGTTGACGATGATAACGGCCGACGCCTGTGTCCGCTCAACCATATATTCCAGTTCCCTCTGTCGGAGGTAAGGATAAACGGTCAGAGAGATCAGGCCGGCCCTTTCACAGGCAATCCTGGACAAAAAACCGTAGACGCTGTTGGGGGACTGGACGATCATGCGGGAATGCTTCGGGATCCCCATTTCCACCCATGATATCGCCATGGCGTCCACAAGGCGCTTGGCTTCGGCCCAGGTCAAGCGGTACTTGGAATCCACCAAGGCCTCTCTGTCTCCATATTCACGGGCGTTTCGGTCCCAGAAATCGTAAAAGGTCTCCTGGGTCCAATACCCGTTCTTCACGAATTCATCTACCATATCCTGTTTATAACGAATCGGTTTCAACGGAGGCCTCCTTGGAGTCTGCACTTGCGGGACGCTGGGGGTCCGGCATGGGTTCCCACACCCTCTTTGGGAACAAGAACGAAATCACTGGGTCAGGGCTCAAAATCCCAGCTCGGACCACCTGCTCTTGACTCTTTTCACCATTTCCGCGTCCAATTCGATGGGGACCGGCTTTTCTTTCCAGTCATAGGGTATGGTGGCATCGAGGAGCAGCCTGCCCGTGATGTCTCTCGCTTCGATGGGCAGAGACGGGTCGAGCGGCGTGGAGCGGCCACGTTTTATGACCTGGGAACGGTTGGGCTGGAACCTGAAACTCAGTGCGTACATCACCCGCGGAATATCCCAGGGATCGATGTCCTCGTCCACGACGATCACTGTCTTCAGGCCATAGGCGCCCATTTCCGTGGAGATAGCCGCGGTGAGCACCTGGTCCGCGTGGCCCGGATACATCTGTTTCACGGAGATGATGGCGAGGAACCTGCCTGAACCCTCTGGCGGACAGTACACGGCTTTCAGACCCGGGATCTTCATGGCCAGAAGCTGCTGCCAAAGCGTCGCGCCGTAGGAAAGCGCCATGGTCATGTGGGTATCGGTTACCGCCCGGCCGACGGTGGTCCCCCACAGAATCGGATTGTTCCGGTGCGTAACGCATTTCACATCCACAAAATTGCGCGGATCCGTTCCGACGCCCGAGTAATAGCCTGTGTACTCGCCAAACGGTCCCTCTTCCATGAATTTGTTGGGATCCACCTCGCCTTCGATAACGATTTCCGCGTGTGCCGGGATGGGGAGGTCGACGGTTTCACCCTTCACCACTTCCACCGCTGTTCCTCTAAGCGCGCCGGCCACATCATATTCCGACACAAAAGCGGAGACGCGCGCGGCTCCGAGAATGAACAGGAGGGGATCGCATCCGATGATCGATGCCACCGGCATTTTCTTACCCATCGCCTGGTATTTCTTCAGCATGATATCCGCGTGCTTGCCTTTGATGAACTGGGTCCCCATCTTGTCCTTGCCCAGCAGTTGGGCTCGGTACGTGCCCAGGTTTATCCAGCCCGATTCAGGGTCCTTGGTGACGAAAAAGTGGGCGGTGCCGATATAACGTCCGCCGTCCAGCGGGTACCATTTGGGTACGGGGAACTTGAAAAGATCGATCTGATCTCCGGTCAGGATGTTTTCCTTGCACGGTGCTTGAGCCTTGTCGACATACTTCGGCGGCAGCAAATTCTCGCCCAGCCTTGCCCACGCATCGTAAAGATTCACCAAAGTGGACTCCAGTGGTTGCCCCATGATCAGGGCCAGCCGTTGCGTGGTGGTGCATACGCTGGTGATAACCGGTGTGCTGTAATCCTTGACGTTTTCAAAAAGGAGAGCGGGTCCGCACGCCTCCTCGTTCAGCTTGGCGATATGCGAGAGCTCCAGGTTCCAGTCAACCGGCGCTGTAATGCGTTTGCACAATCCCTTCGCCTCGCCCTCTCTGATAAAATCTCTCATGTCTTTCATGGGAATCTTTCTCTCCTTTGTTGCAATCAGTACTGGCTTCAGGCACCAGGCCTGTTATGCTTCAATTCGGACACCTGGAGACGTAACCTTTCCTTACCCCGGTTCTTTATTCTCCCCTGTGGACCACTCGAGACAATCCAACTGGATCGGAGCGCACTTGTCCGGCCGGCCCAAGGCAAAACACCGGGCCATTCCCCGTGAACCCCTTGGGAGATTTTGCGATCCCGTCGCGAAAGGCCGTTCCCTAACGAGCCGTGGGATTTAACCCACTGACGGGATTTTCGTGAAAGAGAAAGGGTATCGTTCCCGCATAGGTCCAGTAGCCATGGCCTACGTAATCTTCTTTCCCTTGATGAGCCCGGCCATGATATGTTCTATAGCGCTGGCTTTGGGCTCCACCACGGGTTTCACCTCCTTCTGGCTCCAGACGGTCTCCGGCCGGCTCTGGACAATGTAGATGTCACCTTTGTACGGCAGCGATTTCTCGGTGGCCCATTCGATATCCATGGGCTTGCCGTAGTGCCGTTCGATTATCTTGGCCAGCTTGGCCAGTTCGATGGCCTCCGAGTCCAAGAGGCTCTGGGATTCCTGCCGCTCGGCATCAAGTTCTATCTTCACCACCTGGTCGGTGTGCGGGTCGGTCGTGTAATACATGACCTTCTTGGAGATGGTCTTCTTACTCACCTCCATGGTGATCTTGTTCACGTGGATCTGGTCCGGCGTCACCTCGCCCGAGACGACGCTTTCGCCGTACCCCCAGTTTGAGTCGATCACCACGGTGGCTCGATCTCCGGTCGCGGGATTGATGGTGAACATGACCCCAGCGGTGAACGACCGGACCATCTTCTGGACCGCTACGCTGATGAGCACCTGTGCGTGGTCGAACTTGTTCTTGATGCGGTAAGAGATCGCCCGGGGGGTGAAGAGGCTCGACCAGCACTTGCATATTCTGTCCAGGAGGTCGTCGACCCCCCGGATCCAGAGGTACGTGTCCTGCTGCCCGGCGAAGCTGGCATCCGGGAGGTCCTCCGCGGTGGCGGACGAACGAACGGCCACCGGCAGTGCGGGGGTCCGGCATCTTCGCGAGAGCACCCGGTAGTTCTCCGCGAAGATATCTTCCAGGGGCTCGCTTATGGTCCCTGACTCGATCCAGGCCCTTATCTCATCGGATGCAGTGTGGATTTCGTCCAACATGCTGACGTCGAGCCCCTTGAGCCGTTCCTGGACCTTGTCCGTGAGGCCGTTTTCCTCCAGGAATCGCGAGTACGAGTCCGTCGTGATCGCGAAACCCGGAGGAACGGGAATCTGCGCCCTCAGAAGCTCTCCCAGGCTGGCGCATTTGCCGCCGACCCGGCTGATCATGGTGAGGTCGCACGCTTCAAAAGGAATGAGGTACCGTGATACATCCATCGGAAAACCCTCGTCCACTTACGCGTCAGGGGAGGATTTCTATCTCTCCCTTGGCGCCATCCACTCTGATCTTCTGACCTGTCTTCAACCTGGAAGTGGCGGAACCGGTCCCCACAACTGCGGGAAGACCGTACTCACGACATACGATGGCCGCGTGGCACATGACACCGCCGACGTCGGTTATCGCTGCTTTGATCTTCTGAAACGCTGGAGCCCAGCTCGGAGACGTGGTGGGGGCCACGAGGATTTCCCCGTCCCTGAGTTCTCCGATCTCCTTGACGGTACGGCAGACGCGAACCGGTCCCTCGACGATTCCGGGCGAGCCGGGGAATCCGATGATTCTCGTCAAATCGCCTTCCGCGACGCTCTTGAGTCTGGCCCACTGAGTCATGGAATCCGAGGTGATGCCCCAGAGGACAATCGTGAACGGCTCGGTGATCGTCTCAGGGACCGTGCCCATCGCGTCGGGAGGGCTCCACTGGCGGAATTTTTCCATAACGCCCTTGCGCCACTCCACTTCCTGCGGCCACACGAGCGGTCCGCGAGCGTTGCTGCCGGTGGCCCACGAGGTCACCACGTCCCAGAGCGCTTCCTTGATCTCCGAACGTGACAGGTACCAGACGTCTTCGATGTCTTTGATGAATTTGTATTCGACCAGGGTCTTGGACACTTCGCGGATCTTGTTCCAGAACAAGCTGTGGAACCAGTGTTCCACGTAGAACAGATGGTTTTCCACATAGGGGAAGACGGTCCTTGCCTGGCCGAGCATTTGGTCGAAGGTCTGGCGGTCGGCATCGGTGGTCATCAACTCCCGATATCCCGCAGCAAGCCGATCCCGTTCTGCGATGACCTGCTGGGTCGGGCGGTCGATGTTGTCCCCTTTCTTCAGCTTCTCGAGGTAGATCCGGAGCGCGTCAATGGGAACATCGAGGTCGTCGTTCCAGCACCGGTCGTGATGGTACCAACCCGTTCCGGTGGAGACGTAGAACCACGGCTCTCGTGCGGCCTGGAAGGCTTCGAGCCACTTCTTCCCGTTGGCCGAGCCTTCCATCGACTTGAGCACGTGCTCTGCCGTGCCGTTCATCGCGATGTCTTCCACTCCGAGCTCAATGGCCAGTTTAGCGAGTTTCTTCAGCTCTTCGTCAGGGCGGTAGATGATGACATCGATGCCGGCCACCATCTGGGTGATCTTCTGAAGCGGGATGTCCGGGAAGGCCTTCTGGCAAAAATCCACGAAGAAAACGTAGGCCGCATATCCCAGATTGAGAAACTCGAAGTGGTATTGCCAGCAGAGGATGCCCAGGTCGATGAGCTTGTCATAGGCGTTCAGGAGTCGGTACCCGGTTGAGATGCCGAGGCCTTCCGTGACAACCTTCTCCTCTTCCACTTCCGGGAGCCCGGGTATCTCGAGGTCGCCAAGCTCCTTGATAATCCCTTGCATCTTCTCGACCCAGTTGTCGTGGAGCTTATCCCAATTCTGGTAATAGTATCCTGCCCGTTTCATGAACAGTTCTGCTCTCTTGGGGATGTCTGTCGGGTCGGGAACGGGCAGCGGGGTTATGTAGATGTAACCGTTGTGGATACGATGATCGATCCCCATAGCGGGGGGGACGATGAAGATGCGCTGGTTGTACTGTGACAACGCCAGGAACCACGCTTCGTCCCAGATGATGTCAAAGGGGTACATCGGTTCGGGATAGTGCAGACCGTCATAGAACCAGAACATGCCTTCTTCGTACGCCTTGCGGTCCGGGTTGGTCGTGCTGAACTGATAGTGATACGGATACATCCGCTCCCATCCTTCAGTGCCCGGAATCTTCTCGGCCTCATGTGGACTGGGGAACTTCAACTCGGCCATCTCTCCTACCTCCTCCTGGTTGTTGTGCCGAAGTAGAGCAGGCTACCGTCCCCGATTCCGAGAAGCCCCGGCTTCCGCGGATTCAAGAACCTCACCAGCGACCCACTGCTCGCTCCCCTGTGGAGGCCAATCCTCCACGTACCCGGTCGGTGCCGACCTTGGGGAACAAGTGCTGCTTGCCTCATGAGAAGTCCATCGGGGCGAAGGCACGACAGGTTCCGGTCCGGGCCGACGTCACGCCAGGACAGGGTCTCCCACGACCGCGCCATCCTCGATGTCCAGCTTCCATCTCGTTCCGAATCCTGCTTCGTTATCCACGTACCAGACGCTGTCCGGTCGAAAGACGTACAAGGAGACCTTGGCCATCTTCTTCACCACAGTGGGAGATAGCGAAGCCGGATCGGATAGGAACTCGCGAACAAAAGGGTACTTCCTCAGGTACGTTGCTGTGGCCTTGGCTAATGCCAGAGGCGATGTGATCGGTTGCACGCGGCCTTGCATCTGAAGACCTTTGATTTCTTGCCAGAGTCTATAATCGCCGTGTATTGCTGCCGCAGCCGCGGGATTCGACGCAAATGCCATCGCATGCCGCGACCGGGGTGAGGAAAAGAAAATCAGGTCGTAACCCTGTCTCGCGTAGTAGACCGCTGCAGTCCACGGAGTCTTCGCGACACAACATGCCAGCGTCATGGTCGTGAACCTGTCCATGAAGCGAATCACGATCTCTTCCAGCTCTTCCCGGGTCATCCGCCGCCCCAGCGCCGAAAAAGTTGGTGGTCGACCCCCAACTGGTCCAATGCCTTGCCAATGGTCTGGTCGATGATGTCCTCTATGCTTCTCGGCTGGTGGTAGAACGAGGGGACCGGCGGGAGAATGACCCCGCCCATCTCGGTGACTGCAATCATGTGGCGGAGATGTCCCAGATGGAGGGGCGTTTCCCTCGGTATGAGCACGAGCTTGCGCCTCTCCTTGAGCGTGACGTCCGCCGCGCGGATGAGGAGGTTGTCATTGAGGGAGTTGGCGATCATCGACAAGCTCTTCATGGAACAAGGAGCGACGATCATGCCTTCAATGCGAAACGATCCGCTGGATACGGCAGCGGCCAGATTCTCCGGGGCATGGACGTGATCCGCGAGCGCTTCTACCTCATCGGGAGTCCGGGAGGTCTCGTGCTGCATCGCGATCCTGGCCCCGCGGCTGAGGATAAGATGCGACTCGACCCCTTCGGTCTCTTTGAGGACTTCCAGGAGACGAATGCCGTAGATGGTACCGCTGGCTCCGCTTATGCCGACAATGATCCTTTTCACGAGAACAACTTTCTCCGTGGAGAAGGCCCGAGATCGAACTTCACCGGAAGCCTGAAGACTTACGCTCCCGGTCGAAGTCTGACGACCCCCACGGGCTCGGACTACCCGACTTCGAACGGCTTGAACCCCTGCGCCTCTCTGGTTATACTTTCAGGCGGATGAACGTACAAAGACCTGATTCTCCGATCATCCATCCGAATGCTGCTGTGCTCAAAAGGCTGGTTATTACCTGAACGTGTCCACCGTCTCGCCTATGCCCCAGCGACCGGCGCCCCCGATCGGGCCGGCCGGAAAAGAACGACGAACGTTATCAAGAAAGGAGATGCGACGATCAAGGGGCAACGCTCCAGAAGGAGCATCGTATCTTGATCTGGAAAGATTCTCCGGGAGGTAAGGAAGGAAGTCAAGTCACAAAAAATTATACCTGTATTAGTTTGCCTTATAGTGTGGTATGCTGAACCTCATTGAGACCGGCGCTCAGCGCGCGGCATTGCTCGCCAAAGTTTCTCAGACAATGCCGAAATTGACTTCATTCTCGGCGGTCGGGTCACTCTATGAACCTGAAGCATCTCGAAACCTTCCATTATTTCTGTCGCCTGGGCAGCATGAGCCTGACCGCGAATCACCTGAACGTTTCGCAACCGGCCGTGTCGCAGCAGTTGCGGAGTTTCGAGGCGGAATGCGGGGTCAAGCTGTTCTTCCGGGCGGGGAATCAGTACAAACTGACCGATGTGGGGGACTCGCTCTTTCTCCTGAGCAAGAGGATCTTTTGCCGGGTCGAGCAGATCGAGGGTCTCCTCGACAAGGCCCGGAAGACCCATCAGGAGCGGCTCAGAATAGGGAGCACCAAAGCCTACGCGCGCTCTCTCATGCCCGACCTCCTGGCTCAGTTCCAGAAGAAATTCCCAAGGATCCAGGTGCGGCTCAGCGAGGGCAACTCTGCGGATCTCATCGCGAGGCTGCGCAGCAGACGCGAAGACCTCGTGGTGGTGGCGCGGACCGCGTACGACTCGGGACTCAGGGCCATTCCGTTTGCCAAAGCCGAGTTTATCCTCGTGACGCGGCCGGACCACCCGCTTGCTCTCGGCGGGGCGGTGTCCGTGAAAGAATTGGACGGAGAATCGCTCATCATACGAGAACAGGGCTCGGGCTCCCGCGATGCCATCATGAAGAAACTGACGTACCATGCAGTCACTCCTTCGGTCGTGGTGGAATCGGAAAGCCTCAGTTTTATTCTGGCCTACATCGAGCGCAGGATGGGGGTCTCCTTTATCTTGTCCCACGACGTCGATCGTGAGCTGGCAGCAGGAGTCTTGAAGCAGGTGCATCTTGCAGAGGGGAACATCACGTTCCACGCGGACATCGTGACCCTGCGGGACGAACCCCTTTCCGTTCCGATGCGCTACTTCATCAAGATTGCCAGAAAACCGCCCGAGATCGGCGTGCTCAAACCGAGTGAACTGCAATTCGTACCCGGAGGAGATCGCTCCTGAGCCAAGCCGGATCGCCTTCACCCGAAGCATTCAGTTGTCCAAGGCAAGAGTCAGGCGCTGTCGAGGCATCCACAAGCCGGCGGCCCCACGTCGTCACCCCGGCGAAGGCCGAGGTCCGGGATATGACGACTTCAGTGAAACGCAAGACTGGATTCTGGCCTCCGCCGGAATGACGGACAAGGAACTCTCCTTCACGATACTCTGGGTTAAGCTCTCACGTGCCCGGCGTAAGTGAATGGTTTTCGGCCGCCTCAAAAAAAGCTGGATTTTCCCGAAAGATGTGATAGAGGGGGCGCACATGAGTTGGGGAGGTGTTTGTCGTGTCTAGATGGCTTCTGTTCTTTGTTACCATCACTGTGACGCTGTGCGCCGTCCTTTCGAGCCAGGCCGAGGATCAGCGCAGGAACCTCGTTCCCGCCAAGCGCGCGGCTGAAATCGATGCCCAAGCGGTTCAGCAGGCCCGTCCCGCGACCGCAAACGGGCAACCCACCGCAGCTGACCAGCTCTACGTATTCTGGGCGCTGGGCAAGCTCATCAGCTATCCTTTCGACGCTGCCGACGCGTACATTCAGCGATACAGGGAAGGGTCTGACTCGGACGCCAGAGCGGTCCCGGCGGCTGCACCTGGAGCGTCGAACCCCTTCGATGCGGTGAAGCTCGGACAGATCCCGCCAGCGCCTCCTGTGTCGAGCAGGCCCTCTTGGGAGCCCTAGCAGCGGTTTGAAGACCTCACATCAATTCGTGACCACAAGTCACCAGTAAGGCAAGGCGGAGTGAGGGTTTCGGGATCTTTCGCGACGCTGCAGTGGCTTCACACGGCCACACCGGTACCCTGAGGCTGGTCTTCGGCCGGGGTGACTTTGGCCTTGCATTTCGGGCATTGCAGAAATGTCTTGCCGTTCCGGGACCGGTGTTCCTCCATGAGCGACGAATCGCAGTCTGGATTGGGGCAGGTTCCGCTGACCGGTTTGTTCCACATGAGGTAATCGCACTGAGGGTACCGCGTGCACGAATAGAAGATCTTGCGCTTTTTCGTCCGGCGTTGAGCCAACTGGCCTTCGCCACATTTCGGACAGGCCAGCCCTGTTGAAATGGGCCTTGCGGCCTTGCACTCGGGATAGCGCGAACACGAGAGGAACGGCCCGGTGCGGCCTTCCCGAATGACCATCTGCGCCCCGCATTCGAGGCATTTTTCATCGGTCGGGATTGGTTCTTTTGCCGGGGTGGCCTGGTCTTCGATCTTTCGCGTGTACGTGCACGCAGGATACGCGGAGCACCCCATAAAGAGACCGTATCGTCCGGAACGGATCAGCAGCTGCCGTCCGCATGCCGGGCAAGCCTCTGGGGTGGCGAGCCCGTCTTTCTTAATGTTCCGCATCTGCTTCTTGGCACGTGCCAGGTCCAGCTCGAAGGGGTCGAAGAAGCCTTGGAGAGTCTCCTTCCACGAAGCGGTCCCTTCCTCGATCAGGTCGAGGGACGACTCCATTTCAGCGGTAAAGCGCTTGTTCACGAGATTCGGGAAGCTCTCCACCAGCAATTTCGCAATGATCCGGCCCAGGAGCGTCGGGATGAACTTCTTGTCCTGGAGCTCCACGTACTTACGCTTCTGAATGGTGGCCACGGTTTCCGCATAGGTTGACGGCCGTCCGATCCCCGATTCTTCCAGCTCTTTTATCAGGGATGCTTCATTGAACGCCGGACGCGGTTGCGTGAAATGCTGCCGCGGGACGAGGGCACTGAGTCGGAGCACATCTCCCGGGTGCAGAGGCGGCAGGCGTCGCTCCGAGTCATCCGCGTCGCCGTTAGAGCCATCGGCCTCGTCTTCCTTTCCCTCCGAGTATATCCTGGTGTATCCGTCGAATTTCATCACCGAGCCGGATACTCGGAATACGAGCTTCCCGCACTCTAGCGTTGCCGTCGTATGATCGAAAACAGCCGGCGCAGCTTGGCTCGCCACAAAACGTTGCCAAATCAGGGTGTACAGAGCGAGTTGATCCTTATCCAGAAAGCGAGCGACCTTTTCGGGAGTGAAATTCATGGACGTCGGGCGAATCGCTTCGTGTGCCTCCTGAGCTGTCTTTCTCCCCTTGTACACGTGCGGTTTGGTTGGGAGATACTTCTCTCCATAGGTGGTCGCGATCCAGCCGCGCACCGCATCCAGGGCTTCGGGAGCGATCCGGGGAGAGTCCGTCCTCATATAGGTGATCAGACCAACCGCACCTTCCGCGCCGAGTTCGATCCCTTCGTACAGTTGCTGGGCGATCCTCATGGTTCGGCTGCCGGTAAATCGTAGCTTGCGGGACGCTGCCTGCTGAAGCGTCGAGGTGATAAACGGCGGCAACGGCTTGCGGGTTCGTTCGCGTCGCTTCACGTCGACGACCTTGAACGGGTTCGTGCCCACCCGAGCCGCCAATGCGGCCGCGGCCTGCGCGTCAGATATCTCGAGTTTGCGGCCGTCATCCTCGATGAGCTTGGCTTCGAACGGCGGCGGCGAGCCGGCCTCGAGTTGAGCGGTAATCGTCCAATACTCCCGGGGGACGAAAGCCTCGATCTCGTTCTGTCTATCGACGATGAGTCTCAATGCGACCGATTGCACTCTCCCTGCGCTGAGGCCGTAGCGAACCTTGTCCCAGAGGAGTGGACTCAGGAAGTATCCGACGATCCGGTCGAGGATGCGCCGCGCCTGCTGAGCGTTGTACCGCTTCTCGTCCAGGCGGGAAGGATTCTTCATCGCCTCTTTGATCGTCCTTTCGGTCAGCTCGTTGAACAGCACCCGGAAGACCTTCTCAGACGGCTTTTTCAGGGCCTCGTTGAGATGCCAGGCAATGGCTTCCCCTTCCCGGTCGGGGTCTGTTGCTAGGAAAACCAAGTCGGCCTTCTGAGCCGCAGAGCTCAGTTCCTTGACCACCTTCTCCTTGCCCTCGATGATCTGATAATCAGGGGCGAAGCCTTCGGCTACTTTGACACCCAGCTCTTTTTGCGGCAGGTCTTTTATGTGACCGACCGAGGCCTTGACTTCGTAACCGGGGCCGAGGTACTTCTTGATGGTTTTCGCTTTGGCTGGTGATTCAACTACTACCAGAGCCTTCTCCATAAAGTATCATCCTTCCTGCTCTTGAGGTCTTCCCTTAACATTCATGTGCGTGGCAAGAAAGTCAAGGATCTGCATTACAGATCCAGAACACGAGAGAACATCTTTCCCGGGTGTTGCCTGATCAGGCCTTCCAACTCCAGCTCCAGCAATATTCCCGAGAGCTGTCCTGCGTCCATCTTCAGCGTATCGCAGAGGGAGTCAATGGGGACGGGATCGGGGTCCAGCGCATCCAACACGGTCTTCCAAGCGGCCGAGAGCGGGTCGCGCTCCGGCGCCGGCGGCTCGAAGATCGATTGCTGCATCGGTCCTGCCGATGACTCGAACAACGCGCGAACGACGTCTTCCCCGGACTCCACGAGGGCCGCTCCCTGCTTTATCAAATGATGCGGCCCTTTGGAACGGGAATTCATTACATTGCCGGGGACAGCCAAGACGTCACGGTTCTGGTCCAAGGCATGCGCGGCAGTGATGAGTGAACCACTGGTTCGACTCGCTTCGATCACCACCACCCCTTTGGCCAGGCCGGATACGATTCTGTTCCTGCGGTAGAAGTTCGTCGCAAGCGGCGCGGCTCGTGGCCGAAACTCGCTGATCACTGCACCGGAACGGAGCATCTCCGTCACGAGCGAGCGATTCTCGCGGGGATAGTTGATGTCGAGCCCGCATCCCAGGACCCCGATAGTGCGACCACCGTGTTTCAATGCCGTCTTATGCGCTGCAGTGTCCACGCCCCGAGCCAAACCGCTGACGATGGTCACCTCGGCCCGAATCAGGTCCCGCGTGATGCTCTCGGCCATTTCCAGGCCGTAGAGGGTCGCGTTGCGCGAACCGACCACCGCCACCGCTCGATTGTCCTCGGGGCAAAAGTCTCCCCGGACGAAGAGCATCGCGGGCGGATCATAGATCTGCTGGAGATTAGCCGGGTAATCGGAGTCCCATCGGGTGATCACGCGGGCGCCGAGGCGTTCAAGCGTTGCCATGTCCTTCAGGATCTCGTCGGCAGGGACCTGGAATTCGGCAATCGAACGAGCGATCTTCTCTGAAAGGCCCGCGAGGCGCACAATCTGGGCGAAGTCAGCTTGCATGGCTGCTTCGGGCCTGCCGAAAGCCTTGATGAGGCGAGCAATGGTCAGTGGCCCGACGCGTGGAATCCGTTCCAATGCAAGCCAGTGAAACAGTGAGGAATCACATGATCGAAGCGTATCAGGCGTCCGCATGGGTCTGGGGCCACCGTGCTTGGGAACAAGGGATTTCCTGCTTGAATGGGCAGCTATTCGTAACAACCGGTCAAGAGCGCCCGGCCGGAGAGTGGCCCAGCAAGGAGTTTCCGGGTATCATCTGCATTCGGCTTCAAGAAAGCGATCGAAGAGAAACCTTTTCCCACAAAGATATTCCCCCGATCTCAGTCGTTTCCCGAACGAACCGATATCAGACCGTCCTGGACCACAAACGGTCGCAGGGTAGAGCAACCGGTTCAACCTGTCAACGGGAAAACGCCGAAGGATGATGCAAGGGAGGGAACCGTAGGAGGTGGGAGGATTTACCGTGCCCGATAACGGCAGAGGGAGCTTCGTGAAGCTCCCTCTGCTGAGTCGATTCGTTTGCGTAAACGAGAGTTGTCCTAGTCGGAGACGCTCTTGATCACATCACCGGGGAAAACCTCTTCTCTCGTAGCGTTGATCAGCACCGTCGAGGTCTTATCGAACGCTTTGAGAACCATGCCTTCGCCCACAAAGCGGTCCGGCAGCTTGAGGCGTTGGGGGAAGAAGGGGTCTTCAACCGGGTGAGACGGGCGATAGATGTTCAGGAGAATGCCCTCCTTCATCCCATCGCATTCCCCCCGATCGATGACGACAATGTCATTCTCGTAATTGGCGTGGGTCATTTGGGGGTCGTCCCTGCTGGCTGTCACGAGTATGGTTCCCGTCAGCATTCGATGAGTCTTGGTCGGGACGATCTCCTTGGGCCGGGGAGCGAACAGACAGATCTTGTCCCCCACGCCGATGTCAACGAAGCTTTCCAGGATGATGGCCGTGGCCAATTCGTGGCCGGTACTCGTGATTTCCACTTCCCCCACGACCTCGCTCAAGTACCCTACCTGGCGCTTCGGGTTGACCGGGCTGAACAGGGGGCCACGGTCGCGGTAGATGCCTAATCGATCTCCCACGAGAATGGCCTGCTTCTTGGAGGGGCGAAAACGAAGGTACACCAGATCCCGCTCGAGGTAACGAGTCTTGGTCACCTCCGGAGAACTGACAATGTAGCCCCACAGGCGGGTAGGTCTCCGGCTCAGCTTGTACCGAAAATACTTCTTGTCATACGGAATCCCTTTGTAGGGAATCTCGGTGACGAAATACCGCAGATCGTCCGGAACGCCGTTCGGCGGGTTGTACGTCTCGTTCATGATCGCGGACGGGGTGCGCGTGTGGTAGAGGTTGATCTTAGTCCCAGGAGTGAGCGGCTGGTTCTCCGGTGCGCCGCCGCGATCCGTGATCTTTACGGCCGGATTCTGGTTCCACAGAAAGGGCCAGAGAGCCGGATTCGTATAGTAGTACCCTGCGATACCGTAGAGTGTGTCACCCCGATGGACCGTGTACTGTCCCTCAGGACGGGGGAACAGCTCGAAGCCCAGGGCGCCTCCGTGGAGGCACGGGACGACAAGAGGCAGGAGGACCGCAAGCGCAACCAATAGTCTTTTGTACAGCATCAAAGGCCTCCGCAACCTATAGTTCATAAACTAGTTGAAGGTTACGATTTAACTTCCTAGTTTCTTATATAGTTTCTTGAACAGTTTGTCAAGCGGTATTTGCCCGGTCCGCCCGATCCACCGCGAGGTCAGGTGCCTTCGTTTACGTCACCTACGCGGTGAGAAGACGGGGTAGGAGTCAACTTTCGGAGATGGCGCGGTCCGCACGACCGGGCCGGTAGGCGTAGACTTGTGAAGGGGGGAGGGCTGAGACTATCCTCTGAAGCACGCCGAGTTGCTGTCGAAGACGTAATCTGGGGAGAACTCTCTTGACAATGAATTGCCTCGGTGGGCGGAGATTAATCCCTCCCGCGACAGACCTGCAGGACAGATTTCATTGTCTAGGTTCGTACCACTTCATAGAGGCCAGGCTAGTGGGGAAATACCTCCATGTAAGGCTCGGTCAGCTTCTTGAACTCTTCGCTGTTGACAGCAGTCTCGAAGTCGGCCGCCGATTGCCACTCGGCGACGTTGATGAGAGAGAAACGAGCCCATGTCACAACCGCCCTGTGAAGCTGGGTCGAGATGAAGCCCGGCTGTTTTCTCATGTAATCCGCAACTCTCTCCCAGAAGGCCAACGCCTCTTCCTCTTTACCCTCGGGAACCTCGAATGGATTGATGAGTGTGACAGACAACTTCGGCCTCCCAGAGATCTATGAATTCAAGGTAAGGTGTTGAGCTCCACTAGAGAGCCTTATGGCGACTCGCTTTCAACGGGCTGGTCCGGCCGCAACCTATTTGCACAACGGAGTTTTCCCTAAATTCTAGGCCTGTCCGCACCCCCCGGATGGGTTACGGGAACCGCAAGGCGTTCGATCGGCGCGAGGATCAGGTCGCGAGGAGGAACCCGTTCCAGCGCATCTTCGAGGTTGCGGGAATCGGACACTTCTTCGAGCCGCTCCACGAACTCGTGGTACCGGTTACCCAGTCCCCGAATGATTCCCAGCTTCTGCTGCACCGATGCCCGAGATGCAAACACCAGGTGAAAGAGGAGTATGCCCGGGCTTTCCCCACCTGTCTCGTCGATGAGGGGGACGATCACCAGGCTTTCGTCTCCGCCAGGTCCTGCAGTCCAGACGGCTCGTTCGAGCCTGAGTGCGGTCCGCTTGCTTCCTCCTGCAGGCCTCGGCTTGTCGTACCGAGACGTTTTTCCCTCACAAAAACCGAATCGTTGGGTCACTTGTATCCAGGGCGGATCTCCAGGCCTACTGCCGGGAGTGCTGCCGGACGGGCGGACGAGTCGATAGAGCAGGCCGCCAGCCACCTCGGAGATGACGGGTGCGACGGCGCGCAACGCCCGACGGTCCTGTTCTTTTATCTGAGTTGCCGCAACGGAGAGTTCTTCGAAAGCAGCCAACAGGATGGGAGGAAGCATCTCCTGGGGCCGGGAAATGCCGACCGTTACGGTCTTGGCCTGATGGCGAATGGTGTCGATGGGCCGGGTCATCTCTTCGACGGCCTTGTTCAACAGAGCGATACCTTTTTCCACTTCGTCCCGGAGGTCCGTTGGGGTCGAGACGTCACCGTCCAATCGTGCCCGGTACAGGGCCAGTGACGCCGCTGTAGACGCAGGGAGAGCTGCATTCATCTCGCCCCGGGCGATGGGTTCCAACACCTCGGTGAACTTGCTCTTTACTGCCGATGCGTTCCATGCGCTTGGGTTATCCAGAGCGTCGGCCAGCATGGCACGCAGTTTTCTGATATCTTCAACGCCGGCGTCCACGGCCTTGGCCGCGTAGAAACCCCACAGATGGCCCGCGACCGTAGCGAGCACGAAGCCGAGTCCGCCGCCGATGATCGGCAGCTCGATGAGCATCTCTGAATAGGGATGGAACCTTTTTTCCCCTTGTGAGCACATGACCAGCGGTTTCCCGTTGTGGGCCTTGAAGATTGCCACTTCCTTGGCCGTATCCTGGACGATCTGTTCGGGGAGGTCGTTCGCGATCACGATGGTGAGCGGCTCGGTTGACAGGTCGATATGCTTCTTGTCCTCGGTGAAATCGCAGGGGATCGATTTGTAGCACAACTCGCTGAGTTTAATCCTGATTTCGTCCGCAGCGATCTTGTTCGGTCCGTTCCCCACCACGGCCCAGTTTCTGCTGCTCGGGCCAAGTTTCTCTGCGCTCTCCCTGATGAGCCGGTTTAGGCTCAACACTGCTTCAATGGCCGCGGGCAGTCCTTCCAGGTCTGTGATTTCTTGATAGATTTCATCATCGGTGAGGCATTCCAGCTCTCGAGCCAGCACCAGCGCGGTAAGCTTGCCTGCGGCAATCTGCGAGTAGAAGGCCTTGGTCGATGCCACTGCCATCTCCACATCCCGGCCGTCGCTCGTATAGAGGTGCGAGTCCGACTTGGAGACGAGCGGAGAGTTGCGACGATTGACAATGGCATGGATCCAGGCTCCGAGCATGCCGGCCACGTCCACGGTGCGGTTGGTGTCGGTGGTGGTGCCGCTCTGAGAGATGGCTATGACCAGCATATCGCTCAGTGGCTCGTTGGCCAGAAATCCCGACATTTCCGAAGCCTTGCTCCAGCCGACGGTGATCCGAGACCTGGCAAGCGCTCGGTGTATCAGGTGAGCAGTACCCATGGCGGCTACTGCAGCCGTTCCTTGACCGATACACATGATCCGCCGGATCGGTGGCTGGTCAGGGTCTCGCAGGCGGCCCAAGAGCGTGTGAAACACCCCTTTCCCGTCCAGGTCGAAGTCGATCTTTCCCCCACTTTTCCGGTACTTTCCCTTGATGGTCTTGCGCACGCTGGAGGGGGCCTCGTTGATCTCCTTCTCGAAGTAGTAGTCATATGAGCCGCGAAAGATGTCTCGGGAATGGATGTAGATCGGTTCGGACACGATCTCGAAGGGCTGCAAATCTTCGAGGTATCGGCCCACCATCGTGTCCGCGGCTGCGGTCTCCGCTGACAGTGTGAGCTGTGTTCCGCCTCGCTCGGTCCCGATGAGCGCGTACGAGCGACGCGTCCGTGCAGCCAGGCCGTAAACCTCGGATGCCAGGATAAAGCCGTCGATGACTCTGCCGACAAACAGGCTTTGGCCGCTCCCTTTTTGGCTGAGGAACAACGCCCGAGGATGCCGCGGATGCTGCATCACAATGGCGAGCGAGCCTTCGCACGCGTTCATGAGGTGCGCGAACCGGTCTTCCGGGGGTTGGCTGCAATCGGTACCGAGCCGGTAATACACCGGCAGGATCTTGGCATCGGTGGTAATGGCCGGGTCGATTCCATACCCCTTCTGACCGAGCTGTTCGCTCATCAGCAGCGGATAGTTGTCCACGTCTCCGTTCAGGACGAATTGCACGTCAACGTCTAGTCTGCTCTGATCGTGGTCCGTTCCGTGGAGCGCACCGTTGGCGGGATGGCAGTTAGGCAAGCTGATGATGCCGTTCGATGCCCATCGCGTGTGGGCTGCTATGCTGATGCTTTCGATCGTCGCGCCGATTTCCCAAAGGAAGGGGTCGTCGCGAATCGATTCACGGAGCGCGGCGGTGTTGTCGCCGAGTCGGCCGACGAGATTGGCGACCTTGTGCACAAACGTGTACACCGGCGCCCCATCGGCGGACTGCCCCAGATGCATCTGCCGTTCTACGGTATTCTCCCCCTTCTCGCCAGGGTAGCAGCGCAGGCTGGAACCAGACTCGGGCGGTACCGGGGGCGCTGTCGAGGCAGGAAGAACGCATTGGATAGAGATGCCAGCAGAATCCCTCCCGCGCACCTCCAGTCGGTCCAGGTTCTCCATCACCAGCTCGATGCTCCAGGCAAGAAAGTGTCGGGAACGGGTGGCATCGGAAGCACTGAGCGTGAGCGGGAGAAGCCTGGTCGTACGGTGGACGTTCCCGAGGACCTCTTGTTCCAATTGCCAGTGGCAGTCCCGGCTGTCCTCAGCCAGAAGCTCCAGCAGGTCGGTCCTGCCATGTTCGGCAATGACCGTCGCGATCCGCTCGGTCAAATGGGCGAGAATGTGCGAGAGTCGATCGACCTTTGCCAGCGTCTCCGGGTCATCCACCAGCGCCATGTGCAGGTCGAAGCACATCAACTGGTCGAAGCGTCCGATCAGTTCCTGGATCGGTCTGCTGAGATCCTCCCATTTCTCGGACGCGATGGAGCGCTCGCAAGCGTCGATAATGTGGTCAAGCCACGAAAGGTCCTGTTTCTTATGCCAATCAGGGTTACTCAGGAATCCTGCTATTCCGCACAAAGTGAAAGTCCTCCACGCACACTTGGATGTGCCACAGCTCGAGACGACCGGTGGCAAAACCGGGTGAGCCTCGAGTCTCGTCTACCAGTTCCAGATCTGGATCGCCAGAATAAACGGCAGGACGCGCCATGTCAAACCGCGGCGAAAGGCGCGGCCGATCGTTCTCAAGGAGGGCCTGCCAACCGGAGGAGGTCCGGCCGGAACTGGCCTTGCCGCGCAATGGCCATCGCGAAGTAGTCCGCGGGCGGGTTCAGGGAACGAGGTTATCCGCCCACAATCCGATCGCTAAGCTCCCCTGCCAGACCTTTGACGAGTTCCGCCAGCGAGTTCATCAATTCGTCGATTCCCACGAGATCGCCCGCTCTCGATTGCTCCTCGATCTGCCGTGCCAAGGACCCGATCTCGACAAGCCTGAGGTTCATGGCCGCGCCCTTTATCGAGTGAGCTGCTCTGCTCACCGACGAGTGATCGCGGGTCACGAGTCCTTGTCTCATTGCGGGCAGGTTTTCCAATTCGGTGTAATTCACAAAATCATTGAGCAGTTCGATCACGTCTTCCACGTCAAGGCCGTGTTCTTCCGCCAGTTCTGCGACCGGTAGCATCTGACTCGACCTTTCTTCGTGAATCGCCGGCGCTGCGTAACAGGCATCCGGGTTTCCTCCCGGACCCACTAAGCGCGCAGCGGCCTCACGTGAAATCTTCCGGTTTGCCCTGAATCAATATGGTGGAATGCCGGCCTGTTTCAGCATCGAGTCCTCTGAGACGACTCAGGTCTTTCTCCACATACTGGTTGTGCAACCCGGCGTTGGCCACAAATACGGCCCTTCCGAAGACTCCGGCATTTTCCAGGATATCCAATATCCCGCCGAGACGCAGCCCGATATTGATCAGGATGACTGCGCCGCCTTGGGCCACGGCTCGCCTGACGCCTTCCAGGTCGTCTCTGGCCGGAACGACCGTGACGGTCTCGGTCCCCCGACCCAGCGGGAAGTTAACCAGCGCCGCGGCCGCGCAAAACGGCGGAATTCCCGGAATGGTGAGCACTTTCAAAGTCGGTATCCTTCGCTGCAGGGCCCGCAACAGATGGGGATAGGTCGAATAGAGGAGTATGTCTCCGCGAAGGAGGAAGCAGGCATCCTGCCCGGTCTCCAGCACTTCCGCGATACGCCTGGCGGGTTCTTCCCATCCGGAGTGCCGGTCAGACCGGTCCACGGTCGTGGGGAAGCCGATTGGGTGCAGCTCAGCGTCGCTACGGAGATAATCGCGTATGATCGCCGCGACCGCATTCTCCACTCCTTCCCGGCTCTTCGGAACAAAGATGTGAAGACACGACCCCAGTATCTTGGCAGCCTTGACCGTCAGCAACTCGGGGTCGCCCGGCCCGACACTTATGCCATAGAGAAACCCTGGTTCCATGCCCGCATTCTCCCGGGGATTATCAGGGGCAGGTGGTCATTTCTTGGAGGATCGAGACCCTCCGCGAGTTAGGCTTCGTCGCGGTAGGGCCCCGTGTGCCAGAATCGCGTGCCCTTCTTCAGTTTACTCGATTGCCTGAGATACGGAAGCCTCTTCAAAGGTCGCGACTTCGGTTAGGATCCTGACCGCTGCCTCCACAAAGGCCATCGCCAGAGCTGCTCCGGTCCCTTCCCCCAATCTAAGGTCCAGATCCAGGAGCGGCTGCTTCTTCAGGTGATCCAACGCCACTTGGTGGCCTCGCTCGACACTCCGGTGCGCGGCTATCATGTATTCCCCTGCCGTAGCGCTCAGACCATAGGCGATCAGCGCTGCGGCCGTCGATATGAAGCCGTCCACCACCACCGGTTTCTGCATCGAGGCTGCGCCGAGAATCAATCCTGCCAGGCCCCCGATCTCAAATCCGCCGACTTTTGTCAGCACGTCGAGGGGGTCGGAAGGGTCGGGGTTATTTCTCGCCAGGATTCTTTCCACGACGGTGATCTTGTGCCTGTGCTGGTCGTCGTCGATTCCGGTCCCGTGACCAGTTACTTCCTCCGGCGACGAACCGGTCACGGCGGCGACAATGGCACTGCTCGGCGTGGTGTTTCCGATCCCCATCTCGCCCGTTCCCAACACATCGTAGGATGGTCCGAGGTCGAGTGCAAGTTGAATTCCCGTTTCGATCGATCGGAGCGCTTCTTCACGGGTCATCGCAGGACCTGCTGCCATGTTGCGGGTTCCAGGACCGACCGGCCTGGAAATGAACGATGCGTGCCCGATCAGGTTACCCAGATCTCCTGCCACACCCATGTTCACCACGAGGACCGAGGCCTCGACCACCCGCGCGAGAGCATTGATCCCCGCGCCCTTGCGCAGGAAGTTCAGAATCATTTGGCAGGTGACCTCCTGGGGATACTTGGTCACTCCTTCTGCCACCACTCCATGGTCACCGGCCATGACCACCACCACTCGACGGTCCACCTGCGGGCGGACGGTTCGCGTCATCCCCGCCAGATCCAGTGCCAGGTCCATGAGTCTGCCAAGGGCCCAGTGCGGCATGGTGAGTTGATCCAGTCGGGTCTTGGCTTGTTCGCGAGCAGACGCGTCCTGAGGGACGATCCGCGTCAGGGTCTGGTTCAAAAGGGTCAAAGAAATCTCCTCTCCTTCAAAGTCATTGGAATACCGCACGCCACGAGCGTTACCTGACGGGCAGCCTCGGCGATGACCTGATTGCAGCGGCCCACGAGATCGCGATAGGTCCGGGAAAGAGGAGTGCCTGGCACAATTCCCCATCCGACCTCGTTGGTCACAAAGATCACCGTTCCGGAAAGTTCCTGACAGATCTCGATGACCTCGGCGCACCGCGCGGAAGTCTCTTCTTCACTCAGGCTCGTTCCGTTCTGATGGGCCTGATACAGCAGGTTATTTATCCAGAGCGTCAAACAATCCACGAGAAAGAGCCGGATATCGCGATGCGACTGCAGAACGCCTGCCAGGTCAAAGGGCTCTTCGATGGTAAGCCAGTCCGAGTTCGCCCGCTTCTGCCGGTGCTTTTCGATGCGATCGGCCATCTCCTGGTCGAGGGGAGGGCAGGTGGCCACAAAAGCTCTCGGGCCCGGCAATGACTCTGCCGTCTTCAGAGCGTAATCGGACTTTCCACTTCGGCTTCCTCCGGTGATGAGGATCACATCGGCCATGTTACGTCCCATTCCGGTATGCCGCGGTCCTCGCGCCTTCCGCAGTTCGGTATAAGAGGCCGGAAGCAGGACGACCCTTCCAAGGGCGACCTACACGCAGCGGGGGAACGTGTGGGCACATGATCTGTGGCATTCTGTTTGGAAGATCCGGAGGAAACGTCGTTCGCGGCCGGGTAATGCCGCATTGGGGCCGAGATTATCAGCCGCTGGGCTTCAAGTCAAGCGCAATCACCCGGTATGGGAAGGCTTTCAGGTACGCTGAAGAAGCGAGCAAAGCTCTACAGAACCGTTCGCGTGTGCCGAGGTTTCGTCACTCTGGATTGCTGCGACGTCCTCATGATGAATTCCGAACTCTCCGGAAAGGGACCGCTCCCTCTCCGGCCGGCAAGATGCCGGCCCCACTGAACGCCCTTGGGGCAGGCACCCGGGCAAGACCCCGCATTTGCGGAACCGGGTATTTAGGAACTCCTCATGATGAGTCGACGCGAACTGACAAGCTTATCTCCGCGTATCCCCAGAACTCGAGGCCGTCAGTGTCATGAATTCAACGAGCGGCACCAGAGGCTGCCGGATTATGGCAGAATCTCGCACTCGATCGGCGAACACTGTTTCTTGGCCTGGGACAACCTGCGGATATGGTCCATTTCATCGGTGATGAGTTTGTCGAGTTCGGTCTTCGCTGCCGCGTCGGGGATCATCTCCTTAATACCCAGGAAGAAGTGCACCGAATCCTTCTCGAACTGCAGCGCCATGTCCAGCGCTTCCATGGGGGTCTGAACCCTCTTCAGTCGTTCCGCCGCGGCTTCCGCGGTAAAGACATGGGTATCTGCAGCCGCTTCCAGATAGCTCTTGGCCAAACCTTCCGGGTCCCATACCGCCTCTTCCGGGAAGTAGTCGGGCAACTGACCCTGAAGACACTTGAAACACTCGATATGGCATCCTTCCAGTATTGCCAGATCCTCAAAGAGCTTCTTCACGACCGGGTCGTCGCCCATTTGGGCAGCTTGCGAGTAAAAGGCTCTCCCGTTCTCCTTGATGCGAATGGCCAGAGCAAAGACGTCGTCGGCGGTTCCAAAAACAAACATTCAAGCCTCCTGATAATTAAGAACTCCCGAATCGAACCTCAAGTATCGAGATCCTGAGGGTGCATGGGGACGTATTGTATCACATTGCGCCCTCAGACTCACGCTTACGAAAACGCGAAAATCCACATCACAGAGCGCTCCACACAACGATCCCTCCGCTCGTGTTGTCTCCCGGGTAACTCGCCAGTCAGAACCGGCAATTCGAGTTCAGGCAACTCCCATTCCCCGACAGCCAGAACTTTACCAGTGCAGCGATCACCGCTGCTGACATAAACAGACCCCAAAGGATCAGGGTCCCTTTAACCATGAGAACCAGCGCTTGGAGCAATTTCGTCCCTCCCGCGTGGTTTGACGCTCCCTCAATGCTCAGGGCGCACCACCGTGCTGCGAAGACGTGAGGTCTCGCGGGTTCTATCGCGTCCTCACGCTTGTCCCTCCGGAATGGACCCTTTGCCCACCCCGGAGAATGGAACGTGCTACAGGAGCCGCGATTCAATAGACTCGGCGATGGGTATCGCCGGAACCAGGCCTCGTGGCCCGCTATGAACCGCGAGTCCTCTGTGGTAGAGGCCAAGAGTTTTGACCGGTTCCCCAGGACCGCAGCCATCGAATCGGCCGTTGCTCTTGGCATCTGCTTTACGGTATAGATGTCCATCGACCGGGAATCGATTCACTCTGTGCGGCAAAAAATTGACTTGCAGCGGGAGACGTGCTCCCAGTAGTCTGAGACCTTCGCAATGCTAATGGTGGTTGTTGGTTTCGCTTGTTAAGTTGTTGCGGTTCCATATCTTCTTGTGGCCTGCGACCTCCCGGCGAAGGTCGCAGGGGTCAAGGTCGCAGACCGGACATGCCGGTTCTTCGCATGGGTCCAGGTGAATGAGAATATCCGACGTCGCGCCGAAGTGTTCCGCGAAGACCCGTTCCAGTTCCTTGACCTCCCGATGGGCATCCTCCAACGGAATCTCTCTCGGCATGACCAGGTGGAAATCCACGTGGAGGCGCCTTCCGGATCTCCAGGCCCGGAGGCGGTGGACGTCGATCCAGATTTCCTTTCTGTGTTGCGCGAGGACATCGCAGATCTCGTCCAGCAACGCAGGATCCGCCGCGTGCATGAGGCCGCCGAAAGCCTCACGAACCAGTTGCAGGCCCCAGAACACAACATTGATGCCGGCCAGGCAGGCGACCAGTCCGTCGACCCGGAACCAGCCTGTGAAATACACCACCGCGACACCGATGAGCACGGCCGCGGATGTAAACACGTCGGTCAGAAGGTGTCTTCCATCCGCCTCCAGGACGAGTGACTTGGTTCGTCGACCGACCCTGAGCAGGATAACCCCCAGCGCCAGGTTGCCCAGGCCGGCGAGGACGAGGAAGAGGAGTCCCTGGTCCAGGTGCAGGAGATCCTGGGGCCACAGGATTTGCTTCACCCCTTCATAGAAGATTCCGCAAGCAGCCCCGATGATGAGGGCCCCTTCGAACCCAGCAGAAAAGAACTCGATTTTTCCGTGACCGTAAGGATGGCTTTCATCCGCGGGTTTGGCCGAGAGCAAGATGCTGCCGAGCCCAAACCCACTGGCAACCACGTTGATGATGGATTCGAGTGCATCGGAGAGAATCGCTGATGAGCCGGTGATCCAGTAACCCACGAATTTGAGGCCCATCAAGGTTATCCCAACCACGAAGGCGGCGAGCATGGTGCGGAAATTGAACCGGAGAGCCGCCTGTTCCGCCGGACCGTTCCTTGATTCAATCTTTTCGCCGTCGCTTCGGCAGGCTGTGAACGAGCCGTTAGAATCCACAACTGACCTCCTTCGCCTGCAGGCCGAAATAACCCAGCATGGATCTGCAAAAGCCGCGTCATCGTCCCGGGCGAAGAACCACGTACGGAGTGTTCGACGCATCCCGTACCATCGTATCCCTAACATGCTGCTTTGTCATGTCTTTTTTAGTTCGCCTGATCGCTGGGAGGACTGGGCATGCCAGACAGATAGATCGGGCAATCAAACTTAGTACACCTTTTCGCACGTTCGGTCGCTCATTACCTGTACCACCAATACAGCCAGTGAGGCAGCGCTGATCACCGGAACCTCTGCCCACAAGAATGCCCGACCGGGGCTAAGAATAAGAGCACTAAGGGGGGCCGAGCGGAAAGCCAACACGACCTGGGGCAAGCATTCATTTAACACCCGCGCAGGAAATCCGTCTAACAAAGAAAAGGCGATGGAAAGAATGGTAGTTCGTCTCCCAATCGCCGATAATCGTCTTCTCGAACCATCCAAGAACCAAGACGAAGGAGAGATTGATAATGAAGAAACTAAGAACCATCCTTGCGATCTTGGTCGGGTTGGCTATGGTTGCATTCATACCGACCGCAACCTTTGCGGAGACTCCGCAACCGGTCGGCCCGGCCTCAGTTAACGACAACCAGACGAGTCAGGGAGTCAGGCAGGCTCCTCAGCCGAAAGGCGGAGTTGCCACGGTCATCGGAGTGGATCAGCCTGACAATTGCCTCCGAATCAGGAGCGGACCCGGGAGCGAGTATGATCTCATCGGATGCGCTGCCCTGGGTGAACAATTAAACATCACTGGTGTTTGGACCTCAAATGATTGGGCCCAGCTCGCGGACAACGGATGGGTCTACGGTCCGCAGATTCAGACCGATTTGCGGCCTCCTCGGACCGCGTACTCTCAACCTCCGGAGTATTGGGTGGTTGAGGGAGCATCTCCCGACTATTACGAGGTTTACCCGGACACGTACCTGCCGGATTACGGATACGCAACGTATTGGTACGGTGGGATCCCGATTTTTCTCTACAACGCCAAGGTTTGGCATAGACACCATCCGTGGTGGGCCCACCGAGGTCGGCATCACGGCAACAAAGTGTGGGACCGGAATCGCGCCTTCAACGCCAATACGCGAGGACGGGCAAACGTGAGGCCCGGGACAAACCTGCGGTCCGGGACTGGCGTGAGGCCTGGGACAGGGCTGAGGTCTGACATAAACGCGAGGCCTGGGACCCGCATGAGTCCTGGTACGAGAAGGAATTTCACCACGAATCGGTCCAGTGTTTCATCTCCTACCGTGCCCCGGTTCGACTCGAGTCGATTCCGTTCGGGTTCGATGAGCCCGAGCCGTTCGGGACGAAGCTTTTCGATCCCGAATACAAGCCGGTCGGGCAGCATTCGAAGCAGAAGCTTCGGCGGCGGGTCTTCAGGCAGCACCGGTTTTAGGCCGAGCATGCCTTCCCGCGGAGGTGCCAGCATCGGCGGAGGCTCCTCTTTCCGCGGAGGCGCCCGCATGGGCGGAAGTCCCAGTTTTCGCGGAGGCTCCGGCATCGGTGGAGGCTCCAGTTTCAGTGGCCGTGCAGGCATGGGTGGCGGCGCCCGTATCGGTGGAGGCATGGGTGGCGGAGGGGGCATGCAGTTCCGCGGAGGCGGGGGAGGCGGCGGTGGACGCCGCAGATAGCTCAGCAGTTGCAGAATGTTCCGATCGTCTCATTAAGCCTGTCTGATCTATGCCGGGTCAAAGAGTGACTTTGGGGGGAACTTCTTTATACAAAGAGGTTCTCTCCGGATTATTTCTTGGAAAGCGAACCGGTACAAGTCCTTCCGACCTTATGAGTGCCGAGAGTTTTGGAGAGCGGCGCTCCCAACTATCTTTCTCGAAGCTCCCAAGTCGGATCTGAGATCGGCCTCACGGAAAGACCCTTGTGGAGTTCTCGCGGAGGTACTACCCTCCAGTAAAGGGGGAGAGGAAATGCTCCGTGAGTACGGGCCGCGCAAAGGAGCCTTCGCACGCAGGACGAGACTCAAGCCAGCGTGATGCCACTGCGTTTCCGTACCACTCGGAGTCTGTAACCCCGCAATGGCCGCGGGCAGAGCGCGGAGGAGGTTGAAATGATAACGGATCTCGTCAGCGAGTGGTTGCTGGGAATGGGGATTGCTCCTCTCCTGGGCTCTGCGATGATTGCTGTGGGCACCATCATTGCTGCAATAGCTGTACGATTCCTGGGAGACAAGATATCGTTGGCTCTGTCTCGGTGGTCTGGACTGGGTATCCGAACACAACTCTTCGACATCATCCGCGTCCCAATGTGGATGAGCGTCGGCTTGGTCGGGGTATTGGCCGAAGTGCATTGGCTCATGCCATCTGCGCCCGTGGAATTCCTGGTCTCAGGTGCGGCGAAAACCGGCCTGGCCATCATTTGGATGATCGTGCTCGCGAGAACCCTGCGACTGGTTTGCTCCAGACTGGGCGGTTATTATCCCAACGGGGCGGAGATGCTGCGGTTGATCGAGAACATCGGCATGGCCTTTGTCGGGGTCATGGGAGGACTCCTGATTCTCGCATTGTGGGAGATCAATGTGACCCCTCTTCTCGCGTCGGCCGGTATTGCCGGGGTGATAGTCGCTTTGGCTGCCAAGGATACTCTGGGCAATTTCTTTGGAGGGATAAGCGTCTTTCTCGATCGGCCGTTCAGGGTTGGGGACTACATCGTCCTGAACACTGGAGAGCGTGGCAAGGTGGTCGATATCGGCATGAGGAGTACCCGCGTCCTGACCCGCGACGATGTTCTCATCGCCATACCGAATTCCATAATCGTTAATACGAAGATCGTGAACGAGAGCGCACCTTATCCTAGGATGCGGGTACGCATAAAGATTTCCGTCGCTTACGACAGTGATATCGATCGAGTCAAGGAGGTTCTCCGGGACGCGGCGGAAGCCAACCCTCTGGTTCTGTCCGAACCGCATCCGCGAGTGCGATTCCGGTCCTTCGGCGATTCATGGCTGGAATTCGAACTCCTCTGCTGGACTGGCTATCCAAAGGACAAGGGCCGGGTCATTGACAAATTGAACTCGGAGATCTTCAAGCAGTTCATTGCTGAGGGCATTGGCTTTCCCTTTCCTGCGAGAGACGTCTACGTACACCAGATCTCGGTGGGAAGAGAATTTCAGGTACGCGGCGATTCACAGAAGTTAGAGGGGTTGCCGGAATCCCGTCCTCGCCCTCATGGCCGGGATTCTGTGAGGGAGCAAACCCTGTCATAGACTTGTGGCATGCGAGTCAGAGGCTTACACCGGGAGCAGGGGGCTTTCAAGAAGAGGCGAGGAGGCAGAGGGCATCGGGCTGTGGAGCGCTGCCACTCAGTCGCCGTGCCTGAATTCCGTCACCACCGACCCACTCTCCCTCGTTCCGTCAAGACTTCCCACAGCCCACTCGCGAGCGGAACGGCGAGCATGATCGCGCCCAGTGCCACAATCCCGATCCAACCATAGGAGAGGTACACGTATCCGCTCAAGCTTATGCCCGTGAATCCTCCCACATAGTAGAAGAGCACGTACAGGGAGTTCGCTCGTCCTCTGCTGGATTCGAGCCGCCTGTTCAGGGAACCCGCGGCCGCGGCGTGGATGGAAAAGAAGCCCGCGCAGATTGCCGTGAGGCTTGTTGCGACCGCAGGAATGGTCGTTATCAGGGTCGCGGCCAGCGACACCCCGAATACCACCGCCCCCATTGCCATGGTCGCTCCATTGCCGATCCGGTTGCTTAGTCGTCCTGCGAGCGGTCCCGCGACAATTCCGACGAGATAGGCAAAGTACGTAAAAGTGATCGCCTCGGTGGAGGCCCCAAAAGGATGACCGGCGAGGTAGAACGGGAGGTAATTGAACACGGAAGAAAAAACGAAGAAGGCGCTGAACGCCACTGACAAGACTCGCAGCAAATCCGGCCGTGTCAACAGATCCACAAATCCGAGGGTCTCCTCCGTGGGAGTCGGGTCCTTTTTCTCAGGGGGCAAAAAGAAATAGGCCGCAAGAGTGGCCAAAAGCAAGAAGACCGATGCAGTAACGAAGGCGTAGCGCCAATGAAGAGGAGGATGGATAAAGCCTCCGAGCAATCGGCCTCCGAGCCCTCCGGCCACGGTAGCAGATACGTAAGACCCCATGGCCACGTTAAGACTCTCCTTCGGAAGCGTCTTGGCAAGGTAAGCCGCAACGCATGTAGTCAAACAAGGAATGAACAGCCCCTGAAAGAAACGGGTAGCTATCAGGACGGAGATGCTGCCTGTGAGAGCACACACCAGACCGCAGAGCGTAATGACGCAGCCGCCGGTAATGATGATGGGTTTGATCGGGAAGCGGTCTGCCGCACGTCCTAGAGGCAAATTGGACAGCGCTATTCCGAAGATCACCGCGGAAATGGTGAGCGATGCCCAGATTTCTCCGACTCCAAATTCGCGCTGAATAATCGGGAGCACCGGCTGAGTGATGTAGATGGTCGTGAATGCGGCCGTCACAAGAGAGAAAACCAAAAACTGTAGCCCGACGAAGGATCGCGTCTCAACCATAGTTGCGCCTGGATTCATGGTGACGGATTGTGCGGCACCGGCTCTGCTCTTCAAATGACGGTGACGAAGTGGTGTCACCGATACCTTAGAGAGGCGCAATCACGTTCAGGCGCCGTCCGGCAAAGATATCTTGATGTCAATCACCGGGGTCTGGTCCAGAGCTTCCAGGGGCTTTACCAACAGCCGTGTAGGCGGCTCGATTTTTACAATGGTCACTTTGTGCAGAGCGATAGGATTGGGCCGGTCGGCCGATCGAGTCCCGAAAACCCCCTTCATCGGCTTGTTGAGGTTCTTCTGAGGATGGACTTGCAGGGTCTGCCTGTCCGCAAGGTGCATCCAGGTGAGGATGATGACCTCTGTGCCAGATTCTATCCCCATGAGACCGTCCACGTACGCGGGATCAATCTCTATCCATGCTTCTGGTGACCCTTCCTGCCCTTGGTTGGGGCATTGGCTCAAATCCGTCAACGAGGACCGGACGCGACCGACAGGGTGCACGAGGAATTCCATTTCTCTCCTTTCATTCTCAAGAGTCCCGGTGAGGCGGCAGCTTTGCTCCGCAGCCTGAAGCTATTTCCACCCCCACTTCCGAAACACCTGGTGGCCCTCTTCGCTTTGGAGGAATGAGACGAATTCACGGGCCAGTTGCTTGTGTTTGGACGACCGTGCCCTGTCGCGGGTAGTCGCGGATCGCTGGGGGACGATCCCTCGGACCTTTCCTCCGTAACTTGGTCGGCAAACGAGATTGTCGGACGGAGGACCGACGAAGTCAGAATTTCAATTATCTTTGGCCGGTTCTATTTTCCTTTGAACAGAGCAGGCCTTTTCTCGAAAAAGGCCCTTGGACCTTCCTTTGCATCTTCGGACTGAAAAACAGGCTCGGCCAATAATTGCTCCAGCCGCAATCCCTCAGAAAGGGGACGATCCATCCCCCGGTAAACTGCCTCTTTAGCAGCCTGCACAGCAAGGGGCGCATTCCGGCAGATCCGTTCAGCCAGTTTCGTGGCTTCGGAGAGCAATTGATCGGAAGGCACAACTCTGTTGACAAGCCCGATCCGATAAGCTTCCTGAGCATCGATCGTTTCCCCGGTGAGGATCATCTCCAGGCTCTTGCCAAGAGAGATAAGCCTCGGGAGCCTCTGTGTCCCGCCGGCCACCGGGATGATTCCACGGCTCACTTCGGTGAGTCCAAATGTAGCCGTTTCGGAGGCTATTCTGATGTCACAGGCCAGGGCGATTTCCAGGCCACCTGCCAAACAATACCCGTTGATCGCAGCTATGATGGGCTTCCATATCTGAAGGTTGCGCGTAATTCCTCCCAGCCCCGGTTCCGTGTCGGCGTCTGCTTTCCGCTGGTCTGCAGTCGTGCTGCTGTAGTAATGGGCCAAGCCCCTGATGTCTGCTCCTGCGCAAAAGGCCTTGACACCGGCCCCAGTGATAATGGCTACCCAGAGCTCGGGATTGTCGCGAAAATCGATCCAGGCCTTGTTCAGTGAAGCCAGAGTCTCCCCATCGAGAGCGTTCATGGCCAGCGGTCGACTGATTGTAAGGATCGCTATTCTCTCCGTTTTATCAAACTTGACTGGCATGGTAGTTGGCCCCCTTTCCCGTCGCTCTTCAGTCAGGATGGAAATGCGTGTAGATCAGGCGGAGAAACGCTGACTCGGCCACAACTGGGACATCGTACATCCGGAACTATGCGGCGGTGCTCTCCCTCTCGCGAGCGTACGCCGTACTACTCCCTTTGGTCAAGGACAATCTCGACGCTCTTGCGGGTACCCGTCGGCGAGCTGCGAAATCCCCTGTTGTCAGCCTGCGCGCGTACGCTCCGCCGGATCCAAAATCGACACAAAGGCCTGTCGAATTCCGGAGGCCGACGAAACGTGACGCAGAATATAGGGATTCGTCATTCTGTGGATATCCATAGGACTATTAGTTAATGACTATAGCACGTTGTGAACAATCTATTTTCACCTGGGGAGTAAGTATTTTACTTGTGACTTCCTTTTGCGATCCAGTAGACTACTCATATCATTAATTGCCAGAGCCGATAAATCGTGATCGTCCACTCATCTATTCACCCTCGACAAGAAATCCTGCGAAGTTGACCGCCCCCGGTCAGCATACTATCTCTCTTGTCACTCGCGATATGCCACACGAAAAAGACCGTCTTTCAGCCCGCATTAGGAATCCCTTCGGAGGGGTACGGGAGCAAGACCATGGAGGAAAGTGAGGTTCGTCTTACCGTGAGGTTGGACCCGGAACTGAAAGAGAGGCTCGACAAACTCGGAGAGGTCAAAGGCCTGCCGACGGCTTAGTACAGGTTTTCACAAATACGGTGTCTCCCTTGGGGGCCGTGCGTTAGGCTGTTCAGTGGGGCCGGCATCTTGCCGGTCCATGGGGAAATGACAGGCGGGACGCCTGTCCCACCAATACAGCCAGAGAGGCCGCGGTGGTTGACACAAACAGCGTTTCGCGAGAATCCATGACAGTACTTACGAAACCCTGTGCTTAGGAAGCCGTCTCAAAACTCTCGACACAGAGGAAATCGTGGCACGACTCGGTCTAGAAGGCTCAAAAGAACCCTCACCCTCCCCTCTCCCTCTGGGAGAGGGGAGGGTGAGGGCGGACGGCGTAGCACGATAGTCATCGCTTCCAGGGTTTTGAGACAGTTTCTTAGTGCTTTGGCTTGTCTTTTTTGGCACGCCCGACAGGATTCGAACCTGTGACCTACGGATTAGAAGTCCCAAAGGGAAGGCGTAACACATCATGAAACCAACCACTTAACCAGACGTCCACGTTGCAAAATCTACCACAAATCACGACGGCGCATAACCCAAAGACACAAATCTGACACAGAGAAATCTGCTCAATTTTGGTACAGTCTACTCACTGAAAATCAGTGGAGGGTAGGGGGGCCGTACCCCGTCAACCTCCCCCTTTGTGCGCGTATGTCCCGCGTCACCTCCCGGCCGCGTACCGATCCACGGATGTTTACCCGACACAGATAGTCCTTGACCCGTCAGACCACCCGCACTATGCTCGGGGACAGGATCAAGCGCTTTCATCCAGGGGGGGAGTGCATGGGCGAATTCGAGGACACTGTCACAGCACTTGAAGCGGCAAAGAATCGTCGGAATCAGCTTAGAAGGCTAATTGAGAATCTCGTCAGGCAATACAAGCTCGTCAAGAAAGAGATCACTCTTCACGAGACGCGAGTCGAGGCTCTCTGCAAAGAGACTGAGTTTTGTGGTTACCTCGATACGGTGAACGTGGAAGTCAAAGAGTTCCCAGAGAAATGAGAGGCTTTCCTGACCTCGCGGAGGTGAGCCGTGAGGCCCATCCAGTGAAGTTGTTGATCAACATGGGGGTATGAATCGTGAGATCAAAGCAGGGGATTTGCAGTATTCCAGTGTTGGCGTGCGCGTTCCTCTTAGGTTTGTCCACTTCTTGGGCTCATGCAGAGGATCTCGACAACGACCTTTTGAAAGCCGTGTCAAAATTCGATGAGAAAGCCGTCGGTCAGCTTCTTGATAAGGGGGCAAACCCAAATTTCAGGGACGCCCGCGGGTATTCTACCCTCATGATGGCGTGCTCTTCCGTCAATCCTGTCGAGGGGAGTGGAGCAGCGGTGATATCAATGACCGGAGTCGATGTTAGGAAGCGGGTTGCCGAGGCCCTCCTGGCAAAAGGTGCGGACGTCAATTTTAGGTCTCAAGAAGGAAGGACCTCTCTGATGTTGGCTGCCACAGAGGGATACGTTCCGCATTTCGACTTTAGTTTCGGTTCAGGGAAAGCAACCGCACCCAAAGCTACAATCCAAGGATCTCCTACCCTGGTAAGGCTTTTGCTCGCCAATGGTGCTGACAAGTTAATCAAAGACGCAAGCGGAAAGACAGCCCTTGACTTGGCCAGGGAATGCGCAGCCCGCGGAGAAAACGGAAACAAGAAAGAGGGGGGCTGTAAAGAGGTCGTAGAGCTTTTGATGTCGGAGAGCAAATGATCGAATGAGGCAGACCTTACCGCCTATGGTCAGGCTGCCGCTGCCTGACTCATCTGCATTCAGGGACGAACTCCACGCTTAGCGAATCTATCCACAGGGGCTCGCTGTTTCTTCACACCCTCGGAAAAGTTATCAACAGGCGGCAAATTCTATTCACAGGGCCATCGCGGAGAGGGGTGGGCGAACCATCAAGGCCACTGCACGTCATCCTTGCCCTTCCACTCAAACAGGCATGTGCTGCACATGGTGCGGAGAAGCTTGCTGACGTCTGTCTTGAGGCGCTTGGCCGTCTCGATAAGTTCATCATCCATCTCAGGCGAGAGCCTGAAACCTCGGGACAGTAGCAGAGAATCGGTCTTCGGCATCGGTGACAACCTCGGTGTGGAGGGAGCCCACGTCAAGGCGGACTCCCCTTGTAGGTAGGAAGCGCTTCACGTACCCGGCCGAGCACGCGAAGCGGGAGAGACGGGGTTTCCCGGGCCGGTGGGAGTGCACCGCCCGGGGAATCACGGGGCGCTGACCAAAGACTAAGAGACGCCACGTGCTGACATGGTCTTGATTACGCGCGACCGGACCAGACTCCATCCCAATTCGCCGGCTGGTCGAAGCTCTTCCGTTTTTCCTGGGCGAATTTGGCGATGAGCTGCTGACGTTCGTTGGCCTTAGTGTAAATTCCATCCCACGAGCTGGCATTCGGATCCGCGGCGGCCTTGGCAACCTGACTTTGCGCTGAAAGCGTCTGAATTTCGGTCAGAAGAGAGCCGACAGCTTCTTGAAGCGTGGCGAGGGCGTCGGCCAAATCCTCCGGCTGCGCGTCATCCACGACTGGCTTTCCGACCAGCTCTGCTACACTTATGGGGTCTAACATCTGCCCGCCACCCTGGACGAAGAACGCCGCGTTGGCTGGGTCCCCTTTCAGGACCGCTATCCGCTGGTGCAACCGCTGTATGTCGCTCTCAATTTTTTCCTTGACTGGCATTGTTGAAACTCCTTTACCGGCCATGTCTGGCCTGGCGATTTTCGTTGTTCCGGCCGAAGCCAGCGTCTTGACCATGAAACTCCGGAGATTGTCGAACGCGGCCGCTACCATCTCGGTGCGCTTCTTGGGGTTGGCTTTCTGTTGCCCCAACGCGCCCCATAGGATGGAGTCGAATGTGGCAACCTCTTTCTGGATGCGTTTCGCTATCGTCGCACCAGCTTGATTGACAGTTTGTCCAGGCATGATATCTCCTAAGCCCCCTGGGATGTCTGCATAAGAGCTTCCCAGGGTATTTCCATGTAGGCCTCCAGGGCTTCAACAACATCCGGGTGCACATTACCTCGGTCCGGACGGACTTCCTCTATGAGCTTGATGTCCCGGTGGCTGACTTGACGTCGGGCTATGCAGGGCACCTTATCCCCTCGGGCCGCCGCCAAGCGCTGTCTATCGGCAAACTGTTCCGCGCAGGCGAAATTGACCTCATCAGCAAGTTCGGCCGTCGAGAAGCTTAACTCTTTGCGACGCACCCTCAACAGGCATGTGGTCTCTTCAACTTTTTGCGACAATTCCAACCCCCTATCCTACGGCCGCGGTGGGCTCAACTGGTTGCCCCGCGTCGACGGGCGGAATGTCCACGGGCGTGGTTTCCACTGGCCGCTCTGTGACAGGTTTCGTCGGCTTCTTTTTCTTCTCGGGTGCCTCGGGAGCTGGGCTCATGAGGGCCTCGAATGAGCGGTTGAAATAGAATTCGCAGGCGGCCACGAAATCGGAATCAGCCTTTTCACGATGCGGTCGGTTCATCTCTGCCCAGTTGATGTCTCTGCCAGTGAGGCGCTTGGGGGTCGGTCGGCGCCTATAGCCAAGGTCGATCTTACCCTCCTGGTAAAGGGTTTGATGCAATTCGCCGCGATTCGCCAGCTCCTTGGCATCATGTTGCAAACGCTTTTCCGTCTCTATCTCGCGGAAATGCTTCTGGTAGAGGTCGTCAATCTCCGTGGCCAATTCGTCCTGGGTCATGCCCAGTTCAACACGCAATTCACGGAGCAGACAAACCGGCGGGGAGGGGATACGCAGCTTGCGGCGCTCGTTCAAGGCAAAGACAGCGGCAATCAGTTTGCGGTATATCTCACGGTCCGGGCCATCGAGAGAATTAGCCAGGGCTTTCTCGTTGTACTCCAGGAGCAACACCTTCAGGTCAAAGAAGTCGCGCTCGTAAACGTCACTCAATTTCGCCATTGGTCAATCACCTCCGTTATCAATTCCGTCTTATCGCTGAGCCGCTTGACCACTTACCAGGCCAGTGCGTGAACCTATGCCCATGTTGGCGAGACACCCCCGGATCAGGTCACTCAGCGTCATATTGCGCAGCGCAGCTATCTTCTGAAAGTGGGCCAGCTCGTGCGGGCTCACGCGAACACTTAGAACCTGCTTTTGGAAAGGGGACTTCTTGCGACGGGCCATGTTTCACGCCTCGGGTCTGTATTAATTCGAGGTCAAACGCTCAACTAGTGTCCGGCTGGGCCAAATTGTGTCGGCTCTGTCGGACTACATTGACGATTGCACAAAAGCGTTTACGCTGCAAATTTGTGAAACATTTTGCTGGCAGGTCACGTCAGGTTGACGTCCCCCCAGACAAAACGATGCACGGGGAGCAGGTGAGCAGACGGCGGTGGCGCGGTGAGCGAACACCGATCGACGAAATCAGACACACCCGGCCAACGTGGCCGAGATCCCTGTGCGATTATGCAGCAGCTTGGCAGGATATTGACGCCCTGTGTTCGGGTGGCGGCCACAGCGGAAAAAATGATTGACGGAGTGACGGAAGGCGAAGTACGCTTAGAACAAGGGCAAGAAAGGGGTACTTTCATCAACGCGACGACGGTTTTGCCCCGGTCAGGCCGCGTGGCCTCCCCACGGAGGCCTTCTTGCGGTCAGCGGGACGACCCCTCTGCCGCTCAAAGGTCCCGAGACAGTTAGAATGGCAAGACCGCCGCATAATTCCGGCTCAAAAGAGGGTGAGTGGAATCGTTACAGCTAATGCAGTGAAGAATCCGCCTCTCCCCCGATTTTGATGTCTGTGCATTGGGAGAGAAGAGATGACTGAACAGATCAAGGGTCGAACATTGGGTGGAATTCTGTATAAAGGTTTTGAGCTTCTCGACTTGTACGGCCCGCTAGAGATGTTTGGACAGGTCGGTCCGGAATTGCGTATTGTGACTGTCGCTCAGCAAACAGAATCCATTCGGTCTTATCAAGGACCACAGACGGTGGCGGAGTATAGCTTCGATGAGTGCCCCAGTCTTGACTTGATTCTTCTTCCCGGCGGATTCGGCACGGTTGAACAGCTTGGGAATGACCGAATGCTCTCCTTCCTTCGGGATCGTTCCGCACTGGCTGAGATCACCATGTCCGTGTGCTCTGGTTCCGCAATCCTTGCGAGGGCTGGTCTACTTGACGGTCGGCGTGCCACTTCCAACAAATGGTACTTCAATCTGGCCACTTCCCAAAGCGACAAGGTAAATTGGGTTGCTCAAGCACGCTGGGTCGAGGATGGTCCGTTCGCGACCTCTTCCGGAGTGTCAGCAGGCACGGATATGGCTCTCGGGATCATCGCGCGGCTTTTTGGAGAAAAACGAGCACGCCGGATTGCTGATGGTACCGAATACGAGTGGAATTCCGATCCAAATCGTGATCCCTTCCACAAATTCCTAAACAAGGGCCGACTTTAACGGCTGAGCAGAGCGGCCGATAAACGAGCCGCACCAGAGTTCTGTGATTAATCACGACCTTTCTCTTGATTCCCAACAGATTGCTGTTCCGCATTATTCCCGCTTATTCCGCGTGATGGGGAAGCACAACAGCCAGTAGTGTGAGCGGAGCCGAAAGCGAGCTGTGCAAGAGAAAGACGGGTACGATACGGGCATAGCTCACCTTTGGAACTTGTGGCCCATCCAAACCCGACCACCTTTGTCCATTCCCGCCGAAAAGGCATATTGATCCATGGTAATATGACCTCCCCACCACCACCTGACACACGCTCACGAGCTGTCTCGTTTGGGCAGAGACGAGCAAGCGCTCCACTATCGCAATCCCCTCAACCAGAGCAACCCCAGAGGAGACCACACCCATGAGCGAGACTGTCAACACCACGCCGGAATCTGTCAACAGCGAATCGGAAACCATTAACCCCATGCCGGGAGTCATCAACAGCGACCCGGAAGTTATCAACAGCCAGTCGGAAAATATCGACACGGCGACGAAAACGACCAACAACGCACAGGAGAGCCACGAGGTCTCAGCAGATGGCTTATTCCCCACAGCACACCGGGATCTGCAGGCAGCGCTGGGCAAAATCCATGCCGAGCGCTGATCAAGTCGCTGATCGAACTGTCAACATCGACAGTAACATTTGCGGAGCTAAGGGCATGATCCTTGAGTTGCAAAGAGGTTTTGTCGTGCAGCATCCAGTCTACCCACGAGAACGGCCGCGAATCTTTCCTATGCCGATCTGCATCAGATCTTCGCCAATGATCAACTTCCCGGAAAAGTTGTGCTGCGCCTTCCGCAATCGGTGAATCGGTGTATTTCCCGGGCCGATATGGCTGAGAATCAACGTCTTGGCGCAACACTGCTGTGCGACTTTTCCGACATCCTCAATGACCGTATGCGCGGATATGGTGTGAATGTAGAGCGGCCAAGCCGGATCTCCTTGCTTGACGCCTTTGAAGGCGGTGTCAATCCAAGTTTTGTCGATGACCTCATGAACGAGGACATCGGCGTCCTTAGCCAATTTTTGCAGATTCCCCTTGGTATTAGGACCAGTATCGCCAGAAATGACGAGAGACCCGTCATCAGTGTCGAAGCGGAAGGCGAAAGCCGGATAGACCTGGCGATGATCGACCAGAATGGCCGAAACGCTGACCAGATCGTCTTTGTAAATTTCAAACGGATCCATCGCCGGACAGGTTTCGGCATCAGTCCACACTTTGGTCGGATCGGGAGGAGTGAAATTGACGGGCCATGGAATGGCCTGGGGGTCACCGATCTCCTTAACATCGATAATTTTAGCCAGATCAGGGTAGCCCACGTCCAGGGCACAATCGTTGAATGTCTGGGCGAATGCCTGCAATATCAGGTTGGTCATCTGCTTGGTGCCTGGAGTGGACGTGGCCTGTGAAGAATCGCTCTTCTCTGTCTGAATGATAGTGCCAGTGTAGCCGGAAGTGTTTTCTTCCAGCCTTCCCCTATTACCAGGTCCGATAATCTGTAGGGGGTTGGGAACACCAAAGCCTGCCCGAGCACCGATTTCCAGGAAAGTTGGATAATCGCCTAAATGGTCCATATGAAGGTGCGTGAGAAAGACGGCACGAACTTTCTTGAGAAAGCTAGACAGGTCAGCTTGCGTTTTCTGGCCATCAACAGTGATAAATGTTCCCCAATTGAACGCTTCTGCGAGGCGATGGGTAGCGCCAAAGCCCAAATCTATAATATACATCGCGTCACCGACAACCAAAACCTGCGACGCGCTGGCGCGGTTTGAACCAGGCCACCAAGTCATCCCTCCAGTGGTTCCCAACAAAACCAACCTGGTATTGTAGTTTTTCTCAGCTATTGAGCTGGATGAGGAAGCAAATGCTGTATTATTACCGAAACACAGTGGAGATAGAGCAAGCGCCCCGATTCCTTTCAGAATTGAGCGTCGCAACACCTTTGTTTCGCTTTCAGTTTCTCGATCCATGATAATCTCCATCCTCAAGCTCGGAACGTTTTGACCCTGCAATTATCGGGCAAACGAATCTCGGCAGTGGAAGCGCAACCGAAGATTGCGGCCATTCCACAATCCAAGGGAAAGTTGAACCCAGACGTTAGGTTCCAACCGGAATTATGCGGGGGTCTTACCATTTTGACGGTTTTGGCAGACTTGAGGAGCAGAGAGTTCGCCCCGCTGATCCCAGAAGGGTCGCCGTAGATAGACGCACGCATCCCCGAAGGCAAAACCGTCGTCACGTTACTGAAAAACCCCCTTTTTCCCCTGAAGTTGACCGTACCTCACCGCAAGTCGCGTGGTCAAGGCGAATCTTCGGCTCGTCGGCCAAAGGGGAAATGGCTGCGAAGAGAAGGTGTTTGGCGAAAGAGCAGAAATATGTCAGCAATTTACGCGGGGTAATTTACTTCCGCTCCCCGGAGGCCGTGACCCGGCCGTGGGTCCCAATATCCCGGGGGGGTGCAGCTCAATTCCAGGGTGGCTCTTTGCGTCTGGGCACTCAGAGGCTTGTGGTGAACGTCGCGGATCCGCGTATGGATCGAGGACATAGGCATCGAGATGGACAGGCAGGGCGATTATGATGAGACAGACATCATGGGACGCGTCAGGGTGCGTCGGTCTCTTGCTTGATGAACTCTTGAGGTTCCCCCAGGTATTTCCAAAGGAGCCACTCCACTAGAAGCGACAGGCTCCCTCCCGTAATGTGGCGTTCCCTTTTGGCTTTAGCCATTGCCAAGTCTTTGATCTGTTCGTCTATCAGGATGCCAGTATTCCTTCTGCCCTTTCCCGCCGGGCCGCGCAATTCGGGCCGTGGTTCAACCCCTATCACGCAGTAATCTCCCTTATCCCGTCGAGCAGTCAATGCCTGGAGGTCCCCGGCTTCGTACATGTCCACAAGTAGCTTGACCAGCTCAGGCGGCAGGACAGCCCTTTGCTGTTTCGTTTCCTCGCTCACGGTATCTCTCTTTCTAGCCATTCGCAAAAATCCTCCTGACGGCTGTCAGGTAAAGCAGAGACTAACTCAGCGAGACGGTCTAAGCTGCTTTCCTGAGAATCCGGTGAACCTGGGTGAAGCTCCACGCTCCCCCCCTTGTCTTGATTCGCCGTGCGTTCAATTCCGCCACTATCTGACGGATACTCATGCCCGAGTCTGATAGGTTGCGACATATTGCAATTGCCTCCTGTTCGTCAGGGTTGACTACCAATGTGCGGCCATCCTTCCCTAAGGCGAAGCCGAAAGGGATGGTACCGATTCGCCTTCCTTCGGCCGCTCGTGCTTTGCGACCTTCAGAACAGCGCTCATTAATCAGGTTGCGCTCTAGTTCAGCAGCTCCAGCCATGACGGTGATGAAAAATTTCCCGGTCGGTGTGCTGGTATCAATCGTCTGTCCACCGAGGTTCAGGATATGAAGGCCCACACCCAGCTTCTCCCATGCTTCCACATTGACGAGACAATCGGAAGCGCTGCGAAACCCCCGGTCCAGCTTCGTGATGATCAGACAGTCGGCTTCGTGGTTGGCGAGCATCTCGACCACCCGGCGTCCTGCAGGCCTGTCCGCGAGAGGCATCCCCCAGAGACACCGGCGTCTGTCAACACCTCGATCAAGTCCATTCCCTTCAGGGCCGCATAAGCTCGGGCCTGTTCTCCCTGGCTTCTCAGTGAAGTCCCGTCTATCTGCTCCTGAGCGGATACTCTCCGGTAGCTGATAGCCTTCATCCTCTTTGCTCCATTCCTATAGCAGTGATTATGTAACAGGTATGTTATTTGATTACAACAAAAGAGGTCAAGCTTTTTCTGGTAGTGACTGGGAGTTTCTCTATAATAGCCATAACATTGCAGTATCATGGTGATATCTCCCCTGAGGAACGTGGAAGCGGTCCGCTGTGATCACAGACTTTGAGTTTGTGATCAGTGAGGGGAGAAAATCATCGGGTTATCCTGTCGATTATGTCCACTCGTTGTGTGAGGTGGCTGAAAAAAAACCTGTGCAACTTGCACACCGAAAGCGCTTCGCTTATAGATGAGCCATGACCATCCGAGACGCCTTCTATTCCGTCGAGATCCCCGATGAAACTCTCATCGCGATGGAGGAGACCCTCGGGTCGGTTGACGTGCCCGGGCTGCAGGCTTGGTATCGAGAGCTTGACCCGGAAAATGTCCGCGATCTGTGTGCGAGCTACCAGTTATGGATGGACTCTCAAAACGAGAGTGCATCGAGTGACCTTCCGACAGTGCCCGAGGTCCCGGTCCACACTCCTGACTCGACGGTCCCCCTTCCCACGAACGGCCGACGTCTCAAAATCCGCTTCAAAACCCCACGAATCGCTCACCATCGCTCGTAGCAGTTAACCTACCTCATCTATAGTCTTGAAACAGTCATACTATATACTGATATTGTTGGTCTTTAACACAGCATATGATATCTCCCGGCGCGTAACGCGCCCCGACCCTCGACGAACCCCTCAGTCCCCCCTCGAAACTGAACAACGTTCAGGTTGTTTCAGTCCATTTCAGGTTAATTCGGTACGGTATAGTGCGATTCGAGATGAAATAGGCGATACATGAGTGATGATTGACGTCAACGTTAGTCACCGAAGACGAGCATGCAGGAGTGGCTCAGGATGCTTGCTCATCCAATAGTTTCGATGGGTTAATAGTATCGCCTTCAAAAAATAGCCCTTACTATAAAATAGCAGTTGACAACCCGGCAAAGCGGGGATAAAGAGTATGCAACCGTGGCCCAGAAAACTCACGCCATTCTGGGCTGATATAGACATAATTTCACAAGCCCGGAGAGACTGTTATGACTAAAATGCGATTGCTGAGACAGGCTCGTGGAATGACGATAGAAACCGTGGGCGAACTGGCCGGATTCTCGTCATTTGCGATACGCGGAATCGAAACTGGACGAACCAAATACCCCACGCTCAGACTCGGATTGGCACTAGAGAAGGTGTTTGGCGTCCCTATCACAGAGCTATTAGAGGAAGTGCCTGTTGGTAGCCTGTTTTCAGATCGCGGCAACGGGGTCCGTTGCTCCGCGTGCGGGGGGCGGTAGGCCACAAAAGCAAACCCCGCTTGCCGGCGGGGTCCGAGGTGAACACGATGAATCTGACGAATCTGAGGGTGACCTCACTCTACCACAAAATTGCTGCACCGCAACAAATAGTAAATTTTTTTGCGAACTAGGCCGGCCTTTGGCCTGGCAGGGACCGCGCCGTCCCGAGAATTGCTCACAGATTGAGGACCAGGCGCATTCGGAATACCACCACGAACGTGGTTTGGAATTGTATGAGGACGGTTAGGATGAACACGAACGATGGACTGACGCAAGAAGCGGGCTGCGCTACTGGTGCGCCCACACCCATCGGACAGACAAATCAGTTTCTCAAATCAGCTCTGGACGCTGCCGCGCGCGGGATGCACGTGTTCGCCCTCCACACGACTGACAAGGACGGCAAGTGCAGTTGCGGGAACCCTGAATGCAACGGAAAAAACCGAGGAAAGCATCCACGGTATAATAAGAACGATTTGCCGTCCGGCCTTTCAAATGCCACTACCGACGAAACACTCATTGAGACATGGTGGACGCGTTGGCCTGATTCCAACATCGGGTTGCGAACCGGCGCTATTAGTGGCGTCTGGGTCCTGGACATCGACGGTCCCGAGGGCGAAGCCTCACTCGCGGCACTTACCGAAAAAAATGAGCCGCTACCTGACACCTGGGAGGTGCAGACTGGGCGCGGGAGACATCTATATTTCAAGCATCCGGGCGGCAAAATCCCCAATAGCGCGTCAAAAGTGGGGCTCAAGATCGACGTCCGGGGCGACGGCGGCTACGTCATCCTACCCCCGAGCAATCATTACAGCGGCGCACGTTATCAGTGGGGATTTGTGACATCCCCTGATGATATCCCACTCGCTGAGGCGCCCGAGTGGCTGGTTGAATTGGCCAGAGCCGACGCGACCAATGGGGACGGCAAGAAAGCTGCGAAACAAGGGCCTCATAGCGACCTCTCGCTCGTCCTGAAAGGGGTTTCTGAGGGGCAGCGGGACGACCTGGTTTTCAAATACGCGTGCTCTGGACGGGGCCGCGGTCTCCGGGAGGCTGAAATCGTCGAGCTGGTACGCACAGCGGCAGAGAATTGCGACCCCCCATTTCCGGAGGCAGAGTGGCGCAAGAAGATTTCCCAGGCGTTCAAATACCCGGACGGCCGGGAGGAAATCACGTCGGCACAGGAGCGCGTGCGGGCTATCCTCTCCGAACCGAACCGACTGAGAGAAACAGCATTTGAGCCGGAGTCTATCGGGGCTCTGGCAGTCGTCAAGAAAGAAGATCGTGCTCTCTGGGTTCAAGTCAAAAATGCGTGCAAGGGTTTTGTTTCCGATCTGCAAGAGGAACTAACCGAACATCGGCTACGATTGGTGAAGCCCGGCGATGAGGTCAAATCTCCGACCCTCGGCTCTCTCCTAAACGCCCAGGGCATCTCTGTCCCCGATGGCTGCGGGGATCTGTTCCTCCCTCCTCAGTATTCAATCGATGATCGCGGAATCGGGCGCGTTGTATTCTCCAAAGACGGCGAGGCGCAGCGCTTCGATGTCTGCCCGTCATATGTCCTGATCACGGGGAAACGCGAGGACGTGGCCACCGGGGAGGTTTTTCTCGACGTGGAGCATCATACGCCACGGGGGTGGCGCAACATCACAGCCCCGAAAGCCAGTTTTGTAACATCTCATGAGATATGCCAGCATGCAAACCGAGATTTCCCTGTCTGCTCATCAAACAGTCGAGACATAGCCGACTATATTTTCAAATTCGACCAGGCAAACGCTGATTCATTGAGGGTGCAGCGGGTTTCCTCTCAGCTCGGATGGACGGGCGGAGACCCACCGGCCGCGTTTCTCCTGGGGGATCGGTGCATCGGTGATGACGAGATCACGTTCCACCCGGCGGATGCGGGGGATAATCAGATCATTAAGGGGTTCCATCCTGAGGGGAATTTCGAGGATTGGCAATCCGCTGCTTTTGAAATGAGCTGCTTTCCACGGGCAAGCGTGATGCTGTACGCAGCTATAGCGGCCGTCTTGTTGAAAATCTTCGATGTCCCCACCTTTTGGGTTGATTTGAGCGGCGGCTCTACCTCGGGCAAAACGGCCGCTCTTATGTTCGCGATGAGCTCATGGGGCAATCCTGCTCTCGCCGAACACCACGGAATCGTCCACACATGGTACAGCACGCCGGTTGCTCTAGAACGGGTGTGCGCGACACTCCACAACCTGCCTGTAGGCGTGGATGATACAAAGAAATGCCCCAACCCAAAAATGATCCCCCGTATGATCTATGCCGTAGCGGAAGGGCACGGTAAGAATCGCGGGAGCATCAGAGGGATGCAACCTACGAGACGGTGGAGCACCATCGCACTGTCTACCGGAGAGGCACCATTGTCCAGTTACAGCACTGACGGCGGCGCTTATGCTCGGGTTTTGTCCATCCGCGGATTACCGTTCGACTTCAAGGATGCTGAAGCAAAAGCTGTTGTTGCAAAGCTCATCAAATCCGCAACGCTTCATTACGGCCACCTCGGCCCTGCATGGATCGAATACATCCTCGCCCATAGGGAGGATTGGCCTGAGTGGAAGCAACGCTATCGGGCGAAATGTGAATCATACATTGAAGAAAATCCGTTTGCGGGCAGGGTGAGCGACATGCGGGCAGCCATCGTGACAGCAGGGGAACTTATCCACGAGAGCGGCCTGTTGTTCTGGGATTTTAAGGACCCTTTTGTCGAGCTGTGGCCGGGAATCGCGGCAGAATTGAACGATGCCGATGTTGGGCGTCGTGCCCTGCAGCTCGTTTACTCGTGGGCTACGGCGAATCAAACCTCATTTCATGGACGGAGTGAGGCTGATTCGGGTGGGGCAGAGAATACGACCCCGCGTGGCGGGTGGCTTGGCAAATGGGATCGGGCCGCGGATTGGAATTTTCTAGGTATCATGCCTCATACGCTGAACAAGACCCTGAGTGAGTTTGGGTATGACGTTCAAGCCGTGTTAGCGGCATGGGAAGAGGCAGGGTGGTTGATCCACGACGGCGGCAGAAAAGGGCGTCAGGTACGGATTGGGCGGGAACGTGTCCGGGTGACAGCTATCCGCCGGGAGGCGTTCGTTAAAGCTGGGATGATTGACGGTGGACCAGATAGCCGGGAGGATGTCTGTGGTTCAGCGGCTCAACCATAAGGTGTCCCCAGTTGGTGACAGGCTGGTGACAGATTGGTGACAGGTATTCTATAATGTATTTAAGTAGTTATATAGTATGTCACCATGTCACCATATAAAACATGCTCCTATACGCGCGAGGGGTTCTCTCATAAACACACCATCTATGGTTCACGCGCGCTACGTGCTCGTACAGGGGTATATGTGTCGCGAAAAAGTGGTGACAGCGTTTTTCGCATAGGTTGCCCTTTACCAGAGCTAACTAGGTTGTCACCAGTTGAGCATTTATGCGGGTAAAGTGCCCATAATTAGCACCACACCAGCTCTGGTCCTTATGATTCGTAGCGGTGACAAACCACCCGAAGTGGTGACAAATATGGGGCGACAAAAGCCCAAGGAGAAACGATCATGAATCGAGTAGACGATCCCGACGAGTTTCACGAGTTACCCATCACCGAGCAAGGAGCGCTGGTGACATGGATTCACGAGTGGCTCAAACCGGCGCGTACCTACTGCCCCAGCACGAGTTACGGGCTCAAACACATATTCGAGGAGTCTGAGGACGGCTTCTATGTGACGAATGGCCAGTTCAAGGGTGCACTCCGGGCCGCGGGTTTCAAACCTCGGTCAGAAGAGGCTCAAAACTGGGAGGTTAAAGTCAAGATACGGAAGGAGAAGCACCAATGACACTACCAAGCGACTGCACCCAAGACCTCGATGCGCTGCTGGCAATGTTGCCTCTGGAAGAGCACGACTCAGCTCTAGCAACTCTCCGTGCTGTCCGATATCCGGTGACCCGTCTCCTGGGCGCATGTGCCCGCGGTGAGCTGGACGTGTGGCAATTGCGGCAGGCTATTAGATTTATGAAAGAAGACTGTCCGCGATAAACCAGAGCCCTGGCTGGGGCTGGCGAAGGAGGTGACCAACCCAGGTTTCTGAGTGAATTGACCGAATATTGACCACGAATTACCAAGAAAACCCGAATTACGGGCGAATTTTCACGAATTGATAGGGGGTAAATATGAATTCCCGAGAAAAGGTGCCGATTTACGACACCATCTTTGAAGTTGCCGAATTGAACCATGTCCCGTCCTGGGATATCGAGAGACTGGTCCGTTGCGGTATCCATCCACCGTACCACTGGGGGCCACGCATGAACTTGCCGAGGTTCCATCCAAAATACCGGCCGGAGTGGGCGCGCATTCTCCGCGACGTGGATCGAGACTCGTTACCGGAAAATCCTTCACCACTGAGGAGACGGCCGGAACGATGCGAGCGAACCACTGGCCCGTCTGAGGAAGAGCTGAACCTCGCGGCGAAGATCCTCGGGGTGAAGGGTCCGAAGAAGGGTCACAGGCCCGAGGCGCATGTCTGAGCCGGCCATCGTGATCGTCCAGGACTCAAGGGAACAACGGGGTTATTCTCCCCTGTTCCAAACACCCTGCGTGACCGGGACGTTGACGTATGGCGATTACAGCATAGCAGGGCTGGAGCATCTCATCGCGGTGGAGCGCAAGAGCCTCCCCGATCTGCTGGGCAGCGTAACCCAGGGGCGTGAACGTTTTGAAACCGAACTCAAGAGGGCGAGGAGCCTGCACCGGTTTTTCCTCCTGATCGAGGCCTCCCCCTCGGCTTTTCTCGTGGAGTCGTTCGGGTCCTTGTCCAGGGCACATCCGCGGTCCGTCTGGGGCACTCTGATGACCTGGAGCACGAGATATCACCCGGTGATTTTCGGGCAGGACAGGGAAACGGCGGCGAAGATATGCGAGGGGCTGTTGGTCGGGTACGCTCGGGAGTTCCACAAGACCGTGGAGAGCATGGGGAAAGCGACCAAGGCTCTCGACAAGGCCCACCGACTGGACGCGCCGTTCAAGAAGTGGTCACGGTAATTACATTGTAATCACTCAAAACCCTAGAACCCATGCCAAAAACAACAGCCAGAAAACCCAGCACCAGAGCGGGAAAGAGGGGATGGGCCAGAGAGACGAGCGCGGGAGTTAGGGTTATTGCTATTTCCGATACTTCTCATCGGACTGGCCTATGCCATTTCTCCCCTGTCACTGGACTAGCTTGCGTTGTCGTTTTCTTGGCGTATACACAATGTATCTACACCCTTTTTTCATAAGGAAAACTTATGTTCTCTCGCGGTGGGTCGGTCGGCGAGTGCTCAAAAAAAGAGAGGCGTGTATCACCTCTCGTCCCCATGATGTGGGGAGGGTAGTCTACATTTATCAGACACCATCCAGTCGGTGAGGGTTCCGTTGTGAGAGCATCGCCCCATGTGCGGATTCCCTCTCCTCGATGACCTCGGCATAGATGTCGGTGCGTCGTCGCGATTGCCGTTGACAGCGATCCGTCCCTCAGGAGATAATACTGTGGGCAATTATGATCTCTACTTTCGACCTATCCGACTACGGCGATGGGTTAAAGACGGGGGACGACAGAAGGCCGAGTTCAAAAAGGGGGAACGTGTCATGAAGACTTGTTGGGATCACAACAACTGCAAGGTCAAGGAGGAGTGTCCAGCCCATCCCAGATTCGGCCGCGATTGTTTTGCAGTGCCACGAACGCTGTGCAGAGGCGAAATACAGGGCGAGTTTCAAGAGAAGATTGCCGAGTGCAGGAAGTGCTCCTTCTATCTTGAGGTCATGGGTCTTGCAAGCTGAGCCCATTTGACTGTTTGAGGCACCCCCATTTCAGAGATTCCTATGGTTGAGTTACGCGACAACCTCCCTATCGACAAGATAGTGGCAGAGCTGCGTGCAGGGGCGGGTGATGTCCCTATTATGGAGAAATATGGCATCGACCCTGGTGAATTGCTCCAGATCAAGAAGGACGTGGAAGGCCTCCAAGGGTTTGCGACACCGTTGCTGACATCGGCGCGGTTGATACCTGAGACGGAACGGCGGGTGTTACCCAGGCGAGAGCCGTTGTACAGGATCACGGTGTTTGACGCGACCAATCCCCAGATTAATGGAATTCTGGGAGACATTCACACGAAAGGTCTCCAAGTAGAGGGCATCACTGTCATGACGGGCGAGGCAAGAACGCTCACGATTACTGCGGAGCCGTACAACGTCCATACTACCCTGACATTCGAGGCGGAGTGCCGGTGGTCGATGATCAACGACTATGGGTTGTGTGTGGCTGGGTTCCTGATCACCACTATCACCCCGAAGGACGCCAGGGAGTTGCGAAAACTGATTGATAGTCTCACAGTGCCTGTAGGGCGTAGGTAGGAGCGCCTGTCTTCCTCGGGTAACCCGCTGTCTCGACTCAATCCATAAGAAGAATTCAATGTCCCTTTATTGTCCAAAGTGGTATCCTGGAATCAGCGAGGTTCCATCCGTCAACGTGTTACCCCAACGCGAAGCGGTTCAAAATATTAGAAGCTCGCGAAGACACGCCTGGGCAATCGCTTTGAACTATCCCGAGTCCCAGCGCCTTCAAACCTCCTAGATATTTTCCAGCTTCCCTGATTTCAGGTTTCTCACGTAAACGCTCCACAACACAGCGGAGGGGAGAAATGAAAGAGCGGGAGCCCCATGACAGGCTGAATTTCGTAATATGGGCACGGGAGCAGGAAGCAGAAAGGTTGCGCAAGCAGGAGGAGTGGAATCAGAAAAACCAGGCGTGGATCAAAGAGCACGGGCCGATTCCGTTCCAGGTGAAGAAGCTGATTTTCGATGGCCAGTAGAGCGGCGTAGGATCATCGCGTGGAAGGCCCTGGATGCTGACGGTGTCCGGGGCTTTCCGGAGAGCAACAGCGAAGGAGCAGACATGGTGATCATGCCCATGTCTGCCCATTCTAGCTGAATTTATGTCTGAGCCGAGCAGGTGGGGCCGCGCAAGGAGCACCTCTGATGATCCTATTGATTGAGGACAACAGGGATCATGCGGAGATAGTCAGGCGCAGCTTGAGGTCGCAAGGTCTAGCCGGAGACCTTCACCACGTCAACGATGGCAGAGGTGCGTTGGATTACCTTCTCAGGCGAGATGAATATAAAGATCCGCAGAGCAGTCCCCGGCCTCGCGTCATTTTTCTCGACTTGCGCCTGCCCATGACGGACGGCCTGGAGTTCCTCAAGGAGATAAAGGAGCATGAGGAGCTGCGGCGCATTCCGGTGGTTGTCCTGACGAGTTCCGAGATGGAGAAGGACCTCGTCATGGCCTACGACTATCATGCGAACAGTTATCTCGTGAAGCCGCTAGATTCTGAGCAGTTCACCAACCTAATCCGCGACACAGGTAAGTATTGGCTGGAATGTAACGCTACTGTTGCCGAGGTTCGACTGCCCTTCAACGACACGACCCAGAAAGAGGGAAGAGGGTAAGTAGGAAAGGCACACCTATGTCCTTCGGTGGCTTCTCATGGAAACGCGCTCTGGGCATCTCAGCGTTGAAGTCCCGCATCTCGCGTTCCACCGGCATTCCGTGGACGCGGAGCGGCCGTCAGCGGAAGCTCGGCGCCATGATGACCGGCGGGTGGCGCGCTGGGGGTAGAGGGAGCGGGTGCCTCTTGCCGATTGTGGCCGGTGTGATGATCGCGGGCATCTTCCTTGCCTTCGCCCTTCACTGACAACCACTCCCGTGCGTCACTTGAGCGAGGCATATGGCTGGGCCTTCCTGGTCCATGGGCTGCCCGGATACGCAGCCGAGAGCTGTAAATAGGCTTCCTTCATAGCCTTGATGTCTTTCGTGCTTTTGAACCGGGCCACTCCTCGATAATAGATCGCTTCCGGGGCCTCTTCGCTCTTGGGATACTTTGATGTCAGTTCATCGAAATAGGAGACCGCTTTGTCATAGTGTCCCGAGTGGGATTTCTCCTTTCCAATTCCAAGCATGAGAGCAGGAATCAAGCCCGCAGGGCCGAGCGCCCCCTCATTCCGGTAAACCTCTTTCCCTTGCGCATCAATCAAGATGAGGGTTGGCGTCCAGGTGACGCTGAAGCGACCTGCGAGGGGTTGCTGGTCATGGAGGAGCCGCATGGGGATCACATTCTCTCGGATGAACTGGATAACCGCTTGATCTGGATACGTACCTGCATCCATCGCCTTGCAGCCAAGTCAGTTGGGGTTGAAGAAGTCCAGGAATACTAGTTTGTTCTCGGCTTTCGCCCGTGCGAGGGCCTCATCGAAATTCGTCACCCACTGGATGCCCTGGCCTTGTGCACCGGCCGGACTGGGAAGCCAGATTGGTACCGTCAGCAAAACCAGAGCCACCGTGACGACCAAGAACCGCGAAAATCTCATAGACCGTTCCTTTCCCAATTTGATGAGAGCGCCTTCTCTATCCTGTGTTAAGCGTGTGGCAGGACACTCCCCGGGTCAAGGGCGATTTCCAAGTTCATGGTTGCGGCCCGCTGGAAGGCAGCGTTTGATTGCCCATGATCGCCGGGGGGATCGTGGGGGTAGTTGGTCTGACGGCTCTCGCCTTCTACTGGGCTTGAATCCGCTTGTGACCCACATTTTCTCTCCTGTTTATTAATTTCTTGACTCTGAGTGCCGCTGGCGCTTACCATACCGCCATATCGTTACCATTGTAAGCTGCGCTCGCTGTTAAGACCCTGTCCGTTCGGGGTGTGTGGGGATTCTAGGCGCGCACCGCGTGGCTGTTGCTCCGAATGTCTGAGGAGGTTGAGTCATGTCTCTATGCAGTTCCAAACGAGACCGGTGGGTCCTTTTTGGCAGGGTGCGTGGTCTAGCGGTGGTTGCCACGGTGTTGGCCGTTTGCCTTGTATGTGCTCCATTGACGCATGCAGTCGTGAGTTCATCTGTTACTCCTCCATCCTCACCACCAAACGACCAAAACAAAAACAATTGGGTGGTGCCAGTCGTGGTTATCGGCGCCCTCATCGCCGCGTGGTATCTTGTGTACCCACCGACGACTCCTGCTCCGGTCAGTCCGCCAGGATTGTTACCAGGTTATTAGGGCATTGCGGCTGCGGGGCAGATGTCCTGGCGGTGTTAGTCCTACGGTGAACCGGTATCAGGATGATGTAGGTTGCTCAACAGTGGTCAAGTTGACTACGGTTCCCCTCCGTGCCCGAAATGAGCACACCTGCCTTCTAATGGCACGCGTAACCTGCAGTGGGGAAGACGGGGGCCGCGTCCGCACATATTTCCCTTCGTACAACCATCGCACTGGTGGTTGAGGCGCGGTCCCTGTCCTGAGATTAGCCATCAAAGGTATGACTGACAAGCTTTGCGGCAATCGCCAGGGGGTTGGTTTGCACGGCGCGTCAACCTCCGGCATCAATGCGGTGTAGCAGGTGGTCCCCAAGGGGTCCGATTTAAGTTGCCCCCTTTCCCTTATCCCAGCACGCGAGGCCCCCTGAAGGGGTGAACCCTATGTTCCTACCTTTGCCGAGGGGTGAGTGCGGTAATTACCCCCTGCCTCGTCCTGGAAATTCTGCAGCGGGGAAGACGGGGGCCGCGTCCGCACATCTGTTCTTTCGTACAAATTGCACTTCTTCCGTTTCTGCCCAGCAGTCACCCTCATTTACTTGAAGAAGCCAGCATATCATGCTATAATCACAACTAGTTTATGGTCATAATAGAGGAGTCCCGGACAATGTCGTTATTTGAGTGGAACCGACCCGTAATGCATAGCCGACGGATGGTCTTCGAACAACTGGAAGAGCGCATTGTCCTGGATGCGTCCATAGGCCTCTCTCCAAACGGTGTGGTAGACGGTGGTGGGGAGGGCTTTTGGGGACTCCTTCATTCCGTTCCTGGAGACGCAAAGGGGTCCGGCTTTGGCGGCTCGGAGGTCGATCACACGCGGGAGGTGGACATCAAGAGCAACTTGCTGGAAGACCATACGGTCTATATGCTTTTCAATGGACAGAACTTCGGACCCGGAAAGCTATATTCGGCAAGCGACTTCCCTGGCTGGACTCAAGACTCAGGAAACCCATTCCTTTTTAGCCACAATCTGCCGAAGAAGGGCACTGGCACTCTCGTGCTGAACTTCGACCATCTTGACGGTCCCGTCGACGACCAAAACGTCGGCCCGGTCATCGGCTTCAATCTCTCGCTGGATAAGATGCCCTCCACATATTGCGACGTCGGCCAAGCCGAGTTAGCTCTGCACGCTCACTGGGCGTGCTGCGGGCAACCCTGGAAGGACACATATGACATCAGTTTGGTGAATGGCTTCAATTATCCGATCAGAATAGACACTCCGTATCCCGAAAAGACGGACCCTTATACCCCAGACCACCCCGTCATCTCTCTCCCCATGATTCAAGCCGCGACCGCGTTCGGCAACAGCAAAACCCCTGGTGTGTTTGGCTATGGCAATGATCAGTGTTGCGCCTCATGTGCTCCTCCCGTGAGTTGTTGCACAGACTCGGATAAGATCCCGAGTGAAGCACATCCAAGCATCGCGAACGGGACAAACTGTTCTACTAGTCCGAGCGATCCCCACAAGCCTTGTCCTAACATCCATCCCGTGTACGGTGCCCAGTGCGTCCCGCGCCCCTTCTGTCAATTCTCGCCAGACCAATCGGACGCCACAGGGAAGATCTTCACGGTAACGTTCGGTTAAGGGAAATTGGCTCCCGGCTTTCGATTTTGGTGCAGCGCATCCGGGAATCAATATGGACGAGGTGTTCGGCGGACGATGAGTTGCGCGATGCGTTGTGCCGGTGTAGGCCAATCGGAGATGTCTGGCTCTGAGGTAATCATTTTCTGGGAGACGAGATTGGTGAGCGCAGAGAGTTTATCGTCCAGGTTGGACAGCCTGCCGTCAACCTGTTGCTCCAGAATACCGGTGAGCTTTTGGACAAGGGCCGTCTCGGCTTCCGCGGGGAGGTAGTAGCCTTGGGTCATGACGGGCTTCAGGACGCTGATGGCAAACTTTCGAAACTCAGGAGCGCGGGGAGCGTCGGAGAGCATCGAGGCGAGGATAATGCCATCGTAGTTGAGAATCATCATGTCTCGCCGCACAGAGCGGCTTTTCTCATGCGTGTCTAATTTGAGCACGCATGACATATCTTGAAATTCTGCTTGCTTGCGGTTAATAAGATGAACGAGGGCTCTCTGGTCAGCATATTCCAGCGCTTCCGCCAGTTGCTTGACCGTCACCCACTTGTTGCCGTCTCGGTCGATAATCTCGAAATCGACGTCGTGATTCCCTAACGGCCGTCCCCCAGAGGACGGTTGCCTGTTATTTAGTTTACGAACGACGGGTCGTAATTCTCAGTCCGGTAAGTCTTACCGCACACCTGCTCCAGTGGCTAGAATACTAGCCTTCATGTGCCCCATTCTTAACGAGCACGGTTATTCGAAAGTTAATACGAAAAGCCCTTGACACCCCCGGGGAAGTTGTCGTACATATCGACGCCTAAATAGGGTGCCACACGTCTGCAACTGGCTTCTAGTCGGCATTACAAAGCCCCCCCAGGGGGGACACAGGGGGATCGGGTTATGGACGAGAATGAATGTAGATTTACCGTACGGCTTAATTCTGAGCTGAAAAACCGTCTGGACAGGCTCGGAGAGATTAACCAAATACCAACCACTTGGTTCGTCCGGAAGTTTTTGTCTGACGGGATCGACCGATTCGAGCACGGCGAGGATCGTCTCATGAAGGGCGCGGAGACAGCGCAGTGAGCAGCGGGGGAGCCTCCGGGTTCCCCGGGCGTCGCAAAGAGGGCGGACTGAGGGGAGGTAATCATGGCCGGTTCACGTAGGAAGTCGAAGAAGCAGCTTGAGCTGTCGTCCGTCCTGAGCGAGGAAGACCAGGCACGCAGGGCACGGCAGTTGTTTGAAGCCCAACGGAATACCCTCCAAAACGACGCGCGCGCATATAAGTGGTCTGTGTCTCCACAGGTAATCAAGACCGGTGCCCCCTTCTCCGATATTTTCCCGATAAACTCAGGCACCCGCCAGGCTATCCAAGAGCACATCCGAGATCATGGCTTCGACGAGGCGTATCCTCTGATCCTCGGAACCGGTCCGTGGACTGATGAACCGATGCTGCTCGACGGTCACACCAGACTGAAGGCAGCTATTGCCGTGGGATGCGAGTCTGTCCCTGTGGTGATCAAGGAGTTTGCGACTGAAGATGAGGCGCTCGAGTACGCGATTCATAACCAGCGGGACCGGCGGAACCTCACAGACGCGGACATTGCCAGGCTCGTGGCCATAGTAGACGAAAGGCGGAAACCGGAGTTCCATGGCAATCAACACACAGGTGGTCAAGCGCAACATTGCGCTACACCAAAGCCAAGCAAGTCTGCAGAGCAAACCGCCGAAACCCTCGGCATCTCCCCCCGTAAGGTGGAACAGACCAGGACCGTCCTTGATCATGCTCCTGAAGAGACGAAGCAAGAAGTCCTTGCCGGGACGAAGACCATCCACCGAGCCTATCAGGAGACGCAGAAGCAGAGGCGGGACGGGGGAACGGCAAAACCTTCTCGCGAGGACACGAGCCAGCCTGAGACAGCTCTCCCGCGGGTAGATGCCAAGGCAGAAGATCCGGCGATGCGGGAACCTAAAAGGGAGCTGTGCGAGCGAATACGCTTCCTCGAAAAAGCTATAGCATACGACAGGGAACACGTAGCTCAGAGGGTGGAGGAGGAAATAGGTAGCGAGCGTTACTTATTGGAGGTGAAAGAGCAGAAGGTGTGGGAAGAGCGAAAGCGATTTAAGGAGCTGGTTGCGGCCAGTGACCGGATTCTGACGATCCCCGATGATCCCGGAGAGGCTGCGTTATTAATCGTCGCGGGGCGTGATGATCAGTGGCTACGTACCCTGTGCGATCGCATCGAAGAGCACATCAGAGCGTCCGAGCCAATACAGGATGAGGGACAACAGACCGAACCATCTACAGAGACCCCTCCGGATCAACCCGAATCGAAAAGACCCGGCCCTAAAAGTGAGTGGGTGGAGCAGCGCCTTCAACTGCTGGGATGCCAAGCGTGTGCTGGTTTTCGTAGGACCGGGAAAGAGGCCCTGTGCAATTGGCCCAAGCGGAAGGGAATGGAGCCGCTCGACTTCACCGGACCAGCTTTTGATTGCCCGAAGGCGGAAGCGCAGGCCCCAGGAGGCGCACCATTTTGACCATGAACCCCTCACCTGAAATCACAGCGCTGGCCACACTCCCGGGGTTCAGCAACCAGAACCTCGAAGTCATCGAGCTGGACGGCGAGCGCTTCGTCACGTTGCGTGCCATCGGGCGAGCCTTGGGCCACGCGGATCCGATTGATTGTCGGAAGATCATCGAGAGGCACGCGGACGAATTCGCTGGAAAAGTACGGGTGTTCAGTTTGTCCACCATAAAAGGTCAACGGAATTGCCCGGTTATCAATTTCAGAGGAGTTATTCGTCTGGCCATGTTGTCAAACGCACCGCGGGCGATTGAGTTTCGCGATTGGGCAGAGCAGCTGCTCTGTCACGTGATGAAATACGGCTATTACTTCGCCGGACCCGGGGATGTCAGGGTGAATATCATTCCGGCGCAAGAGGCAAAGGTGGTGAAGTATGAGTCATAACCGAATCGGGGTAATAGCAGCCCTGTAGGTTCAACCGGCCGGATGGCCATAACATGGGGAGGTAACCGTGAAGAAGGGGAAGACCAAGAAAAGCAAGATCGATCCGATCCAGATGTACCGTGATGCCTGGGGAATCATGGTCGCCTGTATTGCACAACTGCAGGTAGACCCAAAGGATTTCGTGCTATGGCAACAGCTTTGGATGAGTGCCGGTTTCGTGCAGTGCTTTACGATCTGCACCATGCCGGAAGCCTTTCGCGAACTCACAGCGTCCGGTGATGCGAAGCTCTGGAACGAACTGATAAACCGCTGGGGAAGCCTGGAAACATGGCTGGAAAAACCTACGGATCAAAATCCGTTCGAGGGGTTAAGGCTTCCAAAAGAGACGCTGAAACGCTACCAGGACTGCAGGTGGGAACTGCCGAGTTAATGGGGCATGGAGGGAACCCCTCACATCCCCTCAACCCTTCAACCCCCGTCATCGGCGGGGCAACGACACAAACGACAAAGGACAAGCGATGAGCGGAAACCACTACATAACGAAGTGGAGGGTGGATCAACATGCCATCAGGAATTCAAACCCTGTCAACCCGGGAGGCGTTGTACACCGCTAAAGAGGCTGCAGCCAAGCTCAGACGCACCGTGAAGCAGTTGCATGCGCTGGTGAGGGCCGGCCGACTCGGGTGTTTCCAGGTGTCACCCAAGGAGAGGCTGTTCTCTGAGGATGACCTGCAGACGTTTCTCTACTCCATTCGGCGGAGTGTATCGTCATGAACCTACTACCCCGATTGATACGGCTGCGAGATGCTCCCGGTTACTGCGGAATGGACGTCAACCGCTTCAACACCGAAGTGCGCCCGAGCGTGCCCGAAATCCCCATCGGCACACAAGGGGTGGCCTTTGACCGTCTTGACTTGGATGCCTGGGTTGATCAGTATAAAGAGCGCAACGGGCGTCCTGGTAAAGTGGCTACTAAGAAAGGAGGGGCAAAGTGGGCAGAAAAGCCACACCAGGGCTCATCAAACGCGGTGAAGTCTGGCACATCCAGAAGATCATCGGAGGTCGTCGAATTCGAGAAAGCACTGGAACAGGCGACCTCACGGAAGCCGAGCGGTTCCTAGCGCACCTGGCTGAAGAGGTCCGGAAGGCTGAAATCTACGGGGTGAGACCCCGGCGGACCTTTCGAGAAGCGGCGACGAAACATCTCCAAGAAGCCACGAAGGCCAGTATCAAACGCGACGCGGATCTCTTGAGAGTCCTTGACGTCTTCCTGGGAGATCTTCCTCTTGAAGGGGTCCACATGGGATCGCTTCAACCGTACGTTGAGGATCGCAGGGCAGCCGGGTGGAAGAAGCGGACCATCAACTACGGGCTCCAAGTTACCCGTCGGATTCTGAACCTTGCGGCTTCCGAATGGATGGACGCGCACGGACTGACATGGCTTGCGCATGCGCCGAAGATCAAGCTCCTGAAAGAGGACGACAAGAAAGAGCCGTACCCCCTTACCTGGGGCGAGCAGGCCAGGTTGTTCAGCGAACTTCCTCCATATCTCGCACAGATGGCACTCTTCAAGGTCAATACTGGATGCCGAGATCAGGAGGTCTGTAACCTTCGCTGGGAATGGGGGGTTCCAATCCCAGAGATGGGCACGAGCGTCTTCATTATTCCAGCAAGGCGGGTGAAGAACCGGGAGGATCGTCTCGTGATCTTGAACAGGGTGGCAAAAGGAGTCGTGGATGAGATGCGGGGCAAGCACGATGAGTATGTGTTCACCCAGAAGGGGAAGCCTTTATGCAGGCTCTACAACCGAGCATGGAAAGTTGCCAGGTCGAAGGCTGGGCTCCCGGATGTCCGGGTTCACGACCTCAAGCACACGTTCGGCCGGCGTCTTCGTGCGGCTGGTGTCTCGTTTGAGGATCGTCAAGACCTTCTCGGCCACAAGTCGGGCCGAATCACCACTCACTACTCCATGCCTGAGCTGGAAAAACTGATCGAGGCGGCCAACCAGGTCTGTGTCTCAGAAAGACACAAAATTGACACAATGGTCGTCCTAAGAAAGAAGAGGCACCTTGTCAGCGTTGGCTAACTTATTGCTTTGACTTATCTTGTTTGGCACGCCCGACAGGATTCGAACCTGTGACCTACGGATTAGAAGTCCGTTGCTCTATCCAACTGAGCTACGGGCGCACCGTGTACGACGGGCAGTTCAGTACAAGAGCCGCCAAGCCGCCAGCCTAAATTCATACACGCTGGCGCAGGCTCTGTCAACAGGGTTGAGAAGACAGCCGTTCCACCGAGCTTCCCGATGACACCGCGTCAGATTGACCCGGAAAAGGTCGCTGAAGGCGATCGCCCTTGACAAGGCCGCGGGCGGCTTCCCCGCAGTGAATTACACCTCCGGAGTTCGTTGACACCCGGCCGGACTATTGATATAGGAGTCTAGTATCCTTCGGCGTTTGCGGGAGCGGAAAAGAAACGGACCACCGGAACCGGAGGTCATCGATGACTGGTTGCTTCTGTCAAGACCGCCTCGGGGAGACCTGGCGCATGACGTCCTCGGCAGATTCGGTGGGTCGTCATTCCCTGCGGGAAGCATCTGCGGATGCAGTTTCCGGGAGCCCTCTATGAACGCTTTCAAGAAAGCCCCTGATTGATCGGCAGCACGACGGACCCTCCCCGAGGTGTCAACGTCGGCGAGGCCTTTCCGGGGCTTGGAAACGGATCATTTCATGAATCGACAGGATTCGGCTGGGAGCCCCACAGTTCTGCTTGGCATAAGCGGCGGCATAGCGGCCTACAAGACCCCGCAACTGGTCCGTCTTCTCGTTCAGTCCGGAATGGATGTCCAATGCGTCCTGACTCGCTCGGCCACCCATTTCGTCACGCCGCTGGTTCTGGCTACTTTAAGCGGCAACCCAGTCTATGAGGACATGTGGGCGGTGCGCGACCGGCCGTCTGTGGAGCATATCGCCGTGGCCGATCGTGCCGATGTGGCGGTCATCGCTCCGGCCACTGCCAATGTCATCGGGAAACTCGCTGCAGGTATCGCAGACGACCTGCTCACAACAGTGTTCACCGCAGTGATCTGCCCAGTTCTCCTGTGTCCTGCCATGAACGTGAACATGTACCGCAATCCCATCGTCCAGGCGAACCTGGAGAAATTGCGGTCGGTCGGGTTCCATGTCCTCGATCCGGACGCGGGTTTCCTGGCATGCGGCTGGGAAGGGGAAGGGCGGATGCCCGATCCTGAAGTCATCGCGGAAGGGGTGAGCCATCTCCTGGCACCGAGAGACCTCGTCGGAGAAAGGATACTTGTCACCGCGGGACCGACCGAGGAACCCCTCGACCCGGTGCGCTTCATCACGAATCGTTCGTCGGGGAAAATGGGGGTCGCGGTAGCAGACAGGGCTGCAGCCCGCGGGGCGACCGTCACGCTGGTCGCCGGCCCGCTGAAGGTCGTGCCGCCGGCCCGCGTCCGCCACGTTCCGGTGAGGACCGCACGAGAGATGTACGACCGGGTGATCGAGTACTTCCCCGACGTGGATGTGGTGGTAAAGGCAGCAGCGGTCGCGGACTTCCGGCCGGCACTTGAAAAAACCGGCAAGATGAAGAAAGATGAAGTAGGCTCTTCGATTGAACTGCTGAAGAACCCCGATATTGTCAAGCAGCTCGGAGAGACCAAGAGAAAGGACCAGATCGTCGTGGGGTTCGCCGCGGAAACCCATGACGCTCGAGCGCACGGCACGGCGAAACTGCGAGAAAAGCACCTCGACATGCTCGTGCTCAACGACGTGAGCAAACCGGGAGCCGGTTTCGATTATGATACCAACATCGTAACTTTCCTCCATCGCTCGGGGGAAGAAGAAGACTTCGGTGTTCTGCCTAAAGAAAGGGTCGCGGACCTGATCCTGGATCGAGTTCTGAGGCTCAGGAAACAGGCAATCGACACGTAGGTGCCGGGAGAACTCGCGGCGGGGTTCATTTCACCGAGAAACAGGCCAACCGTATTCACCGAAGCTGACGACGAACAGGATGGCTGAGACGTCTCAAGACACGATCCAACTGGTGCGGAGTTACCTCCAGTGGCAAGTGAACATGGGGTTTGTAGAGCTCATTCTGCCCCCCGCCCGCGAGCAAAGCACGGGACGGCCCACCTTGGAGGCGATCAGGGAACAACTCGGCGATTGCACGAGATGTCTCTTGAGCAAGACGCGGCGGACCATCGTCTTCGGTGAAGGCAACCCACATGCCCGGTTGATGTTTGTCGGCGAAGGACCGGGCGCGGATGAGGACCGCCAGGGGAGACCGTTCGTCGGTAAGGCCGGGCAGCTCCTCACCCGGATGATCGAAGCCATGCATCGGGACCGCGCGGAGGTGTACATCGCCAATGTAGTGAAATGCAGACCTCCCGGCAATCGTAATCCGTTGCGAGAAGAGATGGATGTCTGCTTTCCGTTTCTCGAAGCCCAGATTGCCGCGGTCGAGCCGCAAGTCATCGTGGCGCTGGGCAAGATTGCCGCATCGGCTCTGCTCGGTTCCAACGAGCCTATTTCGCGCCTGAGAGGGCGGTTTCACGATCGCGGCGGGATCGCGGTGATGCCGACCTATCATCCGTCGTTTCTCCTCAGGAACGAAACGGATCGGGGGTACAAAGCGGAAGCTTGGGCCGACCTGCAGCAGGTCATGGCATTACTCGGTATCGAACGCACGGGCTCTGGAGACTAACGATGAATTCGAGACGGCTCCTTACCTTTATGGGCGTTCTCTCCCTTGGGGTCTTTTTTGCCCTAGGCGGATCCCTGGAACTCTTTGGCAACCAGACCGGCCAAGATCGACCTCTCGCCTATCTTCTCGATGTCGACGGCACGATCAATCCTGCCTTGGCCGACTACATCATGAAAGGGATCGAGAAAGCCCAGGCCAACAAGGCAACTTGCGTCGTTATTCGCATGGACACCCCGGGCGGGGCGGTGACGACTACCAAGACAATCATCAAAGACATGATCAACGCCGCACTTCCAGTGGTGGTGTACGTTGCTCCTTCCGGCTCGTCCGCCACGTCGGCGGGGGCGCTGATCACCATGGCAGCCGATATTGCCGCCATGGCGTCGGGAACCAACATTGGGGCAGCGCACCCGGTGGGAGGGCAGGGGGAAGACATCGGCGGCACCATGTCTGAGAAGATACTCAATGACCTTACCGCGTACATTCGCAGCATCGTGGCCAAGAAGGGACGCAATGCCGAGTGGGCCGAGCGGTCCATCCGAGAGAGCGCCTCGATCACTGCGAAGGAGGCGCTGGAACTCAAGGTCATAGATGTCGTTGCGGATTCCGTCCCGGACCTCCTGGACAAGATCGATGGCCTAACTGTTGAGAAGCGGGGCGGCACCCTGGCGCTCCAGACCAAGGGTGCTCGGGTGGAAAGGGTCATTCCCGGATGGCGCTTCAAGATCCTGGACGTGGTGGCAAACCCCAATATCGCCTACATGCTGATGATGATCGGCGGAATCGGCATCATGATGGAACTCTATCATCCCGGTATGATTTTCCCGGGAGTGGTGGGCGGTATTTGTCTGCTCTTGGCCCTTTTCGCCTTGCAGGTCCTTCCGGTGAACTATGTGGGAATCTTGCTGATTATCCTGTCGTTGATTCTCTTCATACTGGAGGTCAAGGTGGCCTCCTTCGGGATGCTGGCCATAGGAGGAATTATCAGCCTGACCCTGGGATCCATTATGCTCTTCGAGACGGAAGAATCGGCCATGCGAGTGTCGTGGAGCGTCATTGTCCCCACGGTAGCCGCGGTGTCCGCCTTTTTCATCCTGCTGGTGGGCTTGGTGACGAGAGCGTGGCTCAAGCCGCCTCGCACGGGCACGAGCGGTCTCGTGGGGGAAATGGGGGTCGCGGTCACCGACCTCGACCTGGAAGGGCGGGTGTCGGTACATGGCGAGTACTGGAACGCTCGTGCGGATGGACACATCCCGCGGGGAGATAAGATCAGAGTGCTTCGGGTGGACAAGCTTCTCCTGGTGGTAACGCGCGACCTTTCCGCGTAGACGGAGTCGGAGATTGAAAGCTTGAAACAGGGGGTAACGGACCATGCGTTTGCGCAAGCTGACGTGCACCTTCTGCGGAAAAACCGAAGACCAAGTCTCAAAACTCGTTGCCGGACCCAGAGTGTTTTTCTCGCGCGTTCGCATCTGTGACGAATGCGCGGCCCTAGTTGTGAAAGCAATGGAAGCAGGCAATTCCCCTCAGAAACCGTCCGTTCGTCGTTCCTTTTTCCGAAGTCTGAAAGATCGCTTGCCCCGGCTGTGGCAAAAGAGCCTGTGTCGTGAAACCGGGGCGGTATTGGCACACTCGATCTAGGATCGAAGCGGCTGCGCGCAATGGCGAAATGCGCGGTTCGGCCGCCCATGCACCGTACCAGGCAACTCGGCCAAATTGTCCTGGAGTAGGGGGCGAAAAAACTTGCGCCGCATCCATGTTGTATGGAACGATCCCGCAGTCGGTTTCGCCTGTGAGGCAACCTCATGACGAGATGACGTTCGCCATTACGGGGATCGTCAGGGCATCTGTCCATTGTGAGCCCGCTGCGGCCCGTTTGGATCTACCATCGTCGCGGCCGGCTCGCTCACCATATCTGAGAGGAGGAGTCAGATGGTACCGTCGGCAATCATTGTATTTCTGGTCTTGATCTTTCTGTTCATGGCCATAAAGATCCTTAACGAGTACGAGCGAGGGGTCATTTTTCGTCTCGGAAGGGTCATCGATCACAAAGGGCCGGGCCTCATCATCCTCATCCCGATCATCGACCGTATGGTCAGGGTCAGTCTGAGAACCGTGGTCATGGACGTGCCGCCGCAGGACGTGATCACGCGGGACAACGTGTCGGTCAAGGTGAACGCCGTCATCTACTTCAGAGTCATGGACCCGACGAAAGCGGTGATAGAAGTCGAGAACTTTCTGTACGCCACCTCACAGCTAGCGCAGACCACGCTCCGCAGCGTGTGCGGCCAATCTGAGCTGGACGACCTTCTCAGCGAGCGCGAGAAGATCAACATGGAGCTGCAGGAGATCCTCGATCGCCACACAGATCCGTGGGGCGTCAAGGTCAGCATGGTCGAGGTGAAACACATCGACCTGCCCCAGGAGATGCAAAGGGCCATCGCACGGCAGGCCGAAGCGGAGCGGGAACGCCGGGCCAAGATCATCAACGCCGAGGGCGAGTACCAGGCTGCCACCCGGCTTACCGAGGCTGCCACCATCATGGCCCAAGAGCCGACCGCGCTCCAGCTTCGTTTTCTGCAGACACTCGTCGAGGTCTCTGCGGAGAAGAATTCCACGACGATTTTTCCCGTCCCCATCGACCTGTTGGAACCCTTTGTGAGGGCCCGTAAAGAGTCCCAGGAAGCCAAGTCGTAGGGGGCCACAGGGAGTGTATCGTCTCCGGGGCCGGCAACCCGGCGGTCTCAGGAGGGAGGAGCATAGCGCGGCATGCCCGGCATAGTGATACGTTGGTTGATTACGACCCTGGCCATCATGGCCGTGCCGTATGTGATTTCCGGTGTGCAGGTGAAGGGGTTCTTCTCGGCGCTCCTGGCGAGTGCTATTCTGGGCATCCTGAACGCTCTGGTGCGTCCGTTGCTCATCATACTCACCTTGCCTTTGACCATCGTAACCATCGGCCTCTTCATCTTTGTGATCAATGCGCTCCTTTTTCAATTTGCTGCGGCCCTGGTTCCCGGAATGCACGTGGATTCGTTCTGGTCCGCGCTGTTGGCCTCCCTTATCGTGAGCATCGTGTCGTGGTTGCTCAATTCCATGATTGCAGGCGGTGCGGGTGAAACGACGGTGATCGTTCGCCACGGAGAGCACGTAGTGGATATGCGGCAGGACAGGAACGGGAAATGGCAGTAGAAGACTGAAGGAGCGACCTTTTTTCGCGACAGCGGGGCAACCCTCTGACTCGGGACACGGCGAGAATGCGGGGGCTCGGATTTCTCGCTTAGCCGCGCTATGCCATGAGAAAGGAGACCAGCAGAGGTGAGACTAATTTCACGGCAATGGGAATCCCGCCAGTGCTGACCGGGCTGGAAAGGGTGCTGCGTGAGCCCGACCTTCTGGCACGAGGGGGGCGTCTCGGGCTGGTGTACAATCAGAGTTCCGTGGACACGCTCTTTAGCCCCGCAGCGGAGCTCATCGACAAGGCTTTCCCCGGCAGGCTCAGGGTTTTGTTCGGTCCGCAACACGGCGTGGCCATGACCGAACAGGACAATATGAAAGAGACCCCCCACACGATCCATCCTTCATTGGGCATTCCTGTGTACAGCCTCTATGCGGAAGCCCGAAAGCCCTCGCAAGATATGCTCGGCCCTGCGGACACGGTGCTGGTGGATCTTCAGGACGTGGGAACTCGGGTCTACACCTTTGCCACCACGGTCCTGCATCTGATGGAAGTCGCTGCAGACGCGGGCAAGGCCGTCTGCGTCCTTGACCGGCCGAATCCCATAAATGGAAGGGACGTGGAAGGGAATTTGCTGAATCCCGACTATTCGTCCTTTGTCGGGCCGTATCCGATCCCGATGCGCCACGGCATGACCATGGGCGAGCTTATGCTGTTGTACAACGACCTCCTCCAGATCGGATGCCGGCTCACTGTGGTACCGATGGCCGGTTGGCAAAGAGGTTGGTACTTCGAGGAGACCGGCCTGCCGTGGGTATTGCCGTCACCCAACATGCCTTTGGTGGAAACGGGAGTGGTGTATCCAGGCCAGGTGATTCTGGAAGGGACCAATCTGTCCGAAGGGCGTGGGACCACCAGGCCGTTCGAGCTGTTCGGCGCGCCGTACCTCGAACCGGAGGCCGTGACGGCAACCATGGAAGCCGGGGTTCTCGAAGGCTCGATTCTCCGGGACACTTTCTTCAGACCGGCCTTTAACAAGTGGGCCGACTCCGTATGCAGGGGCTTTCAGATCCACGTGACTGACCGGCGGTTGTACCGGCCGTACCGACTGACCCTTGGGTTGCTTTCCGCACTGCTGAAGTTGTATCCTGACGACTTTCGCTGGTCCGATCCGCCGTACGAATACGTATACGACAAGCTTCCCGTCGATGTCATCCTGGGAGACGCTGCCGTGCGTACGGATCTGGAGCAGGGGAGGTCGATTGCCGACATGGAGCGGCAATGGCAGACGGAATTAGGGGAATTCGAGGAGGTTCGCTCAAGGTTTCTGCTCTATTGAGCGTCAGCCCGGGGAAAGCGACACGTACTCATGCGTCTTACGATCATAGATCGGTACGTTTTTCGGGAGATCGCCGCTGCATTCGCGTTCACGTTTGCGGTTTTCCTGTCTGCAGGGCTCATAGTAGGATTTGTGCCTCTTCTCCAGAAGGGTATGGAGAAGGGCCTTGAATTGACGCTCATCCTATTCCAGATGTTGGTGAGCGCCTTGCCGGGAACCCTGGTAACGGTGCTCCCCCTCTCCATGATGATCGCGGTCCTCCTCGGGCTTGGTCGCATGGCCGCGGACAATGAGATTGCCGCGATCAAATCGTCCGGAATATCCGTATTGAGACTTTTTCCCTCCGTTGCGGTGATGGGATTGGTCGGGTGCGCCCTCAGTCTCTTGTGCACCCTGATTCTCATTCCCAGAGGGATTGCCGAAGGCCGCAGGCTTGTGCAGGAGGCCACCACCGCCGGAGCCGACGCGGGGATCGAGGAACGCACCTTTTTCGACCGTCTCAGCAACCTTATCCTCTACGTGGAAAGCATCGACCACGCGACGGGTGTCCTGAGTCGAGTCTTCATCAGGGAATCGTCCGATCCGGATGAGGTCCGTACCATTCTGGCGCAAAAGGGGAAGTTGACTCCTGACCCTGAGAGAAAGGCTCTGATTCTCGATCTGCGGAAGGGTACCATTCTCAAGGAGGATCGCGGCGGAGATTCGTCCGGGACCCTGGCGTTTGAGGGGTACGTCTTTCGTTGGCCGCTGGAACAGGCCGGTTCGAAACCGAGTCCTCCCAGCTTCGAAGAGCTGTCCATCGCAGGCATTCGTCAGAGGATCAAGGCCATCGACGACGCGGGGCTCGTGGATACTCCCGAGACCCAAGGTTATTACCGTCGTGTCCACGTGTTTGCTCGCATGCTGATCTGCCAGCGCTTCGTCCACCCGCTCGCGTGTCTGGCCCTGGCGTTCGCGGCATTTCCGTTGGGGGTTCTGTACCTGGGCAAAAGCCGCCTGAACAACGTGGCGCTAGGGCTGGTGGCCATCTTCATCTATTATGCGCTCACCCTCACCACGGAACGCATGGCCCGGTCGGAAATCGCTCCGCCGGAGCTGATTCTGCCACTCCCGCCGTTGCTGTTTATGGTGGTTGGGGCCTATCTCAGCCGCTGCGTCGATCGCGAACGTACCCCTCGCGTGGTCGGAATCATACGCAAACTATCGGCCCGGAGATAGAGTCAGGATCGGCCTGGCTCAGGCCCCAGGACGAGATGAGCCCAGCCTCAGCGGCGTTGCCGCCCAGCCCCTTCTCCCCGGCACGAGTGACAGGTTACCCGGTTCCTATAATTATTGTTGATTTCAGTCGCTTGTGTGTGATAGAATTCGCGAAAATAGTAGAGTCATCCGAAGGTAACAGAACCAGCGTCGGTCCTAGAACAGCCCCGTTTGAGCACCACCTTCAGCCCGCGACGAGGCAATGCTTTCGACGAGCGTGACGTAACGGTGGCAGTTGTCCCGGCCGACGGTGAAGTTCCACTGCAAGGCACGACATGGCGACGGGAATCCTCGTTGCCGGGAGTGGTTGAGTGCCCCCAGGACTCGGCCCAGCTCGTTCCACCTGTGATTCCGGGATACGGAGCCTGAGTGACCGCAAGCAGGTTCGCTCCGCGGTGCCGGTTCCTGACGAAGGCTTCAGCTTCCCCTGAGGAGGAGAGACGCTGACGCAGGCCGACGACAGCGATTCCCCGGGACGCTCTCCCACTAGTGACGCGTCCGATAGCGACGCTTTACCGGAGGATTTGTCTGAAGTGATGGACTTCTCCAGTTACGACCTGATGACCACGATCCGTTTAATAGTCCTGAGCGGCGAGAGCAGACGAGTTGACGTGAAACGCGGTAGCCGTTCGGGATGTATTTACATAAAGGCCGGAGAAATATACCGGGTGGTTGCCGACCAACGGCAGGGAGACGCGGCCTTCTTCGAGATCATCTCCTGGGACCGCGCGGTTCATAAAGACAGTCAAGAGAGCACTATGCCTGAAGGAAACATGCGAATTTCCACCCACGTGCTCCTCCAGGCTATGAGAAATCAGGTATACCAGAAGTGACCTGTGGCCGCGGGGCTGGCCGCCGCGGCAGACGCACAGAAACCTCTTGTCGACACAAGATCGACGCCGCAACGGGCAGTAGAAAGGGCGCGATGCCCCGAGGTGCGGTAAGAAAATCACAAATTGGTCGCGAAGCACCCACTGGTTCCTTGTCTTCAGGGTGGCTCCGTGCGCGGGTGATGGCAGCGGGTTAAGGAGCAGCATTTGTCGACCAGGGCCGTACTCGTCGTAGAGCGTGAAAAAATCCTCAGTAAGAACTTGAAGGATTACTTCGAGTACTTGGGTCGCGAGTACCAGGTCTCGTCGGCCGGTTCGATTGCTGAAGCTGCGAACGCGCTGGCGACGCGCGACACCGATCTCGTGGTAGCCGAGCATCACGGGACCGCCGGTGTCAACGGCCTGGAATTGCTTCGAGCCATTCGTGGAGACGACGTCCCGATTCGGGTGGTCCTGGTTGCCGACAGGCACCTCGAAGAGGACAGGAAGTCTGCGCTCAAGCTCGGATGCAGCAGCTACGTGGTGCAACCCGTATCGGAGACCAGACTGCTCGACCTGATCTTCAATATGCTCCAGCCTTTTCAAGGTTTTGCCGGCCGGCTCGTGGGGATGAGGCTCGAGGACGTCATTCAAATGTTTTGCTACAGGAAAGAGAGCACCCTCGTGACGGCCTTCAACGAAGAGAACGAAGGCTCGATCTACGTCAATGACGGGGGCATCATCCACGCGCAATGCGATACCATGATCGGGGTCGAGGCTTTCTACGAAATCCTCGGGTGGGAAAGCGGTGAATTCTATTCCCAGGTAGTTTTCACGGTCCCGGAACAGACGGTTTTCATGGACTGGCAGACGCTGCTCATGGAAGGGATTCGTCAGAAGGACGAAATCCGGCACGCGCTCGGCCCTGTTCCCGGATACGCCGTCCCTCCGGTCCGTATGCCGGCTCCGTGGCCTGCCAAGCGCGGTGTGGTGTGCGAGAGCGAAGAAACAAAGAGGATCATGATCGTGGACGACTCCCGCTTCATCCGGAAGATAGTCTACGAGATCATACGATCCGATTGCGGTCTCATTGTTGCCGGGTATGCGGCGAACGGTCAGGAAGCGTTGGCCAAGATTGACGAGCTGAAACCCGATCTGATTCTGCTCGACTGGGACATGCCGGTGATGAAAGGGAGCACCACGCTCATGCACATCATGATTAGAAGCCCGTGCCCGGTGGTGGTACTGAGCGGCTTCGTAGGCGGAGTGGGAGCAAATCCCTTCGACCTGTTGTGCCTGGGTGGGGTCGATTTCCTTCGCAAACCGCAAAGTAACTGGCGCATGGACGGACGAGCGGACGATCTGGTACGGCGAGTCAAGGAAGCATGTGCTCTCAAGTTCGACCGTATTCGACGGGTCAAGACCCCATCGGTGGTGAAGGAAGCCAAGAGCGGTCCTGTCAAAAACGTTCCGAGTCGGTTCTTGACGGTCATGGGGTCATTTATCGGCGGTTGTTCGGATCTCATCAGGGCTATCCCTTCTTTGCCGGATGATTTGCCGTCAGCAGTCGTGGTTGTGCATGATATGCAACAGGAAGTTGTCGGAGCATTTGTAGACTACCTGGATCGGAGGAGCCGCATACAAGTGAGGCAACTCGAATCCGGGGCCTCATTGTACGAGGGAGTCTGCTACATTCACCCGGCCTCCACTCCGGTCGAACTGGCACGGGAGGGAGACGCGTTCTCTGCGAGAATGATGTCCGAGCTGCCTGGAGAATATGTTATAGATCACTTCCTCACCTCCGCGTCCAAGGTCATGGGGCAGAACCTGCTCGCCATACTGTTGTCCGGTGGTTCGGGCGGCGGAATTGACGGCCTGCGGGCCGTCAAACAGGTCGACGGTATCACGATGGTCCAGGACCCCGCGTCGAGCGTGGACCCCCGACTTGCCGAGACGGCGATTAAAGAGGGAGTTGTCGATCACAAATGCTCTGCCGATACCTTTCCAGCGATGATTCGCAAGCTCATCGGTAGGGGCCTATAGGAGTTCGTGCCGCGGCACAAGACAGGAGTACTTCCATGAAGGGTAGGGACCAGCTTAAAAGGGGAATCCAGGAAACGGACGAAGTCGTTCAGCTTATCAGTTTTGCCATCGGTTCCGAGCGCTTCGGAGTGGAGATCCTGGTGATTCAAGAGATCATCATGATGTCGGCCATTACCGAGATCCCCAATTCGCCGGAATTCGTGGAAGGCGTCATCAATCTGCGGGGAAACATCATCCCCGTCCTTGACCTCCGCAAGAGGCTCCGTTTGAGGGGGGTTCCCCGGGTTGAAGGGTTCAAGCCCGGCAATCGTATACTGGTGGTGGAAATCGACGAGAACGTGACGGGGTTCATCGTCGATTCGGTGGCGAAAGTCATCAATGTCTCCACTTCCAGGATATCGCCCCCTCCGGATATCGTCATGGCAGGAGTCCAGAGTCAGTACATAAGCGGGGTGGTTCACCTGGACGAGGGTATCCTGATCATACTCGATTTCAGGAAGATTCTCTCGGGTGAGGAGAAGGACGCCCTTACCGGCGTTTCGAGACTTACGCCGGCTGCTGCAGAGGGCGTATCGAGGTAATCCAGGAGGTCGAGGGACGACCTCCGCTGAGAGGTCCGGAACCGGCTTCAGGCTCAGGACCGGAAGTCGCGAGCACAGCTCGTGACCCTGGCAACAGTTTAACACAGAGAGGTCTCAATCTCAGGAGGAGCGACCATGAAGGGTGCCAAGAAAAGACGACTCGCCGGAAGCCTCAGGACCAAGTTTGTCTTGTATTTCATCATCATCGCGTTGGTACCGTTCGCGCTGACGAGCGCGATGGGTGTGTGGACACTGTACAGCGAGGCGGACGTTGCTGCAAAGCGTGAAACGGCTGCCGTCGCAAGCGCCTTCGCCGACACGCTCAACGTGTACATGAACGACCGTGTCACCGATAACCTCCTCTGGGCAGATCAGCGGATCATGAAAGAGGCCGTGGAAGTTGCCGAGGTCCGGGAGGATGCGTCCCAGGCCCTTTTGGAAACGGTGAGATTGTACGGTGCTTACGAAGCGATCTTCCTCCTCGACGCGAAAGGGACCTGCGTTGCAGGGAGTTGGGCAGCGTCGGTGGGGTCGGATTTTTCCAAGGATCCTGCGGTGAAGGGGGCCTTGACAGGGAAGCTCACCCTCATCGATTTTAACCAGTCGAAGCTGGTCGAGCAGATAGACCCCGCTTCCAAAGGATGGACCCTCACGATCGCTGCTCCGGTCAAGGTCGGCGGCAACGTGACGGGCGTGGTCATATCGTATCTCAAGTGGGCGCCCGTTCAGGCAATCGCCGACAGAGTCAAGGTCGGCAAGACCGGGTACGCATGGGTTGTGAACAACAGGTACGAGTTGATCCTCCATCCGGGGCGAGATCTCTATGGGAAAGACGTGGCTAAGGCCCCCGTCAATCTGCCTCTGCTCGTGGAGGCCTGGAAGAAGAAAGACCCCAACCACACGTACCAGTTCGAGAACAAGAAGACTGGGAAGTTGGACTACAAGACTTCCAGCATGACCTATACCACGGGGTACCTTAACTTTCCGGGCCTCGGATGGACAGTTGGCGCTGGCGCTGACCGCAGTGAAATCATCGAGATAGACCCTCTCCTCTACCGGAACGGTTACATCGGCGCAGTCATCATGGTCCTAGTCGTTATCTTTGCTCTCTTGATCGCCGCGACGGTCTCCCGGCCGGTGACCCGTCTCGCTGCGGTCATGACCGACGTCGGTGACAACCTCGACCTCACGCTGCGAGCGCCGGTGACCGGGTCAGACGAAATCGGGCGTGCAGCGCAAACGCTGAACAATCTGCTGGATCGGTTGCAGGAGGCGTTTTCGTCAGTCCTCGATGCTGTCGCCCTGGTGCGTCAGTCCTCAACCATGGTTAACCAGGCCACCGAGAACATCGTGGTCAACGCTACTGCCCAGGCCGAACGAGCCCGAAGCGTGCTCGAGAGGATCGGTGTCATGGGTGAGACGGCCCGAGAGGTCTCCGGGAATGCCCAGGATACCCTGAAATCCGCTATTGACACAGCGAGCGCGGTTCAGTCGATGGCAGCGGATATTGAGGAAGTTGCCAAGAGCGCAGGGTTCCAGGATGAACGAACCTCTGAGGGTGAGGGCGTCATCGACGCGATGGGTCAGACCGCCAAAGAGGTTGCCGGTAAGGCTACCGAGCAGTTCAACGCATCCCGAGAGACCGCCGAGGCCGTCGATCGTATGGTGCGCACGATGGAGCAGATGGCCACGAGCGCTCAGGAAGCAGCCCGCCAGTCGGAACTCACCGACAAGTTCGCCCGAGAAGGTGGACGAGCAGTCGAACAGGTCGTCGAAGGTATGAAGGGAATCGCGGAGAGCTCCGAACAGATCAACGAAATCATGGTCGTGATCTCGTCCATCGCCGAGCAGACGAACCTTCTCGCTCTGAACGCGGCCATCGAGGCTGCAAGAGCAGGCGAACACGGGAAGGGTTTCGCCGTCGTCGCGGACGAAGTCCGGAAGCTGGCCGAGAGAACAGCCGAATCGACCAATGAGATTGCGGAGCTTATCAAGAGTAGTAACAAGAGAGTCGAGGAAGGGGAACGCCTCTCGTCCCAGAGCCGTGACTCGCTTTCTCAGATCCAAGACGCTGTTGCCAAGACCAACGCCCTGATCGGCGGTATCTCCGAAGGGACCGCTCAGCAGACCCTGGACGCAGGCCGCGTGCAGCAAGCTATGGACCGGCTCACCGTGCTCGCTCAGGACATTATGGGACTCACGGGCGAGCAGGCCAAACGTAGGGAGCGTGCTGCAGGACTCATGGAGAACATCCGAGGCCTCAGCCGCGGAATTCTGAACCAGGCATCCTCGGAAGCTCAGGCTTCCGCGGGCGTTACCCAGGCCATGGAAGGGGTGCGGGCCCGTGCAGAAGACATCACCCGACTCACCGAGCTCCAGACGGAGAGAGCCGCGGCACTCCGTCAAATCATGGCGGAAATGGCGGACGTCGCAAGCTCGAACGCTCAGGGAGCTGCAGGCGCCTCCAACACTACCCGAGACCTGGTTCGCGTCGCGGACGAGCTCGGGCAACTGGTCGAACAGTTCAGGATTACCCGCGAGGCCTGACAGCCGCGGCTCCTGAACCCAAGATTTGAGAACACGCAGTGTCACGTTTATAGGTGAGGTGAATGATGGGCGTAAGGGTCCTTGTAGTGGATGATTCCGGCTTCATGCGCAAGCGCATAGTGGAAGAGTTACGCGCGAAGGGTCATTCCATTGTGGGTGAAGCGAAAGGTGGCAATGAGGCCGTTGAGATGTACAGGACCCTGAAGCCCGACGTTGTCACCATGGACATAACCATGAGGGACAAGGACGGGATCACTGCGGCAAGAGAGATCTTGGGGGAACACCCCCAGGCAAGAATACTGTTTCTCACTATCCTCAAGGACGACAAGTACAAAGAAGAGGCGGAAAAGCTGGGTGCCATAGGCTTCATCAACAAGACCGATCACCTGTCCATATCCAAGATTATCGACGAACTGGATCAGAGACGATAGACCCATGGCACTGCACACCTCTACCCATACTGCGGCCCCGGAGCAGCCCCCCGGCTTCAGTCCCGCAGAGCATGCCCGGCGGTCGAGCACGTTCGAGCCGGGTAACAGATTGGTACTCATATTCTGTATCCTCGCGTTGATCGCGGTCGCTGCCAACGTAACTCTGTTACTCGATGTGAGCTCGGAACTGCCGAATGCCACAATCATCGGCTCGCAAGGGCCGCCGGCAACGACGGGCAAGGCCGCGAACGCGGCGTTCCATGAGAGGTTCAGGAACCTCCTGACTCTCGTGCTGGCTGTTACCGTGATGTGTTTCGGGTGCATCATTTACCTGTTCGTCAGTCGAGTGGTGAAACCGCTGAAAGCAGTTACGGACGCTACGCGAGAGATGGCCAAGGGAAACCTTGGCGTTACCGCGCCGGTCGACCACAACGGTGAACTCGGAGAACTGGGTCACGTGATCAACGATCTTGTGGTCAACTTCCAGGAAGTCCTGCTTTTGACCGGGACTGCGGTCGGCAATTCCTCCTCGGTGGTCGAGAGAATCGAGAGGGCACTGGAACGAGAGGGTTTGGCCGACGCGAACGATCTGGGCGAACAGGTCACGGCACTGAGAAAAGATTTGGACATGCTCCGCTCCGTGGTGAGGGACTTTCAGTTTTACCACACCCGGTTCGACGGAACGAAGGTCGTTCACGGGCTACCAGGACCGGAGAATCGGACTCGCAAGTCCTCAGACGCATCGAGTGAGTAACGGACATTGATTGCCGGTTCTCACGTTGCAAGACAAGGGCCATCGAAAGGGAGACGCTATGATAGACACTGAAATTCTCGACGATTACAGTAGCGAAGCACGAGAACTCCTCGACGAGATGGACCACAGCCTCATGCGCCTGGAAAAGGAAGGCGGTGTCCCGGAATTACTCAATAACGTTTTCCGTGCGGTTCACTGCATCAAAGGCTCGGCTCAGTATATCGGTCTGGAGAGTTCCAGCACCCTGACCCACGGTTTGGAGAATCTGCTCGATAGGCTGCGGGAAGGGGTTGTCCGACTGGAGCCCCGAGTGATGGAATTTTTATTTCGAGCCAAGGACTTGATCGCGGCTCTCATCGATGAGGTGGCCCAGCATCGAGAGGAGCGCAGCGACATATCCGGAATGATGGCCGAACTGGAGCAGCTCATTCAACAGACTCCCGAAGCAGCTTCGGCGGAGCCACCGCAGACTGAGGCCCCACCGAGTGCTGAGGCTGAGCCGGAAGTCGCGGAAGAGGGTGTTCCTGAAGCCGAACAGGCCGCCGCGGCAGAACAAGTGGCTGAAATCGAGGCCTATCCTCCCGGCGTGACCCAGGAGCTCGAAGCCTATTCGGAGACGCCTCCCGAGGAAAGCGGAGCCTTCATGGATAGCGGCCTGGACGAGGAGGACGACGCCCTCTATGCAAGCCTCCCCTATGTAGTAAGGGAATACGACGAAGAACTGGCAGAGGCTGACGAGTTCGAGGAAGATCTTTCTGAACCTTCTTTCGGGGCCATAGTCGAAGAAGAGGAAGAATTCCTTGGTACGGAAGAAACGGAAGCGACACAGGTTGAGCGAGGGGACGAGGAACCGGCAGAGGTTCCCGTTGCCGCTGCCGGCGACACGCTGGAAGCCACGGTACCTCACCTGCTGACCATTTCCCTGTACCTGGACGATTTCCAGGATGGATTCTTCAGGCCGAGCGAGATTGTGCCTCAGGTGCTCGGGGTGGTGGAAACAGTAAGGCTCTCCTACGCGGAAATGGGAATGTTCGAGGCCGCGTCCTTACTGGAGGCCATTGAGAACACCCTTGCCGCGATCGATCCTGAAGTCGATGCGCTACCGGGTGAGCAGGTCGATGAGTTGCGCTCGCTGCTGTACGAATTGCGTGCGTACTATCCTGAAAGCCTCTTCCCGCTGGCTGAGCGTCCGGCCGAGGCGCCGGGAGAATCGGACGTGCTTTCCGCAGCCATGGAAGCGGCAGCAGCCGAAGCCGAGACCTACCTCGGCGTGGATCGCGCGGCCGAGGAAGAGCCTACAGAAATGGTGCCTGAAACACCGTTTCCGTTTCCGGGTGCTGGAGCCCCTGGGCCGGTCGAGCCCGCTGCCGATCAGGGCCCTGGAGTCACCGTCGGCGTCTCGGGACCGACCCCCGCTGTCGCTGCTCCTGTCGGGCCATCGCTGTGGACACCTGCGCCAGGGCCTCGCGAGCATTCCATGTTGGCCGATGTGGACGAGGAACTTCTCAAGGAATTCGAGACCGGCTTCACCCGCGGCCGGGCCCAGGCTGAAGTTGCGGCCGGATCCGGGGCGCTGCAGTTTTCAAGCGACCTCATTGAGGCACAGGACGTCATGGGGGAGGGCGCCGATCGAGAGATCATAGAGATATTCATGAGCTACGGATTGGAGATCCTCGACAAGCTCCGCCCGCTGGTCGCGAAAATAGGAGAAGGTGAATTCGGTAGGGATGAGGTCGACCTGGCTGCGGAACTGATCAGGTCTATCCGCTCGTCATCCACGTACATGGACTATCAGAAGCTCGCGAGCTTCCTCGACGAATGGTACGAAGATACACTCGCCGCGTCGGAGCAATTAGCGACCGCCACTCCAAGCACCTTCGCGTTCATGGAGGACAATTCCCGCAAGTTTCAGAGCTTTCTGGGCGACCTGCAACTTGCCTTGAGCCCTGATGCAGTGCGTCCTGCTCCAGTACCGGAAGCGGCGTTTGAGACCAGGGTGCCCGCCGCCCGGCAGGCAGAAATACCCGCACCCCCGTCTGCCGCCCTGGGAGGGGTCATGGCGCGGGGCACGGAGGTTGCCGAGGCCGTCGCGCAGGCACAAGCCGCTGCCGCCCGGCCTGTCGTCGGCAAAGCCCCCGAGCATGTGCCGCCGAAATCTGGCGTGGCTCCGGCGGCAAAACCTCCGGTAAGGGAGCCGGAGTCGGTCGCCGCTGCTGCGGCCCGAACCTCGGAAAGGCCGACTGCGGCCGGGGAGGCAACCTCTGCCTCTGCCGCGTCCGAGCCCATGAAGTACGCTGACCCGCTGCTCAGCCGCGAGGCAGGAGACGGCCCACTCGTGAAGACCATGCGCGTGGACGCGTCCAAGGTAGACACCCTCCTGAATCAGGTGGGCGAACTCGTGGTGAACCGATCGTACGTCGAGCAGCTGTCGCTGGACCTCAAGGTCTTTCATCGGTCTCTCACGAGCATAGGGGGAGTGGGTAAGAAAGAGATCCAGGGAATCAAGGACCTGGCGCTGAAGGTCGGAGAAGCATCCATTGCTCTGGGTAGAGTGGCTACCGACATTCAGGAAGGGGTCATGAAACTCCGCATGTTGCCGGTGGGCCAACTCTTCAACAGAATGCCCCGTCTCATCAGAGACCTGTCTCGGAGAGTGGGCAAGACAGTTAACCTGGAAGTCCACGGCGCAGACACCGAAGTAGACAAGAGAGTCATTGAGCAGATCTACAACCCGCTCGTTCACCTGATACGGAACGCGGTGGATCACGGCATTGAAAGCAAGGAAGCCCGTAAGGTCGCGGGAAAGCCTGAAGAAGGGCTGATCGTCCTGCGCGCGTATTCCCAGGGGAACCTCGTCAGTATTGACGTCGAGGACGACGGCGCTGGCATCGACACCGACGCGGTGCTGGCCAAGGCGCTGGAGAACCGCCTGATCGAGCCGCAAGAATCCGCCAACCTGTCGCCGCAGGAGGTGTACAATTTCCTCTTCATACCCGGGTTCTCCACGAGTAAGTCCGTCACGCGAACGTCCGGGCGCGGCGTCGGAATGGACGTGGTGAAGAAGGACGTGGAGAAGATCAACGGCCATATTGACATAGAATCCTGGGAGACCGTCGGTACCCGGATCTCGATAAAGATACCGCTCACCCTGGCTATCATCCAGACCCTGTTGATTCGAAGTCTGAATCACGTGTTCGCAATTCCTCTCACTTCGGTGCGGGAGATTGTCCAGATATCCCCACACGAAATCACCACCATCGAGGGCTTCGAGGTGATCAAGTTTAGAGAGGAGACCATTCCGGTCCTCAGAATCAACGAAATCTTCAACCTGAAGCAAACCTATAGTTCCAAGCTCCCCAGGTTCCTGGTGCTTGCAACCGCGGGGAACCGGTCGATGGGTTTCCTGGTGGAGGAGTTGATCGGCGAGCAGGATGTGGTAATCAAGCCTCTTGCCGAACATGTCTTCAAGAACCGGGGGCTGGCAGGTTCCACCATCCTGGGTGACGGCACTATTGCCCTTGTCCTTGATGTCACGGAACTCGTTGAAGACATCATCTCGCAGCAGAGGCAGGCCTCCATACTCGGAGGGACAAGATACACCTCCGCAAGCTCTGAACGCGGATAACGCCATGACATCTTGGACATTTATCTAAGAGGATCGTGAAGCCATGGGCCAGCTCATAGCAATAGTCAGCCAAAAGGGAGGGGTCGGCAAAACCTCTACCGCCGTGAATCTTGGGGCATGTCTCTCCGCCCTGAAGCAAAAAGTGCTGCTGGTCGAGTTGGATCCGCAATGTGGGCTGGCCAAGTGTGTGGGACTGGATGGTCCGAACAAAGGAGCCGGTCTGATAGATGTCCTGCGCGACAGCGCGTCCCCCGCCGATGTCGTCCATCCGGTGCACCCTCGGCTTCCCCGGCTGTGGGTCGTTCCGACCAACATCCAGACCATGGCCGAAGAAACGGAATACCTGACCATCTTGCACAATAATATGGCGGTCGTTGGCCGAGTCCTGACGCAACTCAAACCTTCGTACGATTTCATCTTCATCGATACCCCCCCGCGGCTGGATAATCCTACCTATGCAGCTCTGGCCACGGTGGATTCCTATATGGTTCCGATCCAGTGCGAATACGCGTCGATGGGGACCGTGGGGCGAGTGCTGAAGGCGGCACTGGAGGTAAAGAGGCTCTACAACGCAAAGCTCGGAATTTTCGGTTTCTTGCTGACAATGGCTGACAAGAAGGCCGGCTTCACGGTACGAGTGGTTCAGGAGGTTCGGCAATACCTGAAGCATCACGTCTTTCGAACCCTGGTTCCCAGAGACCCGCGCTTGGCGGAAGTCCCCTTTCGACAAGAACCCGTCATCGCGTACGACATGCAATCGCCCGGCGCAAAGGCGTACATCCAATTGGCCAGAGAAATACTGCGGGATACGACGGCAACGTGAACGCGCGGCCTCCGGCAGCGTGACAAAGAACAAGAGCGAGCCATCCGGGTTTCATAACGTATGGGCTAGAATAAGAAACAGGACTGCGCGCGTGGCAGCCGAGAGCGACCCGACCTGAGGGCGGAGACGATGGACAACCGATCGGGAGAACAAAAGATTCGGGTCTTGGTAGTTGATGATTCTGTCCTCATGAGCCGACAGATTAGCAACATTCTCACGAATGCCGGCGGGATCGAGGTGGTGGGCCGCGCCAAAGACGGCAGGGAGGCGCTCTCCATGGTGAATGACCTGAAACCGGATGTAGTGACCCTTGACGTCGAGATGCCTACCATGAACGGTATCACCGCGCTCAAACACATTATGATTAAACAGGCTACACCGGCTGTCATGATCAGTGCCCTGACCACCGAGGGGGCTCGAGCCACATTCGACGCATTCAAGTTCGGTGCGTTCGATGTCGTGGCCAAACCGTCGCGTCGGGAAGACGTTGATCTGGCAGTGCAGAAAGCCGAGATTGTTGCCAAAGTGAAACGTGCCGCGGGGGTGAGTCGCGAAAGGTTACGGTACATCAGGATCGCCAACAGCTTCCACAGTTCAAGAAAACGAGGCCTCGGCAGCCCCGACGACACGACGCACTTCTTCGTGCTCGGGTCAGGTACAGGTGGCCATTACACGCTGCTGCGGATACTCCCCGCGCTCCCGGAGAATTTCTCGGGTGTGGTGGTGGCAGTCATCCAGATGGCAGCGAGGTACTTGGAACTCTTCGTCTCCTTTCTCGGCGTTCACTCGCAGATCCCGGTCGTCGCGGGCCTGGCCGGTAAGACGGTAGAGAAGGGGGTCTGTTACATCTGCTCCGCGGAACACTGCCTCAGTCTGGGCACCAATGGCGCCGGGCAACTCTTCTTTCGAGGAGCAACCCCTTCCCCGACGGATCCGTCTGCCGGAAACGAAGGAGCGGTGGACGTGATGTTCAAGACTGTAGCTGCCGCTGCGGGGTCCCGGACTGTAGGAGTGATCCTGAGTGGGGTAGGGCGCGACGGTGGAGCGGGACTGATGGAAATCAAGAAGCACGGCGGCATTACGGTGGTTCAGGAAATCAATAACTGTACCGACCCCACCATGCCGTTGGCCGCTCTGGAGAAGGGAACGGTGGAACGAATCCTCCCGGATTATCAGATGGCGAACTACTTCACCAGGCTCGCGTGACCCGCTGTTCCCATCAAGTGGGCTCCCTCGCCGGGCCGGAAAGAACCTTACCCCTCGGCTGACCTTTGGTAGTAGTGATAGTACTTGCGATTGCGGGAATAGTAATAGCCGCCGTAGCCGTACCCGTATCCGCCCCTCCGGGGATGGGCTTTATTCAGAACAATCCCCAGGATCCGTCCACCGTGGATCGACGCCACGGAGTTCATCGCCTCCCGAAGTTCTTCCCTCGCGACGTGCCCCTGCTTGGCAACCATGATCATCCCGTCGGTGTGTCGGCAGAGTATCTGCGCATCGGAGAAGCCGAGGACCGGTGGCGAATCGAATACGATGAAATCGAAAATCTTCTGTAGATGGCTCATGAGCAGGCTCATGCGTTCCGACTTGAGCAGCGAAACGGGGTCCTCGGGCACGGGACCGGACGTAATGTAGTAAAAGCGTGGAATGCGGGACGCATTGAGCACTTCCTTCAACTTCACGCTTTCTCTGGTGAGGATGGTACTCAGTCCTGGCCCGGTCCCGTTGCGGCCGAAGACTCTGTGAATGCGGGGTTTTCGCAGATCCGCGTCCACGAGCAAGGTCTTCTTGTTGTTCCCTGCACTGAGAATCGTTGCGATGGAGACCGATATCAGCGTCTTGCCTTCGCTCGGGGTGGCACTGGAGACGATCATGGATCGGATCTGGTCCGTGGGATGGGCCAGAAACAGGGAAGTCTGAATATTCTTAATGGCATCGGACATGGGCGAGCGCGGATCGTCATGGGCAAGCAGCTCGAACTCCTGCCCGGAGCCGTTCCGGCCCCGAAGTGGGACTCCTGCCAAGTCAGGCACGATTCCCAGGCGCTTCGTTCCCACGGCGGTGTCGATATCTCGCGGCGAGCGAATTGTGTGATCCATGCTCTCCGCAATGAACGCAGCAAAGACACCGGCAAAGAGTCCGATGAGCGATCCCAGGAGCAAGTTGAAGGCAGCCTTGGGTTTTATCGGCTCAATCGGTTTCCTCGGAGGATCGACGATGCTGATGTTGTTGAACAGGGTCCCGGCCCTGATATCCATCTCCTTGTATTCTCTCAGGAGAATATTATAGAACTTCCGGTCCGCGTCCACATCTTTCTTGAGCAGGGCCAGCCTCGCCTCTAGGGAGTTGATGCGGGCGGCTTCCTTCTTCGCCTCATCAAGAGCGCCCTTGAAGCGCTTTTCTTCATTCTTGACCTGATCCAATGCCGAACTCACGGCGCTCGTTTCCGCCTCGGAAATCTTGTCTCGCAGGTATTCGACCTTTCTGCGGACCATGGTCATTTTGGGAGAGTTCGGCGCGTAGAGCTGCCCGAGGTCGGAATACTCCGATTCAAGCGTGGAGAGTTGCTGTTTGAGACCTTGGACGAATTCACTTCCGGCCACTCGAGGCATAACCCCGACGGGCTCAGATCCTGGCTGGCTCTGGAAAGCTTCCATCTTTATTCTGGTCTCCTGGGATTGGCGTACCCGCTCCAGAGACCTGTTCACCAGCTGCATCACCTCGCCGTATCCACCATCCTTGGAAACCATGCCGTTTTCGGTAATGAACTCGAGGAGCGCCGATTCAGAAGCCATTAATTTCGTTCTGACCTTTTCGAGTTCTGTCTTGAGCCACTCCGAAGCCTTGAGATGCTCATTGCGCCGCTTCTCGAGATTGCGCTCCAAGTACAAATCGAGGTAACCATGCAACAACTTCTGGGCCAGCTCTGCATTGTTGGCGTCCATGGTCACTTCAGCAAGATCCGTGTCCTTGACGCGTGTTGCCTCCACACTGCGCACAAGACCGTTGCTCAACCTCGTTTTCAGGTCTTCTTCTCCGTCGTCTTTCAGCGCTGTGGGCGGGAAACCCGGTATCCGGCCCAACAGAACCGCCGCCCACTTCTGGAGGGTCATCGCCAGGTTGGACTCTTTGAGCACCACATCTGGTGTCTCCATCAAATTCTCGTGCTCAACAAAATCTTGTGCCAGCCCTCTCGATTTCAGTATCTGTAGCTGCGTCGAAAAATACCCGAGGAAGTTCATATGCTCGGGTGTGCCCATAGTTTGTTTAGGTTTCCAGTTGACTCTTTCGATCTCGATGGTGGCAGTGGAACGGTAAACCGGGGTGATCAACCACGTGTAGAGCGCGGACATGGCCAGGATCAGAAGAAACACCACCAGTATCATCCAGAAGCGCCGGAACAGGACCTCAAGGTAATCCGCCACATTTCCCGAGCCAGAGAATTCCGGACTTTCCAGGGGCGTGTGGGGATCATAGGTCGTACCGCCGAGCTGTCCTGTGGGAAGCCATGACAGCCTGGTGTGCTCAGGGGCAGCGCTTCTCTCGCTGGCCGGGGCTAATTCGTCCGATTTGTCCTTCCTCATCATGTGGTACAGCTATCTCCCTCTTGCGGAGATTGACTGAGCGTCGGGTCGTCAACCTCTTATCATTATGGTAGTCCCAGAGCCCTCTTGCCCACCAAGAGCGGGACCGAAGATTTTGACTTTTCACAACAGACGCCCGATCAAATTCAAAGCATTAACTTCAGGCAGCACCCAGGAACACTTGCAAGCGGGCGTTCGGCAGAACCCATGCACGTGACATTATCGGGTTATATCCATGGCGGAGGCACGTAAAAAGCCAGCAGGCCTACCTCCAAGTTAAATATTATAGATCTGCCACCCTGCGAATGCAAGTTTTTTCCCGATCAGTGCAGGTTGCTGCTCTGCGAGCAGCCTCGATGGCAATGCTCAAACCTCTCTGTCGGGGAGGAAGGCTTGACTCGAACGCCGTGGTCGAAGTATAGAGGGCGTGCGGCACGTCGTGGTTGCGACGACACGTTGGAACGCTGGGAGAGCCGCCGCACCGAAGGCGTAACCGCACGACTCCATGCCGTTCTCCACAATACGGTCTGTCGCGCAACGCACTGGCTTCGCAAAGGACAATGTTGAAGTAAACAAGACCCGAATGGAACCGATATGGCTTCACCTGCATATCGACATAGTGATGCTATCGCGCACTGGTCCCCACCGTGGTTTCTCATGCTGGCGGGGATGGTGGGCTGGTGTATGCTGTGGGGGTTACCGGGAGAAATATTCGCCGAAGGAACCTTCGATCGAGCACGAAGCGAAGTCCGTGCGGTTCATGCTCAAGCACTCCTGGAAGAGGGAAGGGGAGAATGTGAACGGGGCCACCATTTTCGTGCCATTCGAGTTCTGTCTGCAGCACTTTCCACAGGGGCCGGGCCCGAGGCCTTCCAGTTAAGAGGGCAGGCCTACCACCGGGTGGGTGAATTCGACAAGGCGCTGGCGGACTTCGGCTCCGCGATCTCCCTGAGCCCGTCAAATCCGGTGCCGTACCTCGCCCGGGGGGACATGTTTAACGACATGCTCGACTACGAGAAGGCGCTGATTGATTTTGACAAGGCCCTGGAACTCTCCCCTTCCTCATCCGCAGCTCGCCTGGGACGGGGACTGGCCAATACCGGTCTCGAACGGTACGCTTCTGCGGTGAATGACTTCGAGGCTGCACTCAGCAAAGACGATCGGAATCCCGAAACACTATGGAATTTGGGGACGGCCCATATGCTCGCCGGGAGACCCCATGCTGCGAAAAAGGCCCTCCAGGCATTGTTGCAGGTCGAAGCGGATCCTGCTTGGAAACAGAGAACCAAGGACCGCATTGCCCAACTTCCACCCGGTCCCGACCTGGCTCTGGGAAACAGTGAGGGGAGCTTCCAGCTAGACGTCAACGTGCATCCTGGGTCTTCGCAAGACACCCCGCCTGCATCCCCCACCCACCAGGAACATCCGGGGGTACGGCCAAGCCAAAGGTCTGTCGACGCATCAAGGAACCCACAACCCTCCGCCGAAACCCCCTTCGCCAGCAAGCTGTCGATTACCGGTAACTGGGAGGCCACGTACCTGGGCAGCCGGATCAAGCTGAATGCCCAGCAGTCGGGGAGCAGTCTTTCCGGCGTGCTGAGAATCCATGGCCCCGGAGGAGGGGACGACACGTACCATTTCCGCGGAACGGTCGGCGAAGATGGCAGTGTGTCGGCTTCCCACCATTCAGGTCACCGATTTACCGGCAGACTACTGCCCGGCAGGCGCCTGTCCGGGGTGATCACTACCAACGACGGCTCTCGGATACCCCTCGATCTGTCTCCCAATTGATCTCTGCACGGCTCCTCCGTCAGACAAACCACTCCTGAAAGGTAGTGCGCCCGCGAGCTGATCTGAACTGGGACGGCGTGGGGACCTGACCTCCCCGAAGGCGCATCGATGCAAGCCATGGCCGAGTGGATTGCTGACGGACCGAGTATCGTTCGGGCCGGAGGCACGGATGATTCTTTTGACGTCTTTGACGACGTGATCGCCTTAAAATAGCTTGACTTTTCAATGGGAAGCCAATAAAGACGAGGGCGTATGTCGGGCTTATGACGTAACTCGGCGTAATGAGGTAATAATGTCGCATACATCCGGGCGCAATCGCTTCCTGGGCCGCGCCGCGGCCGCGGAGATCGTTTTTGTAGTGGCCCTGGTCCTGGGCTGTTCGCTGCCGGCCGCGGGGGCCGAAGATTTTCCCGGTTTGGCCAATCCTTATGCCCCGCTCATTTCCCAACCGGCATTTCACGTGGAGACCAAGGTGAGGCCCATCTTTGTCGGCGTGACGAGCGGCAAAGTGACCATGCCCTCGACGTCGTCTGAATGGGGGCTCAAGGAAGCGTTCGGGATGGACCAGACCTTCCTCTTTCTCGACTCAATGGTCCGGTTCCAGTTCGGTCGTTTCTCGTTTCGATGCATCTATGAACCACGAGAGATCGTAGGCGAGACCAACTTCCAGCACGATCCGGCAGCCCCGAAGGCGCAGGCCCGGCTCGACTACTCGGGATTACGCCTGGGAGCCGATGCAGACCTTTATCAGTGGGGCATGTCCCGTATCGGACTGAATTTTGATCAAGACTTGTATCCCATGATCTTCAGTGAAGCCAACGAAACCCCTGGCGGTGTCAAGTTCCAGGGCAAGGAAGTGGCGACCCTGGGAGTACACGCGGTCTACAATCCGATCTCGACCTGGTACGGCGTCTCCGGGGTGGTGGAGCTTCGCGCGCGGTGGGCTGTTTCGCATACCAAGGTCACGGACGTAGCAGTATCAGCCGGGGTTAAGACCCCCGAGACCATTCTCGGCGCGCTGTCATGGCGGGTCGGGTACCGTTCGACGGCCTTCGAGCTTTCCGGCGCGAATCGGACTCTGGACGGAATCCTGGGTGGGTGGTTTGGTGAAGTCGCCTACTTCTTTTAACAACTCCTGGCGAAATCCGAATTAGACTTTCGATCGTGCTGTGCGGTATGCATCCGCTGGGTTGTCGAGAGAAACAACCGCTACTGAAAAGTCGCCGTCTGGGTGGTTCCGCCGCCGAGGATGCTGACGAGGCTTCCCACATCCGCCACGGTTCTCACATACTGGTCCATGAAGAGTCTGAGGTCCGCAATGTACGTGTTGGGGACAAAGAGGACATCGTACGGCTTGACCAGTATAGCCGAACTCATGTCGCCAAGGTCGAGAATTCTTTTCAGGTCCAGACGCCTTCCGAAAGGCTTGCCCTGCGCGTTCCTGGATATGAGGATCACACTGGTCAGATCCGCGTTAGTTCGGTTGTACCCACCGGCCATGGCGAGGGCGTGCAGCGCGGTGATCGGCTGGGTGATTTCATACGCGCCGGGAGAGTTGACCTCGCCCAAGACATAGAACTTCCGGGACTGGGCCTTGCTCAGACCCACCGAAACGGTTGCCTGTCCTTCTGCCAACTCCTTGTACAACCTGTCCGCGGTCTTTTCCACTTCCGGCACCGTGTACCCGGCACAGAGGACCCTCTCCTTGACCCACGGGAGGTCGACGGTCCCGTCCGGATTGACGCTCACCGCGGTTTTCGTCCCTCCAAGAAGAGTCTTGAGCGACTGAATGAGTTCCTTCCCCTGTTCTTGAAAGCTCACGACATGAACCGTCACCAGGTGATAGTTCTTGAGGTCTCCCCGCGCCTGATCCCTGCTGAAGATGCCCGCGTCGACAAACTTCTGTTCGATCCTCTGCGCGAGACTTTCAGGGGTCAAACCACCGGCGCGTATCTCACCGATCGCCTGTAGGGTGATCATGCCGTCCGGCCTGATGAGCACCTCTTCGTTGAGTTGCGGATCGAGAATGAATTTTACCTGGATTTTGTCCAGCGGCGCGAGCTTGTAAGGACCGGGGGTCGTGGAGGTGGGGGGTATCCTGAAATAGAGGGTTAACTCGTCCGCCGGCCCGAGGCGGTAATTCCGGCAGACCACGTCAAAGGCCTCTGCCAGGTCGTAGGGCTGACAGAATTTCTGCGGCCCGGGGGAAGGCCGGAACGGGGACGGGATCAACCCGATGCAGCCGCCGAGGAGCAAGGAGAGGGCCGCCACGCAGATCGCCCGATAAGCCGCTTTAATAAATCTATGATATATTAACAAGATGGATAAATTCCTTCAAGTAATTTATCAATAACGTCTACTATATACCACAATGACATGACAAATGCAAATCATCCCTTGCCCGAGACCCCATTTTTTCTCTTGCCTCGCGATCATGGCGGCTTCCCCCCGTGACCCCCCCATCGGTCTTGATTCGTCCGAGATCTCAAACCAAGTATGGGCTGCGAGCGATTCACTGCAGGCAGTCTCCATGAATCTTGACCATTGCGCGCGGCGAAGATTCGTCGCATTTTCTGTACGGGAGTGGTATGCACGGAATTATTCCTGTCACGGATTGACGGCATGATCGATACCCACTGTCACCTTCTCGATGGAATCGACGACGGACCCCAGGAGAGGGAAGAGACCCTGGAAATGTGTCGCATCGCCCGGGAAGATGGTATTCGAGGAATTGTGGCGACCCCTCACTCGTTGGACGGTCGATTCACGAACGGCCCGGAGCGGATAAGGGACCTCGTTGCCGGGCTGAACGCGGAACTGACCGCAATGGGCATGGACCTCACGGTATTCCCGGGAATGGAAGCCCGGATCACGGCTGACTTGCTCCAGAGCCTTGACACGGGGCGCCTCCTCCCGCTGAACGGGGGCAGGTACGTCTTGATGGAGTTTCATCCGTTCCACATCCCTGCTGGGTTTCACAACCTGGTTCGCCGATTTCTCGACGCCGGGTTCGGGATCATTCTGACCCATCCTGAGAAGAATTTCGCCGTGCAGAGTGATCCCGCGTACGTCTTTCGGCTGGTCACGTGCTTTGAACCCTGGGACTTATTGGTTCAGATCACTGCTGACAGCCTTACCGGGCAAAACGGATTTCGGGCGGCCCGGACAGCCAAAACCCTTTTGAGATGTGGTCTCGTCCACCTCATGGCCACCGACGCGCATTCTCCGACGACGAGGCCTCCGCGACTCGCCAATGCCGTCACCCGCGCGGCACGGCTGGTCGGTGAGGACCGGGCTCGTCTCCTGGTGCGGGACATCCCCGATGCGGTACTCACGAACAAGCCCTTCCCCCCGGAATGGGAACCGAAGGAGCCAAAACGGTGGTGGAAGATTTTCTGACGACGCGCTGCGATGATTTCGCCAGCGCGATACCTCATGAAGAACTTAAAATAATTTGATTAACCAGAATAATTTTCAGGTATGAATCAATCTTCTTGATCTTGCCCTTCAACTTTGATATTCTTGTCCGCGAAATCTCTGAAAGCAAAATCCGGGAGTAAGCAGTTGAGGAAGGTATTGGCTCTTGTGCTTCTCGTGGCAGCCGTGGTGCTCACCGAGTTCCCGGCCGCGGTTCAGGCAGGTCCTGCTGGTCGAGCAATGGGGCCGCCCCTGGACTATACTCTGATGGGTTTCAAAAACCAGGGGGTCTGGTATTTTCTCTGTGAAGCCCCGGTGGTTGTGTACCGTGTCCCGCCTCATTACTTGACGTACGCGCCTCCTCCCCCCTGTTACGGTCCGGTCCCGGCTCCTCTGCCTGCCGTGCCGTACCGCTCCAAATAGGGCTCGGCCCCGCGGGTTATCTGCGCCCTGCTGTCCAGTCGGGGGCCGCGTGCTCGCGTGCCACCGCGTCTCCCCTTTGCCGTGTACTGCTCCTTACCTCTTGGCCATAAGACTCTTTTGAGCAGGCATTATTCAGGAGGCTCGCTGAGGGTCGCTCCCAGCAGGTTTCCACCGCTGCAGACGGCACTGCCCAACTACACTCCGGAGACCTGCCGGGAGCTTCGATCAGCCGCACCACTTCGTCGATCGCGCACCGCTATAACATACAGATACCCCGCTGCGGCCCGGATTTGTCCAACGGCAAGCCTGGCTTATGGGCTCCTGCGAGAGCTGGCCGACGGGTATCTCCGATAAATCAGAAGGTTTCGGCAATTGCCGGCAGCTCCATGAGCCGCGGCAGTGAAAGAATGATGACCAGGACGATGATGACGAGCACGGATATGACCGCGAGGATGTCGGGGAGAATGGAGTAGACGGCTTCGCCGCGGTTTATATGCCTTCGAACCCGCAGAAATCGGAAGCCTGACAAGAGAATGGTGGTACCGGAGAGCATAAAGCAGAAAAGGCTAAGATAGACCATACTGTGGTGGCCTTGAGCGTGTCCGTGCCCGCCGCCGAGACGGATAAGGTGTTCGAGGAAGATGTCGAAACGCTCGATGACGAAACCGAAGGCGAGGAGAGCCAGACTGGTTCGGGACCAGGCCAGAAAGGTCCGTTCGTTGGCCATGTGCGTTCGTTGCCACGCAAGAAACACCCGGTCGTCACTCACGATGTCGGGTGGTCTCGGTACGACCGGGCAGACCTCCGGCTCATCCTTGATCTTATCGACGATCTTATCGACTATCTTGCCAACCTCCACCGTTCGTGACCCCCCGATGTCCGGGTGTGAAGCCGATCCCATAACTCCGGTGTAACCGCCACACGCCATGTCTGTCAAGAGGCGGCCGCGCGCAGGGGTTTTCTCGACCGATCGATCAGGTACTCTGCGAGCGGCATGTCCGTTGTCTTTTCTCCTTGGTCATGGTACACCGAGTCATGAATAACCGTCTAGGTCAAGGTCCGGTTTCGTCCGGAGAGGGCGCTACATACTGAGGCTTGCAATGGGCCGTTCGAAGATCATGGTGGTCGAGGACCATCCAGTGAGCCGCAAGATGTTGGAGGCGATGCTCAGGAGGAATTACGACGTCGTTTGCGCATCTTCCGGTCAGGAGGCGGTCCAACTGGCCAAGGCCACCAGGCCCGACCTGGTCCTGCTGGACATAGAGATGCCGGGGATGGATGGCTTTGAGACCGTGGAAGCGCTGAGGGTCGGAGGGGTTATTGACCTGGCGGTCCCCGTGATCTTCCTTACTGCCCGGGAAGACTCTGCGAGTAAGGAACAAGGACTCGAAGCAGGAGCGGTCGACTATATTACCAAGCCGTACGACAAGCACGAATTGTCGATTAAGGTGAAAAACCATCTCGCGCTTTATGAGGCGAGGAAAGAAATCGATGCCAAGAATCGGATCATGGAGCGGGAGATGGAGATGGCTTCTCAACTCCAGAAATCGCTTCTCCCCGCGTCGTTCCCCGCCGACGATCGCCTGGAATTTGCAGTTGTGTACAAGCCGGTCTCCGAGGCTGGAGGGGACTTCTACGACCTCATCCAGTTTCCGAACTCCTGGTTGGCGTTCGCCCAGGTGGACGTGTCGGGCCATGGCGTTGCCTCAGCCATGATTGGGGCGATGTTCAAGATGGTGTTTCATTCGGTGACCCGGAATGATTGCACGCCGTCGCTGGTGCTGGCGGCTCTCAATGAGGAGCTGTTTTCCGTGCTCCCCGACTCGGATTTTCTCACGCTGTTCTACGGGACCATTCATCCCGATTCCCTCGATTTTGTCTTTAGCAATGCCGGGCATCCCAGGCCGTTTCTGTATCGGTCAAGGGACGGGGCGATTGAGGAATTGTCCGCGGGTGGGCCGCTCCTGGGCGCGTTTCCCGGCATGGTGTACGATGAGGGGCGCACCCGGCTCAACGCTGGTGATCGGATCCTCGTGTTCACCGACGGCATTCCCGAAGCCTGCAAACCGGGGAATGAAGGAGAACCGTACAGTCTCGAGCGGCTCAAACGGATCTTTCACGAACACGTTCACCTTCCCCCTGCGGAGAATTTGCAGAGGATCATGCTGGACCTGGAAGAATTCGCCGGCGAAACGGTTTTCGAGGACGATGTCACGATGCTTTTGATCTCCGTTCGCTGAAGCAATGCCACGGCGGAATGTGGCGGCACAAGCCGGGAGGGAGTCCATGGATATCGAAAAACGAGGAACGGTGACGATCATCAGGACGGATGAGAGACTGGACGCGATCGTGGCGCCCCAGTTCAAAGACACGGTGAAGAAGATGGCCGAGGAAAGCGCACTGCATCTCGTGGTCGACTTGGCGAAAACCCGATTCATAGACAGCTCCGGATGCGGCGCGCTGGTGGCTTCCATACGGGCGCTCCTGAAGAACGGCGGTGAGATGAAGATCGCCCGGCCGTCGGCTCAGGCGAAAACCCTCTTCGAGCTGACTCGTCTCCATCGTGTTTTCGAAATCTTCGACGACCTGGACCAGGCTGTGAATTCGTTTTCCTCATAATACCGCAGGCACACGAAAGCTCGTTGTTCCGCGGCTTGGCACAGGTCGCGCAGTGCGGGGACATGCGTCATGGATGACGAACTGGCCGTAAAAATCGAAGTGCCAGCGGAGCTGAAACTGCTCAGGCCGCTCAATCTCTTCGTGAGGGGATTGATGGAGCAGGCTCCTGCACTAGCAGCCTCGGAAAAGCTGCTGGATGATATGGAACTGGTCTTCAACGAAGCCTTTATGAACGTTCACGATCACGCGTATCGGTTTGGCGCGAAAGGCAGGCTGTCCGTCGAAATCATTCTGCGGCAAGATCGACTGGAGTTTCGCTTCGAAGATGAAGGTGAGAGCTTCGACCCGAATCTTATCCCTCCTCCGGACCCGGACGAGACGGGAGAGAGGGGGCGCGGAGTTTGGTTGATGCGTCAATTCATGGACCAGTTCATTTACCGTTCCGATACGAACGGCAAGAATCTCCTCAGGCTGATCAAGAACCTCCCTGTACCGGGAAGATGAGGATGCGTCAAACTTTCTTGAATTTCTTTCAGCAGATCCGCATCTGTGATCTGTAGGGCATCGGATTCAAGCGCACGACAAAGATGCGCGGCTGTGTTCTTGCCCGCCCCGCTCGTTGGAGCACATTACGGGAGGTACGTTATGCCCATCACGAAGTTTCGGTGTGGCGATTGCGGCAAAGAATTCGCAAAGATCTTCTTCGAGTCTGAACAGACGCCCAGGGCATGCACCGTCTGCGGTGCGACGAACCTGGAGGAATTGGGCCCGGCCTTTCCGGTGGAGGAAGGGGTTTCGCAGAGACCCATGTGCATGACGTGTGACGCGTGCGAAGACTCGATGTGCGAATATCTCACCGGCAGCTGATCGCGACCGCTCTGCCACGACACAACGTGAAGATGTCCTATTCCGTGATTCACGACAATCTCCGCCCGCCAAGTGCCGTCTGTGACCCGCGTGAAGCTTGGCCGGGCCTCCGCCGACCCTCGGGGTCCCGTGCTCAACGGAGAGTCCGGGAGGCTGTGCGGCCCCGAATGAGTCTATCTGTACGGCCGCTTCTGAGAAAGGCGCTTTTCCGCATTTGTTCGACCGAGTTCCGCTCCTGTGCGGCTGTGGCCTCGACCGAAGTCTCCCCGGACCGTTTTCGAGACTTGTTAGGGCTCTCCCGGGAGCCCGAGCCTGTCCTGAGAGAGATCCTGACTCGAGACGAGTTCCAGGAAAGCCTGTCACAGCCCCTTCTGGATGAGATCGTCGATCGCATACTCAGTCTCATTGAGCGGGTGCTCTCATGGATTTACGCTCACTGGCCGAAGCTTGACTTCGGGTCCCTCCAGGGGCAGGCAGACCTCTTCTGGCAGGCGCTCGGTGTTTTCCTGTTCTTCGTGATCGCGGTGCTCCTGGTCGGAGCAGGCGCTCTGCTTGTGTACCGCGTGCTCCTTCCGTACGCTCGCTCGCGGGAGCATCAGGCCGCAACGCAGGTGTCGCAGCCTGTCGGTGAGCCTGCCGGTGCGGGCCGGTTGCGCGACCAGGCGCTGTCGTTGGCACGGGAGGGCAAGTACGGCGAGGCGATCGTTCGGCTCTTCAGATTCGTGCTCGTTCACCTCGACAGGCGTGGAAGGCTGCTGCTGCATCCGGCAAGGACGAACCGTGAAATTCTCCGAAGCATCCCGCCCCAGGAGCCGATCAGGGATTCGCTCGCGGAAATGATATCTCTCTTCAACGCGGTGCGGTACGGTGGCTTTCAGTGCGGCAAGCCGGAATTCGATCGATTCCTGGGGCTCTCCGATCGCTTGACCGAGAGGCGCTGATTCCTATGTCGTTCACGCAAAAACTGCTCTTGATCCTTTGCGTGATTGTCGTCGTTGCGGGAAGCACGATGCTGCGCCGTCCGGAAAAGGACTCCTGGTCTCGGTCCATGGGATCGACGTACTCGGCCGGGTCTCGGGGTTGCAAGGCGCTCTACCTCCTCTTGCAGGAACTGAACCTGCCTGCGGAGAAGTTCAGATGGCCTTTGTCGAGGCTCGATCGCCACCGCGGCGTGCTGGTCGTTGCGGGGCCATGTCTGGTGCCGTTCACCGATCGGGAGGTTTCCTCGCTCAAGAAATGGGTCAAAGAAGGTAACCGGCTCATCATCTTTGACGGCACCAGCAGAATGCCGGTCCCGCCGCTTCCCGGTGAATCCGTTACCACCGAGTCGGAAAAGGAGAAGCATCGCCGGATCCAGGAATGGATAGGCAGTGGGGTCTTGCACTCGCCCATGAAGAAATTCGGTCTTACGATCAAGCCCCAGAGCGATCCGAGCCGTTCGCTGATGGAAGTGAGGCTTCATGGCATGGACGCGTCAGCTAAAATCAGCATCTCCAATGAGAGCCGGTGGGAGAAGTCACCGAAAGGGTGGTCCGAACTCATCAGCGACGCGAATGGGCCGGTGCTGTTAATGCAAGAGATGGGGGAGGGGAAAGTGCTTGCGGTAGCCGATCCGACGCTCCCTTCCAACGGCCATCTGGCTGACGAACAGAATGTCCGGCTGATCCTGGCGTTGTTGCTGGCTGAACCCAAACCGCAGAAGATCTTGTTCGACGAGTACCATCATGGGCACGCAGTCGGTGAGAGTCTGTGGAGCTTCGTCGGTTCATCGATATTCGCCTGGGTATTGCTGCAGGTTGCGATCGGCCTGGGGCTCTTCGTCTTTTCGAGAAGGGCGCAACAGTCCGGCCGGTTCCGTTCGCTGGCCGCGCCGAAAGGGAGATCGTCGCTGGAGTACGTCGATTCCATGACGGGCATCTACAAGGCATGCAAAGCCAAGAGCGTCGCTCTGGAGGCGATACTCCGGCGGGCCCTGGGCCGGATCTCGCGCCGAGTTGGCGTGCCGGTGCAGGAGCTGGACCGATCCTTCCCGGACCGCATCGCCAGGTGGGCCGGTGACGAGAATAAGGAACTGATCGCATTGGTAGGGGAATGCCATCGGGCAGTAAACGCCGGTAGCGATGCCGATGATGCAGTGGCGCTTGCCCGCAGGCTCACCCGTGCGGCACGCCGATTGGATCGGCCGAGACAACGAAGCTGATGGACGGGTCCCGGGCGCAGTTCCGGGCAGAGGAGGAAGTTGATGGACAAGGCGGCAAGAGTTCACGACGTCATGGCCAGGTTTCGGACGGCGACGGTGAAGGTGATCATGGGACAGGATACGGCTCTGGAAGAGCTGCTCACGTGCTTCCTCGCGGGCGGACACGTCCTGGTGGAGGGGGTGCCCGGACTCGGTAAGACGCTCCTGGCCAGGACCCTTGCACGATTGGTAGACGCGGACTTTCGCCGCATCCAATTCACGCCGGACCTCCTCCCCAGCGACATTGTTGGGACTAATATGTTCAACATGCAAACGGCTAGCTTCGCTCTTCATAAAGGGCCGATATTCACGGAGATTCTCCTCGCAGACGAGATCAACAGGACCCCTCCGAAATCCCAGGCAGCACTCCTGGAGGCTATGGAAGAGCGCCAGGTTACCATCGATGGAGCAAAGAACGCCCTGCCGGATTTGTTCTTTGTGGTCGCCACTCAGAACCCTGTGGAACACGAGGGAACCTACCCCCTTCCGGAGACGCAACTGGACCGCTTCATGATGAAAATCGTGGTGGACTACCCGCCCCCCGATGCGGAACTCGCCATCATACGAAGCTACTCCCGGGGGGTTGACCTCCATGACCTCGAAACCCTGATCCCTGCTCCTCTCCTGTCGAAAGAGGAAGTTATGGAGATTCGGAAGGATTTGCTCCAAGTGATCGTTCGCGACCCGATCATGGAATATATTCGCGAAATCATCGTGGAAACCCGGGATATGGTCTATGCACAGCTCGGGGCGTCGCCGAGGGCGGCTGTGGCCTTGTTGAAGGCGGCCAGGGCCCTGGCCGCGCTGCGAGGAGAGGCGTTCGTCACGCCCGACGAGGTGAAAGAAGTTGCCAAGCCAGTGCTCAGGCACCGGGTGATCCTCAAACCCGAGGCGCTTATAGACGGCCTCACACCGGACTATTTTCTCGACACCATCCTTCGCAGTGTTCCGGTCCCCCGATGAAACCGGAGCCGAGCAACAAGAAGACCGCACGCGATACCAGACGGAGTCTCCCGTTCTACTTCTCGAACCGCTTCTTCGCGATCTTCGGTACCGTGTCGGTTTTCCTCCTGGTTGCTTACGTCTTCCTTCCATCGGGCCTGATCGTTCCCCTGGGGCTCGATGCGATCGTGCTGCTCGTTGCCGCGGTGGACTTCCTGAGCGCCCATCCTCCGGAGAGGGTGCAGATCGAGCGGCTGGTCTACTATCCGCTCGCTGTGGACAGTCCCAATGAGATTCCCCTCGAGATCCGGAACAGGTCGAGTCGCACGGTCTCCTTACTGATTCGGGACGACGTACCGGACGGCTGTGAGGTGAAAACTCGTCGTCTCTTTTCACGGGTCGCCGCGAATTCCTACGCGCGGGTGTCCTATCAGCTCGTGCCGCAAGTGCGGGGAAACGCGCGGTTCGGCAACATACACTATTGGCTCCGCGGCCCGATGGGACTGGTCTGGAAGCACGGAGAAGCCTCAGCTCCAGGGCCGGTAAAACTCTACCCGGGCCTCTCGCTGATCGGACAGGCGCCCATGAAGGTGCGTCCGCTCTCGGCCCAGGAGATGATCCGACCGGTCAGACGGAGAGGCGAAGGATCGGAGTTCGACAGCCTGAGAGAATACGGAGTGGGTGACGACTCGCGGCTCATTCATTGGGGAACCACGGCTCGCAAGGGGAAGATCATCGTTCGCCAGAACCGGCTGGAACGGGGACAGACAGTCTTTCTCGTGCTGGACGCGGGGAGAATGATGACCAGCCGTGTGCAGGGGAAGACCAAGTTCGATCACGGGCTGAACGCGGCGCTGCTCCTGGCCTACGCGGCTCTTGGCCAGGGGGACAAGGTGGGGATGATGGTGGTGGCCCGTGACGTGATCACTTTCCAGCCGCCATCGAGTGCTCAAGCGCATTTCGGTCGCCTTATGGACGCGACGTACTCCGTGGAGCCTCGGTTGGAAGAACCGCGGTTCCATGTTGCGCTCGCCGACCTGCTCAGGAAATTGAGACGAAGGGCCCTCGTGGTGCTGTTCACCGACCTTATCGACGAGAGGGCGTCGACCGGGTTGCTGCGGTACACCCTCGGGCTGTTGCCCAGACATCTGCCGATCGTGGTGGCCATGACCGATACCGAAGTAGCGGAGGTCGCGGACGCGGAGCCCAGGGAAGAACTCGACCTTTACCGACAGGGCGTGGCCGCGGAGATCCTCGAACGCCGCTTGAGGCTCCTGGCACGGCTCACGTCCGCGGGAGTGCTGGTCGTGGACGCGGCGCCAACCAAGATTTCGGCCGCTGTCCTGGACCGGTATCTTGACATTAAAACCCGGAATCTGCTGTGATGACGTGTTACCCGGCCATTCCTGCGAAGGGGCTATCTCGTGTCTGACGGAAGATCGACATCACAAAACGCGGAATGCAGTGCTGAATCCGCGGCCACGCTTCTGCAGCGGAGCCGCCCTTCACCTGCTGTGCGGATCTTGTTGCTCTTTCTGGCATTTCTCGGGATCGCCGTTGCACTGCATTTCCAGGGCTTCACGTCTCCTATGATTTACGACTCCGCGGGGTGGATCAAAGGAAAGGCAGACATCTACGCCCGCCACAATCTGCTGGACGTGATCGGCATTGTGCCGATGCGGCCCCTCTTCATGGTGAGCCTCTATGCCAACTACCTCCTGACCGGGATGGACCCGTTCTTCTTCCGACTCTTCAACGCAACGATCCTGGCCGCGTCCGGTGTCATGCTGGTCGTGCTGATCGCTCTGATTCTGGAGATCCCCGGTATACGGCCGCAAGGTACAACGAAGCCTGGGAAGCGCACTCTCGCGCTGTTCTTCGGGCTCTGGTTTGTGGTGCACCCGCTCCAGACATTTGTGGTGCTGTATATCTGGCAGAGAGAGGCGATCCTCGCCTGCTTCTTCTACTTCTCGGCACTGTCCTTGTATATAGCGGTTCGTTCCGGGCGGGTGCGTTCGGAGATCGCGGGTTACGGCTGTATGATGGGTCTGTTCCTTGCCGGACTCATGAGCAAGGAGAACCTTGCTACGCTGCCGATCGTTCTCGTAGTCGCGGAGGTCACGCTCTTTCGGCAAGGCTTCGGAGAGGCACTCAAGAGAGCTGCCAGAATCGCTGCACTGACCGCACCTCCGGTGGTTCTCTATCTGCTCGTCAGCCAGAGTCTCCACGGAGCTGAAACCGTGTATCAGCAGGGGATTCTGGGTCGGCTCTTCGATTACTACGGGCAGAGCGGGCTAACGCCGGTTCAGGTGATGCTGACCGAGTGTCGCGTATTCTTCTCATACCTCCGGATGATCCTCACCCCTTTCCTGGGCCCCATGCAAATGTTGAAAGCCGAGACCGTCTCGGTCTCTTTGTGGGACCCTCCGGTTACTGCCGTCGCGGTCGTGGGGATGCTGGCGGTCGTCGCAGCCGGAGCGAGGCTGGTGAGAAAAAGACCGGTGGCTGCCTTTGGCATCTTCTTCTCGCTCATCACGGTTGCTCCCGAGTCGATGCTGATCCCTCAATACCTCTCCCTGAGTTACCGGGCGATCCTCCCCATGGCTGGCGTGCTTCTGCTCATGGCCGATCTCGTCCCCGCGGCTCTTCGCTGGGGTGCAGCGCGACTCACTTCCAATGTCGCGTCGCGGGTTGCTGCAGTCCTCGCTCTCCTTCCACTAGTGTGCTTCTCGGTGATGGCCGTTTCGCAATCGGGGAAATGGAATCCTGTCCTTTTCTGGCAGGGGGCTTACTATCACCTTCCGCGATCTTTCGAACAGGTCGAGAGCGTGCCGTACCGAACGGTCCTGGTGAACTTTGGTGCAGTGTTGATCGATGAGCAACGGTACCCGGAAGCGGTAGAGGTGCTCAAGAGGGCGGCCGTGGTCGACCCGGAATCGCCCATCATCAAGGTGAACCTGGGGCTGGCGTTGTGGAAGAGTGGAAGGGGCGGAGAGGGGATTGAGGTGCTGCGCAACGCGATCGCGACCCGGCCGGATGTGGCGCCGGCCTGGAGCGTGCTGGGAGCCGCGCTCGTCGAGCAGGGCAATGCGACGGAGGGGATAGCTTGTCTGAAGGAGGCGCTGGCCAGGAATCCGCGCGATGAATCCGCACGGCTCAAACTGACCGCGACGCTGGTTGAAGCGGGCAGGGCCGATCAAGCCCTGGAAAACCTGCGCATGGCCCTCGAGATAAACCCCCAGAGCGCGGGCGCTCGGATACAGTTAGGGATTGTTCTGAAGAAATCCGGATTACTGGCCGCAGCGAAGGAGCAGTTCGGCAAGGCCCTGGAGATCGATCCACGCTCGGTGAAAGCTCTGACAGGGTTTCGACTGGTGGAGGACGAGATGAGGTCGAACGCTCTCATCCTGGAGAAATTGCGAAAAACGGCTCAAATGAACCCCGATTCCGCTGAAGCGCAATTCAGCCTGGGGAAGGCGCTGCGCGGGAACGGCCTGTTCGATGAAGCGGTCGTCAGTTTCCAGCGTGCGATCTCACTGAAACGGAATTTCTGGCAAGCCCATGCGAATCTTGGAGTGGTGCTGCTGGCTGCGGGACGGCCCGCGGAGGCAGCTGAAAGCCTGCGCCGCGCGCTCCCCGGACTCGAGGGGAACGCTGAATTGCATAACGTGCTCGGCGTGGCTTTGTTGCGACTGGAACGGAAAGACGAAGCTGAGGAGCAGTTCCGAAGAGCCCTCGCCATCAAGCCGAATCTCACCGGAGCAAAACACAACCTGGAAAGCCTGCTCGAGAAGAAACCCCAACAGCTCCCGTAACTGCAGGAAATCGACCTCGGATAAGGGTCATGGCTTTGATGGGACGGGCACCTTGCCCGTCATTACCTCACTGCTTATGTCTGGCCGGAATTCCGGAACCGGTACCGTGGGCGGCTGCCGGCCGTCAAAACTCATCCCTGAGGGAGTCGGCCAGGACGCCTTTGTCCAGGAAGAGAGTCCGAGAGGCTTTGTTGGCCGCGCGCGGATCGTGGGTCACCATGATGATGGTCTTGCGGTAAACGCTGTTGAGTTCCCCCAGCAGGGACAACACGTCGGTGGCTGATTTCTTGTCCAGGTCCCCGGTGGGCTCGTCTGCAACTACGATGAGCGGATCGGTCACGAGCGCTCGCGCGATCGCCACCCTCTGCTGTTGACCTCCGGAAAGCTGCGGCGGGCGATGGTCCATCCGGTCAGCGAGCCCCACGGCTTCCAGCGCGGCCACCGCGTGCTCGTAACGGTTCGCGCGCGACAGCGACGTGAGCAGGAGCGGCAGTTGCACGTTCTCCAGTGCGGTGAGTACCGGGATCAAGTTGTAGAACTGAAAGATGAAGCCGACGTTTCGTGATCGCCACGCGCTCAATTGCGTCTCGGTGAGTTGCACGATATCTACGCCGCCGATGGTGAGCGTCCCCTCGTCGGGCCTGTCGATCCCTGCGATCAGATTGAGGAGTGTCGTCTTACCCGAACCGGATGGCCCCATCAGCGCGAGGAACTCGCCGTCAGTCACGTCGAGGGAGATGTCCAGGAGCACGGGAATCTCCTGATTGCCTTTCCGGTAGGACTTGCTGAGACCTCCGATGACCACAAGCGGCGGATGTGACAGGCGGTGCTCGGTCATTCGAGGATCTTGACCCTGGCCCCGTCTTTGACGGCCAGCATGAGCTGAAACACGATCATGTCCCCTTCTGCTAGCCCCGAGAGGATCTCCACGGTCTCTCCCCATCTCCTGCCGGTCTTCACCGGAACTTGACGGACCCGGCCGTTCTGAATTCGAAACACCGCTTCAGTCTTGTTCTCTTGTCGAATAGCCTGGGCGGGGATTGCGATCACCGGGTCGTGTTCGTCCTCTTTCAACGGTCGCTCGAGAAAAGCAGCTTTGGTGCTCATCTCCGGCAGCACGCGGTCGTCGAGGCGGTCAAATTTCAGTTTGGTCAGTACCGTGGCCTTGGAACGGTCCGCGGTCGGCACGATCATGTGGACGGTGGCAGGAAAACGCTCGTCAGGAAACGCGTCCAACTTGATCTCTGCCGGGCCGCCAACTCTCACCTTCCCCAGGCTCGATTCGGCCACGTCCACTTCGACCATGAGTGAGCCGAGGTCGGCCATGGTGACGACCGCGGCCTTGGCATTGACGGAAGCTCCAAAGGGAGCGACGATCTCGCCCTTGTCCGCATTCTTGGTAAGGATCACGCCCGAAAACGGGGCACGGATGAAGGAATACTCAAGATTGACTGAAGCCACCCTGATGGTAGCTTCCGTTCGATCCACCGCAAAGCGGGCCGACCTCTCGGACGCGACGGCTTTCTTATATCTGGCTTCGACCGCGTCGTAGGATTGTTCGGATACCGCTCCGGATTCGCGCAGGGATTTCGATCGATTGAACTGAAGCGTCGCGTCGTGCAATTCCGCCTCAGCGTTCCGGAGTGCTGCCTGCGCGACCTGGAGGCCTGCTTGCGCCTCAGCAAGGGTGGCTTCGAGGTCCCGATTTTCCAGTTGCGCGATGATTTCCCCCGCTTCGACGCGTTTTCCTTCTTCAACGTACAGAGTATCGAGTATCCCGGTGGCTTTGGAAGAAACCGCGGCCTTTCGCTGGGCTACCACGTAACCGCTCGCGTTGAGAAGCGTCAATGCTCGTGACGCAAAAACGGGGCCGACCTTGAACGTATGCACTTCCACCGCGGGGCTGAGGACTCCCGACCAGGCGAGCAGTCCCGCCACCACCGCGATGCCGGTCGCCAATGCGACCCACAGGAGTAACCGGCCTCTGCGGTGCTCCTCGGGTGAGGGGCCGCGTCTGTCCGGATGAATCCTCAGGCGGGACAGATCGGCAGGTTCCGGTTCAACCAATGGTTTCCTTTCAATCAAAGCGGACCCCCATGAGCGTGTGAGTATACCACAACTTGCCGAAGCTGCACGGCGTCGTGTCCACCGGGTGGACTACTCTGAACGGCATTACATCTCGCGTTTGAGGTTCTTTATGATCGCTCCGTGAGCGTTCCCGCGTATAGCCGCAGGTCCGAGCTTTCTCGAAGGCCATTGGAGGTGTGAATGAATTGACGCACAGCCTTGCGGCGTTCCGTGGTATAAAAAGAACAGTCCCCTGGAGGGTCGGTCCGAACGAATCTCAAGGAGCCTCCATTGCCCCTCTATCTTCGCTATCTGCCGCGGTTGATTCTGACCGTGTTGACGCTCATAGTGGTCACACCGATCCTGGCATTTCCGGTAATGGTGCTGCACTTCTGGAGACCCGCGGAAAAATTCGGGGTCTGGATTGCCCGTACGTGGGCGCTCGCGGTCTCCAAGGCTATGGGATTGACCTTTTCTCTTCACGGCGCGGAAAGAGTTGTTCCCGGTGCTTCGTACATCATAACCCCCAGCCATCAGGGGAATGCCGACACCCTCGCGATGTTACGGATGCTCCCGATGCGATATCGGTGGGTGATAAAGAAAGAGCTTCTCAAGGTACCGTTCTTTGGAGGGGCCCTCGGTGGCATCGGTTCCGTCGCCATTGACAGGTCGAATCGAGAGCAGTCAGTGAAGAGCATCCAGGAGGCTTCGGAACAACTCAAGAACGGCTGGAGCGTCCTGATTTACCCGGAAGGGACAAGAACCCCGGATGGACACTTGCTCCCTTTCAAGAAGGGGGCTTTCATGCTCGCGGTTCAGACGGGTGTCCCCATTCTCCCGGTCACGCAGAACGGCGCCTTCAAGGTGCTCCCGAAAAAGAGGATCTGGTTCCGTCCCGGCCACATCGCCGTGACCATCGGTGAGCCGATCAGCACGGAAGGGCTGACCGAAGCGGATGTTCCGGAGCTGATGGAGAAGACCCGCCAGGAGATGAGCCGGCACCTGGATTTGGACTTCGACCCTTTCGATCCAGGTATCAACGCACGCCTCAAAGAACAGACTCAGTGACCGCACCTCACCCGTCGGCAGGGTCGGGACTGGGCGGCTCGTCCGGCGTTTTCCTCCGTTGTTTCTTTCGAGCGTGTTCGCCGTCCGCGAAGGAACGGCCGTGCCGGACGATCTCACCGGTGACGATGTAAATGACTTCTTCCGCGATGTTGGTGGCCAGGTCGGCTATGCGCTCCAAGTGCCGGGACACGAGGAAGAGGAGCGTCAGCGGCTCGAGCAGCTTGGGGGCCTCCGCGACACTCTCAAAGAAGCGCTTGTGCAGCTCGCGCTTCATCCGGTCCACGTCGTCATCCCCCCTCAACACATCGTAGGCTGCGTCCGGAGCGCGGTTGACATAGGCGTCCAGTGCCTTCTTCAACATCTCCTCGGTCTTGCCGGCCATAAGGAAGTAATCCTCGGGAATCGTCACGTCGGGTTCCCGGGTGAGATCCAGGGCGATATTGGCAACATTCCCCGCGAGGTCTGCTGCACGTTCCAGGTCCTTGTTGATCTTCAGCACTCCCACGATGTGCCGCAAGTCCACTGCCACGGGCTGATGGAGCGCGAGAATTTCCAGACACTCTTCTTCCAGGCCGACCTCCACGCGGTCGATCTCCAGGTCCCCTTCGAGGACCTGGCGGGCCAGGTCCGCATCTTTCCGGTCCAGGGCCTTCACGGCCAGATGGACGCTTTGCTCGACCAGAGCGCCCAGGGCGAGGAGCATCTCGTTGAGTTTCTCGATTTTCCGTCTGAGTCTCGGTCGTATACCTGATGTCATCTCAGTGGCCTCCCCACGAGGGTCCCGACACAGTAGTACTGCCAGATGAAATCCACATCGGTAAAACCGGCATCGAGCCACCAGTCACGCCGATCCGCCATGGATGACAGGTAATGGTGCTCGTTGGCAGCGCTCATGGATTTGATTTCATCCATCTCGGCCCGAGTGATGCCGCCTGCCTGGATTGCCTGCTCTTCCCGTTGCGCCATCTCTTCGAAGAACAGCCGGTGATTCAGGTCGCCTGCGTATCCTTCGACGGTGACGAGCCAGCCGGAAGGCTTCAAAACACGACAGGCTTCAGCCAGCACGTCCCGATAACGATCGAACGGAAGGTGCTCCAGCACGAGCACCGAAACGATCGCGTCGAACGTGCCGTCCGCCCACCGGTCGGCCCAGCCAGTCTCCTGCAGGTCGGCCGTGCAGAAGTCAGTGACCGACTGCGGCCCGAGTTTGCGTCTGGCAAGAGCGAGCATTTTATCCGAACCGTCCAGGCAGGTGATATGCCCGCGGGAGAGGGTTTGCTTCAGCTTCAGAGTCGTATTGCCCGTCCCGCAACCGAGGTCGAGAATGGCGGGGGCGTCTCGATGGGAAACCATGCGAGCGATGAAATCGGTGGAAATTCCGATCATGTCCCCATACCTGGGGACGCACGGACTTTGGTACCGGTCGTAGATATCCGCTTGGAAATCAAAGAAATCTAACGTTGGATTCATAATTCCTCTGGTTGAAATCCGCTTCTCAATGGTCTCGCCCAGGGCTGCTCACGGGGACTGGAAAGGCCTTCTCCACGGCTACAGGGAGTCCGGTGACCTATTCGCTTTTTGGGGCACGTGACGGGCACTTCATGTCTCGATGGAAGCGGTTCCGAAGTCTTTTCTTGAAAGTCAGATAGGCGGTCAGGGTCGGTGACGAGTAGATCCGACTGTCCAGATCGTGCCTTTGGATGGGATGGAAGTTCCCGGATCGTATCTGGGAGACCGCGTCACAGATTTGCTGGATGCCGGCGCAATACTGCTTCAATGCGAGGGTGCGTGGTGTGTCGTCCGGCTCGACCTCCACACGCTGTTGACTGAGGATAGCCCCGCTGTCTATGCTGGCATCGATAAGATGAACCGTGGTCCCGACGTTCTCCCAATCTCCGTTGACCACTGCCCAGAAAGCGCCGTGGACACCGCGATAGCGAGGCGTTATCCCGCAATGTACGTTGATCGCCGGCGCGGGGTGTAACACCGTGAGGAGCTGTTCTCGAAGCAGGGACGTCCCCGATACCACGACCACGTCGGGCTTGACCCGACCGAGCAGCTCAGCCACCGCGTCCGAGTTCACGGAGTTCGTTTCGACGATTCGCGTCCCGGGGAGTTGTTGCGGATCGAAGAGCGCGTCCTTTCCCAGGACATTCAGAGCACGCAGGTCTGCCTCTCGTTGAAACGCCAGAACGTCCAGGACCTTGAACATGAGTTGGTTCACTACTGCGAAAAAACCCAGCCTGCGCAGACGCCTGAAGAAAAGTCTCACGATGAGCCCGCGGTGCTTCTCGAATACCACTGCCCTGATATCGTGAACCCTCGCGAGTGCGTTTATCACGGCGTAGTGCACGGGGCCGTGGCACGCGAGCACCACTATGGAAGCACGATCTGATGCGCTCATGTGTCCGGCTCGAGGCGAGAGTTCAAATACAAGGCAGTCTCTGTCATGGTAAGCGATTCCAGGTTTCCAGCTTGCACCTGGTCGTCGATCGAGGCCAACACTTCTTCAAGGCCTTCGAACAGGAGCGGTGAGGATGCCAGGTTGAACGGGTGAAACCACAAATGAAAGAGGGCCTTGTTCCTGACGGCTTGAGCCACTCCTTTCTTCGCCTGCTCGACCCTCCGCGACAGCCCCACGAGGTTCCATAAGCCTCCGAAAGGGGGGTAAAACATCGACGCGGGTAGGTCGAACAGCCACCGTTGCACAGCAGTCTTCCGGTAGCACGTGAACTCCTTGTAGCACGGTGGTGTGAATGCCATGAGCTTGTCGAAGTAACGGCAGAATCTGCCCGCGATGGGTGTCGAATTCAGCTTTCGGAACCAGTTCCGCTCCAATCCTCGAAAGCTCACGTAGCCCAGCTCGCACAGCACGTCCAGGTGTCCGATGGAATTCCGGGGAAACACGAGAGACGTCAGTTCCAATCCCTTCTCTCGAGCCAGTCGCCCAGATTCCCGCAACTGAGACAAGGCCACGTCCCGTGAACATTCCGGGTCACCGAGAATTGCGTGGGTGAAGGTGTGAGATGCTATCTCATGGTTTTTCCCGGATCCGAGGATCATCTCTACCACATCAGGGGCGTAGAAGAAAGGATCGGTTTCAACACTGGAATAGGGGTCTTGGCTCAACCAACCCTGAGGGTACCAGCTATAGCTGGGTTGTAGTACGTGACTATGGCTGTCCGCTCCGTCTCGCGAGCAGCTCCGGAGAAACAGATGCCCTACGAGCGCCCAGGTAGCCCTGATGCCGTACCGTTGGAACAGAACCAACAACCGCTCGACGACGCTCCGAACCTGGGAATAGTATCGCTCGTACGCACGAAGCCCGTCCCGGTCAAATGAACCCCAGGCGAGTTCAGTGTCGAGCGATATCACGAAGACCGCTTTGTCGAGAGCGACGCTGCGGGACTCAAGAGAGTGCATCGAAATCGTGTCCTTCCCATTGCGAGGCCAACGAACGAGGCCTTCATTCAGACGCGCGCGCGAAATGCGCTCAGCTTCATATACTCGCTTGCGATACGGTCGCAGGAGAATCGCATGGCTCCTTCCCGCAGCAAAGCGCGTGCGGGAGGATTGTCGAGGGTGGCAAGGATCGCCCTTGCCATGGCCTCCGCGTCTCCTACCGGAACGAGCGGGCCGAACCGGCCGCGTTCCAGTATTTCCCCGGGGCCTCCCGGGCAGTCGGTGGAGACCACCGGAGTGCCGCAGGCCATGGCTTCTACCAGGACGTGGCCGAAGGCCTCTGCCGACGAACTGAGCGCGAAGACCGAAGCCGAAGCCAGATAGTTGTAGGGGTTCGCTACGAAGCCCGGCAAGGCGAAATCATCGCTGACCTGTAATTCCTCCGCCAGAGCTTCGAGCCTCGGCCGTTCTTCTCCTTCTCCGAGGATCATAAGCCGCGCAGGCCGCGCCTGTCGGACGAGGCTGAACGCGCGAAGGAGCAGAGGATAGTCCTTATGCCAGTGGAGTCTCCCCGCGCTGATGATGACTGGCGGCCCATTGCCGTGCAACCACTCGTGATTGACCGGTTCGGCCGCTTTCCTGAGCAGTCCTGGCGTGACGCTCGGGTTGTGGATAACGTTGATGCTCGACCTCGGCAATCCCATGTACGCGATCAGGTCTTCCTGCACGCCTGCTGAGACGGCGACGAGGCTGTCAATTCGCGGATACAGTCGCTTCGCCAAGAATTCGACGATGCTTCCCCTCAGCCGGCGGTCTCTATGAATACTGGCCACGGAAGCTTCCCGCGCAACGAGCCCGGTCCGTGTCCCTGCCAGTCCGCGCGCCATCAGCGCTATGAGGTTCGTTTCCGTGCTCGTGCTGATCAGAACCTCCGGGCTCCGCCGCCGCAGGTACGAAGCGAGGGGAATCAACGCGTGCGCGGCCCTTTTGACGCCCAGCTCGATGGTCAGCACCGGGGATGGAACCTCCCAGTAGCATTCCTCCAAGTCTTTGCGCGCGAGCAGCAGGTCGACACTGAGACCAATCTGGGAAAACCCTATGGCCAGATGGGTGGCATCCCGCTGGAAACCGGAAAATGCCAGGCTGGTATCGAGGATCGCTATGTGGAACGATTGCTTCAAGCTTCTCTCTCGGCCTCAAAGCCTATCAAGTCGAGGGCCTTCCTTCTGCAACATACGGCATTCGTTTCGGGATCTCCACCTGGCATCGTCGCATTCTCGCCGGAAATACCGACGGGCACGGCCATGCCGGCAAGTCTGGCATCCGTTAGCCAGTTCTGACAGGTTTGCCGAGCAACAACGTTGTCAGCAGTCTGGACTTTGCGATACCCCGTTCGACCAGAGTTATGGGGATGAAAAAGCCTCCCAGGGCCACGGAAACCGTTCCCAAGAGGGGCATGTCCGCGCCGTTCAGATACCAATTGAGACGAAAGAACAACACGAGGACGAGCAAATGCAGAACATAGATGGCCATCGAGTAACGCCCGATCAAGGCCAAAAGATGATGCCGTCCAAAACCCTGAATCAAACGAACCGCGGATAGGCAGGCAAAAGACCCTGCTGCCGCAATGAGGAGGGAGACATACGGCTGTGAGACGAGAGGGGTGGCAAGGTGGCTGGCTGCACAGAAGACCAGAGACGTAGTCACCAGTCCTATCCACGGGTTCCACTTCTCCAGGATAGCGTGTTCGCAGCAGAGGCGACCCAACGCGAAGAAAGGCAACAAATGGAAGGTGCTCGCGATTCCAAACATCTGTGGCCATGACACGGACACCAGAGCAACCGAAACGACGCACCAGAGTCCAGGGGACTTCACTACCATCTCCAACGCGTAATACAACACCGATACTTCGAAGAGAACATACAAAAACCATAGTGGACCCATGGGACCAAGGCCGGGATCCACGAAGGCGGTCAGGATCAACTGGAGGTCAATCGGGCGCTTGAAGTGCATGAACGACTGAGCGACCCATTGAAGAACAAAGTAAGCCACTGAGAGCGTGCAGTAAGGAACCATGAGACGCTCAAACTTCCGCCACACAAATCCAGCATAGTCAGGCAGGGATACCAATCGTGCAGAAGTGAACCCGGACGCGACCCCAGCAAGACACATGAACAACGGCATGTGGAACAGGTAGATTATATCTTTCGATGCTTGCAGAAAGGGAGGGGCGTGTTCCAGGCGCCCAGGCACGTGACCGATCACAACCAGGATGATCGCCACGCCTTTGCCGGCATCGACGAGTTCGCTCAACTGCCTATTCATGAGATACCCTTTTCAGGTACGAGTGGCGAATGCACGGAAACAACCGCAGCCTGCCGGCGGCAGAACTCTTGGAACGCTTCCGGATGATTAGCGGAGAAAGTCCCTCTGACGTCATCCTGATGATGAGCTGCTCAACGAGGCGCTCGACCGACCCGAAATAGTAATGCGTTAGCCACGCAGGACCGTGCCCCCTGGCCGTGGGTACTCACATATTCCTGACTTCATAGTTGCCGTAGAACCAGCGTCTCGCGCCTACGTCGCCGAAGAAACCGGATCGTATGTTGTTCATCAAGGCAGGGGCGCACGTATTCACGCTGTGCTTATGAGTAAAACCCAATTTAGAAGCAATCTTCTCGAAGGAGACCCGATAATTTCGCGGATCGAAGCCACCCTCCTTGTATTTGACCACTGCGCCCGGCGCGTGGGGGAGCAACGCGTCCACGATCATTTTCTTCGTGTAGTTCTCGTCGGTGCTGCCGACGTTGAAGATCTCGCCGCAAACCCGGGGCCTCGGAGTGTCGAGGACAGTGATGATTGCGGAGGATATGTCATCGACATGGCAGTACGGGCGCCAGGTGTGCTCGTCGTATACGAGGAGTTCCTCTCCTATGGCCAGGGTTCTCGCGAATTCGGAGACGGTCAGATCGAATCGCATCCTGTCGGAGACTCCGTAAGCGGTGGCAGCTCGCAGAATCGTGGGACAGAAGTCGCAGCCGGCGGCGTTGCCGATAATATGCTGCTCCACGGCCACTTTGGTTTCCGCGTAGAGAGATTTCGGGTTGAGTTCGGCCTCCTCCGTGGCATAGGTGTCGTCCTGTCTTAAACCGTAGTTGCTGCACGTGGAGAGGAATACAAACCTGTCGATGCCTCGGCCGTTCAGGCGGTCGATCATCGTCTTGGCCCCGTCGTGGTTGACCCTTCGGGCGAGGTCGGGATACTTCTTGCACAGGGGATCGCCCACCAGCGCGGCCAGCAAGACCACGTCGGTCACCCCTGCCAGCGCCTGATGGAGCGTCTCTCCGTGACACAGGTCGCCGCGAACAAACGAAAACTCCGGCAAATCCAACAACGCGGCAATCGAAGAGCCGTTGTCGTAGATCAGATCGTCGAGGACCGTTACTTTGCAGCCCGTCGCAAGCAGCTTCCTCACCAGCACCGACCCGATGTAGCCAGCGCCTCCTACCACGAGTACGTTTCGCTCCAGACGAAGCTGCCGCACGAGGTTGCGGGTCAGTCGGTCCAGATCGGTTCGAAACGCGGCTACAAGTGCCGCAGCGTCAGCGCCCTGAGGTGGTGAGGGGCGATGTGGAAAGACGTTCTCGGAAGCATCGGACAAAGTCATTGCGTGAACCTTTCTGGTAATCCTTCCTGGGGAACACTCTCGTGTGCCAAGAGATTCTTCCTCCGTGAATTCTCACCATTTCTCTTGTCTTTTTTCAGATCCTTGCAACAATTCCGGAGGAGTCACATAGTAAACCTATTTTAACGACGGGGTGTGACTTACCCATGGGTTTGGTCGTAAAAAGGGCAATGGATTTTTCCCTGGCATTGATCGGTTTGGTGCTACTTTCACCGCTCCTGATCGTTGTGGCCTGCCTGATTTTCCTCTCCATGGGGCTCCCGGTATTCTTCCGGCAGGAACGCCCTGGTTTGAAGGGCAAGATCTTCACCCTCGTGAAATTCCGCACGATGAATCACGCGCGGGATAAGTCGGGACGGTTGCTCCCGGACGCTCAGCGATTGACGGGCCTGGGTCGTTTTCTCAGAAAGACGAGTCTCGACGAGTTGCCGCAGCTCTGGAACGTCCTCAAAGGGGAGTTGAGCCTTGTCGGCCCGAGGCCGCTGTTGGTCGAGTATCTCGGGCTCTACTCACCGGAACAGATGCGGCGCCACCATGTCAAGCCCGGCATCACCGGATGGGCCCAGGTCAACGGCCGCAACGCGATCACCTGGGAACAGAAATTCGAGTTTGACGTCTGGTATGTCGACCACTGGTCGCTTCTCCTCGATATCAAGATCCTCCTGAAGACCGCTGAGAAAGTTCTCACCGGAGAAGGGGTTCGCCAGGAGGGCCAGGCCACTGCGGAACGTTTCAAAGGAACGCCTCCGTCTCTTTGATCCCGATCCCGAAAAAACCGCGGCTGAGCTGAATGATCCGGAATGCCGGAAAGGGTGCGTCTCGAAACCGTTCCTCCAATTGTTCACGGGTGTAGTTGTAGATGGGGCATTTCTTGATCCAGCGGTAGCGGATTGTCCGCTGGAGGTCCCACAGTCCGGTCTTTCTGGGGAACGAAGCGAGGAAACGCTTATTGGTCAGGTCTGCCATTTTGGCGAACAAAGGAGCCGGGTCTGCTACGTAATCGAACAACCCGAGCGCCGAAACGATATCGAAGGACTCGCCGAACGGATGAGTGAGGAAGTCTCCGCAGACGAACTCGCAACGGTCTGCCAGCCCCAGTTCATGGGAGATTCGGCGGGAGAACTCCACCATGGACGGAGCGAAGTCAATTCCCACGACCCTGGAAGCCCCTCGCTTGGCGAACTCGAGGCTGTACCTTCCCGTGCCGCACCCGATGTCCAGGACGCTTGCGCCGGCAATGTCGCCGCAGTGCTCGAACGTGAGCCGGTACCGCTCGAACAGTCCCTTTCGGAACAGCCGGTTTATCGCGTACCGCACAGGGTTCTCATCGGAGTAGAGCACATCCCATTTTTCGGGGATGCGTTCGAAGTATCTCTGAGCGCCATCAGGAGGGGAGGACATTGCTCAGCACCTCCTTGATCGGCGCGAAGCGGAATTCACCGAGCATTCGTTCGAGCCTTTGTCGCATTGCATTGCGGAAGAGGTTGTATTTCAGCTCCACCAGCCGTCCTCGAAACGGAACGCGCCTGGAGGAAAAGGGGTGCAGGCTCAGCCGATGAGCGCTGTACTCGTACGGGTGGCAATAGAACACAAAGGGATAGCCATCGCGGTTCACCTGCTGAAAGGCTTTCCTGAACAGGGGATACGGCATCAAGCGGAAATAGCCGCCGCCCGCGACGGGCCGATTCTTCCCCCGCAGGCGGACGGTGGACAGCGGCACTTCGACGAGCGACCCTTCGCCATCATGGACGCGGACCGGACCTCGCGGGAAATCGGGTATGCCGTACCGCCGCCCCGCGATGGGGAAGACGCTGCTGTCATACCTGAATCCCAACTCGGAGAGCACATCGAAAACCCAGAGCGACCGTTTCGTTACACTGAACTCGGGCGCCCGGAAGCCCGCGACCCGGTCTCCCGTCAATTCGCCCAATCGGTCCGCGGACCGCTTCAACTCGTCGCGCAATTCGTCCGGTGTCAGCTTGAAGCAGGGGATATGCGAATCCCCGTGGGTCGCGACTTCGTGGCCCGCGGCGGAAATCTCGCGCACCAGGTCAGGAAAAGCCTCCACCATGCTCCCGAGTACGAAGAAGGTGGCCCGGGCTCGTTTCGCTTGGAAGAGCGCCAGAAGATCCCGCGTCATCTCCGCGCATGCGCGGCATGGCTGGAGCGTCTCTCCCGTGAGGTTCCGAAGAGCCAGATAATGCCAGCACTCGACGTCCACAGAGAGCATGTTTACGGAAGGGTCCAGCGACAAGGCTTGGTAGTGCAATCCGGTCTCTCGCGTCACGTTCGCTCCGTCGCGGTCGAAGAAGCGGGGACATCCTTACCTCGGTCGACTACGGCGACCGGTTCGGGAAGCGGTCCGCCCTTACGTCGGAGGAGGTACATGTACCGCTCGTACAGCGATTGCCATACGGTTTCCGGTCGGAATTCCCGGAGTACCAGGTTTCGGCCGGCCGATCCATGCCTGAGCCTCAGGTCCGGGTCGTCGAGGTAGGCATCGAGCGCTGCGGCCAGCGCGTCCGCATTTGCCACGGGGACCAAGGTTCCGGTGACGGAGTCCGCCACCACATCAACGCAACCGGTGACCCGCGTGGCCACCACCGGGACCTTCATGGCCGCAGCTTCGAGAGGCACGTTGGGGAGCCCTTCCGAATACGTCGGAAATGCGATCACATCCATCAGACGATAATAGAGGGGCATCTTCTCTCTCGGCACCAGATCGACCATGACGACACGGGGGTCTGCCTTCAACTGTGCGAGCACCTCTTCCGGAACAGGGTCCTGGGGCTCTTCAGGGCCGATTATCAAAAGAAAGGTGTTATCCCTGCGGTCCCTGATGTTCCGCCACGCTGCTCCCAGCTCGACAATACCTTTACCATGGACAATGCGGCCGATGAAGCCGATGACCGTCGCGTCCGCGGGGATCCGGCAGGCCGTACGCAACCCCGACACCTCATTCGAATCGACGAGCGCCGGGTTGAACAGATGTTCGGCATCGACGCCGTTACTGCTCCCTCGGCCGAGCACGACTATCTTTCTCTCCGAGCACATGCCGCCGCGAACGATCACCTCCGCGACGGAGCGACTCACGGCGACAACCTGATCCGCGAAACGGCACCCGATCCATTCCATCATCCGGAGAACCTGGCGGGCCAGTCCGGTGCGCCGGTCCACCATCACCCCTCGCAAGGTGTAAATCCGGACCGGGACCCCGGCGAAAAACCCTGCCACCATTGCAAGGGGACCTGCCTTCGGAGTCGAGGAGTGGACGACGTCAGGTTTGATGCGACGAAACAGCAGCCACAGCCGCACGAGGCTGAGGAGGTCCGCCAGCGGAGCTATGCCTCTCACCATGGGCACTTCATAGACCCGGACACCTTCGCGGGCGGCTATCTCGTCCGATTCGGGGGCGGGCGAGCAGACCACCGAAATCTCGAAACCCCGATTCTGCATGAAGGGTATCTGACCCCTCAGGAAGAGGCTGATCGTCAGGGGTATCGTGGCGACATGGACGAGTTTGACGCTCATGCTATGTTCAGGCTCAGGCCAATTCGAGGCCGCTGCGGCCCCTGGCAGGCACTCTTCAGCACCATTTGCCGCCCTCGGTTCGTGATTCCTCAGTTCTCACAGAGTTCCCTCGTACCTGCGCTTCTTGATCGTTGCCGGGCAGCCGGCCGCAATGACACCGGGCGGGATGTCCCGTATCGCGACGGAACCAGCTCCCAAAAACGAGTGGGAGCCGATTTCCAACCCTTGTAGCACCTGACAACCTGTGCCCAAAGACGCACAGGAACCGACCTTCACGTTTCCCGCAACGTGTGCGCCGGGATAGACGGTCACGTAGTCTTCGAGAGTCGTCTGGTGGCCGATCGTGCAACCCGGGTTGATATGCACGTGCTCGCCTATTGTTATCTCCACCGTGAGTATGCTCCCTGCACAGATGATGGCGCCTTGCCCTATCGTTACCGCTCTGGACCTGATCACACTCGGATGGATCAACACAGGGTATTCCGGGGCCCGATACGCGAGCGCGTCCGCAATGGAGCGGCGAACCTCCGTATCGGCTATGGTTATGGTGACTGCCGTATCCGCCGGAATCCTCTGCAAGGCCTCCCGGCCCCCCAGGACCGGGTAACCGTAGAGGGTCCGGCCCCACTTGGCCTCGTCGTCATCGACGAAACCAACGATGTTCCACTGAGGAGTCGCGAGGTTGATCTCCTCTATGAGCCAGGCGACCTCCATGCCGAATCCACTGGCTCCGTAAATCACGATGTCTTTCATCCTGGGCAAGACTTCTCCTTGAGCGAAAGAGATTCCTGCATGACCCGCATGTGCGCCTTGCTCATCGAAGGCTGACCCGCATCCCTCACTCTCGTGAAGCCATTACTCTCACGGAGGAGCACGGTGCGCCGATCTTGCCGCTTCATCACACCGATCGTCTCAGCTTTCCGGTGGAGCGTTGGAGCATTTCGTCGATCTTGAAGTCATCCACACGGTAGACCCGGTCAGCCGCCTCGACCAGGGCAGGTTGATGCGAAATGGCCAGGATCGTCGTTTTCCCCTTCAGTTCCAGAAGGTTGGCACATATCTCGGCTTCGGTCTTGGCGTCCAGAGCTGCTGTCACTTCGTCGAGGATGAGCAGACGCGGCTTGCGAACCAGGGCTCGGGCAATGGCTATTCTCTGCCTCTGCCCCCCTGACAGCTTGGCGCCCCGCTCCCCCACCACCGTATCCAAGCCCTCCGGCAGGGCCTCGACCACATCCCAGACCCCTGCAAGTCGCAGCGCCTCCCGGATGTCGTCTTCGGAGATGTTCGGATCGCCCAACGACACGTTCACCCGGATGTCGTCGTGAAAGAGAACGGCCTCCTGCGGCGTGTATCCAATCATGCCGCGCCATGCGCGCAGGCTGATCTCCTCCAGAGGTTCGTCATCGACGTACACGTCACCCGCTTGAGGCCGGACGAGGCCGATGATCAAGTCGGCGGTTGTGGTTTTCCCGCCGCCGGAAGGCCCTACCACCGCTACGAAATCCCCGACGGGTACTTCCATGGAGACATCTTCCAGCACCGTCCTGTCACCGTACGCGAATGTGACGTTGCGAAGTGCTATTCCTCGTTCCACAGCCGGACACGCACCCCCACAGGATGTTTCCGCCTCGCGTTCAGCCTCTTCGATGGATGCGCGCAGCGACCAGAAGGCGCTCTCGACACGTACCAGTTCCTGAAAGTCACCATGGATAATGCCGACGCGAGTGAGGGTGCGCCAGAACAAAATGGCCAGCATCATGACCGCGCCGAGTTCTGCCCGCCAAACCTCGACTGCACCGTACAGACCGAATGCTATCATTACCACGAGGAGCGGTTCATGGAGCGCCGTGCGCCCTTCAGCGCTCATGACCTGTTGCTGCCTCGCCTTGTTGAGCCCCTCGGTTTCAGCTTCGAGGAGCGGGGTGAGGCGATCTTCGCATGCCATGGCCTTGAGAGGTTTGATGCTGGACAGGCTCTCGATCAATCGAGCCGAGAGCGACTTCAGCAACTCAGCCTGTCTCATCCCTGCCCGACGTGACAGGGCAACGAACTTTGCGACGATCAGAGTGCTCAGCCCAGCGGCTAACACGACGAAGACAGTCGTGTGCCACGAGACCGCTGCAGACACGATCCCGTACGCCAGGATCTGCAGGGAGGCCGCGGTGATTCGACACGCGTACCAATAACCTGTGGCGGCCCTCTCCGATTCTATCGTGAGAGCGTTCGCGAAAACTCCCTGGCGCCTGCTGAGAACGTGCTCCCACTTGGCGTTCATAAGCGCCCGTATAAGGGAGACGCGAAATTCCTTTTCCACCTTCGCAAGCGAATATCCCGCCTGTCTCATAGCGACCAGCACCAGAACGCTCTTGAGTGTCATCAACACCACTATGAGCACGAGCAAGACGGAGAGGCTCGGAGTGATGCCGACCGAGAGAAAGGCTTCACGGATAGGTTCCGTCAGCCGTCCTCCCCGCTCGGGGGAATCACCCGTCATAATGCTGAGCAGGGGGAGGAGGGACGCGAGACTGATCCCCTCCGACAGGCCTGCCAGGGTCAAACAGACGCATGCGATTACGCTGCGAATCGGGTACCGCGAAACGAGGATTTTGACGAAATTGGCAGTACTGTGTTTCACGCTCATGGGGTCGTTAAGTTTCTCCGGCGGAGTTGCCGGACTGACAGACGAGCTTTGTCTTCGGCATTCACTCATTTGAATTGGCCACGATTTCACACACGAATGCCTGATCGTCAGGGCCGAGCCCCACGGAGCAGGGCAAGGAGAGAGCCTGCTGAAAGAGCTCTTCCGAGACGGTACACCGGTACGCGGGAGCGCTCTGGTGCGGTCGGGACAAATGGATGGGCTGCCACAGCGGCCTGGCTTGAATCCCGAGTTCGCCCAGTCGCCGCAGGAGTTGCCGGCTGTTCATCGCATAGCGTTCCGCATCCACGAGAACCGTGTACATCCAGAAGATGCTGCGTGCCCAGTCGGCCTGGCTCATGCAGGTTATACCCGGCACCCGAGCGAACGCTTCCCTATAGGTTGCAGCGATGCGCCTTTTCACACGGATGTAATCCTCGAGGCGTTCGAGTTGCGCTACTCCCAGTGCCGCGAGAAGATTCGGGAGGCGATAGTTGTACCCGATCTCATGATGGATGTACTCGATGGGATCGTCCTTTGCCTGGGTGGTGAGGTACTTGGCCTTCGCGGCCCAGTCCTCCCTATCCGTGACGATCATGCCGCCGCCGCCGCTGGTGATCACCTTGTTCCCGTTGAAGCTGAAGCATGCCATGTGCCCGAGCGTTCCGACCATCCGGCCTTTGTATGTGGCGCCCAGGCTTTCGGTCGCGTCTTCGATGATGACGAGATCGTATTTTTCTGCGGCTTCCCGGAGTGGGTCCATGTCAACCGGATGGCCGAGCAAATGGACGGGGAGTATGGCTCGTACAAGCCTGTCGGTCGTCTTGTTGTACAGGCGGCCGTTGCGCCAACGGCATTCTTCATCGAGAAACCTCACCACTTTTTCCGGGTCCATCTGCCAGTACAGGCGGTCCGCGTCGATGAAAACGGGCCAGGCTCCCACGTACCTGATGGCGTTGGCCGGAGCGATGAAGGTGAGCGTGGAGGTCAGGACCTCGTCATCGGGCCCGATCCCCGCGACGAGGAGCGCTGTGTGGAGCGCGGACGTCCCGTTGACCGTGGCGACCGCGTACCGAGCCCCCACGTATTCGGCCATGTCGCGTTCGAAACGGTCCACATAAGAGCCGACCGAAGATACCCAGTTGGTGTCGAGGCATTCTTTGACATATGCCCATGCGTTCCCCTGTATTTCAGGGACGCACAGCGGGATGAAACGCGGACTCGGAGCTTTTCCGGAAGGCGTGGTCATCGTCCTGGTTTGCCTCTAGATGTGGTTCGCGTGCAAGAAGGTCGATGCCGGAATCCGGCGTTCCCGATCGCATCACCGCGTTCGAGACTCAGGGGCTACCGACGTCCCTCGTGGACTCGACGAACGAGGCCGGCTCGATCGGTGCGGGACACGGCAGCGCTCATGAGCGAACCGGAAGCCGCTTACGATACCTCGCCGCTGCCGACATCGTCCAGTGCTTTCTGGTAGTGGTCCAACTGCCCGATATCAAGCCAGTATTCCCTGATCGGGAACGCGACGACATTCAGGTTCTTTTCGAGCAGACGGTTTATCAGCTCCGGCATGTCGTACGGCTGGTCCGCAGGGACGACCTTGCAGGCTTCAGGATTCAGCAAAAAGATGCCGGCATTCACGAAGTGGCGCAGGACCGGCTTTTCGATGATGCCGGTCACCCCGCTTCCGTTGGTTTCCAGAACGCCGTACGGCACTCCGAACTCGATCTGTTTTACCGCAACGGTCATGTACGCCTCGTGTTCCCGATGAAATGCGAACATTGCCCGAAAATCCACAGTCGTCAGGATGTCGCCGTTGATGACCAGAAGCGGCTGATCGGGCTCGTCAAGTAATCGGAGCGCTCCCGCGGTCCCCATCGGCTGCTCTTCATGGACATAGCTAATGTCTACGCCGAAGCCGCGGCCATCGCCGAAGTGATCCTCAATCACCTGCCCCTTGTAATGCGTGGTGAGGCTTATTCGCGACACTCCGGCCTCGCGAAGACGCTCGATGATGCGCTGCAACAGAGGCCGATCGCCCACCAGGAGCATCGGCTTGGGAAGGTGCTCGGTGAGTGGTCGCAACCTTCTGCCGTAACCGCCGGCCATGATCACGGCTTGGAGCGGCAGGCATTCTTCCGGCACTAGGTCGTCCATGGTGGCCAGTTCTCGAACCCGTCCGTCAGCGTCGAGCAGAGGGATGTGCCGAACCCCGTGTTTGCGCATGAGCCTGAGAAGCTCCAGGGGATCGGTTCCCAGGAGAGCGCTGATCGGTCCGCTGTGCAGCGTAGTCTTCTTGAGCTTGAGGATGGACGACACGACCGTGTCGAGATCCATTCCCTCGAGGATGGCCCGGCGTATGTCGCCGTCCGTGATGGTGCCCAGCAACCGCTCTTCTTCACACACCAGAACGATCTGTTTGGCATTGAGATCAATCTGTTGCATGGCCTGACGAACTGAACTGTCCTGCCCTATGCACAGGCCGGACAAATCATGCGTCATACTCTTTTCTTCTGCGGACAGGTCATTCCTCGCTTGCGTGATCGCCGCAACTGCTCGTGGAACAGTTGCCATACGGTGGGCAGATCGGCATCCACGGCTGCACCGAGGAGAAACGAAGATGCCGTTCGCCTCGTTCTCCTTCATCGCGACAGCTGCGGTATTAGTTCCAGAGTACGCTCCGGTGCCCCGGTTGTCAACGAGGACCGAGGTGAGCAGCCAAGGCATTCATTCCCGTGCCCAGGGGCGGTTGAGCGATCAGTCTAGGCGAAAGAAAAGAGGAGCCCTTTGTCCGTAATTCCGCCCAAAGCCGCAATCGAGAGAAGAAAAACGGCTTCCCGGCCTCCGTCGGGACGACGCCTGGAACCGCCCTCCGTCGGGGTGGCGGTACAGGGCCGCGGGATCGCCCTTGATGCAACAGGGTTGAGTTGGTTCCTCGCATAACTGAATGCTGCGCGTCATGACCCTGCACCGCGGTTCCTTTCGTGAATATCCTTCAGAATCAGATCGGCAAGGTACAGATCCCAGGGGGTGTCGACGTCGAGAGAGCGGTCGCGAGGCATCACCATGCCGAAGGTGTTTTCTGGAAAAAAGCTCTCTGTCCGCACCAGCACCTCTCTGCGCACGAGGTACACAGCACCGTTGACCGCATAGACCGGGGGCAAATCCTGTCGGCGGGTTATCGGCCGTTCGAGGGTGATGAAGTCGTGCATGCGGCCATCCGGGTCGAGGCGTTTCATCCAGTACGGGTGGTGGTCTCCTTCGGTCACGCTCACGATCGCGTCGGCATTCTTTTCCGAGGCCATCTCGAACGCCCGGTCGATGTCATCGGTGACCCTCAGCGGTGACGTGGGCTGCAAGAGCACGACCCAGTCCGGGACGTACCCCTCGCGGTCTTCCAGCCAACGAACCGCATGCAGCACCGGGTCGATACCGGGGGTGCTGTCACGGGCAAGCTCGGCAGGACGCATGAACGGGACTTCGCCACCCGATTGGCGAGCAATCTCCGCGATCTTCGGAGAATCGGTGGAAACCACGACCCTGTGAAGCAACCGGGAAGCGAGAGCCGCTTCGATGGACCAGGTTATGAGCGGCTTGTCACCTACAAGACGAATGTTCTTGTCAGGGACACCCTTGGAGCCTCCGCGGGCGGAGATTATGGCGATACGGCTCATGGTTTCCTCCGCTGTGGTGGTCCTACGTCTCCCTGGAAGGTGCAGTGATGCGAGATTCTCACGACAGGCTACCCGTTGGTTAGTTCGCGGATCTCAAGGGATTTCAGGTTTGGGGCGAGGGTGTTTGAAGTTATAGCACAGGCTCCGCCCCCATTGCAGACAGACACGTTGTTGATTTGACAACATCTTTTCGTGTCGTCGGCAAAATGTGGTCTTGCTTTCATCGGCGCCGAGGGCTCAATCCTTTTGCCTGGGCTCACGATTCCATGAGCCCTGTGTGAGCTCATAGGCTTATAGTATAGGGATCATAGGTCAAACCGTCAAGCGCAATCATGAAGGTAATCTCGCGCCTCCACAAAATAGCTGGGCTTTCCTGCAATTGTTGCCGTTACCCTGTCTTCGTCAGTCTCACAAAGAGAAATGTCATCTTGCTCCATATTTAGGATGTAACCGCCAAGATAGCATTCCATTATCATTGCTATATCTTATCATATCGACAGCCTTCGCAATTGCTTTGACGATTCCTGAGGGCAGGCTCCACGCGTCGCCACGTGGGGGCCGGGAACAATCCTCCCCTCGATTCGGTCACAGATCGACACCCTTCTCGACACGCTACTTGCAATCCTGCGAACCGTGTGCCAATGTTGTGTCAACATGTGATTGACGCAGAAGGTGAGCAAGATCGGCACGTACTTGGGGCTGCGCGGGCAGAGGCCATACGTGAAACCAACGCTTGGGTATCGCGTAATCGATGCCATTTTGCGCATGCCCGCGCCCATCTAGGCATGCCTCCGAGGCCGAGCGGCGGTGCAACCCGCCAGAATGCCAGTGGAAGGCCAGGAGTACCAATGCAGGTTTGCCCATCCTTCGTGCGTGATTGTTCGCCTCGTGCGAGCTTTGTGCCGTGCCGGAGGACAGGAAGGGTGAACGAACCCAAACAGTATCTCGCAGTAGACGCGGAACTTACCGCGATGCTGTATGCCGCTCTGGACGAGAGTCCTGAACCTGTTGCCGTGTTCGGACTCGATGATCGCATTGTATTTATCAATGCCTCCTTTGCAGCCCTGCACGGTTGCGAGCCCGGCGATCTCCTCGGCAAACAGGGTTCGCTTCTTTACACGACCGAACAAATGACTGAAGCAAGCAGGGCGCGGTCTATCGCCATGGCTACCGGCTGCTTCACGGGCGAGCTCAGGCAAGTCCGCCGGGATGGCACGGAGGTTCTCGTTTCTTGCAGGGAATCTCTTTTGCGCGACGATCGAGGCAACCCGCTGGGAATCATCCTGCGAGCCTTGGAAGCGCGAGACGCGGAGCCGCGAGAGGGCGCTTCATCGGAGACCCTCGCACCGAATTCCCGCGGCCTGTGGCTGCCGAACGGCATTCTGGAAGAGACAAACCTCCAACCGGTCGTCGGGTCCCTCGAACCAAAAGAAAGAGAGCCTCAGCTTGACGGACAACGCGGAGAACCCGGCTACAGAGCGGAGGTGGGTGTCACGCCGTTCTTGGAATCGAATCGGTTGATGGAGCTCGAAATTCGCGAACTCCGGGGATCGCAGGCGGCGCTCAGGGAATCCGCAGTGCGGCTCCATCTCGCCAAAGAGGCGGCTGAACGCGCCAGTCGCGTTAAGAGCGAATTCCTCGCCAATATGAGCCACGAACTCCGGACGCCGCTGAATTCCGTCATCGGGTTCTCTGAACTCCTGCGGGACCAGGACTTCGGTCCTTTGAACGCCAGACAAATGGAATACGCCGAGGAGATCTCTGCCAGCGGCCATCATCTGCTTCGTTTGATCAACGACATCCTGGACTTGGCCAAGGTCGAGTCAGGACGAATAGAACTTGAACCGACTCCGATCGACTTCGCCCTGCTCATAGAGAACAGCCTCATCATGATCAAAGAGAAGGCCTTGAGACACGGGCTGTCCGTGGAACTGCAGATCTCGGATCAATTGACGGATAGCGAACTCTTGGGTGACGAAGTGAAACTCAAGCAAATCCTCTTCAACCTGCTTTCCAATGCGGCCAAATTCACGCCTGACGGCGGTTTTATCAAGGTGCATGCGTGGAAAGATGCGGGCGAGTTATGCGTCAGCGTAGCGGACTCGGGGATTGGGTTCAAGGCCGAAGACCGAGAGAGACTCTTCGATCAATTCGCCGAAGTGCGCTCTGCCTCTGCCCGTCAGCTCCGAGGAACGGGACTCGGGCTGGCCCTGACGAGGAGACTGGTCGAGGTGCACGGCGGTCGAATCTGGGCTGAGAGCGAAGGCATCGGAAAGGGGAGCACCTTCACCCTTGCGATTCCGTTCGTTCCCGTTCCATCCCGGCAGGCCAACGTGCTTGAACCTTCTGATGGTCCACGCGCTGCAGCCGGCAGTCAGCCGACGATTGCCCGGCAGCGGCCGCCGGATGCGGACAGCCCTGTGCTCGTGGTCGAGGACAATGAGGCCAACAGGGTCCTCGCGCGGGCCATCCTCGAAGCCGAGGGATATTCGGTCATCGAAGCCGGAAGCGCTGAACAGGGAATACAGATGGCAAGAGACAGGAATCCTCTGTTCGTTCTCATGGATATCTCGCTGCCGGATATGGATGGCCTCACCGCGACCGGGATCCTGAAAAGCGACCCCCTCACGAAGGACATCCCCGTCATAGCCGTCACGGCCCACGCAATGAAGGGTGACCAGTCAAGGGCCCTGGAGGCAGGGTGCGATGGATACGTCACGAAACCCATTGACACCAAAGCATTTATCGAGACAATAATCGGATTCGTTTGAACCGTGGATTGCCGCGGGACCAACGTAATAGGCAATATGTTCCGGACGGGGGGCGAAGAATGACCGGGCGCAAGCGCATCCTCGCGGTGGATGACGATCCAAAGAACCGCAATCTCCTCAAACACATGCTCGAATCCCTCGATTACGAGCCCGAGCTTGCCGGTAGCGGAAGCGAAGCACTGGAAAAGCTTGGGAGCGGCATCGATCTGGTGCTCCTTGACGTGATGATGCCGGGGATGGACGGGTTCGAGGTGGCACGCCGCATTCGATCCGATCCGTTCAACAGCGACATCCCGATAATCGTGGTGACCATCCTTACCGGAAAAGAAGATCGACTGCGCGCGGTCGAATCCGGTGCGAACGATTTCATCTCGAAGCCTATAGACAAACTGGAATTGCGGGTCCGCCTGACCTCGCTGCTCAAGATGAAGGAGGCACAGGACGCCATTAAACGCCACCGCGATGAGCTGGAAGAAATGGTTGCCCGGCGAACGGCAGCGCTGCAAGAGAGCGAGCGTCGCTGCCGAACCTTGTATGAAGATTCCAAGAGACGAGAGGAACTCTATCATTCTTTTCTCACCGCATCGGCAGATGCAGTCGTGATCTACGACACGCAGGGACGCACGCAGTACGTCAGTCCTTCGTTCACGCGTACTTTCGGGTGGGACCTGTCCGAGGTTGAATCGAAGCTCCTTCCTTACGTGCCTGACGCGGAGAAACAAGGTAGTCAGGAACAGGTGGACGACGTGATCCGGAAGGGAGCGACGGTCAGTGGGTTCGTCACGAAGCGATCCACCAAGGACGGGCGCGTACTCGACATGAGCATCAGCGCGTCTCGGTACATGGACCATCGAGGCGACCCAGCGGGAATGCTCGTCGTCCTCCACGACATTACCGAACACAAGCGGATGGATCAGGCGCTCAGAGAGAGTGAGGCGCGCTTCAGGAACATTTTTGAAGCAGCCCAGGACTGTATTTTTCTCAAAGACAGGTCGCTCAGCTTCACCGACGTAAACCCTGCCATGCTTGAAATGCTGGAAATGCCCTTTGACGGGCTCATTGGGAAGACCGATGAGGAGCTGTTCGGAGAGGATTACGCAGTACAGGCCAGGAACCTCGAAGCCCGGGTGCTCGAAGGCCAAACCATCGAAACAGAGCAAACGTTGAAGACTAAGTCCGGACCGGTAGTCTTGGACTGCATCCGCTTCCCGATCCGTGATTCTTCCGGCGAGATAACCGGAGTCTGCGGCATCGCCCGAGACATGACCGAACGGGCCCGGACAACGCATGAAGCAGCCCACCGCGGCGAGGAATACCCAGCGAACGCCACTCGATCCGCGCTGGAACTGGTACGACTCGCCGCGAAGACGGACAGCATCGTCCTGTTCCTGGGAGAGAGCGGAAGTGGAAAGGATCATTTCGCGCGGCACCTCCACGAACTTTCCCAACGCGCCAATGGGCCGTTCTTCAGCATCAATTGTGCAGCCCTCCCTCAGGACCTGGCCGAATCGGAACTGTTCGGGCACGAGCCCGGCGCATTTACCGGATCGGCAGGCCGCAAGCGAGGATTATTGGAATTGGCCGAAGGTGGTTCTCTCCTGCTCAATGAGATCGGTGAGCTGTCGCCTCGGCTGCAGGCCAAATTGCTCACATTTCTGGACACGCAGTCCTTCACCCGCGTCGGGGGCGAGAAGAGCATCAAGGTAAACGCTCGGCTCATGGCAGCCACCAACCGTGATCTGGAGAAAGAGGTCGAAACCGGCAACTTCCGGGAAGATCTGTTCTATCGTCTGAGTGTTTTCGTCATCAAGGTCCCGCCACTCCGCCGCAGAACCGAGGACATTCCCATCATCGCCCGTGACCTCGTGCACCTGTTGGTCAAGCGCATCGGCCTCTTGAAGGTCCCTGTTATCGAGCCCGCAGCGATGGTGATCTTAACGCGCTACGACTGGCCCGGGAACGTGAGGGAACTGCGGAATGTTCTGGAGCGCGCCCTGATTCTCTGCAGACACAACCGGATCACACCCGAAGACATTGGTATCTCGCCCAAACCTGGAGTCGATCCCGGAAAGGATGACATGGCAATAACGTTGAATATTGCCGAAAACACTTCCTTGGGTGAGGTGCTCCACGAGACAAAGCGACTCCTGGTCACCCGGGCACTCCATCGATGCCGATGGAACGTGACCGCGGCTGCGCGGTTGCTGGGGGTCTCGCGCGATTCTCTCAGGCATCACATGGAGTTCCTTTCCATACGACGTGGGGAGTGAACCCCCAACCGTCGGTCGGAAATGGGTCTTCGCCCCCCATACGTAACTTGCCGTTCGGCCGATGTTTTCTCCGTAAGAAGTTCAAGAGAGGGGGGTTTCCCCCCAAATCCCTGCAGTGCGAGACAATCCTCCCGCCATGGTCTGCCCGCTTCCGCCAAACGCAACATAGCGAAACTGCGTGGTTAATGAAGTCTCCCCTGCGATGACGCCGCTGTGGCATCATTGTTGCTAGTAGAAAAGACAGCTCACGGCCTTAAGTGCTGTGCCGAACTTAACCTTCTAGCGTGGGACGGCCGTCCCAATTTAGGGGGGCGGCCCATCGCCCAGCGGGGGGGACTGGGCGACCCTAGGAGGCTGTTGCGTGACGCAATGCTTCCTCAAGTCCTGGCACGGCGGTGTCGATTTCCACAGGGTTTCTGAAATGTCGGCACCTGAAAAGTTTAGTATGTCAGCCTCATAGGAGCCTCTCGAGCGAAGATAATTCGTGCGCTTATAGGCTGACATGCCATCATCCTTCCAAGCGTGAGGTTACGCGACAGGCTCCTGGAGGGTTTAACCTCAGTACCAACAGCGTATCGACCGATTCTGTCGGATCGGTGATGCGATATACGACCAGTGGTCAACAGGGGGGGGGAGAAGGGAAGAGCTCTGCAGAGGAGCGTCTTCCCTTTTCGTTTGTACCCGGCTGGTCCTTACCGGAGTGAACCGTTCCGCGGCCCGGTGGCAACCGCTATGCAGCAATCCGTGACCGTTCAGCGGGCCAACGCAGTCCCTAAAAATGACCGCGGGAGAGGTCACAAGAATTCTTCGATAATACGTGAAACTTGGCTTGACATCTCAGGAGATTACCGATAACGTGTCCCACTACTTCGTTGTGGTTTCAAGGTCTTGAATCTTTTTGTTTTCAGGGGGTTGCTCTCATGACCAAAGCTGAGCTGGTCAATCGGATGGCTGAGGAGGCGGGGATCACCAAGAAAGCAGCCGGGGCCGCGTTGAGCGGTTTCGTCGGCGCTATCTACGATTCTTTGAAGAAGAAAGATGGTAAGATCCGCGTGGCAGACCTGGGCACATTCCGGGTTATCAAGAAGAAAGCGCGCAACGGCGTCAACCCGCAGACCCGGAAAAAAATCAAGATTCCTGCGACGGTGGTTCCTCGGTTCAGCCCATCTGCAGCTCTGAAGGAAGCCGTCAAAAAAGCCAAGTGATGCTTCGTCATGAACAAATCAGATCTTATTGAAGCGCTGGCCAAGCAGGCAGATCTTCCCATACGGAAGTCCGAGGAAATCGTCAACCTGGTTTTTGACACCATGTCGAAAGCTCTGATTGCTGGCGATCGAATCGAGATCCGCGGGTTTGGATCGTTCATGGTGAAGACTTATCAGGGCTACGTGGGTAGGAATCCCAAGACCGGGGAAAAGATAGAGGTCACCGAGAAGCGGTTGCCTTTCTTTAAGACCGGGAAAGAGCTCAAAGAAAAGGTCGACGGCGAGGAATAGGTGTTGTCGTGGGGTAGGGGTACGGCACGGCGGCTCAACTGCGAGTACGCCGGCTGCGGTTCCCGATTCAAGTCCCCAGCGGCGCTCTGATAGAGCTGGATCGCAGCGTTGACCCTCTAGCTTCTCCACGCGAGGGGAGAGGTTTATTCTACGGCCATCAGAGTACACAGGGAAGGGAGCGCCATCGCGTGCGTTCGCTTCCCTGTGTCGTTCTGGGACTCCCGGCCCGCTACCGCGATCCGCCAGGCTTCGAGCCACTCATACTAATGCGCTTTCGATCGGGTAATATTCGAGAAGCCTGTTGAGGGGTGTTCCCGGAAGGTCTCCGGAGCGAAGTTAGGCGCGCCGTCCCCAGCGGAGCAGACCTGCCGCAAGCAGTCCATCTGGGAGTGTCACCTCTTCGATCGCCCATTGATATCACTTCCTCGCCGCGGAGAATGCCATGGCCATGATGAAGGCACTGGTAAAGTCCAGACGCGCACCGGGCATCTGGCTGGAAGAGACGCCGATTCCGGAAATAGGGATTAACGACGTACTGATACGAGTCCTCAAGACCGCGATTTGCGGCACCGACGTCCATATCTACAACTGGGACGTGTGGGCCGGCAAAACCATACCGGTCCCGATGCCCGTCGGGCACGAGTTCGTGGGCCGCGTCGTGGAGATTGGGAGCAATGTTCACGACTTCCGGCCGGGGGACTTGGTTTCGGGGGAAGGCCACGTGGTGTGCGGTCATTGCCGCAACTGCATGGCCGGCCGGCGACACCTCTGCATGAAGACGAGTGCCGTCGGCGTCAATCGACAGGGCGCCTTCGCTCAGTACATCGCCCTGCCGGTGACCAATGTGTGGTACTGCGACGCGAGGATCCCCACGGATGTGCTCTGCTGTTTCGACCCGCTGGGCAACGCCACCCACACCGCGCTCTCTTTCGATCTCCTGGGAGAGGACGTGCTCATAACGGGGGCCGGTCCCATCGGCTGCATGGCTACTGCCATCGCTCGGCATGCCGGAGCCCGGATGGTAGTGGTTACCGACGTCAATCCGTACCGCCTCGCGCTGGCGGAGAAGATGGGCGCCACCCTGACTCTGGACGTGCGGTCCGACCGGATAGAGGACGCTCGGGACCGGCTCGGCATGAAAGAAGGGTTTGACGTGGGACTTGAGATGTCCGGCCATCCCGATGCGTTGCGAGGAATGCTGGCCAATGCCTGCCACGGCGGGAAGATTGCGCTTCTCGGGATACAGGGCCAAGAGACCCCTATCGACTGGGATCTCGTGGTCTTCAACGGCCTCACGATCAAGGGGATCTACGGGCGGGAGATGTACGAGACCTGGTACAAGATGACCTCCATGATCCAGTCCGGACTCGATATCTCCTCGGTGATCACCCACCGGCTGCCGTACACGGAGTTCGAAACGGGTTTCGAGGTGATGCGGTCGGGACAATGCGGCAAGGTGGTCCTGACGTGGAGTGAGGATTGAGCCTTCCGCTGCGTCAGGCTGTGCAGCCTAAGTGCACCTTTCCTCAAGTTCGGTCGCGCATTACCGGGATCATGGTGGGACAGGCATCTTGCCTGTCCAGCGAGAAATGACAGGCAAGATGCCTGTCCCACCAATACGGCCAATGAAGCCGCGCTGATGAATGGAGACCGCATCCCGCGGGAATACGCGACCGAATTCATGAAACCCAGCACTAAGACTCCATGGTGTTCACTGTAGATCGAGGAATAAGGGAAGGGGGACCGAGGGATGTTCGACACCGCACGCAAGCACCTCATCGATGAACTTGCCGCCATTCGCGGCCAGGGCCTGTACAAGGATGAGAGGGTCTTGACGTCCCCGCAGGGTTCTCGGGTCAAGGTGCGAGACGGGCGGGTGGTGCTGAACATGTGCGCGAATAATTACCTCGGGCTGGCATGCCATCCGGAAGTGATCGCAGCCGCGCGTGAGGCCCTCGACCGGTGGGGATATGGACTTTCGTCGGTTCGTTTCATCTGCGGGACTCAGACCATTCACAAAGACCTGGAGGCTGCGGTCAGCAACTTCCTGGGCACGGAAGACACCATTCTCTACACCTCCTGTTTCGACGCCAACGGCGGGCTGTTTGAAACCCTCCTTGCGGCCGAAGATGCGGTAATCAGCGACGAACTGAATCACGCCAGCATCATTGACGGCATTCGATTGTGCAAGGCCCAGCGGTATCGGTTCCGGCACGGCGACATGGGGGACCTCGAGGAGAGGCTGGTCGAAGCGCGGCGCGCCCGTTTTCGCCTCATTGCCACGGACGGGGTGTTCTCGATGGACGGGGACATTGCGAAACTCGACGCCGTCTGCGCCCTGGCCGATAAGCACGATGCCCTCGTGATGGTGGACGATTCGCACGCTACCGGTTTTCTCGGGCCGTTGGGCCGTGGTTCTCACGAGTATCGCGGCGTAATGGGACGGGTGGACGTCATTACGGGGACGTTCGGGAAAGCCCTCGGTGGCGCTAGTGGTGGTTTCACCAGCGGCCGAAAGGAAATCATCGAGATCTTGCGCCAGCGGTCGAGGCCGTACCTCTTCTCCAACACCATGGCCCCCATGATCGTGGCAGGCTCGTTGTGCGCGCTCGGACTGCTCAACGCGTCCACGGAATTGCGGGACCGCCTGGAAACGAATACAAGGCATTTTCGCACGGGGATGAGCGCTCGGGGATTCGACATCAGGGCTGGTGAACATCCCATCGTACCGATCATGGTGGGGGATGCAGTGCTGGCCCAGAGGATGGCTGCCGCGATGCTGGAAAAGGACGTGTACGTCGTCGGTTTCTTCTACCCCGTGGTACCGATGGGGCAGGCACGCGTTCGGGTCCAGCTCAGCGCGTTGCACACCAGCGAAGACCTGGACTACGCGATGGAATGCTTCAGCGAGGTCAAAGCCCAGCTCGCCATCTGACGGGCGCTTTCCCGAAGAGAAATGAATCGGCGTTGGAAACAAAAGCCGGGACATTTCGCCCGGCCCATTGCAACGAAGATCAGGGTCAACCTATTCGCCAAAGGAGGTGCTCAGCATCCGCACACAGAAGCGGATACCGATTCACCTTTGATGTCCCACGCATCATTCATACACTGATTGTAGCAATCGTATTTCGTTCGGACTTGCTCAGATGTCCCTTTCCGGCCCATGTCGGTGAGAGACACTCCAGACACATCTCTTTGTTTCATTTCAGTCTTTTCCATGGTCATCACCCCCTCATGATTTAGGACACGGCTTCAGAAAAGAAAAGGGTATGGTTTGGAAAATGGGCTCACGCTGGCAATATCCAAGGTCAGAAGGCCCTGCAATTGCTGCACGTGCTTGTCCTCATCCCGTCCGCAAGCAACTGGATGCTTTCACGGCCGGGACACGGCATCGATTCCGCGGCGACCAAGCCTCGGGATGCGGTTTGCCCCAAGAACCTCGATCCACAGCTCTTCGACCGAAAAAACAGACTTAACAAAGACCCGGCCCGCATGGTAGGCTGAGGCAGTATGGGGGTAGTAGGCATGAGAAAACTGCCGCGCACGATAAAAGCAGCAGACGTGGTGAAAGATATTCAAGCGGGCTTGAGCGATCCTCAACTGATGAAGAGATACGACCTGACGGACCGTCAGCTCGAGTTCCTGCTCCAACAACTGCTCCGAAGAGGAATGGTCAGCGAGCGGCAGCTCAGCGACAGGACGAGCTTGGCGGACACGGCGGTTACCAAGGCCTTTGTGGAGGTTCAGCAATCGGTCGCGGAACTGGATGAGGAGAGCGAAACCCAGAGGGGTTGGACTATCAAGACCGTGGTGCATAACCTCCAGGACGATGACCCGCGTGCGAAGAAAGCGGCTCCTCGTCCTCGGAAGGCCGGACGAATCATCAAGGCGTCGGACCTCGTCAAAGACGTGAGAGCGGGCCTCGACGACAATCGATTGACCAAGAAATACGGGCTGGACGAGAAGCAACTGGAACTGCTCTTCCAGAAACTGGTCGACTCCGGCCGTCTGACGGTGGAAGAGCTGTACAACAGAACCAGCATCTCCAACACTTCCATCACAAAGGCGTTTTGCCAAGTCTATGACGCTCTGAAGGAGCTGGACTAGGAGGCCGGCGCGTATTCACGACCGGCGCGCTGGGCCGCTTGAGTGCTCAACCCAAGTACTCCATTTCGTACATACAGAGTCGCATCAGGAGCAGTACTATGGCTGACCATTGGCCGAGGATCCAGTGTGGGGGCAGGGCTTGCCCTGTCCGGGAGGGAAGGTTAGCGCGTTTGTCGGTGCCTGATTCCAGAGGGCGCAGCAAGCGGCGCACCTAGCGAGCGAAAACCGGCCGGGTTGACCCGAACACGCGACCGAACTTGCGGCAATGAGTACCAAGAGATTGTCCACAAGTAAGTGGTGCAGAATACAGGGTGCTGCTGGCTTGTCCAGCAGTGCTCCGGTTCCTCGATTCATATTCGCCAACCGATGCACCAGCTATTGCCGGACAATCCCTAAGGACCGCATCTCTCAAAATCGGTCACCTGTTTTGCCTACAAGATGGTGGCTCCCCGGTCTCGTAGGATGTGGTGAGCAAAGCGAACCGCATCTGTAGACAGGAAACCACGAACGATTCGGTTCCCGTTGGTCGCTCCATCCTACATCCGTTCCGCGTCGATCCAAGAGTTCCGTGCTTGATCGGCGCCAGTGTCTATCCCCAGCGATGTAAGATGAACGAGGAGTTTCAATGATACCAGCACACCTTCGCAAGATCCTGAAATGGACGATCATTGCGGTAGTTGGCGTGGTTGTGCTGATTGGGGTGGTTCCGGTGGGGCTTTCTCTCTGGGTGTATGAGTCCACGCGTCGTCTCGACAGGCAACTCATCGAAGCAGCACGTCGTGGGGACCTGTCCCAGGTCGAAAGCCTAGTGAAGAAGAGAGGCCGACTCTCGGCAGGCGCTCGGGAGGCTGCCGATGCTTTGACGGCAGCCACTTCTGCAGGAGATCTTCACGTTGTAAGCCTGCTGCTTGAAAAGGGGGCGGATCCGAATCTGGGCGCCTTGGGTAGCGAGCCACCTTTGGCCGTAGCTGTACGTTCGGGACATCTGGGTGTTGTCCAGTTGCTAATCGAGAAGGGTGCCGACCCTAACGCGAAACATGGGCCCGACTGGCCACCTCTGCTCATTGCTGCGGATCGAGGATTTCTGGAAATACTCAGATTCCTCATCGAAAAGGGCGCAGATGTGAACACCAACACCTGGCTTGTCGGAACCGCTTTGACGATGGCCGCAGCTAGAGGACATCCTGAAGCCGTTGTGATGCTTATTGATAACGGCGCTGATCTTGAAGCACAAGGGGAGAATGGTTTCACTGCGCTCATGTGGGCTGCATATCGAGGTGATTTGGCGATGACAGAACTGCTCCTTAACAGGGGTGCAAATGTCAATGCCCAAAACGAGCGCGGCCTCACGGCTCTTAAGAAAGCGGTGGACATTCAGAATGTTGAGCTGATTAGATTCCTCCTGGATAAGGGAGCGGATGTGAATGCTAAGCTCAAAGATGGTTCAACCGCATTGATGTGGGCCACCGTCCCCGGAGACGTGAATGTGGCAAAGATCCTCTTGGATAGCGGGGCGGACGTCAACGTAAAGGCGCTTGACGGCTCTACCGCTCTCATGTGGGCGGCCGCCATGTACCATGCGGATGTTGTGAGTACGCTCAAATCCCATGGAGCAGAAATGACTTTGCCTGTCGCTGCAACGCTTGGGGACGGAGACGAGGTTCGACGGCTTGTGGAGGCCGGCGCCGACGTGAACGCACAGGACACGCACGGCTGGACAGCCCTTATGAATGCGGCTCAGAGAGGCCATATTGAGGTGATGAGACTCCTTGCGGAAAAGGGGGCTGACGTCAACGCACAACGCAGGAACGGGCCCACAGCGCTCATGGAAGCGATTGGCAACGCCCATATGGAAGCGATGATATTCCTTATCGAAAAAGGCGCTCACGTTAGGCGAGCCGAACTAGGGAAAGCCTTGAAGATGGCCGAGCGGTCAGACAACAAGGATATGATTGAGCTGCTCAAGTCGCTTGGCGCTGAGTAACGACTACTGTGGTGATTTCTCCGGAGCAAGAAACATGAGAACTGCGTTCGTAGTGCTTATTTATTTGACCATTGCAGCAGTTTGGTGTCCAAGCCAAGGTGTAGGTAATATGCTCCCGCTTATTCAGCTCGCGAGGGGAGGAACTGTCTCACCGAAATCACCCCACCATACTATCCGTATGGCCTCGGAACAAGTGATCATTCGGCTGAAAAGAAATACTTACACGGTCGATGCTGTGTTTCATTTCTTCAACACCGGGGAAACAACGACGGAATGGGTAGGGTTTCCGAGACTAGAGACAGACACAATGACAATGACTGAGTCCATGGATCGAGTCGGGTCGGAGTTCGTTCGGTACGACGCATGGGTTGACGGCACCAAAATACCGGTAGAGGAAAATAGCGACTTCGACAAAACGGTTGATGGCACGAAGGTTGAGGTGAAGGAACAGCGCGAGCGGGTAGTTGAGCCCGGTCCCGACGGTCGGGTGGCTTCGGCATTTGACAGGAGGCAACCGGCTCTCGGCCTGCGTTCTCGCCGACCACCACCACCAAAAGAACCCAAAGGGCGCTGGCGGGTGCACCACATTACTTTTCCCGGTCACGCCACAACCACAGTTTCCACAAGCTACGAGGCATATTATTCTGATTACTGGGACTTTTTGCAAGCATACTATATCGTCGGGACCGGCGGCCTCTGGAAGGACAGCATAGGCAAAGCCGTCTTTGTCATAGACAGCTCCGGCCTGGGCGAGACAAAGAAGATCAGGGTGAACTTTCCAGGAGGATGCGGGCAGAGGCAACTTGGCGACAGCCTGATAATTCTCGAGAGAGAGAATCTAAAGCCGGGCCCGGATGACAGAGTTACCATAAAGGTCGGAGACTCTAAGACGCGGTAGCAGAAACATGGTGGCCGTCTCACTGACATACCCGTGGTGAGGGAAGACGGTCTTGTTCATGTCCCCCATCTCTTTGCAACGCTGGCGCGTCCTTACGCGAAGGCCCAGTTTTCTGTCACCGAGTGAGAACGAGGTGTCGACATCGACTGAAGAAGGGCCGAACCCGTATCAGAATAAGCCTCCCTTTGACCTCGTGTGATCTTTGGGTTACGCTAGATCTACAGGAAAATGTACCGCGCTGCCGGGGAATCGAGGCGACCTCCGGCAAGAGGCCGTGCTCTCCAGAGCAATCCCATGGATGCCCATCACAACTCCCGTCGTGACCCCTCCGATCCAGCGGCAGAAACGCGTCCATCGATCGAGACGTCGGGGATGGAGGAGAACTGGCAGTCTCCGAGCGATAACGGTCCGCCGGTCGAGCTGTACCGGAGTTTGTTTCAAGCCAATCCAGCGTCATTACTGCTCGTGGAACCCGATTCCGGAAGAATCCTCGACGCGAATCAGGCCGCGTGCCGGCACTATGGCCTTTCGGCCGGCGAAATGAGGGTCAGGACCGTCGCGGAACTCCCGGGCCTCGATCCGAACGAAAAGCCGCGTCAACTCTTCGATGTCAGCGGGAGGGGCGCAGCGGTGGTCTGTGTCGAAAAAGAGATTGAGGCCGCCGGAAGACTTGACGAAACGCTTCCCGACCTCGGTTCAGACCTTCACACCGCTCATGCCCGGCTGACGGCACTGGCAGAATGCTCCGCCGCGCTTCGAGAACAGAGGGACTTCGATCGGTCGGTGAAACGTATCTTCCATGCAGGCAAGAAGCTCATTGGCGCCACATCCGGCTATGTTGTGCTTCTGAATCCGGACTGGACCGAAAACGAAGTTCTCTTCCCCGATTCCGGTGGTGTGCCCTACACGGTGGACGAGTCCCTGGCCATGCCGATCCAGGACTTGCACACGGAAGCCTGTCTCACCGGCAGCCCGGTCTTCGAGAACGACTTTCCCGACAGCCGCCTGATCAAGCCGGTATCCGAAGAGCAGACACGGCTCCGGAACGTCCTCTTCGCTCCCATGGTCCTGGAAGGTAAAGCGCTCGGTTTGATCGTCCTTGCGAACAAACCCGAGAAGTTCACGGCGGAAGACGCGCGGTCGGCCACGCAGTTGGCCGATTTCGCCGCGCTCGCCTGGGCCAACAGCAGGATTTCCGAGGCGCTGGAGCACAGTGAAGCCCGGCTACGGTCCATCGTGCAAACCTCCAATGAAGCGATATTCTATGCGGACAGCACGGGAAAGACAGTACTGTGGAATCGCGGGGCAGAAAAAATCTTCGGCTATTCCGCGGATGAAATGATCGGGAAGCCCCTCAACGTTATCGCGCCGAATCCGGACGACGATCCGGATAGGGTATCCATTGCCGAGTTTTTCGCATCCTGGGAGTCGATTCCTTCGGACTTCCCCTTGGAAATGATCTGCCACAGAAAGGATGGAACCGAGTTCCCGGCCGAACTGTTCCTCGCGTCCTGGGAAACGCGTGATGGGAGCTTCTTCACCGGTATCGTTCGCGATATCACCCAGAAGAAACAGGCCGAACGCAGACTCCAGGAGAGCGAAGAGCGGTTCCGGGCAATCTTCAGGTCGGCCCGAGACTGCATCTTCCTCAAGGACGCGGACCTCCGGTATGCGCTCGTGAATCCCTTCATGGAGAACCTGCTCGAACTCCCCGAACAGTCCATCGTGGGGCGGGACGACGAAGAACTCTTCGGACCTGAAGCGGCCGCGCGCACCAGACCGGTGGATCTTCGCGTTCTCGAAGGTGAAACCGTCGAGACGGAGCACGCCATAACCGTGGCAGGGAGACGCGTCTTCTTCTTTGATCTCAAAGTACCCCTCAGCGACGCGGAGGGGAAGATCGTGGGAATTTGTGGGATTTCCCGCGACATTACCGACCGCCGGCATTTCCTGGACCTACCTTTCCCCTCAGAACCGGAAACACGGTCCCCGGAAATGATGACCTGCCTTTCCAGAGTGCGTATGGCAGCGAAAAGCGACAGCGTGGTGCTTTTCACCGGTGAGAGTGGCAGCGGCAAAGACTATCTCTCACGGTACCTGCACAACCATTCGGAGCGATCGACCGGTCCGTTCTTTTCCATCAATTGCGCAGCAGTCCCCTCGGATCTTGCCGAATCCGAATTGTTCGGGCACGAGCAGGGAGCATTCACCGGCGCGTACCGAAGCTCCAAGGGTTTGCTCGAGCTGGCCGAAGGTGGAACGCTGCTATTGAATGAGATTTGCGAGTTGTCATTGCCTCTCCAGGCCAAGCTGCTGACTTTTCTCGACACCTGGTCAATCATGCGCGTGGGCGGTCGGAAGACAATCAAAGTCAACGCCAGAATCATCGCAGCCACCAACAGAGATCTGGCGAAAGAAGTAGAGGAAGGGCGCTTCCGGCCCGATCTGTACTATCGGCTCAATGTGCTGAACATACCGGTTCCACCCCTTAGGGAACGGGTCGAAGACATTCCCACCCTGGTAGATGAACTGGTCGGGCGACTGGCCGCGGACCTCCAGATACCGGCGATCCCGGAGATCGACACGCTTGCCATGGATAAGCTGTGTCGGTACAAGTGGCCGGGGAACGTGCGCGAGCTGAGAAACGTGATCGAGCGGGCCCTGATCCTGTCCGGCGGCGGACCGTTGCAGGTGGATTCGCTCGCGCTGCAAGACGCGGGGCTTTTGGGCGAGGCAGCCACGTTTAGCCTGCAGCCCGGGCAGTCGCTCAACGTCTTTATCCGGGACTTGAAGATCGGATTCGTAACAGAGGCCCTGCGGTGCTCCGGAGGGAACAAGTCCGCGACGGCCCGCAAACTCGGAATTACGCGCTACTCCCTGGCGCGACTGATGAAAAGCCTCGGCCTGGCTGATGGAACGTAAGGGACGAGGGCGAGAGGTGTGCGCAACCGCACAGGGCACGCGACCGGTGGTAGAGCGGAGTTGCCGGGAAAGATTTCCGATTCAGTGACCTGCCTGGTGCAACGTCCTGGCGATCTGGCACTTCGAGCGACCCGCGGGTGTGAGATTCACACGAGAGGTGTGCGAAAGCGCACAGCAGGTAACTACTTGATTATACCTCGTTTCGCTGCCGTACTGCTAATACCATGAGTGCTTTTGACGCCTCCCCACGCGGAACGCTGCATCCCGATCCCGCTGAGTCTTCGCGGTCGGAGAGGATAGACTGCTGATAATAGGAGCTATTTCGCTACATCTCCTCGGCACGAGAATCATGGCATATTCCATGCATCCCATGCGAGTGATTCGACCATCTCGTCGCCCAACGCATCAGCGGATCCAGCACCGGCCATTGCGGATGGCTGAAAGGATCGGTCTCCCCCGCGCCACGGGAGTGGCGCTGAGCGGAACAGCACTTCCTGGGCCGGCTCGGCGAGATACGTGAGCCTCCGGGGCTGTTGAGGTTCGGACCGGTTGCATCTCGGGAATCCGCGGAGACGACGCGTGAGGCCGGATACGGAGTGAGCGGGATCGGCGGCGTGCGAGAACGTTGCGGGACACCGCGACCGTACCCCCGGTAGGGCCGCCCGGGGAGGCGGGGCCCGGCAGCAGGCCTTCGTACCGAAAGCCCGGGTAACGCCGAACGCCGGACAAGGGTGTAGAGACCGGGAATCCCCCGAGTAGAGGAAAGACGATGACCGAGAACAAGCAGCTTGTGGTCTTCAGCCTGGATGGCCAGCACTATGCCTTGAACCTGACCTGCGTCGAGAGGATAGTTCGGGCGGTGGAAGTGACGCATGTGCCCGATGCGCCGGAAACGATCCTGGGAGTCATCAACGTCGAGGGAGAGATCATTCCCGTCGTGAACACCCGCAGGCGGTTGGGGTTGCCGGATCGGGAGATTGAACTGCAGGACCTCTTCATCATCATACGGCACAACGCTCAGCGGCTGGCCTTGCTGGGTGACGAAGTCATGCCGGTGCTGGAAATACCGGCTCAACAGGTGGTCGCGTCCGACAGGGTGTTGCCCGGATCCGGATACGTCCAGGGTGTGGCGAAGCTCGACGAGGGGATGGTGATCGTCCTGACGGTTGAAAAGATGCTCTCTTTCGACCAGCGTGCCCGATTGGACGCTGCCATCGGGGTCCTGGAAGAGGGAACCCATGGGTAGAAGTATTTCCCATGTGAGCCTCTCACGGCTCAGCGACCTGATCGCATTGCATATGGGCCTCAATTTCCCCGAAGACCGGTGGGGCGATCTCAATCGCGCCATCTCGAAAGCAGCTCCCGCGCTCGGTTTCAGTGATGTGCAGGCATGCGCAAACTGGTTGCTGGAAATCCCCCTGGGACATACCCAGATTGATGTGCTCGCCGGGGTCCTCACCGTAGGGGAAACGCATTTCTTCCGTGACGAAAAGCTCTGGGAATCGCTGGAATCGGAGATCTTGCCCGAGATAATCTCAGCGCGCCGGACGTCCGGGAGGTGCCTGAGATTTTGGAGCGCGGGGTGCGCCACCGGCGAAGAGCCCTACTCGATGGCCATGCTGCTGCGCCGGCTCGTCATCGACCTTGCAGGGTGGGGAGTGAGTATCCTGGCCACCGACATCAACCGCAGTTTCCTCCGGAAAGCCAGAGAAGGGGTTTACTCGCACTGGTCCTTTCGTACCGTCCCGCCCGGGATCGAGGAACGCTTTTTTCAGGCGCAGAAGGATCAGTTTTGCATAGATCCCGATATCATGCGGATGGTGAAGTTTTCTCACCTGAACCTGGTCAAGGACCCGTTTCCGCATGCTTCCAACGACACTGAGTGCTTGGATATTATCTTCTGCCGTAATGTCCTCATGTATTTCACTCCCGAGAACCAGGAGCGAGTGATAGAAGCCTTTTCGCAATGCCTCGTCGATGGAGGGTGGCTGATACTGAGCGCGGCGGAGGCCTCTATTGTGGGGCATCCGGAATTCGTTGCCAGGAACTTTCCGGGCGTCGTCCTCCACAGGAAAGACAGCGAAAGGCGCAATGGAACCAACGGATTCCGGATTCCTCTTCCGCCAACGGTTTTCGAGCCCCCGTCCGCATACTTTCAGCCTATCGATGAACCCGCACCGGAATTCGACCCACTGGCATGGGTACCTCCCGCCATCTCGGTAGAACCTGTGCCCCAACCTCCGGAAGCGGCCGAAGACCGGGTAGCTTTTGAGGATGTAGCAGGTCCGACCGAGGAGGACCTGGTTCAGGAGTCCGCGGCGCTTTACGACAGGGGCGATTACGGCGAGATGATTGACCGACTGTTCACCGCGGTGAATCGGCGTCAACTGAGAGGGAACCACGGCCCCGTGGCAATGGCCATGCTGACCAAGGCCTATGCGAACCAGGGAAAACTCGATCACGCGCTGGAATGGTCCGATAGGACGGTGGCGTCGGACAAGCTCAACGCCGACTACCATTACCTGCGAGGGACCATTCTCCAGGAGCTCGGTCGCATCGAGGAAGCTTCGGCAGCGATGAACCGGGCCGTATTCCTGGACCCGCATCTCGTGCTGGCGCATTTCGCGCTGGGAAACCTCGCACGGCTGCGGGGAAGGTATAAGGATTCCGACCGACACTACAAGAATGCCCTGGCAATTCTCGACGGCTATTCGGATGACGATGCAGTCCCGGCCTCGGAAGGATTGACGGCCGGGCGACTGGCGGAAATCATTGTGGCAGTGACCAAGGAGAGCCCGCATGACAGAACGTGATACCCTGAGTGATCTCGCGACCGTAGATGTTGGAAAACAACCGACCGGAGCCATGATTCAGGCCGAATCGATTTCCGGTCAGGTGCCCGCTCCTGCCGGCGAATCTATCACGAGTGGCGTGGTAGACAAGAAAGCGATTCTGCGGGAGAGAGCGCGGAAGCTCGCTCAGCGCCCCGACCAAGAAGCGGCCGACGAGGAGACCCTGGAAGTCATCGAGTTCATGCTGGCACACGAGAAGTACGCCATCGAGGTACAATATATCCGGGAAGTGTACCCGGTGAAGGATCTGACCCCTGTTCCGTGCACTCCGTCCTACATATTGGGGATCATCAACGTTCGGGGGCAGGTGATCTCGGTCACTGACCTCAAGGAATTCTTCGATCTGCCCAAGAAGGAGATCAGCGATCTCTTCAGAGTCCTCATCGTGAATAATCACGGCATGGAGTTCGGGGTTCTCGCCGACACGGTCCTGGGCGAGTCCAGAGTTCCCGTCAGTCAGGTTCAGTCGGATCTCCCGGCCCTGAAGGGGATTCGAGAGGAGTTCGTCAAAGGGGTCACGAAGGACCGCCTGATCGTGATCAACGCGGAGAGGCTGCTCTCGGAAGAGGCGATCGTGGTCTTTCAGGAGGTGAGTGAGTGAGGTGGGGTACCGCAACCCTTTCCTCGCGCATGGGCCAAGCAGCCTCATACCAATGCGCGATCAGAGCAGTGCTGCTGCTGACGGGCGCTCCCGGGAGGTCTCCGGAGCTCAGTCAGGCTGTGCCGTCCGTCGCGGAGGAGACTTCCCAGGAAAAGCCCTTAACAGGCTTCTCGAATATCATCCGTTTGAAAGCGCATTTATATCAAGCCCGGCGAACTATTACGAGGCCTGGTGCAGTCGTTCAGTAATGTAGCGGGAGAAGTGGATATGACCATGCGAGATGATGAATTCCTGAAAAAGCTGTTCGAGGCGTTCCGCATCGAGGCTGACGAACATATTAGCGCCATCTCCAACGGTTTGCTGGAACTGGAGAAACGGCCGGACGACAGCGAAAAGGGTAAGATCATAGAAACCATGTATCGGGAGGCGCACAGCCTGAAAGGCGCTTCCCGGTCCGTCAACATGACGGAGATCGAATCGGTGTGCCAGGCCATCGAGAGCATATTCTCGGCTCTGAAGGCCGACCGGATGGCCACATCCACCGAATTCTTCGACACGCTCCACCGTGCGGTCGACTCCATGCGCGATCTGCTCGTTGAATCGGACTCGGTGGCCGTACAGCCCATCATGGACGAACTCGACCGGCTTGAGGCAGGAAGCCACGAGAGAGCGGCGGCCGCGGAAGCCGGACCGCCGCGGCCGAAGGCGGAAGCCCATGACGTTGCCTCCGGAGAAACTACTGCGGAGCAGGATCTGCCGGTCCCGAACGTGAAAACGGTTGCGCCGGAGGATGCCGCGATTGACCGGAGCGAATGGGAGGGGTCACCGCGCGCGGCAGGTGGAGCAGCAGAGGCTCGCGCGCAGAATTTCAGCACCAGCCCGAAGAAAGAGAGGCCGCAGGGGAGAACGGATACGGTCAGAATATCAGTGGACAAGCTCGATCCGCTGTTGCGGCAGGTGGGAGAAATGGTCTCGGTCAAGCTCACCGCGAGCCAGCGAGTAGCTGACATCATGAGCCTCATGACCGTGATCGACCAATGGAAGCAGAAGTGGAACAGCGTCTCCAGTCAGGGCCGCGGCGTCGGCGATGCGAGCGCCAAACGAGGCGGCGGCGGCGGTGATGAGAAGCGACTTGCCAAGCTCATGGACTTTCTCGATTGGAACCAGAGCTGCATTAAAACGCTGGAAGGGAAACTCAAAACGCTTGCCAGATCTGCGGAAAGCGATTCCAGGATGCACGGCGGCATGGTGGACGACCTTCTGGAAGACATGATGAATGTCCTGATGCTCCCGTGTTCGTCGCTCCTGGAGGTTTTCCCCAAGCTCGTGCGCGACCTCGCCCGCGACGCGGGGAAGGAAGTGGACCTGGAGATCGTCGGCGGCGACCTGGAGATCGATCGCCGGATTCTGGACGAGATGAAAGATCCGCTGATCCACCTGGTAAGAAACTGCGTGGATCACGGCCTCGAGAGACCGGATGACAGGGCGGCCAAAGGCAAACAGCGTCAGGGGACCATCACCATGGCCATCTCGCAGATCAGCGGCAATCAGATCGAGCTGGTTGTCTCGGATGACGGTGCCGGCATCGATGTGGCCAAGGTTCGAGAGGCGGCAGCGAAGAGAGGGATGGTCTCGGAGCAGGACAGGCAACGCCTCGCCGGGCAAGATGCTCTCGCCCTGGTTTTTCGATCGGAGATCTCCACGAGCCCCATTGTGAGCAATATTTCCGGGAGAGGCCTGGGACTGGCGATTGTCAGGGAGAAGGTGGAAAACCTTGGCGGAAATATATCGATTGCTACCGCGGCGGAGCGGGGTGCTTCGTTCAAGATCCTGCTTCCGGTCACCCTCGCAACGTTCCGGGGGATACTGGTTCACGTCGGGGATCAGCTCGTCGTGATCCCCACCGCGAACGTGGAACGTGTGGCGAGGATCAGGCGAGACCTCATCAAGACGGTCGGCAACCGGGACACCATCGAGGTCAACGGTCAAGCCATGCCGCTGGTACGGCTCGGGGACATCCTGGAACTTCCGCGGCTGGAGAAGAGGAATGGCGACTCCGACTTCCTCCCCGTCATGATTCTCCGCGCCGCTGAGATGCGCGTCTCGTTCAGCGTCGATTCGATACTCCAGGAGCAGGAAGTTCTCGTTAAGCCGCTCGGAAAGCAACTTGCGCGGGTGCGCAACGTGGCCGGGGCCACGGTGCTCGGATCGGGCAAGCTCGTGCCGATATTGAACGTCCCCGATCTCATCAAATCGGCCGTGAAACGGACCTACGCCGGGAGCGGTCCTGCCATGAAGATCGAGCAACTGGAACACCAGCGGAAATCGGTTCTGGTGGTGGAGGACTCCATCACCTCGCGGATGCTGCTCAAGAATATCCTCGAGTCGTCCGGTTACCTGGTCACGACCACGGTGGACGGCGTGGACGCGTGGACTGCTCTCAAGCGAGATCCATTCGATCTGGTGGTGTCGGATGTCGAGATGCCGCGGATGGATGGGTTCCAACTGACAGCTAACATCCGCGGTGACGAGAAGCTCGCGGATTTGCCGGTCGTGCTGGTGACATCCCTCGGATCCCGCGAGGATCGCGAGCGCGGCATTGATGTGGGAGCCAACGCGTATATCGTGAAGGGTAGTTTCGACCAGAATAACCTGCTGGAAACCGTGGCGAGGTTGGTCTGACCGGCCGGGAGAGTTTCGTATGATCAAGGTCCTTATCGTTGAGGACTCTATTGTTGCACGGGAGCTTCTCAATCACATTCTGTCGTCGGATCCGGAGATCACGGTCGTCGGGACGGCGGCGAACGGAGAAGAAGGGATTGAAATGGTGAAGCGGAAAAGCCCCGACGTTGTCACCATGGATATCATCATGCCGAAGATGGACGGGTACGAGGCGACCCGGAGGATCATGCAGACCAATCCGGTACCCATCGTCATTGTCACGTCAAGCCTCGTGCGCGAGGAGGTCGAGAAGACCTGGCGGGCGATTGACGCGGGGGCCGTCGCGGTGCTCAACAAGCCGAGCCTGTTCGAGAGAGAGGCTCACGTTGGTGAGAGAGAGAAGCTGATCCAGACAGTCAAGATTATGTCTCAGGTGAAGGTCGTCAGGCGCTGGAACCTCAGCCCCAGCCCGACACAGGCGCCCCGCCCCGTGAGCAAACCCGAAGTCGTGGCAAGACCCACCTCCGTCAAGGTCGTGGCGGTCGGCGCTTCCACGGGAGGGCCTCCGGTCCTGCAAAAGATCTTTTCGACGATGCCGGCTGATCTGGCGGCCCCCATTCTCGTCGTACAACACATTGCAGCGGGGTTTACCGTAGGGTTTGTGGACTGGTTGAACCGATCGTCGACGCTTAAGGTGCACCTGGCGAGCAACGGCCAGCAGGCGCTCCCCGGAAATGTCTACGTCGCGCCGGATGCCCACCAGATGAAGCTCGATGGGAACGGCCGAATCGGCGTGGTCCCTGATGCGCCGGAAAACGGGCTCAGACCAGCGGTTTCCTATCTCTTCCGGTCGGTCGCCCAGACGATCGGCGACAAGGCCATAGGCGTGCTCCTGACCGGCATGGGCCGAGACGGAGCTCAAGAGCTCAAGCTGATGCGTGACAAGGGCGCGGTCACCATCGCCCAGGACGAGGAGACCTCGATCGTGTACGGCATGCCGGGAGAAGCGGCAAAAATCGGCGCCGCGAAGTACTCACTCCCTCCCGAAAAGATCGCGGCAACGATTCGAATGCTGGTTCAGAAATGAGAACACGTTCAGTTGATCGACCACGGCCGATGCACCCTCTTGCCCTGAATCCTGCCGTTTCGCGGTCCCAAGGAGACGGAGGCGCTCGGTTTTGCGGACGGCCGGAAGGGGATCACGGGAGTACGGGAGGACCCGCCTAATGGACTCCGGTAACGGAAACAAAACTGAGGGCGCCAGCATTCTCATCGTCGAGGACAGCCCCACGCAGGCGATGCTGCTGAAACATCTGCTCGAGCGTCATGGCTACCAGGTGACCGCCGCTGCCTCCGGTAAGGAAGCATTGGAGTTCCTCAGCAGCCGAAGGCCGGCCCTTATCATCAGCGACATCGTCATGCCGGAGATGGACGGATACGAGCTGACCCAGGCGATAAAGCTCAACGAAGAGCTCGTCGATATCCCGGTCATCTTGTTGACTACCCTGGTCGATCCTGAAGATATCATCAAAGGACTCGAAGCCAAGGTGGACTTCTATTTGAACAAACCGATCGACGAAGAGTTCCTCCTGTCCAAGGTCGAGTCAGTCCTGGCCAATCCCACCACCAACCGGAATATGGCGGCCATGCGGGAAATCGAGGTGACCGTCGGCGGCAAGCCCCGTGTCGTAAAGCTGTCTGCCGAGAACTCCTTGAATCTGCTCGTGTCCACCTACGAAAACGCCATCCAGATCAACAAGAGACTGCTGCGAGCCCAGACGGACCTCCGCGGCCTGAACCGGGATCTGGAAAAGAAGGTTAGGGAGCGGACGGCTCACCTCGAAGCGGAAATCGTTCAGCGCAAGGGAGCCGAGGAGAAGGTCAAATTGCGGACCGGCGAACTGGAAGCGGCGAACACCGAATTGCGTGAATTTGCCTACGTCGTCTCACACGACCTCAAGGCTCCCTTGCGAGCAGTCAGTCAGCTTGCCGGGTGGATAGCGAGCGATCACTCGGAACACATGGATCAGGACGGCAAGGAGATGATTACGCTCCTGCTCGGCAGACTGGACCGCATGCACAACCTGATCGAGGGGATTCTCCAGTATTCCAGAATCGGCCGCGTGAGGGAGGAAGCAGACGAAGTAGATCTCGACCGGCTGCTCCACGATATCATCGACCTCCTCGCGCCTCCGGAACACATCCGGATCGAAGTGCTGCGACCGTTGCCCGTGGTCTTTTACGAACCGACACGCGCAGGGCAGGTCCTGCAGAATTTGATCAGCAATGCCATGAAATACATGGACAAACCCCAGGGAGAGATACGCATCGACTGTGAGAATAGTGGCTCGTTCTGGCAGATTAGCGTTGCGGATAACGGCCCCGGTATTGACAGCAAGTATTTCGAGAAGATCTTCATGATCTTTCAGACCCTGCAGGCCCGTGACGATTTCGAGAGCACGGGGATCGGCCTCACGCTGGTCAAGCGGATCGTCGAGATGCACGGGGGGAAGATCTGGTTGGAATCCGAACTCGGGAAAGGGACAACATTTTTCTTTACCATACCGAGGCCCACACCAACAGGGGAGGAGGCAAGCGAATGACTCCTCATGGGGAACCCCTTGCAGAGAGACGCCTGATAAAGGTGGCTGCCGTGCGAAACCGAGAAATTAGTTCACCTTATCGCAAATCCTGTGTCTCCCCTTGGGGTCCCTGCGCGTGGCTGTTCAGTGGGGCCGGCATCTTGCCGGTCCATGGGGAAATGACAGGCAAGATGCCTGTCCCACCAATACAGCCAGTGAGGCCGCGGTGATGAACACGAACCGCGTTCCGCGGGAATACGCGACCGTATTTATGGAATGGAGCACTTGGGATCGGAGAGACCGGTCCTGAACGTATGAACGAATAGCGTGCCGTTTGGGCTTTTCAGCGGTGGGGAAGCTGACGATGGAAAATCAAGAGACAAGCGAAACAGCAGTCGTGTCCAAGACAGCCGGGCCCAATCCCTTGCTCAAGGAACTGGAATCGAAGGTATCGGAGTTGGCGACGCTCCTCCAAACGTTGCGGGAAAGCCAAGTCGAGGAGCACGGTACGTCGGGTGATGCAGGCGTGCCAGCAGATGCGGGATCTCCTCGGAAGAATGGCCGCAATGGAGACGGTGATCGGACAGGCGAGGCCTCGGATCTTGGCCGTTCTGTGGATGTAGGCGCGGCTGCTGACCCCTTGAGTGTCGCAGAACTCCTCGAAGAGAACGTGCGGCTCCGCAAAGAAATCGCAGAGCTTCGCGAAAATGCGGGTACGGAAAAACCGAGCCCGCAGGAGTCGCCGGTCCCCGTGGAGACCGCGGAGGAAGCTGCGGAGGCTCCGCGTGAGCATGGCGGGATCGAACGGCCCGATTCGCTCCTCAGGACGACGGTCGAGTCCGTGCCGGACGGCATTGTGGTACTGGATGCGAAAGGAAGGATGGTCCTGTTCAATCAGCGGCTTTTCCAGATCTGGCAGGTACCCGAGAAAGCACTCGAGGCGAAGGGGAACGCGGAATCGCTCATGTTCCTGGCAGCAAGGTTGAAACTTCCCCAGCAACTCCTGGCAAAGGTAAAGCAGGTTGTGAGCCGACCTGAAGGAGACACGACCGAGATCCTCGAATTGCGGGACGGCCGAATGATCGAGACGACAACGCGGCTCCACACCCTCGGCGATGACGGCGTGGGCACCACCTGGACCTTCCGTGAGGTAACCGACCGTTGCCGCGCAGAGCAGGCGCTTCTGGATAGTGAGGCACGGTTTCGTATGCTGGTGCAGGACCTGCGACTCGGCATCGCGTCTTGTGACGTCAAAGGGATTATGAACGCGGCAAACCCCGAGATCCTGGCCATGCTCGGCCACGCGGACGAAGCGGCCGCCAAGCCGGCGAATCTCCTCTCGCACCCGGCGCTCGTGGACGCGGGGATCTCGGCAGCCATTCGGAGATGTCTGGACTCGGGTGAGCCATTTTTCGGCGAGTTCCCCTGCAAACGTCCGTCGGGAACGTTGATGCAAGGAAGAATGCATCTGGCACCCGTACGCGGCGATGATGGCAGGATCAAAGGCGCTCACATCGCCATAGAGGACATCTCAGGGCAAAAGCGGGCCGAAGATCTGATCGTCCGGTCTCAACGGCTGAAAGTCCTGGGCCAAATGGCGAGCGGAATAAGCCATACCTTCAGCAACCTCCTGCAAATTGTCTCCGGAAACGCCAACATGGCGCTGACCAATCTGGAATTGGAGGAATACGAAGAGATCCGCCTCAATCTCGAACAGATCCTGGACAGCACCCGATCGGCCACCGATGCGGTGCGACGACTCCAGCAGTTCTCGCGTGAGCGATCCAAGCGAGAAGTGCCGCGCAAGGAACTCTTTGACCTTTCCGATGCAGTCCGGGAAGGGGTCGAGATGTGCAGGCTCTGGTCCAAGGCCAAGTTGGAACGAGAGCGGATCGAGGTTGTTCAGGAACTCGATCTGACACCCGGTTGCTATGTGGAGGGCGAACCGGATCAGCTCGCCTGGGTGGTGCTGAACCTCGTCAAGAACGCCATCGAGGCATTGCCGGAAGGCGGAAAGGTGCGGGTCAAGACGTCCATCAAAGACGACCAGGCCGTGCTGCTCGTCCAGGACAACGGCGTCGGCATCCGCGACGAGGACATCAAGAATATCACCGCAGCCTTCTGGTCTTCCAAGGAAGCCCACCCCGGCATGGGGCTGGCTGTAAATTGTGGGATCATCCGCCAGCACGGCGCGACTATGGGAGTCAAACGCATGAAGCCGCGGGGAACCGCGTTCACGGTCAAGCTCCCTCTGGTGAAGAAACCGTCCGCGAAAAAGGAAGAAGTGCGGAAGCAAGCGCCCGATCGCGCCTATCGAATTCTCCTCATCGACGATGAGCGCCCGGTGGTCACGATCCTCGGCAAGGGGCTCCGAAAGCGCGGCAATACGGCCTATATCGCTCTTTCCGGCCAGGAGGGCCTCGATATCCTCGAGAACAACGACGTGGACGTGGTCGTGTGCGATCTCGGGATGGAAGGGATGAACGGGTGGGATGTGAGCAGCGCGGTGATGGGGCTTTGCGTGGAGAAGGAGATACCCAAGCCGCCGTTCATTCTCCTAACGGGCTGGGGAGGCCAACTCGCTGACGACGAACTGCTCTACCATCCCCATGTGGACAAAATCGTGGAGAAGCCCGTGACCCTCTCCGCGTTGCTCGAAATCATCGGCGATGAAGTGAAGAAAGTCGAAACCGCGGGGCCGTGATCGCGGGAAACGCCGGCTCGGTCTCACCGAGACCGGAAGCCTTTCACGGAACGGACGCGGGGCCGGCCGGATCCCTGAGGACATGTAGCATGGAAGATTCGTCCAAGACCAACGAACTACTGATCGCTGAAATCGCCGAACTACGGTCGATCGGGAGGGGCCTGCAGGAGCAACTGGACGCATGCGCGGCAAAGCTAGATGCGACGAATAGCGAACTCACGGAGTTTGCCTACGTGGTGTCACACGATCTGAGGGCTCCTCTTAGAGCGGTTAGTCAGCTTGCACGATGGATTGTGGAAGATCAAGGAGACGCGCTCAATACTGACGGCAAAGAGATGCTCGACCTGCTTCTCAGCAGATTGGACCGCATGCACAATCTGCTGGAAGGGATTCTGCAGTATTCCCGGATCGGCCGGTTGAAAGAGAAAGAGATCGAAGTGGATGTCGATGCGGTCGTCCGGCAAGTCATCGACTCGATTTCGCCTCGTGACGGCATTCAGATCGCTATCGAGAAGCGGCTGCCCATCATAAAAGGAGAACAGACCCGCGTAGAACAGGTGTTTCATCACCTGATCGACAACGCTGTCAGGTTCATGGACAAACCCGACGGCCTCGTCAAGATCGCCTGTGAAGATGCCGGCGTGTTCTGGCAATTCAGTGTGGCAGATAACGGGCCTGGCATTGACGAGGCATATCACGAGAAGATCTTTAGGATCTTCCAGACCCTCTCCGCCCGCGACGAAGTCGAGACTACCGGCGTGGGACTGACGCTGGTGAAGAAGATCGTGGAAGTCAACGGGGGGAGAATCTGGTTGGTATCTGCGGAAGGTCAAGGGAGTACGTTCTTCCTGACCATGCCCAAGAAAGGGGAAAAGCATGAAGGGGACGCGACCCATTCTGCTCGTTGAAGACGATAAAGTAGACGCAATGGCCGTCAAGCGCGCGGTAAAAGATCTCAAGATCACGAACCACCTCACCATCGTCGGTGATGGGGAACAAGCGCTGGAGTTTCTCAAGAACCCGAAGAATCCCAGACCGTGCCTGATCTTGTTGGACATCAACATGCCGAGGATGAACGGCATAGAGTTTCTGCGAGTGGCCAAGCAGGATCAAGACTTACGGCTGATTCCCGTCATCGTGTTGACCACCTCCAAAGAGGATCAGGACAAATTCGACAGTTTCAACCTCGGGGTTGCAGGGTACATGATCAAGCCGGCCGACTACCTGAAGTTCGTGGAGCTGGTAAGGGCCGTGGATTGCTACTGGACCATCAGCGAGACAGCAGCGGAGATCTAGGCATTGTCCGAGCAACGCATCAAATTGCTTCTGGTCGAGGACGATCGAGTTGACCGCATGGCCTTCGAACGTATGGTGCGGGCCGAAGGGCTTCCGTACGACTACACCTGCGTCTCTTCCATAGATGCAGGAAAGAAGGCGGTCAAGTCCGATACGTTCGACGTGATCGTCACCGATTATCGGCTCGGCGATGGTACGGCCTTCGATCTGATCGGCGAGGTGCCTCGGGAGATCCCGGTCGTGCTCGTCACCGGGGCAGGCGGCGAAGAAGTGGCGGTCCAGGCGATGAAAGCCGGGGCTTCCGATTACTTGATGAAAGACGTGAACGGGAATTATCTCAAAACCCTTCCCATCACCGTGAGCAACACCATCAAGGCCAAGGCCACGGAACGGGAACTGAAACGATACCATGAACAGCTCGAAAAGCTCGTTGAAGAACGTACCCAGCAACTCCAGGAGACGAACAAAGAACTCAAACGGGAGATCGAAGAGCGCACGCGGGCCGAGGAAGCGCTCAGGGTGGCCCACGACAAATTGGAAATCCGTGTGGCCGAGCGTACCTCGGAACTGAGACAGAGCAACGCCCAGTTGCTCGACGAAATCGCCGAGCGGCAACGGGCTGAGATGAACTTGCAGAAAAGCAAAGAGACCGTAGAAGCTATCCTGAACGCCACTAACGACTGTGCCTTTCTGCTGGAGATCGACGGCGCGTTCGTAACGCTCAACCCGACCACCGCGGAAACCCTTGATGCCCCCATAGAGAACCTGCTGGGGAAATCGTACTTCGACCTGATTCCACCGGCCATAGCGCAGTTCAGGAAGGCAAAGTTCAACGAGGTTGCATCCTCGGGGAAGGGTGTCCGATTCGAGGACCGGGGGATGGACAAGATCTTCGATCATAGCTACCACCCGGTTTTCGACTCGGACGGAAGCGTCGAGCGGGTTGCGGTCTTTTGCCGGGACATCACGGAGCAGAAGAAGTCCCAGGAACAATCGGTCCAGAAGCAGCGCCTCGCAGCCCTTGGGGAGATGGCCGGCGGCGTTGCACACAACTTCAACAACTTGTTGCAGATTGTCATCGGCGCCGCGGGGCTGGCCGAGTCCGATCTGGATGTGGGTGACTTCGAAGAGGTCCGGAAAACGCTCATCCAAATAGCAGAAAGCGCGCAACTCGGCTCGGAGACAGTCAAACAGCTCCAGGACTTCGCGCGGGTCCGGACTGAGGACCCGACTGTCGCGGGGAAGATTTTCGATCTGTCTGCGACGGTGAGTCGGGCCATCGAGGTGAGCAAACCCTTCTGGAAGAGCGGTCCGGAGAAGAGAGGTGTCGCGATCGAGATGACGTCGCGGCTCGCCGAGGGGTGCTTTGTCAAGGGACACGAAAACGAACTCTTCGAAGTGATCGTCAACCTCGTCAAGAACGCGACAGAGGCGCTTCCCAAGGGAGGCAAAGTTGCCTGTAAGACTTTCGTGGAGCGCGAGTCCACGGTCCTCCAGGTCTGCGATACCGGCACGGGCATGCCCAAGGATAATCTCACCAAGGTGTTCGAACCCTTTTGGACCACCAAAGGGGTCCAAGGGACCGGGATGGGACTCTCCACCAGTTTCGGAATCGTCGGACGCCACGGCGGCCTGATCTCAGTCCAGAGCTGGGAGGGAAAAGGCACGATCTTTACCGTGAAACTGCCGCTGACCGTGAAACAGGCTGCGCCGGCAATCGCGTCCACCGAACCGATAGCCAATTTCAAGGCCCGCTTCCTCATCATAGACGACCAGGTCCGACTGGTCGAACTGATGGAAAAGGCGCTTACCAGATATGGGCAAATCGTCTTTAAAGCCTCGTCGGGGCGAGAAGGGATCGAACTGTTCCAGGAGACCGAGGTGGACATGGTGATTTGCGATCTTGGCATGCCGGGCATGAACGGATGGCACGTGGCCAAAGCGGTCAAGGATATTTGCGCACGGCGGGGAGTTCCGAAGACTCCGGTCATTCTCCTCACCGGCTGGGGAGGCCAACTGGAAGAGCGGGAAATGATCGAGAAATGCAGTGTCGATCGCATCGTTGAAAAACCGATCCGGTACCCGGTGTTGTTCGAGGTGATTCGGGGGCTGATTCCGGAAAACGGCCGCCAGAAACGGAAACGCTCGCGAAGCGCCGAAAGCGCATGAGGTTTGGGTCAGCACGAAGACCCGACGAAGCTCCCACGCGTAAGTGACGGGAAACGGAGCGCCCGTATTACTCGTTGACACAAAGCAGGGAAGAAGCAATGGCTGAGAAGAAGCCGTTCACATTTGATTCCTTTGACGAAAAGGACGAAGTCGCGGACATGCTGGAGACGACGACCATCGCCACCCAGGCCGTCGACGTCAATGAACTGCTCCGCGAAGAGGCGGGTGCGACCACCGCTGAATTCCGCGACCTCTCCCATCTCGAAATAACCACCATAGGGCGGTTGTTGCGGGTCCTACCAATTCCGACACTGCTGATCGATCGGTCCGGTCGCGTGATCTTTGCCAACAAGTCCTGTGCGGGCCTCACCGCGGATTACAAGGCGATTCGGGGAACCCCCTTTGCAGCTCTCTTTGCCGACACTGCCGTTGCCGCCAAGGCGCAGTCAGTCCTGGAAAAAGTATTCACCTCCGGAAAGCCGACGGTCGCGGAAGGCGAACTCAGGGGCGACGCAGGTACCATGTGGGGCCGGATGCAACTGCGGCTGTTCAGGCTCGGCAAGCACCTGACGACACTTCTGTTGATCGAACACCTGGCCCCGAGCAAGAAGCAGCTCGTCCTGATCAAGAAACACAAGGATCAGCTCGGATCCGCTCTCGACGAGCTTGAAGCGCGAGTCGAGCAGCACTCGGCAGCCTTGGAGCGTACCACTGCACACCTCGAACAGCAGATGGAAGAGCGGAAACGGGTCGAGGATGCGCTGAAGGCGAGCGAACAGACGCTCAGCAGCGTCCTCTCGGCATCTCCCACGGGAATCGGATACGTCGAAGACGGACGTCTGCAATGGGCCAATTCGGCATTGCTGGACATGCTCGGCGAATGGAAGGAACGGAGTTGGCTGGATCGCGACGCTGCAGGGCTGTTCGCGACCGAGGACGAGTACGACCGCGTGAGACCGCTCCTGGAAGGTTCAACGCCGTCGGACGCTCCCTCGGAGACCGAAGCACGTTTCAGGCGAACGGATGGCTCCGAGTTTGAAGCGCGTCTGCGGATCATGCCGATCGATCCGAGCAAGCCTCAAAAAGGGCAGGTGGTCGCGATAACCGACCTTTCCGCGAGCAAACAGGCTGAGCGGGAGCTGCGATCGCTCCAGCTCTATCTGGAGAAGCTACTTGCCGATAAGCCTGCGGCCGCTGTCCGGGCAGGGTCGCTCGCGGTGGAGTCGGCCCCTGACAGCGAAACAGATACCGCCGCGGGGGATGAAGTGAGGGCCGCTTTCGAGCACTCCCTGAATGCCATCCTGGTGGTGGACGCGACCACGGGCACGATCGTCCGCGCCAATGCTGCCTTGGAGCGCATCCTGAAGTACGACAAGGATGCCGTGGTCGGAAAGGATATCGCCCTGTTCCGGTTACCTGATCGGGAGTGCCCCACAGCGCTTTGGTTGCAGAGCATCGACGACGCGGGACTGGTCCTGGAAGACTGCACCCTACGCGCCGCGGATGGCTCATCCATCCCGGTCGATTTGACCGCGAAACCCGCCTCGTGGAACGGCCGCACCGTAGTCGTGGTGAACTTTCGAGAAGCTCACGAGCGCAAACAGGACGAAGACCGGTTTCGGGAAACGGAAATCCACTGTAGGAAGCTCCTGGACAACGTGCCGCTGGGTATCTTTTCCTGCGATCCGACCGGAAACATCATCGAATCGAATCCCGAAGCGCTCAAAGTGCTCGGTGTTTCGTCTCCCGCTGCAGCGCGGCAGATCAACGTACTGAGTTTCGCTCCCCTGGTGGAATCCGGGGTCTCCAGTGTCATCGACAAGTGTTTGAAATCCGGCGAACCAGTCGTCACCGAGTTCCCGAACAACATGGGCTCGGGCAAACAGACCTATTCGCGCCTCCATGTGACGCCGATCAAGAACCACGACGGGAGCGTCGTGGGAGCCCAGGCGTGCATAGACGACATCTCGCTGCAAAAGCGCGCGGAGACGCTCCTGCTTCAGTCGGAGCGCCTCAAAGCGGTCGGCGAAATGGCAGGGGCTGTGGCGCATCATTTTAACAACCTGCTCCAGTTTGTCGCTGGAACTTCTCGCCAAACCCTGGGTTACCTGGAAACGAAGAACTTCACTAAAATAAGGCCGCCGCTCGAGCAGATCTTTGACAACACCCGGCAGGCGGTCCAGACCGTAAGACGACTCCAGCAATTCTCCCGTGCTCGCAAAGCCGTGGGGGTGTCGCGATACTCTCACGCGCACGCGGAAGTGTTTGACCTGAGCGATCTGGTGCGGGAAGCAGTGGAAAAGAGCAAGGTCGGTCGGCAAACAGATACTCGCAAAGGGGGCCAGATCCGACTGGAACTCGACCTGGCTGGAGGATGCTATGTCGAAGGGGAGGAAACGGAACTGGTCGAGGTCGTGGTAAACCTGCTCAAGAATTCCGAAGAGTCCCTCCCGGTCGGAGGAACGATCCGCGTCAAGACCTACGTGAAAAACGATCGGGTGGTTCTTCTCGTCCGGGACAATGGGGTGGGCATATCAGAGAAATATCTCGGGAGAATCTTCGAGCCGTTCTGGACCAGCAAAGAGGGCCATGTCGGGATGGGGCTCACTACCAATTTCGGCATTGTCCGGCGGCATCGGGGAACCCTTACCGTTACCAGCAGAAAGCGCATCGGTACGGCCTTCACCGTGCAACTCCCTCTCGTGAGCAAGCCCGCACTCAAGCGCAAACCCGTGGTCGTCAAAGAGGCGACCGAGCAGACGTGGCGTATTCTTCTCATCGACGACGACGAGCCGATCGTACGTATCTTTGAAAAAGGGCTGAAAATACTCGGCCACACCCCCGTCCCTGCCTATTCCGGTAACCAGGGTTTGAAACTGTTCGAGGAATCGGAATTCGACGCGGTGGTCTGCGATCTGGCCATGCCGGGAATGAACGGATGGGAGGTGGCGCGGGCCATTCACGAAATGTGTCTGGAACGAGGAGTGCCGAAGCCGCCGTTTATGTTGTTGACCGGATGGGCAGGGCAGCTTGCCGAAGATGAGATACTCGCGCATCCCGACGTGGACCGAATCGTCGAGAAGCCCGTCAAGGTCCCGAGGCTGCTCGAGATCCTTTCCAACGAAATCAAGGGGGCCTCGACGGACGCTGCCTTCTCCGGCCGGGTGGATGGCATAGACCTGCTGGAATACATGCAGCTCGTCATGCTCACCGGAAAACCCGTCGTCGTGGAGGTTCTGCTGCGAAACGGTCTGCGCGGCTTGGTTTTCGTAGACAAGGGACGCTTTCTCCATGCCACGTGCGGTGGTCTGGAAGGGGAGGACGCGATATACAGTTGCCTGAGTTTCTCGGGCGGGAGCTTTTCCAACCTTCCGTGGCGCGATCCGGAACGGGTCAGCATCAACAAGCCGGGCGAATTCATCCTCATCGAGGCGGCCCGTCGACGAGATGAAATGAGAACCAGCACTAAAGATCAGGGAGACGGCGGGTGATCCGCTGTGAGATCCGGTATCGCCCGCCGTTCCCGAAGTCCGCTCTCTATGGCCCGCCCCCCGATGCGGCGCTGAACGTGAGGCGATCTCCGTCCACACCCACCTCGATGGTGTCGCCGGGCTTGAATTTCCCCGAGAGGATTTCCAGAGCCAGCGAGTTCTCGATGAGCCGCTGAATGGCTCGCTTGAGCGGACGCGCTCCGTACGCGGGATCGAATCCCTCGGCTGCGAGCATCTTTCTCGCCGCAGGGTCCAGGTTCAGCGCCAGCTTGCTCTCCGCCAGCCGTTTGTTGACTCGACCGATCTGGATCTCGACGATCTTCTCGATCTGATCCCTGTTGAGCGCCTCGAAGATGATGATATCGTCCAGCCTGTTCAGGAACTCCGGTCTGAAACTGTACCGAAGTACTTCCATAACCTTGGCTCTCATCATCGAGTCGTCCTTGCCGGCATAGTCCCGGATTTCACTTGACCCGAGGTTCGAGGTCATGATCACGATGCAGTTCTTGAAGTCTACCGTACGCCCTTTCCCGTCGGTGAGCCTTCCGTCGTCGAGTATCTGGAGGAGGGCGTTGAAGACTTCCGGATGGGCTTTTTCAACTTCGTCGAACAATACCACCGAGTATGGACGTCGGCGAACGGCTTCGGTTAGGTAGCCCCCCTCCTCGTATCCCACGTAACCGGGGGGCGCTCCGATGAGACGCGCGACCGAGTGGCGCTCCATGTACTCGGACATATCGACACGCACCATGGCCTGCTCGTCGTCAAAAAGGAATTCCGCCAGGGCGCGAGCCAACTCGGTCTTGCCCACACCGGTGGGCCCGAGGAACATGAACGATCCGATGGGCCGGTTGGGATCCTGCAGACCGGACCTGGCGCGCCGCACCGCGTTTGCGACCGCGACGATCGCTTCGTGCTGGCCGATGACGCGACGGCCGATGCGATCTTCCATTCTAAGGAGTTTATCGACCTCGCCTTCGAGCATCTTGGAGACTGGAATTCCGGTCCATTTCGCGACCACTTCCGCTACGTCTTCGGGACCGACCTCTTCCTTGAGGAGTCCGCCGTCTTGCTGGAACGCGGCCAGTTCCTCGTTTTTTCCCTTGATGTCCTTTTCCAGAGCAATCAGAACCCCATACTTGAGTTCGGCTGCCCGGCTGAGGTCCCCCTCTCGCTCGGCCTTGGCCGCGTCGATCTTTGCGCGCTCGTATCGTTCTTTGAGTTCGCGTATAGCGGTAATAATCTCCTTCTCTTTCCGCCACTGTTTCTTGAGCTTCTCCGATTCGGCGGTGAGCGCAGCGATCTCAGCCCGAACCTTCTCCGTGCGCGCCTTGCTCGCTGCATCCGATTCTTTGGTCAGGGCCTGCTCCTCTATTTGGAGTTGAATGATCCGCCTGTCGATCTCGTCGATTTCCGTGGGCATGGAGTCGATTTCGATCCTCAGGCGGGAAGAAGCCTCGTCGATGAGGTCCACGGCCTTGTCCGGGAGGAATCGGTCGGTGATGTACCGGTTGGAGAGCGTCGCTGCGGCGATAATAGCCGCGTCCTGAATGCGGACGCCGTGGTGAATTTCGTACCGTTCTTTCAGACCTCGCAGAATCGCGATTGTATCCTCCACCGATGGCTGAGCCACGTAGATCGGCTGAAATCTCCTTTCCAGAGCCGCGTCTTTTTCGATGTACTTACGGTACTCGTTTACGGTGGTGGCTCCCACGCATCGGAGCTCGCCTCTGGCCAGTGCTGGCTTGAGCATGTTCGACGCGTCGATTGCCCCTTCTGCAGCGCCTGCGCCGACGAGTGTGTGCATCTCGTCGATGAACAGCACTATTTCCCCGGCCGCGGAGGTGACCTCTTTGAGCACCGCCTTGAGGCGATCCTCGAACTCCCCCCGATACTTGGCGCCGGCCACGAGCTGACCGATATCGAGGGCCAGAACCCGTTTCCCTTTGAGGGTTTCGGGGATATCGCCGGTGACGATGCGCGAGGCCAGGCCCTCCACGATCGCAGTCTTTCCCACGCCCGGGTCGCCAATGAGTACCGGGTTGTTCTTGGTCCGCCTGGAGAGGACCTGAATGATGCGCCGGATTTCGTCGTCCCTCCCGATGACCGGGTCGAGCTTGCCCTTCCTTGCCAGCTCGGTAAGGTCGCGCGTGAACTTCTTGAGTGCCTGGTACTTGTCTTCCGGAGACTGGTCGGTCACGCGTTGGGTTCCACGGATTTCGGTGAGTACCTGATAGACCCGCTCCTTGGTCACTCCGTTTCCGGAAAGAATCCGTTCGGACGGGGTCCCTTTGGCTTGCGAAAGGGCTATGAGCAGGTGTTCCACGGACGCGTACTCGTCCTTGAGCTGTTCCATTTCCTTGAAGGCCGCTTCCAGGACTGCCGTGAGGTGCTTGGAAAAGTAACGGTCCGCCAGGGCTCCGGTCTGACGCGGCAGGCGCTCCACCGCCTGAAGCGCTTCGTGTCGAATCTTGTCCGGTTCGACCCCGAGCTTTTTCAGGATCGCCACACAGGTCCCTTCCTCGTCCGAGAGGAGAGCGAGAAGGAGGTGCTCGGCCTCCACCTGTGGATTGCCGCGGTTTGCCGCGGTGTTTTGAGCCGTCTCGAGGGCTTCTTGGGATTTGAGAGTGAATTTGTCGGCGCGCATCGCGAACTCCTGACCACAAATGATTCCAATGACGAACCGCCGGCCGCCATCCCGAACTCGACGAGAGGCGGCTCAGATGGGGCCGTTGGGGTCACCCCACCGCTATGCCGGAGGTCATGTCGTTAAGTTTCAGGTAAGTCAAGCGCCTGCATCTGTCAACTGGCGTGACGGATATAGCAGCGGCCGAATTTTCTGACCGTTTCACCGAAACGGCCCGAGCGGCCCCATCACTTCGTGCAACGCAAGGGGTCAAACCCTCGTTCGGGGGTCTCCGAGGCAGGCGGCCATCCAATCGCACATTGCATTTTCCAACTGCCATAACGATGCCGGTTTCCAACCAAGCGATTACACGGGCAAAGTCAAATTGCGCTCGGGAAGTTGTTTCAGGATTGACACCGGCACGTCCGGCTGTGTAACTTAGAGGTTGGGTAGTCATTGTGTAATGCTTATGCTGTGAATGGACTGCTCGAAAGTAATCCCGTGCAAATGGGATCGTCCGCCCGGGTGGGACTTCTGCGCTTTGAAGGCGACAGGACCACGGAGCGAATTGATACCGCGTGGAGCGGACGGCTGACCTGAGGGGGCCCGGTTGATTTTTGTCTCCCGGGAGCTTTGCCCGGACGGAGCACAGGATTGAAAGACGTGCGACACGATCACCTCGACGACGGTGAAGTTGTAGGAACCCTCAAGACCGGCCGTGCCGGAAGCGGATCGCTGCTTGTCATTGACGACGACGAGGCAACCCTCGGACTGCTCACCGATCTCCTGGAGATGAACGGATTCCAGGCTCAGCCCGCGCGCGGCGGCAGGGAAGGGCTGGATCTCTTTGAAACGGGCCGATTCGACCTGGTCATAACCGACATACGAATGCCGCAGGTCGATGGCTTGGAGGTGCTCAGGAAGGTCAGTGAGATCGACGAGACCGTGCCCGTAATCCTGGTAACCGGTTACGGCGACCTGGAAAATGCTCTCAGGGCCCTGCGAATTGGGGCCTATGATTTCCTCCTGAAGCCGATCAACCCGGAGATCCTGCTGAATACCGCGAAGAAAGGGCTCGACCACGGCCGGTTGAAGCGGTTCGAGAAGGACTACCGGCTGCTGCTGGAAGACACGGTTGAAGCCAGGACGAAGGATCTCGTCAAGTCCTATCGCACCATCAAGAAGATTCAGGGGGCTTCGGTCTTTGCGCTGGCACGTTTGGCCGAATCGCGTGATGGCGAGACCGGCTTCCACCTGAGACGCATCCAGGAATACTGCCAGGTGCTGTGCCGTCAATTGTCGTTGCACTCCCGATACCGCGATTTGATGACCGACGAATTCATTGAAAACCTCGTCCAGTGCTCGGTGCTCCATGACATAGGAAAGGTCGCCGTGCCTGATAACATCCTGTTCTGCCCGGGCAAGTTCAGTGATGCGCAGTTCACCGTCATGAAGCAGCACGCGGAGGCCGGTGGAAAGGCTCTCGAAGAGGCCGCGACGGAAGTCGGAGAACAGAACAACTACCTCTTCATGGGACGAGACATCGCCTATTGGCACCACGAAAGGTGGGACGGCAGCGGCTACCCCTGTGGATTGGAGGGCGAAGATATACCTCTGGCAGCACGGATCGTGGCCCTGGCCGACGTGTACGACGCATTGACCACCGCGCGCCGTTACAAGCCCGCCTTTGGCCATAACGAGGCCCGGGAAGAGATCGGGGCTGCCCGAGGCCTGCAATTCGATCCGGAAATTGTGGAGGCGTTTCTCGAAGCCGAAGAGGAGTTCAAAGCCATACGGGAACGGTTGTCCGGCGAAGGGGAGAAAGATGTGGCCATGGCCTCGGGGGGGTGCGAGGCTTGACGCCGGGTCCCGGGTACAGGGTGCGCGCGGTAGGCGTCAGACCCGTCCGGTCTCTTGGCCGAACTCGTCCACAGTCAAGAAGCGGCATTAACAGTGGGGGGGCTGCGAGTGAAACGATCGAGGACAGGGGACCTTCACAGTCTGCAGGCGAACGGGTATGAGCCGGTGCCCTCACGGCTTCCGCATGAGGGATGACACATGGCGCAGATAGATTCCGTGCTCCAGATGGCTGCCAAGGCCCGGGCGTCCGACGTTCACATTGCGAGTGGGAGCCAATTCGTCCTGCGTCATTTCGGCAAATTGAAGCCGGTCCAATCCCCTGTCATTACTGTGGAAATTGCCGAGAAACTCCTTTATGAAATACTCTCCCCCGGTCAGCGCCAGATGCTGGACCAGAATCTCCAACTGGATTTCAGTTACGAAATCAAAGAGATGGCGCGATTCAGGGGAAACGCGATCCGTCAGCGGCGCGGTCTCGATATCACCTTCAGAGTCATCCCGCTTCAGATTCCGGCCCTTGACGAGCTACGCATCCCTCATGTCGTAAAGAAATTCTGCGACTTTCATCAGGGGATCATTCTGGTGACGGGTGCCACGGGGCAGGGGAAGACAACTACCATGGCATCTATGATCGACTACATCAATTCGCGGCGGCCCGTCCATATTCTCACCGTCGAAGATCCTATCGAATTCGTCCATCCGACTAGGAAAGGGGTCGTGAATCAGCGCCAACTGGGAGCCCACACCCTGTCGTTTGCCAATGCCCTCAGGGCAGCACTCCGGGAAGATCCGGACGTGATCATGGTTGGCGAGCTGCGCGATCTGGACACGATTCGGTTGGCGGTGTCCGCGGCTGAGACAGGGCACCTGGTGATCGGAACGCTCGCCACTTCTTCAGCACCCAAGACTGTGGACCGGATCATTGATTCGTTCCCGCCTGACGAGCAGAACCAGATCAGGGCCATGCTGGCAGGGAGCTTGAGGGCCGTCGTCACGCAGCGGCTTCTCCCGCGTGCCGATGGCAAAGGGCTGGCCCTGGCATGCGAGGTCATGATCGGCACGGTTCCCGTGTCCAACTTGATTCGTACGGAACGCACGTTTCAATTGAAGTCCATCATGCAGACCGGCCGCGCTCAAGGGATGATGGCCATGGACGACGCAATCGATGACCTGCTGAGGGCCCGCGTCGTCGATAAGCCCACTGCCAGGTTCTGGGCCGAGAACAAGAAACGCTTCGCGTAGTACACGTGTTCTCAAATACAGTCACGTATTCCCGTCCCTCTTGTGAGGGCAAGGGCCGTCTTTGATTGTAGCGACCGGCCTCCGTGCCGGTCTTTCAAGACGGCCCGGCAGGGACGCCGGGCCCTAGGGAAAGGGAGGACGGAGTGAGTGGCCGTGTGACCTTATTTGTGAAAAGGCGTACTTAGCTGTATCGGAGCGACGGAGTTTATGGCAAAGATAGACGGATTACTCGCTGAAGTGGTCAGAACCGGGGCATCGGATCTTCATATGATACCCGGGTTTCCTCCAATGCTCAGGCTTAAAGGAGATCTCACCCCGACCAAGTATGGACGTCTGTCGCATCAGGTGAACGAGCAGCTCTTTTTCGAGATGATGACGGAAGAGCAGCGCAAGCGGCTGACCACCACGCTCGAACTTGACAAGTCTCATGAGGTCCAAGGGCTTGAGGCTCGCTTCAGATGCAACTATTTCTACACGATGCGCGGGGTGTGTGCGGTCTTCCGCCAGATCCCCAGCCGTATCCTGAGCCTCGAAGAACTCGGCGTGCCTGACGGGGTACGGCGCATTCTCGATATCCAGCGTGGACTGGTGCTGGTCACGGGCCCCACCGGTTCGGGAAAATCTACCACCCTGGCCGCGATGATCGACCACATCAACCGGACATGGGAAAAGCACATTATCACCATTGAAGATCCGCTTGAGTTCGTCCACGAAAACCGGAAGTCTCTCATCACCCAGAGGGAAATAGGAGGACACGCCAACAGTTTCGCGGACGCGCTCCGGGTCGCGTCCCGAGAGGATCCGGACATCATTCTGGTAGGCGAAATGCGAGATCTGGAGACGATCTCCCTGGCTTTGACCTGCGCGGAGCTGGGAATCCTCGTGTACGGAACGCTCCATACCAATTCCGCTGCGAGCACGATCGACCGGGTGATCAATGCCTTTCCCGCGACCCAACAAAACCAGGTCCGGAGCATGATCAGCGACTCGTTGAAGGCCGTGATCTCCCAGCAGCTCGTCAAGACCGCGGATGGACTCGGCAGATGCGCTGCGGTAGAGATCCTTATCGGTGGCACCGGTGTGTCGAACCTCATCCGGGAAGGGAAACTGACGCAGCTCGCTTCTGTGATCCAGACCGGTTCCACCGAGGGGATGCAAACCCTCGACCAGGCGCTGCAAGCGCTGGTGAATCAGGGCCGTATAACTCCCGAAGAAGCGTACTGGAAAGCCAGTGACAAAGCCCTCTTCGCCGACCAGTGCGGTGACTCGGTGATCGAATAGCGCGGTAACGCTTCCTCGCGTGAGACTCCCCGTGTCTCCTCACCAAAGGCCATTGCAAGCGCGTCCAGACTAGCGGTTCGTCAGGGTGACATCTGGACCCTGGCGTCCGCCCCGGACTCCGATCCGGGGTTCCCCTCGTTTTCGTTGTCATGTTTCCTAATCCCCGCCTACTGTTCTAGTGAATCGTGAGATGTGAGTGTCGCGAAACCGTCCCCAAGATACGTTCCAAGAAACAGGTTGATATCCACCAAGCATTGGGAGAATCTTGTGGTCATCATCAGGATTCCATCACGTCCGGTCCGCTGATTGACAGAGGGGGAGCACCCATGAAAGCGTTGTTTGCCCTGATCACGGCCCTGTCCATGCTCTCGGCCTTTGTACCGGGTGCCGCCCAGGCCCAGTCCAAGCAGGATGCCAAACGCCTCCACAACGAGGCGGTCGCTCTCAAAGAGAAGGCCAAATCCAACGAGGATCTGAAACAGGCCCTTCAGAAATACCAGGAGGCCCTCGGTATCTATGACAAGGTGGGGGAGAGAGAGGATGCCGCTTACGCATACAACGACATCGGGACTATTTACGCTGGTTGGGGCGAGTATCGGCAGGCGGTGGAGTATTACGGGAAGTCCCTTGCCATCAAGAGGAAGTTTGGCGACCTCAAGGGCGAAGGACAATCCCTGGGCAACCTGGGTAATGTGCATTTAGAGTGGGGTCAATATGGGAAAGCGGTGGAGTATTACGAGAAGGAACTTGCGATATGTCGGAAGCTTGGTGACCTCAAGGGTGAATCGATGTCCCTGACCTGCCTGGGGATCGTGCATTCGGCCAGGAGTCAGTATGGGAAAGCGGTGGAGTATTACGAGAAGTCCTTGGAGTTATCGAGAAAGATTGGAGACGTAAAGACGGAGGGAAAAACGCTGAACAACCTCGGTTGTGTGTATTCGGACTGGGGTCAGTATGGGACGGCAGTGGAGTATTACGAGAAGTCCCTGGAGTTATCGAGAAAGATTGGAGACGTACGCGGCGAAGGCTCCACCCTCGGTAACCTAGGGACAGTGTACTGGCATTGGGGGCAGTATCAAAAAGCGATAGAGCTCCATGAAGAATCCGCAGAGATGGCCCGCAAACTGGGTAATCAAAAGACTGAAGCAAACGCCCTGGGCAACCTGGGGAACGTGTACACTGACTGGGGTCAGTATGGGAAGACAGTGGAGTATTACGAGAAGTCCTTGGAGTTATCGAGAAAGATTGGAGACGTAAAGACGGAGGGAAAAACGCTGAACAACCTGGGGAACGTGTACAGAGACTGGGGCCAGTATCAGAAGGCGGTGGAGTATTACGAGAAGTCCCTGGAGTTATCGAGAAAGGTTGGAGACGTAAAGACGGAAGGAAACACGCTGAACAACCTCGGTCGAGTTTATCAGACCTGGGGCGAATACGACAAGGCGCTGAAACACTTTGAGCAGGGACTTGCCATTTACAAGAAAACCGGAATCCCAGCGACACTGGCCATAATGAGTATTGGTAACCTGTACCTGGACACGGGGCAAATAGACCAGGCCGAGCCGTTCGTGAAGCAGGCCAATGTGAGCGTTTGTCTGGGGCTGCTGTCTTTGGGGAAAAGAGATTGGGCGGCAGCCAAGAGGTTCTATGAAACAGAGCTGAAGCGTGCAGAGATGAGCCGTAGAACGGACACTCTGTTCACCTCTTATACCGGTTTGGGTATGGTATCTGAGGGCCTGGGAGAGAATTCCAGTGCGGCAGCCTCCTTTCGCAAGGCTGTAGACCTCACGGAAACCCTGAGATCGAGCCTGAACGAGGCTGAACGGGAGACGTTCTTTGATGTGAAGATTGGCGGATTCTACCGGACCGTGCCTTACGAAGGGCTTGCTAGGGTGCTGACCAAGATGAACAAGCCCCTGGAAGCCCTGAAGCAATCGGAATACACCAAGGCGAGACTCTTCGCCGAAGCCATATCCAATCGTGGCGGGTACACCGGCAGGGATGTGCCCAAGGAGATCCGTGAGGAGGACGCCGCTCTCGCAAACGAACTGGCAGCGCTGACCAAGTCACTGCAAAAGGGATATCAGAAGGAGAATAAAGATATCATAGCGAGCCTGGAGCCCCAGGTGAACGAAGCCAAGGCAAAGCAGGCGGCCCATGTTCAAATGCTCCGGGAGAAATATCCCCTCTTTGCGGCCACCAAATACCCGCAACCTATGGATATGGCGCAGACTGCTCTGAAAGAGAACGAATGGGTGCTTTCGTACGATGTAGGTGATCCAGGGCTGATTATCTACTTAACCAAGGGAAGAGAGCTGAAAAAGGCCCTATGCAAACCGGTCTCGAGAAAGGAACTGGATACCCTCGTCAGGAACTTCAGGGAACCCCTGGACATTAGGCCTGAGGAGAATATTCTAGAGAAAATCGTGAAGTTCGACTTCGAATCCGGCAAGAAACTGGCAGATATCCTCTTATCGGACATCCTTCCGGAACTGCCGAAGGACGCTCCGCTCATTATCGTCCCGGCAGACTGCCTCGGCGTCTTGCCGTTCGAGATGCTGGTGCTCAATGATGGCGGCATCGTCGTGATGAAGGACGGCATTCCCAACACTACGGGAGCGCAATTCTTCGGCGACCGGAATCCCATCTCCTACTACCAGTCCATCACCGCCCTGACCCTGGCCAGGAATTTCGGCAAGCAGCAGAGTTCCGGAAACAAGCTCTTGGTGATGTGCGACCCGGTCTTTTCCGACGATGATCCCCGTTTCGTGCAGGCCAAACACAATGAGCGGATACAACTCCTCAATATGCTGACCAAGGACATACTCATGTCCGCAAAGAGTCAAAACGGGGTCGTCTGGCCACGGATGGCCCTCACGAAGAAATTGGGAGACGACCTGAAGAAAAATTACCCCAATGCAGCGGATGTGTGCGAAGGCCTCCAGGCCACCAAAGCCGCCTTTAAGCAAAAGGACCTGACCCAGTACGGGAGCATCGTGTTCGGGACCCACGGATACGCGGGGATGGATCTGGGAGGGCTTAAGGAACCGGTGCTCGTCCTCACCCTCGTCAACCAACCCGATGGGGAAGACGGTTTCCTCCGGCAGAGTGAGGTCATGGGTCTCAAGATGAACAGCAATATCGTGGCGCTTACCGCGTGCCAGAGCGGCCTGGGCAAGAGAATCTCCGGTGAGGGGACCATGGGAATGGGGCGAGCATTCCAGTATGCCGGGGCGAAATCGGTCCTCATGACGCTCTGGTCGGTGGCGCAGGACTCTTCGGTGCAACTGACCGACAGCTTCTTTCGACACTTGAAAGAAGGGAAACCCAAGCTCGAAGCGTTGAAGTCAGCCCGAGATGAGATACGGAAGAACGGATACGACCACCCCTTCTTCTGGGCGCCGTTCATCCTGGTGGGAGAAGTGGAGTAGAGAAAGGCCACCGTGTCCTGCCAGGCAGAGCGACCGGCACGGAGGCTGGTCGCTACAAGTACAACGGAGGCTGGTCGCTACAAGTACAACGGGGGTCGGGGGCCACAGGGTTTTCGTAGGCCCCGGCGTCCCTGCCGGGGCGTCCTCAGCGTACAGCGAGGCGAAGCGCATGAAAACTCCGATTTTTAGCATGTACACGAGACGGCTTCATCACTGGCGGATGGACGGTTCGATCTATTTCGTTACATGGCGTTTGGCCGGGTCTCAACCCCCGCTCGAACCAGACGAGAGATCTCTCGTGGTAGACGCGATCGAACACTTGGCAGGGGACCGATACGATCTATTGGCATACGTTGTGATGGACGATCACGTGCATGTGCTGGCTGCTCCGGTGGAAGAATTTCCTTTGCAGCAAGTCGTCCATACCTGGAAATCATATACCGCGAATCGGTTGCAGCGAGATTTTGGACGAGTCGGGACGGTTTGGCAGAAAGAGTACTTTGATCGGATTGTCCGTAACGAGGATGAGCTAATGACGAAGGTTGACTATATCGTGCACAACCCGGTACGAAGATGGCCGGAACTAGGTGAATATAGATGGGTGGGGACTGGTCTTCCTTGCGGGGACGATCGCCGAGATTGATTGCGAATCGACCGGCACGGAGGCCGGTCGCTACAAGTACGACGGAGGTCGGTGGCTACAGGGTTTTCGTAGGCCCCGGCGTCCCTGCCGGGGCGAGATTGGCCGTTTCTGCGGTTCGGAACTCGGCGCGGATTTTGCAGGGGTTCTCGAAAGCAATCGCGGACTGGCTTCCGGGTGCCACTGCTGGCTTGTCCAGCAGTGCAGTGCCAGGAAACACTACCGGACAAGCTGGCAATGGCACTCAGGGAAAACAGTCAGGAGTTATCCTGACCGTTCCGCCCCATTCGCACCGAAGAAAGACTCGTAGATCTCCCGGATGGACCGAGTGATGCGGCGGTAGTCGCTGACCAACAGTTCTTCTCCGTTGTCGCCGTATCCGATGCGCCTGGCCAGGCCTCTCAGTTTCTCGCCCGAAAGAGGCATGCGGTCAATGCTCCGGTGTTCCATGATCCTGAGGCGGTCCTCGAGGTTGGTTAGGAACCGGTATCCTGCGCTCAGCGTCTGAAAGACATCTTCCTTGATGAGCCCCTCCTGGCGGAGTGTTGTCAGCGCTTCCAGCGTGTTGCAGGACAAGACAGCGGGGAATGCCTTGCTGTACTTCAGGATATTACCCTGCACAAAGAACTCGACATCCACCATGCCGCCGTACCCGGTCTTCAGGTCCACCTGCTCGTCGGTCTCCATTGCCAGCTCATCCTGCATCCTCCGGCGCAAACGGGCTATCTCCGCGAGGACCTCGGCTGTCATTTCGGTACGGCGCACGCAATCGTTGACGATTTTTGTCACGTCCTGCGCGAGCCATTGAGGGCCCGTAATCGGCCGGGCTTTTATGAGTGCCTGCTTCTCCCACAACTGCGATGAGGTCTGATGATACTCCCTGAACGAGTCGATCGACGATACCAGCGGGCCCTTGTTCCCCGAAGGTCGCAACCTGGTGTCGATCTCGAACACGGTTCCTTCCGCGGTGGCAACACTCAGAATCGAAATGATGCGGCTAGCGAGGCGAGTAAACCATTCATGGGCCGAGAACCGGCCGATCTGTTCCTGGGGTGGATCGTAGATGAAGATGACGTCCAGGTCGGAGAGGTACGTCATCTCGCGGCCCCCCAGCTTTCCCAGCCCGAGGATGACCAGAGGCGTGTCGTCGAAGAAATCGAGGGCGCCGAACCTTCGGGCCATCTCTTTGACCGCGATCTCCACCGCCGCGGCAAGACACACCTCGGCCAACTCAGTCACCAGCCAGCGGGCGGTGGGAGAGTCGATATCGCCGGAGAATTGGCCGACTCCTACACGCAGTATCTCTTCATGTTTGAAACGCCTCAGGATCTCCAGTTCGCGCTCGTACCCCTCGTAGTAGGCAAGACGCTGGGCAAGCTCTGCCTCGAGAGCCTCCTTTTCTCGGGGGCGTTCCAAGGAACCGCGGCCGATCAGCGAATCGATGGATTGCGGGTGGCGAATGAGGAGATCTGTGAAAAACCGGCTTTCGCCAAAGATACGAATGAGAAACCTCACCGTAGCCGGATTTTCCAGGAAGGTCGAAAAATAGCCCGACGCCGCGTGAAGAGAGTCGATGTACCGGTCCAGCGCTGCCAGCGCAGTGGCAGGCTCAGGAGCCTTGAGCACCTCGTCCAGAAACATTGGAGCGAGGCGTTCGAGGAGCAGACGCCCCTTCTCCTTATCGAATCGCGCTTCCGAAGGGAGCAGGATGCTTTTCAGAATCGGATACGATGCCGCCGCATCGGCAAAACCGAGTTCCGAGAGGATCTCGCAGGTGGTCTGTTCGTCGTGAATGGCCTGCAGAACTCGCTTCACGTCCGGAGAAGTCGGCTCACCCAACTCCTCTCGCTGCTGCCGGAACAGACTCGAGAAGAGTTCGTCGACGACCTTCCGATGGCGGTCGAGGTCT
>JACRDG010000054.1 GCA_016218715.1 Desulfomonile tiedjei | reverse complement strand
CCCATCGGATTGCTCATGTGAGAGTTCTGATGAAGAATCTTGAGGTTCAACTGGTTCGGCCACCAGTCCCGGTTCGACGTACCTCTGCCGGTCGGTTGATTGTTTGCTCCGCCTGTCACCGGGCACTTGCTATCTTCATTCATAAAGTTTCCTCCTTTCGTTGTCTGAACTTATGCACCGTGCTCCTATGAATATGGTGCTTCGGTGCCCACCTGTCTAATTAACCCCGAATTATGCCACGGTTTCGACCATTCTGAAGTGTTTTCCCCGGAATCGGGCCTCGGCAGTGTCCACCTGCGACAGAGGAAGCCCCGGGAGGATCTCCCACGCGACTTGAAAGAGGCAAAACCTTCCTCATGTTGATGAAAAAGCTCTTTTTATCCTGTCTCTGAGCGTACCTCACCCTCCGTCACTCCGTCAACCGTTCTTTCCGCCGCACTTGTCATCCAAACACGGCTCGGTGGTACCGGGCCAAGGGGAAGGCTGAAGCCACATGGATATACCACCCCCGACCAGCCGATTACTCTCGATGCTTGTCTATTTCCGTCACCATATCAGGTGGTTGACCGGAAGAACATCTTTTTGTTTGTTTACCGCCGAATAATCCGGGAGTATATTGGTGCGCCGAGGGCGACCCAGGTGGCCGAGAACAGCCCACGTGCGCCCTCGATGAGAAAAATCGGGCCCCGTGGGGAATTTGTGGGCCTATCCCGATTGCGAATTCGGAGGGAGAAAAGGAATGGCCAAATCACCTCGCATTATCGAGGTAAGTCCGTCGGCGTACACGTACCCGCTGATCGTCAAGCAACTGCTTCACACTCCCATGGCATACGCTCCCGATCAGGAGATAGTCTATCGGGACCAACTCCGGTATACGTACCGCGACCTCTCAAACCGGATCAATCGGCTCGCTTCCGCGCTCCAGGCCCAGGGGGTCGGACCGGGTGATACCGTGGCTGTGCTCGACTGGGATTCTCATCGGTACCTCGAATGTTTCTTTGCGATCCCCATGATGGGGGCGATCCTTCACACAGTGAACATCCGTCTGTCCCCGGATCAGATGCTCTTTACCATGAATCACGCGGAGGACGACGTGGTCCTGGTTCACGAGGATTTTCTACCGGTGTTGGAGAGCCTTTCTGGCCGGCTCGACACGGTTAAGAAATACATCGTGCTCAGCGACCGCGGTGAAAAACCGTCCACAACGCTCCCCCTTGCTGGGGAATACGAGGACCTGCTCGCACAGGCGAGCGACTCGTTCGATTTTCCCGAACTCGACGAGAACACGCAGGCCACGACCTTCTACACCACAGGCACCACCGGAGATCCCAAAGGAGTGTTCTACAGCCACCGCCAACTAGTGTTGCATACACTGGGCGGAGCGATGGGGATCGGGAGCTACGTGGGCCCGGGCCGTTTCCAGTCTTCGGACGTGTACATGCCCATCACACCTATGTTCCACGTGCACGCGTGGGGAGTGCCGTTCGTAGCCACGCTGCTCGGCGCGAAACAGGTGTACCCGGGGCGGTACGAGCCTACCATGCTCCTGAAGCTACTGGTGAAGGAAAAGGTCACCTTTTCCCACTGCGTTCCCACGATCCTGCACATGATCCTGACCAGCCCCGCTGCGAAGGACGTCGATCTCAGCGGCTGGAAGGTGATCATCGGTGGGTCCGCTTTGGCGCGAGGTCTGGCCAAAGCGGCCATGGAGCGAGGCATCGAGATCTTTGCGGGTTACGGCATGTCCGAAACCTGTCCGATCCTCACGCTGGCGAATCTGAAGCCGCACATGCTGGAGTGGGACATGGAGCGCCAGCTCGACATCAACACGCTGACCGGCCTCCCGATCCCGCTTGTGAACCTGCAGGTCGTGGATGTGGTAACCGGCAAACCGGTGCCGCCGGACAACAAGACTCCGGGCGAGATCGTGGTGCGGTCCCCCTGGCTCACTCAGGGATACTTCAAGACTCCCGACAAATCCGAGGACCTGTGGGCTGGCGGATGGCTCCACACGGGTGACATTGCCTGCCTGCGACCAGACGGCTACGTTCGGATCACCGACCGGTTGAAGGATGTTATCAAGACCGGCGGTGAGTGGATCTCGTCGCTCCTGCTGGAGAGTCTGATCAGTCAGCACCCGGCGGTTTCCGAGGTGGCCGTGGTAGGCGTTCCGGACGACAAGTGGGGCGAAAGACCGCTTGCCATGGTGGTCCCTAAGGCCGGAGCGGACGGAGATATTTCCGCGGACTCCGTGCGATCGTTCCTCGGCCGATTCGTCGATGACGGCACGATTTCCAAATGGGCGGTCCCCGACACCATTCTCGTGGTGGACCAGATCCCCAAGACGAGCGTCGGGAAAATCGACAAGAAGGTCATCAAGAAGGACCTCGCCGCGGGCAACTAATTCAATGATCTCCTTGCAACGGGGGCCACTGCCGGCTTGCCCGGCAGTGGCCCCCCAAATGTGGTCCCACGAGGCGAAGGCCAAATAGCAGATCAGTGGTGACCGTGCACCGGGAGAAAGGGAGCCCCTCGAACTGGCGACGGGAGCCCTCAGAGCCCGGTGAGCGATAACAGACACAGGACTTCTGGCCACTGCCCTACTTCAGTTGGGCGCCCCACCCCTTTGCGACGACGAAATCCACGAATGTTTTCACATCCGGGCTGGCATTGGTGCCTAGCCAGAGCGAGAAGGGTCTCCTGATCGGATAACTTTCATCGGCGATGGTACGTCTCGATGGAGCAACTCCGGGGCTGTCAGGATCTTTCTTGATTTTCAAGACCTTTACCCCTTCCGGCCCTTCTCTGCCTTCCAGATCTCGCAATCGGCTGTATCCCAGAGCCCCCTTATTGTCAGATACTTTCTGGATGATACTCCTGTAGGACAGGACACGGACTACCTGAGACTTGAGGCTCGGCACCTGGAGGAAGTCCTGTGTCAGGAACATTAGGGTGGAGGAAACTCCCTCCAGAGCCACAATCAGTACGGGGACATCGGGACCGCCAACTTGGTTCCAGGACGTATACTCGCCCTTCATCAGCTTCTTTACTTGCTCCACGGTCAGCTCATTTACCGGGTTGTCCGGATGAATCAAGATCGGAATGGCGCCGTATCCCACTAAGCGCCTAACAAGGTTAACCCCTTTAGCTGCGGCTCTTTTCTCATCCTCACCGGTGAGTTCATGGCCTGCCATCACGACTTCGCAGTTGCCGTCGACAAGATCGGGCAAACCCATTGCGGTCGACCCGCCGCTCACCATCACCGTGAAACCGGGATGGTCTTTGAGGAACGCTTTCGCCTGAGCATCAACGCGCCCGGCCATCTCATCAGTCCCTTTCACTCGAATGACAGTGCTCGCGTCGGAACGTTGCACACTGATCATCATGCAGAACCCAACAAGGAATGCCCCGAACACCGACAGTAGAATCCGCTTCATGACGCCCTCCTCGCCTAAACAGCAGGTGACCAATTCTTTGGCTTGTTGTTCGCGGCGGCCTGAAAGACTCCCTCACTTCAGACAATCCCGAGCGGCTATCGTGGTTGCCAAAAGCTCTTTCCGAATGAAAATCGCCCCAACCCACCTTGCATGAAAGTAGGAAGGGGGGATTTTGCAGCTTCTGCCCGCGCTGAATTGGAGACGTTATTATTGGCAACCGGTATCAACCGTGGTTCGAGAGTCTCCCAGGTCGTCGACAATCCAATCGTGCCTTATTCTTGGCGGCTGGCTGCTACGGAAGCCGCGGCGCAGTCGCCATCATTTTGTCAGCTTGCAACTGTCGTGCCGCAGGTGACTGAGATGAAGATTCCGAGTGCCGGCCCAGTTCTTTGTTTTGGTACCAACGCGCTTTTGAAAAGGTAATATTCGAGAAGCCTGTTGAAAGTTCTTCCTGGGAGGTCTCCTTCGCTACGGACGGCGCAGCCTGCCTGCGCTCCGAAGACCTCCCAGCAACGCCTATCGGCGATACTACTTGTTTAATGGCGCGTTGGCATGAGGGCCACGGAGGGCGAGGCAAATGTAAGATTTCTTGACAAACTGTAAAGATTCAGGACGGAAGAATACCGAAATTCCGGCACTCGCCATCCCCTAGTATTAGATGGTGCAAATACGATGACAAAGAGCTGGAGAACTCGGCAACCGCGCGGGGTTCTGCCTCTGCGTCCGAACCCCCGAACTTGGGCAGCAGGTCTGCGTCTCCCAATTCGACTCCGAATCCATGCAAAGGTGTACGCAGTTTCGTCATTAATGAACGGGTGCGGCCGGCTTCCAATCAACCAGGCGCTTGACCACATCCCAGTGACGCCCGCGGACTGCCAGTATCAATGCAGCTTGGACATCCGATTCTTTCACGCGGACCGCGCCGCGCGGCCCGAGGAGCAGCTCCACCACGTTGGCATGGCCGCCTGCCGCGGCCATCGCCAGGGCCATGCTGGCCCGGTTGCCGCGCCCCGTGACGCTTGCGCCTCTGCCCAAGAGCAGCCGAACCACGTCGAGGTGTCCTTTGAAAGCAGCCAAGAGGAGCGGAGAGCTCCCGTCATCGCAAATGAAATCGGGATCGGCACCTCCATCGAGGAGGAGCCTGACAATGTCCGAGTGGCCTTCCACCGCGGCCATGACGAGTGCCGGGTTCAGATTCGGATTCGTGACTTCCCTACCAGAGAGGCCATTGGCTTGCAGCAACAACCGCACCACCGGTCCATGTGCCCCCGAAGCTGCGGCCACCAAAGCCGTCCCGCCGTCCCGGCACACCCGGTTCGGGTCTGCGCCCTTGTCGAGGAGCAACCTGGCCGATTCCGCACGGCCCCTTGCAGACGCCAGCATCAGCGGGGTGACTCCGTCGCTGCTGGCCGCGTCAACGTCCGCTCCGCGGTCCAGCAGTACGCGCATGAAATCAGTCTTCCCGAGCGTGGCAGCGGCCATGAGAGGCGTACAACCGCGGAAGTTCTTCGCTTCGATGTCCGCTCCTCGCCGGAGGAGTACTTCGGCCGCTTCCAGTGCGCCAATACTGGCTGCTTTGAGCAGCGCCGTATTCCCGTCCTTGTCGCGGGCGTCGGGTTCAGCCCCGTTGGCAAGAAGGAGGTCCGCGAATGCGAGATCACCCTTGGCAACGGCAGTGATCAGCGGAGTCTCTCCCGATTCACCAATCTGGTTCGCATCCACTCCGTTTTCCAGGAGGAGCCTCACCACCTCGAAATGGCCTTTCCTCGCCGCTGTCGTTAATGCGGTGCTGCCGTCGGATGCGGCCCAATTGACGTCTGCGCCTGCCACCATCAGGACCCTTGCCACCTCCGCATGGCCGCGGGCGCAGGCCATGATAAAGGCGGTCAACCCCTCATGGTCGGCCCCATTCACATACGCGCGGTGCGCGAGGAGGATCCTCGTGGTCTCAAGATGTCCATTGGCAGCCGCCAGCATCAGTGACGTCACCTCCAGGCTGCTCCGGGCGTTCACATATGCGCCGTGAGCCAGGAGCTCTCGTACGATCTCCGGGAATCCGTTGACCGAGGCGGCCATCAAGGGGGTTATATTGCCGTCGACCTCACTGTTGACATCCGCTCCCCTTTCGAGGAGACGTACCACCTCAGGCAGCCGCCCCGAAGCGGCAGCCTCATGCAACGTGGTTCGCCTCGCCATGGACAGGGCGCGTGTCAGCAGATTCATCGTGGTCTCCTTGAATTAAAGGTAATCTCTGCCACTCGAACTTGCCAGACAAAAAGATGCGTCGCTGCAAGACATCCGGGCCGACCCCGCCTTTGACCCATGGGTAGACATTGCCATGGTTCGGTGTTCTTGCTACAATACATGATAGTCGAGTGCGTCTCCCCCAGGATATTGGAAGCCGAGCAGGATACGGAGGACGCAGAAATATGTACGATACGACCGTGAATGAAGTTCGTGAGGCACTGAACCTCATGATAGAGGCCGAGCACGCGATCGAGAAGTTTTACTCGGCCTGTGCCGCGCGCTTCCCGGAAAACCAAAAATTTTGGCTGGGGTTGGGAAAGGAAGAATCTGCCCACGCGGCTTTGCTCATCGGGATGGCCCAAGCTCTGAGCAAAAAGCCTGATGCGTTCAGCATAGGCAAAATGTCACCGCTCACGGCGATCCAGGCTGCTGTCGGACGGATTTACGCAAGCCTGGCAAAACTCAATGCCGGTAGTCTGACAGAAAAGAACGCCCTCCTTTTTGCCTACGAGTTCGAGAGCACAACCCTGGAGCGGGAATACTGGGAGGTTGTCCAAACGAATAACCCGGACCTGCTAGCAGCATTTCTCAAGCTAAGAAACGCAGGGGGCGACCATAGGGACCAGATTCGGAAGCAAATGCAGGAGACTAAGAGGCCGGAGAACGGCTGAGTTTCCGAACACAAGAGTCTCCCAGCGAGGCGGGGCACACGTGGCCTGCCCCACATGCCCCTGGTACCGCGGGCCTCTGTGCGAGTGGTGCGACGCGCGGTGAATGCTTTCCGCGAGCGATAGGCTATGCCGAGGCCCGACCCACCGAAAAGTCCGTCACGCATTCTCCGGCTGCCGGTCGCGCCGCGCTCCGTGTACATTGCCTTTGAGGTGTTTCCTCGCCCCAAAGGCGCGAGTAGCCATATTGCCGCGATGGTGACGGCCCTGGCTGAACACCACGCGCCCGTCCTGCTCCTTTGCCTCGGTTATGCAGACATGCCGTCGCTCCAGATCGAGGGGAGCGTTCTCGTCCTGCGACACAAAGTTCATCTTCCCAACCTGCTGCGGCGAGCCGAGGAGTTCGGCGAATTCGTGCACCGCACGTTGTCGGGGCTCTCCGCGACCCCTGAGTTGTGTGTATTCCGTGACCCTTGGGGCGGGAGGCCGGCCGTCGGCATAAGCGGCCGTGTCGCCACGGTGTTCGAGGTCAACGGGCTTCCAAGCTGGGAACTGTCGTACACCCATCCCGCGCTCAAAGAAAACCCCGCCTTGATGGCCAAACTTGGAGACCTGGAGCGATACTGCCTCAGAACGTGCGACACGATCGTCACAGTATCGGATGTCACAAGCATGGCGTTGCGTGATCTGGGGATCGGTGCCGAAAAGATCCGGGTGGTTGCCAATTCGGCTTCCGCTGCCTTCTTTCAGGCCTCGGGTGACGAATGCCCGCTCGAAAGCTTGTCCGAAGGGCGCTGGTTCGGTTATTTCGGCAGCCTACATCCTTGGCAGGGAATCGAAATCCTCCTGCAGGCCTGGAGCATGGTGGCTCCAGCGTGGCCCGAGGTCAGGCTCCTCATCATTCACAGTGGACAGAGGCGGGCCTTGCCGAGCCTCAGAAAGTCTGTCCGCACCTACGGCCTGACCGATCGGGTGTGTGTCCAGGCTCCCCTTTCGCCGGAGCGTCTCGCGGCGGTCATAGCCAGGCTGGAGTTCACGGTGGCCCCACTCACGGAAACCTTTCGCAACACAGTCCAGGGATGCTGCCCGCTGAAAATAGTCGAATCCATGGCTGCCGGCACACCGGTGCTCGCGTCCAACCTCCGGGTCACCCGTCCTCTCGTCGATCATGGCATCACCGGTTGGCTCGTCAGACCCGACGACGCTCGGGCGTGGGCACTGGCCATCCGGCGCGCCCTTGAGAATCCGTGCTTCACGAGCCAGATGGGCACCGCGGCGCGGAGAACCGCGGAAAAGCGCTTTACACGCAAGGTGATGTTTGAGAGATTGAAACACGCGTTTCAATTGGCCCGCACTGTCGCGATGCAGCAACGGGCAGCCAGTCATATCGACGCTGCGGACTGACCCTTCACCAGGGGAGGGAAGATGCCCCGAACAAATCAGGCGATCAAACCGAGGGCCCCATCGCCAGCAGCTCGATCCATCCTGCAGCTCAAAAGGATTTACGGACGTCGCCCTTTAAACGAGTGGCGGGCGCTCCTCGCCGAGGTCGCAGCGATCGATCGGACGTCCGAGCCGTTGGTGGGTCCCGCGCGCCGGAAGATCTTCGGTTTTCTGTTTCTCGCCGCGGTGTTTGCTGTTGCAGCGACGTTTTTCATCTATGTTGCGGTGTTGTCGGTGGTGAGCGCGGGCATGGCGGGGTTCTATCTGGTCCGCTGGTGGAGGCTGCGTTCCACGGACGTCAGCAATGACTTCCGAAACGTTCTGTTGAAATTCCTGAGAATCATGGCAGAAGACATCCCCGCGAAAGGCCGGATCTCGATGCTGGTGGACGTGTCGGGTCCGACAAAACAGAAGCTTATCGCAGAGAAACAGTTGCCACCGGGGCGATGCAAGAAAATCGTGGAAAAAGTCTATTCAGATCCCTGGTGCCACATGCAAGCGCCTCTGTCCAACGGAAGCAGGATGCTGCTCGGCATCGAGAATAGGTATACCGTACAGCAACGGACCTGGACGAACCTACGCGGCAAAACTAAGGCCAAGACCAAATGGAAAAAACTCGTCAAGGTTACGGTAGGTTTGATCCCTGATCCCGAACGGCTCTGTTTCGACCGCGACCGGGTGGCCCGACGGTCCGGGCAGGAGAACCTGAGGCTGATGCAGAAGCCGCGGGGCGAGATCTGCAGGCTCACCCGCAAGTTTAAGTTCAAGGACCGGCAATTGCCCGAGGCGAGCGTTAGCCCGGAAGAGTTGGTCGGCATGTTCTTTGTCCTCGGCTCGTTGCTCAAACCGAGCAGGCGGAGTTGATCGTCATGCGAGATCCTACACAGGGCGGAATCTGCCATTCCAAGAAAGGGCTTCTCTTTCTGGAGGATTGCGGCGAACTCGCGGTCGATACGTGTTCTCTCTGCGCTCGGCCGGTATGTGCAGCGCATCGTGTCGTTGGTCCCGAAGGGCCCGTCTGTCCCGAGTGCTACTACCGGGATCAGCGTGATGCCAGCGATGAGGATGACGACACGGAAGAAGATGATCTCGATGCCGATACCGATGCTCCACTGAGCTACCCGGACCGTGACCAATACTACGATAAGTACGACTACCAACCCGTTGTAACCGGATCTTCGCATTACTTTTCCGATCGCGATTACCGTACCTTCGAGGAAACCACGGAAGCTCCGACCAAGGGCCCGGCCGCCACCGCGGGGGAAGGGCCCGAAGATGAAGAAGGTGCTGACCGGGAAGAGAGAGACGATCTGGATCATTTCCTGGAGAGTTGACACTCTTGGCCGGGGTCGCCGGGTGCTTGTGAAACGATCGCGTATCCGCACCTCCTCGTGAGCTGACCGGCTCCGCGGATTCCCAAGAATGGTATAGATCATGGACCGGAAACCGAGAATCCTCTGGATAACCCATCAACACCCACCCTTGGAAGGCGGCATGGCTGTCAGCTCCGCGCGCAAGGTCGAGGCGCTTCGCGGCCGCGGAGTTTGGGTGGACGTGGCCGCGCTCACCGAATCCGACCCGAAGCCGGTGCTCCGGTCTGTTCCCCGGGACGGAGGAACGGACCATCATGTGAGCCGCAGCGCGGGGACGGGGAAGACGGCTCAACGGCTCTGGAACCTGCTGTGCATGGAGCACCGAGGTGAACCGTACACCTTCGCTGTCGGATTCGGCGCGGGAATCGCCGGTTTCATGGCTGTCACGTACGCTGCGTGGCTCGGTTGTCCGTCGCTGGTCCTGGTCAGAGGCAACGATTTCGATGAAACCTGGTTCGACGCGGAACGCGGCCCGTGGGTGCGTGAAACCCTGTCCCGTGCGACGGTGGTGGCGGCGATTTCCTCGGAGATGAAGCGCCGTATCATAGCCCTGTATCCGGGAAGGGATGTTCGGCTCGTGCCCAACGGCGTGGACGTCTCCGCATGGGAGCTGCTCCCACGCGATGAGGCGCAGCGTGACGAGATCAGGGCAAACCCGGAGTTCGACGAGAGAACCATCATCGGGCTTTTTGGCGAATTGAAGTACAAGAAAGGCCTCGACCTCTGGCTCGGAGCGCTCAGAGACGCAAACTTCCTCGATCGAGTCGGTCTGCTCGTCGTGGGCGATCGGCTTGACGACGAGACCATCGAGATTCTCACCGACCCGGTGCTTGCGCCACGGAGCGTGCGTAACCCCTTCACCGACCGGGACAGGCTCCCCGGCTTGTACAGGGCCTGTGATTTCGTGGCCATCCCCTCGCTGTATGACGGCATGCCCAACGTGCTCCTGGAGGCCATGAGCGCGGGAGTTGCGCCGATCGTGTCCGATGCCGGCGCCATGGGCGAAGTGGTCACGGACGGCCAAACCGGTTTTGTGTTTCGCGCTCAGGATCGGGAGGCCGCGGCTGAAGCACTGGGCCGAGCCCTGCGGCTGAGCCCCTCGGCTCGGGCAGCCATGGGGGCCGCAGCAAGGGAGTTTGTCAGGGTGAACTACTCCATGGAACGCGAAACCGATGCGCTGTGCCAGATTCTGCACGGTGCCGGTGAGCCGAAGCAGTCGTAACAGCTAAGTGCAGAATTTCGTAAATACGGCATGGCTCATGGGCCAGCTCTTGGCTGTTCAGTGGGGCCGATCTTGCCGGTCCATTAAGAAATGACAGGCAAGATGCCTGTCCCATCAAGGCCCCGAAATCCGCGACCGAACTTGTGAAAAGGCGTACTACGTCCAGAGTTTCGCCATGGATCTCCGAACAATTGTTGAACGAGAAGAAGGCCTGGCGGATCGGGTCCGACGTCTTCGATCCGATCCGGATCTTCATCTGCCGGTGCTCACGGCCAAGATCAAGCTCACCTGGCGGTGCAATCTCCGCTGCAAGGTCTGCAGGTTGTGGCGTCTGGGAGCCGCGCTGGACCGAGGAGTAGATCTTCTCGGTACGGAACGGATCATGTCGATCCTCTCGTCCCTGCATCGCCGCGGGCTGAGAAAGATCCACTTCTCCGGCGGTGAAGTCCTCCTTCGCCCTGATCTGGAGGAAATCGTGCGGCACGCGGCGTCATTGGGTCTCCAGGTCAACCTGACCACCAACGGCACCCTCATGGACAAGGACAAGGCGAGATTTCTCGTGGAGAATCGGGTTCACACCGTTGTGTTTTCCGTCGATGCTGCATCCAGAAGGAAGCATGACGCGCTTCGGGGTGTCGAAGGTGCGTGGGACCTGACGTGGAAGGGTATTCAACGGTTGCAGGTGCGACGCGCGCGCAAGGGTCACGGCCCGATTGTCGCGGTGAATACCGTCGTCATGCGGAACAATATCGACTCGCTGCCGGACCTGTTCCGCCTCCTTACGGAACGAGGTGTGGAGAGCTGGCGTTTGTTGCCGGTGCGCACGACGGATCGAAGGGTGCACCCCAAAGCGGAGCAGTGGGCTGCATTGGCTGTCGGATCTCAGGCGTGGCAGCCGCTGCTTCTGAGCCGCTTCCCCCTGTTCCGTGTACAAACGAATACCACCCGCGCTGAAAGCGACGATCCGTCCAACCAAACACCGCAGACCCGCTTTTGTTTTGCGCCGTGGTGCAACCTGTTCGTCGACGCGAACGGCGAAGTGCTGCCGTGCTGCACCGGAAGGCAAGAGATGCCGATCCTCGGGAACGTCGTACGACCGACTCGCATCGGGGAGATCCTTGGGTCAGAGGTGCGGCGGGAGATCTGTGCAGGTATGGCCTCAGGGCATGCCTTCCAGGTCTGTGCCTCGTGCTACGAGTTCGGAGAAGAGAATAGCGTCCTTGCCCAAATCGCGGGGCTGATGCCAAGTCGCAATCCAAAGAGTAACTGGGGAGAACCTTTTTGAAAAAAGGTTTCTCCCCAGGCCCCTCTCCTCTCTGAGGAGAGGGGGAAAGCCAAGGGCAATAGAGTTTCTTGAAGGGAGCTTGCGGGAAACTTCTTTGCACAAAGAAGTTTCCCCAAGATTACTTCTTTGAGTTGCGAATCGGTATGAGCAGAGCAGCAGAGATCTTATACGTTGCCGCGGGTGCGGGCATGGGGCATCTCGTGCGAGCGAGCGCGGTCTGCATGGCGCTCCGCGATGAAGGAGTTCGCGGGCGGATCGTCACGCATTCACGCTACGCTGAAGTCCTGCGAGGGATCACAGGCCTGACGATCGAGGTTATTCCTTCAAATCGGTGGAGACAGGATGTCCTTCCCTTTGCCCGGGAGTTGAATCCGCGGCTCGTGGTGCTGGACACGTTTCCGTGGGGGCTGCGAGGCGAATGGCTCGGCCTTGAGCGGATGTGTCTGCGATTCGCCATCATCGCGCGACGACTCAACATCCCCTCTTATTTCCAAGCGGCTGGTCTGATGTGTGACCTCTCAGCGCAACATTTCACAAATACGGACTTGCGTTCGTCCTCTCTCTCACAGGCTCCTCGGTCAGGGTGCCACTGCTGGCTTGCCCAGCAGTGCTTCCGGAAAGACCCTGCTAGGCAAGCCAGCAGTGGCACCCATGTGAGCAGCCGGGATTCTGCTACCGGAACGGTGCCGACGGAGCGGATTGGCTCAAGAAGAGTGACCGGCAAGATGCCGGCCCCACTGAACAGCCAGGAGCAGGGACCTCAACAGAGACACCGTACGTACGACATGAAACAACTAACCCTTCAGGGCACCAAGGTGATAGCGGCCGAGCCCTTGAACGACGACTACGCCTGCCTGCTCCAGGCGAGCGGTGCTGAAGTGCATGCGCTCCACGGGCGCATCCGGTTTCCCTCGGAGGCGTTTCCGGCACCGGTTCCCGCGGCCCTGGAACAGCTCCTGGACAGCGGACCGTTGTGGCTGGTGGTGCACAGCGGGCCTGACAAGGAGGTGAGGGAGCTGGTGGACCGAGCCCGGGCCGAAATCACCGCGCTCGGCTCGGGAGCAGTTGCCGCGGTGGTCCCGCGTCCTGTGAACGGTCTGTCTTGTCCCGTCTTCAACTACTTTCCTGCAGCGCGGCTGTACGATCGAGCGTATCGCGTGCTGACCGGAGCAGGATACAACAGCGTTGCGGAAATCGCCCGTTGGAAAAATAAACACACTTGCATTCCTTTTCCGAGGCGTTATGACATTCAGGAGGGTCGGATTCGAGAGACTCCCGAGCAGTGCGGAGACGGAACCGCGGAAGCCGCACGGCTCCTTGCGTCGTGGCTGTCTTGAGCTGATTACGGTCAGGAGGTGAACTCAATGAAGAGATGGATGTATAAATCAATTCTTTCGATGATTGGTGCTTTCTTATGGCTCGGCCTTGTGCACGTAATTGCGCCAGACCTATCTGCCCCTCGGCACCTGGCAGCCGGTCTAATCGGAATTGCAGCAATCTGTCTTATTTCTCTGGATGCTTCGCTGCTGGTGCAGTCTGTTTCAAAGAATGAACGTAGAGGTGAAGACGATTCAAGCACTTGAGGGCAGCGAGTCCGTTTCACGGCACATGAAAACCTGCCGTCGGGCGGCTGGTCGCGTCGTGGCTGCCTTGATCTAGAGACCGTCAAGGAGTGAACTTAATGAAGAAATGGATGCAGAAGTGGATTCGTGTGGCGATTGGTGGAGCCCTATGGGGAGTATTCCTTTTGATTATTGCACCAGAGCTGTCGTACCTTCGGTACGTGGCTGCCGCTGTAATCGGAGCCGTGGCAGTTGGGGTCCTTGGCATGGAGTTTTCGAAGCATGTGCAGTTTCCTTCAAAGAATGAACGTAGACACGAAGATGTTGTGAGTCCTTGAAGGTAGAACGTCTGTTCCACAACACCTGATAACCCTGCCGCAGCGCGGCGGCATCTTCAAGCAGGCTCCCACCCGATATCACTCACTTGAAGGGGAACTGACCTCAGCCTCGCCTGGGCCTTCTTGGGTCTGAGAAACGTGGGGGAGGCTCACTCGAACCTTGGTTCCTCGGCCGATCAGGCTGTAGACCCGTATCGTGCCTCCGTGGCTGTGCACGATACCGAAGCACATCTTCAGCCCCAGACCGGAATGGGATTCCTTCGAGGTCCAGAACGGCTCGAAGATCTTGACGATGTCGTGTTGCAGTATTCCGACGCCGTTGTCTTCCACCCAAACGACGCTGTGATCTTCCTCCGTCCCTGTCCTTACCTTTATGGTCCCGCCGTTGGGCAACGCCTCCTTCGCGTTTTGCGCGAGGTTGACGATGACCTGAACCAGGTCCTCTTCCGCTCCTTCAACCAGGCAGTTGTCGTTCAGGTCAAGCTCGAGCGACAGGTTCTTGCCGTCGTCGCCCGCTTGCGAGTTGTGCTGGAGGCCGCAGATTTCGACTGCCTTGCGCGCGCAATCGCTCAGGCTGAACACGTTCCTGATCTGCAAACCGGCCGGCCCAGCCGCGGCTCGAGCGAACTGGCCGAGTCGCGTGATAGTCGACGCTGCCTCTTGAGAGGAATCCAGGACTTGTTGGAGCAAGGGCTCCACATCAGGGGGGGCGCTCGCATCAACGCGGCTCAATGCCTCTCCGGTGCTCCCGGCAATCGTGGCGAGCAGCTCGCTGAGGCGGTCGGTGAGAGGTTTGGCCATCTGCACCATCGCAGCCAGTCTCGATGCCCGGACCAGCAGATCGTCCGAGCGCTTGCGACGCTTGATGTCCTCCTTGAGTTCCAGGTTCTCGGTGACAAGGTCCGCGGTCCGTTCTTCGACGCGGCGTTCCTGTTCTTCATGCGCCTCCTGAAGGGCCATTTCGGCTTTGGTGCGTTCGGTTACATCTTCGAAAGCCAGCCCCAGTAATTCTCCCGGGATGCGAAACGCCCTCACCCGGAAAAACCTCGTTATACCCCCCTTCATGTATACGCCGGCTTCCTCCTTGAACCGCTCGCCGGTTTGGAGGGTGTGGAGCAGCGCCCTCGTGAGCCCCTGAACCCGGGCGTTGGGCCAAATTTCATCCAGTTCCTGTCCGGCCCAATCCTTGATCTTTATCCCCAGGAGATGCTCGGCCTCGGGGTTGCCGCTGACGAGGAAAATCTCGCCCGGCGGCTGGTATTGAAAGGTGAGAAGACCCGAAGGGATCGTTTCCACTATGTTCGCTGACGTTTCCAGCGATTCCCGGAGGTCTTCTTCCGCTCGCTCCCGCTGGGCTATTTGTTGTACGAGTTCCTCGTTGGTTCTCCGCAGCTCCTCGACGACCTTCTCCAGTTCCACATGATACTGCTGCAATTGCCGTTCGGTCGCCTTGGCCTTGACGCTGTTGGCAACGGTCACGGGGAGTGTCTTGAGATAATTGCCGCTCTGGTCCTTGATGAGGTAATCCTGCGCGCCGGCCTTCATGGCCTTGACCGCAATCCCTTCGTCACCGGCGCCGGTGACGAGGATGATGGCTACCCCTGCGGGGACCTCGCTGATGACGTCGAAGGCCGTGCCGTCACCAAGGTTGTAATCCGAGATCACCACGTCGAAAGACCCGGCTTTCAGTGCTTCCCTTCCTGCTGCTGCCGAAGACGCGCACGTGTACTCGTACGGGAGACCCTCGGCCTTCACCATGCGCTGGAAGGCCATGCGATCTACCATGTCGTCTTCAACCATCAGCAGTCTGATCTTTTCATCCGACAAGAGCCACGTCTCCCAAACAGGGCTCCTCGTGTTCGGACCGCCGCGCGGTCGCCCACGAGAGGCGCATATTCCGTGATTACCAATTATTAGCACTTTCATGCAGGGCAGTCACCAGAAAAACGGAACAGGCCGCGACCGCTCGGTCACAAATGGCCGCGCGTATGCGACTGGTACCTTCCAGATCAATCACCGACAAGGCCTCATCAGAGCCTCTGAAGCGGGACAGGACCGATCCGGCTATTCTTGACAAAACAGATCAGCAAAAACGTCCGGAGGGAGGGAGCGGAACCGAGGGGACTGCAGGGCCTTTTGCAGCAACCGGTTCTATCGGCATACTGCCGGGAAGAGGGACGGCGACCATAACTATCTGATAGTACAAACTAAATGTGAGAGAAGGTGATGCCGAGGGGGTCGTGTTTTTTCTTGACGAATTTAGTTGACATAGGGAGTTCGGGCTGTTATACAGAGATTAGGATATTAATATAACTGCATACCAAGAGGCCCCGCGGAACCATTGATACCCGTGAGGGGCCTCCAGAAAAACTGGCCCGAGAGGCCCGAACAACCGCTACCCAAATCGTAACGTAGGAGGAAGCACAATGAGCGCACCCGCTACCATGCAGGCCACCACGCATTACCAGGATCTCGAATTCCAGATCGCGGAGCTGAGGAAGAAAGTCGAGGAGCTTGGTCCCGCGCAGGAAAACAAGCTTTCCATGATCGTCTTTTCCGGCGACCTGGACAAGCTGCTCGCCTCGATGATCATCGCCACCGGCGCGGCGGCCATGGGGATGAAGGTGGTACTCTTCTTCACCTTCTGGGGAACCGCAGCGCTGCGGAAAGCCAACGGCGACGCCCGCGGCAAGGACTTCATGTCCAAGATGTTCGGCTGGATGCTGCCGAAAGGCCGCAACAAGACGAAGCTCTCCCAGATGAACATGGGCGGGATGGGGACCGCGATGCTCAAGGGGCTTATGAAGAAGAAGAACGCCCCCAGCCTAGATCAACTCTTCGAGATGGCAGGCCAGCTCGGCGTAGAGATCAAGGTCTGTGAAATGTCCATGGATCTGATGGGATTCAAGCGCGAGGAGATCATCGACTATCCGAACCTCGAGTACGTCGGGGTAGCCACGTTCCTGAATCATTCCCGGAAATCCATCAACCAGCTCTTCATCTAAGGAGAATTAGCATGTCCGCACACGCTGTAGCGAAGGTACTCGATCTCAAGGGACTTCCCTGCCCGATGCCGGTGGTGAAGATGAGCCAGGAGATCAATTCCGTAAAAGTAGGGGAGATCATTGAGGTGCACACCACCGATCCGGGCTCCCTGGCGGACTTCCCGGCCTGGGCCGACACCACGGGGAACGAGGTGCTGGAAACCAAGCAGCGGGAAGGCTCGATCCAAATATTCGTCAAGCGGCTCAAGTAGCTGTCCGGAGAGCAGGGATGATAGACAGACTCTATTATTTCATCATGGTGCCCATGGTGTACCTGGCCGTCGCCTGGTGCCTGATCGGCATCGCAGCGAAGATCGTCCGCCTTCTCAAGGCCCCCCAGCATCCCACGACGCTGCAGATCTTCCCTGAGACAAAGACCCCGCTCCTCGCCGCACTGGTGGACACTTTTACACTCCCCACGGTGAGAGAGCACCGCCCACTATTGTGGTTCTTCCTCATGACGTTCCATGTGGCCTTCGTGCTGCTCATTGTTGCGCACCTCGATCTGATTCCGCAGTTGAGCATCGTCTCCGGGGCTTCGCACCACATGATCGGTCATGGAGCCGTAGGGGTCGCTTTGACTGTTTCAGTGCTCTACCTGCTCTTCCGGCGATTTCGCGCACCGGTGCGGGAGCTGTCGGTCCCTTCGGACTATATTCTGCTGCTCCTGTTGTTCTGCCTTTTCCTCACCGGAGACGTCATCAGCTGGGCCAACTCGTGGGGCCAGAATGGATTCGTGCTGAGCAAGCAGGATTTTGGTGCGTACCTCAACGGACTGGTGAAGTTCACCTTCCAGGACCCCAGTGAGGTCCTTTCCGGAGGGCACTACACCGTGATCGCGGTACATGTCCTCTTGGCCAATCTGTTCCTTATGATTCTGCCGTTCAGCAAGATCATGCACAGCTTCTTTGCCCTGCCGTTGAACGCGCTGAGGAGAGCGTAACCATGGAAGAGAATCAGAAAAAAGAACTCCTCGAGCTGTTTGCCGACAAGCTCACCCGCGCCGCGCGCCTGTATCTGGACAACTGCACCCGCTGCGGCGTTTGCATCGAAGCGTGTCATGTGTACCAATCGATGCCGGAGACGCGCTACACTGCGGTCTCCCGTGCTCAGAATATTCGCAGGCTGTACGAGAAGTACTTCAAGCTCTCCGGCAAGATCGCTCCCTGGTGGAACGAGGCGGTGGAGCTGGACGACGCGTGGATGGATCGGGTGTGGGAGACCGCGTACACCTGCACCGGATGTCGTCGGTGCATGACCTTCTGCCCGTTCGGCATCGACACCGGGCTCATTCAGTCTATTGCCAAGCTGCTCCTCATCGGATCGGACCGTGAGCCCAAGGTGCTTACCATGCTTGCCGACGTCTCCATATCCAAGGGGCGCAACATCGAAGCCACGAAGAAGAGCTTCGCACAGGCCGTGCGCAACCTCGAGGCCGAGGTGATCGAAAAATGGCGCAGCGAGGGCGGCGAAGAGGCGGTCCCGCTGGACGTGCAAGGCGCTGACGTTCTGTACGTCGCGCTGGCAGGCAAACACTCGATCGTCCCGGCCGCGGCGATCATGAACGCTGCCGGAGAGAAGTGGTCGCTGAGTTACTTCGAGGCGGTCAACTTCGGCGCTTTCGTGGGAAACCCCAAGAAGACCAAGGAGATCGCGCAGCGCATCATCGACGAGGCGGAGCGATTGAAGGTCAAGGAGGTCGCAATCTGCGAATGCGGCACCGCGTATCGCGTGATGAAACACATGACCGGCAAGCACTCGTTCAACGTCATCACGTTTGTCGAGCTGATCGCCCGGTACCTGCGAGAAGGGCGGATCAAGCTTGACAAGTCCAAGATCGATGCACGCATTACCTACCACGACCCGTGTCAGATCGCACGGCAAGGCGGCATATACGAAGAGCCGCGGTACATCCTGAAACACTTGACCGACGACTTCGTCGATCTCCAGTCGAATCGCCGGGCCAGCTATTGCTGCGGTGGAGGCGGCGGGCTGGTGATCATGGGGGACAAAGAGTTCCGCATGAAGTCCGCGAAGGTCAAGGTCGACGAGGTCAAGGCCACGGGAGCGACCATCCTCGCCACCGCGTGCGAAAACTGCCATTCCCAGCTTTCGGACCTGATGGAGTATTACGGCCTGGAAACCAAGGTTCAGTTCGTCTCCGGACTGGTAGCCGATGCGCTGGTCCAGGAGACGGCATCCCGAAAGGTTCCCGCGGCTACCTCCGAGGAGCCTCAATTGCAGCTAACGGCAAAAGCGGGCTGAGCGTAACGCGAAAGTCCGTGTGGGATTGGAAGCCCGCAGACGATTTTCTATTTCCACGTTATTAAGGATTCTCCGAGCACCGGGTAATTGGTACCCTAGACTGCTCGCTCCCGGTGCGACGAATCCGAGGCCTCGGGCCAAGTAAGGCGTGCTTCCAACTCCCTCAATTGCAGAGAAACGCTCCCTCCTGTCCCCCTCTCTTTCCACATACATGGGAGCCGGCTTCCATTCCGTAGCGACCGGCCTCCGTGCCGGTCGTTCAAAATAGCCCGGCAGGGACGCCGGGCTCTACGGAACGCAAGCGGCACAACTGGGACCACTTCCTTGCTTTTCAAACAGGCTCTGAAACCGACGACGGTTCAAAGTGAACCCGTCGCCGAAGCTCCATGCAGCGCTCCCAGGTCCTCATTTTTTGTGTCTTGACACATCGCCGGTTTCACGGTGCAATAGCAGTTGAACGGTGAGTATTTGAGGGGGTGAGGAATGTATCTGTGGGACGTGGAGGCCCTGGCTCAGGACCTGAAAGAAGAGCGGGTATCGCAAAGGGAGCAGGTCAAGTACGTTCTCGTGTGGGTCGTCCTGGCAAGTCTACAGTACTTGATGCACTTAGTCCCGAGGGAGGGGCCGGACATCACGGCTCTGGCCAGTGCCGTTATCAGTATGATGGTGCCAATCCTTGGGACCGTAGCCTGCTACCGCGCCAACGGCAGCGGAGACGACAAGGATTTCCTGCCCCGTTTCTTTTGTTTGAGCTTTCCCCTGGCAATAAGCACAGGCATCGGACTAGTGCTGGTGGTGAGTTTCCTTGGGATCCCACTAAGTTGTGCGCTCCGTGGCCTGGTTTCTCCGGAGTCGTATGAAATCTTGCGCTCTGAGCCGTCGCCCACGGTGTGTGGGCTGGCCATCGGCGCAGTGTACTACTGGAGGCTCTGGAAGTGGACGCGGATGGTTGCGCATTCGGAGCTTGAGCCTGATACCAAGTCGCAGGCCAAAGGGTGACTTTGGGGAGAGCCTTTTTTGAAAGAAGGTTTCCGACCAGACCTCTCTCCAAAAACTTCTCGTTTCCTTGAAGGGGGTCGTGGGTGGAACTTCTTTGCACAAAGAAGTTCCACCCAATATCACTCTTCGATCACAGCGAGAGCCATCCCCGCGGCTTCTTCCGCGTACCCGATACACTGTTGCATGAGATTATTTTCTTTGAACTGAGCCTGTCCTGCGTCGGTCCCCAGATCGAGGCCGATCAGATCCCGGCAATTCGTCGAGCCGAACCGGCCCGCGAACGCTTGTACAAACCTTTGCGATTTTGCATACGCGGGCAGGACCGACTCGGTAGCGGTATTTCTGCCGGCAAACAGGCCGATCGCCATGATTCCGCCGCTCACCGCGCCACACATGCCGCAGGTTCGCGACACTCCGCCACAAAAGCCCGTAGCAATTCTCGGCAGGAGATCCGACCGGATCCCTTTGCTCTCCGCAATGGCGAGCAGAACGCTTTCCGCTCAGTAAAGCCCGGATTCAAAAAGCTCCCTCGTACGTTGCGACACGTTGTCCGTCATGGTTGTCCTCCTTATCTGTAGAGTCGTGAAGCCCCTGTATCGGACCGCGGGAGCGTGGTCCGCCAATTCAGCCTTAGAAGGGAACCACGATACTCCACGGTTGCACGGGCCTGCAAGGGCGAGGCTCGAGATGGGTTGTTTTTTTCTTGACAAACGGGGAGCTACATGGAAAGATGGACATATGTCAAAGCATCAAATAGAAGAGGCGGACCGCTTCGCCGAGATCTTCAAGGCCCTGGCCAATCCCAACCGCTTGCAGATTTTCATGCGATTGGTCTCATGCTGCCCGCCAGGAACCAAATGCAGTTCCGAGGCAGCAGCACAACAGTGTGTGGGTGAACTCGGCAGGGGGCTCGCGATCGACCCTTCCACCGTTTCTCACCATCTGAAGGAACTCCGGCATTCAGGGCTTATCCGCATGGAACGACGCGGGAAGAACATCCTCTGCTGGGTGGACCGGGACACGGTCCTCGCAGCGGCGAGCTTGTTGACCGGAGGATGGCCGACAGCAGACGCGGGGCAAGAGGAATGTGACAACGTGGGGGGATTTACATGCAGAACGTGATGCCTGAAGGAAAGGGAACCGACGACGGTACCAGGGATGCTTCACCCTGTTGCTCATCGGCTGACGGTCAAGGGTCGTCGTGCTGCAATCCGAAACAGCGATCGTGGAGTCGGGGCAGGACGCTCATTTCCGTTATCGTCATAACCGCGGCCATCGCGGTAGGGACTCATTCATGGGTAACGGGGACGTCGCTTCAGTCCGGGAAGACAACACCGACACAGCCTTTTTCCAGCAGCCTCGCGGAACGATCCTCTGCACCCGGAGATGGCCCGGGCAAGCTTAAGCCTCAGTCGCAACGAGGAGAAGCCCTCTTCATCCAGACCGTGGACTCCCTGAAAGCCATGGAAACGTTGGCAGCGGATACTGATGTGGCATTCATCATGTTGCGCGGGGAGAGACCGGAAGCGTATCAGGCCACGTGCGCGCAGATTCAAGTGGTACTGAACAAGCTGCAGACCTTGGGAAAAAGGATCGGCGTGTTCACGCTGCCGAGCAACGTCCCCGATTACGCTCGCCTGGTACGACACTTTTCCGTCGAAGCCTTTCCTTGCGTCGTGGTTCTGGGGCGGCAGGGCACTCCCTCGGCAGTGTCGGGCGATATCTCTGAGGCGCGGCTATATTACGCGTTCGTTCAGGCGTCGCAGCCTGGTTCGTGCTGTCCTACGCAAGGCAATGCGGCGTGCTGCCCGAAGTGAAGGAGTTTCTTGATGCTCGAATGGTCCGCAGAGGTTCTCGCATCATCCGCCCTGTCTCCCGCGGTCTTTCCCGCGGCCTTTGTGCTTGGGTTGATCGGTTCCGTGACCTCCTGCTGCAACCTGCCCGTCCTCGGCGCGATTGCGGGGTACTCCGGGACATTTGGGCATACGGGCGATCGTCGAGCGCTCTTCCTCACCGCGCTGTGGTTCACGATCGGCACGGTCGCAGCGTTCGCGGCCATCGGCGCAGTCAGCGGATTTGTCGGTAGCGTTGGCGGGGCCTCGCTGGGGCTTTACTGGAAGCTTTTCGCGGGATTCGTCCTGGTCCTGTTTGGCCTGGCCAGCCTGGATCTGCTCCCATTCGATTTGGCCGGTCTCCTGTTCACCGAAAACACCTGGAAGCGCCGATCTTCCGGAGCAACGATGTACGGTCTTGCCGTAGGAGGGGGCGCAGCCGCTTGTTCCGTGCTGTGCAATCCCATACTCCCGGTAGCCCTCGCGGTGACGACCTTGCAAGGACACACACTTTGGGGCGCGGCTATCCTTGCCGTCTTCTCGATCGGGTACAGCCTGCCTATGGCTGGAGTGCTCGTGGGACTTGGAGCTGGATTCGGGAAATTGCAGTCGGTGGTTCAGCGGATTACCCCGGCGATGAATACTGTTGCCGGACTTTTGCTTATCGTAGTCGGCTTTTACCTGTTGGCGAATCCGTGACACAGGCGCCTGCAGGAGAAGGGATGTGAAGAAATGAAGGACCTACGGTCTGACGAAATCAGAGAATCCGTAAGGAAAAGGTACGGAACCATAGCGAAAGAGGGCCAGGCAGGGTGCGGGTGCTCTCCGTCCGGGTGCTGCTCCGGGCCGTCGCCCGCTTCTCAAGGGAGTTCGTCCATGCAAGTAGGATATTCGGCGGCAGAACTCCAATCCGCTCCCGCAGGCTCCGATCTGGGGCTCGGATGCGGCAATCCACAGGCCGTAGCAGCCTTGAAACCTGGAGAGACCGTTCTGGATCTGGGGAGCGGGGCAGGATTCGATGGTTTCCTCGCCGCCAGGCAGGTGGGGACAACCGGACGAGTTATCGGTGTTGACATGACCCCGGAAATGCTTGCCAAGGCGCGGAAGTATGCGGAAACCGAAGCGTATAGCAATATCGAGTTCCGGCTCGGTGAGATTGAAAACCTGCCGGTCGCGGATTCGGCCGTGGACGTCATCATCTCAAACTGCGTCATAAACCTCTCACCCGACAAGAGCCGGGTATTCCGCGAAGCCTTCCGGGTCTTGAAACCGGGGGGACGGCTCGCCATCTCGGATGTCGTCGCCACTGCACCATTGCCTGACGATGTCCGGAACGACCTCACCCTCTACTCGAGCTGCATTGCGGGTGCCGCCACCGTTGTTGACCTCGAAGCGATGCTCCGTGAATCGGGCTTCGATCGGGTCAGCATTCGGCCGAAGGACGAGAGTCGCCAATTCATCCGCGAATGGGCACCAGGCCGCAATATCGAAGACTACATCGCTTCCGCTCTCATCGAAGCGGTAAAACCCGGATGTTCCTGTGATTGCAGGAGCGTCTGATACCGAGTCGCTTCAAAAGACGTAACCTGGGGAGAACTTCTTTGCACAAGGAAGCTCCCCCCAGAGTTACTCTTTGGATTGCCACTCGGTATTACTCATTTCGATCGTGTCCGGCCGTTCTCGTCGGGTATCATTCTCGGCAACGTCTCTGGAGCGCAGCCCTCCCTGGGAGCCGGGCATTCGAGCTGTCCGAGCTAATATACGCCCCGTCCTCTGTACTTGCACACCCACCGGTAACCGTTCCACCAGCACCGGGGCCGCGGGTAACTGTAATAATACGACCGAAACTTGTTGTACGGCCGCCAGTAGCCAGAGTGCCGGCCCCCATAATGCCGGCCCCGCCAGTCCACGTTGGTCACTGGTACCTGGAGCATCGTTCCTTCGGGGTTTACGACTCTGTCCGCGAGAACTGTCCGCCCCATAGCTGCTGTTGCAGAAGACGAAGTTCCGAGCGATTGATCGGCCCGAGCCACGCCGACCAGGACCACCAGCACGGCCATTGCCGCTACAATGAGCACTGGTACTACCTTGCCGTATCTCATCCTGAATCACCTCCCGTGCAAACGTCGTAACCACAGAAAGCCCTTAACCGGATGGTCTTGTTCGCAACGTCTCCGAGTGGTTCCGAGAGACCGAATTTCCGCCGGTGAACGACTTCTCTTATGGTTAGACGCACGGAACCCGCGAACGTTAGAGTGACGTGCATCGATCTCAGCGCCGAAGCTCCGGGGCTAAAAGTGCCCCCTCCCGCGTCTTCGCAATACTCGAGCAGGCGGTTCCCACACGCTCATCTCCCAATTGTCACGCTGCTTGGTTTCGTGAATCCACGGGGGAAGGTGAATACGAAAATGCCTGCAAAGCGAGTAGATGTACGGTTCATACGTTCTTCGCAGGTCTACGAGCCTTTGGTCCGCATCGCGTCCCTCGCGAAGCATTAAGCCGGCCGCTGCCAGCGAGGAGCGTAAACGGCTCAGCTCAATGGGAGAAAGCCGATCCTGATCGGGCTCGCGCGGAGGACTGTCAAAAACTATGGCAAGATCCACGACGGCATGTCGTGCTATGGCAAAAGTGCGCTCCGCTTGAGCCTGACAGGTTTCGTCCACACCGGCCACTATAAACGAAGTGGTGTCCAAAATTGCAGTGAGAGCCGCAAGCCAGGACTGGTTATCGTGTTGGGAACGAAAATAAGCGAGAACCGGATAAGACAAGTGGATCTCCAGGAATTCCGCTGACCAGAGTTCCCACTCGTGGAGAAGCTCGCGCAGCGCCTCCATTCCGTCGGTGCCACTGTGCCGAAGCAACATTTCCGCTGCTGTCGGGGGCGAGCCCGCGCGCGCATCGAGGAGAGAAATGCTTGTCTCGCGGCGGGAAAATGCTTGATTAAGCGGGGGTACGTACCCAATGATTAACGCCAGAAAAGCGAATCCTATCCCTGCTTCCAGCACAACCAGGAGTCTTGCAAGCGTCGTGCGTGGGGCAACATCACCAATCCCGAGCGTAAAAAAGGTCGTTCCACTCAGATACAGATCGGTCAGAAAACTCTGCTGACCATCCGGCGTGTTTAGCCCAGGCCCTCCGGCCCAGTGCAGACACGCGAAGCCAATCATGAGACCGAGTGCCCAAAGACCGACCAGCGCCAGCAGCGAAAGAGGACCGTAGAAGCTGAAGAAGCCTTCTTTGCGTTTTCCCGACAAAAGGTATGAACCAAGAGCCGAGTAGGCCACCCAGGTACTCCGATAGAAGAGACGGGCAAAGCGAAATCGGCGCGTCACGCGGCGCGGAAGAATGATGGTCTCGAAAGCATCCCACAGGACGAGCACGATGAGGCCTCCTCCCAGCATGCCAATCAAGATTTTCACTTTCACCCCCGTTCAGCTTCCGCATCCGGACCCAGTCCCGAACACGGCTTGATGTCTCCAAAAGAAACAAGCAACCGCTCTCATGCTGAGCAGTCCTTCGAAATTCGTGTCCTCTATCCCGTCCCTTTACGTGCTCCTCTTCATTATGCGTGACCGACTTCCTCAAAAGTCACGTCCGGGAACTCGGGGCGTTCCGGTTTCCGACATTTTTCCGAGGACATTCTTCGGATCGCTCGGATTGATGGCCGCGGCAAAGACCTTCACAAGGACCTCGCCCACCTTCGGAACCGGCATGGGAAGCTCTTCGACTTTCAGATTGTCCAATGAGCCTGTCTTGCAAAAGAAAAGGCCTCTCACGATTGCCTCCGATCAAGGCGGTTCGCCCTGCTTATGGCAGCGGACTATTATCGGACCCGCTGCCACAAGATTTCGCGATTGGTCCCATCCACCGGCTTTAGCGACATCAGATCGCCATCGAACCGGTACTTTCTTACGAGAACCTCAGGGTGTTCGCCTGGAAACAGTTGCCCTTCGACGTAATGGCGGACCACCTGCTTTTCAGTGTCGATTTCGTATCGGCCGAAGTAAGCCAGGTAATCGGCCTCAAGCCGCGCACGATCCGGGCGCTCTTCTCTGGATTTCCTGCTTATCTGTACCGCCATGATGCCGGTGTCGCTGTAGGAGATGTACCCAATGGCATCTTCTCCATAGGGATATACCCTCTCACCATCCGCATTAATGCTTATGGAATGTACCAATCGCCACGAGCCGACGATGTGTTTAGCGACGTCTTCCATGATGGCTCTCCTAGGCTGCAATTGGGGCTTTCGGCATTATTGAAACACCTCTCTTGAGAGGAAAATCATAAGTCAGCCGGAAGTGGTCCCCTTCTTTCTCGAAATCCCCGACCATGTTCCTGCTTGCCGTGAAAACCGCGTCGTCCTCGATTATCGGGTCCCCGTTTACAAAGATCTGGGTGACGAGCGTCTCATAACCCGGAGCCGACACGATGAAGTGGATGTGGGCCGGCCTGTCAGGTGGTCTCCTGGCGGCTCGCAAGAGTTCACCCACCGGGCCGTCGGTTGGAACGGGGTATGCAGTCGGCTTGAGCGCGACAATCTCGAAGTTTCCGTTTTCATCCGTCCTGAAGCGGCCTCGCAGATTGTAGTCAGGTTGGTTCGGATCCTGGTTCTCATAAAATCCATTTGTCGCTGCTTGCCATGTATCGAGAATCGCACCCTCGATCGGCGTGTTCGTCTCAAAGTCGAACACTCTTCCCGAAATCCTCACGCGAGTGCCGGTAGTATCATCGCTTGCAATGGAAGCTCCTCTTTCACGGAAGGGGTCGTTTGCACGAAGGAACGGACCAACCAACGCAAAACCAACTGGCTGGCCCGGCTTTTCATGATTGAGCGTCTCGATGAGTTGACTCACCCCGATGACGTCGGCAAACAAGAGGAATTCATTTCTTTCAGGGCCTGTCATGGCGGCCATCCTTTCCATGAAGTCCCAGGCAAACTCCCATTCGTCGTCTGTCACCTGCATCTCTTTCACGCACGCGTGCAGATGTTTGATCAGTACCGAAACGATGAACTTCAGCCGGGGGTTCTCAATGTTCGAGTAGGCCTTCAGCACTTTTTCAGTTAGAGCCTGCTCGGGTCCTGCTGTGGTTTCCATGGGTATCTCCTTCTTAGCCGGATGAGCCGGCATTTTTTCCCCTCGAGCCGGTGGAGTGCTAGAAGGCAAAGCAATCGCAGCCCAGGGTCCACAGCCCGGACTCGCCGAGCACCCACCTGTGGGTATGTGCTCCACGGGCCTGAGCGTGGTGGTGTGCCTGCCTTCGCACAGGGTTCTTCGCTACCCCTGCTCCAGCGTACCCTCCGTACGTCTTGACCGGAGACCAGTCTGGACTAACCGGTAGGGGCGGCGGCCCTAAGCGCCCGAACTCGCTCGCGGCGAAGACGATACGGCCTCCGACTAAGGTCAGTACCGATTCAAGGTGTTTGATCTGCTCTTCCGAGATCGAGAAGTAATCGGCGGAGAGCACAGTAAGATCGGCCAATTGCCCCGGCACAAGTGAACCCTTCTTCCCTTCCTCGGAAGAGAACCAACTGCTCCCGACCGTGTAGAGGCGGAGCGCCTCCATCCGGTCGAGGCGGTTGCTTTCCGGGTAGAGCGCAGTGCCCCCGACGGTCTTGCCTGTGACCAGCCAGTATAGTGCGAGGAACGGGTTGTAGCTTGAGACTCGCGTCGCGTCCGTGCCCGCGCCGACCGGCACGCCCAGCTCGAGCATCCGCCTGACTGGCGGCGTCCGCTGCGCTTGTCTTTCCCCGTATCGATTCACGAAATATTCGCCCTGGAAGGCCATCCGGTCTTGCACCGCGATACCGCCGCCGAGCGCCTTGATCCGCTCTATGTTGCGGTCGGATATCGTCTCGCAATGGTCAAAAAACCAGTGAAGACCCTCGAATGGAACCTCACGATTCACTTCTTCATAGACTTTCAGTGCACGGCTGATCGTCTCGTCGTAGGTAGCGTGGAGGCGGAAAGGCCAACGGTTTTCCACGAGGTGCCGGACGACCGCCTTGAGCTCGTCCTCCATCACGGGGGGCATCTCCGGCCGCGGCTCGAGAAAGTCTTCGAAATCGGCCGCGGAGAAGACGAGCATCTCACCCGCACCGTTCATCCGGTAGAAGTCGTCGCCCCTCCCGTGGCTCGTCATCCGGGTCCATCGCTGGAAGTCGGCCAATTCATGCTGGGGCTTCTGTGTGAACAGGTTGTAGGCGACGCGAACCGTGAGTTCACCTCGCTTGTGAAGTTCGTCGATAACCTCGTAGTCGTCCGGGTAGTTCTGAAAACCGCCGCCCGCGTCGATGACGCTTGTGATGCCAAAGCGGTTGAGTTCGCGCATGAACTGACGCGTCGAGTTCATCTGATCCTCGCGCGAGAGTCTCGGGCCTTTGGCCAGCGTGGAATAGAGAATCATCGCGTTCGGACGCGCGATGAGCAACCCCGTCGGGTTCCCTCGCTTATCTCGCTGAATCTCACCAGCTGGTGGATCGGGCGTGTCTTTTGTATAACCGACAGCCCGCAAGGCCGCGGCATTCAGAAACGCCCGGTCGTACAGGTGCAGCACAAACACGGGCGTATCGGGTGCGACGCGATTGATCTCGTCGAGAGTCGGCATGCGACGTTCGGCGAACTGAAACCCCGTCCACCCACCGATCACCCTGACCCACTGCGGTGGAGGAGTCCGCGCGGCCTGCTCCTTCAGCATCCGCAGCGCGTCCACGAGCGATGGAACGCCATCCCAACGAAGCTCCATGTTGTAGTTGAGGCCGCCACGGATCGGATGCATGTGCGAATCGTTCAGGCCTGGGATGACGGTTCTGCCCCGGACGTCAATCACGTTCGTCGCCGGTCCACGTTGCTGCAGGATCTCGATATTTGTCCCAGCAGCGCTGATTTTCCCGTCGGTGATCGCGATTGCTTCCACAAACGACGGAAGGGCGTTCGTTGCGATCTTCCCGTTATGAACTATGGTGTCTGCGTCCATGTCGGCCTCCCTTGTAGGCACATCAGTGTTGGAATGTGGGCGGGGATTCCGGCTCTTCACGCCGTTCCCTGTCCTCATGTGCGGCGCCGGAGACGACGTATTCGGGGAACTTCGTGGCCGGCGCTCCGTGCACCATCGTGTATGCGTACTCCACGCCGATGCCGTACGCTCCGCAATGAGTCTTCACGATGTCCATAACCGCGTCGTACGTGTCGCGCTCTGCCCAGTCGCGTTGCCACTCCAGCATCACGGAAAGAGACGTAACCGGCTTCGCACCCGCCTGGATCATGCGCTTCATCGCATTTTCGTGCGCGAGCACGCTGACGTCGCCGCAGCAGTCTTCGACGACATAGACTTCGTACCCGTCGTGAATAGCCTGCACGGTCGGAAGCGCAACACAGGTTTCCGTCCACAATCCGGCCAATACGATCTTTTTCCGTCCGATCTTTTCGATCGCGGCAACGAAGTTCTTGTCGTCCCAGGAGTTCATGGTAGATCGTTCGATTGGGGCCTGGTCTGGGAAGACGGCTTCGATCTGCGGCCACATGTTTCCGCTGAAGTTCTTGGTTTCAACCGTAGAGAGGACAACAGGGATGTCGAAAACCTTCGCGGCTTTCGCGAGTGCGACGACATTGTTGATAATCGTCTGGCGGTCGAAATTGGAAACGCCAAAGAGCATCTGGGGTTGGAAATCGATAAGCGCGACAATACAGTTGTCCGGCGTGAGTAACCCCTTTTCGCTACGCTTTGTGCGACCGATGTTTTCAGACATGACTTCCTCCTCTTCGTAGTTAGGAGTTTGTGCCCAACACCTGCGACATAGACCGCAGCATGTGTACGTTGTCGCGGCGATGCGCATTGCGCTCGCGGATCATGACCTTCGGTTATGATACTCATTCATCGACCACCAGGACGATCTTGCCTCCTTTGTGGGGCTTCCCGGCCAGCATCTCGTGCGCCAGCCGCGCGTTGGCAAGGGGCAGCACTTCACCGACATTCGTTGTGAGTTGGTTTGAATCGAGCAGATCCGCAAGCTTGGTCAAAACTTCGGATGTGACGGCGACGAGAATAAACACGCCTCGGACATGGTGTTGTCCTGCCTTTTCCTGATCAGGCATGGCGACCGAAGACACGAGGACCCCCCCAGACTTGAGAACTTCGAAAGATCGGTCGAGGTTCTGGCCACCGATCGTGGCAATAACGACATCGACGTCCTTCACCCGATCCTCGAAACGAGTAGTCTGCACCTCAATTATTTGGTCTGCACGAAGGGCGCGGACGTAATCCACTTGGCGGGTGAGGAAAGTGGCGATGACTACGGCTCCGACTCGCTTCGCAAGCCGCACCGCATAGGTACCAACATTACCGGCAGCTCCATGCACAAGCACACGTTTCGTGCCATCCACCTGCCCGTGATCGAAGACCATCTGCCATGCCGTGCTCGCCACCACCGGGACCGAGGCAGCCTCGACGTAACTCAGGCGCCTCGGTTTGTGAGCTATCATTGCAGCGTCTGCGACGGCGTATTCGGCATAGGCCCCGGTGAACTGGGAATTCGTCACGCCAAATACTTCATCCCCAGGGTAGAAGGCTGAGACACCCGAGCCGACGTCCTCGACAACTCCTGACAAGTCGGATCCGAGAATTAACGGCAACGACTGCTGAAGCGCACTTTTGCCGGCCCTCACCCAGGCATCCCACGGACCGACTCCCGCCGCTTTCACTCGGACCAGTACCTGTCCCTCGGCAGGCTCGTGCCGGGACACCTCCTCATGCACGATGGCTTCAAGCCCGCCGACCTGGTGGACGCGCGCTGCTTTCATCATTTGCATAAGTGTGCGCTTGTGTGCTCCAGGAATTTCGCTCATAATCCAGCCCCCAGCGGGGTGCCAATTACGTAGACACTCATTCTGCAAATTCCAGGCTTGCTACCCGCGGTGAGATGCCACTCACCCGGAGTCACGAGGCCGAAATTTGCGCTTCACAGCATTGCCTGGCCGGATTCTCCCCTGCAGCAAAGCAACAGCTCTATTTCAGTCGCCGAGCCCAAACGATCAGTGCATCGACCAATTCGGTGATTTTCTCCCTTGTTTTTGGGTCCGTCAGGCGGCCTTTGTCATCGATTTTGTCCTGCACAAAAGGCACCATCACCTCCGGGAGGTTCAACGGATACATGTTCAAGAAGACGCAGCTTTGGCGCAAATGGTACTGTGCTCTTGCCGTGCCAAGCATACCGATGGAAGCGCCCATGATCGCCACCGGTTTACCATCCAAGGCGTTGTCACCATAGGGTCGGGAAGCACTGTCCAGGGCATTTTTCAAAACTCCGGGCATTGAGTAGTTGTATTCGGGGGTGGCGATCAACAAGGCATCGGCAGCGCGAATTGCCGCTTTGAACTCAGTGACTCTCTCTGACGGCTGACTCTCCAGGTCCTGGTTGAATAGGGGAATCCCCACGAGGTCGAAGATTTCCAGCGTCGCCTCGGACGGAACCATTTCCAGCGCGGCCCTCAAGATGGCTTTGTTGAAGGAGCTTTGACGAAGGCTGCCCGCAAAACCGAGAATAGATAGTTTCGAACCCATGACTTTCTCCTTTCGGCCGATGAGACAGCCGTCAACTTCCGGCCATGACTTTCCAGCGCCGGTCATGAGCCTCTCGTTGCTTCGCTTTGGCTCCACGGCATGGTTGGGGAACGGCTGTTACAAGGAATTCGCTCACAAAAATTCTGTCTCTCTTTCTTGTCTTACGTGAATTAACTCCACCGCCACTTTCACTGACGTTCGTTGTTCGGGTGATTACGCGGTAAATCCCCCGTCGATGCTCAGACTTGCCCCCGTCACGTAGGCTGCCTCCGGGCTGGCGAGATAGGCCACCAACGATGCAATCTGGTCGCCTGTGCCATAGCGAGGCAACGCCATGAACTGCAGCAACATCTTCGCGAAATCGCTGTTGGCGGGGTTCATATCGGTATCCGTGGGACCGGGCTGCACGTTGTTAATGGTGATGCCGCGCGGGCCGAGGTCGCGTGCAAGTCCTTTGACCAGCCCCACGAGAGCTGCCTTGCTCATCGCATAGACTCCGCCACCCACGAAGGGCATGCGTTCTGCGTTGCAACTCCCGACGTTGATGATGCGCCCGCCCTCCTGCATATGCTTCACCGCGGCCTGGGTAGCGACGAACACGGCTCGAACGTTCACCGCCAGGGTGCGGTCAAAATCTTCGAGGCGATAGTCGTCGATGGGCGCAACGACTCCGATTCCCGCGCTGTTGACCAAAATGTCGATCCCGCCCAGCTCCCGTACCGTGCGCTCCACGGCAGCAATCACCGCCTCGGCCTCGGCGCTGTCAGCTTGGATTGCCAGGGCTTTCACGCCCAACTCCTGGGCTGCCTTCACCGCTTCGTCGGCCTTATCGGGGTTGCTTATATAGGTCAGTGCGACGTGTGCACCTTCGCTGGCCAGACGTTTGACGATGGCCGCTCCGATGCCACGGCTGCCGCCAGTTACCAGCGCCCGTTTATTTTCAAGACGAAGGTCCATGCTGCTTCTCCTTGTCCCCGCCGCGTTCCTCTTGACGCAATTCAGACCGTCCGACAAGACTTGATTGTGCCGGTGCTTGGCAGGAAAATCGGGAACCGCCACGCTGCTCGGCCACCCGGATCACCGCGGCGCCAATAACATCGCCCCAGGTTTGCCAGTGACCGCCAAGTCCCTAACCGCATGTGTCTTTGTAAGGAATTTCTTGCGTTATATGAATGGACTGCAATTCCTCGCTTTCATTCCGAACTAATTTATGACTCCAGACCTCACTTGGCACAATACTTTCCGCAATTTGGCCCGTTCATCATGTAGCTTTCCGAAATTTAGATGCACCGACGATACGAAAGATTCTCAGCTTGGATACTTTATTGACCCGGTACAGGATTCGGTTATCATATTTATGATGGTAAAGGAGGGGGCGATGAGTGCATGCAGTCGGAGGGAATTCCTGAAATACGCTGGAGTCGCGGGGGGCGCCCTTGCCGTGCTGGAGCGAGGTCAGCTCCTGGCAGCTCAGAAAACGCGTGTTGCGCTGGTCATGACAGACGATCGCAGGGAAGGGGTGAAGACTTCCCTGACAACCCTCGGGATCAACCCGGTGAAGAACAAAGATGTTCTCGTCAAGCCGAATTTCAACACCGCGGACGCGTATCCCGGTTCGACGCATAACGACACCCTTGTGGCTCTGGTGAAGGAATTGTGGGGAATGGGAGCGAAGTCCGTCAGTGTGGGAGAGAGGAGTTACCCACCAACCCGTGAAGTGATGGATCAGAAAGGGATTGTGCCGCTTCTAAAGAACCTCAACGTCAAGATCATCGACTTCGATACCCTGGCGGAAAAAGACTGGGTACCGGTCAAACCGGAGAACAGCCACTGGAAGGACGGTTTCCGCGTCGCGAGACCGATCCTGGAGTCCGAATGCCTCGTTTCGACCTGCTGCCTGAAGACTCATCAGTACGGAGGGGTCTTCACCATGTCGCTCAAGCTTCACGTGGGATGTGTTCCTACGAGCCGCCACGGGTATCAGTACATGCGTGAGCTGCACACGTCGCCGCATCAGCGCAAGATGATTGCCGAGATCAATGCGCCCTTCAAACCCGCGATCATCCTCCTCGACGGGATCGAAGCATTCGTGGACGGCGGCCCGATGGTGGGCAAACGCGCGAAGGCTGGCGTCTTCCTTGCTTCAACGGATCGTGTAGCCACGGACTCGCTGGGGGTAGCAATCCTGAAATCCCTTGGCAGCAATCAGGCGATCATGAAGCCGAAGATATTCGAACAGGAACAGATTGCACGGGCAGTGGAACTTGGCCTGGGAGTCGTCTCAGCTTCAGAGATCGAGATGGTGACCCCCGACGAGAAGAGCCGCGAGTTCCGGGATCGGGTCATGGAAATCGTCAAACAGGGTTAGGAACAGAGCCGCGCGTCGCTTACGGAGTGTGCGTGCTCTGGTTGCGGTCGAGAGTCTGGAAGCGAGCGTCATCCTGTCTTCCGATTGACTTCGCAGGCTGATTTTCGTAAGCGTTCATCGTGCGTTTCATGACGGTTCCGGAGGCATCTCCTCGCGGGAGAATGACTCCGGAGCCGCTCGCAGCACATGGCCGGAAATCTACCTCTGGAATCTTTGGCGACGTTCCTGATCTGCTCCGCCTAGCGGACCTGAGGGGCCGGGCGTGACCGGTATCTGTGGAGTCGCCTGCGGCACCTGACCGCGGCCTTCACCCGACGGCGGAGTATATTGGAACTGTTGCTGAGATTTGCCTGGAGGGCCTGAGGGCCCAGGCATGACCGGTGTCTGCGGAATTGTCTGCGGTACGCGACCCCGGCCTTCACCCGATGGCGGAGTATACTGGAACTGTTGCTGAGATTTGCCTGGAGGGCCTGAGGGTCCAGGCGTGTGCGTTGGCACATGGGTCGGCATGTAGGTCGGCATATGGGTCGGGAGCTTTGTGGGCACATGCGTGGGGAGCTTTGTAGGCATCTGCGTGGGCATGTACGTAGGCATGCCGGTTCCCGCACCTGTCGGGAGCTTTGTAGGCATAAAGGTCGGAAGTTTCGTTCCCGTTCCTGTACCGGTAGGAACGAGTGTTGGGACCAGGGTGGGCATCTTGGTCGGAACGAACGTGGGAAGCTTTGTTCCTGTTCCCGTACCCGTGGGCATAAGCGTCGGCACTAGCGTAGGCATCTTGGTCGGTACGAAGGTAGGAAGCTTTGTTCCTGTTCCCGTACCCGTGGGCATAAGCGTCGGCACGAACGTGGGGATTTTCGTAGGCACGAGAGTCGGAAGTTTCGTGCCCGTACCCGTGGCGGTGCCGGTGGGAACCAGTGTTGGGATCACGGTCGGTATCTTCGTCGGTACAAGGGTGGGGAGCTTCGTGCCAGTGCCGGTTCCCGTACCCGTGGCTGTTCCGGTCCCTGTCCCTGTCCCAGTCCCTGTCCCTGTCCCAGTACCTGTGCCAGTGCCTGTGCCAGTACCTGTGCCAGTACCTGTGCCAGTACCTGTGCCAGTACCTGTGCCAGTACCTGTGCCAGTACCTGTACCGGTACCTGTCCCGGTCCCCGTTCCTGTTCCCGTTCCGGTCCAAGTACCTGTTCCGGTCCAGGTGCCGGTCGGGCCGGGTCCCCACGGGGGACCGATCCAAATGATCCCAGGCGGCGGGAAGAATATACCCGGGGGCGGAAGAATGATTGTCGGATCCTGATAGATGTCGATCAAGGGAGCCGGAGGAGGAGCCGGAGCCCTTTCACAGATGGGAACGTCCTCCGGCAAGGTTTGCGGGATGGTGGTCAGGCGGACCAGTTGCCTCAGTGCTTCCGTCGGAACACCTACCACGGGAGAAGGCTCCCTGTCTCGCTCTATCATGACCTGTCGGCAGCTCGTGAGGTGTCTCGCCCGGACCAGTTTCTCATTGATGTTCTTGACCCGGATATCACCCCATATGCACGTGACGGAGGTTCTCGTTTCGTCCAGAACTTCGACCACGTAGTCCGCTCTGTCACCGGTTGGTATTACTTCGATGAGCGCTGTGGGAGTGAAAATCATGAAAGAGGACGGGGGAGAGGTCCTCGGCAATACCTTGACAAATCTGGCAATGCCCTGGCCCAACTGCCCCAGGAATGCTGACGCGGACCCGGATCTCTCAAACCTGACAACCCCGAGCGCGGTGGCGGCCCCGAGCGACGCGTCCGTTTCGGTCGGCAGCATGCCACGCCACCAAATTCTGCTCGCCTCTCCGGCATCGGTAGCGATAACGTCCTGGGCGTTGACGACCTGTCCTTGCTGCAATGTGACGAAGCCAGCGGTGCCTCCTTGCTGTATCATTGCGCCGCCCTGAATGCGTTCGATCTTTCCGGTGGGAGATTCGCCCGGTGCACGCCCCTGAGCCGCGGCCGGCCCGTACGCAAGACAGCCTACCAGTACCAGTAAGGCCCCAAAAAACCTCACGGTGACGTGGATGCCCATGACAGTAGCCCCTTTCTCAATTGCGATCGGTGGGTTCAGGTTTTCGGAGGGCGCTATCGCTCCCCCCGCTCAATCTCGACTCCCATTCATTGAATGAGTCTACCACTTCGAGCCCCGGCATGCCAGCCCTGCACGGTCAGCACCCACAACCCTCTCATACCAGGCCGCAAACTAAAGAGTAACTCCGGGGGGAACTTGTTTGGGCAAGGGGGTTTCTCCCCAGATCACTTCTTTGAATGCGAATCGGGACCAATCGTACCGTTCGAAGTGCCGGGTGGCATCGAATCGTCCCTTAATCGTGCCGCGGCCTTGTATTGCGCGAGGGCCCCGGTAAGATCGCCGCTCTGTTCAAGAGCTTCACCGAGCGTGACGTAAAACCGCGGCTGGGTCGGGTCGTGCTGCACAGCCTTTCTCGCGTGAGCGATGGCTTCGGTGATCTCCCCAGCGTTTAGGAGGCTGCGTGCCAGGTCGTGGTGGATCTCCGCGGACGCTGGGTCGATTTCAAGTGCCTTTCGAAGGGTCGCGATGGCTCGATCCCGTTGTCCGGACTCTTCCAACACCACGGCAAGGTTGTGATACGTGGTTACGAACGTGGGGTCCTTTTCCAGGGCCTCTTCCAGGACGTGAACCGCCTCGGCCCGATTGCCCATTCTTTTCATCGTCACGCCGAGGTTGTTTCGCGCAAGCATGTCCTGCGGGTCGAGCTTGAGGGCCTCGCGATAGTGGTGCTGGGCTTGGCTGAGCATGCCGGACTGGAGCAAGGCGAACGCGAGGTTGGTATGGTTCGCTGCGGATTGCGGATCGAGTTCCACGGCTTTGCGAAAGTGCCGGACCGCGGCGGGGACATCGCCCAGCCTCAGGTGGAGGCGGGCCAAACCCTGGTACGCGGGTACACAATCCGGAGCGATTTCAAGGGATTTTCGGTATGCCTCCAGCGCTGAGGGGATTTTGTTGTAAGCCTCCAGAGCGTCCCCGAGACTGACGCGTGCCGTGAACAGATTCGGTTCAAGCTGGATTGCCCGGTTCAGATACTCCACGGCCTCGGGCAGGTATCCTGCCCGTGTGAGCGCGGCCCCAAGGCTTCGGCAAGCTTCCGCCGAACGGGAATCCGATTCGACTGCCTTCACATACGCTTCCAGCGCACCGGCGAGATCGCCTGCCTGTTCCAGGCCCGCTCCGAGATTGAGGTGAGCGATCGTCAGCGCGGGATTGATTTCCGCGGCTTTCCGATAGATTCTGAGCGCTTCGTCCGATCGCCCCATCGATCCGGCTACCACGCCGAGATTGAGGAGCACGGCTCCCACGCGGTCGGGTTTTGTCGGGAACGTGGCTATGAACTTGTCGATCGCGTTATCGACCTCCGCTGCACCGACAAACGGGAAAGCCGGCCGGCCCGTCTTGTCGACGAGCGGAGGATCACTCCCTTCGGCCCTGGCAAAGATGTCCACGGCGTCGGCATAGCGCTGGACGTTGATGTATTCCAGCATCGAATTCACCACGATGTCCAGGTAAGGTACGGTTTCGGTGTGGCCGGAAAAGGGTGGCAGACGATCGGCGGCTCTTTTCCAGAAGGTGAAGGAACTCCATTGTTTGGCTTCTCCATAGGTCACCGCCGAGAGATAGGCCACCGGCGCGATCGCGGTGAGGAACGCGACCGTCAGCCAAAGTCCCCGGGGAGACGCGCCCCGCAACTTCGACATCGCCATAATAAGCGGTTCGGAAAGGACGATCAGAACCCCGGCCATCGGGAGGACAGCCCGGTACCCAAAGAAGAGATATGGCGGAATCATGAGGGACTCGGGCAGCAGGGAGATCACGACCAGGAGAATTCCATACGATGCAACAGGGCGCTTTTTCGCCAACCCTATCCCCGCGGCCACCAGACCGACGATTCCTGCCACCGCGGGCATTGTGGCCAGCGGATCGAACAGCGATAGTGAAACGGTCTCGGCCCTTATGAATTCCAGTTGATGGAAATACGGGGCACAAATCATGCGCAGGTAGGAGAACCATATCCGACACTCGGTGAGGACTACTTGGTCGACGGTGAGCCCGCTGAAAGCATAATGTCCGAGCAGGCGATTGATCATCCCCTGAGCGTGAGTAGTCTCCGGACCATGGAGAACGTTCACGGTGTACCCGTAAATCACTGCGGGCATCACCGATATCGCAGCGATAACGAGCGCTCGCCGCAAGAGGTGACGCCAACTCGGACGGAAGAGAACGAGTTCTCCCGCGAGCCATGCGAGCGGCAAGGTGGCCACGTTCTCTTTGCTCCAGAGTCCGCAAAGGAGCAGCAACGCCGCACCGACGTACGCGGGACCGACACGTTTGAACCTGCCCGACCGAGCGGCGAAGTAGAGCGCCAGGCCAGTGAAATAGAACAAGCACGCCATGAGCGCTTCCCGCTGCCAGATATATAGAACGACGAACGACTGTAAGGGATGGACGACAAAGAGGAGTCCGAGGAATGCACATACCCACCTACGACCCCTTTCCGCTCCAGGCGCAGCGTTGCCCGCTATGTCAAGCACCAGCCAAATGAGGAAGGCCAGCGCCGCCCCTGCAGCAGCCAGGAAAGCCGCGTTGACGACCCGGAAAGGGATCGGGTCCATGCCGCCGAGCAGGTAATTCGCGTACAGGCTCAGTACAAAGAGAGGCCTCGCGGGGACTATACCGAGGATATCCTGAAGACTCCCTCGGGCAAAGACGTGCTCCTTTTGCTGAATCCAAACGTTGCTGTCGTACACCATTCCCGCGTGGAAACCCGGCCAGTGGAGGGTCAGGGCTGCTCCGAAAAAGAACAGGAAAAGCACGGCAATACGGCCGACCCACTGCCGAGTGCCTGCTGGGTTGACATCGGTTCCTGTCGCTTTTGCAGAAAAGGTCGCGCTCTCGGCACGAAAGGTGTCCATGGTTCGGAGTTCTTGGGATTCAACGTTCATGCTAAAGCAGTCCCCCCAATCGGCGCCCGGGAGGCCGGAATACGAGACCCGGTTTCGCTGAACCAGGACAAGCGGTTGCCCGGCGGCTATCCTCAAACAGTATGGCACCTGCAGCCGTTTCCCGCAACTCCCCGGAGCAGCGACCAGACTCCGCGGACGGGAAAAACGGCCGAGATTTGAGGGGGAGAAATCCCTTGACAAGCAAAAGTGCGGGGGATATCCTCATAATTGAAGCTTAACTTGTGTTTCTCCGGTCGACCTCTCGTTAGGACCACGGGCGTGATGCAAGGCTTAAGACGGAAGGACAGAGGCGCCCGTGCGAGGATAGCGACACCGTTTCTCCAGCCGGTTTATCCCCGATCACAAAGAGCCCTTGTTCGTAACCGAAAACGCACTCCACGTCATGTGCCGGGTGCTTCTTATCTCAAGGAGTGAGAGAATGAGTATTAACATTTATGTTGGCAACCTGTCCTTCGATGCCAGCGAGAGCGAACTCAAGGATCTGTTTGAAGGATACGGGGTGGTCGATTCGGCAAAGATCATCGTCGACCAGTTCACCGGCCGGTCCCGAGGATTCGGGTTCATCGAAATGCGAAATCGTGAAGAAGGCCTGCGCGCGATCCAGGAGCTGGATTCCAAGGATCTCAACGGCCGCAGCATCAAGGTGAACGAAGCTCGCCCCAAGACCAATAGCGGTGGCGGTGGTGGCAGGCGGAGAGACAGCGGCGGCGGCGGTGGCGGTGGCGGCGGTGGCGGCGGCAGGTCGCGCTGGTAACCCGCTCTTGGTTATAGTGTCATAAGTATTGGGCGAGAGTTTGCTTTAGCGGGCTCTCGCCCAATTTGCTTCAAGGACTCATCCCACCGAGCAAACCCATCCCTTCATTGCCTAGCCGACGGACCCGCACGGCCATAATGCCCGGCCGACCGTGCTGCATGAAATACGCGCGCGAACCTGGGACGGGAAGTGCTTCCCCCTGTACCTCCTGACGTGAAAGGTCGCAGCTTCTATTTGCCGAGAAGACCCCTTTCAGGGTATAACGGTGTACCTCGGGGCGGGGGACTTCTTTGGACGCCCCGTCGCTACGAAAGTCGTCATCGCCGTGAAGGCGTGTGTCAGTCAGAATCAGAGTGGAGGAGAGATATGGGTGATCTTATCGCCGTAGAATTCAAGGAACGCTGTGAAGCAGACGCATTTGTCTTCGCTATCCAGGAGCTTGGGGAGAAGGCAGTCCTCGACGTCGAGGACTCGGCGCTGGTGTTCAAGGACGGCGAAAATGAACTCGACATCGACCAGCAGGAGAATCTTTCCGGGCAGCTCTCGGTGAGCGGCGCACTCTATTTCGGATTCCTGGGCGCAGTGTTGGGGTGGATCATGTCCGGCGGTTCGCTCGGCACGACCCTTTTCACCTGTCAGGCCGGGGTCCTGCTCGGTTGGATTGCAGGGGGCGTCGCCGTCGTCTGCTTGAACTTGGGTGTTCCGCTGAGCCTAATCCGGGAACTGGGGAATGCCCTCGAGCCCGGTCGCGCGATCTCCTTCGTATCGGTACGCGGAACAACGGCCGCAGAGAAGGTCTTTGAGCAACTAAAGAGCTTTCAAGGCGTCGTGCTTCGCACCTCTCTCCCGCCTGCGGAAGAAAAGAAGTTGAAAACAGCCCTGGCACAAGCTCATTGACGTTCCAGGTGCGGATCAACCGGACCGACCCCTGGTGCACGGTCTCTGGACGCCGATCATGTACTGAAGCGCATCGAGAAAGAACCCCATTCTGAATGCGTCCCGGTGCAGATCCTGAGGAGACTCAGTCATGACAAGAGTGTTCACGGTCGCCCTGACTGGGCTGGCAGCGGCGGTCTTCCTGTTTTCGGGAACGCTGCAAGCAGAAAACCCCATCAAGATAGGCATGATCGACACGTATACCGGCCCTCCAAGCGTCTATTGCAATGATGTGAGAGATGGGTTCAAGCTGGCCTTGGACGAGATAAACGCCAAAGGTGGAGTGCTCGGCAGGCAAGTAGTGTTCATTACGCGGGACGACAAGTTCAAGGTGGATCTGGGGTTAAGCGCTGCAAAAGAGCTGATCATGCGCGAGCAGGTAGATATATTGGCCGGGACGACAAACAGCGCGGTTTCACTGGCGGTCTCCGATCTGGCAAAGAAGGAAAAAATCCCCCTCGTGGTGACGTTTGGCAAGAGCGCGGCCATTACCGGCTCCAAGGGCCACCGGTATGTCTTTTCCATGAACGAGAATACGGCCATGATCGGGCGTGCTGCGGCCTTGACGCTCGTCAAGCGGCCATACGTAAAATATTGGATTGCCGGCGACGATTACGAATTCGGCCACGCCATGGCCCAGGAGATCTGGTCGAACCTCAAGAAGCTCAAACCGGAAGTTCAGCTTCTCGGCGAATCGTGGTGGAAAATTGGGGAGCCGGATTTCACCCCGTACATCACGTCTATCCTGTCGGCGAAACCCGATGCGGTTATCGTCGCTGCAGGAGGCGCGAGCTGCGTGCCCTTCCTAAAGGCCGCGAAGACCACTGGATTCAACGAACGGGTCCCGTTCCTCGTCCACATGGCCACGGAACTATCCACACTCAAACCGCTGGGCATGAACGCTCCTGAAGGGGTGCTGGGGACCTCGCCCTATTTCTTCTACTATCCGCAGGTACCGGCAAACAAGGTATTCGCGGACAATTACAAGCAAGTGTTCGGGAGATATCCCACTGCTGGAGCCTTCTGTGGCTATGTGGCAGGTCATTTCATAGCTCAGGCCTTTGCAAAGGCGGGTGCGGTAGACCGTGAGAAGTTCGTGGATGCGCTCGCGGGGCTCACGATCGATTCGCCGGTGGGGAAGGTGACCGTCCGGGACTTCGATCACCAGATCATGTTGCCCATGTTCGTGGGGGTGACTAAAGCCGATCCCGCGTACGATTTCTTGATTGCCGGCCAAATCGAAACCATACCTGCCGATCAAGTTATGATGTCAGTTGACGATGTGAAAAAGGCCAGAGAGCAGTAATCGTTTACCGGCCTTGAGGCGGCCCGGCCCTGTCCCCGGTGAGGGGGTCCGTTCTGCTCCAGCAGCGAGCTGTCATGACTCAATACAAAGCTGATTTTGCCTCCATTCCTTGGGAGTCGCCACTGGAAGGGATGCGGCAGAAGATTCACCGGATCGGCGATCGCAGGCTTCGGCTGGTCGAGTATACCAAGGGTCTCGCGCCCCACTGGTGCGACAGAGGGCATATCGGGTACGTGCTGGAAGGAGAAATGGAGATCCGTTTCGACCATGAAGTGCAGCTCTACGCTCCCGGAGACGGTATCTTCATCCCGAACGGCGAAGCGCACCGGCACATGGCAACAATCCTCACCGATACCGTCACGGTGATATTTGTGGAAGATACATAGGAATTCGCCTTCGAGAAGCAATATGGGGAGCTTGCTTTCAATGAAGCTCCGGCGGGTCAGCTTTCCTCTTGACAGCGTAGGGCCGGTTCGCGTTAAATAGTGCCTGGAAAGTCTGGACGCTATCGGAACACGGTGTGAATCCGTGGCGGTCCCGCCGCTGTAACCGGTTACAATCCCCGCATATCCACTGTTCGGTTCCAACCGGATGGGAAGGGCGGGTGGAGGATAACCCGGAAGCCAGAAGACGGGCGTTTAGACTGGGGTTGCTCTGATGGCAAAAGTAAGCCCTGCACCTTTGGGTGCCAGGGCTTTTTTATTGCCCTGAAGCCCGCAACCGGCGCGGCCGCGCACAAAGGTGGAATGGCCCCAACGTTCCTTGAAAGGAGGTGACGCAACAGTGAAGGACGTTATAGCGTATCGCAAGACCTGTACGGCCGACGGCACCGGATTGTCCCATTACATCCTCGTCGTCCCCAACGCGAACTAGCTCGGTTATCGCGGCGGGGGTGATTCGCATGGCGATGCCCCCGCCTCAATTGTGCTGCGGAAGCGTTTCACCGAGCGTTTCATGCCAACGATTTTCAATAGATGCCAGGATTTCTGACCGCTTCGCCCCGCCGACCTGGCGGCTCCCGAACGAAGGTTTGACGGCCCTGCGTTGTCCGAAGTGAGGGAGCCCCCAGGTCCGCGGCGAACCAATCGGACATTATCCTTGGCAACTGCTAAATAGCCGTCAGGAGCCAGACCCATGGAAATGATGAAAGAGGTGCACAACTCGGCCCCCTCGCGCGGCCGCTACTGCAATACCGGCAACGGACCCACGGTTCAACTGATCGACATCGCACACGAAAACTACGTCGCTCTCCTCGATCCGGACACCGCCTTCTGGTCTCTGGTGAAACGAGACAAGATCGGCGATGCGCTGAACGATAGCGGCGTGCTCATGCAAGAGTTCCGCAAGAAACGTGACGCCTTCGCCCGAGAGATGGAGGTTCTTCGCTTCGGCCTACAGCCCTCCGCGGTTTACTTCAACCCCACGGAACGCTGCAATCTGAATTGCTCCTATTGCTATATCCCGGAAGAAATGAGACGGGACGGCGTTCACATGTCCGAGGACCAACTGATCGCGGCGCTGGGCATCCTGAAGGATTACTTCGGCAAGACCATGCCCGAGGGGCGCCTCCCGCAAGTGGTATTCCACGGGTCTGAGCCGATGCTGGCCCGCGATGCGGTTTTCGCAGGGATCGAGCGCTTTCGGGACGATTTCCATTTCGGCATCCAGACCAATGGCACCTTGTTGGACGACGAGGCCATTGACTTCCTCACCTCGCGCGGGATCGGTGTCGGGCTCTCCCTCGACGGACACGAGGAGGCTATCGCGGACGCGACGAGAAAAAACTGGGCCGGTCAGGGATTCTTTCGCAGGAGCGCGGCCCTCCTCGAAAGATTCAAGGGGTATCCGAACTACAATGTGATCTGCACGGTGACGACGCGCAATATGACCGCGCTCAGCAACATGGTGGAATTCCTGCACGAGATGGAAGTTCCCATAGGCATGCTCAACCCGGTGAGATGCACCAGACAAGGCGCAAGGGAGATCAGACCAGCGGATGAGGATCTCTCAGTCCATTACCTCAAGGCCCTTGACAGGACCTACGAGTTGTACCAGGAAACAGGACGCCAGCTGGTCATCGCGAATTTCGCCAATGTGCTTATCAGCATCGCCGCACCCTCGGCTCGGCGTCTCATGTGTGACATTTCACCGTGTGGAGGCGGAAGGTGTTTCTTCGCGGTGGGAGCGAGGGGCGATCTCTTCCCATGCAGCGAGTTTGTGGGAGTCCCCGAATTCAACGGCGGGAATCTCTTTCGCGACCCCATAGGCGACGTCTTGAAGAGCGAGGCCTTCAAGGCGGTCACGGGGAGGAAGGTCGAGGACATAATTCCCTGCTCCTCCTGCGCGGTGCGGCATTTCTGCGGCTCGCCCTGCCCAGCTGAGGCATATGAGATGAACGGAGGGATGAACAGAACCGGCGCCTTCTGCGAGCTGTATGAGGAGCAGGTGCGCTATGCACTGAGGCTCATCGCGGACGGCAAGGAAAGCGCTTTTCTCTGGGACGGCTGGGATTCCGCTACCTCGACCGCCCTGGAAATTACTTCTCTGTAAAGGGTTCCTGCATCGATTTGGAGGTGAAGGAGCGCTCACGCGAGCAAGATCAAGGGGAACCTCTTTCGGGAAAGACGTTCCCCTTGATCCCCCTTGATGGCCAATTCCCCGGCAGGCTCACCATGAGGCAAGCCGCAGTTTTCTCACCGCCTGCCCGCAGTTGCTTCCGATGAGGTTTTCCTCCATATCCCCGATCGATTCTATCACGGAGAACCCGAGTCGCAGAAACTCCTCTGCTTTGCAGGCCACTCTGCACTCGGCATCTGCCCGGTTGTCTGCCGGAGACATACCGTTTTCCTCCGCGGTAGTAGTGGGGTTCAATGGCGTCAGCTTAACCACGAAGTGCTCCGGGTCGAAGTACTCACGAGTCGCTGCTGCGCTCACGGGGATCTCCGGCGAGAGGGCAAAATTGAGACAAACCGTGCGTTGGCCCTTGCGATGGAACTCCCGGCCGTACTCCGCCATCCATTCCCATGACATCTTAGGATACGGCATGAGCTTGTCCCTGTATGCGTCGTCCGTGGAGTTCACGGAGAGTTGAAGCTGAAAATCGCGGAAACAATCCCGGATCTTCAACAACTCGGCGAACCACGCCTCGCGACCGGCCGGAGTGATGGTGGCGATGCACGGGATCACAGTGGGACAAAAATCCTTGAGCCAGGCCAGTACTTCCAGGACTGCATCATTGAGCGAGGGTTCACCCATCCTCGCGAACTGAATCTTTAACTTATCGCACTGACCCGGGTCGATGTCTCCGTGCGCCGCGACGACGGTTTCGACCTGGGAGCTGATCTCCTGAAAGGTCAGATTCCCTTTGAACGCGCCGCCCGCATCACACATAAGGCATTTCACGGGACAACCGAACTGGGTCGAGATGACGATCACCCATTTCCGGCGGCGATCTCCCACCGTGGGGTCGCACGCATCGACGAATTCCACCATGAAGTCCGCATTGTCTCGCATTTTTGCCACGAAAATCTGCGCCAGATCAGGCCTTCCCGTATGACTCAAGATTTCCATTACCCTTCTTCCCCTCTTAGATAGTCGTACACAATCATTGCAGTCTTAATGCCGTCACCGGACGCGATGGCAGCCTGCCGGTACCTTCCGGAGCACACGTCCCCCGCCCAGTAGAGCCCCTGTCCGTTTCTCCCGGCCGCGACCTTCGAAATCGTCACTTCGACGGCCTCTGCCCCCACTGCGGCAAGAAGATAATCCACGTCACAAGCCGGCCGTCCTCCATCGGAGAATTGCAGCGACACGGCCGCGCCTTTCATCTCAGCCTGTCGTATCTCCGCTCGGGTCACGAGGGAGACCCCAAGTTCCAGGGCTTCGTGGACCAGTCCGTGAAACGCCCTGGGCTCAGTGGCTCTGATCAGGACCGTGACCGCAGCGCCCCGTTCAGCGAGCGAGCACGCTTGATCGAAAGCAGCCTCTCCACCGCCGATGACACCAATCCGTTTCCCTCGGAAGTGAGGCAGCTCCCGCCATGCATAGAACAGTCGATTTCCGTCCACGCCGAGGCCCGGGACCAACAGTCGCTTGGGCTGAACACCGCAAGCCACGATGACGGCTCTGGCCGTGTACCGGTTCACTCTCGTTTCCACAGCGAAGCGCCGATCGACGCAGTCAATCGCCGTGCAGGCCTCCAGTCCCATTGAGAGCGTCTTGCGCCGCGCCTGCAGCAGCAACCTCGCAGCAACGTGCCGGCCACTGAGCGGCCGGGTAAGACCGGGAAAGTTCTCCACTCTCCGAGCCAGGCACAACCTGCCCCCCCAGACATCTTTTTCCAGGATCTTGACGGTAAGGCCCATGTGACCGGCCTGAACACCCGCGGCCAGTCCAGCCGGGCCTCCGCCGACGATGATGACGTCAAAGCCGATCATGGCAGGGCCACCTGCAGCCGTTTCGAGGTGGTGATTTCGGCAAAGCCGTGGCGGAGAGCCAATAAGGCTGCCCAGTGATAGAGAGCGGTCTTGGAACAGCACGCATCCGCTAAGACGATCGGCTTCCAACCGAGCATAAACGCGTGCCGTGCGGTGGTGTCCACGCAGAGATGTGTCATCACCCCGCACAGCACGACACGCTCGATCTCGCGGCAACGAAGGATATCCTCCAGGTCAGTGCTGAGAAAGGCGGAATAATGCTCCTTGGGAATCAGTTCGGCCGTTTCGGGGACTCTCAATCCCGAGTAAAGAGCGCATTCTTCCCCTTTCGGCAGGTGCCACCACTTCTCTTCCATCAGGTTCCCGTGCCCTGAAGGAGCATGATGAGTGGTGAAAACCACCGGCCAGCCGGCTCGGTCGGCCCGGTCGGCCAGTTCGTTGATCCTCGGCAATATTTCGGCACTTGCTTTCAGGTAGGCCCGAGAGCTTTGCTGAAAGAAGTAGTTCTGAACGTCCAGCACCAGCAATGCCGTCCTGTCGCCTCCGTTGTCAGCCCCCATTCCGCTTTCCCCAAACAAAAAGAGCCACCCGTACCTGAAGATCGGTCTGGGTGGCTCTTGAGATCAAGCCTAGTTCATGACCAAACAGTTTTGTAGCTCAACCGGAAACCAGCGTCAAGTTTTATCGTCGCGCAACTGTGATCATGCAGTTCTCCGGGACACCCTCCTAGCGTTTTTGACCCAAAGACAATCCAGTGCTCCCCATCGTCACCCCGGCGAAGGCCGGGGCCCAGCCTCGCGTCTCGCTGGGCTGAAATGCCTAAATTCCGGCCTCCGCCGGAATGGCATGCACGGAATGTCCCTCGTTAACGATCGAATTCGAGTACTCACGTGACCCCGATTAAGTGAATGAATGCTCCTCGCACAGTTTATCCTTGACAGAAGCGATCGTCCGCGGATACATTTCTAGTTTATTCCAGGATTTCCCCTCACATAGGCTGCAACAGGTTCGAGGAACTCTTCCCCCAGGTTCCCATCCCCGCAGAGTAGCCCCTTCTAGACCTCTTCGGGCCACGTTCCCCGCGGTAGCGGATTGAACCGTCACCGACCGGACGACAGATCAAGCACATGACCCGACAGGTAAAGCGGGCTCTCCGCCCCGGTTTCACGTCATCGCTGTGGAGGTCACGCGCACCGTGATGGCACTGATTCCGTCCCGACTAACCACTAGGGAGGCTTGGTACATGATCGACACGATCGTTCTTCCTCCGATCGAGGCCCTGACAGCAAAAGACATCGTCGCGTCGCTCGATTTGGTCGCGGAAATCGACCGGTTGCGCCGCGAGAAGAACGCGGTCATCCTCGCGCACTATTACCAGAACAGCACGCTCCAGGACCTGGCCGACTACGTGGGGGACTCGCTGGACCTTTCCAGAAAGGCTGCATCGACTACCGCTGAGGTGATCGTCTTTTGCGGCGTCCGTTTCATGGCTGAAGTGGCCAAGATCCTCTCTCCGCAGCGCACGGTCCTGCTCCCCGACGCGGCCGCGGGATGCACGCTGGAGGAGTCGTGCCGGCCCGAAGAATTCCGCAGCTTCCGGGAGTCTCATCCCGAGCACATAGCGGTGACGTACATCAACTGCTCCGCGGAAGTGAAAGCGCTGTCCGATGTGATTGTCACCTCTTCCAACGCGGAGTGGATCGTTCGGCAGCTTCCTCAGGATCGACCCGTGCTCTTTGCCCCGGATCAGCACCTGGGAAGGTACATCAGTGGCAAGACCGGACGCGCCATGACCTTCTGGCCGGGGTCCTGTGTGGTGCACACCCAGTTCTCCGTATCGGCCCTGGAGCACCTCAAGGCGCAACACCCGCAGGCTGTGGTGGTCGCGCACCCCGAATGTCCGGAGCATATCCTCGCGTACGCGGACCACATCGGCTCGACCCGTTCCCTTCTCGATTTTTCGGTGAAGACAACGGCAGCGGAAATTATCGTCGCCACCGAGCCGAACCTCATCCACCAGATGGTCAAGGCCGCGCCGGGCAAGAAGTTCATACCGGTTCCGGGAGCCAGCGGCACCTGCAACGGCGGTCTCTCTGCACTCTGCCCCTACATGGCGCTGAACACCGTGGAGAAGCTCTACCTGTGTCTGATCAACGGAGCGCCGAGAGTCGAAATGCCCGGGTGGCTCATGCAGGAAGCTCGCAAGCCGCTCGAACTGATGCTGGAGCTGTCCCCTCCCGCGAAGAAACAGTGAGAACAGACGCAATCGTTCACCGGGGCAAAGGTAGTCTCCCGAAATCACGATGGGAGAGGATAACGAACAGGCGATGAAGGGGTCGGAACATGATGGATATACACGAGGCCACTGTGCAGCGTTTCATTGAATCGGCCCTCGCGGAAGATGTAGGGAGCGGAGACATCACCTCGCAGGCGGTCATCCCGGAAGATTCCATTTTCCAGGGGGTTATGTCCGCACGGGAAGAGATGGTGCTTGCGGGCCTTCCCATCGCTCTGGAGGTGTTCGGCACTCTGGATCGATCCGCTGTTCTGGAACCTCTGGTAGCTGACGGTGACCTCATCGCGGAAGGGACCGTGCTGGCCCGAATCAGCGGCCCCGCGAGGGCTCTGCTTACCGCGGAACGCACAGCCCTGAACGTTGTGCAGCACCTCTCCGGGATTGCCACGCTCACGCGGGCGTACGTGAAGCGGATCGCAGGAACGGGCGCGGTGCTCCTGGACACCCGCAAGACCATTCCCGGTCTGCGCATGCTCGCGAAGTACGCCACCCGCATGGGCGGCGCAGAGAACCACCGCCTGCGTCTCGATTCCGCGGTCTTGATCAAAGACAACCACCTCGCCGTCTGCAGCGGGATCGGGGAAGCAGTGGCGCGGGTCAAAGCCGCAGGCCTGTCACCCATCGAGGTCGAAGTGGAAACGCTGGACCAGGTTGCCGAAGCACTTGATGCAGGAGCGGACAGACTGCTCCTGGACAACATGGACATCCCAACCCTGAGCGCCGCGGTCCGGATCGTCAGCGGTCGCGCCCAGACCGAAGCCTCCGGAGGGGTCCACCTGGAAAACATTCGTGAGATCGCAGAAACAGGCGTCGATTTCATCTCGGTGGGACGAATCACGCAATCGGCCCCCGCGGTCGATATCGGCCTCGACTGGAGGAGGAAGTTCGGTGACAAACAGGCTGATGTTTGATGTTCTCGTCATAGGCACCGGCGCAGCGGGGTTGCGGCTCGCGCTGGACGTTGCCCCGCACGCTCGGGTGGCCGTGCTCTCGAAGGGTTCTGCTCAGGATAGTTGCACCTACCACGCTCAGGGGGGGATCGCGGCGGTCCTGGACGACGCCGATTCGGTCGAATCACACATCCGCGACACCCTGGAATCGGGTGCAGGGCTGTGCGACCGGGAGGCTGTGCGGTTCGTGGTCGAGCGCGGCCGCGATGCCATACAGAAGCTCATCGAGAGTGGCGTGGAATTCAGTCGAGAGGAAGGACCCAACGGAGAGTGGGCGTACCACCTGACACGAGAAGGGGGCCACAGCCATCGTCGAGTGATCCACGCGGCCGACTCCACAGGCCAGGCCGTCTCCACCGCTCTGGTTCAGCGGGCGCTTTCGCAGTCAAACATCACGTTGTTCGAGAATTGTATGGCCATCGACCTGATTCTCGAGCCGCGCGGCTCCGGTCGCTCAAGTGGCTGCATAGGAGCGTACGTGTTGGACAAGGCATCGAACCGCGTGAAGACGGTCCTGGCGCGCGCGGTAGTGCTGGCTTCAGGAGGCTGCAGCAAAGTATATCTCTACACGAGCAACCCGGATGTAGCCACGGGCGATGGGATTGCCATGGCCTGGCGAGCAGGCTGTCGTGTGGCGAACATGGAATTCACGCAGTTCCATCCGACGTGCCTCTTCCATCCGCGGGCAAAGTCGTTTCTCTTGACCGAGGCTTTAAGGGGTGAGGGGGCTGTTCTGCGCCTGCCCGACGGGTCGCGGTTCATGGACAGGTTCCATCCTCGTGCGGAATTGGCCCCGCGCGACATCGTGGCCCGCGCGATCGATCATGAAATGAAACGCCTCGGCGTAGACTGCGTATATCTGGATATAAGCCATAAGTCGCCGAGTTTTATACGGAAACACTTCCCCACCGTGAACCGGCGGTGCCGGGAGTTCGGTTTCCATCTTACCAAGGATCCTGTTCCCGTGGTCCCCGCGGCGCACTTCACGTGCGGCGGCGTGATGACAGATCTCAACGGTCGAACGAGCTTGAAGGGTCTGTTCGCGGTGGGCGAGGTTGCCTGTACCGGTCTGCACGGGGCCAATCGCATCGCGAGCAACTCACTGCTCGAATGCCTCGTGATTTCTGCATCTGCGGCCGCGGTCATCGTGCGGGAGCTTCCCGGCACGCCGGGGCCCTCCGACGTGCATGATTGGGACGAGACCGGAATCACCGATTCGGACGAGGAGGTCGTGGTCTCCCATAACTGGCACGAGCTGCGCCAGTTCATGTGGGACTACGTGGGGATCGTGCGGACTACCAAGCGCCTGGAGCGTGCCAAACGTCGCGTGGACATGCTGCTCCGGGAAATCGACGAGTACTACGGCCGGTTTCGCGTCACAGCCGACCTCCTGGAGCTGCGTAATCTCGCGGTGGTGGCGGATTTAATCATCCGGTCCGCATTGGCCCGAACTGAAAGCAGGGGGTTACATTACACCCTCGACTATCCGGAGCCGGATGCAACGCGACCGCCCCAAAACACGGTTCTGGTGCGCAGCAATCCGGTCATCGGGCCGCAATCCAAAGAGTAGCTCCCCAGCTTACCGCTTTGAAAGCGACTTGGTATAACCTGGCTACACAACAACCGTCCTTGAGATCGTGAAATAGAACGTCGAGCCCTCTCCCAGTTTGGATTCCACCCAAATTCGTCCGCCGTGATTCTCGACGATCTTCTTGCAATGCGCCAACCCGATTCCCGTTCCCGGGCGGTCCGAACTCCCTTCGATGCGCTGAAAGAGTCGGAAGATCTTCTCCGCATGAGCTGGGTCTACACCGATACCGTTGTCGCTCACGAAGAATCCCCATTTCCCGAAATTCTTCAAGAATCCCACGTGGATCTTCAAGGGCTTGCTGCTTCGGAACTTCATGGCATTGCTCAGGAGGTTCTGAAACAAGAGGACCATCTGCGCCGGGTCTGCAATCACCGTGGGAAGCGCGTCCCGTGTCACCGTGGCCCCGCTTTCGTCGATCCGTGGTTTCAAGTTGGACAACGCGCTCTCCAGCACGGTATTCAAATCAGAAGGCTCCAGAACCAAGGGTGCGCTCCCCAGGCGTGAATACGAAAGCAAATTCTGAATGAGCGTGTCCATCCGATCGATTGTGCTAAGGCAGCGCGAAATAAACTCGTGAGACTCCTTGTCCAGCCTGTCTTTGAGATGTCGCGAAAGGAGTTTCACGTAGGCCGCCACGCCGATCAAGGGTTCTCTCAGGTCGTGGGCAGCGACGTAGGCAAATTCCTGAAGCTCTTCATTACTGCGCTCCAGTTCTCTCGTCCTCGCACGCAGCATCTCTTCGGTCTTTTTGAGATCGCTCAGATTCTTGGTTATGGTGGCGATGCCGACAGGTTCGCCTTTGTCGTTCGTCAAGAGCGAGAGACTGAGCAATACCGGTATGGTCTTGCCGGACTTGGTGCAATGGAGAGCTTCCACATTTCCGACCTCTTCTCCACTCCGGCATCGCTCCTGAAGCTCATCGGCCTTCTCGTGGCGGTCGGGGGCCACGATGGTCTTGATGGACCTGCCGATCAACTCCTCCCTACTCCAACCGTACGTGGCCACCGCAGCTTCGTTCAGATCCGCGATGTTCCCTTCCAGGTCCCTGATGAAGATGGGGTCTATGGATTCCCTGAAGACCTTTGACATCTGCAGCAGCTTTTCCTCGACATGCTTGCGGGCAGTCACGTCAAACGAGGTTCCCGAAAAGCGCAAGGGCCTGCCGTCCCGGTCGCGTTCCACGACCTTACCGCGAGCCAAAATCCATCTCCACTCCCCCGATTTGGCCTTTACCCGGTGCTCGGCCTCGAAGAACCCCGACAGACCTTCAAGTTGCCTGTTCCATTCCTCAATGACTTCGTGCCTGTCGTCCGGGTGCATCAGACTGCGCCAGAAGTCCACCCGCGGCTCAGTCTCGTCCGGCGAATACCCGAGGAGCGCGGCCCACGTTCGATCGACAAAGACCTCCTCTCGTTGTACATCGTAGTCCCACAACCCGAGATCCGCTCCCTTGAGAGCCAGCTCAAGCCTCTGCTGACTGTCGTACAACAGGCGTTCCGTGCGTTCTCGGTCTCTGATTTCTTGCTCTAATTGCGCATTGAGCTTCACCAGTTCGTCAGTACGCTGTCGGATTCGATCTTCCAATTCACGATTGGCTACTTCAAGAGCCACTTCGGCCTTCTTACGCTCCCCGATCTCCTTCTGCAACTCCGCCTGGTAGCCCTGGCTTATGATGAGCTGTCTCTTTTCAAGGGTCAAATCCTCGACAATGAGAAGGATTAACCTCTGCTCTTCCACTCTGAGGGAACGGAAGAACAAGCGGCCCCACACTTTCGTATCGCCGGAGCAGAGCACGGCTTCACAACTCTTTGATGTTCTGGTGGAAAAAACCTCATCTGCCAGCGACTCGACTGTCTTGCCGGTTTCGACATCCGAGCACAGAGCAGCCAGAGGCTCACCGAGCAATCTCCCGCATTCCGGACCAATCTTGTCCGTTGCTTGATTCGCGAAGGTTATCCGAAAGGACTGGTCGATGAGCAGTGCTGGGAGCGGGAGGGCCTGCAACAGCTTGCCGAACGTGCTCGTCCGAAATTGCCTCACATCGAAGCTCCCCGAGGTGGTCACTTCATCAGGTAGAGCAGCGCTGGCTTCAATCGATTGGGTATCATCGAAGGTGCTGGTTACCGGTGGCTTCTTCTTTCCCATAACTCCGTCACCAATCGCTTGTTTCAAGAGTCGGGTCACTATTCCCACGGGAAGAACCCACTCGATCTGTAGGGCTCGGGAGTCCGGATTCCTCCGTCAAGACCTCCGAAGGATCGCCAATTCCCGCAGGCACGCGGGGCGCGTCCCGAAGACGGGTGCCACAGCGACCTGTCCCATGAGAGAAGTTCGTAACCGTTCACCGCGACAAACGCAGCCATCGAAATGACGGTAGGGGAGGTCTGGAGGATGAGATTGTCTCCCCCTCCATCCTCACCGTGGGCACCACGTCGAGGCGTGGAAGCCCGGTGAACGATTACAGAATTTTTCACCGAAATCTCACCATACTATGCGATTGCCCCTTCGGTCAAACCGGTTCTGCAGCAGGGCCCTGGGTGCCCATGCCATTTCTAATCAGAAAAGCAATCAGTTAGGAGTCAGGAAAAAGAACAATTCTCTTCATTGCGGCGTTTCACGCAATATGTTCACAATCCCCCCGCCCTCTTCACCATCCTGGCATCGGCGACGCGGGATTACGTTTCCTGAATCAATTTCACGGTTTCTCCGCTCAGTGCAACAGCCGCGGCTACACCTCACTCCGATCCCCGGCCCGAGGCATCATGAGATCTTCGCAGCCACAAAACCTTCGCAGGACTCGTCCTCACGCGCAAACATGGGCATCGCCTTCTGAGCGGCAACGGGAAGCGCATATCTCACTCGTGTCCCGGTCCCGTGGCTCCACTCTTAGGCACTGATTAAAGCACTCTTCAAACTCTCTGCATTTCTTATCCCTGAAGCTTCTCCATTGCTCTTTGGCTTCCGATGCCGCCTTCACATTATCGAACAGGGTGCGCGCCAAGACCAGGAATCCTCCTACTGCGGCCACAACAATGATCAGAGCTAAAATGAGCCCGTAATCCATGGGCTGTCTCCTTTCATGAGATATAACGCCCATAAGTAGTAGTTCCCCCATCGTCATTTCGAGGGACTACGTTTGTCCCGGTGAACGGTTACATCTTAACTGTTAGATGCGGGGCCGAGCCATACGATTCCTGACTCGCCCGCCAGATTTTTCGGCTCATAATTGCCCGACGGCTGGCTTCAGGCCGGCAGCGGTCCTCGAAGATTATGGGCCGGAAACTTCGGCCGGAGCAATCAACCGGAAGAGTCGATATCGCGGCGGGGAACTCGCCTCGGGGATCTCTTCGAGCCGGTAACCGAGTCCTCTGAGCGCGTCTTCTACTTTGGCGTACAAGGCCGCCTCCCGGTAGTCCGAGAAGAGGTATTCCGCGTTGCCCCTGGACATCAGGTCCCGGATGCCGGCTTTGTCCTCCACCCACATTTCGGCGATGGGTACGCCTGAACGGAGCAGCGGGAGCGTTCGATTGCCGGAAAGATAATGAATCATACGGGATCGGGTGGTGAGCACCTGAGCTTGGGGATCATTTGCCTTGAGCCAACGGGCCGCGACGAAGAACGGCAGGCTCCGTTGGGTCTCCGCACCGGTGGCTTCCTGGGGCGAGCGAGCCTGGACCACGGTCCTGACATTGTGACCCACGTTGAGCACAACCATTACCACAAAAGCGACCCGCAACACCGTGCTCCCCATTACGGGGCGTTGGATTCGTTGCGAAAGCCACCGACAGATATCCAGGATTCCCAGACCCAGAAAGAGATAGAGAGCGGGAAGGAGAAAGATCAGGTACCGGCTGCCAGCGGGGGCCAGGAGAAGGCCGCAGAACTGCGTTGCCGTCAGAGGGACCAGGAGACGGTCTCCCCCCCGCCAGGCTGACACCATCCCTGCAAAGGCAACCAGCGGGACGATCAATTCCAGGAAACCGGTCTTGATGCGGACCCCGGTAAGCGCGAGGTTCATCTCATCGAAATACCCCCAGAACGCATCCACAATCGTCCAAATCTGGTAGGAAAAACTCCGTCCCTTGACCGCATCCAGGTACGTCCCCTCGCCGTAGCCGGCGGGGAAGGTCGATTTCCACAAGTCCCAGACCGCAATAGGGGCCAAGGATACGAGGAGAAAGAGGCCTACGAGAAGCCAACGCCGCTTCGCTTCGACCCCCTGCCAGCCGCAAAATAGCGAGAATGCCAGGGCGAAGGGAACGCCGGGTCCGTTGATCCGCAGAAGCGGGGGGACGCCCGCAATCAGCGCAGCTGCAACAGTCCAGGTAATCTTCCGCTCTGCGTGCGTTGCTGAGAGCACTACATGCAACGCCGCGAGCGTAAAGAACGCAAAGGGGACGTCGGTCAGGGTCATGGCCGAGTTCTCGAGAAGCGTGCTGTTGAGCACAAACAACCCGCCTGCAAAGACTGCCACGTCAGGCCCCGCAAGCCTCAGGACGAGCAGGTACCCCAGGAAGGCAGTCATTACTCCCATGAGCGCCATCAGAATACGGTAGCTTAAGAAATCCGGCCCGAGAAGGCGCGCCGCGGCACTCACCAGGAGTGGATAACCCGGTGGCACGAAGGTATGTAGCTCGCCGTTGAACACATATCCATCGCCTCGTGCCAGCGATTCTCCCAGTGCGAGGTACAAGGCGCTGTCAGGTGTTGCGGTCCATGAGCTGTTGATCACGAGGCAGAATGCCGCGAGCGCCACGAGAGCGATCAGCAGCCCTCGCTGAAAGGTGGAAAAACCATCCAGAGCCTGACTCAACGGTGCGAACGCGTCGGTGTGTCGGTGTAGGGCAGTCGCCGGTAGCACACCTTCGTTGCGGCCGGTTCCTGGGAGTTCGGATTCGCGCATGCCGAAAGACAACCTCCAAGCTCCTATTACAGAGGCTCCTGATGAGCGGCGTTTGTCACGGGCCATCAGGTGACGGCACATAATGCCCTCCTTTGGGACGTATTGCAATCGTGGCTTCGCCAGGCGGGGTAAGGCGGGCGTGCTGCCGAAAATGCCACCCTGAAAGAGGGCCTTGCTTCAGCCACGTCTTGGAGCCTGGTGCGTAATCCCAAGGCCATCCTTGATCGTGCCACTCAGGTGAAATCGGCAGTGTTGTCAGGACGAACAGCGGCTCCTAGAAATTCTGACAGACTAAGGGATGGCCCAGTTGCGCTTGACCAAAATGGGGCCAAATCGACCGCCATCGTAGCGCGTTGTCGGGAAAACTTTGCGTTACGCAACAGCCTCCTAGCCTTTTCGGCGCGATGGGATACTATGGTGCTCCGGCGTGCTCGTCCGGGCACCGATCACGTTTAAGGTCGGCCACCGTGCGATGGACGCTGGTGAGACCGAGACTTCTGAGCTGTATCGCGAATTGCAGGGCGGGGGGCTTTAAGGAGCTTTATGACGAATACGAAATTCGTAACCCCGATCGACGACCGCTACTTCGAGGATTACGTTCCGAGAGCGGTTTACGAATGCGGTTGCATCGGCGTCGAGGAAGCCGAGATCATCGCTTTCGGTCAACGGTTCGACCCGCAACCCTTTCATACGGATCGGGAAGCGGCGAGGCAGTCCCCGTTTGGCGGATTGATCGCCAGCGGCTGGCATACGGCGAGTCTGATGATGAGGCTCTTCGTGGAGCACTACCTCTCTCGGGTGGCGAGCCTGGGTTCGCCCGGTGTGGATGAGCTGCGGTGGCTCAAGCCGGTGCGCCCCGGGGATATGCTGTCGCTCCGAGTCACAGTCCTTGAAGCCAAACCATCACGCTCCAAGCCGGACCGGGGGCTGGTTCGTTCGTACATCGAGGTCCTCAATCAGCATAGCGAAGTGGTCATGACCATGAAGGCTCTCAACTTCCTACAACGTCGGGGGACGTAAGCCCCCTTTCGAGGTCGCCAGGCAAGCCGGAACTCGGGATGAACCACACGCGTGCAGTGCCACGGGAGGTGTCGAACCATGAAGATCATGACTCAGCTCCTTCTCTCGTATCTGTCAATCATTGTCGTAACGATCGCCGGTACTCTGATCCTCGTGTACCACACAGTCGACGGACTTCATCGCGAGACGACGGCTTCTGCCCGCGATAGTGTGGATTTCCTGGCAACAGCCAATTATCAGCTCTCTGAGCGTATTCTCAGAACGTACGGGGAACAGTCGCTGGACGCGAAAGTCAGTGAGGTGGCAGCCACGCTCGCGTTCACGCTGGACCACCTCGACAAGCTGGACTATGGGGCGCTTCGCAAGAATGACGAGGTCAGACGCATCGCGACCCAATCCATTCATGCATGGGGAAGGGAATCGGGGTACGTGGACCTCAATGACAGGACCGGACTCAACATCCTGCATCCGAACAAATCGGTGGAAGGCAGAAATTTCTCCGAATGGAAGGACCAGTTTCCCGACATGTGGAAGCTGGTGGAGCGTTCCGGCACCGAGGCCAAGGTCAGGGGATACTACACCTTCTTGGACACGGTAAATGAATCGCGGGAAAAGTATATGGTCCTGATGCACGTTCCCGGAACGAATTTCGTCGTTGTGGGCGCGGTGAACATCGACGAGTATTTTCTTCCCGTGCATCGGAAGATCAGATCTGCCCAACAGTCCGCACTGAGACGCTCGGAGGAATGGATCAGAGAGGCTGCCCGGTCAGCTCTGAGCCAAGCGCGAGGCACTATTCTGGCGGGCAGTTTCGCGCTCTTTGCCTTTGGCGGCGGCGTGGCGCTGATCCTCGGCAGATCCATGGCCCGCCCTTTTGTGCGGTTGAGAGACGCGGTAACGCAAATCGGAGAAGGCAACTTCACCGTGGATGTAGATGAAAAGGGTACTCTTGAGGTAAGGGACCTGGCGCGATCGTTCAACCGATTAGGTGGAGAGCTCACCCAGTATGTGCAGGACTATTGCGAAGCCGTGGCCTCCACGGAACGCATCGAATGCGAACTTTCGGCCGCGGCCAGGATTCAGATGAGCTTGGTTCCGCACACGTTTCCTCCGTTTCCCGGGCATGGCGAGTTCGAGATCCACGCGCTCCTTGTTCCCGCCAGAGCAGTAGGGGGAGACTTCTACGATTTCTTCTTCATGGACGAGGATCATTTGTGTCTGGTGATCGGAGACGTTTCCGGTAAAGGCGTTCCTGCAGCAATTCTCATGGCCGTCGTCAAGTCCTTGATCGGTTCGGCAGCCATCCGAGCCACCCTCCCCGATGGAATTCTTGGCAGGGTCAACGGGCAGCTCCTTCAAGGGAATGACAGCTCCATGTTCGTCAGCGTATTCTGTGCAGTTCTCAATATCAGGACAGGTAGGCTTGTTTACGTCAACGCGGGGCACAACTCGCCGGTCGCTCTCCGCAACGGACAGGAGGTCGAAGAGTTCGGCCGGCCGGGCGGACCAGTCCTCGGGTTGTTTGAAGATGCGGTGTTTCGCACCGATGTCTGCACGCTGAAACCCGGTGATGTCCTGATTACGTTTACCGACGGTCTGACGGAAGCTTGCGACAGGGATGGCTCTTTTTTCGGTTACGAGGGCCTGAAACGCTGCATTGCCCCGCGAGCCGACCAGGGAGTGAAGGAGCTGGTGGAAGGGATACTGGAAGACGTGGTCTCGTTTACTCGAGGTGAGCCCGGCTTGGACGACATTGCCATTATGGCCGTACGATTCGGAAAACCGTTTCAGGGGACACATAGCCGTTGCCGAGCATAGCGTCGGATTGGGCGGCCGCCGACCTACGAATCCCCTCACTTGGGAAGTGAGCTTTGGCAGCTGCCGAAGAGGAGATCAACACTCGTCCAAGACTCTTCGGACCTGCCGGAGCAACTCCTTCATCCTGAACGGTTTTCTGACGAATCCCTTTGCACCGGCCTCCAGGCAATCCTTCACCGGCGCATCTGCTGAGTAACCGCTGGTGACAAGGACCCTGACCTGCGGATCGATCTTGAGAAGTTCCCTGAGACATTCTTTCCCGCCCATTTCCGGCATGATGAGGTCGAGTACCACCAGGGAAACACGTGATCTCTCTTTCTCAAATAGTTCGCGTGCTTCCATCCCGTTGCTCGCCGCCAAAACCGTGTAGCCGGCCTTGTCGAGTATCCGGGCACCCAATTCCCGCACGAACTCTTCGTCATCAACCAGCATGAGGGTTTCAGTTCCGAACGCGGGCATCACTGCAGTCTCGTCGACTTCCTGTACAGCCGGTCCTTTGACGGCAGGAAAATGGACGGAGAAGGTGGTGCCGGAGCCGACCTGACTTTCGCACGTGATGTGACCGTGATGTTGGCTCACGATCCCGTACACCATCGCGAGCCCCAAGCCTGTCCCGCGGCCCAGTTCTTTGGTCGTGTAAAATGGTTCGAATATGTGTTCTTGCGTGTTTCTATCCATTCCGTGGCCAGTGTCGGAAACTGCCAGCAGCACGTAATCCCCGGGGGTGGCTCCGACGTGGAGCCTGCAATATTCATCATCAAGCGAAACGTTTCGCGTTCCAATGGAGAGTTTCCCGCCATCGGGCATCGCGTCACGAGCGTTTACGGCCAAATTCATCAGGACGAGTTCGATTTGCGATGGGTCCGCGTCAATTTCCGCAAGGTGGCCCGACAGATTAAGCTGAATATCGATCATCTTGGGAATCGTGCGCCGCAGCAGCTTCTCCACCTGCGTAATCTGTTTGTTGAGATTCAAGGGAACGGGCTGCGGCTCCACCCTCCTGCTGAAAGTAAGCAACCGCTGAACCAGTTCAGCCCCGCTCTTGGCTGCATGGAGTATTTTCTGAAGGTCTGCATACTCGCGGTCGTTTTCATTCTTCTCCATAAGCATGATTTCGGTGAAGCCAAGCACCACGGTCAAAAGGTTGTTGAAGTCATGGGCAATCCCTCCTGACAGGGTTCCTATCGCCTCCATCTTTTGGGCATGGAGAAGCTGCTTCGAGAGTTCTCTGTGGTCGGTCATGTCCCGGCCTACTGCCACGAAGTTCACAATCTTCCCGCTGGAATCCTTGACAGGTGAAATTGTCGTGTCTGAATGGATTGAGCGTCCGTCCTTTCGCTTGTTGATGAAACTGCCTGTCCAAACGTGTCCGCCTGTAATCGTATCCCATAAATCCTTGTAGAACTCTTGGTCATGGGATCCGCTCTGCAGCACCCTGGGGTTCCGGCCGAGGACTTCATCGCGGGCATACCCGGAGATACTCTCAAAGGCAGGATTCACGTACTGAATGGTTCCTTCGACATCGGTGATGATGATTGCTTCAGCCGCCTGTTCCACGGCAGTGGCCAAACGCCTTTGCACTTTCTCCGAGCGTTTCCTTTTCGAAAGGTCTCTTATCCAGACCTGCACGCCCGGCTCGCCTCGGACTTTCAGTGCTCTCGCGGTGATTTCTCCAGGGAAGAACGTCCCGTCCTTGCGCTGCAATTTGACTTCATACCGAGGCTCCACTTCTTTGCCCCTCATGCGCGCCAGGGCTCTGTCGCGGGTAATGCTCTGATAATCCGGATGATAGATGAGCCAGTGATCCATGCCCTCCAGTTCGTTTCCCGAATAACCCAGCATTTCACAAAGACGAACATTGGCAAAGACGATCTTGGGGCCTTTCTGGACGAAGAGACCGTCAAAACTATTCTCTACGAGCGTACGATACCATTCCTCACTCTCCCTGAGCGCTTCTTCCATCAGCATCCGTTCGGTGATGTCCGTCATGAAAACAAGCGCAGCAGGCCTGTCATCCCAGGGGATCACGGCACTGTCGATCTCGACCCACTTCACGGTTCCGTCCTTGTCCAGAAGCCGAAAGGGATAGCGGCTGGGCAACGCCTCGCCTCGCAATCTCCGTACGTGGCGCTCATACACCATCTGCCTGTCATCCGGGAAAACGAAATCCGTGAACGGTTTTGAGAGCAACTCTTCTTCGGTGTACGTCAGGAGACCAACGGTCTTCGGATTGACGAATCTCAGCATTCCGTCCTGGGCCACAAAAATTCCTTCCAGGGCTCTTTCTACGACGAGACGATACTTCTCTTCCGATTCTCGGAGGAGCGCCTCGGCTCGTTTACGTTCGGCAAGTTCGATCTGCAAGCGCTCGTTGGCGCTCTGCAATTCGGCCGTCCGCTCCGCCACCCTTATCTGCAGCTCCTCTTTGGACTTTCGCAATTCCTCCTCTGCCCGTTTCAGGTCGGTGTGATCGTTGCCCACGGACAGTATTTCCACAACGCTGCCGTGTGGGTCGAATATCGGCCTGTTGGTCCAGGAAATCCAGACCCGTTCCCCGTTGCGGCGCATACTCTCGTTTTGATCGTTCACATAGCGTTCCGGGTACGTGCCGATGTCTCGAATCATCTGCGCCAAGTTGGGCCCGGCCTGGCCGGTTTCCGGAACGATGGTGCCAACCATGTGCCGGCCGATGGCTTCCTCTCCGCTATATCCGAAGAAGGTCTGGCCGAACTCGTTCAAAAAGGTGACACGGCCGTCCCGGTTCCACCGCAGGATAATGCTGTTGGAATGCTCCACGAGCTCTCGGTATTTCTCTTCACTTTGCCGCAAGGCGTCCTGGGCTTCTTTCATCCTGAGAAGGGATGCCACACGAATCTGCAATTCCATCCTGTCGATCGGTTTGCAAATGAAGTCGTTGGCGCCTGCGGCCACCGCGCGAAGTCGATCCTTTTTCCCTTCAAGCGCGGTCACCATAATGACAGGCACGGCTTTGCAGACCGCGTGACTTCGGATTCGTCGCGTGACTTCGAACCCGTCCAGACCCGGCATGAGCACATCCAGAAGGACAAGATCGATCGCGGGAGTAAGCCTTTCGAGGGCCTCCGAGCCATTATGGGCGAGGTCAGACTCGTAGCCGAGAGATGCAAGCATGGCTTCCAACAGGGTTCGGTTTCCCTGCTCGTCATCCACAACGAGAATACGTTGAACGCGGCTCATCCTGACCCCTCAGTTCCTGTCATGGTTGCATGAAACCTCGACGGTTGATTTATTCGAATCTCATCGCGTCCACCGCGCTAAGCCGGCCGGCCCTCGCAGCGGGAACCAAGCCGGAGGCTACCCCTAGCACCACTGCGATCAACACGGAACCCAATATGCTGTAGAGAAAGGTCGCAAGGCCGGCAACAGTCTCAAAGATACTCTGAAGGAGCTCCACGGCCCCAAGACCTGACAAAATGCCCACAGCAGCCCCGATCAGGCTCACCGTCAGCGACTCGAGGAGAAACTGCGAGACGATCATTCCCTCCGTGGCTCCCACGGCCTTACGCAGCCCGATTTCGGTGATCCGCTCGTTGACCACCGCGAGCATCACGTTGGTAATGCCGAGTCCGCCCAGGACGAGCGTGACCGCTATTGCCGCGAGGAGAAAGAACTTGAAGATCAGTACGACCGTCTGGATCATGACCACGCGCTCTTGATCGTACGTGATCGACATGGCTTGAGCATATGCAGGTTGATTGTTCCGGAGCGTTTCTTCCACTTGCTTCTGCAGGATGGGCACGGTGTCCCAGTCTTTTGCCCGCAGATAAATGTGGCGGAGCTTTTGCATATGCTCGAGCTGCCCCTGAGCGACAGATATAGGTATGAAAATCGTTTCCATGTACGAAGCGTCCTCCGCTCCTCCCAACAGGCCGACGACCTTGAGCATTAGCCCGTTGACCAAGAGTTCCTTTCCGAGAGCGTCGCCGCCTTCGAAGATCTCTTTCTGCACGGTCGGACCGATCACGCACACGTGCCGGGTAAGCCTCTCATCCTTTTCGGTGAGCTTCCTCCCCTTGGTCACGGTCATGCTCATCGTGTCGAAAAAGGCCGCCTCGACTCCGCCCAGATTGAACCTGTAGACTTTCTTTCCGAATGAGGTTCTCACCTTGCTTTTCCATTGAGCCGTCGAGATCCTCAGGACACCGGGCAATCTCTTCAAATCCTCCACATCTTTCTCGGTATATTGGCCGTGATGCCATCGAGGAGTATGGTCAAAATCCCACCCTGCTTTCACGATGGTGGCATTGCCCAGCAATTCCAAGTTCTTACCGAGGGTGCTCTCCACCGAATCCCCCATCGTGACGACAGCGACAAGCCCGGCTATTCCCATCGCCGTGCCGATTATCGCCCCCTTGTACCGTCGCTTGTTCCGATAGACTTGTTTAAAAGCCGTCTTGAGAAGATCGTCCAGGAGCATGGCGACCTCACCACGAACCTCAATCTTATCAATCACATTATTACCAGCTCAGCAGGCAATAGTCAAAGACGAGAATCTTCCTCTTTGACCGTTCGAGGGTATGGCCGGGTCCTATCAAGGCATGCTGTACGCAGGCGGCCGACTGGGATACCTTGGCATGATCCACAGCGTGTGGTTTAGCCCTACGACAGCCTTCAGGGCGCTCCCCTATAATTCCCGGGCCGCTTCGGCGTCCACCAGCCAGAGCAGCTCGCCGTCTGCGGGGACGATGAGTTGAGCGGGCAGGTCCCGTGGCCGCAGCGGACCTTTCACGACCTCTCGGAGCACGCGGGATTTGCTCGGGCCATGAACCAGGAATGCGACCGTCGAGGCCTGATTGATAATCGGGACGGTTAGAGAGACGCGATACATATGCTGCTCGGGCACATACACTTCTTTCACCCACCGGCTGTGTTCTTCTAGAATCGGAGTGCCTGGAAAGAGTGACGCGGTATGCCCGTTCTCCCCGAGGCCCAAAAGGACCAGATCGAAGCTCGGTGGCCGCCCCTGGAAGAAGTTGCGCAGTAGCTCTTCATAGCGATCCGCGGCCTGCTCCGGTGGTTCTTCTACGGGAATGGGGTGAAGCCGGATTTCGGGTATGGGAACGTGACCGAGCAACCTATCGAATGCCATGCGCGCGTTGTTTCTTGGATCGTCCCGTGCCACGCACCGCTCGTCGCCCCAGAACACGTCTATTTTGTCCCACGGCACACGTTCACGGTAAATGTGCTCCGCCAGAAGTCGGTAGGCGCGTTCAGGAGAATGCCCTCCGGACAGAACCACGGCAAAGCCGTCTCTCAAATCCACCGCACGGTGAGCAGTCTTCTCGAACAGGTCAGCAGCCGCTCGGCTGAGCGTCTCCTCCCCGGAATAAACGCGGACAACACCTCGGTCTGTCTCGATTGATTTCATGCCTATGGCGTTCCACTCTGCAGTCACACCTGTTCCCACATGGTGTGAAAAAAGCCCGACTTATCGATTCGTTCGTACGTATGCGAGCCAAAATAGTCGCGTTGCGCCTGGAGCAAATTAGCCGGCAACCAGCTGCTGCGGAATGCGTCGAAGTAGGCGAGAGAGGCCATCAGTCCAGGAGCCGGAAGACCGCAAACTACCGCGGTCTGGGCAACTTTGCGTAAGGCTCCCTGCCGATCGAGTATCGCCTTTTCAAAGGTCACGTGGACGAGCAGGTTGGGCAAGTCAGGTTGGGCCTCGAATGCCGCCTGTATGTCATCCAGCAATCGCGCGCGAATAATGCAGCCCCCGCGCCAGACTCGAGCCACATCATGAAGTCGGAGCTCGTACCCGTATGTATCCGATGCCGCTCTTAGCAAGGCCATGCCCTGAGCGTAGGTCACGATCATGGCTGCATAGAGGGCGCTGCGAAGTAGTTCGGTTACTTGCCGCTTATCCGCATCGCACTCCGGGGCCGGCCCCACGAGCCGTTCGGCTGCGACCTTCCGTTGTGCCTTAAGCGTGGACATGTCCCGCATCGACACCGCAGTGTCTATCGTCGGTACCGGCACCTGCAGGTCCATGGCGTCCTGGGAAGTCCACTTGCCAGTCCCTTTCTGATGGGCTTTGTCGAGGATCTTGTCTATGACTCGTCCGTCCGTACTCGCATCGGCGCGCCTGAATATGTCCGAGGTAATCTCCACCAGGAACGATTGCAACTCCCACTGGTTCCACTCGTGGTAAACATCGGCCAACTCGTCGTTGTTCAGGCGGAGACCCCGTTTCATCAGGTCGTAGGTTTCTGCAATGAGCTGCATGAGCCCGTATTCAATCCCGTTGTGCACCATCTTGACGTAATGACCTGCGGAACCGGGCCCCAGGTAGGTGACGCACGGGTCCCCGCTCACCTTGGCCGCAATCACCTCAAAAATTGGTTGCACCCGCTCGTACGCATCTCTGTGCCCGCCGGGCATCATGCTCGGCCCGAAGCGCGCTCCGTGCTCTCCGCCCGAAATGCCCACTCCCAGAAATTGTATACCCTTGTCAGCCAATGTCTTGGCACGCCTATCGGTGTCCCGGTAATGCGAGTTCCCGCCGTCCACGATCAAATCTCCCGGCTCCAGGTGTGGGAGAAGCTCGCCGATCATCTCATCCACCGCCGCGCCCGCGGGGACCATCAGCATCACTGCCCGAGGCTTTTGCAACGGGGCCACCAGCTCCGGGATGGATCGAGCGCCCAGAACCTTTCGACCCGCGGCCTCGCCCTCGAATTCAGAAACTTTGTCCGGGTGCCGATTGTACCCCACGACTGCGAAGCCATTGTCCGCCATGTTCAGGGCAAGGTTACGGCCCATGACACCCAGTCCGGCCATCCCAATATCGTAGGTCGCATCGTCCATGGAAACTCCTCCACCCCTCCCGTTACAAGTGTTCTGAGAGGGCTCAAATGGATTGCCCTCTTTTCAAGCGCGGCTTGGAAGTTTTCCGCACGGATACCTCAGCCGCGAGCATTGCCTCTCGAACTATCGGACTTACAAAGCCTCTCTCCGGATCTTGTCGAGCGCCTGCAGCAACGTGTGGAACGGCTTGCTGAATTTTTCGATCCCCTCGTCTTCCAGTTGCTGGGTTACCTTCCCCAGGTCGATGCCGACTTCGGGCAAACGGTCCAGGACCTGCCTGGCCTGTTCTAGGCCTTGTTCAAGCCGAGCAGCCGGCTTGCCGTGATCGCGATACGCGTTCAGGGTTTCCTGGGGGAGGGTATTGACCGTTTCCGGGCCGATAAGGGCTTCGACGTATTTGATGTCGCTGTACGCTGGATTCTTGGTGCTCGTGCTCGCCCAGAGCACCCGTTGCGGCCGCGCCCCTCTGTCAGCCAGCTTGCGAAATCTTTCGCCCGAGATCACCTCTTTGTAGATCTGATAGGCGACCCGCGCGCTTGCTATCGCGACCTCGCCATGGGCGAGATTTGCCACTTCACCCTGCGGCCCTCCCTTGTTTATCACCTCTTCGAGCACGGGGTCGACCAGCAGATCGATCCGACTGAGGAAGAAACTCGCTACGGATGCCACGTGGTCCACTGGACGCCCGGCAGCCACGCGGTCTTCGAGACCTGCTATATAGGCTTCGGCTACCTCGCGGTATCGGTCCAGGCCGAAGAGCAACGTCACATTCACGTTGATCCCTTCGCTGATGAGTTTCCGGATGGCCGGGAGGCCTTCCTTCGTGCCGGGGACCTTGATGAAAACATTCGGTCTGTCCAGAGCGGCCCACAAATGACGGGCCTCCTGAATGGTTGCCTCGGTGTCGCGCGCCAGATCGGGTGAACACTCCAGGCTCACAAAGCCGTCGCTGCCGTTCAATGAGGTGAAGACGCCTTGAAAGCTGTCAGCAGCTTGCCGGACGTCGTCAATCGCCAGGACCTCGTAGATCTCTTCAGGTCGTTTGCCTTCCCGAGCCAGGGAAACGATCGCGGGCTGGTAATCGTTGCTGCCGGTTATCGCCTTCTCGAAAATGGCAGGATTGGACGTGACCCCCCGCAATCCGTCGTCTTCGATGAGTCGCTTGAGTTCGCCCGACGTCAGCATGTTCCGGCTGATGAAATCCAGCCAGATGCTCTGGCCAAATCCCTGTATCTTGAGTAACGGATTATTGCTCATTCATGTTCCTCCATTTGTAATCGTTCACCGGGCTTGAGGCGGCTCTGCGACCGGTGAGGATGGAGGGAGAGACCATCTCCCCCTCCAAACCTCCCCCATCGTGATTTCGCGGGACTACCGTTGACCCGGTAAACGGATACCTCCATGTTACCGCCCCTCATGTTTTCTGAGAGTGCTTCAGCAATTTGAAGGCCCGTTCGCAGATGTTCTCCACGGTAAAGCCATATTCCTGCATATTCTTTTTCCCTGGAGCTGAAGCCCCGAAGCGGTCCACAGCGATGACGTCAACGCCTCGCCCCAGATACGGCCTCCATCCGAGAGAGACTCCCGCCTCGATCGCGAGGACCGGCACATCCGACGGGAACAGACCGCTGCGATATTCCTCGCTCTGTTCGTCAAACAGGTTCCAACTGGGGAGGCTCACCACTCGGCAACGTACACCGTCTTGGAGCAACTTCTCTCGGGCCTCGATCGCCAGGTGGACTTCCGATCCGGACGCGACCAGCACGATGTCCGGCCTGCCGCCATTTGGCGCTTCAGCGAGGAGGTATCCGCCACGCTGAACCCCTTCGAGGACGCCGGCATAAATAGCCGAGTCCAGGACCGGCAAATTCTGCCGGGTCAGCGCCAGAGCGACCGGTCCGGGTCGCTGAATGGCAATCCTCCACGCTGCTGCCGTTTCGTTGGCGTCCGCGGGACGAATGACGACCATGTTCGGAATGGCTCGCAGCCCCAGCAATTGCTCGACAGGCTGATGCGTGGGACCATCTTCGCCCAGCCCGATACTGTCATGGGTAAAGACGTAGATGACGTGGAGATCGGTCAAGGCGGCAAGGCGGATGGGGGGCCGCATGTAATCGCTGAAAATGAGAAACGTCGCGGCGTAGGGAATGATGCCGCCATGCAGCGCCAGCCCATTGGCAATGCTTCCCATTGCGTGTTCACGGACGCCAAAGTGAATATTTCGCGCGAAACGGTCGTCTGCCTCAAAGTCACCCGCGCCTGCCATAAGAGTTTTGGTGCTGGGGGCCAGATCTGCCGAGCCACCCATCAGTTCGGGCAAGAAAGGAGCGATTGCATTGAGTGCCTTTCCGGAAGCCACGCGGGTCGCCATCGGCCCCTGATCCACGGTAAATTTCGGAACACGGCTGTCCCAGTTGGCGGGAAGTTTTCGCTGCATCACTCGATGAAATTTGGCAGCCAGTTCGGGATGTCGATCCGAATAGCTTTGAAAGAGGCTTTCCCATTCGGCCTGGTGCCTTTTCCCGCGATCGATTGCCTGCCGAAAATGATCCCGCGCTTCGTCGGGAACGTAAAAGGGCGGCTCTGTGGGCCACCCGAGGTTCAATTTTGTCAGACGGACTTCTTTCTCTCCCAGAGGCTCGCCATGAGCCTCGGCGGTATCCTGCTTGTGCGGACTGCCGAATCCGATATGGCTGTGCACGGCGATAAAGGAGGGTTGATCCCTGTTTTCGCGGGCAGCTTCCAGAGCGGCGTGGATTGCGGGAAGTTCGTTTCCGTCGGCCACTTGCTGGGCGTGCCATCCGAACGCGGCAAAGCGTGCGACCCGATTCTCGGTAAATGCCAGGTTTGTGCTGCCTTCGATGCTGATATGATTGTCGTCGTAGAGCACGATGAGCTTGCCCAGTCGTAAGTGCCCGGCCAAAGAGGCTGCTTCCGAGGAGACCCCTTCCATGAGGTCGCCGTCGCTCGCTTCCACGTACGTGTAATGGTCGACTATCGCAAAATCCGGCCGGTTAAAGCGCGCGGCAAGGGCCGTCTCAGCTATGGCCATACCGACGGCATTAGCAAGCCCCTGCCCGAGAGGACCCGTGGTGGCTTCAACCCCCGGGGTCTTCCCGTATTCGGGGTGACCTGGCGTTCGGCTCTCCCACTGGCGAAATCGCTGCAGTTCTTCCAGAGACAGATCAAACCCGGCCACATGCAGCATCGCGTAGAGTAACGCACACCCATGGCCCGCGGAGAGAACGAATCGATCCCTGTTGGGCCATTGCGGATTTTCCGGGTTGTATTTGAGGAACCGATCCCACACGACATAGAACATGGGCGCGGATCCGAGCGGCAATCCGGGATGCCCCGATTCAGCCTTCTGCACCGCATCTACAGCCAGAAAGCGTAATGTATCGATACACAACCGATCCAGTTCTTCCGAGTTCACATGCCCCCCTCTCGGCCTGTACCAAAGGAAGGGCGAGCGCTTAAAACACGCTCACCGCGTCCGTCGATTCGGCCATATTTCCGCTGTCTCCGGTCCCCAACTCCCTGCCTCATAGGGCAACAGGCACCGTTCCTCGGGCGCGCACGTCTCGCACCATTCCAGAACCGGGTCGAGAAAGGACCAGCACATTTCCACGGCGTCCTGTCTCCATAATAGGGTTTGATCGCCCTGCATGCAGTCAAGGAGCGCTTTTTCGTAAGCATCCAGGGTCGGGCCGCCATAATTCTGCGCGTAATTGAAGTCCATAGTGACCGACCGGAGGCAGATGGTCGCCCCGGGGTTCTTCGTCTCAAACGTCAGGGTTATCTTTTCATCCGGCTGAATACCCAGGGTCAAAACGTTCGGGGTGATCCTGTCTTCCAGCACCCTCGTGAAGAGGAGGTGCGGAACCTGTTTGAAGTGGATTACGATCTCCGTCACCTTCCGCTCGAGCCTCTTCCCGGACATGAGGTAAAAGGGAACCCCTTCCCAGCGCCAGTTGCCCACGAAAACTCTCATCATCGCAAACGTTGGTGTGGCAGACTCCGAGTTCACTCCCGGCTCCTCCCGATATCCGGGAACTTGGATGCCGTCTATCGTCCCCGGACCGTATTGGCCCAGGACGAGGTTTTCGTCGATAGAGCCGAGCTGGAAAGGCATCAAGCAGCCGAACACCTTGGATTTTTCATCTCTCACCGGTTCTGCCTCGAAGCGGGAAGGGGGCTCCATGGCGGTCACCGCGAGCAGTTGCATCATGTGGTTCTGGAACATATCCCGCAAGACACCCGCGTCTTCGTAGTACGCGGCCCGCTTCTCCACTCCCAGAGACTCGGCTGCACTAATGAAGACGCGATCTATGAACATACGGTTCCACAGAGGTTCGAAAATGGTGTTGGCGAAGCGAAACATAAGTACATTCTGGACGGTCTCCTTGGCAATGTAATGATCTATTCTGAAGATCTGGCGCTCTTGCCAGTGCTGTTGAAGGCTGACGTTCAGGTCCACGGCCGTTGGCAGATCCCGCCCAAACGGCTTCTCCACCACCAGTCTCGCCCATCCGTTGCCGCCGACACCTTCCCGGGAAAAGCCCGCCTCACCCAGCATCCGCGCGGTATCCTTGTACAGCGACGGAGGCACCGCCAAATAGAATATCTTATTGCCGCCCAGCGAATGCTGTTCATCCAGCGCATGCAACATTTCCCCAAGTTCGGCATATGAATCTGCCGAGTCGAAGTGAAGTCGGTGATAGAAAAGAGACGCGGCAAATTCCTCCCACCGAGCTTTATCGGACTCCCCGACTGCTTTCTTGATGTGCTCTCTGAACTGATCGTGATCCATCGGGTGACGCGCACACCCTACTATTGCAAACCGAGACGGGAGACCACCCGACAAATACAATTTGTAAAAAGCAGGAGCGAGTTTCCGTGAAGCCAGGTCTCCGGTGACGCCGAAAATGACTATGATGCACGGCTCCGGCGGTTGTTCTGCAAGGCAGCCCTGGCGGGAAACCTTCAGATCGGGTACGTGGCTTTCGGCCACTGCGACCGGTTTCTCCTGCTTTCGATCCGTAAGATCCATGAGTCCCCCTATCCAACACCCTGGCACCGCAGCGAGGGCTTCTTACGATCGTTCTGTCCAACGAGGAATCCTGATGCCCTCACCCTGTCCCCCTCCCGGAGGGAGCGGAGACTCTTAGTGGCGCCGGCATCTTGCCGGTGATTTCCCACTCCTTTTGCGACAGGGTTAGGGTTGGCCACCTTTCCCGTCTCAGTGCGAAATCGTTTCAGCACCCACCTTGCCGGTTATTGGCACGCACACCATGCCGCGCCCAACAGGGCGGCCTTATCGTCGAGGATGACGCGAATCGCCATGCCCGAGAGCAGATCCCTGAACCGTCCCTTGTCCGTAAAGGCTTCCATAAATATGTTCTCTTGCAGTTTAGGCAAGATCTTCGGGCATATACCGCCTCCCAGATACATTCCCCCGGTGGTCATGCCGGTCAGAGCCACGTTCCCCGCGGTTGCGCCGAGAATCGATACGAAGTAATTCAGGGTTTCCACGCACAAAGGCTCTCTCTCTTGAACGGCCGCTTCCGAAATCGCGATCGGCGGCTCGACAAGCTCCATTTTGTCTCGGAGCCACTCCGGTTCCTCGTGCTCTTCACGTTCCTTGAGCCAGGAGTAAATTGCGAGTATGCCGGGTCCTGAAACGATCTGTTCCACACTGACGTGGTCGCGATCCCGGCGGAGATAACGCCACAGCTCGAATTCCTCCTCAGTGCGGGGAGCAAAATCGACATGGCCCCCTTCAGAAGGTATCGGAATCAGTCGGCCGTCTTGCCTGACAAGCAGCGAAATGCCCAGGCCGGTGCCCGGCGCAACGAGCCCGACAGTCCCGCGCGGTTCCGGTCCCGCGGGATTCAACGGAAACAGGTCAGCGTCGTCAAGAAGCGGAATCGCGAGGCCGGTGGCGCTCAAGTCATTGATCAAGTGCACATTTTTCCACGTGAATTGCCGCCGGATTTCCTCTTCAGAAGCCTCCCACGCCAAATTGGTCACCTTGCACCGGCCATCGATGACGGGGCCTGCAATGCCGAAGCATGCCGCGGAAATCGGTCCGTCGTGCCTCGAGAGAAAATGAGCGATCATCTCTTCTAGGCCTGAAGCCACCTGGCTGGAATACGATTCGATGGCCAAGGCCTGAGGGAGCCTTTCCGTACAACTGAACAGGCCCAGACGTGTCTTGGTCCCGCCGATGTCACCGGCCAGCACCATGTCTCGCGCTTTGTTGCCGCCCAACCCTCACCTCGTGTCACATCTACAGCAAGGTACAAGTAAATACTGATTATAAACCAATACGACAAATGGTTGCCCGCGAAAGTTCCGGCGAGGCCGAGATTTCCCTGAGCGGGCCAGTGGAGCCGTGGCAGCGCTCCACGCCGCCGCCACACCCAAGGGTCCGCGTGAACCCAAACCTCCGGCAGTTTTCTATCTTCCTGATTCAATTATACTTTACATTTTGCACGGTCTAAAATGAGCCGGAATCTTTGGACAAGTAGCAGGCCCGATGTGGTATAGTGGGATCCAGGCTTCAATTTACGAACGAACCACCAGGCTGGAGGCTTGTAGTCTCGAATTGGTCACGCGTGACGAATCAAAGGGTGGATCGCTGAGGGAGAGGTTATGGAGATAAAAACCGACGGATCGACCGGATGCAAGCCCACTGCGGAGGCGCCGTCGCCCGGCGCTGCGCCCACGGACCGATATTTCGAGGACTACGTCGCTGGCGAGGTTCTTGAGTTCGGCTGTGTCACGCTCGACGAAGCCGACATGATCGCCTTCGCTCGGCGCTTCGATCCACAACCGTTTCATACCGATCCTGCGGCTGCGAAGAAGTCCGTGTACGGCGGTTTGATCGCCAGCGGTTGGTACACCGCGAGCCAGGCCATGCGGCTCCTGGTCGACCATTTCGTGTCTCGCGAGGCGAGTCTCGGGTCACCCGGTGTGGACGAATTGCGCTGGCTCAAGCCTGTCCGGCCGGGAGACACGCTTTCGCTCCGCGTCACCGTCCTCGATGCCCAGCGCTCTCAATCAAAACCCGATCAGGGGTCCATTCGCGTCTTTGCCGAGGCGAGGAACCAGCACGGTGAAGTGGTAATGACCATGAAGTCCGTAGGCTTTATCCGATGCCGGGAGCAGCTTGGACCTTCAAAGGAGTAATATCGGGGGGAACTTCTTTGTGTAAACACTTTTCCCTTTGTCTCCAGGCTTGAGTCAAGCCATCTCTCTGTTGCCACAGCTTCGGGCAAGAATTTGCCTTATCTTGTCCATCTGATCGTCGATAACCTCTGTTGTCGGCGAGCCATCAAAGTCGTACTTCTTTTGGGTCAGAAATTCGACTCCTACGAGACGCTTAAATTTCTTCTCTTTGCGGCTATATCGGTAGATCTTAATCAGGCATTTATGGGCGTCAAAGTGCATCTCTCCTTCAGCCCATATCCCCTCTGCCACGACCAGAACACCACCGGGCCGGCCTTTGCGGCCATTCAAGAACTTGAAAACGCCAAGGTTGCTGATCTCTATCTCCGGCAGTATATTGATGAATTGCCCGCATTCTTTGTGATAGACCCACAGTGTTAAGAATTCAGACCAGCCGCTACCTCCGCCGGAAAATGTTGCACTAAAAAGGATTCCCTCCCGCGGCTCTTTGTGGGGAAAAATGGGGACTATTGGCAGGTGATGTACGAACTGGTGGGAGTAGGAGGCTGATCGAGCCTCGAAGCATGTCCGCGCCTTCGTGTCTTTGGTACACGAGAAACACAACCACGCAGCTGGATCGTATGATTCCCGCGGGTCGCCAATAGCGGCCTCATAGGCAGCCGCATGACATTCCTGCCCCGCACCGAATGCCGCGGGAATTGCAATTCGCTTTTTCTCTTCGTATGGAATGCCTACTTTGCGTCCGTCCCCTGGTGACAGAGCTCCATCAGACGGAGCCGTGATGATGCCAAGATCGTCCTTTCCACCTGCCGCTACCAGACGCGGCGTGAGATCGGACCGAGGCGCACTTCCGGCCGTTTTCCATCCTCGCCCTGTGGGTGCCTTGCCGGGAACGCCGGTAGTCAGAAAAGAATCCGGAGACGCCCAATCTGTCTCCGGCCCGAGCAATGATTCACCGCCTTCGCTGACGAAGAAACTATCGGCCCCACCGGCTCGATCAACAACAGGTGATCCGAAAGACAAAATGGCTGCGAGCGTAATGAACAAAAACGCATTGAACAGCTTTTCCATTTTCCTTTCCTTCGCTGTGATCCAGATCCAAAGCTTCTTTCCCCAATCCTGGTCGGGATTGACGAAGCCACGGCTCCACCCTTGCCATTTTCCGGGCGCGCCGGCCAGGGCCGGACGGTCAACGAACCGAACTGGAGAGCCCTAGGGTTCTGTTGTCATTTCTTTTCGGCCCCCTCTATGCCTTTTCCGGCATGGTTCCGGATCTTCAACTCCACCCAATAATGATACAGGAGGTGGTACAATCCTTTGCCGTATTGGTCCCGCTTCATGTAGACCTCTGCCATCAGGGCGAGGACGCGGCTTTCGCTCGCCAGATCTTTGGAGGCCCGGCAGAGCGCGAGGGATTGTTCGTAACATTTCAGGGCCTTGTCCAGTCGGCCCAACTCGTGACAAACGGCCGCGATGTTCCCGAGCGCGGCCACTTCGCGCTCAGTGTCGTCGAACAAGCGTGTAATGGTGAGGGATCGCTCGACACATTTCAAGGCTTTTTCATTATCGCCTCGCGAATAGAGCAGCCAGGCCAAGTCCATGAGCGCGCGAAACTCCCCGGAATAGTCAAAGCGCCTGCGGAAGATCGCAGCGGATTGCTCGTAGCACTCCAGGGCCTTTTCTTGCTCCCCGCTCTTTTTGAGCGCATCGGCCAGATTGACCAGGGCATCGGCTAGTTCCCCCTCATCGCCGACCCTGCGGAAGATGGCAAGAGCTTTCTCGAAGTATCCCCTTGCCGCGTCAGGCCGGGCTTGGGCCAGGGATACGAGCCCCATGCCCATGAGCATTTTGCCTCGCTGCTCCTCCAGCCCCATTTCCTGGAGAATGGGGAGGGCCGTCGAAAAGAGTGCCATCGCTCCCTCGAACTCCCTGCGCTCCAAGAGCGCCATACCCATTCCACCGGCTGCGGCCCCCACCCCAGGGCGAATGCCGTTCTTCTCAAAGATGCGCAGAGCTTCCTGGTAGCCCTGGATGGCTTTTGAGAGGTCCTTGGGACGGCCGGAACCTTCGTGAAATTGCTTGGCCTGGAGGAGGATTTGCAGGCCTTCTTCCGGTGTCTCTCCCGGCGACGCGAAAGCGAGACAGGCCGTCATACAACAAATGGCAACGACCATCGCAAGTCGGTTCATGACCCCTCCCAATGGACAACAGCTCTTCCCGAGCCTATTGCGCGCTCGTCAACTGCGGCTTGGGTTAGTTGGCGGGCCATGCAACCGGTCCTTACCTCTCAAATGGCTGCCACTTTCTCTCCGGGGAACGCGGCGGACGTGGAACTGAGACGATCTTGTCCAACGAGGCTGATAGCCACCAGTATCCGAGAATACCTTCCCATCCGTCCGGTCGTCAACCACAATCTGGTCCGCTGTGTATCCGTTCACCCGTTAGAGGGCACTTGACAGAACTTGCTCGATCTGAAAACCTGAAACGATGGGGGTGTGTCGGTTTTCTTGAAGTGCCCAATTTGTTCTGGCCATTGGGAAGAGGGAAGCCGATGAGCGGCGAAGGCAAGAGTGCGTGCCCTCGAGTAGGGGGAGGGGTTTCAGACCCTTAGCCGAGTGGCGGAGCCTCATCATACCGATTCGCGATTCAAAATGTGATGCCGCCGATGGGCGCTCCTGGGAGGTCTCCAGAGCGCAGTCAGGCTGTGCCGTTCGCAGCGGAGGAGACCTCCCAGGAAAAGCCCTTGGCACGCTCTCGAATATTACAAGTTGAAAAGCGAATCGGTATCACGACACGTCAGGACAGAGCCAAGAATCAAAACACACGAAAAGGGGGATAACATGAAGGAGTTCGCTTCTATCATTCAGACCTTGATCTGGGCAGGTGTCATTCTGTGGCTCGTCGGACAGTACCGTGATGAGATCCGAAAGCTCGCCAAAGGGATATCCGCGCGGATCGAAAGCGGAGGCGGAATCGAGCTTGGGCCAGTCAAGTTGCAGGAATTCAGAGCAGAACTTGACACGGTCCATGAGGCCGTGAGCAGCTTGGACTCCAAAATAGCGGCATTGTTTATGGCCACCATGTCCCCTCTCATGTACGTGAACCTGAAGAAAATCGGCTCAGGGCATTTTGGCCCTTATAGGATGTCCAACGGCCTCGAAAGAGAGCTTTATCACCTCAGAGACATCGGATACATCACCGTTCATTCAATAAAGCAAATAGCCAGTGAAGGGGCCAACCTGTCCGACTACGTTCAGATAACTCCAGCGGGAAAACAGTTTATCGACCTTCGGGAGGCTGCGGACAGTACGGCGCAGCGCATTGACAGCGACGCAACGATGGGAAACGCATGACAGATCGTGTCGGAAGTGAGTCACCAGGGTCTGGGTGTCCACTATTCCGGCTCTGCGTTTTCCGGGGTGAGCGAGTCCTCCAGGACTGCTCGGTGAATCAGTCGGACAATTTCGGAACTGCCGTAAACGTCGGCAAGCAACGGGGAGGGGATTATCATGGCAACGCAGACGGTGGAGTTTCAATTCATCACCGGCCTGAAGCGGGCGATCTTTCGCAACGCGCGCCTGGTCGGAAGTTGGGACGGTGACGGGCGGTATTCGGATGATTGGACGGAAGTTCCGATGCAGGAGGGGATAGGGCCAGACGGTTGTCCGATCTTCAAAGCCTCGGTCTCGCTCGATCTCGCCGATCAGGGCAGGACGTTCAAGTGGGGCGTGATCCTCGACGGGCCACAGGCTGCCCATTCCTGGGGAATTCCCACCGAGGTGCGGGACGTCAATTCCGTTGAGCGTCATCGCGAGTTTCGGCTCACCGGCGGAGGCACGGCGGTTCAAGTGGAACGCTACTACCTGACCTACGGTCGTCGGCTGGGAGCCAACAAACGGTTCGCCGCGGGAACCGCGGAACCTGGCCTGCGATTCGCGGTTTGGGCGCCCAACGCTCAAGGTGTGGAGGTAGTCTTTGGCAGTCCTGCCAGCGGCTACATTACCGGTCTGGGCAGCGGAATCGATCCGTCCCAGCCCATGATCGGGCTCTCCAAAACAGTTGGGTCTGTTTGGGACGGCGTCTGGGAAGGGAGCGCACCGGGGGATTTCAAGACCTATATGAGTTTGCCGTACATGTACCGCATCGTGAATGCGCAAGGGGAAACCGTCTATCGGACGGACATCTTCTCCCGGGGTCAGATCGGAAAGGGGGGCATCAATCCCGCGAACGCTCCTTGGCCGGGGACTGTTGAAACCCTGGACGGAACCGTGAGCTGCAGTGTGGTCATCGATCCGGACATGGTGCGCCGGGATTTCGCATCCACGCCTCCCGGGACAACACCGGCCCTCATCCCCGCGGAGGAGTTCTGGGCTTCGGAATTCACTCCCGGCTTGCCGGTGCCCACCCGCGTTGAAGACATAGTCATCTACGAGTTGCACGTTGGTTCATTGGGGGGGATTGGTAAAGCTGGACCCGGAGATTTGAGCGATGCACTCGAATTCTTGAATCACCTCGTTGACCTGGGTGTGAATGCCGTCGAATTGCTTCCCATGGCGGAGTTCTCGAGCAATGTCGCGTGGGGTTACGGTGACAGTCACCACTTCTGTATCGAATGCAGCGCAGGAGGCCGCGATAAATACCGCCATTTCGTGCGTGAATGCCACCGACGGGGCATCGCGGTCATTCAGGACGTGGTGTACAATCACTACGACGGAAACGCGGAACGCGCCCAGTGGCAATATGACTCAACCGCTCCTGACCAGAATATCTATTACTGGTACGAAGGGCGCCCCACTGACTACGCATTTGCGGAGGGGGGCTACCTTGACAACGGCTCTACAGGCTTCGCACCGCGCTTCTGGGAAGAAATTGTCCGGCATCAGTTTATCAGCAGCGCCGCTTTTCTCATCGAGGAGATGCACGTCGACGGGCTTCGCGTTGACTTGACTCAGGCGATTCACCGCGACAACGCCCTCCACGCGGACGGGCGTTCCATCGGGAGCGCCAACGTCTTTGGGCAGAAGCTCCTGCGAGAATGGAGCCGAACACTGCGAACGATCAAACCTTCGGTCATGCTGATCGCGGAGGACCACACTGGGTGGGACGCGGTGACGAAACCTCCCGCGCAAGGAGGGCTTGGGTTCAACGCCAGATGGGAATTGGCCTTTTACCACAATCTGGTCGGCGACTCCGACATGGCCGGAGACAGAGCTCGTCTCCTGAAGCGAGCGGGATTTGGCAGTGACGAACCGCTCCAGATGGACTGGTTCTGTAGTGCCCTGTACAACAGCCGCTACGACCAGGTCGTCTTCCACGAGTCCCACGACGAGGCTGGAAATGCCGGTGGCACGGCGCGGACTATGGTCACGGCAGTCAATGACGCGCCCCTCATTGATGCCACGCGAATCGCGGCGGCGGCACGCTCTCGCGTCTGCTTCGGCCTCTCCTTGCTTTCGGCCGGTACCCCCATGTTCTTCATGGGTGAAGAGATCGGAGCATGCAAGCGTTATAAGTACGATAACTTTCTGTCAAACCGCGAGGACATCCTCGGCGATCGGACCGGGAACGGCAAGGCGCTCTTTCGCTTCTACCAGGATATCATCAGTCTCAGCCGCCGTCTGCGCTCGATCCGCAGCCACAACATTGACATCCTCCACCATTGGAACCCCAATCGAGTGGTTGCCTTTAAGCGGTGGAACGGAGACGAACAAGTCATTATTCTCGCGAGTCTCAACAACACTCCCTTTGCCAACGGTTACCTGATCGAGAAGGATTTGCCGGCCATTCCCAACGCCGGTTGGAAGGAAATCTTCAACAGCGATGCTGCTATCTATGGCGGCCGGAATGTCGGTAATAGCGGGGCTATTATCCCGTCCAGCCAGGGCCGTCTCACCGTGACGGTCCCGGCCAACGGTTTCGTGGTGCTGGTGAAGCAATGACAGGAAAATCTCGTGAAACAGAACCAGGCCGCAAGAGTCGGCCTTAGTACTTGTTTTCATGAATACGGTCTCGCTTGGAGGCTCTGCTCTTGGCTGTTCAGTGGGGCCGGCATCTTGCCGGTCCATTAAGAAGTGACAGGCAAGATGCCTGTCCCACCAACAAACCTAAAATCCGCGACCGTATTTATGAAACGGTGTACTTAGCCATCCGTCCGATTCTCGTAGTCCATGACAAGGCGACCCTGCGGTTCTTTCCGCACTCCCGGGACAACACCGATACAAGAATTCGATTGCGCGACTGGCCCAAGAGAACCAGTGGCTCTTCCTCAGGCACCCTTGCCACGCTGATGTCACCGCAGTATCTTATGATCAAGAAGTTGCCGCGGGCCCTCGGAGGGAATTCGAGGTGGGCCCAGGGAAGAGGGGCGGTCTGCGATTCTCCGAAGGGCTACAACAATCGTCCAGCCGCGGACAAGCTATAATCAGCCAGGAGGACGAGAGGAGGGTGCCATGACGTCGGAAGAGAAAAGGGAGCGAACCGAGGAAGGCAAGCTTGCCGAAAAAGAAGTCGGTGAGGGCGCAGCAGATGTGTGCGCGGACATCCATGACCCGGTCAGGAGAGGCCTCTGCAAAATCTGCAACATGCCGGTGGTCGGAGAGGCTCCGTTCTGCAAGGATCATGAACCGCCCGTGCCGTAACACCGAGGCATATCCAAGCGAGCGATATCAGGGGAAACTTCTTTTTTTCAAGAGGTTTCCCCTGATTGCGTCCCCGCAAGTGAATTCGTATGAGGCTGCCGTGCCCCTCGAGATGAATAGTGTTCAAGAACGGACTCGCGGTGTGGCTTGCGCATCCGGCGCGTGCCGGGTGGTCTCCGGCGTTTGACAAACCGTGTCGATGGAAGTACATGTGAGAAAGGTTAACCTGCGCTGCATCCGGAGCGCATCTTTCACCTTCGGAGCATAACCGTTGAAGGAATGACAGATCGACCGACCCACATGGAACCGCCGTCTCCCGAGAAAACCCCCTCATCGCACAGGAAATCCAGAGGTCTCGGATTCTTTTTGTTGGCCTCCGTCGCGAGTCTGTCAGGGAGTGCGGACTTTGCCTGGGCCTTCCAGTCCCATCCCGCGCCAGAAGGGCTCTACGCCCATCAGCTCGCGCACGTGTATTTCGCCGCATCAATGGGTATCCTTGTGTACTGGCTGCACCGGAATCGCCTCACCGATCAAACCGGGTGGCGGCTTATCCAAATCTCATGCGTGCTATTCATCGCCTGGAACGTCGTGGCCTTTTCCGGGCACTGGGTGGAAGAGCTGATTTCGGCCAATATGATCCGGGGTCACCCGGGTTGGACCCAGCGCCTCGATACGGGTGCCAGTCCTTGGGCTGTGGTCTACTTTATCCTGAAACTGGATCATCTCTTGTGCGTGCCCGCAATCCTCTGCCTCGTCCTCGGACTCCGGTCGCTTTACAAAAAAGTGCTTGCGGAGGCGGAACGACCTCATGAGTGATTCCTATTCCATGGCTCCGGTATGGTTTGTGGACGTTTTTGGGGCCGCCACTATGGTGGTCCTCTCGTTCGCTGCGGTATGGTATGCTCGGCGTCTGGTCAAAGCACAGCCCACCAATGCCATGTGGACGTATATCCTCTGGTTTTCTGCGGCCTTGGCGGTATTCGCGGTTTCCCGATCCGTCGGTCATATAGCAAAGCGTTTTCTGCTCCTCCTCGATATGCCCGATGTGTGGGTAGCGCTCCGCCCGTACAGCGGTGCCTTCAATACGCTCGCGTTCGTGGTGGTGGCGGCCATCACCCTCTTTTTTCAGCGGGTCGATAAGATCAACGCGGGAATACTCCAGGACAAGCGTGCTCTCGAGGACGCGGGGCAAGAGGTCATGCGTCTCAACCGGAATCTCGAGTCCCTGGTGAGACAGCGAACCGAGGAACTGAGTCGCTCCGAGAAAAAGTATCGTCGCGTCTTCGAGGGTTCCATGGACATGATATTCATCCTGGACGGAGACGCTCGCTTTGTCGACATAAACAACGCCGGATTGACTTCACTGGGCTATGCGGCCAAGGAAGAACTGGTCGGAGTGCTCGATTTCCGCAGCTTCTTTGTCCACGAACCCGACTACATCGGTTTGATGAACGAACTTCGCACGAACGGGTTCGTCCGGGACCGGGAGTGCCGTCTGCGATCGAACCAGGGGTCGGAACTCTTCGTGCTCCTCAGCGCCACGGCCCGTACCGACGGGCAGAGCGGAATAACCGGATATGAAGGGATCGCCAAAGACCTGACGGCCAGACTCCTCATGGAAAAACAGCTTCAGCGGGCCGACAAACTCGCCTCGCTCGGACAGATCTCAACGGGTATCGCGCACGAAATCAACAATCCGCTCGGTGTGATGCTGGGGTACACCCAGTTGCTTCTCAGAGAGAACACTGAGGGTACTCAGGTTTACGAGGACCTCAAAATCATTGAAAAACACGCGCGCAATTGCAAGACCGTCGTGGATGACCTCCTGAAATTCGCTCGCGGAACGAGAACGAACAAGACCTCCATCGAGGTCAATCAGTGCGTGCAGGAAGTACTTTCGCTCGTGTCCCATCAATTCGAACTCGACAAGATCACCCTGGAGACCGACCTGGATCCGGACCTGCCCACACTCGTCGCTGACGGCGAGAAACTCAAGCAAGTCATCATGAATCTCCTGATGAATGCACGGCAAGCCATTCAAGGCAGTGGCAGCATCTCCGTGGCCACCAAGGCGGACCCTGCCGAGCAGTGCCTCCGCATATCCATCAGGGACACCGGGTGCGGGATTCCTGACGAACTGATAGACAAAATCTTCGATCCGTTCTTCACCACCAAGCCGGTGGGCGAAGGTACCGGATTGGGCTTGTCGGTCAGCTACGGGATCATTCAGGATCACAACGGGCTGATTGAAGCGCACAGCGAGGTCGACAGCGGCAGCACGTTCACCGTAGTGCTCCCGGTTACAATGGGCACACCACCTCAGAGCGTTTCCACCTCCGAAGGGCCCGGGCCATCCACATGACGGAAACTGCCAAATCGAGACTGCTCGTCGTGGACGACGAAGAAGATATGCTGAGGCTCCTGAAACGCAGCCTCCCGCCGGACCTCGATTGCGAGGTTGAGACCGCGTCCAATGCATATCGAGCCCTGGAAATCCTGGAAGCCTCTCTCTTTGACGTGGTCCTGGCGGACATTCGCATGCCGGGAATGGACGGTATGGAATTCCTGGAGAAAGTCACTCGCGGGTATCCGGGACTGACTGTGGTCTTGATGACCGCCTACGGCTCCATAGACCTGGCCGTAAAGGCCATCAAAGAGGGAGCGTACGACTTCATTGCCAAACCCTTCGAACTGAACAAGCTCGTCCACCTCCTGGGCAAAGCCATGGAACGGAGCCGGCTGGTTCGGGAGAATCTCCTCCTGCACCGCCGCATCGAAGAGCAGGAACGCTTCCAGGAAATGGTCGGTGCTAGCCCCAAAATGCAACGAGTCTTTGAGATGATACGGCTCATCGCCAAGACCGATGTCACGGTCCTCATCACCGGTGAATCGGGGACGGGCAAAGATCTGGCAGCGCGGGCCATTCACGATCTGAGTCTTCGCAGCCGGATGCCCTTCCTGGCGGTGAATTGCCCCAACCTCCCGGAGAATATCCTCGAAAGCGAACTGTTTGGACATCGAAAAGGAGCGTTCACGCATGCCACGTCAGACAAGCGAGGACTCTTTTGGGAAGCGCAGGGAGGGACCATATGCCTCGACGAGATCGGGGACATTTCCCCTACCTTGCAGACCAAGCTCCTCCACGTGCTGCAGGAGAAAGAAATTCGTCCGCTGGGACAGACCAAGAGTATCAAAGTGGACGTCCGCATCATTGCCTCCACCAATCAGGATCTCGGCACGAAAATACAGGAGAATCTCTTTCGTGAGGATTTGTTCTATCGCCTGAACGTGGTAGCGATCCACATGCCGCCTCTACGGGAACGAACCGAGGATATTCCTCTGCTGGTGGAACACTTTCTGAAAAGGTTTTGCCAGGAATTCAAGAAACGCTCCATGACCGTAACGCCCGAGCTGATGAGCCGATTTATGAACCACGCGTGGCGCGGAAACGTACGGGAATTGGAAAACGTGCTCAGTCGGGCCGTCCTCCTCTCGCCGAGCCCCGAAATCAGGCCCGAAGACGTCGGCTGGGAGGCTGTCGCGGAGAAAGGGTGCCTCGTGCCCAATACCGTCGGCCTCCTCCCCTATAAGGAAGCCAAGGTGCAGGTGCTCGAGCGCTTCCACAGCCAGTATCTGTCAGACGTACTCGCGCGAAACCACGGCAACGTTACCAAAGCGGCGCGGGAATGCGGCCTGGAACGCCAGGCGCTCCAGCAGGTTATGCGACGCTACGGCATCACCTCCCGTGAATTCCAAACAGAGGAAGACTAGGACCGGAAAGACCGCCGCCGGTGCACGGAAACTATTGCAGTGCAACTTTTTTCCTTGGAATGCTTAACACATTTATCTTGTTGACGATATTTCTTGGCCGATCCGCGAGGTGCCACACTTTCCTTGCGCCCGCGCGAGCTGAATCCGATTGCCCTCCCCAGATCTGAACCGCTCCTTACGAAAAAAAGCCAGTAATTCAAATAATTATCCGATCTTGCGCCTCGTCCGCGTTCGTGGCACGGTCGTTGCTCTGGACCATGACAAGCGGCCGGATTCTCGGCCGGCGGTGACTGCAAGATCGGGGACATGCCTTGGCCATCATTCTAGTCGTTGATGAGGAACAGGATTCGGCAACCTTGCTCAAGCGTGTCCTGGAGAGAGATGGGCACCGGGTGTTCACCTGCAGCGACTACCATGAGGCCGTGGAGAGGGCAAGTTCTCTGGCTCCCGATCTCGTGGTGCTGGAAGTCCGAAAGTCGCGGCACGAGAGCCTGAGGCTTGCGGCCCCTTTGAAAAAGGTGAGGCACGGGGTGAAAGTTCTCGCCCTCACGTGCTGCGCGAGTGCGGAAACCGGTGAACATGGAATCGCCGACGATTATCTCCTCAGGCCTGTGGAGTTGGACACGATCGAGACGAAGGTTCGCGAGCTGCTCGCGTCAAAGAAGCAGGACGAAGAATCTGAAGCACTGATGCCGGACGGCTAAACGTCCCGGTGGAAGATATAGGCATACGAGAACACGGAGGTACCGATGAAGCAAAACAACTGGGTTATATTGGGGCTGGTGGCAGCAGTCGCTGTCATGAGCACCGTACTCCTCGCGAGCCCAGCGGCCGCGGACAAACTACAAGACGCCATCGCCAGTACCCCTCAGGGCACAGGCCCGGGGATGATTGACCCCAAAGGTGAACCAGGGTTCCTGGGAATCCCGGGTGGAGCGAGGCCATTTTGGCTCTTAGGGATTGTCTGGGGGATCTGGGTCGGCTGGATCTTTTCCACCGTGGGCGCGTTCGGCGGCATCATGGCGGGAGTGGGCCACATCACGGTATTCGGGTTGGGAGACTACGCCAAGACCTTCAAGAAGACCAACCCCGCACTCAACAAGCTGCTCACGGATTCCATCCGGATGAGCAATCAATACCTGGTGGGCTTGTCAGCGTTGATCTCCTCGGCAACGTACTATCGGATGGGCCGGCTGGTCCTTCCGCTGGGCATCTGTCTCGCGGTGGGCGGGATCGCTGCAGGTGTGCTCATTCCGGTGTTGACTGCAGGCAAGATCCAGCTCAGCCAATATGTGGGGTACTTCGGAATTACGGTCCTGGTGATCGGTGGATTCCTTTTCTATGATACGACTCCTAGAGGACAGGCCAGCAAGAAGGCGGCAAAGGAAGCGGCCGCGGCCTTTGAGAAAGAGCACATCAAGAAGGGCAGCACCGGTAGCGGCGCCATGAGTACTGACATGGGCGTCCGCGTCAAGCAATGGGGCCTGAGCCGCACCACATTTACCTTCTACGGTGTCGAGTTCGGCTTCAGCCCGGTTCTGGCCTTGATCGGGGGGTTCTTCATCAATGCAATCTCGTCCTTTATCGGAGTGGGTGGCGGCTTTCTGTATGTTCCCTACCTGACATCAGTGGCGGGCCTCCCGATGTACATCGTGGCAGGAACCTCGGCACTCGCGGTTCTCGTCGGCATGATCAGCTCGATCCTGTCGTACATGTTCGTCAAGAATGTTCCGGCCGACCTGATGTTTATTGGCATCGAACTCGTGGGAATCGCCATCGGTTCCGTGTTGGGACCCATGACGTCGAAAAAGATCCCGGACATATGGTTGAAGCGGCTCTTCGTGGTGCTTGCCCTATACGTGGGTATCGGGTACACTCTTCGCGGGTTCTTCGACTTTTCACTCCCCGGACTCTAAGCGGATTGCGGCCGGTCACTGAGCCTGAGAGGACTCAGTGACCGGCGCGATCACGATCACGAGGAAACACCATGCACCCGATACTCCTGGCGATCGATCCGTACGTGATCTGGTTCTACCGATTGACCGGGCATACTTTCCCGGACTTTCTCATCGGGACGTTTGTACTGGCGTTTGTGACCCTGCTCATTGGAGAACTATGCATCTCGGTGGTATTTCTCATCTGCCGGAAGCACATCGACAGGACCACCGAGGAGATGGTTCATTACCAGAACCTCTCCGAAGATGCCCAAGCAGCCGGTGATCAGACTGCCTACAAAGCTTCCAATAAACTAGCCAACGACGCTTTTGGGCGGACGTTTTTCATGCAGATCGCCTTTTCCGCTGCATTTCTGTGGCCCGTCTTCTTCGCTCTTACCTGGATGGGTTCCCGCTTTACAGACGTGGAGTTTCCCCTGCTGTTCACCGGAAGCAGCGTAACCTATGTCTGCGTTTTCATAGCCCTCTACGCAGCCGCCTATCTCGGGTTCAAGAGGGTCAAAAACCGGCTCCCTTACTTTCGAACGATAAAGCAAATGCTCGATTCCGTTGACGGGAATCCTCGCGGACTTCAGGAAACGGCGAATTTAGGGGCTACCAACCGACAAACAACAGTCTGAGGCCTATATATGAGGCGAGAGGAATCAAAGATGTCTGAAACCAGGAGCACATCCGTCTACAGCGTTTGCGCCATGTGCACCGTCCGTTGCCCGATCGAGGTTGAGGTGGAAAACGGTATGGTCAAGCACCTCTGGGGGAATCCCCACCTGCTCGGAGGGCGATTTCTGTGCCCGAGAGGAGCGGCAGGGAAGGTCTTCGAGAATGATTCGGAGCGACTGCAGCACCCGGTCATAAGAGACGGCAATCGAGGTTCCGGAAAGTGGAGAAAAGCCACGTGGGACGAGGCGCTCGACTACGTTGCCGAGAAGCTGAACCAAATCAGAAAAAGCTCCGGCGGTGAGAGCATTGTGCTTGGCGACCGAGGCGGTCCGTTTACGGACATGCAGAAGGCGTTCATTAAGGCACTGGGTTCCCCGAATTACGTCAACCACCACGGTTCCTGCTCCAACAGCGTGCACAACGCACATAATGCCATGGCCGGTCACCGGCGAAATACGGTCGCGTACGATTGGAAAAACTGCAAGTACGCGGTTCTGTACGGCCGGAACATCCTCGAGTCGATCGGGACCAAAGAGGCCAAAGACTTCATCGACGCGCTGGAGAGAGGCATGAAGTTCACGCACATCGACGTGCGCTGGAACTATACCGCGGCCAAGGCGAACCGTTTCCACATGATCAGACCGGGAACGGACTACGCTTTCAATCTGGCTCTTATCCAGGTGCTCATGAGTGAACGGCTCTACGATGCGGATTTTGTCGAGCGATGGGTCCTTGGCATGAAGGAACTGGCCTCGTTCATTGAGCCCTACACACCGGAGTGGGCTGAAAAGGAGACCGGGGTCCCTGCAAAAGCGATCAAAACCATCGCACATGAGATCGCCGATGCCAGTCCCGCGGTAATCCTCAATCAGGGATGGATGACCGCCTGGACGGAGAACGACTACTATTTCAGGCGATCCATTTACATTCTTAATGCACTCTTAGGCGTGTACGAGGCGAAGGGAGGGCTTCTGTTCAACAAAAGTGAGGCCGACGCAGGGTACAAGCCCGTGCGCAAACTCGTCACCGGCATCCCCAAAGTAGAGAAGAAACGCTTCGACGGAGTCGGGTGGAAGTACAAGCATCTTTCGCCCGATTACGGGCTGGCTCAGATGCTCCCACACGCGATCCTCAACGAAGATCCCTATCCAGTCAAGGCGTTCATCTGCTACCGTTACGATCCGCTCTCCGCGCTTCCCGATCCCGAGGCGTTCGCTGAGGGACTCTCGAAACTGGACCTGCTGGTAACCATCGATGTGAACTACAGCCATACCGGATGGGTTTCCGACGTGATATTGCCGGAATCGACCTACCTGGAAAGAACCGACCCGGTCATTGCAAAGGGCGGCCCCAAACCCGCGCTCTGGTTGCGGCGACAGGCGGTGGAACCAAAGTACGACACCAAACCCAAGTGGTGGATCTTCAAGCAACTGGCGGATCGTCTCGGCATCGGCGAGTACTTCCCTTACACCACCATTGAAGAGCTGATCGACTGGCAGTTGAAGGATACCGGTTTCCGGCTGAATGATTTTGACCAAAAAGGGTACATAGAACTTTCACGGGAGCAGATCCTCTGGGATCGCAAGGACGGCTTGAAGTTCAAGACAAAGTCAGGGAAGATAGAACTGAAATCGTCCATGCTGGAGGATAACGGCATCGCGTCATTCCCGGTGTATGAGAATCCCAAGACCCCGCCTGAAGGTCATTATCGCCTCGTCACCGGCAAGATCGCACTTCACACGCAGGGCACTTCACTGAACAATCTGTACCTGAACGAATTGCAGTCGGAGAATACCCTGTGGATGAATACTGCTGAAGCCGGGAAGCTCGGAATAAAAACCGGTGATTTGGTAGAAGTGTCGGCCGAAGGCGTGGCCCAGACCGTCAGGGCTTCGGTGACGGACTTGATTCATCCTGAGGCAGTCTATACTCTCCACGGATATGGCAGAGAGATCCCCCTGCAAAGTCGGGCCTACAGAAAGGGTATGCGGGACAACACCCTCATGAAGGGACTGCTGACGGTTGCCGTCGGCGGGAACTGTCCCGTGACCGACTGTTTCGTGCGTGTACGCAAGGTATCGTAGAGACCATCGACAGAGGAGCTGCGAATATGAGCGACTACTACATATATCAGGATCAGAACAGATGCATCGGTTGCCGAGCCTGCGAGCTGCACTGCAAGACGCAGAACGATGTTCCGGTCGGGCCGAGCTATTGCAAGATCGTTCCGGTCGGTCCACAGATGCAGAAAGGCGTCCCGAGAATTCAGTTCATATTTATGCCGTGTTTTCACTGCGAAAAGCCGTGGTGCGTCTCAGCATGTCCGACCGGAGCCATGCAGAAGCGCCAGGCGGACGGTATCGTTTTCGTGGATCCGTCCCTGTGTATCGGATGCAAGGCATGCATTACAGCATGTCCGTGGGGTGCTCCTCAGTGGGACAAAGAGCACGGGCGCGTCTTCAAATGTGACTACTGCAAGGATCGCGTCGATCAGGGACTGGAGCCTGCTTGCGTAACCGGTTGCACGACGGCCGCGCTCAAATGGGTCTCCCCGTCCGAGTCCACAGCAGCTAGGCGGGAGCGTTTTGCCAGAGGAATCGCTCAGGATGTGCCCAATCCCTGAAAAGGAACAGCTTATGGCAGTCGACCCATTGTTTTCTCCCGGACCGGCGGCGGACAAAGACCGGATTGTCTACGCGGAAGACGGCCTCAAACGTGAATCCTCGGCGCCGTGCCAAATCAACTGTCCCGCAGGCATAGACATCCCTTCGTACGTGGCCCTGATAGCACTCGGGCGGTACGACGAGGCTATCGAGATCATCAGGCAGGACAATCCGTTTCCCTGGGTCTGCGGCCTCGTCTGCACCAATCCCTGTGAGTCCTGGTGTCAGCGGCGATATCTCGACAAATCCCTGTGCATCAAGGACCTCAAGGGCCTGGCAGCCAAGATGGTCAACGATAAGGGTCGAGGCTACAAGATTCCGGAGCCGGAGAACAAGTTCACGGAGAAAGTGGCTATTATCGGATCCGGACCGGCCGGGCTCACCGCTGCGTATTTCCTGGCGTGGGAAGGGTACCCCGTGACGGTCTTCGAGGCGATGCCGGAACCGGGCGGTCTCATGATTGCAGGTATCCCGGAGTTTCGGTTACCTCGTCACGTGGTGCGGAGGGAAATAGAGGCCATCGGCGCCATGGGAGTGGAATTCAACGTCAACACTGCTGTTGGCTCCGATCTTACGCTCGATCACCTGCGAAAGGACGGTTACAAGGCCTTTTTCCTGGGTATCGGGGCCTGGGAAGGCCTTAAACTCGCCATTCCGGGAGAAGAAGAGTACCCCCAGGTGTTGAGTGCCTTGAACTTCCTCAAGGACGTGTCCTTGGGGAAGAAAATCAAGCCAGCGAACAGCGTGGCCATTATTGGCGGGGGCAATGCCGCTGTGGATGCCGCCCGAACGTGCGTGCGTCTTGGTTCGCAGTCGGTGAGCATCGTCTATCGCCGCACCCGTTCCGAAATGCCCGCGCACTTCGAGGAAATCATCCAGATGGCGGAAGAGGGGATCCATGTCCATCAGCTCACCATCCCTTCCAGGATCCTCGGAAGTTTCGGTAAAATCGATTCCCTGGAATGCCTCATGGCAACGCTCGGCGAGCCGGATGAGAGCGGCCGACGAAGACCCACCCCCGTCGATGGGTCCGAATACAAAATGCCCGTGGGAGCGGTGATAGCAGCGATAGGCCAAAAGCCTGCCGTTCTCAGCTATCCTGGCCTGGGAGATCTGGAACTCACCCGGCGGGAGACCATATGGGTGAAAGCACACAATCAACAGACGAGCATCAGCGACGTCTTTGCCGGCGGAGACGCGGTGACGGGTCCTGCAACGGTGGTCCAGGCCATCGGCGCCGGTAAAAAAGCCGCCAGGGCGATCCATGCATTCCTCCGCGGCCAGGATTTCCATGCGCAGGCCTTCCCTCGGCCCCGCACCATGGTGCCGCCGACCCGAATGGATTACCACGAGAAAGCATTTATACAGCGCCAAGAAATCCCGCTCATAGACTTGGACAGGAGGATGCACACCTTCGACCAGGTCGAGCTGGGACTGGACGAGATAGCCGCTCGGCAGGAAGCCCGACGGTGTATGCGCTGTGACATTTGCGAGCGATGCGGCAAATGCGTAGAGGTCTGCGAGGACAGACTCGGTGTATCGGCCATCAAATTCCACCATGCAGGGGAGAGTTCGCTCATTCTGAAGGACTACGCGCGCGGGCTCCCGAAGTGCATTGGCTGCGGGTCTTGTGTGAACATCTGCCCTACGGGCGCTCTCCAGATGGAAGACCGGGACGGCGAGCGTCTCATTCTCATGAGCGGAACGGTGATCAATCGAATAAAGCTCGAACGGTGCGAAGGGTGCGGGGTGCACTATATCCCGACGATCCTGTTGCGTCACGTGAACAGATTGGTGGAGGCTCCCGACAAAGCCCTCGGGCAAAAACTCTGCCCCGAATGCAAGCGGATAGCCCACGCCGCCAGAATCGCAGGCGGCCAGCCGGATTTCAGCGCCCGCCGCCCAACTGAGGCCGAGACATATTAGAGTCGCGTTCCGGAGCTAACAGTACTATAAGCTTGGTCATGGAGGTCTTCCATGGCCAGGAAGTCGGTGAAAATTGAGTTGACCGCCGCCTGCTGTCTCCCAAGCCATGGAAGTGGCCATCATCATGCCTCGTGTTTGCAGGACGCCGCTCTAGCCCTCGACAATAGCAAGCAGGGTTCGGCCACGGCCACGCCAGTCAGTTATGAGAAGTGACACTCAGCATTGGACCTACTTGCAGTGGCTGCAATCCGTAACTACTTTGCCCCCCGCTGCATTACAGTTGTTAGCGGTCCTTTCCTTTCGACACACTCCCGAGCGACAACAAAATACCCCTCTCGCGCCGGTCGATGCCGGATGGAGTTGCTCCTGGGTACTTGGGTCAAACGGCTTCAGGATATCATCGCAAATCTCGGCAATATTGACATCGACCGAATTCGTCCTATCAAACGCGACATTGGACGCCGCGGGAAAGGTCTCAGTGGGTTGACCCTTGGCACTCTCATAGGTGCGGTTAGAGATAGGCTTTCCATCCTTTCCGGTTATGCGGACGCTCGCGGTTTCCTCAGTGAGTGAAACCTGTTGGCCCGTGTCCCGGATCGTGTATTCCTTCCGATTTGTCCAAAAGCTATAGGTTAGGCTGGCAAATCCGTAATGTTCAAATACCGGTGGCTCCAGCAAAAGGGTTTGCAGTATCGTCGCTTTGCGTTTCTGTTCCGGCAGGAGTTTGTCGAGATTCCGCTGCTTCATGATCCGTTCCAACCCGAGCGACTTGATTGTAGCATCCGAGTTGCCCGACACCGCCGCACCAATGTGGGCTGGGTCCTTGATACGATCCAATGCCACCTTGCGAATCTCAGGAGACGAGTCGGTTCTGCAGATCTCGGCCAAGGCCTTTTGGTCTCTCAGTTTTTCTACCGCAGCCGTGCGTATGGTCTGATCCGTGTCTTTCTTTGCCACTGCGGCCAAGGCTTTGTCGTCAGAAAGCTTCTTGAGGGCTGCGCGACGGATTTCCGGTTCAGCGTCGTTCTGCGCGACGGGACCGAGCGTCTTCTGATCGTGGACTCGATTGACGCAGGCCAGCCTGACCGTTGTATCCGGAGACTGCAGAGCGAGCACCTTGAGACAGCGATCCTCAGTGATTTTCTTGGCTGCCTGTGCTCGGACTTGGGCATCGGTATCCTTCGTCGCCACGTCGGCGAGGGCGAGCTGGTCTCTGAGTTTTTCCACCGCTGCACTCCGAAGGGAACTTTCCCGGTCGTTTCTTGCAACTTCGGCCAGCGCCTTTTGATCCTGAAGTTTTGCTACCGCGGCCTTGCGAATGTCCACAGCTTCTGCTTTCTGGGCGACAGTTGCTATGTGCCCCTGACTGGTAATCTTTTCCACCGCTTTCTTTCGGAGGTCGTTCTCGGGGTCGTTTTGTGCGACCTCTGCTAGAGCGGCTTGCTCGTTAAGCTTGGCTATGGCCGCGAGACGGACCGACGAGTCCCCATCCTTTTTGGCCAGTTCCGCGACCTGCTTCTGATCACGGATCTTCTCAAGCGCGGCCATGCGTACCAGGGGGTCCGCGTCTTTCTGCGCGATCTCAAACACGATCTGTTGATCGGACAGCTTCTTGACCGCTTCGGCACGCACGTGGGGGTCTAAATCTTTTTCCGCCAACTCCGCCAGAGCCTTTTGATCTCTCAGCTTGGCAACCGCTTTTTTTCGTTGCGCTGGATCGGCATCCTGAAAGGCGATTTCAGCAATAGCCTTTTGGTCGGTAAGCTTATCGAGATCAGCGGCCAGCCGCACGAAAGAAGTCTGATGCACGCTCCCGGACAACCTTGCCGTCACGTCGCCTCCTGCAGCCATCGCCAAAAAGCCCATCGCGGACAACAGAGTCAGAACGCATGAGCACGATACCAACTCACCCAGCCTCTTCATAGTTTCCCCTCCTCGACTATCGCGGTTTTTGCCGCGGACTTGATTGTGACGCCCAATGACATCTTGGTGATCGGCGATTCACCGGGATTGCTAAAAATACTGTTCGATCGAAGCAGCCGAAACGGTTTGGGGTCCTGGGCCCAGGGTTGGTGAGGTGTCCTGCGCATAGCCGCATTGCCTGCTCGCAAATAACGGGCAACACCCCCGTGTCGTCAAAACCATGCCGTCTATCAGACATTATTTGCGGCAACCGCTCCATGGTGGATATGGCCGTATCCCAACCAGAAGGCCTTGTTTCATTCGTCGCGAGTAATTGGATGAGGTGACGTTCTTTTTTCGGGCTTTAGTTTGAGGGTTATGTTCAGCGCGGTTCGATCAGGCTTGTTGGGCAGAATCTCGAGTTCCATTGCCTCGAGGCAGCGCTTCTCGAAGGGCTTCGTCCTACTATGGGAGTCCCATAATATAAAGGAATATCAATGCGTTCTGTACCGCCGTTGACTTGCCGAACTGAGATTGCTTGTAGCGTGTTCTTCCATAGGACGTGCAGGACCCTTTACTCCGTAACCCCAATAAGCAACGCGGCCCGATTCACGCCGAATGGGGAGAAATCCGGCTGCGTAACTCTTGACAGTGGCTCAGCGAGTCGGGGAAACGAACAGAAGCGTTGTCACGTCAAGCTACCTGCATGAGGAAATGACAGGCGGGACGCCTATCCCACCGAACAGCCAGCGAGGCCACGGCGATAAACGGCAACCGTGTCCTTCAGAAATACGCGACTGTATTGAGGAAATCGAGTACTAGGGTTCCTGCTGTGTCTCCAAAGGTATGCTGAAGAAGAATTTCGAGCCTTTTCCTAGCCCGTCACTCTCGACCCAAATACCACCACCATGTAACTGCACGAGGTTGCGCGTCAATGCCAGTCCCAAGCCGGTTCCCTGTTCCCGACGGGCATAGGATGAGTTCACCTGCACGAACTCATCAAAAATACGCGCCTGGTCATGAGGCGCCAAGCCAATTCCCGTGTCTGACACCGTGAAGACGAGTCGATCGCCCTCTCTCGTCACCGCGACGTTGATACGCCCCCCATCCGGCGTGAACTTTACCGCGTTGGAGAGCAGGTTGAACATAATTTGTTTGAATTTGATCTCGTCGACCCGAAACGGCAACTCTGCCAGTTCGTCGGGAATGCTAAGGCCCAGGGCAAGCCCCCTCTTGAGGGCCTGTTCTCTGATCATGACGAGACTGCTCTCCAGAAGGCCCCTCAAGCTGACTCCCGAGAGCCGCAGTTCCATCGTACCAGACTCAACCTTTTCGAGGTCGAGGATGTCATTAATGAGGTCGAGTAGATGAAGCCCGGCATCAAAGATGTCGTTCACATGACTCAGTTGGTGCTCATTGAGATTGCCGGTGGTCTGGCCTTGCATAATTTGTGAAAAGCCGATGATCGCATTGAGGGGCGTACGCAATTCATGGCTCATGCTTGCGAGGAAGTTGCTCTTGGCTCGGTTGGCCGCATCTGCTTCAGCCTGGAGCTTCCTTGCGGTGACCAGCGCACCCTCGAGTTCTCGGCGGAGCCTCTTCTGAATCTGAAGCTGTTTCTTTTCGGCGGTGAGGTCCTCAACTAAGACGAGCACAAATCGGTCGAGAGCTATCCTGACAGCCCGAAAAGTCATACGAGCCCATACCCTGCTCTCCTTTATCTGGATAATTCCTTCGCCTACCCTGGCCTTTCTCGTGGAGAATACCTCTTCCACGAGGGTGCCGACCCTCTCGGATACAGCGGGATTGGGGAACAGGTCAGAAAATGCAGAGCCGAGGATACTTTCGTAATCTGTACTGATTCTTCCGGAGGCTTCGTTGGCCACCGTGACCTTGCCCGATTGGTCGAGTACCATGGCGGGAATAGGAAGTGCCTGTAGGACCTTCCCAAACGTGGTGGCCCAGATTCCTCCCCGTATGTCGAAACTGCCGGAATCCGTGATCTCTTTAGTGAAGAGCGCACCGAGGTCAATCGTCTCGGTGCGCTCTTCGGTGCGAAGGAGGCGGTCTGGGAATTCTCGTGTCTCAGCGAACTCATCCGCTCGTGGTTCCCCTTGGCCACGTTGCTGGGCGCGGCGCCAAGAGTCTTCTGCATCCGCTCCTCTGGCTTGTAGCAAGGAAACGAGCTGACGCAATTCCTCGAGCTCGCGAATCAGCTCGCCTCTGTTCTTGTTGTCGTCTGTCACGCCGCCCCCTTTGCTCTTCCTTGCTGGCTCCGCGGTCGAATGGAGTCTGCATCCGTGATGGGCATAACAGTAAGACAAATCTCGTTGCCGAGCAAGAGGAATCAAGTCTTTTCATATTCTTACGGCTCGGAAGGTCCGTGATATGGCTCTGGGGGCCATCTATCATTGATCCCGACCTCAGGGTATAGCCTGAATGCCAGAGCCTTGATCCGTTCGGCTATCGACGAAACAGGTGCTTTTAGGATTGGCCTTATCGGATACAGAAATGCGAAGCCATAGCGGCGCGAATCCGGAAGGACGAAGAGGAAACGTCACACCCCTGTAATGCTGCTCTGGAGCTACTCGACAGGGCGAAATTGGATTCGGGCACCTTTAGTGGATTCGGATTGACCGCGGCCGTAGGCGGACCCCGGAAGAAGAGTCTCTTGCCCCGTCACAAAGGCCCTTGTCAATCGGCTGTAATGTTGCTAACATCACTTCGCGGATGTAATTTCACACATTGCCGACATTTACGAGGGGGGAGAGCATGAGCAAGCTCGTGGTCGACGCGAAACAAGTGCTGGAGGATCTCCAGTCGGGTATGAGCGATTCCGCTCTCATGGTGAAGTACAAACTATCGCCTCTTGATCTAGAAAAACTCATCGAGAAACTGGTCGAGCTGGGGGTTGTCAGAGAGCTGAGTGTGAAGGACCTTCTCCGAGACGTCCGGTCGGGTGTTACCCACTCCGGGTTGATGAAGAAATACAAATTGACCCGCAGCGCCTTGGAGAGACTCTTGAATGAAATGACGAATGCAGGAATCTCTTTGTTTCGAGAGAGAGAAGCGCGAGACAAGAAAAGAATAAGTGTTTCAGATATCATCAGGGATGTCCGGGCCGGTTTGAGTGAGACGGAACTCATGCGGAAATATGAGCTTTCTTCACGTGGCCTTCAAAGCACTTTTTGGAAGCTTGTTCGCTCCGGAGCTTTGACGTGGCACGAACTCCTCAGCGCCTATCCTGATCTGGACAGTCCCGCGACGCCTCGTGAGATGAGGCATTGGGTGCGAGGCTACCCGATACTTTCGATAAAGGTATACGACGAAGGAAACCCGCAAAACAGAGGTAAGGTCAGGGACCTTACGGAAAAGGGGCTCGGCGTCGCCGGTGTACTGGCGGAGGTCGGTCAACAAAAGACCTTCGTTGTTGTTCCTGACGAATGCACCAACCTCAAGCCTTTTCGGGTGCGAGTGGAATGTAAATGGTTTCTCCCTACGTTCGAATCGTCCCCTTGTGCAGCTGGGTTCGAGATAACAGGCATGGACGTAGACGGCTTCGAACGTCTTCAGGAACTCGTACAGGTTACCACGCTCATGTTCGATTAGAGCTGGTTGCAAAATCTCATGCACGTTTGGACGACCTCTTTTTCCACCTCAATGTGATACCCATTCGTCTGCTACCTTTGATACCAATGCGCTTTTCAATAAGTAATATTCAGAGGAGCTTCCTGTGAGCTCCGGACGGCACAGCCTGACTGCGCTCCGGAGACCTCCCAGGAGCGCCCGTCAGCAGCATTCCTTTTTGGATCGCGCATAGGTATGAGCGGTTCTTTCTTCGCCCCATCTGTCCGTCGATATTCCCCCCAACGGGGGCTTGGGTGCACAATGCACCCTGCTGCCATCAAACACGGTGCACCTTGCAACATTTTGCCTCTCTTCAAGCCTTTGTTTTCCTGACATTCGGGACTCTCCCGTAGGCTGGTGGTCACAGCCACGTATATGGCACAGAAGCTGCATGCCTCCGACGGGGGGCAATTCTGAGGGAGCTTGTCCGGAGGTTGTCCTACGACATGAAGGGAAGGTCTCCAATAAGCCGAACGCGAGGCGGTACCGGTGGTTCATATCGGGAGAGCGCCCGCACGGCGTGTGAGGTAGTGGCCCTCGGACGGTGTTGCCTGGCGAGGGTCCTCCCGGCCAGTGGAAAAGGATTGAGAAACGAGCGGGTGCGGAAACTGTCCGTCTCAAGCCCCTTTCCACATGCGTAACGCCGATGGAGGCGAACGATGAACAGGGAAATATGTGGTAACAAGCATTCCGGCTGCCTTGGCCTTGGGAGTGGCGTCATATGATCATAAGCGTAGCGAGCGGAAAAGGCGGGACCGGCAAGACCACTATCGCGACCAGCCTTGCCGCGGTACTCGGCTCGAGAGCGCAGTTGCTGGACTGTGATGTGGAAGAGCCCAATTGTCACATCCTCATGAAACCGGTTCTGCAGAGGTGTGAATCCATAACCGTTCCCGTGCCGATTGTGGACACGGACAAATGCACGCTCTGCGGGAAGTGCGGAGAGGTTTGTCGGTTCAGTGCCATAGTCGTGATCGGGGACCAGGTCCTCACCTTCCCCGAGATGTGTCACGGTTGCGGGGGATGCACGCTTCTCTGTCCGGAAGGAGCGATTCAGGAGGGCTCCCGAGAGCTGGGGGTCCGGGAATCAGGGTTCGCCGGACCGGTGGAGTTCGTCCACGGGCGCCTCAGGATTGGAGAAGCGATGTCTCCCCCGCTCATCAGGGCAGTGAAAGAGAAGATCGATCCCAACAAGATTGCCATTCTCGACGCGCCTCCCGGCGCGTCCTGTCCGGTGATTAACACGGTTACGGGGTCGGATTTCATCATCCTCGTTACGGAGCCCACTCCTTTCGGACTGCACGATCTGAGCATTGCAGTAGAGGCAGTCTCTCATCTCGCCATCCCGCTCGGAGTGATTCTGAACCGTTCGGACGTTGGGGACCAGGAAGTGCAGAGGTTCTGTGCTCAGCGAAGTATTCCGCTTTTGGCAGAAATACCCCACGATCGTCAGATCGCTGACGGGTATGCACGGGGGAATCTCCTCGTGGTCTCGGCTCCTCAATATATCAAGCTGTTCCTGGAAATATTTACCAAGATCACCGAAATGATCGACGGCAGCACGTCAAATCTCAAGGAAGCGATTTCATGAAGGAGCTTGTCATAATCAGCGGCAAGGGCGGTACTGGAAAAACCACACTGACGGCATGTTTCGCGTTCCTTGCCCGGGACAAGGTGTTGGCCGACTGTGACGTAGACGCGGCCGATCTTCACATACTGGCTCACCCAAAGAGGCTCCACGAGGAAGACTTCCGGGGAGGAGCCAAGGCGAGGATTGATGCTGAAAAGTGCTCCCAATGCGGCGCTTGTAGGGAATCGTGTCGCTTTGGGGCGATCTCCGAGGAGTTCGTGGTCAGCCCGTTCTCCTGTGAGGGGTGCGGTGTTTGCTTTCATGTTTGTCCTGAACGAGCCGTCTCTCTTGAGGAGGGCTTGAACGGTCGATGGTTCATCTCAGACACCCGGTTTGGTCCTATGGTGCACGCCGCTCTCTACCCTGGTGAGGAGAATTCCGGCAAACTGGTTGCGCTCGTCAGGAATCAGGCCAAGGTCCTGGCGAGAAAGCGGGATACCCTCCTGATTTTAGTGGACGGGGCTCCCGGAGTGGGGTGCCCCGTTATTTCTTCCATTACGGGAGCGGACCGAGTCTTGATCGTGACCGAGCCGACGCTGTCGGGGTTGCACGACATGGAGCGTGCCTTGCAGCTCGTACGAGGGTTCCGCATTCCCGTGTCGGTGATTATCAACAAATACGATGTTAACCCCGAAGTCGCCGAAAAAATCGAGCATGTCTCCGAACAAGCTCAGGCAGCGGTTCTGGGGCACATCCCTTACGATCCCCAGGTGATCCGGTCCATGGTTCAGCGACACTGTGTGGTGGAAGATGGCGATTCTCCCGCAAACCTGGCCATTCGGGAGATCTGGGAGAAGCTGGAGCTGGATCTTCTGTCATGAGGAGAAAACCTGTGGAAGCCGAAGGCATCGAAATGCACGTAAGACGGGCGCTCGGCGAAATAATCGACCCGGAAACCGGCCTGAGCATCATGCGCATGGATCTGATTCACCATATTGAAGTAAGAGCCGATGGCACCGTCGCCCTCGTGTTTCGGCCATCTTCGCCTGTCTGCCCGATGGCTTACTCGTTGGCTAACTCCATCAAGAAGAAGCTTGAGGGAGTCAGAGGCGTGGCCTCTGTCGAGATTAGGGTCGAAAATTTTGAGAGAGCTGCTCATCTCGAGAGCGTCTTGCAATCCCTGAAAAAGAATCCCTGAGAAAAGGTAGACCAATGCCGATATGGACATACCGATCTACGGAATGCGGTTGGGTGAGTAAACTCCTTGTACGCACAGGAAGAAGCTTCGATCGACCGGTTTGTGTTTTTTGCGGTGCATCCCGGTAGGAGCACCTGATGTCCGTTTCCGCCATTTCGATCGCTCACGCGCCTTTCGGCCATGCGAAACGGTCCACCGTGTGCGGAAGCCATCTTTCGAACAAGGGGTGCGTTCCGTGCAGTTGTTGCGGTTCCTCTTGCATGAACCCGGCACTTGGTTGCGCCAGCGGTTATGATCCTGGCGGACTATCCGGGAGACCGGCATCAACTCTGTCGACTTATCCAGCGAAGGAGACTGAATATGCAAACGGTGTGGCAAGGGAATTTCTGTAAGACCGTAGCCATCGGCGGAACGTTGATCAGCCTGGACTCAGCTTCCATGGCACGGCCTATGGATTCCCGTCTCCATGATCTGAGAGCTATTGGAGAATGCAAACGCGTTACGATCACATGCATTTCAGAAGTGGGCTGGTGGGATACCCACGTCCTCCTCGCAGACCTCATGAAAGCAGGGGGCCCAAGAGAGGCGGACCAATGGACCAGTGACTGGTCTCCTTCCAACGCGGCCGGGAGCTGCTCCCTTGTTGAGGTGGAGAGCCTGACAGGGGCAAAGACCAAATTCCTCGTGGACACGGGTTGGAACGTCAACTACATGGATGAGCGGCTCAAGGCGGAAGGCGTGGACCGAATGCTGAAGAACGGCGAAATCGCTTTCCTCTATATAACCCACGAGCATCTCGATCACTTCTGGGGCCTGGAAGCGGTCCTCCGATACAACCCGGAGATAAAGATCATCATCCCAAGCAGTTTCCAGCCGCCGGCAATGAGCTATCTTGGGGGAGCCGATTTTGCCGCGGCCGGCCCGAAGAACGCAATCCGACACAAAGGAGAGATCATTAAATTCCAGGTGGGAGAAATCACCGAATTGATGGAAGGTGCGGTTTCCGTCGGTTTTGACGTTCCCATCATCCTGAAGATTCGCGGAGAGCAATCGCTCTACTTCAACGTAAAGGACGCCGGTCTGGTTCTCGTCACGGGATGCTGCCATCAGAATATTGTGACCTTTGCCGATTACGCACTCAATAACCTCAACGCCGGGGGAAAGCTCTACGGCCTGTACGGAGGCTTGCATATTGCACCGTTTGGTACCCTCGAAGAGGAAGAACGCGGGTGGATAGAAAAGATGGGAGCGTACGGCTTCGAGAAAATAGCTGCAAACCACTGCACCGGATTGCTCGCCGTCCAACGGATGGCTGAGCTCGGGTACCCGCTCGTTAAGGGAACGGGAAGCAGAGGCTCACAGAGTGATCTGTATGTCGGCAACGGAGATTCCGTGGTCTTTGGATAGCGAAACAACTTACTCAACAGCAGGGTCAATCAATGAGCAGGGAAAAAGAAGTATTCGACGATATTGAAGGACTGGTTCTCAAAGAGGCTCGAAAAACCTATTCGCCAAGAGTCATAGATCATTTCCTGAACCCGAGGAATTTCGGCGAACTGAAAGACCCCGATTGCTTCAATGCAATGAGTGGGATCTGCGGCGATACGATAGGGATCTATGTTGGGCTGGACGACAGTACCGTCACGCGCATCAGCTTCGTTACCAACGGGTGTGGCCCGACGATCGCCTGTTCCAGTGCGCTCACCTGCATGGCTAAAGGACTCGAGATCCAGGAAGCCATGAAAATCACGAGCAACGATCTGATGGAGTACCTGGGAGGGCTGCCGGTGGAGCACACCCACTGCGCAGACCTGGCCGTGAACACGCTTCGCAGCGCTCTTGCCAAAGCGGGGTAAGCCATGAGACTTCGGAAACGCCTTATCTGAATCCTCGAACCACCGTGCACGGGGCATGTGGTTCGCGACGTGCGCACTGGGCCAGGATACAAGGCAATCCGTCTCGATAACCGCCGCCGGCGTTTACAGGAGTGACGGCCAGAAGATGTGAAATATAGTTTATTGTCAGGAGAAACGTCTTGGCAAGCGTATAATCGTAAAAACTCCGGTGAGACTCAGGACTGTTCCGAGGAATGGCGAAGGCTATTCTCGTTCTTTTGCCTTGCACGGTTCCCGTCAGTGATGACTGGAAACCTCCCACACTGAGATTATTAGGGACGGCTGAAGAGTCGACCGAGGACATCTCGAACACCGAGAGCGATCGGTGCGCGATAGAGCAACCCCATACTACCCGGCGTGCGTGGTCCTTTGGGGGCCGGCCACAAGCCGGGAAAGGTTCACAAGTTTGGCAAGATGGGCGGTCGGCCGCCTGTATTGAGTTATGCAACCGGCTTTCAGGCCCCCAATTCGCGGGCACACCTGTTTGCCACCTCACATGCTCTCTCGAATCCCTTAGATGTCTTACCCACAAAAATCAGATTGTGCCTGCCGTTGAAGACCGCACCGATGTAGACATAATGATGGCCGGCACTGGTAACAGGAGCGCAGGACAGCCATTCGAATCTGGGAAACGGCGCATCTTGCCTTTTCTGCATTCCCATCGAAATTTCGAAGTAATCGAGACTATCCCAAAGGCTGGCCCCCTTGAGCGCCGCTGTTAATTCGCAGTGAACGTCCTTAACAAGGCGCTTTGCCAATCCTTCCTCGCCAATCTTGACTGCAGTTGTTTTCATGTTTCTTCTCTTGGGGCCAATCCTCTTGCGGTCTACCCAGTTAAAAGCAATGGCAGGGCCGACACGATTATCTCGGCCTCATGCGAGCCATTCTTCTTAGCTTCTTGAGAAGCCTCTTGCGGGCCAAGAGTGATTTCTTTTTCTTTTTGACACTGGGCTTGTCATAGGCACGACGCTTCTTGGCCTCTCCGAGTACTCCTGATTTTTGAAGCTGCTTCTTAAACCTTCTTAGGGCATTTTCAAAGGGTTCGTTTTCTCCGACGACAACTCCCGGCATAGGCTGGGTCCTCATTGGCTGGAAATGAAAGTCTTAAGATTCGGGCAGGCTCAAGTCCTGCTTTGGCCACCCGAGAATTTATATCCTCGGAAACTGCTGTCCCGGCTCGACCGGCCGTCTCCGGAAAGGAGAGACTCGGCTGCGCAAGTCTCTCCCTCCCGGGCTGACCGGCCAAAGATCGCGGTTACCAGCGGGATCGTCCGCCGCCGCCCCGCGAGTCGGTCTTGGGTTTGGCCTCATTCACTTTCAGACTGCGACCGTCGAGATCCTTGGAATCCAGTTCCTGGATCGCCTTGAGACCTTCTTCGCGGTTGGACATTTCGATGAATCCAAATCCCCGAGACCGGTTCGTAAATTGGTCGACGATGACCTTGGCCGACTCGACCTCCCCGTACGCTGCAAACAGGCCCTTGAGATCTGCTTCGCTGGAATCGAAGGACAAATTTCCCACATAAATCTTGATGCTCATTCTCTAGCTCCTTACGAAAAGGCACGCCACGTGTTGTGCGGTGGTGCGTTTACAGATACGAACAAGGGCTCTTGGTGAACGGGGATGAACCGGATGGAATTACGGTGTGGAGTCCTCGACACGGGGGCCTATGTCCCAGGATCTTAATCCTTGCATGACGCCCGTAGTCCTTGACGAAAGGCCAACCGGAGAAACACAAGTTAAGGTTCGAATTCAAGATTACGCCACAGGGCTTTGCTTGTCAAGCGCTTCTGGCCGTGACCCGGGATTTGATTTTATTCTTACGTTATATCAAAGACGTAGACCTGTTCGAGGTGTCGGAATGGTCGAGAATGGTGTCCGTTCGTCCACGGCGTCCTGGTTGCACAAATGTGTGAAAGACGACCACCACGCGGCGGCTGCCCATGATGAGCACGTCGTTCAGAATCCCTTTGAGTAGGTTTCAGACCGAATCTCGTGGATCGTGTGTCAGTTTGACCGTTCGATCACGATCGACAGGCGGTCCAAAGACTCAGGACAAGAATCAGCAGCGATGACACGGCAATCAAACCACCCCAGCACCAATACGGCAACAGCAGTACCTGCTGAATCTGAGCCGTATCGGAAATCCCGAGGGGACCGGCAGAGTAGCTAAACAGGTAATCGATTTGACGGTACGTGCTGACGCACGCTTGCACGCCAAGAAACTGGATCGCCCCTCTCTGGAATCGCTCGGAGCCCTTCAAGGCCACTCCCAGCACCGCCACGCCCAATAGAGGGATGGCCACCAGTCCAAAGAGGGATCGCACCCAAACGACAGCAGAAATGAGCAGGAAGCCTCCCAACAGCTTCAAACTCAGAGCTGCAGCCTTGGGGCTCCTTGAAGTCAATATCAACACCGCACCTGCTACGGGGGGTCCCATGGGTCCGGCGGCCGCCACCAAGACCTGACCCATCGATCCGAGTAACAGCGGGCCTGAATAATAGGCCGCCCCGGAACCATTGGAGAAGACGAGCAGCTTGGTAAAGCTTCCCCCCAGGAAGAGAGCCATCAACCCGTGAGCCATCTCGTGGAACCACGTGGCCAGGATCGTGAACGGGTAGAGGATGTAGTTCCCTCCCGGCAACTGCCAAAGGGCGACGGTGAGGACTGCCGCTGCAAACAGCCCGAGAAGCCCCGCACGGCCGACACCTGAATCCGTCCGCTGTTCGTCCAATGCCGCACTATCCGCTGCACGCGGGGGCATGAGTAACCTTTCAGTAAGGGAAATCCAACTCGTTCACGGCCTTCTTCAACACCGGCGAGTATTGCCACGTGACCATTCGCCGCGCATCCAAGACGATCGGTTTTCGCGTCTGCGGATTCCTCCCGCGTCGAGCCCGTTTGCCTTTGACAGGCCACTTCTCGAAGCCAGCTATCATTACATCTTCGCCAGCAATCAGTCCGGACTCGATCGGTTCCAGGAGATGGTACACTGTCTCCGTCGCCTCTCCCTTCATAAAACTGGGGTCATCAGCCAACGACACCAACCGGAAATCCAGATCAGCTGTCTCAGGCCCGATAGTGCTCCAAGACATGAACAATGCTCAACAGGGTTCGGTTCACAGGAGTGGGGATGCCGTGACTCTTGCCCAGCTCTACCACCTTTCCGGCAAAAATCTCGACCTCGGTCTTGCGGCCTCCCTCAATATCCTGCAACATCGAAGTCTTGCCTTCGGGAGACAGGGTCTTGAGAACGGCATACCAGCGGTCGAGATCTTGCTCTCCGAGGTTCACCCCAATGCGCTGTGCCAGCGCGATCACTTCACGCATCAGCTCTTCCATCAATGCCTGCGCGTCCGGCGACGATTGAAATACTCCGTATGGTGCGCGCATCGCTACAGACGCCTGGTTCACGCCCACGTTGACCATGAACTTCCACCACAGGGTACGCATCATGTCAGGGGGTATTTCAGACGCGATTCCCGCCAGTTCGAATGCTCGTTGCACGCGGCGGACTCGTTCGCTGGTATGGGAATTATCAGCCTCACCAAACAGGGTTTTCCCAGGATTGGTATAGGTGACCGAATTCCCCTCACGTAAGGCGTCTATTCCCACGGCAACGGCATAGAGCACCTTGTCCATGCCGTAGACGGAACCAAGGTACTCTTCGCTATCGAGCCCATTCATTACTGAGATAAGCGTCGTCTCGTCGCCAATCAGGTTCTTCAAATCCTTGGCCGCCTCTGGTAGGTTGTAGCTTTTCACGGCGACGATAATGAGATCGGCGGGCGTGGCCGCTTCATCAGGGTGAACGACCGGAACTGCATAGTGCTTTCCGTTGACCACCAAACCTTCTGCCTGCAGTCGATCGTAGCGTGGGTCCCGGGCGACCAATACCGCGGAGAATGGAGGCGCGTCGAAAAACCTGGAGGCGTAGTAAGCCCCCATCGCTCCTGCTCCAAGGACAGCTACCTTGTTGATTTCCTTCACTGAGCCCTCCGTCAGATTGACCCGTCTCTGGTAGATTGATTCATTTTGCTATTGGTGAAACATACACGGTCACCAAGCCAAGGTCAATCGTGGGAGCGGCCTCTAGCCTCAAGGGACCCCGACAGGACCGGACCAGTCGAAATGCAGAGCGGACAAGACCGAGCCTGCGCCTCTCGTGACAAGACCCTATTGCTCCAACCTTCATGACACCCTGGTTGGGCCGTTCCGACACACGTGATAACTCAGGAGACAGAACCTGTCGCCAAAATGCTTGTAAAGTCAGATTATTGCAATGACTGACAGGCAAAATTCTCATAAAAGGGCATGATGAGCCATTGCTGTCCCGAGGAAATCGCTCACATTTGACCTCTGGGCTTCCGAGAACGAATCTCGAGGGAAGGTTGAGAGTGTGGTAAACTACTTTATCTTGAGAGAGGCCTCCGCAAGGAAAGAAGTATCGGGCGTAGAGGACTGAAGATTGGCTGACCGTTCCGCCGTGCAAGTCCACATGATTCAAGCGGCCGTTTTGCGCAAGCAAGATGAACCCTTAAAGATCGAAACCCTCCAGATGGAAAGTCCACGAGAGGACGAGATTCTGGTGCGGATCGTCGCTTCCGGCATATGCCACACCGATATAGACTTCTGTGACAACTGGGACTCGGCCGCCACCCCGGTAGTCCTGGGCCACGAGGGAGCGGGCGTGGTGGAGCAGATCGGTGAGCGCGTGAAGGGTGTCACGCTTGGCGACCATGTAGTGCTCTCCTACCAGTCCTGTGGCGTTTGCCGGCAATGCCGAAGTGGGTGTCCCACGGCTTGCGAGCGCTTCTGGGAAGCGAACTTCGGTTTCGAGCGCCTGGACGGCAGCAATGCACTGCAACGCAGTGCCGTTCGCGGGCACTTCTTCGGTCAGTCTTCGTTCGCCACGCACGCTCTGGCAACCAAACGCAATCTTGTCAAGGTTCCCAAAGACTTGCCTCTGGAAATGTTAGCGCCGCTGGGTTGCGGCCTCCAGACCGGGGCAGGCACTGTCATGAACTCGTTGCAGGTTTCAAAAGGGGCGGGCATCGCCATCTTCGGTACGGGAGCAGTTGGCTTGGCTGCGATCATGGTGGCTCGAATCGTTGGGGCGAACCCGATCGTAGGCGTAGACAGGTTACCCAAGCGCCTCGAGCTTGCCCGAGAATTGGGCGCCACCCACGTGATCGACAATCGTCATGAGGACGTCGGTTCCCGCATTACCGACATCACCGGCAGCGGCGTTGATTACGTGGTGGAAACCACTGGCGACTGGAAGATGAATCGGCTCGCCATTGCGCTGTTGAATCCACACGGCACTGTCGCACTCCTCACCGGAGCGGGTGGTACAGACGCTTTGCCGGAAGGGCGGAAAACCCGCGGCATCATCCAGGGCGACGCAGTTCCGCAGCGCTTCATCCCTAAACTGATCGGGCTGTATAAAGCAGGGCAGTTTCCCTTTGACCGCCTCGTGAAATTCTATGCCTTCGGCGAGATCAATAAGGCTATCGCCGATGCCAAGCGTGGCGATACGATCAAACCAGTTCTGCGAGTCAGCCAGGTGTAAGTGCGCAGAACGGCAAGCCAAATACGCATCTATGACCGCTAGGTTTCAAAGACTCTGATTACAGGTTTCTTTCTGCCAGCCTGAAGTTGGTAGTATTCGTTCGGATAGCCCAAGGCTATGACCGCATAGACGGTTTCTTCTCCCGGAATCCCGATTACCCTTTGAATCGTTCGTTCGTTTTTCGTGGCCTCCACTGCCATCCCGATCAGGCAGCTTCCCAAACCCATGCTATGAGCGGCCAGGAGTATGTTCTGGGAAGCGAGCATTGCGTCTTCCTTGGGCAACGACGCACCGGATTTGGATCCCACGACAATAGCCGAAGGCGCGCCGTGGAATAACCGGTCAATACCGGTGCGGTCGAATTCGGCCATCCCTTCCTTCACCAATTCGTAATACTCTTGATAATAGCGATCAAGCTCGGGCTTTCCGATCAGTTTCATGAACATGCGTAACCAGAACTTCTCGGCCATGGAATTCAATTTCACGTAGAAATCCCGCACTGCTTTGCCGAGCACCATCACGGCCTCGCGAGTGGGCAGCACCGTAAACGTCCACAATTGACAGTTCGTGGCCGACGGCGCCGTGCACCCGATTTTGACCAGATCTTCCAGCATCGACTGAGCCACCGGTCTGTCAAGAAAATTCCGGCAGGATCGCCGGGAAGCCATCAGTCGCACGATCTGGACCGTGTCGAATTCTCCATACGGTAACCAGTTGCGGTCAGCCTGAAAATGCACGAACCGTGACATGCTGTCATCAATCGCTCCAACGGTAATGGCCCCCGCTGGGCAAATGGCCATACAGTGTCCACAGTTCAGTGAACTCTTACCAGTTACGGCAGCCTTTCCGTCTTGCATTGAAAGAGTTTTGCTTGGGCATATTTGCACGCACAGCCCGCATCCCGTGCATAGTTCCTCGTCAATCGTCGTGGTCACGTTCTCGAACATCGCTTTCCTCCTTGGCCAGAGCCCTGCAGACGCCCATAATTCAATTCTTGAATTCCTGTTGCACGCTGATCGTGATTTCGGCTGCGCTCCAAACTGCAGGATAGATTCCATCTCAGATGCACGTCCAGCCGTACGCCGACGCCATCATACTACGCGGTTCCGGTTGAGGAAAGTGCCTCGAGCCCTCCTCCATTTCCCCGGACTCCCTAAGATGCTGTAACTTATTGGAATCACTTAGCCAAGCAAGGCATTCCCGCCGAGTGCCTTCAAAGGTCGCAAAGCGGTCGCCCCGAGATATGCTCCGCTGGAGAATGTCGCTTAGAATCGATTCTAGGCCTCTCATGAAATGGGTCCCCTTGAAGGATCGGGTGTGATACACTGACCTCCCGGGTCGTCTCCGAGACCGAGAACGAAGAGATGGTGCTCTCGGAAGCTGGATGCCCTACAGACAAGGATAGCGGAAAAAATGGCAACATCCTGCCAACGCTAAACAGGGCACTTGATGCATCGAAGGAGGTAGAAGCCATGAAGCTGGGCATTGCTTTGGGTGGCGGTGGGGTGAGAGGGCTCGCCCATATTCCCATTCTGCAGGTCCTCGACGATCTGCAGATGAGTCCTGCGCTTATATCGGGCACCAGCATGGGAGCAATTGTCGGTGCATTGTATGCATCGGGCATGTCCGCCAGAGAGATCAGAGAGATCGTCGAAAAACGCCTAATTCTCAAGAATGACACGTGGCGAGACGTGATAGAGAAGAGAGAAGATTTACTCAAGTGGGTTTATGCTTTCAAACCGGACTTCTCTGGTAGCGGGTTAATCAATGCGGAAGGCATACTGAACTCCCTGCTCAACGAAATCAAGGTGGACTGCTTTGAAAACCTGAACATTCCCTTGTTCGTCGTTGCGACGGATTATTGGTCGGCGGAGGAAGTTGTGTTTAATAAGGGCCAGTTGCTGCCTGCCATAAAGGCCAGCATGGCCGTACCCGGAGTCTTCTCGCCGGTTTCGATAGAAGGCAGAATTCTCGTCGATGGAGGTGTGGTCAACCTGCTGCCCTATGACCTGCTTACAAGCCGTGTGGACTTCATCATTGCAGTGAACGTCAGCAGAGTCCGAGTTGCCAGCGGACGGGAGTTTCCCAATGCGCTGGAGTCTGTGCTTGGAACCTTCGAAATCATGCAGACAACGATGCTCACCGACAAACTGAGGAGGCTCAAACCTGACATCTACGTTTGGCCCCAGATCCGGGACGTCAGGATGCTCGATTTCGGCAAGATCGAGGAGGTCTTTGCCCAGACCGTTCCTGCGGCCGAAGAATTGCGAAAGGCGCTATTGACGCTGTTACGGAAAGCTGACTCTTGCTGATGGCTGTTGGCACCTGCAATAGCGCGGCCGGAACCGGGGTTCTTTGCGCAGCCCGCTACCGCGAATTTTTTCGTGAAGCCCCACCGCTGATTATGGTAACCTCCCACTCTAGCGGAGGACGGCCATAGAAAAGGACCACGAACACGACAAGCGTGCTGCGCTGCTGAAAGTCTGGCATGAATGTGGCAAGATCCACAATGTGTTCGTACCCGCAGAGGATCCCGACCCCCATGATTGGGGTCGTCCTTTGGAGACCTCCGATGAAAAGAGCACTCTCGATCCTTAGGGGCTGAAACATTGGCGGTACTTCAAGAGAACGCGAAACTTCCTGCGCCGCCAGTATGCCGATCACGGAATCCTCTTGGGACCCGTCCTCGTCTTTGATTGCCTCGTCCCGAAGTTCAGAAGCCGCTGGACATACATCCCAAGAAGCGAAAGCAGTATAAGCTAACCAAGAAAGGAGACCGCGCCCGAGTAGACCTGCGAAGCAGGAACTTGGTGATTTATCTTTTGGGAGGAACCAGAATGCAATGCGTGATGGACCATATCGTCTTGAATGTAGAAGATGATGAGAAGATGATCGCTTTCTATGAGAAGGTACTCCAGTTTCCAACCGAACGGCTCGACGAATACCGGTCCGGAAACGTCCCATTCCCGTCCGTGCGACTGAATGCTGACACGATAATCGATCTTTTTCCGAAGAAGATGTGGCAAGCGAGCAGTCGGAGCGGAGAAGGCCGCGAGAATTTGAACCACTTCTGTATTGCGTTGAGCAAGGAGACCTGGCAGGAACTGCTGGAGCGCCTTCAAGCCGACGCGGTGCCGATAGAAGTGGGCCCTGTCCCGCGGTGGGGTGCGCACGGTACCGGAACGTCGGTCTATTTTCGGGACCCGGAAGGAAACCTTATCGAGGCGAAGTGTCATGAGGAAGGACAACAGGTCTAATACCAATGTGCGATTCAATAAGTAATATTGCTGAAGGGCGCTCCTGGGAGGTCTCCGGAGCGCAGTCAGGCTGTGCCGTCCGTAGCGGAGGAGGCCTCCCAGGAAAAGCCCAGAGCAGAGTCCTCGGATGTTACAAATGGAACTGCACATTGGTATGAGATACGTCTTTCAGAGCATGAGCGGCGGCAGCTGTTCCGTAAAGACCGCTGTTGATCGTACGATTGTGCCGCTCAATGTGGAATTAAAGAAAGCCAGCGCGCCTGCGGCCCAGATTGTTGACGATGCCGCAATTGTGAGTTATCCTGACTGGGTCACGATATAGAACGATTTCCTGACAAGGGGTTTGGAATGTTTCACGGAGGTCCCTCAAAGAAATTGGGCTCCAGGATGAGCAGTCACAAGCAGGCAGCCTAGGCCTTAGATTGTCCTTCTTCCAGAGACCCGAAGAAGGACGTTGACATTCTGGCCAACATTCTCACGGCAGTGACTTTCCTGCAATCGAGCCGTGGTAAGACAGACCAAGATTGCCGAGGACAAAAAAGGAAGAAGATGAGCGGCGAATACCAAAAGCATCAAGTTTTGGAAAAGGCCCTGAATTTCACAAATTCAAGCCATTCGCTTTCGCGGCGAGAGTTTCTGATCATGACCGGAGGTATCATTGTTGCGGTTTCCGCTTTGGAGGCAAGAGGGGCTAAAGAGCCGCCTCTCATCATTGTCGATCAGGCTGAGGGGCTCGTAATCGCAGATGCTACTCAATGTGTCGGCTGCCGGAGGTGCGAACTGGCCTGTACTGAGTTTAACGATGGAAAAGCCTCTCCAACAATGGCGCGAATAAAGATTGGCCGAAACCTCAATTTTGGACCAAAAGGCCCGTACGCCGGGCTGCGTGCCCAAGGCAATTGGGGAAACGGCCTAATTATTCAGGACCTCTGCAAACAATGTCCTCATCCCGTGCCTTGCGCGAACGCCTGTCCAAATGACGCCATCGTTGTGAGCCCGTCTACCGGTGCCCGCGTTGTAGACCCCAACAAGTGTACTGGCTGCAAAATGTGTCAGCGAGCTTGTCCCTGGGAAATGATGTCATTCGATTCGGACACCAATAAGGCCACCAAATGTTTCCTATGCGAGGGAAACCCTAAGTGTGTCGAGGCCTGTCCTTCCGGAGCCCTTAGCTACGTCGCTTGGCGTGACTTGACGGACAAGGTTCCACCAAGAGTAGTGCCCACTGCCGTTGTTTCCCCCGAGAAGGCTCAGACTTGTATCGATTGCCACAAGAAGTGACGGAGAGGAGACTAAGAATTATGGCAAAGTACGGAGGATGGGCAGGCAAAGTCCTGCGGGTCGATCTATCGACGGGGAGAATGTCAACTGATGATACCGTGGAGCAATATAAGGACTATTTGGGCGGAACCGGAATAGGCTACAAGGTTATTTGGGACGAGGTTCAGGCTGGAACCAAACCTTTTGATCCAGAGAACAAGATCGTCTTTGGAGTTGGCCCTTTGGCCGGGACGGGCGCTCCCTGTAATGGAAGGACTGCCATAACAACTTTGTGGCCTACTTGTTGGCCCAGACCCTTGGTTGCGAGTGGTCATATGGGCGGTCACTTTGCAGCGGAGCTCAAGTATGCCGGTTATGACGCCATCATCATTGAAGGCAAGGCTGACCATCCGGTGTGGCTCTCAGTTATGGATGGAAGGACAGAAATCAAGGATGCCCGACAACTCTGGGGGCAGGGCATACGGCGGTCTACAATTGAAATTAATCAGCAGATGGGACCAGAGGCTACGGTGGCTGCCATTGGCCAAGCAGGTGAGAACTTGGTGCCCATGTCCGTGGTGATGAATTCCTATTCTCATTCCGCCGGCGGGGTTGGCGGGGTCATGGGGTCTAAGAACCTCAAAGCCATAGGTGTTCGAGGGACCGGCAGTGTCCGTATCGCCGGGAACAAAGAAGAATGGGAGAAGGCCATCAAATTGCACCTTTCTCTTCTGGGAGCCAATAACCAAAACGTGGTCCCCAATAGTCCTCAACCGTGGGCGGAACACTACAACGCGGGTTCGCGATGGATGGCTTCGGCCGGTCGGAGATGGGGCGCCTCGGACCCGAACATCGACACGGGTGCGTGCGAGCCCCACAACCTCAATAGGATCGCATATCGAACGAACAATGCAGCCTTCTTTCTCGGCGACAAGGCTTGGCAGTACACGGTCAGAGGAAATGGCTGCACAGCTTGCCCCATACGTTGCCATACCATGCTCAAAGTCCCGGCGGTTGCCGCAAAATATGGTATTCCGGAAGTGGGGCAGAACACCTGCGTCGGGCTACTGTTTGGCAAAGCCTTCTTTAAGACCTTTCCCGACGGTCCCAGGGGCCAGACCGCGATTGAGGCGTGTATGGTCGGCATGCATCTGGCAGACGATCTTGGGATCTGGGAGAATTACGGTCAACTGCAACGCGATTTTCAAGCGCTGTATTATAATGGCATTTTCGGTCGTAAGGTGGCGGAGAAGGAATTCAAGAGCTATTCGTGGGACAAGTACGAAGAAGGAGATCCCACATTCCTGTTCGAACTTCTTCCAAAGATCGCTAATAAGCAAGGCGAATTGGCTACCGCACTGGGGTTGGGGACCGGATACCTTCTCGAACGGTGGGGTATCCCGGAGCAGGAGTGGCTGGAAAACCATGAACTCCTTTACTGGAAGTTTGGGCACCCCAAACATCATTCAAACGAAGATGCCGGACAATGCGGAGTCATTATTAACACGCAATACAATCGTGATGCCCAATGCCATTCCCACAGCAATTTCACTCGAAACGGATTGCCTCTAGAGGTCCAAAAGAGGCTGGCGGTCGAGCTTTGGGGAGCACCTGACGCGGTAGACGGAGTTGCGGATTTCACGCCGATGAACGTCTACAAGGCCAAGATGGCGAAATGGTCGCTTCTGAGAAAGGAATTGCACGACTGCCTGTCCCTCTGCAACTGGATGGGGCCATGGGTTGCTTCGCCCCTACGAGAGCGAGATTATAGGGGAGAAGACTCCATCGAATCGTTGCTCTACAGCCTAGCTACTGGCGACAGAAAGTCTCGTCAAGAGCTTGATCAGGTTGCAGAGCGGATTTTCCTGCTTCATCGTGCTCTGACCATTCGCGACATGGGCACGAAAGAGATGCGGACTAAGCACGACACGATCCCCCACTGGGTGTTCGCGGACCCCAAGGACAGGGCCGCGTTTAGCAAGGGCACCATCCGCATGGATAGAGACGACATCAAGTTAGCAATGGACATGTATTACGAGGAGATGGCCTGGGACAAACAAACCGGATCTCCCACCAGAGAGACATACCGGAGACTCGGTCTGGAAACTGTGGCCGATGAGCTAGCCAAACGAGGGCTACTGACCTAAGGGGCTACAATGGAGCAAGAACCAAAAATCTGCACCAATATTCTAAAAATCATCCACGCCAGAAGTGAATCGGGGCAGCTTGTTCGAGTTGAGGAGATCCTGGCCGAATTAAAAGAACAAGGGTTTCTCGAATCAGAGGATGTTGAGCAGAAAGCTCATTTGGAAACCACGCTCAAACAAGTGTTGAAAGAAAATCGAGACCTCAAGGCGATTTCGGGGAAGAATGGAATTCCTTACTATTATTCTGCTCAGAGCCTGAGCGAAACATACGCTGGAATTCTGGTGCGAAAATCGGAAAACCCGCTTTGGCTGATAGCTGAGGTCGTTCGAGAAAATTCTCAGCTATACCCTCGGCCTGTCCCGGTAGATAGCTTCCTGGAACCGCCTTTTGGGCTCACCCGAGAAGAGATAGCGGAGTGTCTCACAACCATGAGAGAGCAGAGAGAGTATCAAGATATTGCGCGAACCATTACCTCGGTGGGGACGCCATTTCTGTACTCCACGCAGCATCTGGACCCGGATCACGCGTTCACATTGGCTGAATGGTTAGACGTTGGTCAGGTCAACAACCCTTGAGGAGGCATTAATCATGCGCTCCAGAGCGCTCCACGTATACACCCGGATCTCTGTTTCCTGTGCGCTGACTCTAACTTTGGCGTGTTCTCTTGGCCATGCGACAGAGACGGCACTTCCACGACCAACACTGGACGGGAGTGTCTCAGTGGAAAAGGCAATGGCCACCCGAACCACAGCCAGGGCCTACTCAACGGACCCTCTCACCATCGCCGATGTGGGGCAACTCCTGTGGGCCGGTAATGGCATTATCCCTACGGACGCGGTCTCGGGTGCCACAAAGAGAGTGATCCCATCGGCTCGCAAGACGTATCCGATCGAGCTGTACCTGGTCTGCGGAGAAGGTACGGCGCAACACCTTGCCGCAGGAGTGTATCATTACGAACCCGAACATCACGCCTTGCGGAAAATAGCTGACGGAGACCGTCGCAAGCCCATGTCTTCCGCATGCAAAGGGCAGTCGTGGATCGCTAAGGCCCCTGTTTCTGTGATTGTCGGCGCTGTCTTTACCCGTGCCGAGGCAACGTCCGGTCCGGAGCGAGGGATCAATTTCGGAGTCATGGAAGCTGGAAACGCCAACCAGAACATTCTGCTCCAAGCGCGAGCCCTCGGATTAGAGACCAATACGGTGGGCGGAATCAGAGACGAAGACCTGTATAAGGCACTCCAGCTCCCATCAGAGGTGCGGCCCATCGTCCTGGTCACGGTGGGCAAGAAGCCATAGCTCATGCCGCGGCTTCTGATACCGATTCGCTTTATAACCGGTGATATTCGAGGAGCCTCCCAAGGGCTTCTCCTGGGAGGTCTCCTCCGCTACGGAAGGCACGGCCTGACTGCGCTCCGGAGACCTCCCAGGAACGCCCACCGGCAGTACCACTTGTTTAATCGCGAATGAGAAGTGCCTGAATTCGAGAGTCCGACGCGACCGCCGAGTATCCGCCCGGCCGTTCCGGTAGGGTTCCTCACGCCGGAAATCTTCTTGACGCCCTACCGACTTGAGGGTACCCTCATATTGGGGAAATAGACGACACTTCCACCGCGCTGACCCAGAATAGCTCCAGGAGGGGGGCACCTTCTCATGACCGATGAACGGAGGAATACCGCGGCGCCAAGAATCCTAATCTGGGCGGACGACACCCAGCTCGGCGAAGAAATGGCCCGAACTCTGAGGAATCTCGGCCATGAGGTAACAGGGGTGGTGTCTAAAGGAGAAGAGGCCGTTCGAGCCACGGAAGAGTTCAAGCCCGATCTCCTTCTCATGGACATCGAGATCGAAGGAAGGATCGACGGGGTAGAGGCTGCCGAGCGGATTTGTAATCGATTCGATATTCCTGTGGTCTACCTCACAGGGTACACTGAGGAGGACCTGCTGGACAGAGTCAAGACGACTCAGCCTTATGGGTATGTGGCCAAGACCGCCACGTTACTGGAGCTGAAAAGTAAGGTAGATACAGCCCTCCTAAAGCATGCGGCTGACAAACGGGTGAGGGAGAGCGAGCAGAGATACAGGACCCTTGTCGAGGACAGCTTTGATGGGATCTTTGTCCAGAAAGGCACAGAGATCGTATTCGCTAATTCTCTTCTCCACGAAATGTTGGGCTACGAACCGGGGGAACTCATTGGAAAGGACCATTGGATCATCTATCACCCCGAACATCAGCCGATGGTCCGTGAGAGAGCGCAGGCACGATTGCGCGGTGAAAGCGTGATCGACCATTATGAGGTCAAACTTCAATCAAAAGAGGGAAAGTCTCTCGAAGGAGAGATAAGAGCAAAGGCAGTCCTGTTTGAGGGAGAAAGCGGAGTTCAAGTGTGGGTCCGAGATGTAACGGACCAGAAACGGGCTCAAGAGGAAATCAGACTGCTTGGGGAAGCGATTGAACAGAGTCATGAAGGAATCGCAGTGGTAGACCTGGATGGCAATATCACATTCCTCAATAGTGCTTTCGCGGACATGCACGGGTACTCCCCTGATGAACTCAAAGGCAGCCACCTGTCCGTTTTCCACACCGAGGACCAGATGCCGCAGGTGGCAGCCGCGAACCGCCTTGTTCGCGAGACAGGGCAGTTCAAGGGGGAGGTCTGGCATGTGCGGCGGGATGGCACGCCTTTTCCGACTCTGATGCACAATTCCCTGCTCAGGGACCGCCAAGGCAAACCCGTTGGGATGATTGGAACGATGAGAGATATCTCAGATTTGAAGAAGGCGGAAGACCTCCTGCAAATCGAGAAGCAACAGTTTCAGAAGCTTGTCGAGAATGCCCCTTTTGGCTTGGTCATTATAGATAAAGACGGGGGATTTCGGTATGCCAATCCGAACTTCTTGGAAACGTTTGGTTACTCTCTGGAAGAAGTGCCCAACGGGCGTCAATGGTTTCGTAAGGCTTTTCCCGAGCCCCGCCTGAGGAGAGAAGCGATCTCCGCTTGGGTCGAAGACTGCCGTGAAGCCCCGCCGGGAGAACAACGTCCCCATATATTCACAGTAAAGTGCAAAGACGGTACAGACAAGGTGATACACTTCAGGCCGGCACAACTCCTTGCGGGCCACCACTTGATGACGTGTGAGGACATCACTGAACGCTGGCACGCTGAGGAGCAGCTTCGTGAGAGCGAAGAAGAGTTCCGCCGTATCATCGACAACCTCCAGGATGTCTTCTACCGCGCCACCATGGATGGAACGCTGATTTTTCTCTCTCCGGCTTTGGAGAGGGTTCTGGGTTTCAAACCTGAAGAGTGGGTAGGTCTAAATGTAGCCGAACTCTACGTCAATCCGTCTGATAGGATAGACTTCGTGGAACTCATAGTCGAAAATGGTTTCGTCAACGATTTCCAGACGAGACTCAAGCACAAGAATGGTGGAGTTGTATGGATTTCTACCAGTGCGAGACTTTTCAAGAATAGAGACGGCACCACAGCCGGTGTCGAAGGAATCGTGAGAGACATAAGCGACCGTAAGCGTATGGAGATCGCCCTCTCTGAAAGTCAACAGATTTTCAGGCTGCTCTCAGAGCAATCACTTATGTCGGTAGCTATCTTGCAGGATGGGGTTTACCACTACGCCAACGAGGCCATGGCCTCCCTCCTCGAGTATTCGGTGGACGAGATTCTTGGGTGGCGGCCCGAGCAATTCCTCGACCTTGCGCATCCAGACGACCGTTCGCTCGTCCTGCGGCAGGCCCGCATGAAACAGGCGGGCGACGCAGACCAGGTGCCGCACTACTCATTTCGGATCATCACAAAATCCGGCATCACCAAATGGGTGGACATATTTTCCAAAACTGTCCAATTCCAGGGACGCCCTGCTAACCTGATAACAATGCTGGACATAACCGAGCGCAGGCGTGCGGAGGAGGCCCTCCAGGAGAGTGAGGAGCGTTTTCGGAACGCGTTCCATACCAGTCCCGATGCGGTGAATATCAATCGTCTCGATGACGGACTGTGCGTTGACATCAATATGGGCTTTACCGAACTTACAGGATACACGAGAGAGGATGTGATCGGAAAATCCTCTTTGGAGATCAACATCTGGGACGACCCGGCGGATAGAGAACGCCTTTTTGCAGGGCTCAAGGAGGACGGACAGGTACGGAACCTTGAAGCCCAATTCCGCCTCAAAGATGGCCGCGTTCGGACCGGTCTTATGTCGGCCCGTATCATTGTCCTCGGCGGAGAGCCTCATATCCTCTCGGTCACAAGAGATGTGGAGGACTGGAAGGAGGCGGAGGAAGCTCTCCGAAAAAGTGAAGCAACATTGCGGAGCCTGTTACAGGCGGCTCCCGTCGGTATTGGCCAGGTGAGCGCAAACCGTACCCTGGGATGGACTAATCAGCTTCTGTGCACCATGTTGGGATATTCCAGGGAGGAACTCGCCGGACAGAGTGCGAGAATCCTTTACGAGACTGAGGAAGAGTTCCTGCGTGTTGGGAGGGAGAAGCATCCGGATGTCATCAGACACGGAACGGGGTCGGTAGAGACTCGCTTTCAGCGAAAAGACGGCTCGGCGTTCGATGTCTTACTGAGTTCATCGGCTGTTGTTCCAGGAGATCTGTCGCATGGGATGGTGTTCACAGCGATGGATATCTCCGAACGCAAGCGTGCGGAGAAGCAGATTAGACTTAATGAAGCCCGGTTGCAGAGTCTTTACGACATATCTCAACATCCAGCGGAAAGCATTCAGGGTGTTCTGGATTTCACCCTAAACGAAGCCGTAAAGCTGACGGAAAGCGAAGTGGGGTACATCTACTTCTACGATGAGGAAAAGAACCTCTTAGAGCTGAACTCCTGGTCAAAGCAGGTGATGAAAGAGTGTGAAGTCGCTGAGCCGCAAACAGTGTACGAAGTCGAGAAGACTGGCATGTGGGGGGAAGCGGTAAAACAACGCAAGCCGATCGTCGTGAATGACTTCCAGGCGCCCAATCCCTTGAAAAAGGGCTACCCAAGCGGTCATGTTGAACTGCACAATTTTATGACAATCCCGGTCTTCTGGAGAGACAGGATCGTGGCTGTGATCGGGGTCGCTAACAAGGCCACGGATTATGATGAAAGTGATGTGCGGCAACTCGCTTTGCTCATGGATTCCGTGTGGAAGATTGCAGAGGCCAGGCACTCCGAGTTGGCCCAGCGACGCTCCGCAACCGCGTTGGAGTACGCGGCAGAAGGTGTGGTCATCACGGACACAGATGGCACGATCCAGTACGTGAACCCGTCGTTGGGGAGGATGACGGGGTACGCAAGAGAAGAGCTTCTGGGCAATAACCCTCGCGTCCTCAAGAGCGGAGTGCAGGACAAGGCATTCTACGAACACCTATGGCAAACCATAAAGAGTGGGGACGTCTGGACAGGGAGATTTGTAAACAAGAGGAAGGACGGAACCCTCTACACCGAGGAAGCCACTATATCGCCGGTGCGGGACGCATCGGGCGCGATAACAAACTTCGTTGGGATGAAACGCGACATTACTGATCAGTTGGCGCTTTCGAAGCAGCTTTTTCATGCACAAAAGATGGAGGCAGTCGGGACCTTAGCCGGTGGAATTGCGCATGATTTCAATAACCTGCTCCAGGCCATCTTGGGTTATTCAGATATTCTCCTTATGAAGAAATTGCCGGGAGACCCTGACCGGAAGAAGCTGGAAGTCATTCAGCACGCTGCACGAGACGGAGCCGATCTCGTAGGGCGGATACTCACGTTCAGTCGGAAAAGTGAATCGAAGATCCGCCCGATAGACTTAAATGACGAGATCCGTAGAGTGGGAAAACTTCTCCTTCGTACACTCCCTCGGATGATCCAAATCGATCTGCTGCTCGCTGATGATCTCAGAATTGTTGATGCTGACCCAGCGCAGATCGAGCAAGTAATGCTCAATCTAGGAGTCAACGCACAGCACGCCATGCCGGCTGGAGGACGGCTCCTGATAGAAACGAGCAACGTTTCCCTGAGCGACGAATACCTGAGGACCCACCTTGATGCTAAGAAGGGCAAGTATGTTCTCCTCTCCGTCTCGGACACTGGTGTGGGCATAGAACCCGACGTACTGGACCGAATATTCGAACCCTTTTTCACCACGAAGACCAGTGCTGGAGGCACGGGCCTTGGCTTGTCCATGGTCCACGGCATAGTGTCCCAGCACGGAGGGTACATCAGATGCTACAGCGAACCCGGAAGAGGGACATCCTTCAAGATCTACTTGCCCGTGTCTGCTACCGAGCTTATCCCCGATTTGACGTTGACAAGGGAAATGCCCGCGTTTGGGACGGAGACCATTCTCCTTGTCGATGACGATGACCGGATTCGCGAGATGGGACGGCACATGATTGAGATGGGAGGTTATCAGGTGATCACCGCGTGCAGCGGAGAAGAGGCATTGGAGAAGTACACCGTTCACAGGGAGGAAATTGCCCTGATAATCTTGGACCTTATCATGCCGGGAATGGGCGGCCATCGTTGCCTGGAAGAACTGTTGCGTGTCGATCCGGATGTCAGCGTCCTGGTTGCGAGTGGGTATTCTTCAAACGGCCTGACGCGCGACCAAAAGGGCAGAGGTGCAAAAGGATTCGTCAGCAAACCGTACGATGCAAAGGACATCCTCGGTACCATAAGGAGAGTACTGGATAGTGGTCACCTTTAAGCTGCTGACAAGTTCACTCCCAGGCCGGATCTGCGCAGTTTTCCGCGACGTCACGTATCATGATATATTCATAAGCAAGAGGGTCGGGCATGAGGGATAGGCGGTCCTCCCTCGCTGCCCATAGGGGTGGCCACTCAGGGATCTTTTGGGCCTCAAAGGAGTGTCCCTGCTCTCGTTATTGTCGCAAAGACCTCCGAAATGGCAAGGCCTCGGCATAATGCCGGATAAAGGTCGCGACTCGCTCGCTCAAACCGATAAGGAGGAGGACACCATGAAGGGGACTGATTACATACTAAAAGCGCTTGCTGCTGAAGGGATTGAAGCGCTGTTTTGTGTTCCCGGCGGCTTGATAGATCCGTTCTTGAGCGCTTTCGAACACACTCCCCTGATCAAGCCCATTATCGCGGCTCAAGAGGGAGGCGCCTGCTATATGGCCGACGGATATTCCCGCGCGAGCGGGAATTTTGGCGCATGCATGGCCATTGGCGGGCCTGGTTTGACGAACATGACGACTGCGGTCTCAACTGCCTGGACCGATACCTCTCCCGTGCTTGTGCTCAGCGGAGAAGTTGCAACCTTCATGGAAGGACTCGGTCAGTTTCAAGACGCAAGCGCATCGAGCTTCAACGACACCGAGATTCTCCGATCCGTCACCGCCATGTCACTCAGCATAGAGAATCCGCGTTTGCTGAATCACCACTTTCGGGAAGCGCTGTTGACCATGTTCGGTCGGCGAAGGGGCCCGGTGCACCTAAGCCTACCGCGTGACGTGCAGGAAGCTGATATATCAGTGGCTCACGAGCGTCTGGATAGATCGCTGCTAGCACCCAAGATGCTGGATGCTTCCGCCGCGGATCGATTCTGGGCTCGAGTAGCTCCGGGGAGAGACTTCCAAAAGAGGGCGGACAAGATAGCGATCCTGGCAGGAGGGGGTGCGGAGAGGTCGGACGCTGCCAAGGCATTGCTCACCCTTGCCGAAGCCTTCCACGTCCCGGTGGCAACGACGCTGAAAGCCAAGGGAGTTTTCCCCGAGGACCACTCCCTGTCGTTGGGAGTCTTCGGGTATGCGGGCACGCGGCACTCTTCGACTGCGATCCTGGCTGATGACTTGGAATTGCTCCTGGTTTTGGGGTCCGGTTTAAACGAACGAGACACCATGCACTGGAACGCCAGGCTCGCTTCTCAGCGAGGCCTCTTTCAGGTGAATGTGGCGCCCGAAGCGATGAGCGCAGGTTACGGCGGAGGAGTCGCTGTCGTAGGGGATGTTGCCGCCTTTCTCGAGCGAATCCTGTCCGAACCCGGTGAGCTGCTCGGTCACCTCCACGCGGGAAAGGATGTCCGTCGGGAGTGGCTTGACGGCATCCGAAAGGTTCCTCGCCTCTATGATGCGGAGAATTGTTCCAGTGACGCAGTTCCCATCCATCCTGCACGCATAGTCGCTGAACTGAGGAGCGTCATGCCCAGAGAAACAGTGGCGCTCGTGGACAGCGGCGCTCATCGGGCATTTGCCGGCCAGTATTGGGAGAGTTACGAGCCGAGAACGTACATTTCAGCCACGAATCTCGGACCCATGGGTTGGGCTATTCCGGCGGGAGTCGGAGTAAAGCTGGCGAGACCTGACAGGCCATGTGTCGTAATTACGGGAGACGGCTGTATGCTCATGCACGGCCTGGAAATACAAACTGCGGCCAGATTCGACGTTCCGGTCATGTACGTCGTCATCAACAATGCGGCCCTTGGGAACGTCTGGCTTCGCGCGTCGAAACTGGGCCCAAAGCCCGCTGAACTGACTTCGCTGCCGGACCATGACTGGGCAACCGTGGCCAGAGGCCTTGGAGTAAAAAGCCTGACGGTTCGTGAGCCTCAGGAGTTGGCTCCGGCCTTCCAGCAGGCATTGGAATCACAATCCGCTTTTCTCATCGATGTAAAGGCTGACAAGCGATTCGCTACGCCCGTAGAGCCGTTCAGCGCATCCGTTCAGTCCTGGAGTTATCACGAGTAGAGGAGACATCATATGGCCGGCTTACCTGATACGACCGGGAAGCTTATCGGCAAAGCCAAGGAAATTTACAACGACATACTCGCTCGACGAACTGCCCAAGGCGCCAAAGTGAGGGGTCTGTACATTCCCTTGATGAATCATCCTGAACTCGCGCAACATATTGAGCGCCTGGGATACTACCTCAAGTTCGAAGGGAAGCTCCCGCGAGACGCGTATCAATTCATTGTCTTATCTATTGCCAGGAGAATTGGCGTGGCTTTCGAATGGGTAGATCACGTGGCTCATGCCAGGGCCGCGGGTCTGAGTGATGCGCTGATAGAAGCCATCCTGAAGGCAGATCGTGTCTCAATCCCTCATCCGTACTCGGTCATCCTCGACACCATCGACGTTGTACTGGAACTCAAGTCCATCCCGGAAAACATTCAGAACGAAATGATAAACATGTACGAAGTACAGGGTCTCTTGGAAGTCGTGACTTTGTGCGGATTCTATCAGATGGTCGGCGAGATCACCGAGGCGTTTGACGTGCCCCTTCCTGAGAACGCAGAGAAGCCCTTTTAAGGGAAGCCAGGGCCAGGCTCGGAAGATTGAGCGTACGATTGGAATGCGAAAAATGTTGAATCATCATTATCTTGTGGCTTTTCCGATCTTGGTCCAATGAACCGATCTCGACACGTTTCGAGGCATCGCCTCTGGCTTAGCCAGATCAATTCTGCGCGACGTTCTCATACCAATGTGCAGTTATTGTAACATCCGAGGACTCTGCTCTGGGCTTTTTCTGGGAGGTCTCCTCCGCTACGAACAGCACAGCCTGACTGCGCGGCGGAAACCTCCCAGGAGCGCCCTTCAGCAATATTACTTATTGAATCGCACATTGGTATTAGTTGCGGGACAGCTTACTAGGGCTCACTTCCCTCAGCAGGTTTGAATGCCAGATAGGTGGTCTTATCAGGGCCTTCTCCTCTGTGGAGAAACATGACGGTCACTGGCATCCCGATGCTGATGGTCTGCGGGTCATTCGTGTTCACGTCCTCGATCCGCGCTACGACCCGGCAGCCTTCATCGAGCTCCACCACGCCGGTACAATAGGGGCGTGCCCTTCCGTACCCTTCCTGTCTCATGGCGGGTGGCCCCACTGCTATGCATGTGAACGCCCTCAGGGTCCCGGTACCCCGCATCTTTACCCATTCCATCTCAGAACCACCGCATGCGATGCAGAGAGGGCGAGGCGGCACGAAGAGTGCTCCACATGTATCGCACCGAGAACCCATGAGTTTCTCTTCATCGAGGAACCGATCAAAAGAAGTGTCGCTGAACGGCCTTGCCTCCATCCCGTCACCGCCTTTCCAGAATCGTAAACGTGCAGGTCCCGCCGGTTCCACCCAGATTGTGGGTGGCGCCGACTCGCAAATCCCCGCCGGCCACTTGCCTCTCGCCTGCCTCGCCTCGCAACTGCTCCCAGATCTCGACGATCTGAGCCACTCCGGTAGCCCCCACCGGATGTCCTTTACATTTGAGCCCACCGGAGGTGTTGATGGGCTTGGGTCCGTCGAGCCTTGTGCGGCCCTCTTCCACTGCCTTGTACCCTTCTCCTGGCTTGAAAAAACCCAGGTCCTCGATATGCACGATTTCGGCTATCGAGAAGCAGTCATGCACTTCCGCAAGCTGGATTTCTGTCGGACCGATCCCGGCCATCCCGTAGGCCTCTTGAGCTGCGAATCGGGTAGCTTCAAAGGTGGTCAGGTCTTCCTTTGCATGGAGACCCCGGCCGCTGCCTTGCCCTATGCCGATGACATGGAGTGGATCATCGGTGAAATCTTTGGCCAGCTCCTCTCCCACGAGCAATGCGCAACTGGCTCCATCGCTGATCGGGCAGCAGTCGAAGAGGTGCATCGGCCATGCCACGACTGGATTAGCCGCGGGATCGCGCAAGAATTCCTTTTCGTCCGCCCAGGTAGGAACCTCCATCCCTTTCTTGCGGGCGCGGTCGATTTTGGAATCCATGATTTCTCGTATCGACGCACGGTACTGGGCTCTCGGATTGAGTCGGGCGTTGGAGTGGCTCTTGATGGTGACGTTGAACAGATGCTCGCGGTTCGCCTGGTATCTGTCGAAGTATGCGGTTGCGGTGGCACCGAACACCCCCGGAAAGGTGAATGCCGCCTTACCTTCGTACGGAATCGTTGCCAGGGCCAGTCCTTCGGCCACTTCTTCGGTGGAACGCATTGACATGACTTCGAGCCCGCCTACAAGGACGATGTCATAAAATCCGGATGCGATAGCGAATACGCCTTCTCGAAAGGCCAAAGCACTTGACGCACATGCTCCCTCGGTTCTTGTTGCAGGTTTGGGCACATGACCGATGATGTCCGCCACGATCGGACCCCAATGCGCCTGATGGGTAAAGAAATCGTTGGAGAAATTCCCCAGGTACAGAGCGTCGATGTCGTTCGGGTCGACACCTTTGTCTATGGAAGCGGTCATCTCTCGAAAGGCTTCGACAAAATGGTCCTTTGAATCCTTATCCTTAAACATCCCGAATTTGGACATTCCGACGCCCACTACGGCAACGCCTCGACCAAGTTTTCGCTTCTTTTGCATGAATCTGCTCCTGTCATGGTCCGGCGATTGACCCCGGAACGCTTCCCGATCTGTTTAGGCAACCGGCCGAGTGTCTCGCGTCTGACATTCCCCCATGTGGTGCCACAACAGCCGGGTTTGGTGCCCGAGGCCAAGAGCCTTCGTCCAGCACCGAATGCAGTCGGCGATTCTGGTGGGACAGTCATTTCTCCAGGCAGTCACTGGCGACCGGGGGCCGGCCCCCGACGCGATCCAGGGGGTTCGCCGTGAAGACACGCGCCTGTCACATTCGGAAAGGATTCTCGCGGGACGCCGTGCTATGATATAGGGTTTTGTCAGGCCCATTCAGACCTTTCTGTCCCTTTCCTCCCAGTACTTGGCTCTGAGCTCTCTTTTCATTATCTTCCCATAGTTGTTCTTGGGCAGTTCGGGCACGAAGTCGACGGTTTTCGGCTTCTTATAGCTGGCAACGTGATCCTTGCAGAAGTCGATCAATTCCTCCGCGGTGACGAAGGCTTCCGGCTCAAGTGCCACGACAGCCTTTATCGCCTCCCCCCACCTCGGGTCCGGAACCCCGATGACGGCAACTTCGCGCACTGCGCCATGTCGTATGAGAACCTCTTCGACTTCACGGGGATAGACATTTTCTCCACCACTGATGATCATGTCCTTCGACCGGTCCATAATATACAGGTATCCGCACTCATCCAGGTACCCGATGTCACCGGTGTGCAACCAACCGGTCCTCAACGTGTCGGTCGTCGCCTGGGGATTGCGCCAGTAACCGCCCATGACGAGTTCAGACCGCGTGACGATCTCTCCCATTTTCCCCGGAGAAAACTCCGCATCGTCCGGGCCGAAGATCTTTACTTCCACGTCTGTGCGCGCAAAACCGGCTGAGGCAAGCCTTTTCATCCGTTCCGGAGTTCCGTCGAGCACGTGATCTCGGTGCGGCAAGTAGGTAATGGTCATGGGTGATTCGGCCTGGCCGAACAACTGGACCAAGCAGGGGCCGAGTTTTCTGATGGCCTGCTTCAGATCTTCCACGAGCATCGGGCCGCCACCATAGGCGACAGCCCGAAGGGAACTGTGGTCATGACGCGCCACCGCTGGGCTGTCCACCATCAGCTTCACCATAGTCGGCGCTGCAAACATGTTCGTCACCCGGTACTCCTCGATGGTCCTGAAGACCAATTCCGCGTCGAAGGATTTGGATGCCAGGATGACATTCGTCGCGGCTTTCCCGATGTTGGGCAAAGCATACAGGCCGCTGCCATGGGACATGGGCGCGGCATGGAGGATAACGTCCTGGGGACCGAAGCCGGGACAGATGTCTGCGTAAAAGTTCATGGTCATGGCAAGGAGGTTTCGGTGGGTCAGCATTGCCCCCTTTGGCAGACCCGTTGTGCCTGAGGTGTAGAAAAGCCAGGCCAGATCGTCAGGCATCACTTCGACATCGTCCCATCGATCCGATTCAGCAGCAAGGAGTTGCTCGTAAAGGAGCAATTCGCCTTCTGCGCCGTTGAGGGTTATCAGATGGCCGGCACGTGGAATGCGGTCCCGAATGCCCAGGACACCCTCATTGAATTCCGGCGAAAGGACGACCGCCTTCGCCTCCGAATGATCGATGATGAAAGCATACTCGCTCGGATGCAGCCGAAAATTAATGGGAACCGCTCCGCATCCTGCTTTGAAGCAGGCGAACATGGCTTCCAACATCTCAGGGTAATTATATTGCAGCAGCGCTACATTGTCCCCACGGCCGATGCCGAGTCTCTTCAAGGCATTGGCCAGGCGGTTGGCACGCGCGTTGAATTCAGCGTAAGTAAACCTTCGTGTCCCGTGAATTATCGCCGGGTTGTTCGGAAACGTCCTGGCGGACTTCGTCAACAGCGTTCCGATGTTCATAGGAAACCTCGCGTTATTCAGATTCAATCGGTCAACACGTCCCGGACCACTGCTCGATTCACTGCCATACTCCAAAATTCCAATGTTTGACTGAATTCTATTACTGCCTTAACGGGCGTACATGGTGCTTGGCAACCACGTGCTGATGATGGGAAAGGCAACCAAGAGAGCGACGGATACTGCTTCCAATAAAAGAAAAAAAGCACACCCTTTGAAGATATCGTGCATAGGCACGTCAGGGACGACGCCGGAAAGGACGTATACATTGAGACCAACGGGCGGCGTTATGAGCCCGATCTCGGCCATTTTCACGCAAAGCACCCCAAACCAGATGGGATCGAAACCCAGTTGCTGGGTGACAATGGGAAACATGATGGGTTGAGTGATAATCAGCATGGAGAACGTATCCATAAACATTCCCAGGGGAATATACACCAGCAGAAACATGACGACAATGCCCCAGGGCGGCAGCGGGAGAGTACCGACCCACGCAGAAGCGGCCTGTGGTACCTGGGCCAGGGTGAGGAAGAATGCGTAAAGTCCTGCCCCTATGAGAATGAGAAAGACCATGCAGGTGGTGCGCAGCGTATCCACAAAGCAGAGTTTGATCGTTGCCCCTAGCTTTCCTCTTTCCACTCTGCCACCAAACAGCATCATGAAAAACCCTACAAAGGCGCCTGCCGAGGCGGCCTCGGTGGGAGTAAACCATCCGACATACATACCACCGATGACTATCGAAAAGAGAACGGCCATTCCCCAGATGCCTTTCAGAGAGGCGAACCGCTCCCGCCAGGTGTAGCTTTCGGGCGCCGGGACCAGAGTGGGATTGAACTTCGCCAGGAGGAAGAGCCCGATCACGTAGATGCCCACGCTCATCAGTCCGGGGAAAATTCCGGAGACCAGTTGGGCTCCCGCGGAAGTATCGTTGATGGAAGCATAGAAAACACTTACGACGCTCGGAGGAATCATGATGGCCAGGGTTCCGGCAGCCGCGACCAATCCGCAGGCCAGTTTTCGGTCGTAACCGAGCGCCCGCATCTCGGGTATGGCGATGGTTCCCATGGTGGCCGCGGAGGCGACGCTCGACCCACAACACGCCCCAAAGCCGGCTGAAGCAACGAAGGTGGCGACTCCCAGTCCTCCGGGAAGGCGTGAGCACCACTTGCGGCCGATGGAGTAGAGATCGCTACTAATGCCCGCCTTAAATGCGAAATGCCCCATGATGATGAAAACCGGGACAACGGCTAAAAGGTAGTTGGCCGTAACCGCATAAGGGAAGGCCTTCAACTGGGTGAATGCAATAAGAGGCCCCTTGATAGCCAGACAACCCAAAATCCCCGTTATCCCTAATGAGGCATAGATCGGCAACCCGATAGCCATAAGAAAAATAACTACTCCAATACTGAGGAGCACTGCGAGCGATGGATCTATCATCGTACGTCCCTCTCTCCTGTTGTTTCACCTCTGTCTGCTCTGATGGCCGGACACGCATGCGATTAGTCCCCAATTTGGCTGAAGTCAGGTAATTCGAGGGGGAAAAGACCTTTTAACCGTCCGATATCCACCCAGATATCGATCAATAGTTGTATGCAGGTCATCCAGCAACCCAGCGGCACACAAGCCTTGGCCCACCAGATTGGCATCTGGACGGAACCCCAGCGGAATTCGCCTATCTGAAACGATGCCAGTGCTTCCTTTCCGCTCTGAAGGCCCAGGATCCCCAGGAATAGGAAGCACAAAATCCAACAGAGGATGTCGAGCTTGATAGCCCAGCGAATGGGCAGTCTTCTCATGAGGATAACGACACGAGTATGACCCCGCTCACTCTGTGTCCATGTGATGCCGAAAAACACGACCACGACGAGAAGAACCTCGTTGAGCTCAAATACCCCGGGGATCGGATAGTTTATGCCGTAACGAAAAATCGTGTCGGATGCCGTACTGACAATCATGATGGCTAGAGACACCGCCGCAATTGCAGTGAAGGCCATGCTGACCTTCCTATACCAGCTCGCGAATCTCATCATTCCGGTTCTTACCTCCTGTGGCGGAGGCAACCGAGCTCCCCGGGCCTTTACACTCGGTTGCCTCATGCTATCCCATCATCTCGAGTGAGTTACTTTTTCTGATATTTCGCCACATACATCTCGTATGGACTCAGGAGCTTTCCCTCCGGTTCGTACTTTGCGATAAGCTTTCGCACCTGATCGATGAATTGTTTGCCGTCAAACCCTGCTGGTTTTGCGACCTTGTCGGCCCATGCATTCACCTGGGCAGGTTGGACCAAGTTTGTCGCTTTCTTGATCTCTTCATCGGGCCATTTGGTGAAGTTTGCCCCCTTCTTCATCATTACATCCAGACTCTCCTCCAGTAGTTGGGTATAGAGCTTCACGTACTGGGTGGCGTAGATCTCCTCTGCCGTCGTTTCAAATACCGCCTTTAAGTCGTCCGGAAGAGATTTCCACAATTTCATATTCATCACTACCGTGGTTGGAGCGTGGGCGCCTCCGCCTATTTCGATGATGTTCGGGGCCTGTTCATACAGTTTGGCCTTTTCGGCGGTGACGAAGCAGAAGGCAAAGACGCCGTCGAGGATACCTCTTTCGAGAGCTTGATAAACCTCCGCCGCAACCACCGGCATTCCTCTGCCGCCCAGAAGGTCGACAGTCTCTGCACCCACGCCGTAGCCCCTGATCCTCGTACCTTTGAGCTCCTCCACCTTGGTTACGGGTTTTTTCATAAAGAGTGGACAATAATCCCAATTCGTCCAGTAAAGTACTTTGCAGTTATTCTTTACCTCCCACTCCTCTCTCAGCGGAGTGTAGGTATTGTACATATCCCGGCATACCTTCAGCAAAGTGTCCGCGTGGTTGCATCCCATGAAATACCACTCCAGCCCACGGCTGAGAGGCACCATCGCGGGGTAATACCCGAAAGATATGAGAGACGTCTCGGAGAGGCCGTCCCGTACTGCCTGCAAGTGCTCACCCACTTTGTGAAGCGATGAGGCCCAGTACTTTTCAAACTTCACGCGGCCTCCGCTCCTCTGCGCGACAGTGTCGAGATACCAATTATCCAGTTGCGCCGGCGCTGCGGTGGACTGGATATAGCAGTCATACTTCATAGTCCATTCTTTCCCGGGTTTCGTCTCAGCGCTTGCGCTTAGGACGCCTCCTATTCCCCCAAAGAGCATGCCACCCACTCCGGCTGCTGCTGTGGATTTTAGGAACGACCTTCGGGTAATGCCCTTTAGCTTTTCCATACTCCGATTTCTCCTTTCGATGCAGTTTATTCTTTTGTTCTACCGGCCCGGCGACTGAAGGTCGAAAGGGCGGCAATGGATGGGAGGTTTTTGGAGTGGACGCGGGGAGTCCCTTGTCGCAGGACAGGACCCAACGCAACCTTCTAGCGCTTGCTGATTAGGCCATGACCCAGCCGCCATCCACGTTCAACACTTGGCCGGTGATGTAATCCGATGCGCATGATGCGAGAAAGAGAATTGCCTCGGCCATATCGTGCGGGCTCCCCAAACGGGCAATGGGAAGGGACTGCACCCCATAATCGAATCCTTTGGTCATATCCGTCTCGCATGCGCCCGGAGCGATCGCATTGACGTAGATTCCGTCCTTGGCCATGTCCTTGGCCAGCCATCTCGTCAGGGCTATGACGCCACCCTTTGCTGCGGCGTATGCAGGCCCTGACCGTCCTTTGATCTTTTCCGGGGTGTCGTCTGCCTTCGAAACGGCCCCGCCGATAATGCCGGAAATGGAACTGACGTTGACGATCTTACCATATCCCCGTTGCTTCATAGTAGGATAAACTGCCTGAGTGCAGAGAAAGCAGCCTTTCATAACGATGTCGACCACTTTGTCCCAGACTTCTTCTCTGGTCTCCATCAGGGTGTGTCGATGGACAATCCCCGCGTTGTTCACGAGGATATCTAGATGGCCGAGTGCCTGAATTGCCTCATCCGCCATCCTCCTGACATCTGAAGCCATGGATACATCGCAGTGAATGCCATAGGCGCGTCGTCCCATGGCCTGGATCGCCTGCACTGTTTCATCCGGGGAAATAATGTCCGCGACAGCAACATCGGCCCCTTCTCTTGCCAATACCAGTGCTGCTGCGGCTCCGATTCCACGCGCCGCTCCCGTCACGAGCGCGCAACGGCCATGGAGATCAATAGGTTGACTGGGCATCTCTTCCTCCGATCACGCATGAGAGATCGCAACCAAACGGTTACAGAAAATCGGACTCATTCAGCGTTGGTCTCTTCGATGAACCAGCCTATGGGGGCTTTGAGAGATTCATTGCCCGTTCACCGGGGTCTCGGAATGTCGGCTCCAAAACCTGTCTATGTTCTTCGGCTACCGCAGTGTACCGGCCAGGATCAGCCGCGTGACGATGGGAACCGGCCTGTTGAGAGTTGTGACCCGCAAGGTCTCGGGCTTCACGATCTTCTCGTTGGCCCGTGAAGATCCCTTCGACACAGGGCCGCCAGGACTCGCGGGCCGTGGCCGCGTCCATGAGTCCGGGCAGGATGCTGTTGGCTCCGTGTTCTTATTGGCGAACTGCATGGCAAAGCACCGGGTCCGCCACAGGCTGCCCAGCGTGTATCGTTTGTCTGGTGCAATAGCTGTACCAGCTCCCATGGACGCTCACCGCCGGTCTTTCTGCCTGAAGATACAAGCGGATAGGCAGTCCGCGGCGCCTGCTCCCCTCGAGGCGCGACTCCGTCCGTCGCAATCGTGCAAAAAGTTCGCTTCCCTGCGAAGACCGGAACTCCCAAGCCGGCGCGACTACCCTATCTTTGGATCTGGTACTGCTTGACCTTTCTATAAAGGGTTGCAGGGTGCACCCGGGCATAGTGGGAGGCGCGGCCAAGGTCACCGTGGAACCTCTCCACCAAGGTCTCGATGTATCGCCTTTCGAAGAGGGCTTTGGCCTTCTCGTAGGGATGCGCGGTAAGGTCGGATCCGTCATCCCCTCCGAGGACCGTCAGGTTCTCCATAACGTCCCGCTCGCTGATGGTGTCGCCCACTTTAAGCGCTACGAGGCGCTCTATCACGTTCTGGAGCTCCCGGACGTTGCCCGGCCAGTCATGGTTGACAAGCCGTTGGAGAGCCTTGGGATGGATCTCCTTCCTGGGTTTCTTCATTCGCGCCGTATATCGCTCAATGAAGTGGGCGGTCAATGCCGGGATGTCCTCCCGCCTCTGCCAAAGCGGCGGCAGTTCGATCCTGATCACGTTGATCCGATAGAAGAGATCCTTGCGGAAAGACCCCTTGACCACCTCGGCCTGCAGGTCCTTGTTGGTGGCCATGACGACCCGCACATCAACCGGATACGCCCTGGTACCACCCACTCTGACGATCTCCTTCTCCTGGAGCGCGCGAAGCAGTCGAAGCTGAAGTGAGGGACTGGCCTCTCCAATCTCGTCGAGGAACAACGTCCCTCCGTCTGCTTCTTCGAAGTACCCCTTGGTCGTCTTAACGGCCCCGGTAAAGGCCCCTCTCTCGTATCCGAAGAGGGTGGTCTCCAGGAGGTTCTCCGGAAGGGTCCCGCAATCCACGGCCAGAAACGACGACCTGGAGCGAAGGCTGCCGGCATGAATTGCCCGGGCGATCAGTTCCTTCCCTGTACCGCTCTCTCCCTGGATCAGGACGTGGCTGTCCACCTCCGCGCCCTTCTTGACCACCTCAAAGACCTTTTGCATGGCAGGGCTCCTTCCGATGATGTCAGGGAACAGGGCCCGGCCCTGAAGGCGGTTTCTGAGAAGGAGATTTTCCCGTTCGAGCCTCCCCTGATACGTTGCGTTCTTCACGGTGATGAGGACTTTTTCTTGCTCCTCGAAGGGTTTGGTCAGGAAATCAAAGGCCCCGATCTTCATGGCCTGCACCGCGTTATCCACGGTCCCGTACGCGGTGACCATGATGACCGGGGTGAGTCTGTTGATTTCCTTGATCTGCCTCAGGAAGGCGATCCCGTCACCGTCGGGAAGACGTATGTCCAGGATCACTAGATCGAAGGAGGACTCCTTGAAGGCGTTGAGCCCCTCCTTCCCGGTGGCGACGGCCTTCACTTCCCCAGCGGTCCGTTGCAATATGCGCTCGAAATACTCTCTGGAGAAAGGCTCATCATCGATGACCAAAACTCGCGCTTCCTGAGACATAGACATTTCTAAGGCTCCTGAATCTGCGTCGGTATATACACAGTAAACGTGCTCCCCTGGCCCACCCGACTCTTCACGTCGATGTGGCCGCCGTGGTTCTTTATGATCTGGTATGCGAAACTCAGGCCAAGTCCGTGGCGGCCGGGAAGTTCCTCGAGAGAAAAAAACGGAAGGAATATTTTGCTCATCAACCCTTCAGGGATCCCTTTGCCGGTGTCGCTGAATCTTATCCGTATGCGCTTCCGTCGCTCCTCGTACTTCGTCTCTATCCCAACCTCCCCCGTACCGTCCATGGCCTGGAAGGCGTTGACGAGGATATTGAGGAAACATTGCTTAAGTTGTATGGCGTCCCCATTGATCGGCGGAAGGCGACTGTCCAGCCTGACACGTATGGAACACTCATCGCGCTCTTGTCCCGACTGCTGTCGGAACGCCGTGATTGTGTCAGCCACGGCCGCGTTGATATCGGTCCGCGTGAAGGTAAGGTGGGGATCCTTGATGGACTTCAATACGCCCGTAATGATCTTCAGACATTCCTTCCCCGCTCTGCAGATGGTCTCGGCGATACCCCGGCGAGGGTCGTCCTCTTCCATGTCCTTGAGCAACATCTCGGAGAAATTGATGACGCCGATCATCGGGTTGTTCAACTGGTGGGCGATTCCCCCCATCAACTCAGTGTACAATACGAGACGCTCGCTCAGGCGAAGTCGTTCCTCCATTGCCTTTGCTTCCGTCAGATCGTTCAGGAGATAGAGTCTGGCAGAGGTCTTGCCCGCGTTGTTCTTTACATTGGAGATTGTCAGAGAGGCCGGAAAGACGCTCTGGTCTTTCTTGACACAAACGATTTCCTCGACGGTTCGAGGGCTTCCACCCAGTTTCTTTCCGTGCTTTCGTAGATCCTTCAGGAGGAAATCTGTCTTTCTTCCGACAACTTCCTTTTCCGTGTACCCGAACGACATCTCCGCGGTCCTGTTGAAGAACAGGATCTCGCCGTTCAAGTTCGTGCTGAGCACAATATTGGGAGAGTAGTCAATGAGTGACTGCAGGAAGGTCTTGGAATCGTTCAACTCCTGAGTTCTCTGCTCCACGAGCCTCTTGACCTTATAGTGTTCATCCTCCAGGTCGTGAAGCAGGATGACGTGATCCGTATTCGGGAGGGAAGCCCCTCTCGCATGGTAAGTCATCTGCTTGTCGTAGTACTGCGGCACGTATCGGTCGATTATGACGTCAAAGGGGACCCGTTCCTCCAAGAGTCGATTGTAATGTTCCCTTAATCCCTGGTCCAAGCAGCTGGGGAAGGCATCTGGGAAGGTCCTCCCCAGGATTTTGGATCTCTCGATCCCGGATATCTCCTCCTGCCGCCGATTCATCCGAAGGACCGTTCCCTTTCCATCCAATATCATCGCGCCGATCGGCAGATTCTCGATGAGGTCTTCCGTAAAGCTTTGTTCTTTGGCTTGCTTTGTGCGGCTCTCTCTCATTTTATCGTTCCTTTTGGATATGGGGTTCGCGGTTCTCTCCGATTCGTTTCCAGGAAGGTGCCGGGTCTACGTCTGGCTTATTGTGCCTCGATGCAGAAGCACGAACAGGACTCCGAATCAGCCGTGTGAACGTCGGAGAAGAGTCAAAGACGGACGTGACCACTCTCCCCGGTCCCTCGTTGATTATGGGAACGATTCCATCATCTGTCATCAAATTCGCTGCTTCTTCCGTGTCTCAAGTCGGGGAGGCACTGTCCGGAACTCGTCGGGTTCCTGTGGTGATGCCTCGTTTCAGTCGACGCTATCAGTTGGGGTCGCCGGATGAAAAGTGCGGAGGGTGCCGGTCGAAAAGTGCGGCACTCGTTGCATGATTAGATTCTTGCCTTGGTGATTGTCAAGATATTCCTCCTTTCAGGTTCCTGGGTGTGACGGGGTGGATCGGCGAGAGGCTCTTTTTTGGGCCTGTCTGAGTCGGTAACTCTCTCCATTAGCTTCGATGATATGGACCCTGTGGGTGAGGCGGTCGAGCAAGGCCCCGGTGAGACGCTCGGAGCCGAGGACCTCGGTCCAGTTCTCAAAGGGAAGATTGGTGGTGACCAT
>JACRDG010000052.1 GCA_016218715.1 Desulfomonile tiedjei | reverse complement strand
CGTAGCATAGCAGTGGTGCAAAAGTCAACGGAATAAGCGCCTTTTTGCCCTCCATTTCCGAGATCCTAGTAAATAAAGGACGCTTGTGATAGCATGTTTAGGTTATTCTTGGAGTCAAGGGGTACAAGGACCTTATTATCTCAGGCGTTTGCGCGTCCGTGAGCCGTGAGAGCCGTAGGTGGAGAATCGGTTTGCGCGACGGGATTGACAAACAGTCATGTGCCGCACACTTGCCCGACATGCCGTGGTGATTGCCCTGGCGATAGTCGTTTGCACGGCGCTCGAGGTCTCCGCCTCGGAGATCTATCAACAGGCGCTGGCAGAGTCGCGAGCCGGCAGACCGGACACGGCATTGGTCCTCTGGAATCGAGTAATCCAGCGGAATCCCAAATCTTACGGGGCTCACGTGAACCGAGGGATGGTATATATGGGAAGTGGGCTCGTTTACCATGCGATCATGGATTGGCACCGGGCCAGAGAACTGTCTCCGCTTTTCGCGTACGGGGTCGCCATTGAAGGCTTTCTCGATGAAGAATCGGGAAACACTGCCCTGTTGAACTACGCCAAGACCATCGAATTAGACCCGGACTACGCCGCGTCCGTGATGATGACAGGAAGCCTATACCTGGATCTCGGCCAAAACGCCAAGGCGGTGACCCTTTTCCGGAAATCGGTCGAGCTCACCAGAAACCCACTGCTGAAAAGCTACTTCGAATACTGGATCGAATCGGTAAAATCCTCGCGGGAACGATAAGCCGGGGCCATGCCCGGTTCATTATTGACACGCCTCCTCCAGGGTGTTAGGCTACGAGGTTACCGCATCAATCCACGGAGATGAAACGTGAAAGGCCGAATTGAAATCGACAAAGAGCGATGTAAAGGCTGTCATCTGTGTATTGGCGTATGCCCCAAGAAACAGATCGACATCTCTGAAGAATTGAACTCCAAGGGGTACTACCCCGCACGCTTCCAGGAAGAGAATCTCCCGGACTCGGAAAAGAGCAAATGCACCGGTTGCGCACTTTGCGCGGTTATGTGCCCGGACGTTGCCATTGAGGTCTATCGGGAGACCAAGGACGAGAACGAACCCAACGACGAGGCAAAGGAAGAGTAAGCACATGGCGAAAAAGGTCCTCATGCGCGGCACGCATGTCTTGGGTGAGGCTGCCATCCGCGCCGGTTGCCGGGCGTACTTCGGTTATCCCATAACCCCTCAGAACGAATTGCCCGAGTACATGGCCGCAGCCTTCGTGAAGATGGATGACGCCGTATTCCTCCAGGCCGAAAGCGAATTGGCCTCGATTAATATGGTCATAGGCGCCAGCGTCGCCGGGGCCAGGGTCATGACCTCCTCATCGAGCCCGGGAGTGAGCCTCAAGCAAGAGGGGATTTCGTACCTGGCCGGGATGGAACTCCCCGCGGTGGTGGTGAACATGATGCGTGGAGGTCCCGGCTTGGGAAACATCGCTCCGTCCCAGAGCGACTACTTCCAGGCTACCCGGGGCGGGGGACATGGCGACTACCGAACTATCGTGCTGGCGCCGGCATATGGCCAGGAAATTGCGGACATGACCGTGGCCGCGTTCGATCTGGCTGACCACTACCGCACGCCGGTGATGATCCTCGGCGATGGTATGATGGGCCAGATGATGGAGCCCGTGGTGCTTCCGGAACCAGTGGATCTCGCGAGCTTACCGAGCAAGGACTGGCTCCTGGATGGTTGCGCCGGCAGACCGAGTCGGATCATGCGCTCCCTCTGGCTGGACCCACCGCTGCTCGAGGAGCTGAACTGGAGGCTGGCCCGCAAGTACGAAGCGATCACGAGAGAAATCCCGGACCAGGAGATGTACCTGCTCGACGACGCGGATCTGGTGGTCGCGGCATACGGGACCGCCGCGCGCATCGCGAAAGGAGCGGTTCACCGGGCGCGGGAGATGGGCATCCGCGTCGGTCTGTACAGACCAAAGACGCTGTGGCCGTTCCCGGCTGAAGCGCTCGCACAAATGAGCAGATCGATCGGTGAAATTATCGTTTTCGAGCTGAACATAGGACAAATGGTCGAAGATGTGCGATTGGCAGTCGAGGGAAAATGCGGGGTATCGTTCTACGGCCGACCCGGAGGCGTTGTCCCGACACCGGAAGAACTGGCCCGGATAATATCGAGCACATACCACAAACTTGAGTCGCGAAGACACGGCGGTGCCGATATTTCCGGAGAAGCCGGACTTCGAGCGGTAGGTTCGGTGTGACGCCCTCCCGGAGACTTGCCGCCAACACCGTCGCAATTCAAAGCCATGCTTCCAGGCAGCTTGCGCCGGAGCACTGGAAGGGCTGACATATCGTGCCGTGCAACAGGGAGTGATCACGTGAAGAAAGTCTTTTCTCGACCGAGGTCTCTCAAAGAGACCCCGTTCCACTATTGTCCCGGATGCGGTCACAGTGTCATACACCGACTCGTAGCCGAGGTTATTGACGAACTGGGGCTCAGGGAACGCACCGTAGGGGTCCCTCCTGCCGGATGCGCAGTCCTGGCCTACAATTATTTTGACGTAGACATGGTCGAAGCGCCTCACGGGCGAGCCGCGGCGGTGGCCACAGGGATCAAGCGAATACTCCCCGATCGAGTGGTGTTCACCTATCAGGGAGACGGAGACATCGCTGCCATAGGCACTGCCGAGACGATCCACGCTGCCAACAGAGGGGAGCGGGTAACCTGCATCTTCGTCAATAATGCCGTGTACGGAATGACCGGCGGCCAGATGGCCCCTACGACGCTCCTCGGCCAGGTCACCACCACGTCCCCTCAAGGCAGGCTTGCCCGAAGAGAGGGGAACCCGCTCGATCTCAGCCAGATGCTCGCGGTCGCCGCGGGGAGTGTGTACATTGAACGAACCAGCGTCACCTCTCCCAAGAATATCCTGAAGACCAGGAAGGCAATCAAGAAGGCCTTCCTCACGCAACTGGAAGACAAAGGCTTCTCGCTTGTGGAAATCCTTTCGCCGTGCCCCACCAACTGGAAGATGACCCCTTCGGAAGCCATACGCTGGGTGGATGAATCCATGACGAAATTCTTCCCGCTAAAGGTGATAAAGGATGCTGTCTAAGATCGTCTTTTCAGGTTTCGGCGGCCAGGGGGTGCTCATGATGGGATACGTCCTCGCGACGGCCGGAATGAACGAGAATAAGCACGTGACCTTCCTGCCCGCGTACGGGGCAGAGATGCGCGGCGGCACCGCGAACTGCACGGTGGTGGTTTCAGACGAGGAGATCGCATCTCCCATTGCGTCTTCTCCGGACTACGCGATCGCGATGAATTATCCATCTATGGTCAAGTATCAGAATCTCGTGCGACCCGGCGGGATCATGTTTCTCAACAGCGATCTGATTTCCCAAGGTCCCTCCCGTACGGATATCACGACAGTGCAGGTCCCGGCCAATTCTCTTGCCCACGAGATGGGCAATGATCGCGTCTTGAACATGGTGATGCTCGGAGCGGTAAACGCGACAATCGGTATCGTTCCGGAGGAAGCCCTGCTCCAAGCCGTCGAAACCTTGCTCGAGGGCAAGAAACGCGTGATGATCGAAATCAACCAGAAGGCGTTATCCCTCGGCGCTCGATGTTTATCACAGGGCCACTGAACGTTCGTTCCAGTTGACTGATCTCCTGCACAGGACAAGGTTCCCCACGCGGACGAGTGCGTTGGGCTGCCGGGAGCCCGGGCGACTTGCCCTGGGAGAGATCCTCCCTGCCCACCTGCCCATCTGTCGATGGAGGCGGAGAATTCTTGGAGGTTTTGCTGCATGAAAACGGTGAAAGAGATCGCGCTCAAGCTCGAGAACAGGCCTGGAGCGCTGTCCGAGTTGAGTGAGCTTCTTGGCGCCAACGGGATCAACATCCTGGCTTTGACAGTGATTACCCAGGACTCGGAGGGAACGATGAGCTTCGTTGCCAGCGATCCTTCCCGCGTCGTCAACATCCTGGAGAGCGCAGGGTACTCGCCCGCGATACGCGAGATCATTGCAGCAGAGGCTCCGCATCACCCTGGAGGCCTGAACGCAATCCTTAAGCCGCTTAAGCTTGCGGGAGTCAACGTACAATACCTGTACGCTTTCCTCGGGCTTTACGGTTCCGGAGACCGTTCGATTATCCTGCTCGGCGTCGATAAGCTGGCAGTTGCTCACGACGCTCTGGCCAAAGAGTGGATACGGCTTTACGGGGAAGAGCTTTACAACTTCTAATTCCCAGCGCGGTCACGGGTCAGCAGACGCACAGTCCGATTACCATGGCGACCGGTTGGACATCGGCTCGGCCTGGCTTCCGCGTGAGTCTGCACCGCCTCGTGACTTTTCGCAATTCAGCTCACCACGTGGGGAGGCTGCTTTTCTTGTGCGCTGAGGACTTGGTTCAGCAAGGTCTTGGCCTTTTGGCTCAGGGCCATAGAGACTTCGATGACCTCCAGTTCCCTCTTGATCCGGTCGTCCAGTCCTGTGAGACAGACTTCCACTGAGTGCATGAGGCTCCTCAGCATCTGGAGAGATTCCCGGTCAATTCCTACGAGATCGTTACGTTTTTCCGTCACTTTTCCACCTCGATTTTCGGCTTTTTCTCTGCCATGTTCCCAGGGCCCTCGATGCCGCTGAAGTTCGACTCCGATCAATGCTACCTCTGGCCGGCTGCGGCGATTCTGAGACGCGGCCGAGAGCGTGCGCCTTTCCAAACCATAATGGAAATGGCGAGAGGTTATCTGCGCCTCTGCCGTTTCGGGTCCGGTCAGAAATCTGCTTTGGCCGCGTTAGGGAGCTCGGCTGCCCCGACAGACGTCGCCAATTGGCTCGATTCGGTCTGGCAGCGCTTCCAGACTGCGAGACGTCCTGCGCTCGTCGAAACCCGTCGGACTCTGCGGGACGAAATAGTCCACTCCGGTCTGGCGCTGGAAGAGCAGGCGACCCTTGCTACAGCTGTCGACTACTTGTTTCGGCTTGCCTCAGCCAGGATCGTCGCGACGGTTTCCGGGAGCAGTAATACAGGAGAAGTGCCCGCCACGTTCAGTCCCGCGATGCAAGAAACATACCTCAGGCTGGCCGAATTGGCAGCCACCGATCTGCCGATCTGGCTGACCGGCGAGACCGGCACGGGGCCAGAGCCCATGGCGCGACTGGTTCACCGATTAAGAGGATTGCCAGCGCACACGTTTCGATCGTACGATCAGGCGGGTTTGAGGGATGCGGAGCCGGACATCCATGAACTAGGCCCTGACACAACATTATTCGTCCCAAGAATCGATGACGCACCTGAGCGATTCCAGAAATGGCTGCGTGAGCAACTGATCTTGCAGATGCGGCAAACGGCCCTCGGGGGACTTGTCCTTTCGTCGGCTCCTGTCGATCCGTACGAGAAACGGATTGGAGGAATCGCTGCGGAACTCTTTGCTTTCCTCAGGCCGTTTCGCGTGCACTTACCGCCGCTACGCAGTCGAATTGAGGACCTCGACGCGCTTGTGGGCTTCTGGGCAAGGTCACGAGGTCTGGAAGCAAACCTTCTGGAACGATTCACCGCGGAGGCTCTCAACATCCTACGCACACACCATTGGCCTGGAAACGTCGACGAGCTGGAAACCACCCTCTCGTTTGTGCTTGGCAAACGGCCTGCCGGCAGGATCCGACCCGAGGACCTCCCCGAAACGATCAGGCCCTATGGCACACTGGACCCTGACCTAATCGGTGCGCTGGAACGCATCGCCGACGCCGAAAGAATCAGGGCCCTCAGCGCTCCTGAGGGGAGGCGCCGTCTCGCCCTTTTCCTCGCCGAGCATCGCGGTTCTAGATTCGGGGCCGGGGAGGTTCAGCGGTTTGTCGGCCTCGGAAGGGACACTGCCGCACGGCTGTTACGCGCGCTCCAGTTTTTCGGAATCATCAAAGGGATCACGGGCGCAGGGGGCAAGAGGGTCACCCGGTGGGTCCTTACACCACGAGAGAAGGATCGGGCGCTGTGAGCAAGCCTGGTGCCACGGAACGAGGAGTTTGGGAAAGGAAGGGGTCGAGAAACACAGAAGCCGTAGAATGGTGACCCCCCCCCTCCGTCCGAAGAAATTCAGAAATAAGCCGAAGAGCGGACCACGCGAGTGTGAATAGGGCCTATTCCTTCGATTCGTCCAGAGGATCCCGGACGATTACCGGGGGCCCCGGCACCCCAAGCTCATGCTGACACCCGAGCCGGGAATACTTCCCCTGGGGGACATTGCCGTTGGCTGTGCCATACGTCACCGCTGAGTGCGGCCCCGCGAGCTTCCCATCGCCCGAGACCTCTGTTTGCCCGAGACGGGAGGTGGCGGGATCTGAAGTTTCCGGTACAGGAACGAGATCATGCGTTCGAATGCATCCAAGAGGACCGGCTTCATGAACCTGTTTTCGGTCCTAAGATCGTAGTAGACGTTGAACATGTGCTTCTGATGCGGATAGATGTACGCCTCGTAATCGCGGGCGTTGGTGCGCAATTCCCATGCAAGTTCCTTGGCGTATTTGACGTCGTATACCTCGTCGTCCTCTCCGTGGAAGATGATTACCGGCGGCAATCCCAGCGGATTGTACGGCATTACCCACGGCGAGCCGCCGTAGTTCCACACCACGGCCTTCACCCGCGGATCGCTCGACGCATACGTCAGCGCGGCATTCGCGGGCTGCGAGAATCCTGACAGAACAATCCTCGTCCTATCGACCTGCGGTTGACACCAGAGAAAGTCCATCGTGGCTCTGATGTTTTCCAGATACCATTTCTGCGTGAAAAACAGCCTGCCCGCAACAACCCCTTGATTGACGCTCCCCCAAAGGTAACCGGCCCCTTCGTGCCATGTGAAAGGGCCCGGCACCATGGACTCGGGGTAGTTCGACGGATCGATAAGCACGACGAAGAAGTTGCGATCCGCCATGTTCTGACAGTGGTCGTGATATTGGAGAATCTTGGTGGAACCGACCCCGACCCCGACCACCACACCCGGCAGGGGGAACCTGGCAGGGCAATTCGGAAGAAAACAGTACGCGGGGAGTGTGTCGCCACGCGGCAAGGGGATTTCTGTTCTGAAACTGTATCCGAACGCCTGTGCTACGAAGAGAACAGAGCACAGCGCAGCCAACTTCAACGATCTCAACGTATCTCACCATCCATACCAATACACAGTGACGTGGAAAGCATCCTATCACTGTTAAAGAAAACAGTCAACGAAATCGATACAATGGAATGATTATTTCAGGTGCGAATCTCCTCTTCCTTCGATCCTGCCCGTAGGCAAGGGCGTCATCTCCCGAGGAACGGCCCGCACATCGGAGACTGCACGGGAAAAATCCTGGAAGCTGATTTTCATGAAGGAGTTGAACCAACGTTCGTAGTTGATTCTCCCTTCGTGCGGAGGAATGGTGTAGTCCCGGTCCCGTGGGCACGGACGATACGGTTCCCCGATTTTGGAGAGGCGTCGCTTGGTCGCGGACAATCTCGCAGGAACCATATACATCCACTGGCTGGAGTACGTTCGTATGATGCGGTGCTTGCACCGGATAGCCGCATTATCGAGTCGATTGAAGCAGGGCCGAGGTTCGTCCGTGGCAAAGCTGTTGATCCGCCAGTGGCAGTGATAGGGCTTGCCAGCGCCGTTGTACAAGGGGAACTCGTACAATTCCGGTTGGATACCCGCGCGGGACGACCCCTCGCATGCGAGGAAGTTCACCGCATCGTGATCGGGATGGCCTCCTTCATACGCCGTCGCGAAGACGGTGTCCGGCCTGACTCGGGTCATCAGTTCGGTCACTTCCTCGAGCGCATCTCCCATTTCCTTTACCAGTCCCAGGTCGGGAAAGCCGAGACGGTGCACGTGAGATTCGGGCAGGCCGAGAATGGACATTGCCCGATCCAGCTCCTTTTCTCTCACGTTACCCTTTCCGAAGTAATCGCCTGAGGTCAGCCAGGCACAGTGTAGTTCCGCACTCTGCTGGAGCAGCAGCTTCATTGTCCCGGCGACAAACACGTCATCGTCGAAATGGGCGAAGAGAAAGAGGTATCTGGCTTGTGGGTTGAGGTTCATGATTGTTCGTGATGGTCTTTCGGCAACGCGGCAGGCGGCGGTCCCCTTCGACTTCCCGGCTCGAGGGTGCACGCGGCTACTCGAGCGACGGCCGGGAGTTCCGCTCCGCCTAATGTATCAAGTGAGCTCTGCCATTTTCAGGAGTGGCTTTGGGATGGAGATTGGAGTAGATATCTTCCATGAAAGCTTCCTTGCACTGCGGGCACATGATGAACACGTCGTCTTCGTAGACCTGGCGGTTCAACTCCTCCTCGGTGTACAGAGATGCCTCATGGAGTACGCTTGCCAGGCCCTCGCCCTCCCTGTCCTGTGCGAATTGCGGGATGGTTCCGTCGAACGAGGATCGAACCTTCACTGCCACTTCGTACTTGAGCGATCCTTCTTCAAGCGGATGTCCGCATCTGTTGCAGCGAATCCTGGTCATGACATTGACAGACCCTCCTCCTGAGATTATAAGTGAAACATCGCCACTATGCCAACAAAAACATCGAGGCTGAGATGCGCTTTCCAGAATACCGGGCCCGACGGCTCAGAAGGACCGAAACACTCCGACGCATGGTCCGTGAAGTACAGCTTCACCCGGAGGACTTCATCCTCCCGTTCTTCGTTCGTCAGGGGAGAGAGCTGAGGAATCCCATTGGCAGCATGCCCGGATGCTTTCAGCTCTCGGTGGACGTCTTGCTCTCCGAACTCAAAGAACCGGTCGAGCGAGGTATCCCCGCGGTTCTGCTTTTCGGTATCCCCGAGAAGAAGGACCCGGTCGGCTCCGAGGGATACGCGAAGAACGGCATCATCCAGCAGGCCGTTCGGGCCATTAAGAAGGCCTTTCCCGATCTGGTGGTGATTACCGACGTCTGCCTGTGTGAGTACACGGACCACGGCCATTGCGGGATCATCCAACACGGCGACGTGGACAATGACCAGACGTTGGATCTGCTCGCCAAGATGGCCCTGTCCCACGCGACCGCGGGTGCGGACATTGTCGCACCCAGCGACATGATGGACGGGCGAGTGGGAGCGATTCGGGAAGCGCTTGACGAAGCCGGGTTCGATCAGATCCCGATCCTGTCGTATGCAGCCAAGTATGCTTCCGCGTTTTACGGTCCGTTCCGCGACGCAGCGGAATCGCCCCCGAAGTTCGGCGATCGCCGGTCGTACCAGATGGACCCTGCCAATTCCGACGAAGCCCTCCGCGAAGTGGCCATGGATGTGGAAGAAGGCGCGGACATGATCATGGTGAAGCCCGCGCTTCCGTATCTCGATGTCATCTGGCGAGTGCGCAACGCGTTCGATCTTCCGCTCGCGGCATACAATGTCAGCGGTGAGTTCGCCATGATCAAGGCCGCTGCCCAAAACGGCTGGCTGGACGGCGAGCGCTGCATGATGGAAGCCCTGACCTCGATCAAACGGGCGGGAGCGGACCTTATTATTTCGTACCACGCTCTCGAAGCCGTGCGTATCCTTCAGGGCGATTCCCCGGCATCGAGGAAGACTTGAACCGCTTACCGCTGCGACTCGTGGCCTGGGAGATGACCAGGGCCTGCAATCTGGCTTGTGTGCATTGCCGGGCCGGCGCATGCCCGGAGGCCGATCCGGACGAACTGACGACCGCTGAAGGTCGAGTCCTCATCGATTCCATCGCCAGGGTCGCAAAGCCGATCCTTATCATGACCGGCGGAGAGCCGCTGCTCCGACGCGACTTCTTCGATCTGGCACGCCATGCCATGTCTGCCGGCCTCCGCGCGGTCCTTGCCACCAACGGCGTACTGGTCACCGAACCGATTGCGCGGGAAATCGCGGACGTGGGAATACCCCGCGTGAGCATCAGCATCGACGGGCCATCTCCCGAAGACCACGACACATTCCGCAAGGTTCCCGGAGCCTTTGAAGCCTCTCTCGCGGCCGTGGCCCGGCTGAGGCAAGCCGGCGTGGCGGTGCAGATCAATACCACCCTCACGCGGCGCAACCGCCACCAGTTGGCGGAGATCATGAAGCTTGTGGAGAAAATCGGCGCTGCCGCGTTTCACGTATTCCTGTTGGTCCCGACCGGACGAGCCCGGGACCTGGCCGGAGAAGAGATGGGCCCTCGCGAGTACGAGGAGACCTTGCTCGAATTCTACCGGCTTGGTCGTGCTTCCCCGTTGGAAACCAAGGCAACGTGTGCACCTCAGTATTATCGGATCATGAGGGAGCAGGCCAAAGCCGAGGGACTGGAGGTCACGGAACAGACCTTCGGGCTCAACGCACGAACCCGCGGCTGTCTTGCCGGTCTTTCGTTCGTCTTTGTATCGCATCGTGGCGAACTACAGCCGTGCGGCTATTTTGACGTTCAGGCCGGGTCCGTCCGCAAGGCCGATTTCGGCGAAATCTGGGCAAATGCGCCTCTTTTCAATACGTTGAGAGACTTCCACCTGCTCGAAGGAAAGTGCGCGCGGTGCGATTACGTCCGCTATTGCGGGGGCTGCCGGGCACGAGCGTACGAACACACGGGACGATACATGGCCGAAGAACCGTATTGTCCGCACAAGCCGCCAGCGTTGCGCGAACAGTGAACGTCCGGTCCAGCTTCAGTTTCCCGCAAAGTGCGGTGATATCATTGTCATGCGGAGGAGTGTATGGTTATCGAACAGATACTGATCGGGTCGTTTGCGATCTTTTGTTACGTGCTTGGTGATGCCGCCACCGGAGAAGGGATTGTCGTCGATCCGGGCGGCCCGCCGCAAGAGATCTTGAAACGGGCCAAAGATCGAGGCATTACGCAGATAAAGCTGATCGTCAACACCCACTTCCACGTGGACCACACCGCAGGGAACAAGTGGATGCACGATGCCACGGGCGCTCCCATTGCGATCCATCAGGATGACGTTGAGGGCCTTGCACTTCCTCACCCCAGCATGTTGGCCATGTTCAATGCCGAGCCTTCGCCTGCGGCAACGGTCCTGCTCAAGGATGGCGACAAGATCACCTTCGGCAAGGAATCCGTGGAGGTCATCCACACGCCGGGACACAGCCCGGGCGGCATATGCCTGTATTGGCCCGGTTACGTCATCACCGGCGACACCCTCTTCGTGTCAGGGGTCGGAAGAACCGACCTCCCCGGAGGCTCCTTTGCAGTGCTGGAAGGATCGATCCGAAAGCGCCTCTTCACACTCCCTGCCGACACGATCGTCCTCCCCGGCCATCACTACGGGGCGACGCCGACATCGACCATCGGCCGGGAAAAGACCGAAAACCCGTTCCTCTGATCCGCGGGAAGAGCAGGCGAGAGGCCTTTGCCTTGGACCGGCCTCCCGCCGAATCCGAACTCGGGATACTCGATGAATCCGCTGCGCGTGACGTGGTTTCTCTGCAAGCTTGTCGGCTATCTTATTGTAATCCTTGTGCTGGTCTCGTCGCTCGCAGCGATCCTCCACCTCCATGATGCGAAGCTCCTCACGGAATTCCAAGCGCTCCAGGAAATAGATCCGCTCCCCGAAGCCCGCAGGCTGGTTGACGCGGGTGCCTATTGCGACGCGTTGGAATACCTCGACTATTTCCGCGATTACGACTACGTGAAGAGCAACCCGGAAGTCCAAGCCTATTACGAGAAGACCAAGGCCGAGCGGGAATCGTACCGGTTTCGCGCCCGCGACATCTTGAACGGGATCTGGCAAGGCAAGGGCGCTTGCATGGAATCGCTCGTCTCCGCGACTGCGTCCGATTTCTTCGTGGTGGGCGACTTGCGGGATCTCGCCTGGCAGGGATACAACCTTTACAAAGGCGAACAGGTCGATGAATTCACCGCGGCGCTCGCCGGAGTCGGCGTGCTGCTGACCGTCCCGAGCATCGTGAGCGGCGGCGGCACAGCTCCGGCGAAGGGAACTGCCTCGCTCCTGAAGCTCTCCAATCGAATGGGAAAGATCTCGAAACCCCTTCGGAAGAGCCTGACCGCCGCGTTCAAAGACGCCGCACGGCTTGGGGACCTCAAGCCGCTGAAACCATTGGCGTCCTCGCTGGAAGGAATCGCCCGTGTGCCCGGGGTCAAGGCGCGGGATGTGATGGCGGTCGTGGCTCGTTGTGACTCGGTCGCGGACCTGAAGACCATGGAGAAACTCGCCGCGACGTTCGGACCCAAGACCGGGAAATTCCTGAAACTCGGCGAAGGCTCCGCGGTAAACGCCTTCAAGCGATACGGTAAGAGCCCGCAAATCACCGCGGCCCTGGATCAGGCTCTCAAGTACGGGCCTGACGGAACCCGACTCCTCACGAAGACCGGACCCCGGAGCTTCATGAAATACCTCACCATGGCAAAGTACGGCGTCAGAGCCACTCGCAGTGCCTGGCAAGGCCGCCTCGTCAACCTTACTGCTCAGGTCCTGAGATACCTGCCTGAATGGGCCATGTACGTGGTCGCCGCCCTGAGCGGCGTGGTGGTCGTTGGGGTTCCGGTTGGGATGGTATTCAGATGGACGCGACGAAAGAGAGCGGGACAAAGCCCAACGGAAGGCTACTGAACGCGCGGGCTATTCCGAGTCCGCTCGGTGACCCGGCAGCGGTGTCATCCGAATCCGCTCTGTTCCGACTGCCCGACAAAGCACGGCCCTGGCATTCGCCAAGCAGGCCTGACCCTCCGAGAAGATATCAAATCGCACAGAGGAAGGCATTGACAAATGGTATCCTACATAGCACTGCTTCGGAAAGAGAAGGAGAGTGATTTCGGTGTGGATTTCCCGGACTTTCCGGGCTGCATCACCGCGGGAAGGACGTTGGAAGAAGCCCATCGACGAGCCTCAGAGGTCCTCCAGTTCCATATCAGAGGAATGAGAGAGGACGGAGACCCCATCCCTGAACCCAGTTCTCTCGATCGGGTCATGGCGGACCCGGCCAACGCCGATGCAGTGCCGTTCCTCGTCACCGTGCCGGACACGAAAACCAAGAGGGTGAACATCACGGTGCCGGAGCACGAACTGCAAGCCATCGACGAGTGCGCCCAGCGACATAATCTCTCGCGTTCGGCGTTTCTTCTCGAAGCTGCCAAGAGGGCCATCGCAGGCGAGCAGATGTCCGGCGATTGATCGCTTCATGAAGCGGTACCACTGCTTCGTGCCGATCGAACCGCACCTTGACGAAGCCCCGCACATGTGGTCCAATCAGGCGGCCTGCTGACCAACGCAATCCAGCGAACTGATACACCGGAGGAATAGTATGGACTCTCGATACCTTGAGCTGGCCTACCGGATCGGCCTCGGCCAGTCGGAACGTATAGCGCAACTCTGGGCAATGATTGCCGATTCCTCAGAAGCGGACATTCTCCTGGCATTGCCCGCGGACTCGCCGGCGGTCGCTGCCAAGCTCGGCCGACCGGAAGCCGAGATCGCCGCGTCTCTCCACACCCTGTTCGTCAAGGGCGTGGTTTTTCCGTCAGGCAAGACTTCGCCGCCGAACTACCGCATGAGCCGCGACCTCGTCCAGTTTCACGACGCGTCCATCCTGTGGCCTGACGCTCCGCAGGCATTCCTCGATCTGTGGCAGGATTTCATGGACGTGGAATGGCCCGACATCGCAAGGACCTACCACCAGCTCATGCCTCGGCCCTTCACGCGCGTGATACCGGTCGGGATATCGGTCGAGGGGAAGACCCACGTGCTCGCGTTCGAGGACGTAAGAGAGATCATCGAAAACGCCCGTGCCATCGCAGTCACCAAGTGCACGTGCCGCCTCACCGCTCACAAATGCGACAAGCCGTTGGAAGTGTGCCTGCAGATCAACCGTGCGGCCGAATACAACCTCGCACGCGGCACCGGCCGTGCGCTTTCGAAAGAAGAAGCGCTCGACATCGCTCGCAAAGCCGAAGAAGCCGGACTGATCCACGTAGTCATGAACAAACAGAGCATCGACCATTTCATCTGCAACTGCTGCGCGTGCTGCTGCCAGACCATGCCGATCCTCATCGAGCACAACATCAGCGTCATCGAGCCGAGCCGATTCGCGGCTGCCATCGATGCCGAGACCTGCAGCGCCTGTGGAGCGTGCGTCGACCGCTGCTTCTTCTCCGCGATCACCCAGGAAGGCGAGGAACCCGCTCAGGTCAACGCGGAGAAATGCATGGGCTGCGGCCTCTGCCAGGTGGTCTGCCCCACCGAAAGCATCTGCATGACCGAAGTGCGCGAGAGGGATTTCGTGCCTGAGAAGATGTTTGGTTGACAGACCTGAGCGCATAGCGATCAATCTTGAAGAGCAACCAGGGCCAGAAGAGAACGCACAAGCTGCGGACAATAAGACTTAATTCAGTCCGGATAATCCAATACACATGGACAGGAGTGGTAGCCGCGATTCGAGGTAACGCATATGGACGCGAGCCAGGATTTCCGAGGCCGATTCACGAGAGCATTGCTCGAGACCCTGTACCAACGCTTCCTGGACCATCTCCCCCCAGAGCATGAACAATCCAAGCCAACTTGTCTAATCTTTACTGTTGCCGACCAACGTTGGACGGTTGATGAACTTGATAATTTTCTTGCAGAAATCGATACCGCGTCCAATTTCGTGTTCGAGCACAGTACCGGTGGGAATTGGCTGAAGATTGAACACGACTCACATCAGGGACGTACTCGACTCAGAGTCTCCCTTCCTGATCGGAATCAGATTCGGAGCCTGCTGGAGCTCGCGGTGAGGGAACACGTCGAGCCAAACACCGAAGTGCCCCACATGCGGAACTACCTTGGCAAGACAAAATTCTACTACCGGACGGTTTTTCCGCCGGCCACCATTCGCCGCGCATATGATGTGTTTAAGGAGCGTCTCGCCGATTCCCAATCCAGCGATACACTGATACTTACCATAGCACGTGGCTCGGAAAGATGGAGCTTGGCGTCGCTGGATGACTTCTTCACAGAAATTCACGGCGCTGTATGGTACAGACTCCAGCATGGATCTGTGCCCGAGCGTTTCTGGGTCGTTCAGGAAGACCGCTCTACCTCGGTTGATGTGTATCTCCCCTGCAGATCCGACGTTCAAGCGGTCTTTGGGGAATTCGAGCGGGATGCGGACGCTGGGAAAATCAAGACAGAGGCGGAGCCCGCGAAAATCTTCATTGGCCACGGGCGCAATCCGCAGTGGCGCGATCTTAAAGACCATCTTCATGATCACCACGGACTGGAAGTGATCCACTACGAGATTGGTCCCCGGGCAGGACTGAGCGTCAAAGAGGTGCTTGAGGGGATGCTGAACAAGTCGTCGTTCGCTCTATTGGTCCTGACGGGCGAAGACCTTCACGACGATGGTGAGCTTCATGCACGTGAGAACGTGATTCACGAGCTTGGACTTTTCCAGGGCCGCATTGGTTTTACGCGAGCCCTTGCCCTACTTGAAAACGGAGTCAAGGAGTTCTCCAACATTCTCGGCGTCAACCAGACTCGGTTCCCACAAGGCCACATTCGGGAAACCTTTGGCGATGTTCTCGCGACCATCAAACGAGAACTCAGCGATGACAAGACCTGAGGAATTCTGGGAACACCGTGCCTAGCTCTCTTGGTCCCGAGACTGACGTCATTCTGGACCAGTAAGAACCCCACTAAGAATCAAGTATCTGCTTCAGTTGGGATATGAGCGGCGGCAGATCGCTTTGAATGATTTCCCAGAGGATGTCAAAATCCACGTCATCGTAACCGTGGACAAGACGGTTGCGGAGACCGATGATGTCTGGCCAGGGAATCACGTTGTGACGCTCTCGGCCGTCAGCGGACACTCTCGTGGCTGCCTCCCCCACGATCTCAAGTAGACGGATCAGTGAAAGATTGAGCAGACGGTCTGTTTCGAGGTCGGATCGAGTCCTGCCCCGCGCTACCTCTACCGCCTCAGCCGCGTGCTCCAGCATGTGGCGCAAACTGGTCTGGTCGTCATGCCGACTCATACTGAACCTCAGCTTCGCTGAGAATCTGTTCCCGCAAGTATCTCCCCAAGAACCCGGGTGTGTTGAGGTCCACCTTCCGTCCGAGGAGTGCAGAGAGTTCGCGTTCCATGGCAAAGAAGCTCAGTCCCACCGCGGCACCGGGTTCAAACTCGACCAGCACGTCGATATCGCTGTCTTCGCGGAAATCATCTCGAAGGACAGATCCGAACAGGGCCAGTTTCCTTATTCGGTGCCGCTTGCAAAACTCTGCGATCTCGTCGTGAGGAATATCGATCCTGTGGCGATTCATCGACTTGAACCTCGACCCTGGAAGCTGCCCGAGCAAATCCGAATGCCCGGCAACCACAATGATACCACTGCCCAAGTCCTGCTGCTACAAGAGAACCAAGAAAGGACCGGGCCTATGGCCAAGTCCTTGATTTTTCTGGTGCGCCCTAAGAGATTCGAACTCCCGACCTTCTGATCCGTAGTCAGACGCTCTATCCAGCTGAGCTAAGGGCGCACGGACTTTGCACACCAGAACGGCGGGACCGGGGGCCGACCAAATGGACAGTCTTTGCTTCCCAGCATTCCGGTGCAACGTTCAATTATTAGGATGTTTGAGCGGTCCTGTCAACCGACCCTGTCCGTCTCTTGGCAAGGGAGCGAAGCCCCTTGCCCGTACCCTGGGAGTTTTTGGGGAGGGGTGCGGGGAGGACCTTTTTGCAAAGAGGTCTTCCCCGCAACGTCTGCAAACTCATTCCCACAGTGCGGCGCTAGTGGCACAGGACGTTTTCGAGCATGCGTTCGTGGAGGCGTCGGGCCTGGAGAGCGAAGGCCTCGAGCCGCGCCTCGATGATTTGGGGGAACGCGTTCCCGTCGGTCTCGATGGCGAGG
>JACRDG010000050.1 GCA_016218715.1 Desulfomonile tiedjei | reverse complement strand
TGGTCTCTCCAATTGTATGGGCCGAAAACTCATTGACGTATGTGTGCCGGTATGGGAAGTCGCTGCCGAGAGACGCTAAGCCTCGTTCTATAACCTGATCCAGCCGTTCGAGGGCGGCGGGGCTGAAAAGGAGCGCGCTGTCGCCTACCGTGCCCTTTCGGATGATTTCGCCCTCCGGCACGCTCCAGAGGTTCTGGCGCACTGGGTAAAAGCGGGCGTTCATCGCCTTCATCGCCTGGAAGGAGATAAGTGCAACCACCTTGTCGCAGGCTTGGGGCGCGAGATCAATCCCGAGGAAAGATGCGATCCGCTTGATGACGGCGACCGGATCAGCCCTCATATCCTCATAGCGCAGGAACAGGACATTGGGATACTCGCGCCGCGCATACCAAGAGGCCGTGAAGCGATCCCACCGACCAAAGATGGCTTCGTCCGTGCCGAAAAAGTCCAACCAGAGATCTGGCGGCGGTGCGGTGGGGCCAAGGGCTAGCGCGCTAAAATAATGGTAGGCGGAGGCGGCACAGTCCTTGGGATCGCGGATGACAGCAATGTATTTGGCTGCCTTCGTTAAAGGAATGTCCTCCGCCGTCAAATGAGATTTGATCACTCGGTATCCTGTTGGAGACGCGTAAGGCGTGGGGTCGTGCAGGTCGAGCCAATACCGCGGCTCAGCTGCATCTGGCCAAGGTATCACATCCTGTATGTGCGCGAAGTGGCCCTCCCCGAGATGGGCAATCTGATAGCACATGTGCATGACCCAATTTGTGCCGGCTTTGAAATAGCCGGACGTTACGATATCCCCCGAGACCGGCGTGTAGCCGTCGAAGGCGTGAGCCATGTTGCGGTTCATGCGGGCGGACACGCGTCGCAGTACGGGCCGGTAAACGCTCGGCCCGAAGCACGCAGACAGGAGTTCTAGCCCGTGTTTCACGAGGCCAAATCCCAGAGGCGCGATCAGTCGGTGTTGCCTCTCAAAGGTTCGATTCGCCCTCTCCCGGAGGGCCCGAGCGTCTTGAACACTCCACATCGGGTTTGTCATGAACCTGAGTCCTCTCGTTGGATAAGGAGCACCGCGTGAGTACCGTGGCATCCAATAGAATAGGGCGGGGCATTTTTCTTCTTGACAACAGTGTCGCTCTCCTTGATCATATAAATGATTAACATTTTACATTTGCCGCCGTCAAGAAGATATCGGTGAGAAGAATGAAGAATGAGCATAATTTCAAGAGCCTACAAAGGGGAAGGCTCTACGAGGAAATGGCGGGGTCGCTCAAACAGGCCATTTTTGGGGGGGAATATCGTGTTGGGGACAAGCTTCCCTCTGAATCCGAGCTAGCGGAGCTGTTCGGTGTGAGTCGCCCCGTCGCCCGGGAAGCGATTCGGTATCTTGAGATCACCGGTCTAGTAACGGTTCGGCAGGGCGCCACGGGAGGTGCGTTTGTTGCGGGCATCAATTCCAGCGTGCTGAAAGGAAATGTAATGGATCTGCTCACCATGGGCCAAGTGTCTGTGGGGCAGTTGACCGAGATGAGAGCTCACATCGAACCTGAAATCGCTCGACTAGCGGCATTGCGGGCGGGAGCGGAAGACGTTAGAGAACTGGAGGAATCCGTTCAGTCGTCCATCAGCCCTGCTCCTGAATCTTCCTTCTTGAACCAAGTGGAGAACAACGCTCGTTTCCATCGGCTTTTGGGGCGTGCCTCACGCAATCTGTTTTACGCCATTATTGAAGACATTCTCATGGATTTCACGGTAGAATTCATACGGACGGTTCCACGAGACCAAGGGCTACTTCATAATCCAGACGAACACAAAGACCTCCTGCAGGCAATAAAGAATCGCGAACCGGAGCGGGCGGAAGCAATTACGCGAGAGCATATTGCAAAGATTGGTTCGCAGATGCAAGACCTCGAAGGTCTGTTCTTGGAGTTGACCATACCTAAGAATGTGGTTCGCTAATTGGGGCAGTTTAGTGGAATTTGGATGTTGATGTCTTGGGGGCCTCTGTACGAGGCCGTCTCTCAACTCGGCGGCGGCCGGAGTACGTCTGATACTCTGATTCGTGCTGCCCGGGTGCTCCACGAGGTCGCCCATGGCAGTGTTGGCTTGACCCAAGACTTGAATTGGGGGACCGCCAAACTCCCGGATGCCATCCACTGCTGTTCAAGAACCAATAGCTGACCAATCCAGCCGATGGAGGGCGTCCGCAGGGCCGCCCAGGAGGCACAAAAGGGCCTGGTTCCAGCCCCCTTGGCGTCCCCAGGCGGTCCCGCAGCGCTTCCGTACCGCGATCTCCCGGACGGAGTTCCAGAACGGCGGCTCTTCGACGCTGTCATTGAGCACCCCAAAGGAGCCACGGGATGTTCGGCGTAATGGAGCCACTTGTGAACGCCTTTTCGGGTCTCGGAAAGGGGGTCTTTTCAGCCTTTCTTACCCCCTTTTTCGGGGGTGGTTTTGGGGTCGTCGAGG
>JACRDG010000051.1 GCA_016218715.1 Desulfomonile tiedjei | reverse complement strand
GACTCGAACAACAGTTCAATTCCTTGCACGCCCAGCGGGAGGCATGCGAGGCATACATATCCAGTCAGCGTCACGAGGGCTAGACCGCACTCTCCGAACACTATGATGATCCCGGATTTTCAGGGGGGAATATGGAACGTCCTGCCCTGCAAAGGCTTATTGCCGACATTAAGGCTGGCAAGGTTGATATGGTTCTGCTGTATAAGATTGACCGTTTATCCCGCTCCCTTCTGGACTTTGCCAGGCTCATAGAGCTCTTCGAGCAGCACAACGTGTCATTCACCAGCATCACGCAAAACTTCTCCAGCAGCACCGCCATGGGACGTTTGACGATGCACGTGCGTGCGCCAGGCCGGTGTGCGTAGGGAATGCACACCACAAGCTGGCAGTAGCCCTGTGGGGTGCAAGACCCCACACCCAACGTGATGTAGCACGGGGGGATAAGCAGTCGGTGAGGTGACTCGGGTGCCTCCGAGAAACCATAAATTCGCAGAACCGATGAAAGCCGAGGGATGCGCGACTTTCGCTGCGCAGATCCGCACGGCAAGCAAATCTGTTATGGATAGGAATACGAACCGATGTCTGAAGCCTCGGTAGAAGCGTGTTACATGTCCAACGCGAAAGTAGGACATGCAGCCCAAAAGGCTGGTGGAGTGCCGGTTTCCTTTGGATGTGTGGAAACCAGGGGCGAGAATACCTTTCGTCAGCATGCAGGTGTACCTACATTGTCTGCAAGCCGGAGTCCACACGGGGTAAAGTCGGGTCCTAACGCAGGCAAAGGGAAACTGTCGGAACCTGGGAACTCGCGCGTGACTTCCTTTGGGATGGCCGAGGCGACCGGTGATCGTCGCGCGCGGGGGCACAGCCTCCATAGTAGTCCGAGGGCGGGAAAGCCGTCTACATGGCAAAGGGAGGCAGGAATGCAGCAGACAAGCAGGAGGGAAGTATGAAGGATGTACTCGCCTCGGTGAATACCAGGGCAATCCTCGACATGCAACGTAAGCTGTATTGTTGGAGTCGGAATGACCCCCGCAAGGTCTACACCGACCTGTTCAATCTGGTTTGTGACCGGAAAACGCTCGCATTTGCCTGGAGCAGGCTCAGCCGGAACTCCGGCAGCAAGACCCCAGGCATAGACGGCGTGACCCGGCACACGGTCCTGAAGCGCAAGAGCGGAGTCGCGGGTTTCCTCGAAGGAATCCGAGAGGAACTGCGAAGCGGAACATACCGCCCGCAACCAGTCCGGCAGAAGCTTATTCCAAAGCCGGGCAAACCGGGCAAGTTCCGGCCGCTCGGAATCCCAACGCTTAAGGATCGACTCGTACAAATGGCGCTGAAAATCGTCCTTGAACCCATATTCGAGGCGGATTTCTATCCGAACTCCTATGGGTTTCGACGGGGCAGATGCGCGCACGATGCCATCTCGATGATTATAAAACAGATAAACGTCAGGCAGACCGGTAAAGCCCCGGTCAACTGGGTCATCGAGGCGGATGTGAAGGCGTGCTTCGACAACATCGACCACCACGGCCTGATGGAGTGCATCAGAAAGCGGGTCAAGGATACAAAAGTCCTTCGGCTCGTCCGGGCATTCCTGAAAGCCGGAATCATGGCGGAAGGCAACCTGCGGCATCCGGTGACTGGTACGCCCCAGGGTGGGATAGTCTCCCCGCTGTTGGCGAACATATACCTCAGCCAGATCGACGCACGTTACCGACGATGGATACCAAACCCCGGCGAACCGTCCTCCAAGAAAGCAGCAAAGCGCTGCGAGGGGGACAGACTGCAAGGACGACCGACGTTCTACATTGTGCGGTATGCGGATGATTTTATCGTCCTCACGACCGGCACAAGGGAGGACGCGGAAAACGAGAAAGCAAGGCTCGCGGATTTCCTTGGAGAAGAACTGGGCATGGAACTCTCTCTGGAGAAGACCTTGATTACCCGCCCCGAGGATGGTTTCAACTTCCTCGGCTATAGGATAGTCAAAGAGCCGTCCTTCACTTCAGGCCGGCTGGTCGGCAAGCAGTATATCCCTAAAGAAAAGCTGCAACTGGTTCGGACACGAATCAAACAGTTGACCAGACGTAATACGACCTGGCAGACGATGGACAAGCTTCTTCGCAACCTCAACTCGCTCATTACCGGATGGCGAAACTATTACAGGTACGCGGTCGGGGCATACGACGACTTCTATGCCCTCGACAACTTCACCTGGCATCGCGTCCAGAAATGGGCAAGAAAGAAGCACAAGAAACGCACTGCCCATCAAGTCCGTCGAATGTATGCCAAGCGGGAGAGTCCCAGGCGGTGGACGTGGGGCGGAGATAAGACGCAGCTGCGGTTATTCGTGCGAGGCGGTACAATGCGCTACAAATGTAGAGGAACCAAGATATCGAACGGTTGGAATGATGAGATCGACGGAGTCAAGTTCTACCTTGAAGCCGCCAGATCGATATCAGGCCTTGCCGTGCTCGGGGAGCATCTCCGATGACGACCGTGAACGCAACTTGTTCACGCTGGAGAGCCGGATATATGGAAACGTATACGTCCGGTTCGGAGAGAGGGGTGCGGAAACCTACCGCCGTAAGGCGGCAAGGCGCCGCACACCCTACTCTATTTTCTGACATTGTGTATCGCTTGCGCCGGGGACAGTCCGAGCGGGCAATCGCCAAGGATTTGGGGTACTCTCGGCAGACGGTCCGGCGCTATCATCAGCTTGCCGAGGAGAAAGGATATCTGGACCCTTGGCGCGGGATTCCCGAACCGGAGGAGATTCTGCGTGAGCTTGGGCCTGCGCCATCGGCTCCGATGATTGTATCGAGTATCGAGCCTTATAAGCCGGTTGTAGAGAAGCTTTTGCATGCCGGCGTGGAGATGGCGACCATCCACAATCGCCTCATTCACGATCACGGTTATCGTGGGAGCTATTCTTCGGTAAAGAGGTTCGTGCGGCGGCTGCATCCCAGGGACCCCGATATCTGTTTTCGCGT
>JACRDG010000048.1 GCA_016218715.1 Desulfomonile tiedjei | reverse complement strand
TCGGCAGAGGAACTGCTGGTTGATCGTGCGCAACTGCTGACGCTGACCGCTCCTGAGATGACGGTTCTCGTTGGCGGTATGCGCGTCTTGAATGCCAACGTCGGACAGTCCCAGCACGGCGTCTTCACCAAGCGGCCAGAGACGCTCACCAATGACTTCTTCGTGAATCTGCTCGACATGAGCACGACGTGGAAGGCAACCTTGGAAGACGAAAACGTGTTCGAGGGTCGTGATCGCGCAACGGGCGAACTCAAGTGGACAGGCACCCGTGTCGACCTCATCTTCGGTTCGAACTCCCAACTCCGGGCCTTGGCGGAAGTCTACGGATGTGAGGACTCTCAGGAGAAGTTCCTGCACGACTTTGTTGCGGTGTGGAACAAGATAATGAACCTTGACCGCTTCGACCTCGCCCGATCGTAGCACAAACGTCTTGGAGGGCTTCTGAAGCGTATTCTGAACTGCAAAGCGGATGACCAGGAAGCGATACCCGCAACGAATTGACGGATGTTTTGAACGCTCACGGAGGCTATTGGCAACATTTGAGGGCGGCGTTTCAATACAATCTGAAACGCCGCCCTTTCTTTAGGCCCTTACAGTCTGCCGGTCACAGAATCGGAGACAAAAACACATAGAGCAAATGACAAAATAATGTCCGATACTATAAGCTTACTGAAGGTGTTGAGCCCAATCTGCCGCCCGAGGCGGGGACGGCGCAAGGAGTGGAAATGCTAATCGAATCGTACGATCTCGCCATTGAGGTCTCCCGGCACAGCGCGGAGGAATTTGAATATGAAGCGGTTGCTCACCTGCCTGTGGACATCGGTCCTGTCTTGCCGTACTTGAACGCCACGATGAAGAGCGGGTTTTACCTGTCCGACGGGCCTGCCTTTTCCTGGCGCCAGGACGATCACAAGATCGGCTTCTGGCCGGATCGCATAGCTGTGGACCATCTCGAGACCCGTGAACAGGCCAGGAAAATCATCGACGAACTGGTGAAGCTGGTCAACCAAGTATGGGAGCGGCGAGAAGAGATTGAGCCGGACTCCAGGACCCATGAGAACCTGCAGCCGCTCGAACTCTATCGTCTGCTGCCGCGGACCAACTGTAAGGCGTGCGGAGAAAACACCTGTTTCAACTTTGCCCTCAAACTCGCGGCAGGCCAGACAACCTTGGAACAATGCGGCCCGCTCTACGCACAGAAAGAGTACGAGGAGGAACGGACGCAATTGGAGTGGCACGTAGCGACAAAACGGCCGCTGCTCTGAGGGGGAATTAATTCGGGGGATACTTCCACGAGCCGAATACCCTTGCCCGCCGGATCGGGGATGCTTATGGTTATTGCAAGCCTGCAATTGAGAAATAGGTGAATGATACGACGCACAATTGCTTGCATTCGGAGGCTGAACATGGAAACAAAAGAAAGAACATCCGTCAAAGTCCAAGAGCTCGCGGAAGCAAACTTCGTGGAAGCTCCCGCGAATTTGGGTGAATGCCGATGCGGAGCGGAACATCGGCTGCACGTAGCGCTCTCGGAGCAGCGAGGAAGGCCGGTCCTCTTCTCACCTGACCATAAAGGAATTGCCAACGCGCGTTGCGCAACGTTCGGGCGCTGCAGGTGACCAGACTAAGGCAGGGAGAGCAGCAATGGGCTGCACGCTTGCTTCCTGGGCGTCGTTTGATACGGGAGTCTTGATGCAATCGAGTGGTGAGATTGGTTGCTCGTGAAAAGCCGTAAGGGGAGTTCTTAGAAAAAGGCGGACAAGATCCGCCTTTTTTTGTGGGGTTCTCTCAAGCAGGCTTTTCATCTATGATATGAAGCCGCTTTTGTACGAGCGCCCGAGGCTTGGGTGCATGAAGCATCCCGGAACGGGGGCATAACCCAGAGGAGGAGACGTGAAGCGGGTTCTTGGCATCGTATTCATTGCTGTGATTCAGCTGCTGAGCCTGGTGGGTGCCGGAGCGCAGCAGACGGAAGCGCCGATTTTTCAGTGGTCCACCATAACCGCTCTCCTTCGCGGGGTGTACGACGGCCAAGCGACCTTTCGCGACCTGAAACAGCACGGTGACTTCGGGATGGGCACGCTCAACGGTCTCGACGGAGAGATGGTCGCGTCGGACGGAGAGTTCTATCAGATCAAAGCTGATGGGAAGGCCTATCCGATTCAGGACTCGGAAAAGACACCTTTTGCTGTAGTGCTGTTCTTCAAACCCTACAAGAAGCTGACGTTGAAAGGGGTACGAGATCTGAGCGAACTGGAGAAATCCCTGGACGCGCAGATTAGCAATCTGGACCTCCCCCACGCGATCCGAATCGAAGGGAAGTTCCGCCACGCCAGGGTCAGAAGCGTCCCGCGCCAGCAAAGGCCATACCCAGATCTCAACACCGCGCTCCGCGGGCAGAAGATATTTGAATCGAACGACATCGAGGGAACGCTGGTGGGATTTCGTTTCCCGACCTACATGGCCGGCGTCAACGTGCCGGGGTACCATTTCCATTTCATCACCCGCGACAAGAAGGCCGGCGGGCATGTCCTGGGTTGCGACCTCGAATCGGGTGAAGCCGAACTCGCAAGCAGTTCCGCGCTGAATCTAAAGCTCACCGAAAGCGCCGGCGCTTCCGCGCCGTGATGCCGACATGCGTGTCTTCAGGGAATATCGGACGAACCGAAAACGATGACCTTGATGATCAAAACCAAGATCGTGCTCCTGGTTGCCCTCGTGGCAGCTCACCTGGCGATCACCGTCACCACGGTCGCTCCGGGGTATATGAGCATCGATGAAGCGCTTTACCACTGGATGGCTGAGAGCTTCTCTCGCACGGGCGGTCTTGCCCTTGTCAACGGGAGTGAAGAATGCGCCTCCCCCGAGCTTCGTTACCCATACAACACGCTCCATAATGGCAGGCTTTATCCACCGGTTCCGTACCTCTTTCCCGTTCTCGCGTGGCCGTTTTACAAAATGGTGGGCTACTTCGGGCTGTTTGTCGTGAATGCCCTCGCGTTCATCGGCGTGCTGATATTCTGCTTTCTCATCACGCAACGGCTCTTCCAGGACACCAACCTCTCGCTGAATTCGTGTCTTCTGCTTATCTTCTGCACGTACACCTGGGAATACTCGCAAGCCGCGTGGCCCCATATGCTTAGTTTGCTCTTCCTATTGGCGGCCTTTTATGCTCTGATTCGCAGCTACTGGGCTTCCACAAGGAGAGTCAAGGCCCTGTGGGCCGTCCTTGCTGGACTCATCGCTGGCTTTGCCCCTTCGGTACGGGTCGACGCAATTCTTGTCTTCCCTGCGCTCTTCTTGCCTTTCCTCTTCGCATGGCCGCCCCGGCTCCTCGAGGCGCTTTTGGTCGCAGTCGGGACCGTTCCGGGTCTGGCGGTGGCCACAATGTCCAATTACGTGAAATTCGGTATGCTGACCCCGCTGTCGTACGGTGGATACCGACCTACGGCCGAGGCTTACTCCGCTGCCTACGAAGCCATGATCCCCGCGGCCGGGGTAGTCCTGCTCGCGTTGGTAGCGGTCCGCGCCCGAAAGAAAGGCCTGGGCCGAGGCGGCAAGATCGCGCTGGGTATGCTCGGTGTTGGGAGTTGCGTTTTGGCCGGCTTCTTCCTTCCTCAACTCACGGAAATCTGTCGCCAAACGATATCCAATGCTTACATGTCTCTCGTAGACATCACGTCTCTGGACAGGAGCGTATTCTTTTCCGCTATGGAGCGCTCACCGGAAGGAGGGGTGGTCTATGCGGGGGCCTATAAGAAAGCGCTGCTGCAGAGCCTGCCCTTTCTGGCTGTGCTGCTTGTGCCGGTGATCCGAGTCGCCCAAGGGGACAAGGACTTGCCGGAATTGGTGCTGCTCTTTCTGCTTCCGGCCGTTGTTGTCGGTTATGCGACGTACTCTTTTCTGCAGCATGAGGCGGGTGGCGGACTGTGCCTGAATCTCCGGTATCTGTTGCCGTGCATGCCGTTCTTTTCCATCCTGACTGCGTATGCGGCTCGGGAGCTTCAAAACTCCTGGGGCAGCTTCCCCGGCCTGGTTTGGACGACACTGGCCTGCTTCCTGACCGGGGCAGCATATTTTTTCCTCACCGAATGGCACGTGACGAGACTAACTGCGCTGGAGTATCCTCTACTCAGGGTCCCGCTGCTTATTGCCTTGGTTCTCCTGGTTTTCTTGGTGCTTGGGATGCTCGTGGACCTGAACCGCGTCACGCTCCTGAGGGTCGGGGCCTGGACCACGCTCACCGTCGCGCTGGTCTGGTCGGGGTTGGTGGCATTCTTGTACGATTATCCTCACCACCGTAATGTTCGCGCGGCCAATTATATCCTGGGAGAAAGACTTCGTGCCGTGGTTCCGGACAATGCGATTTTTTTTGCAGGGACCGGGCTCTTTGTCAGCTCGGCGAAGCTCGTAACCAAGGATCGGCTCACTCTGGCTTACCCCGCTGTTGACGGCTTTGAGGATTTCCCTCAGCTCTTGTCGTGCGGCCTTCACGCCGGCCGCCGCGCGTTCGCGATATTTCCACAGGAATTGTGGAAAGACCTGGCCTCCGGGCCCCTGAGATCGTACACCTTTAAGCCGGTCCTCGTTCTCGGCGACTTCTCCGTCGCGGAGATCCTGCGCTGACCTGTTGCAGGGAGCGCCGAAGATCACTCGGGCCTGAGCGGCAGTACGATCACTGAGGAGAGAAGACTGATGGGCAGTGCCGTTACGTTCGTGCAGGACGGCCGAAATGACACGGGTGATGGATACGGGACGACACGGGGCCTCGAGATAAAGGTCTGGCTCCTGGTGGCCGCAGGCATTGTGCATTTTGCCTATACCTTTTATGCAGCAGCGCCTGGGTACATCAGCATCGACGAGGGACTTTACCATTGGATGGCCAAGACCTTTTACGAAACCGGGGGGTTGGAGCTGTGGAACGGCTTTGACGAACTTCCCTCGCCCAACCTGGTCTATCCGCTCATAACGGCTCATGGTGGAAGGCTTTTTCCCATCTGGCCGTATCTGTTTCCCGTGCTTGCCTTCCCGTTTTACCATTTCTTCGGGTTCCTCGGTTTGTTTGTGCTGAACGCCGTTTGCTTCGCAGGGGTGGTCGTTCTGTCTTATTTGACTGCCCGCAGACTTTTCCACGACGCGAATCTGGCATTGAACTCGTGTCTGATCATCGTTTTCGCCACGTTCATGTGGGACTACTCGCAGGCAGGCTTGCCTCAGATGGCGGCGGTTCTGTTTGTGACGGGGGCCTTCTACCTCGCTGTTTGCGCCTATCAGCACCCGATACCGCGGGGAACTGCGTCGCTTGCCTGTGCGAGTGGGCTGGTGGCGGGGGTTGGTGTGGGGATCCGTGTGGATACTGGGCTGATCATTCCGGCATTGGTTCTGCCGTTCCTTTTTGCGCGGCCGTGGCGGCCGGCCGCGGCCCCCATGGTTCTCGTGGGCCTGGTGCCGGGACTTTCGGTTTTGTCGTGGACCAATCTCATAAAATTCGGGACCTGGACTCCCTTTTCCTATGGAGTCGCATCCCTGGAACCCATTCCTCCAAAGGAGATGCTGGTATTCGCTGGGATGACCCTGGTACTGATCTGGGTCGCGAGCCGGCGGGTCTGCGCGGACTTCCTTTCCGGAAACAGACTCAAAGCTGTGGTGTTCGGCGTGGCGGCCCTGGCGCTCGTCAGTGTTCTTGCCCCCAAAGTGATCATGTTGACGGAGAATATCGTGGAGCTGGGATACGCTCAGCTCGTTGACATAAGATCTCTGGACCCTTCCACGACCATGGCCCCGTCCGTACGCACAGCGAGTGGAGCGGTCCTCACCGGCGGCGCGTACAGACGGGCCCTCGTGCAGAGCCTCCCTTTTCTGGCAGTTCTCGCTCTTCCGGTGGTTGTGATGGCGAGAGGAGGGCCGGAAGCCGGTCCCTTGGCCATGCTGTTTCTGGCCCCGCTGAGCTTTGTGCTCTATTATGCTTTTGCACTGTTAGACCTCAGCTGGGGGGGACTTGTGATCAACTCCCGGTACCATCTCCCGTGCCTCCCCTTTTTCTCCATCCTCGCGGCCTACGCGTTGAGAACGTTGCAGGGGAACACTGGGAGGGTGCCAAGGATTCTGACGATAGCGTGCACCTTAACGGCTGTGGCGGCCTTCGTCGCCTTGACTATCGTTGTACCCGACAGACGCTCTGATCTCGAGTTTCCGTTGCTCGTGGTCCCGTTGTACATTTCTGGTTGTCTCGCCGTCTTTGCCGTGGCGTGCGGTCTAAAGGATTTCCCCGGGAAGGGCATCGCACAGAGAGTCGGCGTCGGCGTTCTGTTTGCTGCGTTCGCCTGGGCCGGGGTACAGGCTTTCCTCTACGATCACCCGGTCCACCAGAGGTGGCGCACTGCCCACGCGGTGTACGAGGACCGGATCTTTGTAACTATACCTGAGAACAGTCTCTTATTGACGGCTGCGGACACCTACGTCCCTTCCGTGAAACTCATAGAGAAGGTTGGAGTGCGCAGGGCCTTGGTACAGTCCGCCGATCCGGACCCGGTCCGAAGGTTGCTGGACTATCATCTCAGGGCAGGAAGGCGGGTTTTCGCTTTTCTGCAGAATATCGGTTGGGACGGTTTCAGCAAGGATTACCTGAAGGGATACACCACCACGCCGATCTGGACCGATTCACGTTTTGTCATAAAGGAGATAGCAAAGCCCGAGATCAAGCGCGATGAAACCGAGAACGATCTTAAAAATCAAGGCCGGTAGGCGATTTCGGCAGCCTTCTCCCTCGCCAGGACGACGTGATGTTCGTCCGTTTCCTCCGCGGGATGTCACAATTTCATCAATTCGATGACTTTCTTCAACTCTGCGAGGTCCTTTTCGTGGATACCGCAGATCTCGAATCCAGCCACATAGTCGCCACTCTCCGGAGCCCTCTTGACCCAGCGGCAGCGGGCCAATAACGAGAACTGATCGATTTCGAGAAATTCTTCCGAGAAGATGACGAGGTTCTTCGTCTCGTCGATGGAAACCGGAAGGCCGAGGACCCCCAGCCCCTTTTCGGTGATGTCCAGGACCTCACCGGTGGTTTCCGGGGTTTCTGCTTCCCAGACCGGTAGCTGGAAGTCGAGGCAATATCTCTCGAACCGGCGGCTGTTGGCCGAGGCCGGTGCATCGTCCGGCGCGGCAGATTCCTCCGGGATCTCCGATGCTTCTACGGCCTTCTTCTCCACGAGCCGTTGCAGGGCCTTCCGAAGCGCGTGGGCGGAGAGGTCGTACTTAGCCATGAGCCCGGACCAGTCCATCCCCCCTCGAATGTCTGCGACGATTTGTTTCACACTGATCCGTCGCGTGTCGCGCCGCGGGCCGGCTCCTCCCGTGGGCCGCATGTACCCCGCTTCGGCCAGTTCCTGAAACAGTTCGTTGAGGCCCTCGTATGCGGGCCTGAATCGGTCCATCAGGCACGCATCGTTCATGCCGGCCTGCAGGTATTTGAGGACTTCCTTGGTAGCTTCATCTTGATTCGACATCATGGCCTCCGTCCCGCAGGAATAGCCATAAGTATACCATCAATTGCCGAAAGTTTCGCTCCAAAAAAAAGCTTCGACGCGCAACCGGTCAGGTACGCTGGGTAGGGATGCGACTGGGGGGAAGAGTATTGGCTGACGCCGAACCTTATCACGGCCGAGAGCCTGAATGCCTCAGCATGATCAAACGGTTGCGTGTCTGCAAGCATTCCGCGAGAGATTGCTGTGGGTATGGCGGGGGCCGTGCGTGGCTCTCTTCCGAATGTGGAGGGAGATACACACTCCTAGGGATCGGCCCCTCGCCCCAAAACCGAACAGTTGTCCGTGACCCGTTCTTACTTCATCTTTTTTGCTTTAGCCTTTTTCATCGGCTTGCACGCGACGGGCGGACAGCAAACAGGATAACAGGGAGCGCAGTAAGCAGGGCAGCAATACACGGGAGCACAGTACGCTGGGCCGCAACACGATCCCGCGCCCAGACCTCCGCCAAAGCCGCCGCCAAAGAAGAATGCGGATGCCGGTGCAATGCTGAACAGCGCCACGGCTACGGTGAAGACCACCAACAATGCGAGTTTCTTCATGACCAACTCCTCACCTAGTTTCAGGTTCCGACTTCGAACGGCCGGAACGGCAATGAATCACCCCGTAACATAAATCCGTCAGGGTTGTCCAGCTTATTTACCGTGCCAAGGTCTTTTGACGAAAATAGCTCCGTAATTGCCGCATGTTATGCTTGAGCGCCTTGGGGACGATCCCATTCGCAATGGCGCATCAGCATGAGGCGATCAAGAAACTTTCATTGGAACAGTGCCCTGGATACGGAACCAAGCCGTCCGATGAGGCAGCGTTTGGCGGAATTTCCATGACGTTTGGTGCAGAGGGAGCCCCGGGGGTTGGGGCTCTCGGCAAATCGTTGGCAGGCGATTGCTCTTCACGAGACGCTGGGCGCAGACGGTTTGGAAATCCTACCGGAATTCTCGGCCCTGCGATAACAATTCGCTTTATCACCGGTGATATTCAAGGAGCCTACCAAGGGCTCCTCCTGGGAGGTCTCTTCCGCTACGGACGGTACAGCCTGACTGCGCTCCGGAGACCTCCCAGGAACGCCTACCGGCAGCACCACTTGTTTAATCGCGAATTGGCATTACACGGAACCTTCCTTAGGAAACCGGCATCTCACGGCAGCAAGCCTTTCGACATGACAGCAGCCCCGAAATCGTTGTCAATTGAACGACTGGACTACCAATGGAGGCATTGCCATACGTCTAGGCTGGGCCGTGCTGAGATTCCCTTGCTCCCGTTCCCGGGGATCGGCTCGCGGTCTTTCCCGGAAAAGAAGTGAACGAACCTACCGTCCGGGGACAAGACCGCATTGATCGCGGTCATGTCGCCATCAATGGCCTGCCTCACGTCCCGCAGCGCCTTCACGTAGGCGGTGACGGCAATCTCGTACGCATCCTCCCATCGCGCCGGAGAGGCGCTGGGGGGGTCCACGAATTTGACGGAGATACCTTCCTTCAAGCATCTATCAAGTATGTGGCCTAGTTGGTGAAGCGTCGGTGCACGTGCCATGGATTCGGCCTCCTTATCAAGGTACCGGCTCACCCCGGTGAGCACACAGGACACCACATCTCGCGCGCAGCTTTCCGACGGAAGGATTGGTCTGTCAAGCGGCCTCAACGCTCCTCCGTTATTGCTTGCGCCAGGTGATTTGCTAATATGGGGAAATTGTGTCGGGACCGTCGGCGGATACCGGAGCGCGGCACGGCGTACGGGAGGCACCATCGGCCACAAAACGGCCTTGTCCGGTAGCTGCGACAAAGAATGTCCGATTCGACGGCCGCAGGTCGCGCGCAGTGCTCAGAAGAGGCTATCTCGCTCCTCTACCTGGAGTGCGGTTGCCGCTTTTCACGACCTTACCTCGCTGCGTCCCTGATAGGTGAATCGATGGAAAAAGTGCATACGTCCAGAGCGACGCTCCTGTTGTTGGCGCTGGTGCCGGTCGTGTGCCTCGCGCCTTTTGCGGGAAAAGCCTTCCATGTGGATGACCTGCCGTTTTTGTGGCAGGCCAGACAGATTCTCCAACATCCTTTCGACTTTTACGGATTTTCCGCAAACTGGTACGGCTTTGACGCACCGATGTACCTGATGAATCAGAACCCGCCGCTGGTTTCCTATTACATCGCGCTCGCGGCGGTCCTGCTGGGCTGGAGTGAACTCGCGTTTCACCTTGCGTTTCTCGTCCCTGCGATGGCCGTGTGCTTGGGGACGTACTATCTGGCCGTGCCGTTCTGCCGCAGGCCTTATCTCGCAGCGCTCATAGCAATATTCACGCCGGTGTTTCTCGTCTCTGCCACGAGTGTAATGTGTGACGTGCTGATGCTCGCGTTTTATGTATGCAGTGCCGCGCTTTGGGTGCACGGTCTGGAAGACGAGAAGTGGTCCTGCCTCTTTCTTGCGGTGATTTGTATTTCTCTGGCCACTTTGACGAAGTACTTCGCAATCAGTATGGTTCCATTACTCTTCGTGTACTCACTTGCCCGTACCCATTCTGTCGGGCGCTGGCTTTTCTTGTTGCTTATCCCCATTGCGGTACTCGTTGGCTATGAAATGCTTACGTACAGGTTGTACGGCACCGGCCTGTTAGCCGGGGCCGCATCGTATGCGGTCGTGGCTGGTCAGACTCGCGGTTGGGATGGGCTCGTCAGAGGATTGATAGGATTGTCGTTTACCGGAGGGTGCCTCGCGGCAGCGGCTTTCTACGCCCCAATACTATGGCCCCGACGGGCGTGGGTCACGGGTCTGGCCGCACTGGCCGTGTTGACGGGCATACTGGTCTCTCTGGGGAACGTCGGCTCTTTGGATCTGAAGCAGGGGGGCGGAATCCGGTGGGGAGTCACCCTGGAATTGGCGCTCTTCACTACCGCAGGACTGCACGTTCTTTTGCTCGCGGGAACCGATCTGTGGAAACGCAGAGACCCGGCCGCGCTCCTGCTGTTTCTCTGGATCTTCGGGACGTTCACGTTCACCACGTTCCTCAATTGGTCAACCAACGCGAGAACCGTACTCCCTATGGTCCCGGCTCTGGGGATTCTTGTGGTTCGGCGGCTCGATGAAGTGTTGGAAGGGGACGTCACCGACCGGCTTGGGAGCGTCTTCTATCCCATGATCCCGGCAGCGGTGCTCGCGCTGTCGGTGACGTGGGCCGATTTCTCTTTGGCGGAGAGCCAGCGCCTTGCAGCACGGAGCATCCTCGCAGACTACAAGGGGTACAACCACACGATATGGTTTCAGGGGCATTGGGGGTTTCAGTACTATATGGAAGCTGGTGGCGCCAAACCCCTCGATTTCCGGAGCCCTGTCTTTGAAGAGGGGGACCTCATGGTTGTTCCGTCGAACAACTCGAATCTGAGCGCACTCACTCCCGACATGTTTCGTCTTACCGACACGCGGTCGGTCATGCCGTTCCGGTGGATTGGAACCGTGCAAAAGCACCTTGGCGCGGGCTTCTATTCCGATCGCTGGGGCCCGCTACCGTTTGCCTTCGGCTCGGTGAAACCCGAAACGTACGAGATCTTCGTTGTCGGCAGGTATGCTGAACCGAATGCGGAGGCTAGGTAACCGATCGATTTCCTGAGTGCTCGATCATGCATTCGTGCGACAATGCACTGAGTTTCTCTGGGCTGAACAAATACCGGACGGCAGGATCAGGATTCAATGATCGTCGACTTGTCCAATTGCAGCTTCTTTTCGAATTCGTCCCAGAATTCCTTTTGCGTTTTCCGCCAGTCCGGACCGAAATGTTTGCCGAACAGGCCGCCAAGTTTGTGGAAAAGCGATTTCCAGGCCGACTCGTAGCTGAGAGTCAGGACATCCTCGAGGAACGCGGTAATCTGGTCGAGTTCGTCTTTGGGCACGTACGCCCGTGCGCCCAGTTCGATGGATTTCTTAAGCGCGTCGGGGCTCAAGGCATGGGCTGTGAGCATGACGACCGGGAGGTCCTTCGACACAGCGAAGGCGAGGAGTTCAAAGCCCCTAACCCCCATGATGTCCAGGACCACCAGATCGTAGGTATAGGAGGAGAGCATCTGGATGCCCATCTCAAAAGACTGGGCGGTGTCGACGTTCACGCCATGGCTTTCGAGTTCATCTCGGAGAACGGCGAGAATGTCGGGTTCATCGTCAACAGCGAGAATCCGTTTACCTGTGAGGACACCTTCCCCCATGACGCGATCTCCTTATGGTGAAATATGGCTTTTTATACTGGAAAATCCAGGATCGTGTCAAGATGATTCAGGCCGGCATGGTTTATAGAGCCTCTTGGATTGGGGTGCCGAACGCGCGAACTGTCATTCCCGCGATCCGCCGGCTTCCGCGGGCTGTCTTTCGTTTCCTATGCTGAACATGTGTGGTGTTGCGACAAGGCCCTGGGTCGGAAAACACCAGGATCGCGTTTCCCGGCGGGTTCGACCGTTCATCGTGCCGCGTCCGTTCAGCGCTTTCCCGGACCCCTGCGGCTTTTTTTGACTTTTACCGCGGATTTGAGTAGATTGATATTCTTGGAAGAACCGTCACCTCCTCCCTTTGTTTCCCAACCCCTGAACCGGCCGGGAGACCGCTCCACATGACAGATCGGGAGAAAACCAAAGACGAGCTCGTGCTGGAACTGGAGCGTCTGCGGCACCGGGTCGCCGAGCTGGAAGCCTGCGCGACCGAACACAAGTGGCTTGAAGAAGCCCTGCAGCAATCCGAAACGAAGTTCAGAAAACTCACGGAAAAATCGGTGGTCGGGGTCTATCTGGTTCAGGAGGACCTGTTCCGATACGTCAATCCCAGACTGGCCTGGATCTTCGGGTACGATGTCGAAGAACTCATCAACAAGAAAGGTCCGCGAGATCTCGTATACCCCGAAGATTGGCCCGCGGTGGAAGAAAATCTCAAGAAGCGTTTCTCCGGCCAGGTCGAGGCAATCAGCTTCCAATTTCGAGGCGTTCGCCGGGACGGTGAGACTATCTATACGGAAGTCTACGGATCGCGAGCCGACTACAACGGCCGGCCGGCAGTCCTTGGCACGCTCCTGGACGTCACCCAACGGATACGAGCCCAGCATGAGCTGCAAACAGAACTGAACAAGTTTCAAGCGCTCTTTGACCTCGCAGTTGCCATGACCGCCGAACGCAGTCTGGATGAGAACCTCTCCCTTGTAGTGGAAAAAAGCCGCGAATTGCTCCGGGCCGACACCGCGTTCATCGCGCTGCGTGATGAAAAAAACGGCGACCTGTTCATGCACACGTTGTCAGGAATCCAGACCGCGGATTTTCGGCGAATCCGGATACCTTTCGGGAAAGCACATGGCGGCACGGTTGCCAAGACCGGAGAACGATCATCCCTCGAAGACTATTTCCAGGAGGTGGAGCCGCTCCTTCACGGGCCGGTTCGTGCGGAAGGCCTCATCTCCGGAATTGCAGTCCCCATCAAGATAGCCCAGACCAACCTTGGGGTCCTTTATGTATACAATCGGACGAAGACACGTTTTTCCGCTTCGGATCTGGACACCCTCTCACTAATGGGGAACCTGGCCGCTCTGGAAATCACACGGAACCGAGCCAAGGAGTCGCTTCTTGAGAGCCAGGAGCGATACCGGAACCTTTACGAAAAGGCGAAGAAGGCCCAGGATCGTTACCGCTCACTCCTCAATGCCTCTCCAGATCCGATCGTGGTGTACGACGCGGAAGGGAAGCCCACATACATCAATGAAGCGCACACAAAGGTGTTCGGTTGGACATTCGAACAACTCGCGGGAAGCACCATTCCCTATGTGCCTCCGGAAAATTGGCCGGAAACCAGCGAAATGATCGAAACGGTCAGGCGGGGGGAACGGTTTTCAGGACAAGCAACGCGACGCTATACCAAAGACGGGCGAGTGATCGACGTCAACGTGAGCGGCGCCCCGTTCTTCGATCACCAGGGCCATCTGGCGGGCTTCTTCGTGATTCTTCGCGACAGAACCGACTCTACGCGGGCCGAAGAGGCGCGTCGGAGGAACGAAGAAAACTATCGGGTGCTCTATGAGGAGTCCCGCCTGCGAGAAGAGCTGTACCGGTCGGTGCTCAACTCCTCCGCCGATGCGATCGTCATCTACGATATGGAAGGAAGGGCGGAGTACACCAACCCTTCGTTCACCCGCATCTTTGGCTGGGAATTAGAGGAACTGCAGGGACGCAAGATCCCCTTCATGCCCGACACTGAAGTCGAAAGCAGCCTCTCCCTCATCAGTTCCCTTATTGCGGAGGGAACACCCGTCAGCGGCTTTGAGACGAGGCGATACACCAAGGACGGCCGCCTGCTTTACATCAGCATCAGTGGCTCACGATATCACGATCACGATGGGCGGCCTGTGGGGATGCTCGCCATCCTTCGGGACATCAGCGACTACAAGATCACCGAAGAAGCCCTGCGCAGGAGCGAAGAGAACTATCGGGCACTGTACGCGGAGTCCGAAAGACTGCGCAAGCACTACCGGACCCTTCTGGACGCATCGCCGGAACCTATTGTGGTCTACGATGTTGAAGGGTTGCCTCAGTACATCAATCCCGCCTTCACGCGAGTCTTTGGATGGACGTTCCCGGAACTGGAAGGGAAGCGGATCGACTTCGTTCCGCCCGAGAACTGGCCTGAGACGCGCAAGATGATCGAAATGGTTCTCCATGGAGAAGCCTTTTCCGATGAGGAGTCCAGGAGATACACCAGGGACGGCAGAATCATCGACGTAAGCGTCAGCGGTGCGATCTTCTTTGACGAGGCGGGAAACCGTACCGGAAGCGTCGTCCATCTCCGGGACATCACCGCGCGCAAGCAGGCCGAGGCAAATCTCGCAGAGGAATTACAGAAATTTCAGGTCCTCTACGAGCTGGCCGTCGCGATGAGGGCCGAACGCAGCCTGGACGAGAATCTATCACTGCTTGTGAACAAGAGCAGGGAACTGCTCGCCGCGGACAAAGCGTTTCTTGCCCTCCGGGACGAGACCACGGGCGATTTGTACATGCACACCGTCTCCGGCATCGTGACCGAGGCGTTCAGGAATCTCCGTATCCCTGTCGGCGTGGGACTGGGCGGAAAGGTCGCGGAGAGCGGGCAGTGGCTGATGGTCGAGGATTACTTCAAAGAAGTGGGGCCGGAGTTTCACGAGGTTGCCCGCGGAGAGGGGCTCTTTTCAGGGATCGCTGTCCCCGTCGTTGTAGGACAAACAAACCTCGGCGTGCTCTACGCATTCAACCGGACCCGGACATCCTTTTCCAGGCCGGATCTCGATACCCTGTCGCTGCTGGGCAATCTTGCCGCGGTCGAAATTACGAGGAAACGCGTTCAGGAACGGCTGGTCGAGCGAGAAGAGAGTTTCAAGAACCTGTACGAGGAATCCAAGCTTCGTGAGGAGCTGTATCGTGCGCTCCTCAATTCCTCCGCGGATGCCATCGTAATTTACGACATGGAGGGGAAAACGCAGTACGTCAGTCCGTCGTTTACCCGGACCTTCGGCTGGACCCTGGAAGAAGTGGAAGGCAAACGAATTCCATTTCTCCCGGAGACCGAACGAGAGGCCACGATGGCGATCATCCGTCGCATCATCGGCGACGGCACCCCCTGCAGCGCGTTCGAGACGAAACGACTTACCAAGGACGGCCGCATTCTCGATATCAGCATCAGTGCATCGCGCAACCGCGATCACGAGGGGAAGCCTGTGGGGACCCTCGCCATACTCAGGGACATCACCGACCGCAAGAAAGCGGAAGCTGCCCTGAAAGAGAGCGAAGAACGCTTCAGGACCCTGGCTGACGTGGCGCCGATCGGGCTCGTGGTGTTGGCCGCGGATGAACGCACGGAATACGTCAACCCCAAGTTTACCGAAATATTCGGCTACACGCTCGAGGATTTACCGGACGCGGAGAGCTGGTTTCGCGCGGCGTATATGACCCGTGAGAGCGCTGCCAAGGCCGCGTCGATCTGGCGCACGGAAACCGCAGACATCCAGATCGAATATGGAATCGGCACCGAGGCGAGTCCCCGCGTCTTCACGGCCGTATGTAAGGACGGCTCCCCCAAGATTGCCAGTTTTCGCTCCGTAGTCCTGGCCGATGGACGGGTTATCGCTACGTTCCTGGACGTGACCGCAGAGATGAAAGCCCAGGAGGAGATCGTCCGGGCAAAGAACGAGTGGGAACGCACGTTCAATGCCGTATCCGACCTGATTCTCATTCTGGACCAGGATCGCAGGATCGTACGAGTAAACAGGGCACTGGCAGATCGGTTGGGAGTGCCTCCCGAATCGTTTATCGGCGCGCTTTGCGCGAAAGGATCGGGTGAAGAAAGAACCCCGCTCGCGTTGTGTCCTGACACGCGCTCGCTCGCGGTGGGCAACGAATACTCGGCCGAGGTTTCCGATGAGAATCTGGGAGGGGTATTCGACCTGCGAGTCTCGCCGCTCACCGATGAGAACAGTCGCGTAATCGGATCGGTCAATGTGGCTCGTGACGTCACCGCGTTCAAGTCCATGGAGCGCGCACGGCGACGGGCGGTTCATCACCTCTCCCACGAGCTGAAAACGCCGCTCGCGGTGATCAAATCCTCACTGAAGAACCTCACGAGCACCGACCTGCCGGACGATAAGAGAGACGAAAAGCTCGAACGCATACAGCGGAATTTGGGACGCCTGACGCACATCCAGCACATCGTTCAAGAGATCGTCACCCCACGCGCGTACCAGCCTCGCTCGTTCCCGCTCATCCCGACGGTGAACGAAATCATCTCAAAAAGTAGACGCAGGGCGTCTCACCGCGACGTAGACCTCGTCGCGAGGCTGGAACCGGTGGAAACGGATGTCATCGATCCGGAAATCTTCGGGGAGATCCTCGCGACGCTGCTGAAGAACGCCGTCGAGAACACCCCGGATGAAGGTGAGGTCATCGTGTACCTGACCCGCGTGCCTTCGGGGGTTCTGCTGCAAGTGGAAGACCGGGGGGTGGGCATTCCGGCCGCGGACCGTGAGTTCCTCTTCAAGGCCTTCTATCACACCCAGGCCACGTCACGGTACGCGACGAAGAACCCGTTCGATTTCGACGCGGGCGGGAAGGGCCTCGAGCTGATGCGGTTGAAAATCCTCTCAGAGGACGGGTACTTCGACATATCCTTCGAGAGTCGGCAATGCCAACAGATCCGCGACCATCTGTATGAATGCCCCGGTAAGATCTCCCTGTGCCGATACGTCAGCGGAACCGAAGAATGCAAGAAATCGGGCGGCACCACCTTCTCCGTCCTGTTCCATCCCCGGCCCAAAGGGTGAGTGCGGCTGTCTGCACCCTCAGAGTGTTGGGCTTTTCTTGTTTAAAGGGGTGAAGAAATTCGGTCTGTCCGTCTTCACTCCACAGTGATTGTGGATGGTTACAGGGAGGCCGGCGAGTGACCACACGGGCGAGACTCATATGCATCTACGTCGGATTGTTTGCTATTGTCGTGGTCATAGGTATTCCTGTTCTCTTCGGCCGGGAAAACGATCTTGAAGGTGCTCGAATTCTCGATATACCGATCTGGTACGGGTTGTTTCCGTTCATTGTGATCGGATTCCTCTACCTCGGATATGTGGCTCGTCCTCGGTGGGAACAAGAGGGCCGCATGGAGCCAATCAATGATCGGCCCGCATACAGTCCTGTAATAGTCGTGTTTTGCGTCATCGTCCTGGCCGCTTTCATCTCCGTCTCCGTTCGATCAGACTTGGTGCTGGCGATGGATCTGCTGAATGAATCGCCCTTTCGGGTCGTGTCCGAAATCGAAAAAGTGATAATCGGTCGTTTCGGCAGCAAGACAATACGTGTTGTCTACAAGACCGATGCGATAACGTTTTACCCTGGCAGAGGTTGGTTTCGGCCGCTAAAGGCCACAGCTCCTCTTGAGAAAGGTCAGAAGCTAGTCCTGGTGGGGCGACAGAGTTGGGCAGGGATTGTTGTCGATGAGATCAAACCTTATTCTGGCGACCTGCGCGTGGGGACTGTATTGAACAACGGGGACGATACGCAATAGGGAACTTCGGACTCTCTTGGCGCACTCAGGCCGCTCGTGCATTTGTCTTCCCCCTTCCGGCAAACCAGAAAAATGCCCCATTGTCTTCTTTTGAAGGAAAGGATATTTTCATGAACAGACACAGATAGTTGCCTCAGCGCTGCATAAGATCACCGCTGAGAGAATTCAAGGGGATGAGCATGTCAACACAGATCACCATAGACCTCCCGGATGACGCGTTTTCAGTCCTCCGGAGCAGCCCGGAGCATTTCGTGAAAGAGATGCGTTTGGCTGCGGCAGCAAAATGGTATGAGATAGGTCTGGTCTCTCAATCTAAAGCTGCCGAACTCGCCGGTGTAAGCCGAGAGAATTTCCTTGAGGCCCTTTCACGATTCCATGTTTCCCCATTTCAAGAAACACCGGAAGAACTCTCCGAGGAATTGCCTCGTGAGTAGGAAATGGGTTGTAAACGCCGGGTGCCACTGCTGGCTTGTTCAGCAGTGCTTCCTCATGGCCTCATGACGGCTTCACGTCAAAGACATTTCCCCTAACCGAACAATCAACGGCAGTCCCCGATTGCGTTCCCCAGTTGCTCCGCTGTAATGCCGAGCGCTGGACCAAGGCCAATCCAATTCAGACTCCACCAGTCCACGCCTTACGGGATTGAGATGGATGTACTCCGCTGCAGCCCATGCGGTTTCCAGAGTGACGAGGTTTCGGTCATAACCCGGGCCTTCTTGCCAGAAACGGAACGTCTCGACGTCGGGCCGCTGCCGTACGGTCAGTTGCTGCAAAAGGGGACTCCGGATTTCGGTCAGAAATCGTTTGACTCGGTAGGAAAACGGCCTCTTTATTGCGTTTAAGAGCTGATGGACGGGGGAAGCGGAGTCTCGAGGGAAGACCAGCAAGTGGACGTGCTCCGGCATGTACACAAATGCTATCAAGGAGTACCGGTGCCGTTGCATTGCCCTGTCGATGCTCTCAGTGAGTATCGAGCACCACCGATCATCCGTCAGCAACGGCAAGCACTTGTAACAGGAGAAAGTCAGTTCGTGGAACTGGCCAGGCTCGTCGGAGTGTTGGACTCTCTTGCGATGCACGGGGGGTGATGCCATGGTTGAAGAATATCCCAGCCCTGCACTGCTGGACAAGCCAGCAGTGGCACCCAACCACAAGGAGTTCTGCTGTGTGGTTTTGGTAGGCCAGAGCAAAAAAAAGCCGGGAGAAAATCGCCTCCCGGCCTCAGTTTGACTCGACATGCCCTTCGGGCAGCTTCCTTTTTCTTGTCCGTCAGCGCCCCCGGCTTACAGTGGAGCCGCATCACCGGGACAAGGTAGTTGCGGACCTTTGGTAGCTTCCTTGGCTTCGCCTTCTTCATGGTGACCTCCTAATTTGACCTGATACCAGTTAGACCATATCAATCCTTGATGGGTTCCCACCCAACAAGAGAAAGTCAGTTCCTAGTCTATATCACTCCCGCCTCTCGGAGGGAGAGAAGCTTCTCCTCATTCAACCCCAGGGTGGACAGGATCTCGTCTGTGTGCTCGCCGAGCCCTGGAGCGGCAACATTGTCGGCCGGCGGCGATGCGGACATCTTGATCGGAGAACCCAGGTGCCGCATGCCGTCGGGTCCGCGGCCGATCATGTTACGGGCCTGCACCAGTTCCGATTCCACGGTTTCAGCTATGTTTATCACCGGCTCGCAGCACGCGTCGTGAGCCTTCATCAGGTCGATCCATTCGGCCTGCGTCCGCGATTGAAAGATCTTCTTAACTTCCTCGACCAACTCCGGTCCCCCGAACTGGCCGCTCACAAGGTCGGGTCGTTCCACCGCAGCGCAGAAGTTCGCCCAGAATTTCGGTTCCAGGGCGCCCAGTGACATGAACCGCCCGTCGTCGGTTCGATAGAGCCCGTAACACGGGAACCGCCCGTTGAGGAGCATCTTTCCCGGCTCGGCCGGCTCCAATCCCAATTCGACTCCACTGAATACCATGGTCGCCATCGAGAGGGCACCGTCGAACATGGAGATGTCCACGAATTGGCCCTGGCCCGTTTGCCCGCGCTGGATCACCGCGGCGAGCAGTCCGGTCATGCCCATGAGGCTCCCTCCGGCGATGTCCGCTATCTGGACGCCGGGAATGGCCGGTTCCCCGTCCCGGGTGCCGGTCATGCCGATGATCCCCGCAAGAGAGAGGTAGTTCAGGTCATGCCCTGCGCGGAGCCGATAGGGGCTCACCTGCCCGTACCCTGATATGGAGACGTAGATCAGCCGCGGCTGAATCTGCGACGTCGCAGCGAACCCGAGATCGAGCCGATCCATGGTCCCCGGCCTGAAGCCTTCCACGAGGATGTCGTAGGTCCCGAGCAGTTCCAGGAATATGTTCCGGGCCTCAGGATGTTTCAGGTTGAGCGTTATGCTCTTCTTGTTCCGGTTAACCGCCTCGAAGAAAGGCGAGCTACCCCCTGACCGGCCGGTTCCCAGGGCACGGGCATAATCGCCCCCCTGGGGGTTCTCTACCTTCACCACTTCCGCGCCCATACTGGCAAGGAGCCACGTCAGGTACGGACCGGGCAAGTTCATGGTCAAATCCAGGATCTTCAATCCGGAAAGGGCCTTGGTCATGGTACTACTCTCCCTTTATGGCAGGGGCCTCCTGGCGAGAAACCTCTCTTCCAAAGAGGTTCGATCAAGATTACTTCTCCGCGAGCGAATTGTTACGATTAATTCTCCCGCCGTTCGACGCCGCGACAAATGAGCGTGCAAAGGTGTTCTGTCACCTCATCGACCGGAATCTCGCGATGGAAGATCACGCCGGGAAGGCACGCATGCTCGATCGCGCCGAGAATAAACTGCCGCATCGCGGTCGGCGGGACATCCGACCTGATCTCACCTTTGGCGACTCCTTCTTCAACGATGGTCAGGGCCAGAGCGGCGTATCGCTTGACCATCAGGTACGCGTCGCTCTTGAAGTAATCCGGAAAATTGCGCACTTCCAGCAGGAGTATCCGGGAAAAGATCCGGTTCCCCGCATACATGTCCACATGGAACCAGACGAGCCGTCTCAGCTTGTTCAGAGCACCTTCGACATCCATCAGATCCGCTTCCGCTCGGCTCACGAAGTAGTCCAGATATTCCGCGAGCACCTGATGGAGCAGATCCCGTTTGTCTTTGAAATACTTGTAGATCAGCCCCTCGGTAACCCCTGCGGTTTGCGCGATTTCCGCAGTAGTGATCGCGGTGAATTCCTTCTCCGCGAGAAGAGTCCTCAGCGCGTCCGCTATCTTGACCCGCCCGGGCGGAGAAGATCCCGGTGTGGTTCGCCTGTCCACCTGTCCCTCACATATCAAGTCTGGGGAGAACCCTCTTTTCAAAGAGGTTCCCCAGAGATTACTTCATTTGAAAGCGAAGCGGTACTAAATAAGCGATGAATCCAAGCCGCATGCGGCGAGCATGTCGAACTCAGGAGCCGGGCGCAAGCCGGGCATGCCGAACTTGTCCGCCAGCATCTGCAACCGGTCTCGAACGGCTGTCAGCCCCTTGAGGCTCACGTAGCGCGCGGGGCCATGCCAGCAGTCGGGGAAACCGATTCCCAGTACCGCACCGAGGTCCATGCTTGCGTAGTCGCGGAGCACGCCGTTGCTCATGCACCAGAACGCCTCGTTGGCCATGCCGAGGAGAAGGATGTCTTTCGCCTCTTCGTCGGACGGCTTTGCCGCTCCCTCGACTCGCACGATATGCTGCATTACCGATTCGTCGGGGAGCATCTTTCTCGGGTCCAGATAGAACGACGGTTTTCCGGCCCCCACGTACCCGGCCTCATGCAGCCGAACCAGGCTCTCGGGGATCGCCATTCGATCCGGGAACCGTTCCGCCATGTAGCCGCTCGCGTGGAAGATCACGTTGCCGCCTGCCGTGCCGTATACATGGAGAGGTCCTTGCGGGAATCCCGCCTGCAAGGCCAGGAGATCCACCTCCCACGGCGAGAGCCCCATTTCCACGAGACGGAATCCGTTCAGTACGTACTGGCCGAAGGTACGGCTCGTGTAGAAACCCGGACCGTCCCCGACGAGGATCACCGTTTTCCCCATTGCCCTGCCGCAGGTGACCGCAGTCGCCACGGCCGCGGGGCTGGAACTTGGGCCCTGGATCACTTCGAGAAGCGGCATCAACGGCACAGGAGAGAAATAGTGCATCCCCACGACCTGTTCCGGCCGCGCGGCCCCTTGGGAAATGTCGGCCATGGGAATGGTAGAGGTGTTTGACGCAAAAATTGCGTTGGGGTTCTCCGCCTGAACCTGAGCGAGAACCTTCTTCTTGAGCGTCAAATCCTCGAAGACGCACTCGATGACGAGCGGGATGTCTCTCAGATCTTTGTAATCCGCTGCGCATGTAAGGTTGGCCATCACAGCGGCCTTCCGGGCCGCAGTCCATCGGCCGCGAGACACCAGGTCTTCCAGGGTGCGGTCGATGTTTGCCAACGACTCTTTCACCCGAGCCTCATCCACATCGATGAGCGTTACCGATATCCCTCTATCTGCCGCGACCTGCGCGATTCCCTGGCCCATGAGTCCTGCACCGATAACGGCAAGCCGGTCGGCCTTGACCGCGAGCCGCTGATCGACCTTGGCCAGCTTCGGTCCCACACTGGTGGTCAAGAAGAAGAGATCGATCTTGTTGCGGGCGTTCGGGTGGAAGAGCAACGGAACGAATAAATCCACTTCGTTGCGCACCGCATCCTCGAAGGGGAGGGTCAAGCCGGCCTCAAGAGCTTCTATGGCTGCAAGCAGGTACGGCCGGTAGGGGCAGATGGTGCTGCGAAACCGTGCTTTGTTGACCACCTGCTGTTTTTCCTCGTCGCTGATAGGATCCGGTTCCCGGTAGCTGGGATCGTAGTTCCGATTGACGACCCCCTGATGCTCTTCCAGCCAGGCTCGGGCATGGGACAGCAGCTCCCCGGACTCACAGACGGTCATGAACGGGGCAGTGGCAAAGGCGTCAGCCGAACCCACGCGGCCGGTGGTGATCATCTCCACCGCGGTCTTGAACCCAACCGCCCGGCGCAGGGTCTGCGTTCCGCCGCCCGCGGGAAAGAGACCCACGGTGACCTCCGCGAGCCCCATCTTCGATCCTGGAGTAGCAAACACGTGGTCGCACGCCCAGAGGAGTAGCTCAAATCCCCCGCCAATGGCGGTTTGGCCGTTCAAGACCGCGACGACCGGAAAAGCGCTCTTCGCAAGAAAGGCCAACGCTTGCTGGAATCGCGTCACCGTAATGCGGCAGAGCTGAGGGGTCGCGTCGGTGAGTATCTCCTTCAGGTTCGCTCCGTCGAGGAAGCTCTTCTTCTTGCCGGAAACGAAGATCACTCCCCGGACCTCGTCCTGCTCGGCGCGAGCCATTGCCGTTTCCAGGTCCTTCAGGAACTGCTGCCCGATGGTGTTGACCGGCCCGGCCGTGTCGATAACCAGGGTCGCTACCCTTGACTCCTTATCCAACAAATACGTCACTTCCGACATTGAGCTCTCCCTCTGCGAAAGTCATTTCGAGATGTTCTGTTGCATCGGTTCGGTCAGAATCACGAACAACGTTCGATTCGACCAGGTCGAGCATATGAGTCCGCAAGCGCTGGAAGCGCTTGCAAGCTAAGAGTTTTTGGGGACGGGGTCCGGGGAGGGTCTTTTTGCAAAAAGGCCCTCCCCCGGCGACTTCCCAAATATCTCTGCTCTTGCGAGCGCTCCTATGCTTTCAGTAGCACGGCTTCGCCTTGGGTAAGGCCGCCACAGATGGCCGCAACGCCGGTGCCGCCCCCGCGGCGGCGCAGTTCGTACATCATGGTCATCAGGATACGCAGGCCCGACGCGCCGACAGGATGGCCCATCGCTATGGCGCCTCCGTTCACGTTCGTCTTTTTCAGTAACTCAAACCACCGGTCCCGATCGCCATCAGCGAGGATCTTGGTGCTGACGAGCGGCATTGCGGCAAAGGCCTCGTTGATCTCGATGAGATCGCACCGATCCAGGCTCAGGCCGGCTTTTTCCAGGACCTTCTTGATAGTGAGGGCCGGTATCCACGAGATACCGTACGGCATGTCCGTCTCGCCGGAGGCTTCCACGACGGTCCCGAGCGGCTCCAGCCCCAGAGCACGAGCTTTGGATGCGGTCATGATCACGACCGCAGAGGCTCCGTCGTTGAGCCCCGGTGCGTTCCCGGCTGTGGTGGTCTTGGAGCCGAAAATCAGGGGAAGCTGCTGGATCGCGGCCAATGTGCCTTCAGGCCGCGGCGACTCATCCGCGGCAAAAAGGAACCGCTCTCGTCCTTTGGTGGCCATGATCGGTGCCAGTTCATCGTCGAACTTGCCTGCCTCCCGCGCGTTGGCCCATTTCCGGTGACACGCCATGCTCCACGCATCGAGCATATTCTTGGGCACGTCGTACTTGACCGCGCCGTCGGACGCGTCCACTGCCACCGAATTGTAGCCCGGGTACGTGATGGGAAAGATCCAGTCCTTGAGTTTCACCTCGCCAATGCGCACACCCGACCGGAGTTCGCGCGAGCTGTGCGGCACCCGGCTCATGGACTCGACGCCGATAACAAGCGCCGTCGACAGCTCCCCGAGCCGCAAACCCCACAAAGCCAACCGGAGCGCGGTCAGAGGCGAGCAACACGCGGTATCGACCGTAATGGTGAACCGATCGACCCCCAACTTGAGCCCGATCTGACGTCCGGTGACCGATGCCCCTTCAAAGGAGCCAGGGATGCAATTCCCCACGAAGATCTGGTCGATCTCGCCGCTCAGATCTTTCCCCTGAGCAGACAGAGCGGCCCGACCGGCATGGACCGCCAGATCCAGGGGCTCCATCTCCGAGAGCGATCCGAGGTATTTTCCGAAGGGGGTTCGTTTTGCCCCCACGATCACGAATTCGTTGTCCATTGTTTCGTTCCCTCCCAATGAAGGAGACATGAATCGGTACGTGCGGCAGCTTGGTGAGTAAGGATCACTTACCAAGAGGGGTTTGTCAAGAACTTTTGCGCTGATATCCAAGGACCGGCCCTCACCCTGCCCTCCCAGAGGGAGAAGGGGATCACCGGCAAGATGCCGGCGCCACTGGGAGTTCCCTCTCCCTCTGGGAGAGGGTTGGGTGAGGGTGCTTCAAACGCCGCTACATATGAAAATGCTTGAAATGACATCGAGAGTTATTTGAAATATCAGCTATATTTTGGTATACGTCTGGACAGGCTGAGGGTTCCGTGTTAGAACCCCCGAGACCGAACGAGACGGGAGGCCAAGGTGAACCCCCCCTCTGAACGACAGAGATCGGAGAGAAACCCTTTCCAGGAGTTGTATGCCCATGAGGAGACCGGCAGGAAGAAGTCGGGTCTCTTTGGTGGAATCGCTCGTTTTGTGCTCCTGGTCCTGATCGGTTGCGGAGCTGGAGCGGTCGGCATCGCGACGCAGAGCTATTTCTTCTTTACCCAGAGCTTGCCGAGTATCGAGAAACTCAAGAACTACGCGCCCCCCATTGTCACCCAGGTCTATGCTGCCAATGGGGAGTTTATCGCGGATTTTGCACATCAAAGACGCTACGTGATCCCCATTGACGAGATCCCCAAGATCTTGCAACAGGCGTACGTCGCGGCTGAAGACAAGAAATTCTGGGAACACCCCGGTGTGGACCCTCTGGCCATCGCGCGGGCAACCAAGGAGATTCTGCAACACGGGTCGATTAAGTCCGGAGCCAGTACCATCACCCAGCAGCTGGCAAAGAACCTGCTGCTCTCTCCGGTAAAGTCATTCACTCGAAAGATCAAAGAAGCTATCCTCGCCACGCGGATCGAAAAGGCCTTCCAGAAGGAACAAATCCTCTATCTGTACCTCAATCAGATCTATTTGGGCAGCTCCGCGTACGGCGTAGAGGCCGCGGCCAGGGGCTATTTTGACAAGCACGTCAAAGACCTGACGATTGCGGAATGCGCCATGTTGGGAGGCCTGGCCCAGGCTCCTGGAAGAGACAATCCACGGCGAAATCTAAAGAAGGCTGTGGACCGGCGGTCGTACGTGCTCAAGAGGATGCTCGAGGACGGTTATATCAACCAGGCTCAATATGATGAGGCGATCCAGGAAGAAGTTCGACTCGTTGACCGCCAGAACCCGTATGCGCGAGTGGCTGCGGACTTCAGAGAGCACGTGCGGAAATACGTGGAACAGAAATATGGCCCGGAAATGCTCCACAGCGAGGGGCTCCAGGTCTACACGACCATTGACCTCGACCTGACGCGGGCCGCGCAAAAAGCCATGGATCTGGGCCTCAGGGATTTGGACAAACGGGAAGGGTACCGTGGCCCGATCAAGACCCTCAACGTGAAAGGGGTCATGGATTTCCTCGAGGAGAAGACCCGGAACATGCACGAGCCGCTCAAGTTCGGGCAGCTCACGGAAGGGGTCATTACCCATATCGATAGCGAGAACGTGTACGTTCGTATGGGGAGCTACCTCAAGGACAACGTGAAGCGGGAATTCGTCGGCCAGATCAAGTTAGACCTAAATCCAAAATGGTGGGCCCGAAGGCCGTTCATCAGAGCCGAGATGCGCACCCGCAATTTCGCGCCGGGGGATCTGCCCTTCCACGTGGGTGACGTGATCCAGGTTCGCCTCGTCGACCCCAACCCGAAGCGCCGGGAACTCTATGTGAAGAAGTTCGGCAAGACCGACCCGGAGATGAAGAACTATAAAGAATACAGCGAGGAGATGGTGACGTACTTCCCGCTGGAACTGGAACAGGAACCGGTCGTTCAGTCGGCTCTCATGTTGCGGGAGAACAAATCGGGATACGTGAGGGTGCTTTTGGGTGGATCGGGTGCGGCAGGATCGAAGATGGATTACAATCGTGCGACACAGGCCCATCGGCAGGCCGGGTCTTCTTTCAAGCCGGTCATCTATGCTGCCGCGCTGAACCGGGGCTTTACCTGCGCGGACACGATCCTGGATTCACCGCTCGCGCTGACCGTTCCGGGGACCGGTGAGGTGTGGAGGCCAAAGAATTACGGGGGCGGATTCCAGGGACCGGTCACTTTCAGGGATGCGCTGGTCAATTCGCGGAACATTCCCACCATCAAGATCCTCCAGCAGGTGGGCCTCGAACATGCCATCGCGTACGGACGAAAGCTGGGTTACACGTCACAACTCGTGCCTAATCTCACCTTGGCCCTTGGTTCCACCAGCGTCTCGTTGGAAGAGCAGCTCAACGCGTTCGCGGTATTCCCCAACATGGGGTACGCGGTTCCGGTCGTGTACGTGACCAAGATCGTGGACCGCAACGGAAAAATCCTCGAACAGAACGATCCGCCGGTACTGCTCGACGATCCCATGCAAACCGAAATGCCGCGCGTGCAAAAAGTCTCGCACGACAAGGCCTCCACGATTCCGGGCGAGAACGAACCGCCCGGCGCACGGTCTCCGCTGGCCCGACGGGTCGTGGACGAAGCAACGTGCTACATCATGACCAGCCTGCTCCAGGACGTAGTTCGGGAGGGGACCGCGACGGTGCTGAAGAAGATCGTGGGCCGCCCGGACATCGCGGGCAAAACCGGCACTACCAACGACAATATCGATGCCTGGTTCATGGGGTTCTCACCCGAATACACCTGCGGGGTGTGGGTGGGCTTTGACGACGACGTCTCGATCGGCGACGGCGAGACCGGAGGTAAGGCTGCAGCGCCTATCTGGGGCCAGTTCATGAAAGAGGTACTCAAGGACAAGCCGGTGAAGGCCTTCCCGCAGCCTCAGTCAGTCGAGATCCGGAAGATAGACCCGAGAACCGGCCTAATAACGGCCTCTTCGGAAGGTGTTCCCGAGATCTTCAAGGCCGGCAGCACTCCAACGGCAGTGGAGCCCCGGTTCAAAGGTTCCCGCTGGGATGGCGCGGGCTCTGACCTCGATCAGTTTTGAGACACATTCCAACAATCCCCCTACCTGTGCCCTCTCCATCTGGGAGACGGTTGGGAAGAGGGTCTCAAGATTCCTCAACTGACAGCCCTATCGCAGCAATCCCTCGATTCCCCGCCCGTCCGCGCATGAGCAAGGCGCTGAGTATCGGCTCCTTGAGCGGCGTTTCCTCTATTCCGGAATCGAAAGACCGTTTGTTTGCGTAAATTGGACGAATGCGGCTTGACAGGGGGGATTTGTCGCATATATTTGTATGTTGCAAGGACATTTTCGCCTAAATCTGAAGGCCCGGCGGTGCGTCATCGCGTCATCGAGGCCGATTTTACCCGATATTGGCAACCGTTTGACAGGCTAGAGGACCAAACCTATGCAAGATGAATCTATGAAAAAGGACGAGTACGGGCCGGACGACCCCCAGAAGCCGCCTCCCATCGATTTTGCCGACATTGCGGAAGAAATGCCGCTGTTGCCGGTTCGAGATGTGGTGATCTACTCGTACATGATACTCCCCCTCATGGTCGGCAGAGAGCGGTCGATCAAGGCTGTCGAAACAGCCATGGAAGGAGACCGGCTGCTTTTCCTCGCAACCCAGAAAGTCTCTACGGAAGAGGATCCCGGACCGGACGACATTTTCGACGTCGGCACCATCGCAATGGTGGTCAAGATGCTTCGGCTTCCCGACGGGCGGGTCAAAATCCTCGTGCAAGGGCTGGCAAAGGGGAAGATCCTGCGCTACCTCGAATCACCGGAATTCTTCAAGGTGAAGATTGAAAAGATCCCGGAACCGCCTGCCGTGACCATCACGCTCGAGGTCGAGGCGATGATGCGATCGGTGAAAGAGAATTCAGAGAAGATTCTCCAGTTACGGGGGATTATTTCGCCTGACGCGGTGGCGATCCTCGATGCGATCGACGATCCTGGGCGGCTGGCGGATCTCGTAGCATCCAACTTGAAGCTCCGGGTGGAAGAGTCGCAGGCGATACTGAAGGTGATCGACCCGCTGGACCGGTTGCGTAAGGTCAATGAGCTCCTCTCCAAGGAGCTGGAGCTGTCGGCCATGCAGGCCAAAATACAGACCCAGGCCAAAGAGGAAATGGGGAAGACGCATCGGGAGTACTTCCTCAGAGAACAGCTCAAGGCCATTCAGAGCGAACTGGGCGAGATTGACGAAAAGACCAAAGAACTCGAAGAGTTCCGCGAAAAGATCGCGAAGGCGAGACTCCCCAAGGAAGTCGGGAAAGAGGCTGAGAAACAGCTTAGTCGGCTGGGCCAGATGCATCCGGACGCAGCCGAAGCCTCGATTATTCGGACGTATCTCGACTGGATCGTGGAACTCCCGTGGTCCAAATCGACCCGCGATCGGCTGGACATCAAGAACGCCAAGTTCATTCTCGACGAGGATCACTACGATCTGGAAAAGGTCAAAGACCGGATCCTCGAGTACCTGGGCGTCCGTAAGCTCAACAAGCAAATGAAAGGCCCGATCCTCTGCTTCGTGGGCCCTCCCGGTGTGGGCAAGACCTCCCTGGGACGGTCCATCGCTCGCGCACTGGGGCGGAAGTTTACCCGCATCTCCCTGGGTGGCGTGCGTGACGAAGCTGAAATTCGAGGCCACCGCCGGACGTATATCGGCGCGTTGCCGGGAAGAATCATCCAGGGCCTGAAGAATGCCGGCTCCAACAATCCGGTCTTCATGCTCGACGAGATCGACAAGGTCGGCGCGGACTTCAGGGGCGATCCTTCGGCAGCGCTCCTGGAAGTGTTGGACCCCGAACAGAACAACGCGTTCAGCGATCACTATCTCAATGTGCCGTTCGACCTCTCCAAAGTCATGTTCATCACCACGGCCAACCTTGCAGACCCGATCATCCCCGCGCTCAAGGATCGTATGGAGATCATCGAACTCTCCGGGTACGTCGACGAAGAGAAGCTCAAGATCGCCAGACAGTACCTGATTCCGAAGCAGATCAAAGAAAACGGCATCTCGGATGAAGACTTCAACATCACCGACGAGGCAGTGCTGGGAATCGTGAATCAGTACACCCGAGAAGCCGGACTCCGGAATCTCGAACGAGAGATTGCGAATCTTTGCAGAAAGATCGCCCGGAAGATCGCTGAGGGAGAAAAGAAGATCCCGCGGATCACTGCCAAGAACCTCAGTAAATTCCTCGGGGTGCCGAGATTCATCCCCGACCAGGAACAGAGAGGGAACGAAGTGGGAGTGGCAACGGGCCTGGCGTGGACACCCTACGGCGGGGATGTCCTTCACATCGAGGCCACGCCGCTGGAAGGCAAGGGTTCGCTCCTGCTCACCGGACAACTCGGCGATGTCATGAAAGAGTCGGGCCAGGCAGCCATGTCGTACTTCCGCTCGCGTGCAGCCCGGTACGGGATGAAGGAAAAGTTTTACTTTTCCAAGGACATCCACGTCCATGTCCCGGCCGGAGCCATCCCGAAAGACGGTCCGTCCGCGGGGGTGACGATGGCCACTGCGATCGTCAGCGCGCTCACCGGCATTCCGGTGAGATCCGATGTGGCGATGACCGGCGAAATTACGCTGCGAGGACGTGTCCTTCCCATCGGAGGCTTGAGAGAGAAGTCTCTAGCCGCACTCCGCGCGAGAATCTTCACGGTGATCGCACCGGAACAGAACGAGAAAGATCTAGATGAAATCCCCTTGCATATAAAGCGGAAGCTGGATTTCAAGTTTGTCAAACACATGGATGAAGTGCTGAAAATCGCTCTCCAGGAAAATCCGGAGAAAACTGCGGTTGCAAAGGGGAAAACTGCAACCGAGCCGAAGCCTTCCGCGGCGAAGAAGGGCAAGGCCGTCCCGGCGCCGAACAGTAAGCGCCGCCCCGCGCGGGCCTAGACCAAGTCCCGTTCAAACGAGTACTTTTGGGGGGAACTTCTTTGTGTAAAGAAGTTCCCCCCAGATTACTTCTGTGAAAGCGGCTTGGTATAAGGCCGAGCGGCAACGGAAGAAACCCGAGGACCATGTGGAGCTTCAGATAACGGACGAGTTGGTCCTGACCGGAATCTACGTTGGAGCGATGGCAATCGGCATCGTATGGGTTTTACTCCGTGCGATCCGGTATGCGCGCCGCGTTCGGGCCCAGAACGCAGCGGAAGCTTTATGGATGCAGACCTTCGCTGTCCAAGCCCCTCCTGAAGCGATCGCGGAGCTACCGACGACCGCGGACAATCCCGAGCAGAATTGCACCTCTTCAGCCGAGGACGAAACCCCGGAGCCTCAGCCGGACGGTCCGCCACAGGCCCAGTGATCGGTTGTGAAGGAATACTCGGCGGAGGCTTTTTCGCCTACTTCTCTCCGCCACCCCGCGGGACACAGGCTCTTGTGCCGCCCAATCGAAATGTCCGCCACCAGTTCTTTTCCTTGAGGCCGGCAACAGTCGCTTGGGCCTGATTCGACACCTCGACCATATCGTTCTCAATTTCCTGTCTCAGTCCCTCGTACTCATTTCGCGTGAGTCCATCGGGCACCTTTGTGAGTTTACCGAAAGCGAGCACAATCGTGCTGAAGGGAAGCGGCAGGATCATGCGATCCCACGATCCGAACTGGATGTGACGGGTTGTCCAACAGAGGAGCGGGAGCACGGGATGTCCCGCCTCACGGGCGATGATGAGGGTCCCCATCTTCACTTGTTGGGCGGGTCCTCGTGGCGCGTCCACGGCCAGTCCCGAGCAGTAATTCTTGGTCTTGACGAGGCGGATAAGATCTGCGAGAGCCTCTTTTCCACCATGAGAAGAAGAGCCGCGCGTGGTATCGAACCCCCAGTGACGGAGACATCTGTCAACGAGGTCCCCATCCCAGGAACGGCTCACCATGATGACGCCAGAGTATCGGCGACCGTAGTAGATGGGGAACAACATGGTGCCGTGAAAGCATGCCATGGTGAACCCCCCCTGCTTTCGGGCCTGGTCTTCCTGGTCCCGGTTGAGGAATACCTTTTTCGAGGTGAGATCGACGAACTTGAAATAAAAGGACGTCAGATACGGCAACAGGAAACGCGTTACTTTGAACCAGAGCCGATCCCCTTTTTCCGCCTTGAGGCGCCCCATGGTGTCCATCTCTCCCAGGCTTTTGAGGCGCACCGAGAATAACAAAACTCTCTGGCAAATGCAATGATTTCAATTCACTGGCACGGTCTTCCACGCGGTGGTGTAGGGCATGGGGTAAACGCGTGACACGGGGTCAGTGAGAAGGTTAATCTGATGAGTAGGGAATCGCGTGCCTCGCGCGGTGAAGAGCGGCGGAAAGGGCAGGTGAACATGGCTCAAGACATCCCTCGTTACAATCGTCATGAGCTTCTGAGAGTCATCGGGGAGGAAGGACAGAAGAGGATCGAAAAGGCGCGGGTTCTGGTCGCAGGGCTCGGCGCGCTGGGATCGCTCATAAGCATCCTGCTGGCGCGCGCGGGCGTCGGGATGCTGAGGATCGTCGATCTGGACGCGCCGGAACTTCACAACCTTCACCGGCAGATCCTGTACGACGAAGAAGACACCCGAAGCGGGCTCTCCAAAGCCCAAGCTGCGGCGCAGCACCTCGGCCGCGCCAATTCCACCGTGCAGATCGAACCGGTGGTTGGGGCTATTGGACCGGAAAGCATTGCGGAACTCACCACCGGGATCGATCTCGTTGTCGACGCCTTGGACAATATCAGCGCCCGTTACTTCGTGAACGACCGCATTCTTGAGCTGGGCATTCCCTACGTTTTCGGTGGCGCGGTCGAGACGGTGGGGAATGTGATGACCATCATCCCAGGAAAAACTCCTTGCCTCAGGTGCCTCTGGCCCGATCCGTATGCGGTGGCCGACCACCCCCGGGCTTCCACCGTGGGAGTGCTGTCTGCCGCAGCCACGGCCGTCGCTTCCGTGCAGGTAACCGAAGCCCTGAAAATCCTCGTAGGTCGACACGAAGATGCGCTGGCGGGCTTGCTCGTCATGGACCTGTGGCACAACCAATTTCACGTGGCGCCGGTAGCACCTGATCCGCGCTGTCGTTGCAGAGTATACGTTCCCAAGGCTCCATAGCACGGCTTTTGATTCCCCCCTGGCGACCTGCTATCATATTCGCAGGAGACTGGACATGGTGTCCGATGGTTTGGCATCCACTGCACTTATTCTCGTCGGAGGTCTGGGAACGCGACTCCTTCCCGTGGTCTCCGACCGCCCCAAGCCAATGGCGCTGGTTCATGGAGTGCCGTTCCTTGAAATACTGATCGGGTCACTCTCGTTGAAGGGGTTGCGGCGGTTCGTGCTGTTAGCCGGCCATATGGCGGATATGATTGAGGACTATTTCAAAGAACCGAGGATCAGCGGCGTACGCATCACCTGTCTACGCGAAGACGAACCCATGGGAACCGGCGGGGCGGTAAAGCATGCGGAACCGTTTGCCACGGACCCGTCGATTCTGATCAATGGTGACACTTTTTTCGATGCGGATCTCGGTCGCCTGCTGCGCTTCCACCACGAAAAGAAGGCCGCAGCGACGCTCTCACTCATGCGCGTGGAAGACGTCGGCCGGTATGGTGCGGTTGAGATTGACGGGGCGGGGCACGTGGTCCGCTTCGAAGAAAAGCGGAGCGGCCCTGCTCGACCGGGTCTGATCAATGCCGGCTTTACCCTGCTCTCCGCGGCATTCATCCGGAACCTGCCGGAAGACCGGGCTTTTTCCATGGAGGAGGAGATCCTGCCGCAACTGGTCGGAGCCGAAGAGCTGTTCGGACTGACTCAGGAAGGGGCTTTTTACGACATAGGCACTCCCGAGAGCTACGAGGCGTTCAAGGCTTATGCCACGGAGCGCTGGGGCCTGACTGCTCCGCGGCGGGCGTCGCATGAATAGATGCTTACCGGCGCCAGAGCCAACGTTGCCGGACGCGGTATGAAGAGGACCGTCACTGCGGTCCAAGGGACAACCCAAAAGGCCAATCAAAGGAGGGGGTCATGGCCGTAAAGAAGATTCTGATGATCGTAGGGGATTACGTCGAAGACTATGAAGTCATGGTGCCGTTCCAGGCGCTGCTCATGGTGGGGCACACGGTGCATGCGGTCTGCCCAGGCAAAAAGGCCGGTGAGTTCGTGCGCACCGCAATCCACGATTTCGAGGGGGATCAGACTTACAGCGAGAAGCGAGGCCACAATTTTACCCTCAACGCCACCTTCGCCGACGTGAAGGCGGAGGACTACGACTCCCTGGTCATTCCCGGAGGGCGTGCTCCGGAGTATATTCGCCTCAACGCGGACGTATTGAAGGCGGTTCGCCACTTCGTGGACGCGGGCAAGCCCATTGCATCCATATGCCACGGCATTCAAGTGCTGTCCGCCGCGGGGGTCCTGGCAGGCAAAACGTGCACGTCGTACCCCGCGACCGGGCCCGATGTCCACTGCGCGGGCGGGACGTGGGTTGACGTGGGAATAGACAAGGCCCATGTTGAAGGCAATCTCGTCACCGCACAGGCATGGCCTGGGCACCCGGCATGGCTGGCCAAGTACCTGCAGGTGCTCGGAACCAAGATAGAGCCGTAAGGCGGACAAACAGGAAAGTGCGCGACAATGGGGGGAACTCCTTTTTTTCAAAGTAGTTCCCCAAAAGCCCCTCTAGAAACTCTATCCGCGTTGTTCTCGTGCAGATCGAACGAACGAGGAGTCGAACCATGTGTATGGATGCGGTGAGCCACCTGCTCATCAATGACAGGACGTTTCAGCGACTGGTGTCCAATCCCTCGCTTGACCTGATTCACAAGCAGGTCCTGATGGCGTTGTACTCGATGGAACTTGGCGGTGAGCTTGAACGCTGCAAGGAGCTGTTGCCCGTTTACCTGTCCAGCGATTGGTCCCGATGCGAGACCATTCTCGATACCCTGGAGGCTGCCGGGCTGATCGAGAGGATCGACGGCGCAGTAGAATTAACTTACAGAATCGATAAGGATGAGGCCGGTGGCTCGTGTGGGTGCCACCTCTGACCCCGAGAGGAGAGGTATCTACCGACCGGACTCCGCAAGGGTCAACGCGAGTTGAGGATTGGGTTCCGGCTGACCGTTGTCCGCGCCATTCTCGTCGACCACCCTGCCGTCCCTGAGTCGGATGATCCGGTCGCAGGCCTGGCCAATATCTCCCTCGTGAGTCACCAGGACCACGGTGAACCCCTGCCCCGCAATTTCCCTCAATTGCTCGATGACAATCTCGGTGTTTTTCTGGTCGAGCTGTCCGGTCGGTTCGTCTCCCAGGATCAAGGACGGGGTGTTAACGAGCGCTCGGGCAATGGCCGCTCGCTGGCGCTCGCCGCCTGAAAGCCGATTGGCCCAGTGATCGACCCGGTGAGAAAGACCGACCCGCTCGAGGGCGTCGAGGATCTTTTTTCTCCGGGTGGAGTGGTCGGATTCGGCATAGATGAGAGGCAATTCCAGGTTTTCATACACCGTCGAATTGGGCAACAAATCGCAGCTCTGAAAGACGAATCCCAGCTCCATGTTCCGGAAATGCGCCTGTTGCTGCGGGCTGAATTCCAGGACGTTCTGGCCCTTGAAGAGGTAGATGCCGGAGGTCGCGGGTTGGAGCAGACCCAGAATGTACATCAACGTCGATTTCCCGGACCCGGAAGGCCCCATGATGGCCACCATTTCTCCGGCCTCGACTTTGATATCGACCTGGTCCAGCGCATGAATGACGTTGTGCCCGTCGACGTAGTCCTTCACCAGGTCCCGTGTCTCAATAATGGTCTCGCGTGGCATACCCTATTCCATCGTTCCCCAATTCCGGATTACCCGGCAATATATATCATCATATCCGATCTGTGGGAAGAACCCCAACAAGTAATGGCCTATCGGTCATTTTTTGTAACCTCCCCCAGCGTCATTTCGAGTGACTGCGTTTGTCCGCCGTAGCATTACCATTTTTGATCCTTTTTTTCGGGTGGTATGGTATAGTTGCCGCATGTTCAGTGTAACCAAACAGGCGCAGGGCAAACGAGGTTCGTTCGTCAAACTGGTCCAGCTCGATTCAGATGACTATGCGGTGATCGTGCGCCCCCCTGCCGACGGCAGGCTGCAGAATCGATACGTCGGCCCGGACCTTGCCAAGGCAGAGGAAGTATTCAAGGCCGAGGCTGAAAGGCTGACCGACGTGATCGATGAACAGTGACGTCTCGCGCATTCTCGTCGGATTCCGAGGATTGCTCGATGCCTTGACTCCTTTTTCGGTCTTCGAATCAATCTGTACGATCCATATTCTCGAACCACTGCCCCGAACCTGGAGGAGATCCCGGGATGGCTAAAGTACGTCTTGAAAGCGAATGGAAGCTCTGGGCCGGAGTGGCCGCGGTCACCCTCCTGATCGTCGGCTATCTGTACCTGGCAAGCCGACCGCCCATGGAGGGCGGAGAGTACCTGTGGAACGTCACGAAGATTGTGGACAGCAAGACCCTCAGTCTGAGAGGTTCGGGGAATGTTATTCAATTCCGGCTGGCAGGGCTGATCGTTCCCAAATCGGGAGAGAAGCCGCTGCAGGACTTTCTGGCCAGCACCCTGCTCGACCAGTGGATTCGCATCAAGACGCTCCGGGAGGGGCCGGACGGGACTAAGGAAGGGTTTGTGTACCTCTCCGGTGACGACATCACCGCGCGAATAGTCCGGCAAGGGCTCGCGAAGATTGACCGTGATGAGACGACATTCGACGTCAGACCGTACATAGAACTCGAACAGGAAGCCCAGAAGCAGAAGAAAGGCCTCTGGAGCGAATGAGATGAGGGAGCGGGGACGATGAAGATTCTCGTGGTGGGCTCAGGTGGTCGGGAACACACATTGGCCTGGAAATTCGCGCAATCGGATCTCGTTGACGAAGTGCTCGCTGCTCCGGGGAACGTGGGGATCGTGGGAGAGCCGAAATGTCGGTGCGTTGCACTCTCCGCCGATGACGCGGCGGGCCTGAAGAAGATGGCGCTGGGAGAAAAGATCGACCTGACCGTCGTCGGGCCGGAAGCGCCCCTCGTTGCAGGGCTGACCGACACATTCCGCGACGCGAGGTTGAGGGTCTTCGGACCGTCGGCCAAAGCCGCGCAGCTCGAAGGGAGCAAGGTCTTCACGAAGCGTCTCATGAAGAAATACCGGATCCCCAGCGCGGAATTCGAGGTGTTCGACGATTTCGCGGCAGCCTCCGACTATCTGAGCACGATCCGGGATCGCGTGGTCGTCAAGGCCGACGGGCTTGCCGCGGGCAAAGGGGTCTTTGTGTGCTGCAACCGGGACGAGGCCATGCAGGGACTGACTGCGATCATGAAGGACAGAGTGTTCGGAGACGCGGGGAATACCGTGGTGATCGAAGAATGCCTCGAAGGAGAAGAAGCGTCGTTCATCGCGTTCACCGACGGAAGAGAGGTGATCCCCCTCGCCAGTTCGCAGGATCACAAACCCATCTTCGACAACGACCAGGGGCCGAACACTGGCGGGATGGGGGCCTATTCGCCCGCGCCGGTGGTCACGCCCGAGCTGCACGAACTGATCGTGAGAGACGTCATGATCCCCACTATCGCCGCGTTGGAAGCCGAGGGCGCACCTTATCTGGGATTCCTGTATGCAGGGCTCATGATTAAGGATGGCCGTCCCAAGGTGCTCGAATTCAACGCGCGCATGGGCGATCCCGAGGCGCAACCGCTCCTGTTCAGGATGAAGTCCGATGCGGTCCCGCTCATCCTCGCCGCGCTGGACGGCAAACTCGCCGGCATGTCCATCGAATGGGACCCGGAAGACGCGGTGTGTGTGGTCATGGCTTCCGGAGGCTATCCCGGCTCGTACGAGAAGGGCAAACCGATCTCCGGTATCGAAGCGGCCGAAGCTCTGGGGAACGTCAAAGTCTTCCACGCGGGAACCGGCAGAAACGACTCGAACCTCGTTACTGCCGGCGGCCGCGTTCTCGGCGTCACCGCGAAGGCTTTGGGAATCGGCGCAGCCATCGACCGGGCCTACGAGGCGTGCGCGAAAATACATTGGGAAAACGCCCACTACCGCAAAGACATCGGCAAGAAAGCTCTCAACCGGTAACCATCCGGTGACCACTTAGTGCTCTGTGGCGTAAATACGGTCGCGTATTTTGCGACACCCACCAGTGCTGCATGTTGCGTCCCAGAGGGACGCACCTTGAATAGCCACGGGTTTCAACCCGTGGAACGAATGCCCCGACGAAGACGGTCTGGACCCTGAAGGGGTCCACCAACCCCGCAATCCAGGGCTCGTGCCTGGTCGACCCCTTCAGGGTCGTTATCGAACAACCATTGGCCCCCTCATTCCACGGGTTGAAACCCGTGGCTACCGTTGGTCAGCCCCTTCGGGGCTGCGCAGTTGTTCTGAATTCGTGACCGTATTTGCGAAACGTAGTAATTAGTACGCCTTTTCGTCAGTACGGTGTCTCCCTTGGGGCACCTAGCCTTGCCTGTTCACTGGGGCCGGCATCTTGCCGGTCCATGAGGAAATGACAGGCGGGACGCCTGCGTCCTGTACCTCGGTCCACTGCGACCTTCCGGGAGGGGCAATGAGAAACATCCTGCGAATTGAGGACCTGACGGACGGTACCGTTCAAGTCTCGTGGCAGCGGGGGAATGCCCTGAGACAGTACCCCGAGCCCGTTCCCTTTTCCGATCCGCTGTCGCGGCAGGACCGCAAGGATCTCCGTTGGTACTTGGAGGAGTATCTCAGGTATCCGTACGGCGCGTATCAGGATCGGGCTGCCGCGATCGAGTTGAAGATGGAGAAGTGGGGGGCGCGCCTGTTCGAGCAGGTCTTCATCAAGGGCAATTCCGACCCGGACCCTCGGGGTTTTTTCCATCAAGCGGTTCAAGACGGGCTCGACCAATGCGAGTTGTGCATCGCCTCGGACGACCCGGTTTTCCTCAATATCCCCTGGGAATTATTGCGTGATTCCACGCCAGGGCGCGGGTATCTGGGTTTTTCTTTGGCTGGACTGTATCGCCAGCGATCCGCTCATGCCCTTGCCGTTCCGCCTCCCTATGAAATCAAAGGCCCTTTTCGCATTCTGCTCGTCATCGCGCGCAAGATAGACGACGCCATTTCAGTGCGCTCGGATGCCAGACCGATGCTGGAAGTCCTGCGGCCCTTCATGCCAGGGGTCCAGCTCGACGTACTACGCCCTCCGACCTTTGATGCGCTGCGCCAGCGGCTTACCGACCAACCCGGGTACTATCACCTCGTTCAGTTCGATGGGCACGGGGTCATGCGGAAGTCCTCAGCGGGCAAGGCGAGCGCAATGAGACCGGATACCGGATACCTTCTCTTCGAGACGGTGGAGGGTGACGGCAACCTGGTGAGCAGCCGGGACCTTGCGGAGGTCCTCACCAACTGCCGGGTGCCGCTGTTCGTCTTCAGCGCGTGCCAGTCCTCGGAAGAGGGTGAGGTCGAGCCGTTCGGTTCGGTGGCATCCCAGATGATTGCGGTGGGCGCGAGGGGCGTGTTGGGTATGTCGTACTCTGTCCATTCGGATACCACCGCTCTGTTCATGAAATCCTTCTACGACCGGCTCGTCAACCATGCCGCGCTGTCAGAGGCGGTGGCCGAAGGACGAAAATGCTTGCTGACCGAGCCGCGGCGTGAATCCGTGGTCGGGCCGCTTCCTCTGCGGGACTGGATGGTGCCCACCCTGTACCAGCAGGAGTCGGGGTTCATTCCGATCCCAACGGGGGCCGGTACCTGCACTGAGGACGAGCGGGCCGAGAGGCAAACGTACGTACAACACATCAAGGAGGCGCTCCCTGAAGGGCGATTCGGGTTTATCGGCCGGGACCGGGAGATGTTGGGGATCGAGAGGAAATTGCGGGACAATGCTCGCCCGTGGTTGTTGATCCACGGTATCGGCGGGACGGGCAAGACCGAGCTGGCGCACGGCTTTGGGCGGTGGTTCGCGGAGACCGGCGGCTGCCCTGGCGGGGTTTACGTCACGACTTTCAAGGAAAACGCGACCTTTGGGCAAGTATTGGGAAGCATTTTCGGATACGCGACCGATTTTTCCCGCCTTTCACCCGACGAGCAATTTGACGCGGCACTGGATCGTCTCTGTCAAAATCCCTGTCTTCTCGTCTGGGACAACTTCGAGACTGTGGCCGGGTACCCGGAGGGTGCGGAACCCTTTTCATCGGACGAGGATCGGGCGAAGTTTTCCCGGTTTCTAAAAGAACTGAGTAACAGCAGGGGCCGGGTCATCGTTACGAGCCGCAAGTGGGATGAGAGCTGGCTCGGTGTGGGGTACAACGCTTTGGAGGTGGAAGGCCTGACCGTTGAAGATGCCTCCAGCATGGCTAAGGTGGTCCTTGGCATGGTCGGCAAAAGCCCGGAGGATTTCCGGTCGGACACCGATTACTACGAACTCGTGAAACTCCTTGCAGGCCATCCGCGCTCCTTGGAGGTGGTGCTCCCCCACCTGAGGACGAAATCGCCCGGGGAAATAGTCCGATCTTTGCGTGAAAGCGTTGACAATCTCGGTGAATCGCTCGCGGACGCGTCCTTCGAGTACGCGTTTTCGCAGATGTCGGAAAAGACGAGGAAGCACCTGCCCGCGGTCGGCCTGTTCTCGAGTGTAGTGTCTCTCGATATGCTGGCGCTGCTTGCAGGCGGAAGTGATGATTTGCCTGCTTATCGGGAAATCGCGGGCGAGGCCCTCGATCGTGAATCGTGGGGATCGGTGCTGGAAGAGGCTGCACGCGGCGGGATGCTGCGGCCGCTTGGCGGATCCCTGTACGAGATTCACCCGACCCTTCCTGCTCTCCTCCGCCGGCATCTGGTGTCCCAAGTTGGCCAGGAAGGATTGACCGCACTGGATCGGGAATTCATGCGGTTCTTTGCAGGCTTTGCCCGGGCCGTTCTCGAGGAAGTCGTGCAACGGAAACGTGACGCGCTGGACTGGGTCGCGGCCCAGGAGGCCAACCTCCTTCGGGCCCTACGCCTAGCTGAAGCCATTGATGACTGGGATTCGGTCCAATGGCTCGCTCAGACGCTTGGTGAATTTTATGACGGCGCGAATCGCACGGCGGAATGGGGCGGGTTGCGCAGCAGCCTCCTCCGTCGCATGGGCCGGGAACGACCCCGGGCAGAAGAACGCGATCGAGGGGATCTTCAGTGTTTCCTGCTCCTTAACGAGGCCAACGAGATGCTCCGTCAAAACAGCCTTGATCTCGCGGAACAGCGCTATTTGATTATATTGGGCTATTATCAGGGGCTAAATGACTCCGATCTCGAAGGGAACATGGCCGTCTCCTACCACCAGTTGGGGATGGTGGCCCAGGAGCGCAACCGCTTCGATGAGGCTGAGGCCTGGTATCGAAAGGCTCTCGAAATTCGAGAACGGCTCGGCCTGGAGCGCGATGCCGCCGGTGATTACCACCAGTTGGGGATAGTGGCACAGGAGCGAAACCGCTTCGATGAGGCCGAGCAATGGTACCGAAAGGCTCTCGAAATCTGCGAACGGCTCGGCCTGAAGCGCGATGCCGCGCGTGTTTACCACCAGTTGGGGAGAGTGGCAGAGGAGAGAAACCGCTTCGATGAGGCCGAGCAATGGTACCGAAAGGCTCTCGAGATTAAGGAACGGCTCGGCCTGGAGCGCTATACCGCGAATGACTACCACCAGTTGGGGAGAGTGGCACAGGAGCGAAACCGCTTCGATGAGGCCGAGCAATGGTACCGAAAGGCTCTCGAAATCTACGAACGGCTCGGCCTGGAGCACGATGCCGCCGGTGAGTACCACCAGTTGGGGAGAGTGGCACAGGAGCGAAACCGCTTCGATGACGCCGAGCAATGGTACCGAAAGGCTCTCGAAATCTACGAACGGCTCGGCCATCCGCCCCAATCCGTCAATACGCTTGCCCAGTACGGACTGCTGCATGCTGCGCAAGGCCGGTATGATGAAGCGTTGATGCGGCTGGGACAGGCGCTGCTCATAGCCGTAGACTGGCAAATGCAGCTCAAAGACGCGATCATGGCAGCCCTTGTCAATATCAAGGACCAGGTGGGAGAAGGCGAATTCCGTTCGCTGTGGCTGAAGAAGTTTCCAGAGCATGGCGAGCTACTGGACATGATTTTGGAATTTGGCGGATCTGACCAAGACGAGTCGTGAGGCGGCAGTCGGCCGGGCTCTATGGACCTATCGAGCAAGGCAAGACCATGCACCGCGAATGCGTACGGGCAACCGCACCGTCATCGCTCCGGTGAATCTTGTCTTGACCCCGAATGAGGGTGCGATATAATTGGATTAACAGGCGAGCATTTTCGACTGCACGTCCGGGCCTCTGAAAACGGGGACCCGGACGTGCGCTTTTGAGGTGCACCCGTGAAGGTCCTGCTCATAAACCCGCCGTGGGGATCGCCGGAAGACAGCATCTGGCACGAGGTTTCCAGTATCATGCCCCCGCTGGGCCTCGGGTGGATCGCCTCGGTTCTCGAGCAAGCAGGCCATGAGGTCCGCATCCTCGACGCTCAGGCCGAACGGATACCTGTCCCGAGTATCGGCTCCGCGTTCACCGGCATGGGACCGTTCCATCTCGTGGGGATCACCGCCACCACGCCCCAGATCCATTCCGCAGTCGCCATAGCCCGGAAGGTCAAGACAGAATGGCCCGCGGCGAAAGTCGTGCTTGGCGGAGTCCATCCCACGGTATTGCCCGAGGAGGTGCTTGCAGACCCCGCGGTGGACCTGGTGGTTCGCGGTGAGGGCGAGCTGACCATGCTCGACCTGGCCAACGAGAAGCCGATCCACGAGGTTGCCGGAGTTTCGTTCCTCGATGGCGGCCGACCGGTACACAACCCGGTCCGCAGGCTCATCGTCGATCTCGACACCCTGCCGCTCCCCGCGTACCACCTGCTCCCCATGACCCGCTATTTCCCAGCCGCAGGCGCGTACAAACGTCTCCCCGCGACGTCGGTGCTTGCCACCCGCGGCTGTCCCGGCCGATGCACCTTCTGTTACCGCATTTTCGGACCGCGATTGCGTGTCCGCTCGGGACGTCTCGTCGCGGAGGAGGTGAAGTTTCTCCAGGAACGCTACGGCATCAGGGAGATCTGCTTCTACGACGATACCTTCACCAGCGTCAAAAAAGAGGTGTACGCGTTTTGCCGCGCGGTCCGGGATCTGCACATAGATCTCACCTGGAGCTGCTTCAGCCGCGTGGACGCGGTGGACCAGGACCTGCTCCTGGCCATGAAAGAAGTCGGGTGCCACCAGATCATGTACGGTATCGAGTCCGCGAGCCGCACGATCCTCGAGAATATCAAGAAAAAGACCGACCTCGACCGCGCGGTGGCCGCGGTGCAGGCCGCGAAGAAGGCCAAGATCGACGTGCGCGCCGCGTTCATGATCGGCAATCCCGGCGAGACCCGGGAAACCATGGAAGAAACCCTCCGGTTCGCCATCAAGCTCGACCCGGAATTGATCATCCTCAACATAACCACCCCCTATCCGGGCACCGAGATGTTCGAGTGGGCAGACCGAAACGGCTATCTCCTCACCAAAGACTGGACCAAGTACGACCTCAGCCATGCAGTAATGAGGCTCCCCACCGTCTCGCCCGAAGAGACCCAGGCGTTCTACCGGTACGCGTACCGACGGTTCTACCTGCGACCGGGCTATATCTTCAAACGCCTCGCCAAGCTGCGTTCCCGGGAAGATATCGCTGCGGCCATCAGAGGGCTGCGCGGTGTGGTTGGAACGTAATACGATCGCCCTTTCCGACGATGATTCGCTGCGCCCCAACCCAACGCTGTCCTTTTGGGAGAGGGAAATCACCGGCAAGATGCCGGCGCCACTATAGCGATTCTCAGAAGTTCCGTCGGAATGGGATCGCACTGCTGGACAAGCCAGCAGTGGCACCCGGCACCCGGAAGCCAATCCGTGATTACTTTCGAGAACCGCTCTGAGAGTCCCCTCTCCCCGTGGGAGAGCCACAGGGTGGGGGTTGGCCAGGTTGACCGTTTGAGTGCGAAATCGTGTGAACAGGGCAAAAAAAATGCCCGTTCGAAAACGGGCCAAAGGAAGGATTAGGTTTGGTTTGTCGCTGAGATGAAAAGACCACGTTATGAATATGTTGTCAAGAAATTTTAAATCTCTTTATGAAAAAAAGTGAACCCGTCTCATAGATCATCAATTGAATAGCTTAATATAACTAACTCTTCTGTCTCACAAACCCCTCCGCGGCCGAAACCGCAACCCCGCGTTACCCGAGGTGCCGCCCCCCCAACTTCTACGGCTGCTTTGTGAAATCGAGTACTATGGCATTGTGCTGAGGACGGTTTGTGGGTCGACGCGTGCCGAAGCGCCTTGCGAATGATTCCATTCGAAATGGCGCCTCAGCACAACCGCGCGACGGAATGAGCCGATAGGACTATTTGTGGGAATGGTCGCACGCGCTCGAACAGTAGGGAGCCTCTTCCGGGTCGGTGACGTCGCAGATGGGGCAGTTGCACACCTCAGCGCTGTCCACGGGCTTGGCGAATTTCTGCCCATGCAGCTTGGCCTGGTAGTCCTCGATGGCGCGGTGGAGCGCATCGGCCCCCAGGTTCGAGCAGTGGTGCTTCTTCTTGGGAAGGCCGTTCAGGGCCTCGATCACCGATTTGTTGGTGATGTTCAGGGCCTCGTCGATGGTCTTTCCTTTGGCCAGTTCGCTCACCATGCTGGCAACGGCGATGGCTGCACCACAGCCGAAAGTTTTATATTTGACGTCTTCCAGGATGTTCCCGTTTACTTTGATATAGAATGCCATGATATCGCCGCACGCAGGATTCCCAACCTCGCCCACGCCGTCTGCATCCGGGATCTCCCCTACGTTCCGCGGATTCTTGAAATGGTCCATTACGACTTCGTTATACATGTAAGCTCCTTTTGCCTAACGCTGATGCTCGTCCGCGCTCCCGCACGAACCTCGGAGTAATAGTCCACCGGGCTTGAGGCGGCTCAGCGCCCGGTCAGGATGGAGGGGGAGACGCATCTCCCCCTCCAAACCTCCCCCATCGTGATTCCAGCCCGCCCGTCCCGGCGAACGGTTGCACTTCGGGTCGGTATCTCACCATATGGTCTCGGGCGACCCGTGCCCGCTAAGTTTGCCCGTGGATCCGGCGATCTCCGATGTCAGACCACGCCCTTCGTATGTGGGCCCTTTTTCTTGTAGAGCGGAGACATATCTCTCAAACGCTGGACAACAGGGGGCAGGACCTTCAGCACCTCTTCCACGTCCTCGGAGGTGTTGTCCTGCCCGAGCGTGAAGAGCAGCGAGCCCTGCGCTGTTGCGGCATCGCACCCCATGGCCAGCATCACGTGAGAGACCTTGAGCGTCCGGGAAATACATGCCGAGCCACTTGCTATCTTTATCCCCTCCATGTCCAGAAAAAGCAACATCGATTCTCCCTCGACGTATTGTACCGTCACGCTGACGTTGCCGGGGAGTCTCTGGGTCGGATGACCCACGACATCGACATCTTCAATGGTTGCCGGGATTCCTTTGAGGAGGCGGTCTCGCAGGGGAACCAGGTGAGCGATGCGCCGATCCATCTCTGTCAGCGCGATCTCAGCCGCTTTCCCCATACCGATGATCCCCAGGACGTTTTCAGTCCCAGCGCGCATCCCGCTTTCTTGAATTCCGCCGTCCAGCAGGGGGGCAATCTTCATCCCTTTCCGCACGTACAACGCGCCGATCCCCAAAGGACCGTAGAAGGGATTGGCCGCCAAGGAGAGCAGGTCCGCATTGAGTGTGTCCACATCGACCGGGATCACTCCCGTAGTGGCCACCGCGTCGGTGTGAAACGGGATATTGTGCGCACGCGCTATCTTACCGATTTCCTCGATCGGCTGGATCGAGCCGACTTCATTATTCGCGTGCATGACGGAGATCAGAACGGTTTGCGGCGTTATGGCTCGTTCGACGTCTGATGGGTCCACGATTCCGTACTGGTCCACCGGAAGGCGCGTCACTTCGACCCCTTGTTTTTCAAGGGCCTTGATGGCGTGCATGATGGAAAAATGTTCGATTGAAGAAGTTATCAGGTGATTTCCCCGTGCACGGTTGGCCTGAACCACTCCTTTGAGGGCCCAATTATTTGACTCGGTGCCGCCCGAGGTGAAGACGATCTCCTGTTCTTTTGCGTTAATCAGCCGAGCAACGTGGCGGCGAGCCTCATCGATGGCCTCGGTGACCTCTTCGCCAAGACTGTGCATACTCGAGGGGTTCCCGAACTTCCCCGTCAAGAAAGGCATCATCGCCTCGACCACTTCCGGGAGGAGCGGCGCTGCTGCCACGTGATCCAAGTTGATAGTCTTCATGCTGTCACCCCCGCAGACATTCCTGGAAGCCCTAAACGGCAAGCCTCAAACGGGCTACGCTAAACTTAATGACATGCGACCAGAAAGTCAACGACCAGCTTCCCAAAGGGTAATTCCCGGCGGGTCTGAACGAGCGCGCCCTCCGCGAACGACTCGGGGGGTGCGGACCTTCGCAATTGAGTCCCTCGTAGGGCTGTGATATAGCAGTTGCGAAGAATAATGCCGACTTGACTGTCCCCCGACCTGGGTGGTGAACCGGCCATAGGCATTGGCAATCACTCTCTGCCACAGCGATGACCGGTCCAAGAGATGAGAGGAGACGAAATGAGTGGCGATCAATGGGGCATTTCCCGTCAGGACGCGCTGGCTCTTATGGAGCAATGTCTGGAAGCAGACAGCATGCGCAAACATTGCCTTGCGTCTGAAGCGATCATGCGGGCTCTGGCCCCGCGATTCGGTGAGGATCCGGACCTCTGGGGTCTCGCGGGACTGCTTCATGACCTTGACTACGACGAAACGCGGGACACCATGTCCCGGCACACCCTCGTCACCGAAAAGATCCTGCTGGAGCGAGGAGTGCATCCGGAAATTACAGACGTCATCAAGTATCATAACGCGGAAAACCTCGGTCTGACCCGAAGCAAGCCGATACACTTCGCGCTCACCGCGGCGGAGACCATCACCGGCATGATCGTCGCGGCCGCCCTCGTCTTGCCGGACAAGAAGCTCTCGTCGCTGAAGCCCCAGTCAGTCAAGAAGCGGATGAAGGCAAAGGAGTTCGCTCGTTCGGTGAATCGCGATCACATCAAATTGTGTGAAGAGATTTCGATCCCTCTCGAGGAATTCATCGCCATCAGCGTTGAGGCGATGCGAGGAATCAGCGCTCAGCTCGAACTCTAGCCCAGTGCGATACAGGTTTGGCTTCAATCAATGAATCGGAGTAGCGCCGATAGAGGGGACTGTCTCCGGAAGACTGATTGGCAAAAGCCGGCCCCACCGAGCCACCGGGGACCCGGACCCCGGGAGAAAAACCGTATTTGCGAAACTGAGCACTCATGAAGAATCGATTACAAAATCCAAGTTTCTTCCCGCTGAACGCGCATAAGAGATTTATTGTACGATCGGCTGTTTGGGCTCATCCGGCGTAAGTGTATGCTTCTCTTCGACAGCATTATACGGTATACTGACTATAGATTTTCCGGTAGGGCAACTTCCCGCGCCTCGGAAGGAACCAGGATAAGAAACAAACAAGCAAGGTCCAAAACCTTTAGTCTGCACGGTAGTACCAAGCCAATACCGCCCCGTCTCGGGGCGTATCGTATCTCGGGCTAATCGAGAGCTTCTTTGCGAAAAAACTGTTTGCGGCTAGTGAAAATGACTCGAACACGCGTCGTTTTCAGAAAGGAGCGATTCCATGAGACAGAGATGCGTAGAGGCCGCGATCCTGGCGTGCCTGAGTGTGGCTTTGCTGGTAGGAAGTCAGTCCGCATACGCCCAGTCGACCGAACGCGCGATACGGGTGAGGGGGGCCAACGCAATGGCGAGTCTGTGCGACGCGTGGGCCAAGGACTTCTCCACGGCCAACCCTGGGGTGGGGGTGGTCGTGGCAGGCGGAGGGACGGATGCCGGCTTCGACACGCTGTTCGACAAGGCAGCAGACCTGGTGATGGCGTCACGGACCATTCTCGTCAAGGAAATGCAGGCAGCCGCTTTGAGTGATGCCAAGCCGGTCGAGCTGCCCGTGTGCCGTGAGGCGATCGCGGTGATAACCCATCCGGACAACCCGATCAAGGACCTGACCCTCGATCAGCTCGGCAAGATACTGCGGGGCATGTACACACGCTGGAATGAAGTGGGCGGTCCGGAAGAACCGATAACGCTCCTGACCAGTCCTCAGACCTCCGGGACCTCCCTGCTTCTCCGGGCCGCGGTCATGGAAAACGACTATTTCAGTTCGGATGCCAAGGCCAGAGACTATTACCACCACATCATCCGGGAGGTATCCCGTAAAAAACCCCCGGCCATTTCGTACGCGCCGTTGAGAGACGCGGCAAGGGCCGAGCAACAGAAATTGATCAAAATTGTCCCTCTGAGAAAGGACGGACAATCACCGGCCGTCCGGCCCTCCCCCGCTACTCTCAAAGACGGCTCCTATCCTCTCATTTTGGCGCTCTACTTTTACTGGGACGAAGCGACGGTCCGCCCCATCGTGAAGACGTTCGTGGAATTCTGCCGGAAAAAGTGCGAGAGTCCGCGTTAGAGTCTGTCTCCAAATCGGTGTGACTTGAAATACGATGCCACTCCCGGCGGGTCCAGCCGCGCGTTGCGCGAAGTTTTCGGAGCATGCACTGCCAGGCAAGCCAGCAGTCGCACCCAAACCATGACCGCCACAAGCCGAAGACCAAATCGAAAACGATAGAACTTTTGGCAACTCCTCTAACACCAATTCGCTTTATAACCGGTGACATTCGAGGAGCTTACCAAGGGCTTCTCCCGGGAGGTCTCCCCCGCTGCGGACGGCACAGCCTGACTGCGCTCCGGAGGCCTCCCAGGAACGCCCACCGGCAGTACCACTTGATTATTCGCGAAGCGGTATACGTCGCGACCATTCTCACGCACGCTACCCTCTTCTGCAAGAAGCGAGGACTCCGGACGGCTTCTCGCGTCAATCAGCACGCTTCTGGAGGAGCCGGGCCGCGAGGGCGATGTAGAATACGCCCATGACGACAATGGGGATGACCTGAGGCCACAAGATCTCCCACCCCGTTCCTTTGAGAAAGACACCCCGGACGATGACGATAAAGTACCGCAATGGATTCAGATACGTCAGGTACTGAACCACGTCCGGCATGTTTTCGATGGGAAACGCGTACCCGGAGAGCAAAACCGCGGGTTGCAGAAACATGAACGAGGTGAGGATGGCCTGCTGCTGGGTCTTGCAAAACGAGGATATGGTCATGCCGATCCCCGAAGAAGTGATCAAGAAGATGATGCATGTCCCAAAGAAGAACAGGTACGAGCCCCTGAAGGGGATCTCGTAAAACACCAGGGCCAGCGGCGTAATGATCAGCAATACCGCCAGCTCCATGACGAAACAGGGGATCGTCTTGCCCAGGATAAGCTCCAGGCGCGTGATCGGGCAGACCATGAGCTGCTCGATGGTGCCAATCTCCTTCTCCCGCACGATCACCGCAGAGGTCAGCACGATCGCGAAGGCAAGAATAATCAGCACCAGGACTCCGGGAACAAAGAAGTTCTTTGAATCGAGGTTCGGATTGAACCACGCGCGGCTCGCTTCAGTTACCTCCGGAACGATCAGATGCGGGGTAATGGATTCAAAGAGATTTCCTTGCATGCGGTTCGTCCGCGAGCTCAGGATATCCAACGAAAACCTCAGCAGGATTGACTGAGCGTACCCCGAGACAGTTCCCGCGGTCGTGGTCTCCACGCCGTCCACCAGGACACCGACCTGAGCTGTCCGGTTGGCCTGGATGCGCCGTTCCAGGTCGGGTGGGATCAGGAGCGCCATCGAGGCCTCCCCTTTCTTCAGGTACCAATCCACGTCGTCATAGGCGGGCACTTGAGCCACGATGCGGAAATAGCCTGACCTCGAGAATGCTTCCACCACCTGCCTGCTGAGCGTGGAGCGGTCCATATCCGCAACCACCGTATCTATGGCGCGGATGTCCATTCGACTGGCCGACCCGAAGACAATGAGCTGAAAGAGCGGGGCGATGACGATGAACCGGAAGTTCTGCTTGTTCCTCACAATCTGGATAAACTCTTTTCGAACGATGTGGCGGATGCGCTGGATGCTCATTCTCAGCTTCGACCTCAGGAAGGCGTTTCTCAGCGCCTGCAATCTCGTCGGCGCTTGCAGCTCAGGTCCGTCGGTCAGTGTAGTACCCGAGTCTTTCATACCACTCTCTTCCCAAGTCGCCTGGTGGCGAGCGTGGTGACGACGAAAGCAAACAACACGAGAACCAGTGTCGGCACCAAAAGCACTTCTATTCCTGCAGCCTTGAGGTATATGGCCCGCAAGACCGTGATCAGGTGGCGCGCCGGAACGATGTTCGTGATCACCTGAAGCCAATCCGGCATGTTGGCCACAGGAAATACAAAGCCCGACAACAGGAACGAAGGGAGAAATGTCGAAAGGAGCGCCAGTTGCGTTGCGAAGAACTGGTTGGACGCGATCACGGAAATGAGAAACCCCATGGACAAAGCCCCGATCAGGAATACACTCGAAACAAGAAACATGAGCAACAGACTACCGCGGAACGGGACCTCGAAGACGTACTGCCCCATGAGGTACACCATTACGAGATCCAGGTAACCGAGACCGAAGTAGGGGATAAGTTTCCCCACGATCAGTTCCCTTGGTTTGAGCGGAGTGGAGATCAATTGCTCCATCGTCCCGGTCTCCCGTTCCCGTACGATGGTCAGCGAGGTGAGCAGCGCGGCGATGACCATCATGATAATGGCGATCAGCCCGGGGATGATGTTGTTTCGGCTCTGAAGCTCGGGGTTGTAGAGCAGCCGGATGCGCGGTTCCACAGGCGGAACGATCCGAGCGGCCACGGATTGCCTGACGAGGGATTCCGCCCTGAAGTCCTCTGCGTACGTCGCGACGATGGTCTCGAGATAGACCATTGCCAGACCGGCACGGGTCGAGTCGGAGCCGTCAACGAGAGCCTGAACCTTGGTGGTTGAGCCCTTCTTGATCTTCCGACTGAAATCATGGGGGATAATGATGCCGACACTTATCGCATTCGAATCAATGGCCCGGACGATTTTCCCGTACGAATCGGTGACCAACCGAAGGGTGAAATACTTCGAACTGGTGAGTCTATCGACAAATTCTCTGGATTGGGCTGAGCGATCCTGATCCCATACCGCGATGGGAATGTTGTCCACGTCAAGCGAGAGCGCGTACCCAAAGAGCACCATCAGCATGAGCGGAATGCCCAGCGCCAGATAGAGCGATCTTGCATCCCTGACAATCTGCCGGGTTTCCTTCCGTGCTACCGCTATGACTCTATAGACGTTCATCGGAGCTGACCTGATTAGTACTCCATTTCACAAATACCGTGTCTCCCTTGGGCTTGCTCTTGGCTGTTCAGTGGGGCCGGCATCTTGCCGGCCATTCTTCCAACACCAGTCCTCTCCGAGGGCGCTATTCCGACTGCCCAATCCAGGCTGCTCTCATCCGTGCCAGAGCTGGGCAAGCCAGTGGCACCCTGAAGTCAATCCGTGATTACTCTGGAGAACTGCTCTACACCGCATTCACGAAATCCTGTACTTAGGCCGACGGTTTTTACGCGGTGCCGGCCCTCTTACTCTTCCGCGGTGAGGGTTACAAAGACGTCTTCCAGGCTCGGTCTGATCTCTTCCATTCTCACAACCGATATTCCCGCGTTTCCGAGAACTTCTCGCACGCGGCGGGCGGCCGATTCCGGGTCAGACGTAACCAAATGCAGCAGCTGCCCGAATATCGCGGTCTCCTTGAAGATTTCCTCATCCCGTAACAGTTCCGCGGCTCTCATGAAATCATCGCACTCGAGGTCGAGCACCGCCTCCTTCATCCAATTGCTCTTCAGCTCGTCCGGTGTGCCGAGCGCGATGATCTTTCCTCGGTTCATCAAGGCAAGGCGGTTGCAGTACTCGGCTTCATCCATGTAGTGCGTCGTGACGAAGACCGTGACCCCCTGGATGGCCAAGGTATTGATCAAGTCCCAGAAACCGCGCCTGGACACCGGGTCCACGCCGGACGTGGGTTCGTCAAGGAAGAGGATCGGCGGTTCGTGGAGCACCGCGCACCCCAGCGCGAGCCGCTGCTTCCAGCCGAGAGGGAGTTCTCGCGTACGATTCCGTGTCATGCCGGAGAGCCCTGCCATTTCCAGGACCCAACGTTCCCGTTCCTGCTGTTTGGCCGGATCCAGCCCGTACACCCCGCCAAAGAATTCGAGGTTTTCCTGCACGGTCAGGTCCTCGTACAGCGAAAAACGTTGAGACATGTACCCGATATTCTCCTTGATCTCCTCGGGTTGCGTCGCGACGTCGTACCCGCCGACACTGGCCTTGCCCGAACTCGGTTTGAGGAGGCCGCAGAGAATCTTGATGGTCGTGGTCTTGCCCGCGCCGTTGGGTCCGAGGAATCCGAAGATTTCGCCCTTTCTTACCTCGAAGCTCACGCGGTCCACCGCCACAAAGGTCCCGAATACTCTCGTCAGGTCCTCGACAGAGACCGTTACTTCTCGGTCATTCGTCTGCAACGCTGCTCCCTGGTTGGCGCGCGATTTCCATTGACCCCTGCGGCAGGAGGCACAGGAACGCGTCCTCCATGGATGCCCGGATCGGTCTTAAAGAATGTATTGCTATACCTGCGGAGACCAGTGCGGTCCGTACCGCGTCGACGTTCTCCTCCCGGCCCACCCGGATATGAAGCGAACCGCCGAAGACATTGGCGCTGAGAATTTCAGGGAGGGTCCTGAGCCTCCGTCGCGCCGCGCGCACGTCTGACGGGACAAGCTCCAGAACTATCCCTTCCACCATGCCCATGATCGCCTGCGGTCGACCGACCCGTATGAGCGAACCCTCATGCATCAAACCGACCCGGGTGGTCCGTTCCGCCTCGTCGAGATAGGCTGTCGAGACCAGGATCGAGATCCCTTCCTTGAGCAGATCGTACAGGATCGTCCAGAAATCTCGGCGCGAGACCGGATCGACTCCATTGGTCGGCTCATCAAGGAGGAGGAGCTTCGGTGAGTGTATCAGCGCACATGCCAGTCCCAGTTTCTGCTTCATTCCGCCGGAAAGTGCACCCGCGAGGCGCTCCTTGAAAGGCGCAAGCCGACTGAACCCGAGCAGACGCTCGATCCGTGGGCCGCGATCCTTCTTGGGGACCATGAACAGATCCGCATAGAAGATCAGGTTCTCCATGAGCGTCAGGTCCTGATACAGGCCGAATCGCTGAGGCATGTACGCAATATGACCTTTGATCCCCTCAGGATCGTCAACCACCGAGATGCCGTCCACCCAGATCTCGCCGGAGGTCGGTTCGAGAATCCCGGCCAGCATTCTGAGGGTAGTGGTCTTCCCCGCGCCGTCGGGTCCCACAAGGCCGAAGAGTTCGCCTCGCTTTACCTCGAAGCTCAGGTCGCGGACCGCTCGGGTCTCCGCAAAATCCTTGCAGAGCCCTCTGATCAGGATCACTAGCCGCTCAAGCTCTTCGCTACTGGGCCTGTCGGGCACGCTTCTGCTCTTCTGCCTCGGATTGGGACTGCCCGTTCACACGGATCCAGCCTTCCGCAGGCATGCCGATCTTCAGCTCTTGATCGAGGTTGGGGATCGTGATCTTCACGCGGAAGACCTGTTTTACTCGCTCTTCTTTGGTCTGCACATTCTTCGGCGTGAATTCCGATCGTGGAGAGATAAAAGTCACTTTGCCGCGGTAGACCTTGCCAGGGTAACTATCGGTAGTGATTTCGGCTTCTTGCCCCAACTTAACCTTCCCGAGATCCACTTCTCCGATATAGCCCTTGAGCCACACCTCGTCAATCGCCGCGACCGTTGCAACCGTTGCGCCGGGGAGCACGACCTCTCCCTGCTCGTTTGCCTTTACCAGGACAATTCCGGAAACGGGAGTGGTCAAGGTCGAATACTCGATATCGAGCTGGATCCGTTTCACTTGCCAGCCTGCGCGGTCGAGCGTGGCGCGGGCCGCACGCACGCGTTCCTCGCGCTGGCCCGTTTCCAGTTCCAAGAAACGTTGGCCGGCATTCTCAAACTCTTCCTTGGCCACCTTGAATGCAGTCGCCCGCGCGTCGAATTGCGACGCGGAGATCGCCCCTTCTTTGAACAAGGCCTGATACCGATTAAACTCGTCCCGCGCGTTCTGGAATTTGCTCTCCGCTGCATTGTGGAGCGCTCGGGCGGCCTCGATCTGTTCCTTCCTGAACCCTGTTTCCATTTCATCCAGCACCGCGCGAGCATTAGCGATCTCGGCCTCGGCAATGCCCTTCTGTGCAATGAGCGGATCGCTGTCCAGCGTGGCAATCACCTGGTTGCGCTGGACGCGGTCACCTTCTTCAATGGGCAGGGTCTTTATCTGACCGGCCAGTCGGAAGGAGAGATCCACCTCGGTCGCTTCGATGTTTCCGCTGACGAAGATCTGCCCGGCATGGTTTGCGTTCCGGGAGAAGTAACGCCACCCGAGAAGTGCGGCTGCCACGATGATGAGAGCAGCTGCCAGCAGCACGATTCGTTTCTTCATCTTCATCTTCTCACGATGGGCATCCGATTAACGAGACTTCACGTCGGGTGCTCTTCATGGTAGGTGCCAAGTCTCCTCGCCTTTCCGCCCAGGTGGACGTCCCATCGGACATGATTCTTGGCAATTGCTCGAGATTCTCTGCTTCGCGTCATCCAGCTTGGGAGCCAACCTCAGGTTTTCCCTTTTCCGAACAGATCCTTCATGCGTAGGAGCAGGGAAAGGTCGCCGGACGGCTTGTACTTCTGCTGCATGAACATCTGCTGCCCGTCGGCCTTCCCTGTCACGATGTCCATCCAGACTTCGAACGGCGCCTCAACGGTAAGATCGGCGTGATCCGCAGTCCCTTCCTTGCCTTCAATGCTTCCGTTTTCGATCTTGAGGTAACACGACCCGTTCACCTCGCCGGAAAAGTTGAATTGCATGACGCCCCGAACGCCGGCTGCTCCTTCAGGATTGAACCCCATTGTCATCACCAGAATGAATGTCTCGACAGAATCAGGCCGCGGGACTAAATTTCTCGTCTCAAACTCCGCCGGAGTCAATCCTTCCTGGATGCAGGTCTTCCAAAACACGTTTGCCATTTTGGCGAACGTGTCGAAATCGTCTCCAACCGGCCGCGTGATCCGTTCCAGCGTCGTTTGGGCTATTTTTTTGGACTGGACCAATTCCCGACCTGCTTGCGCGGTAGCTTCGAGAATGTCTTTCGTCGTCTCAGCAACCTCGGGTTGAGTCATCATTTCCGCACCCGGCCGATAGATCTCGGCCACGAGCCCTCTTCGAAAGAGGAAGTTCACGTATGAGGAGAGCTGGGCAAAGACGGATGCTTCCGGGAACCCGGCTACGGATAAGACCACCGCCTGGGGGACGTTCCGGCGCAGTGGATGATGAGTCGTCCCCTGATCCCGATACATGAAAGGCTCCAGGACCGGCAGCGTTCGCTCGATGAACGCCTTCATGGCCGCGTTCACGGTGTAATGATACAACGGGGTGGCGTAGACGGCGAGATCGGCTTCCAGCCACTTGGGGAACAGCTCGCTGGTCATATCGTCCTTGTGGATGCACACGCCGGGGGTCTTGGTCCAGCAGGTGAAACAACCGATGCAATTCTTGACCTTCTTCTGACGCAGGTGGACCGTCTCCACCTCCGCGCCCGCCTCGCGCATGCCACCCACCAGGGCGTCCAGCATCATCATGGTCTTGCTGGTTCCGCTGCCTCTCGGGCTGGAGTTGATCGCGATGACTTTCATGATAGCCTCCTTCTTCAGTGGTGAACGAGCCGGCGGCCCTGCTTCTGTCGCAAATGCTGCGCGGGGAGGATTGGGCTCCGGTGGTACAGCCGGCGTGGCTGCCACGCGAGAAATAGCGCTTGGCTGATGAACGGCGGCCGTCTCAGGGACCGCAGGATTGGCAAAGCTTCGCATCTTGGCCATCGCGGGAAAACCGAGGCGTTTCAGGTAATAGTCGGGAAAAAGAAGATTAAACGGTAGGCCCACACCGACGATCAGCGCGATGGGGATGATGGCGCGGGTAACGACCCAAGGATACAGGCTCAGGACGACGCAGACCGCGAAGATGCCGGCCCACGCGAAGGTCATGATTCGGTTGATCTCCACGAAGATCGCGTTGTCCCAGAACACTTGGGGCGTTTGCTTCTTCGCGTAGTGGTACGTGAAAGGCTCGAACCCGAGCACAGGCGGAATGAAAGCCGTCACGAACAAACAAAGGTAGATTCCCGTCACTGCGTAGTCCGTGAGGATTGCGCCAGCCGCTTGGGGCCAAAGGGCAAGCGATGCTGCAACGAGGAAGAAATACGCGCAGACCGTCCGGTCGAAGTACGTCGGCTTGTCCCAATGCCGCGCCAGGACCAGAACCAAGACGCAATAGACGAACATGGCACACGCGACGATCAGCAGGCTGCCGGTTTCTCTTCCAAAAGACGCCCAGACCTTGAAGAACGCCAACGCGGGAAACGGGGCCACGTACAGAAAGATCTGTTGACCTTTGGTCGGGCGTAGCCCTGCACGCTCCTCTCTCTGAGATTCATTCCCCATTCTCGATCTCCTCAACTCCCAAGGTGTCGATGAGCTCGGAGACGTAGCCGGACATGTCCCGGTAAAACCGAAGGCCGAACTGAAAACAGAGGTACTGAAACCGGTCCGCGTGAGCTTCTACCTCGGGGCGGGCCGACTCCAACTGTGCCCGCAACTGTTCGATGGAATCCAGGTGCTGCCGAGCGAATGCCCGTCGTTCCTCGGGGGGGAGATGTGCGAAAAAGAAAAGCCTCATCAAGAAGGTGCTCTTGGGTAATTCAAAGGCAAAGGGCGACCTCAAGGAGTCGAGGAATGCGCGTTTGCCGGCCTCCGTGATGGTGTAGACCTTACGATTTGGCGCACCATCCTGGATCTCCAACCGCTTGGAGATCATCCCCTGATTTTCCATCTTCCTGAGCGCTGGGTAGATGGAGCCGTAGCTGAGGCCGGAGAAGAACAAGAAGGAGATGGAGAAGGCTTTCTTCAGGTCATACCCGGTCATGCTCTTCTTCATGAGGAACCCGAGAAGAACCGACTGAACGTCCATGGCGCCTCCTTGGGTACGACGATATATATCGTGATGATATATGTCAACAGAAAAATGTTGCCCGTACGCGCTGCCGTACGGCAGGCGTATCGCATGAAGTCTATCACCCATGCAGGCGCTCACCTTCCCTCATAGGCAGGGCTTGCCTTGCCCAAGTCCCACACGCGGCGGCTCAGATATCTTAGTATTTTTCGCGAGGTAGCGCGGGAAGGAAGGGCTAGCGTAACTCATTAGGTTAATGATGGCGAGAATAACCCGCTGTTATTCGAGGTTGCTTATGGTTTTTCAATTTGTTTTTAGCTGTTGACAACCCCAAATTGGTGTGATATCCACGGCCCGAGGCATGCGGGCCCCAGAAGAGCCGAAGGAGTTTTAAGTGTTTGGAAAGGTAATACAATTAAAGAAAAGCTCGGTCGGCGCAAGTGGGGGGCGTGAACTCCCGTCGGAGATAACACAGCAATTTAATACAGAGGTTCTCGAACAGGGGCTGAGGCTTGCAGAAGCCTCGCGAATTTCACACATTAACTTCGGAAGAGAATCTTACTTCGGGCTTGTTACAGAACCGTCCGGAAAAGGGTTCAACGTCCATATCACTCTCGATCCCGAAACGAAGATACTTTCCCGCGCGTCTTGCGCGTGTTTCCGCTCGTTCACGCGTACCTACTGTCACCATATTGTGTCGTTCGTGCGGTACGTGCTTCGTCCCGATCCCGAGACCGGAGGCTTGCGCACCCTGGGCCAGGACTTCCAGGACAGCTTCTGGCGAGAACTGAGTTCGTACGGATTCAAGAATTTCGGTGATTCCCTCCTCGGTTTCAAGTGTCAAGTGGACCACGGCGGAGAGGGATTCCGCATTACCTTTTTCGACCGCGATCGCAAGGAAGTGCTCGCGTTTATGCCAGGTGAACGCCTGGTGGACGAGTTTCTCCATGAATTCTTCGACATCGTCCGCCGCGATATCGATCCGGTACTCTTCAGAAGGATGTACGGTCGGAAGCTCAAGGACCCCAACGTGCCTTCCCTGCGGCGCAGGCCGTGGCAATATTCCGAGGCCGAAGACGACATCAATCGGAGAGGGTTCAAATCGATCCGCCAGCACATTGAGGAGAGCATCTGGCACCGCATCGCGAAGGTGGGATTCCTCATCTGCGGCCGGGGTGGCGGAACCTTCCACTTCAGCTTCCTCGAACACAAACAGCAGCTCACCGTAGAGGCGCTGGACGAAGAAGAGAGCGTCGTCCTCCGGCTCGTGCCGCCGCGGGGCCATGTCGGGACGATCATCGAGGCCGCGGAGAAAAAGGACGCCATTGGCGGCGATCTTCTCATACACAAACGCTCGCTCAAAACCGGATATCGAATCGATCTGACCGAATCGTCGGCTCTGTGTATCGTTCCCGTGGTGGAAAATCCGAACCCGGACGCGGATTCCAACGAGGAGTACCTCGATCGCACGGCACTCGAAGAGCAGCTCTTCGGAACGTACTACTTTTTCCCTGACTGGGGTTTCTTCAGGATGGCGGTAAACGTGGGCGGCTTACCAGCGGAGTATTTCGTTCCGCAGAAGCACGTGATTATTCCGCCGGGAAAGATCACGGCATTCCTCGACGAGTACGGTGAGGTGCTCCGATCCGATCCCACGGTATTTATGGACAAGGCCCTGTTGCACCGCACGACCCTGGAAAAGTACCAGCGGGTCACCATCGATCACAAGGATTTCAGTGAAGAGGGCGTAACGCTGGACGTGAGGTACGACTTCGGTGATTTTTCGCTGTCGTTCCGCGAGATCTTCGAAGCACGCCGGATGAAAAGGCGCTTTGTCATTAACGGCGACCGCTGGGTGGATACGACGTCCGCCGAGTTCGTCTGGATGGACGGGCTGTCCGAGCGCATCCTTGGCGCAGGGGATTCCATCGATATTAGTCGCACGGAGTACCTCCGACTCCTCGCCATGCACGACCGGGTCGAGAAACATTTTTCTTCCGGCAGATTGAAGGAGTGGTTCCAGGGGCTGGAACTGCTGAAGCCTCCGAACAGACTGCCCGCGATCGGTGCGATGAAGGGCAAGCTGCGCGGGTACCAGAAGAACGGTTTCGGGTGGCTCTGGTTCCTGTACGAGAATGGATTCTCCGGGCTCCTCTGCGACGACATGGGGCTCGGCAAGACCCACCAGATCATGGCCCTGATGACCGGGCTCTCCCATCGACTTTCCGCCAGGCCCGGAAAGATCCGATTCCTGGTGGTCTGCCCCACGACGGTGCTCAATCACTGGAAAGACAAGGTGCTGGAATTCTGCCCGTACCTTAACCCCCATGTGTACCATGGTACGGACCGCTCTTTCGAGGAAGCCTTTGAAGAGCACACCCTCATTATCACGTCTTACGGCATTGCCCTGCGCGACATCGAGATGCTGGCGGATTATCGGTTCGAACTCATCGTGCTGGATGAGATCCAGGCGGTAAAAAACAAGTCGACCAAGACGTATGCCGCGGTGGCCGCGCTTCAGTCGGTCTGCACAGTGGGCCTGACAGGCACACCGATCGAGAACAGCCTGAACGACCTGAAGGCCTTGTTCGACATCGTGCTCCCCGGATACCTGATGTCCGATTCGGTCTTCGAGAACCGCTTCCGGCTCCCCATCGAAGAAGCAGCGGACCCGGACCGCAAAGACAAGCTCACCCGCATGATCAATCCCTTCACGCTACGGCGCACCAAGGGACAGGTGCTCAAGGAGCTTCCTTCCAAGATCGAAGACACACGGCGCTGCGCGCTGACCGAGGACCAGATCCGCTTCTACCGGGACGTGGTGGAAAACCAGGGTCAGCGACTGGTCCAGACTCTGAAAGACCCGGACCAGAAGGTCCCGTACATGCACGTCTTCGCGGTGCTGAACTATCTCAAGCAGATCTGCAACCACCCGGCCCTACTGGAAGGGGAAGCCAAGAACTACAGGAAGTACGCGTCGGGAAAGTGGGACCTTTTCGTCGAGCTGCTCGAAGAGAGCCTCGGATCGGGACAGAAGGTGGTAATATTCAGCCAGTACGTGAAGATGCTGGAACTGATAGAATCGTTTCTCCGGGACAACTCGCTCGAATTTGCCACGATCAAGGGCCACACGAAAAAACGCTCCGAAGCGGTGAAGCGGTTCAACACGGATCCCAAATGCATGGTTTTCACCGGGTCGCTTCGGGCTTCGGGACTGGGGATAGATCTCACCGGCGGGTCCGTGGTGATTCATTACGACCGGTGGTGGAATTCCGCGCGTGAAGAGCAGGCCACGGACCGGGTCCATCGAATCGGCCAGCGCCGCGGTGTTCAGGTCTTCAAGCTCGTCACCGAGAACACCCTGGAGGAGAAGATCGACGCGATCATCGCCAAAAAGAAACGTCTCATGGATTCCGTCATCAGACAAGACGACAAAGCCCTCCTGAAACACTTCTCCCGCGAAGAACTCATCGAATTGATGTCTTTCTAGTCATACGGGGACCGAGCGGAGGCCGCTGTAGGTGTTGTGAGATTCCGTCTGCGATGCCGATCGCGATGGCCTTGACGTACGCCTCGTTCTTGAGCTTTTCTTCGTCCTTGCCGTTGATGAAGCCGCATTCCACAAGGATGGCAGGCATTTTCGCGCCGAAAAGCACGTAAAACGGAGCTGCTTTGAGCCCTCGGTCCAGGCGAAGGTCGGTCAATCCGGCAAGGTTGTGGATCAGCGATGTGTGAACACGCTGAGCCAACCTTACCGATTCAGCCTTCTTGGATGCGAGGGTGAGGTCGAGGATCGGCCCGTCAATCTCGGTCATCTGGTTCACGGGGATACCGTTTTCCCGGGCCGCCACGGCCATGGACATGCGAGAGCACGCCTTATTCAGATAATAAGTTTCGATTCCTTTGGAGTTTGTGTCCTCGGCGGCATTACAATGTATGGAAACGAAGAGGTCCGCGTTCGCCGAATTCGCCAGCGCGGTGCGCTCCTGAACGGGGACGAAGCTGTCGTCCGTGCGAGTGAACTCCACGGTAATGCCGGGGAGTTGCTTTTTGAGGCTCTCTTTGAGCTGTTTGGCGATTGCGAGGGTCACCTCCTTCTCTTTTAGGAGACCATCCTTTGATATAGCGCCCGGATCTTTCCCGCCGTGTCCCGGATCGATGGCAACGACCCACTGACGACGTTTTGCCGCTCGCTTGGAAGGGGGCGGGATCGCGTCGTGCACGATCGGCGGTGACAGCGACGCGCTTATGATCCGCGCGGGCTCCTGTGGTTGGGTAAGGTCGGGTTTTCGGTAAAACGGGTTCCCGCACAGATTGTAACCAGGCGGAAACCCCGATGAAGCGCTCTCCTGATCCAGACCGGTTTCAGCATCAGCCGCCGCAGTGCTCGCCTCGGGTTGGGCGTTCGCGTAGGAATCCGCTGGCTTTGCCGGAAGTTCGTACGATTTTACGGTGGGAGATCCCGAGTCTCCCGTTGTCACCTTCTCTTTTCCCCCCTGGGAACCCGGGGCCTGCCGGACCTCCGCCTCTTCCTGGAGCGTACCAACACGAGGCGAGCAGGATTGCTCCGCTGACCGCAAGCGGACGTCGTCTGTTCGACGAGTCACCATTATAGATCGGGAACGATCTATCTTTCGTTTGAGCAGGTCCGCTTCCTTTAGTCCCTGGAGGCCAAGGATGAGATAAGGCCCCTTGCGATGGATGCGAACGAACTTATCGAGGTGTTTGATCGCCTCGTTGAGATCCTCTATCCGGCCGCTCTGGCGGTACAGACCGAGATAGCACCGCCCCGCGAGGAAGAGGCTATGGCTCCCGTTTCGGCTCCTCTTCCCATCCTTGTGCACGGCGAGAAACGCATGGATCAGCTTCTCCCACTGCTGCCGGGTCGCACTCTCGTCGTGGGACAGTTTTTCATAGGCCTTCCGGATGGTGTCGAAGGACGGCGCGCCTCGTTTACCCGCGTACCCTGGTGTCGCCGCTACCATGCCGGCCAGAAACCCGGCTAGTAACGCCACCCGTATCAGCTGGGATCGTGTCGCCATCAACACGCGCTTTCCTTGCCGATCCCGGAGCCCCTGCGCCCCTTGGGGAGATGAACCTTGGTGGGCTTCAAACCCCCCTATGCTCCCGCACCCAGGAATTTTTGATATGATGAGACGTTTTCCTCGTCCTTGAGCCGGTGTTTGGGCACGAACCGGACGGAAATGACCTCACTGTCAACCTGTTCGATGGGACGAGAGGTTCGGGCCAGTTTGTCGTGGAGTTCTGCAGGTATACTTATGGGGGTTCTATGGGATTTCCAGAACACGGCGTTCCTCCGCGAGCGCATTAATTGCATTATATGTCAACTTTTTCAGAAAGTTCAATATATTTTCTAGAAATTACTTAAAGTAATTTCCTTTGACCCCCCGCGGCGGCCTTGCTAGACTCCCCGCAAACCTGAACGAGTCGAGAGCGAACTATGGAGCATCCCCGTCATTCGGGGATGTGATGGAAGAGTGCACACCATGAGCGAGGACAAAGCCAAGAAACCCGGCTTTTTCAAGCGCCTGTTCGGACGGGAAGAGTCGGCTGCGGAAATCGATAAGGAAACAGCCGTCACCGAGACTGATCTCGGAGCGGTGGAGGAGACCCAACCGGAAAAGGAGGGGCTCTCCGTGAGCGCGCCTCCTGAACCATCGGAGGCTCCTGGAGAAGTCCCGGAAGACGAGCAAGGGTTGGTCAAACTTCAAACCGGACTCGAGAAAACCCGCAGCCGATTCTTCCAGCGGCTGGACGAGGTCTTTCTGGGAAAGAGAGAAATCGACGAGGCCACGCTTGGCCGACTCGAGGAGATGCTTGTCACCGCGGACATCGGGGTCAAGACGGCCTACCAGCTTCTCGAAGGTCTGACCGAGCGCGTTAAACGACGGGAAGTGGACAATCCCGACGCGCTGGTCCGGCACCTGAAAACCTTGATGAAAGAGATGCTTAGCCGCGTGGAGGCCCCTCTCAGGGTCGGGTACGGGAGCGAGCCTTTTGTCGTGATGGTGGTCGGGGTGAATGGTTCGGGCAAGACCACGACCATCGCGAAGATTGCAGCCCGCCACCAGGAGGCAGGGAGAAAGGTCCTCCTTGCCGCCGCAGACACCTTCCGAGCTGCTGCGGTGGAACAGATGGAGGTCTGGGCGGAGCGAATCGGCTGTCCGGTGGTCAAAGGAAAGGACAGGGCGGATCCTTCGGCAGTGGCTTTCGAGGCGGTAGACCGCGCCTTGAAAGAGGACATGGAATTGGTCCTCGTGGACACCGCGGGACGGCTGCACACCCGCGTGCCTCTGGTGGAGGAACTGAAGAAGGTGCATCGAACGCTGGGGAAGAAGCTGCCGGGTGCGCCCCACGAGACCCTGCTCGTCATCGACGCGTCCATGGGACAGAATGCGATTCTTCAGGCCAGGAAGTTCAACGAGGCGGTTCCGGTGACCGGCATTGCGCTCACCAAGCTGGATGGCACGGCCAAAGGGGGTGTGATTCTGGGGATCTGCAACGAACTGGAAATACCCGTCCGGTACGTCGGGGTGGGGGAAAAGAAAGACGACTTGCGGGACTTCAAGGCGTCGGATTTCGTCGAGGCACTCTTCTATACGGCGGACCGGTAGCATATAACCGTTCACCGGGCGCAGAGCCGCCTTAAGCCCGGTGAACGAATACGGTAGCTTTTGCTTTCAATCGAGGAGTCGGCTCATGGAAACGATGCTGGTGAGGACCGGATCTCGAATTCAATTTGTCGATATCACGGGGCAGGTGCGCGAGGTCATTGCAAGGATCGCCACGAAAGACGGCGTGGCGATCGTGTACGTGCCGCACACCACTGCGGGGATCACGATCAATGAGGCAGCGGACCCGTCCGTGCCGGAGGACATCAACACCGCTCTTTCCGGGCTGGTCCCGCATCACCGCAATTACCGCCATTCCGAAGGGAATGCCGATGCGCATATCAAGGCCACGCTGGTGGGGAGTTCGGTGAATGTGATTCTGTCCAAAGGCGAGCTGGTCCTGGGAACCTGGCAAGGGATATTCCTCTGCGAATTCGACGGTCCGAGATCGCGTACGGTCATGGTAAAGATACTCCCGGGCTGAGTACGCCGTTTCATGAATACGGTCGCGCATTCGCGTGTCACGCGGTTTGCCTTCATCACTGCGGCCTTACTGGCTGTATTGGCGGGACAGTCCCGTGAGGCGGGGGACTGTCATGATCTAAATGGACCGGCAAGATGCCGGCCCCACTGAACAGCCAGGAGCAGGGACTCCAAGGGAGACACCCACTTTGTAAGATGGCGTGCTCAGAGAACAAAGAGGATTCAACGTGACAGATGTGGTGGAAATATTCACCGACGGCTCCTGCCGCGGCAATCCGGGACCGGGCGGCTGGGCGGCGCTGCTTCGTACCAAAGGAGTCAGCAAGCTCCTCAGCGGCGCGGAACTCAGGACCACCAACAACCGGATGGAAATCACCGCGGCCATTATGGCGCTCGAGACCCTGAAGCGGCCGTGCAGCGTGAGGTTGGTCACCGATTCCCAGTATCTGATGAAGGGAATCACCGAGTGGATGGACAATTGGAAGAAACGCGGCTGGATGACCGCGCAAAAGACACCGGTGAAGAACGCGGACCTCTGGCGCCGCCTGTCGGCCGCGGTGGAACGTCACCAGGTGGAGTGGAAGTGGGTACGCGGACATAATAACCACGAGGAGAACGAACTAGTCGATGAGGCAGCGAAGAAAGCTGTTGACGAAATGCTCCGATCGGGTTGCGCACGCGCCGGGAGTCTTACACACGTATAGTCCCGGCCTGGAAAAGGGCTGGGATCACAGGTCAGGTTCATGTGATGCGATTCATATTTGCTACCTCCGAACGTTCGGATCAGCTTGCAAAGATTCGTGAAGGGCTCTCAGCCTACCGTGACGAAGGGGCCGCGGATCCGGGTCACTTTCAGATGCACGCGGTGTACGACAATATTCTCGGCCAGCTGTCCGACCACTTTCTCGGGTACTGGAAAGAGAACATCGCGCTCGTGGGCCTGGGAGGGTACGGTCGAACGGAGATGAGCCCGTACTCGGACATCGATATGCTCTTTCTGAGACCGGACGACGCGCCCGAAGGGGTGTACCGCGGCATTCGCAGCATCCTATACCTCTTGTGGGACGCGCGGGTCGAGCTGGGCCACTCGGTTCGGACGGTGGATGAATGCGGGCAAGAGGCAATGAAGGACCTCGCGGTCCTGACGTCGCTCATGGATACCCGACTGGTCTGGGGAGACGAGCGGATTTATCGGCAACTGGTAATCGAGCGAGAACAGATGCTCGCGGAGGCCGATCCCCTGGATTTGTACCTGCGGATTGAGGCAGAGATCCGTAAGTCCTCGGACAGATTCGGTCATACCATATACCTGCTGGAACCGCACCTCAAAGAAGGTCCGGGATCGCTCCGGTACATTCAGTTGATCGCGTGGCTCGCCAAAATGATGTTCGGGGTCTCCGACCTGGCTGACCTTCCCGCAGCCGGTATGTGCAGCTCGGAGGCGGTTGCCGAAGCGAAGGCCGGGAGGAGTTTCTTGGCCGAAGTGCGCGCGAGACTTCACTTTCTGGCTGCAAGACGTGATGACCGTCTCAAGTTTGACGCGCAGGCGCTTCTGGCCGAACAGATGGGGTTCGCGGACACCCCGGAGCGCCGCGGGGTTGAGGCCTTCATGCGTGAATACTATCGTCACGCTTCCACCCTGGACTTTTTCGGACGACAGATCCTGGCCCGTGCGCGGTTGTTCCTGCGGCCGAAATTGGCTTCCGGGATAAAACGGCTCAGGTTGGATTCCGCGTTTTATATGGGGGCCGGCGGCATAAACCACTACGAACCGGAAAAATTCGGGTCTGATCCAAGGGAAATCCTCATTGCGTTTCACAAGATTGCGGAAACGCGCTGCGACCTGGACATAAGGCTGGTAGATCTGATTCGTGAGCGGATCGGCTCTATGGATGAAAGCCTGATACATGATCCTGAAGCGAATCGGCTCTTCCTGGAAATCCTGCGCATACCCGGAACGGTCGCGCGGACGCTGAACGCGATGGTCAAGATAGGGTTCCTGGAGCGGTTCATTCCCGAGTTCGGCCGCGTGAGGTTCCTGCCTCAGCACGACGTCTATCACCAGTACACGGTGGACCTGCATACCATCGGAGTCCTTGATGAGATCGATTCCTTTGCCCGCCCCGCCGTGGATCAGCAGGATTCGCTGCTCAAGACCATTTTCGCAAGGCTGGAGAACCCTGAAGTTCTCTATCTGGCAGGGCTGTTTCACGATATCGCCAAAGGGGCGGGTGGCGGCCACGAGGTGCGCGGCGAACAGATTGCTCGGCCGGTTTTGGAACGGCTCCGGCTGCCTGCCGAGCAGATCGAGGAGGTCTGCTTCCTCATACGCAACCATCTGGCCATGACTCGGATGGCTTTCAAGAAGGATCTCCACGACGACGCACTGGTGACACGGTTCGCTGAAAATGTTATGCATAAACGGCGACTGGACCTGTTGTTCTTGCTCACCTTCGCGGATTTGCGAGCGGTCGGAACCACCGCGTACAATTCCTGGAGGCATATGCTCCTCGAGGAGGTGTACTACCGTACGCTGGATGTTCTGGAAGGGGAAGGGCAGGACGGCGAAGACTTGGCCGACTGGATACGCCAGATCAAAGCCGTGATCAAGGAGCTGGTCCCCAGGGAATTTGCCGGCCCGCACCTGGATGCGTTCGTCGAGGCCGCGGGTTCCCGGTATTTCCTCGACTTCTATCCCGGGGTGATCGCCGAGCAATACGTCGACCTCCGACGATATCTGCTGGCACGCGGCAAGACGGCCATGGAGGCGCAGGATCTGATCGCCTCCAAGATCGATCATGTGAGACCCGGGTACAGTTCGATCACGCTGATTATCCTCGACAGGCAGGGCTTGTTCTTCCGGATGGCGGGCACGCTCTCCGCGAACAGAATCAACATTCTCGGGGCATGGAGCCATACGATAGGGTCAATCGCCGTGGCAACTTTTCACGTCAATGACATACCCGAGGGGCCCCTGGACGACCCCGAGCGATGGGATCATTTCCGCAAGGACATGGAATCCGTCCTCAAAGAAGAGGCTGACGTGCACGAATTGGTGGACGCGAGGAAGGGCGCGCGGACATTCAGGCCTACGGGAACGCCACGCTTCCCGTTGAAGGTGGAGATCGATAACGATGCGTCGGACAGGGCCAGCATTATAGAAGTCTATGCACACGACCGGCCGGGACTGCTCTACGACATCACCCGGAAGCTCTCTGCGCTCGAGCTGAACATCATCGTCACCAAGATCACCACGGAGATCGATCAGGCTGCGGACATCTTCTACGTGCAGGACGAAACAGACAGCAAAATCGTGGACTTCGATCGCCTGAAAGAAATCAGAGCCTCCTTGTACGAACATCTCGTCGACCGGGAAGAAGCACATTTCGCCGACCTCAAGGAGGGCTTTATCTGACGCCAGGTCGGGCAACATTATGGCTCAAAGCCGACTTACCGAGATTGATCTTGCCGTGGCAGGTTACCTGGACCACCTGATCGTCGATCGCGGGCTGGCACGTCTCAGCGTGGAAGCTTACGCATCCGACATGAAGGGGTTCATGCGATTCCTGCTGGGGTGCGGCGTACGAAAGATCACGGACGTTTCCCGCGAGCACATCCTGGGATTCCTTGCGGCCCTGGACCGCCGAGGCCTCAGCGCAAGGAGCCGGGCCCGGAAGGTGTCGTGTATCAAAGGTCTCTTCCGGTACCTTTTGGAAACCGATCAACTCAAGGCAAACCCCTCGGAACAGGTCGAGGCGCCCGCGCTCCCCAAGAGGATTCCCCATTACCTGGAACTGGAAGAGGTGGAAAGGCTCCTTTCAGCCGCCAATACCGGTACACCGGAAGGGAAGCGAAACCATGCTATGCTGGAATTGCTCTATGCCACAGGACTCCGCGTGTCGGAGCTGGTCACGCTCGAGTTTTCCCGTATCGATCTCGAAGTGGGATGCGTCACGGTCATGGGAAAGGGTTCCCGGGAACGTGTCGTTCCCCTGGGACTGCCGGCTTCCCGCGCGGTCATGACCTATATCGATGAGAGCCGTCCGCGAATCGCAGGAGCCAGGCGGACCGAATTCCTCTTTATCACGCGACGCGGCCTCGCGATGACCCGGCAGGCCTTCTGGAAGATCGTGAAGAAGACAGCGCTCCGCGCTGGCATCGCCAAGGAGATCTCACCCCATACCCTCCGGCACTCCTTCGCCACACATCTCGTCCAGAATGACGCAGACCTGCGGGTGGTCCAGCTTATGCTCGGGCATTCGGACATCTCCACCACTGAGATTTACACTCACGTCGCGCAACACCGCCTGAAGAAAATCCACGCGGCCTACCATCCGAGGGGGTAGAGTGGTTTGCTTGACAGTCGGCGGAAAATGACCAATAGATCATCAACCACCACATTCAGCGGAGTCAACCATGGACAAAGAAGACGTGCAATCCCTCACCGAACGAGAACTTCGGACCCTGAAAGAATTCGTGGAAAACAACCTGCGCAAGAGCGGTCAGCTCCTGCTGGATCTGTACGGGAGGGGAGATCGGCATCTCAAGTTCGACAACGACCTCGTGACTGAAGCGGAAAACACCGCATGGGATCTGATATCGGCCAAGATCAAAGGGAGTTTCGAGGGGCACGAGTTCTTGAGAGAGATCTCGCAAGAAACCTTGTCCGGCGAGGAATGCCCCAGGTTCCTCTGGATCGTCGACAGCCTCGATGGAGCGGCCTCTTTCCAGGCAGGCATGCCGGTATGGGGGGTAAGCGCCGCGCTCTTCGAGAAGTTTTGGCCTGTCCTCGGGTTTCTCTACCTTCCCGTGACTGGTGAGCTGTACTCTGCCTATGCAGGGCGGGAAGCGGTGCTCAACGATAAAGGGATCGGCGTTCGTGAGGATTCCAGCATCGATAACGAGAGCCTCCTGCTCGTGTATTCCCGATTCCATCAGGATTTCACGAGCAATTTCCCGGGCAAGATAAGGAACTTCGGCTCTTCCTCGGGTCATATGGCCTACGTGGCCCGTGGAGCAGCGGACGCCTGTGTGCTCAAGAACGTCAACGTGCAGGACCTGGCAGCGGGGAGCATCATCCTCGAGGCTGCCGGGGGCGAGATCCGCTATCTCGACGGCCGCCGCTTCCATGTCGGAGAACATATGGACGGCAAGCGCGTGGAAGACCCGCTCATCGCCGCGCCGAAAGGTACGTGGGAATCGTTCACGAAGTTCATCAGACGTCTCCCCTGAGGTGGTCTGTCGGGGAGAGCACGGCGTTTTCCTTGACGAGCGACTCTCCGAAGGCTAAGGTAACTGGGTAGCGATAGACCAGAATTTTCACCCAGAGAAAACGGCTCATGGTTCCTCTCGAGCAGCGTTCGGAAAAGATTCTCCAGGCTATTGTCAGAGAATTCATAATGACCGGCGAGCCCGTGGGTTCTCGAACGGTATCGAAAAAGACGGACATCGGTCTTTCCGCGGCTTCTATCCGCAACGTCATGACCGATCTCACCGAGTCGGGGTACATTGTCCAGCCTCACATAAGCGCTGGCAGAATTCCGACCGATCTCGGCTATCGACACTTCGTGAACACCGTTGTGGAGTCCGCGCAGGTGGACGAGCGAGACCGGGCGGAGATCGAGTCGTTTATCAGCAGCGCCAGCCTCGATGTCAGGGATTTGCTGCGGCGATCCTCCACTGCCCTGGCAGTGCTTTCCCGTCAGGCCGGGGTTGTCGCGGCCGCGGCAGTCCAAGAACAGACCTTCAAGACCATAGAATTCATCAAGGTGGCCGAAGACCGCATCCTCGTCGTACTCGTTTCTACCACGGGATACCTCCAGAGCAAGATGATTTACGATGAGGACAATATCGATCAAGAAACGCTCGAACGATACAGCCGCATGTTGAACGACATGTTGAAAGATCTCGACCTGCGGCAGGCCCGCGCACGGGTGGAACGGGAACTCAAGAAAGAGAAGACGCAGGTTGACGCGCTTCTGGCAAAAACGCTCCGTCTCGGACACATCATGCTGGACCAGGAATCGTCCCGCGAGATCTTCATCGAAGGGCAGTCGAATATACTCGATGAACCGGAATTCGCGCAGATCAACACCTTGAAGGCGCTCCTGGTAACCTTTGAAGAAAAGAGCAATCTGCTGAAGATCCTCGATAAGGCCCTGGAAGCGGAGGGAGTGCAGATCCTCATCGGCTCCGAGCATGGCCTGGAAGAAATCGGGTCATGTTCCATCGTTGCGTACCCCATCCGCGCGGACGCCACCGCGCTCGGTAGCATAGCGGTCATAGGACCCAAACGCATGAACTACCAGAAGATGGCCAGTCTGGTGCAAGCTACGGCACACGTTTTGACCCACCTCTTACGGAAAGTCGTGGAGACTCCGGTCTGAATCGGACAGCACCTTGATCCGCCGCACAACTGTTTTCTGCCACAACGCCTCCGGGATCGGAGCGGAGCGCGCAGGCCGTGTTTCGCCGCCGCAATCCCTCCCCACCGATCGCTTCCACCTCACCCTCTTCGTAGATTAGTCCGTTTAATTTCAGTTTGTTGTTGAAAAGGGAATGTTTTTTGGTGCGGTTGATCTCGTAACACTTTGGATTATTAGCTATTTTGTTGACATAATAGCGGGTGTTTGATAGAATAGTCCTAAGAATATTTTCATGTTAGCAAGGTCAAAAGGAAATAACCTCATTTTAACAAGGTAGTTACCCAATAGGACGGGGAAATCGTCACAGCCAGTCGATGGAGCCTTCCCGCGGCAACAGCTCTATCCGACTTAAACTGAGAGGTACGCGCATGGGTCGTTGGCTCGATAGGAACGCGAGGTACTATCACCCTGAATTGATCTTCGAACAACTCGAGGAGCGGATCGTGCTCGACGCTTCCCTTGATCTCAGCTCGCTCGATACGCACCACGACTTGAACGTGATCGTCGCTTCCAGTACGTTCTCGGACGTCCGGGTCCTCGCGGACGCTGCGGCGGGGAAGGCACAGCTCGTGCTGTACGACCAGCACGACAACCTGGCTGCTATCGAGGCTAAACTCGAAGAGCTGACCCGTGAGACCGGGCGGAAGATTGGGCTGGTGGCCGTGGTGGCTCATGGGTCTCCCGGTGAGCTGGTCGTAGGGAACGAGCAGATCGACCTCTCTACCGTCGACGCGCACCACCCCGACCTGCAGGCGCTGGCTGATAACCTCGGCGACCAGGCACAGATCCAGTTGTACGGATGCTCGGTGGCGGAAAATCCTGCTGGTAAGGCGCTCGTCGATCGTATTGCCGCGTACACCGGAGCCGATGTTTTCGCCAGCACAGATGCCACCGGCGGCAAAGCAGGAAACTGGAGTCTTGAATACGCCTCGCGCGAAGCTGCAACACCCGTGGCGATCTTTGATGCGGCAGCGCTCGGAAACGTGGGCCCCCTCGCAGACCCTGAGTCTCTGGCTCCGCTTTCCTCTGACCTGTACGACAGTACGCTGAACAAGGCGTTCGTGGAGTTCAATGGGGAGATCTACTTCTCCGGATCAGACTCCACATCGGGCATGGAGCTCCGCGCGTACAATCCTTTGACCGGAATTACTCGACTGGTCACCGACATCATTCCCGGTCCCGATTCTGGTGGACCTCTCGAATTGAGCGTGATGAACGGCGCGCTCTACTTTGTTGCGTCAGACAGCCCCTCAGCGGGAGGACTCTGGCGAACCGACGGCACAGACTTGGGGACCGAGCTCTTGGCGGAGTTTTCCAAGCCGGGCGGTCTGTCAGCACTCCCCTTTGCAAACTTGACCGCCGTTAATAATGTCCTGTTCTTCAGCGCCAACGACGAGGTTCATGGATGGGAACTCTGGAAGAGCGATGGAACTGCAGCCCAAACCGTTATGGTCGAAGACCTGTGGCCTGGTGCTGATTCCGGGAATCCCACGGTGCTGACGAACGGCAACGGGACGCTCTTCTTCAGAGCGCCCTCTGTCGATGGGTACCTGTGGAGGAGCGATGGGACAGCCGCGGACACGTTTCCCGTGAGGACCGACGTCCTGGTCCGCACGGATTCGTTGGACCCGACAGACTGGGATACTTTCGCGGTCCTGAACGGAGAGGTCTATTTCACGGGAGAGGACACCGGCGGACTTTACGGCAGGGAACTTTGGAAATCCAACGGGACTACTGCGGGAACCGTCATGGTGAAGGACATACAGACCGGAGCCGGCTCGGGCTCGCCTCATTACCTGACCCCCGTGAACGGCTCCCTGTATTTCGCGGCCAATGACGGCGTCAACGGCGAAGAACTCTGGAGAAGCGATGGCACCACCACAGGAACGGCTTTGGTGGAGAATATCGGCCCCGGCTCCCAAGGGAACTACCCCTTCAACCTGACGGATGTGAATGGCGCTTTGCTTTTCATCTCCTATGACAACGCCCTCGGCGACACCCTGTGGAGGAGCGACGGTACTCCTGGAGGTACCTTCATGGTGGCCGACCCCTCGCCGGTCCATTACTGGACATGGTGGGTCCAGATGATGAACGTGGGCGGGACCGCGAACTTTGTCATGGATGATGCGGTTCACGGGATAGAGTTGTGGCAGACTGACGGGACAGCGGGGGGCACGTCCATGGTCCAGGACATCTGGCCCGGCAGCAGCAGCGCCTCCCCGATTCACATGACGAATGTGAACGGGACCCTCTATTTCTTCGCGCAGAGCTCGGGGCTCGGCTATGAGCCATGGAGATATGTCCCGGGCACGACCCCGAACCAACCGCCGGTCGCGGGGAACTTTGCCCTGAACGGGGCACAGGGAGTGGCGGTCCCCGTTGACGGGTGGAATTTTACCGATCCGGACGGCGACCCGGCCCAATCCATCACCGTAACCAATCTACCGGATCGCGGTACGCTCTTCCGTGATGCGAACACAAATAACGCGATCGACGCCGGCGAGGCTGTGGCGCTGAATCAGGTGATCACGTGGGCCGACGCCAGCACTTCCCACCTGGTGAAATATGTCTCCACCGGGGCCTATATCGGTCCTGACGCCGTGCAGTACCTGGTGACCGACACGCGAGGAGCGATTGGAACGGTTGCTGGGACCGGGAGCATCACGGTGAGCGATACTGTGAACGACCCGCCGGTGAACCACTTCCCGCCGAACCAAACGATTCTGGAGGACATCGTTCTGGTATTCAGTCCCGGGAATGGGAACGCGATCTCGATTTCCGATTCTGATGCAGGGACCGCGGTCGTTCAAATGCAGCTCAGTAGTGCCAACGGAACCCTTACGCTCGCACAGACGACTGGTTTGGCCTTCAGCGCAGGTGACGGAACCTCAGACTCCTCCGTGACTTTTTCCGGCACCATTGACGCTATCAACACGGCATTGAACGGCATGCGTTTCGTGCCTTCGCCCAACTACAACGGCCTGGGGGGTGGAGTCACCGTCTTTACCAACGATCTCGGCCACACCGGTGCTGATGGAGCCAAATTTGACACTGATACCCTTTTGGTAACGGTCAGCGCAGTTCAAGACCCGCCCGTTGCGGGCGATTTCGCCTTGTACGCAGATGCGGGAACCGTGGTGAGTCTTGACGGATGGACTTTCACCGATCCTGATGGAGACCAGGCCCAATCGATCACCCTAACCGTTCTGCCGCAGCACGGGACACTGTTCCGCGATGCGAACGCAAACAACGTGATCGACGCCGGAGAGGCCGTGACGCTGAATCAGGTCATCTCTTGGGCGGATGCAGAAACGACACCCCTGGTGAAGTATCAATCCGTTGCAGGGTACAACGGTCCCGATACCGTGCGGTACGTGGTGACCGATACTGCAGGGACCGTGGGTACTGTCGCGGGGACCGTCGGCATTGACGTCGGCGATCCGGTAAACGATCCACCGGTAAACCAGGTTCCCTCCGCTCAGAGTACGGTGCAGAACGCACCCCTGATTCTGAGTACCGGCAATGGTAACGCCCTCTCGATTTCAGATCCGGATGCAGGCACCGCGCCCGTTCAGGTGCGTCTCACAGGTGCCAATGGGACCCTTTCGCTCGCACAGACCACTGGTTTGACCTTCAGCGCAGGTGACGGGACGGCAGACGCGACGATGACCTTCGTCGGTGCCACCGACGCGATCAATGAGGCGTTGAACGGCATGACGTTCACTCCCGTGCTCAACTATTCGGGCAGCGCGGCGAACCTGATTATCTTCACCGACGATCTGGGAAATACCGGAGCCGATGGGCCGAAGAGCGATTCGGATACGGTCGCGGTAACCGTGGTCTCGGATCCGAATCTCCCGATGGCCGGGAATCTGACCGTCGCCGTTATGAGTTCGACACCGACCTGGCCCAGCGTCGGGTGGATCACGGGGTGGAACTACACTGATGCACAGAACGACGCGCCCGGTTTCGTACGGATAGAATCGCTCCCCACGCGCGGTACGCTCTTCCTCGACGCGAACGGGGACAACCTGTTTGACGCGGGAGAAGGGATCACGGCGGGCCAGGAGATCCCTTGGTCCCAGGTCAATTCTTTTCAAGGGGTGAAGTACCTCGGGCAGGTGGGCTATGACGGCGTCGATTCCTTCCATTACGTGGTCATCGACGCATCAGGCGCGGTGGGAACCTTTCAAGGGACTGGTACCATAGGCGTTGGCCCCAACGATCCGCCGGTCCATACCCTGCCGGGAGCACAGACCGTCCCGGAGGACTCGGTGCTGGTCTTCAGCACGGCCAACGCAAATCAGATCTCGGTGGCTGACCCCGATGTCGGGACCAGTCCCCTCGAAGTGACGTTGTACTCCTATTATGGCAAGGTGACCCTTGGCAGCACCTCGGGTGTCACGCTCCTCTCAGGTGATGGAGTCGACGATTGGGTGGTGACTTTCCGGGGCTCGATCGACGCGGTCAACACCGTGCTTGATGGGCTGCGTTTTACTCCTCAGGCGAACTACGCTGGATATGCCGCGGTCTCTATCGTCACGAGCGACCTTGGCGCCTCTGGCGCAGGGTCGGTGAGAGCTGACGCGGACAACATACCAATAACGATTACCTCTGTTTCGGACCTGCCGGTGGCTCAAGGCTTTTCGGTCACCGTGTATGAAGACATTGTGGGAACCATCGCGGGATGGGCCGCAACTGACGGAGATGGCGAATGGCCTCAGGCAATTACCATCACGAGTCTCCCCGCTCACGGAACTCTCTTCGTCGATGCCAACGACAACAATCGAGTCGATTCCGGGGAGGCGGTCGGTCTCAATCAAGACATCAGTTGGATTGATGCCGTGATGAGGGCGAAGGCGAAGTATCTCGGATCGCTGAATTACAGCGGCCCGGATCTCGTGAACTACGCGGTTCGGGATGCAGGAGGGTCGCTGGGGAGCGGGACGGAGACCGCGAACATCACCGTGGCTGCTGTGAACGACCCGCCGGTCAACACGATTCCGGGACCTCAGAGTACGGCCATGGATACACCGCTGACATTCAGCACAACTCGAGGAAACGTCGTCTCAGTGGCTGACCCGGATGTGGGGACCGGCCAGCTTCAACTGCAGTTGTCCTCCATGCGCGGTACAATCAGTCTCGCGTCCACCGGTGGCTTGACATTTCTGGCCGGTGACGGGACCGGAGACCCGTTCACAGTGTTCACCGGCAATTCGACTGCCGTGAATACAGCGCTGAATGGCATGAGATTCATCCCGGAGACGGGGTACAATGGTGCCGCCAGCATTGCGGTCATCGCCAATGACCTGGGCAACAGTGGATTGGGCGGTCCTATGCTAGACGTCGATACCGTATCGATCAACGTAGGCAATCGAGTGGTCTGACCTCGTTTTTCCGCAAGCTAGCATTTCGCATATCCCAGGACCGGTCACAGGAGGGGCAACTCAGGCGTTGTCCCTCTATCTATTTTATGCCAATTAATAGTCATTATTTCAAATAGTAATCTTGATAACCTCAAGTCTTATTTGGATTTTATTGACATGTCGGATTAATGCTGATAAACTAATCCAAAACAGATAGATAGTTAGCCTGATTCAAGTAAGTGATTTCTTAGTTCCCTGGGCTATGTCTTTACCACGCGTGGGGATCACCAGTACCACGCGACGGAGCGTTGTCGCGAGCGCTGCTCCGTCCAACCTGCACTTGAGAGGTGTAACATGCGTCATCGGTTCGCCAAAGAGGCAACGTTCTATAGACCCACACTCATTTTCGAACAACTCGAGGAGCGCATCGTTCTCGACGCGTCGTGCCCCTACGCCACGTACGGCATCCCGCAGGACACGCTCATCGATCCGACGTACACGTACGACATTCCGCTGGACCCGTTTGTCGATCCGACGTACACGCTGGACTACGACTCGACCTTGGACGTGTCCCCCACTGGCGTCGTCCCGGACACTACGGTCAGCGATCCCATAGTCAACCAGCCGCCTGTGAATACGGTCCCTGCATCACAGACCGTAACCGAGGATACGCTCTTGGTATTCAGCGCGGCCAACGGCAATGCGATCTCCGTGGCCGACCCGGATGCGGGGAGCAACGACATCCAGGTGACCCTCTGGTCGAGCCCCGGTTCGCTATCGCTCGGAAGCACCGACGGGATCACCGTCGCTACAGGCACTGGCGACGACGATTTGGTCGTCAGCTTCATCGGGACGCTAGACGCGATCAACTCAGCGCTGGAGGGGATGAGCTTCACGCCTCAAGACGGTTTCAGCGGGCCCGCGAGCCTGGTGGTTATGACAACCGATCTCGGTTCCACCGGTGACACGGGGCCCGGGGTTGACGTGGACGTCCTCACCATCACGGTAACTCCGGAAACGGATACGCCGTCGTCACAAACCGTAGCGGTGACCCTTTTCGAAGACACCGTGGGCACGATCGTCGGCTGGGGTGGTGCAAACGCGAGCAGTCAGGCGAATTCCTCTATTTCCATCACGAGTCTCCCCGGTCATGGGACACTTTTTATCGACAGCAACTACAACAATCGACTGGAATCCGGTGAGGAAGCCGCTCTGGGCCAGGTAATAAGCTGGACTGACGCGGTCCTGCAACCCAAAGTGAAGTATGTCGGCGCGCTGGATTATAATGGAACCGACACGCTGGCGTACTCCGTAGTGTCCACTTCCGACTCCGAGACCACAGCGACGGGTACGGTGAATGTCACCGTGACGGCTCTCAACGACGCGCCGGTTGCCACAGTGCCGGGGGCTCAGAGCACCCTCGCCGACACGGCCTTGACGTTCGACGCAACGCTCGGCAACGGCATCTCAGTCTCTGACGTTGATGCAGGTACAGGCCAGTTCCAGTTGACATTGGTCTCCATTCCGGGCTCGCTGACCCTCGGCTCCACGAACGGATTGACCTTTGGCCTCGGCGACGGTACAGCGGACTCGTTCATGGTACTCAACGGGACGATGGCTGATGTGAACGCCGCGCTGAACGGTATGAGCTTTACGCCGTTGACCGGGTACTCCGGTTCCGCGAGCGTTACCGTCGTGACCAACGACATGGGTAACACCGGTACGGGGGGTCCCAGGATAGATGTCGATACGGTATCGATCGCAGTGGGGAGTGCCGGTTAGATCGTCGAATCGTTTCGATCTGGCGGGACTGAGGTCTTCCGGAGCGCATTGGGAACGGACTTCCGTTCTCAATGACGTCCGGAATAATCCGGCGGCTTAGTAGGCCACTTTCTAAATGCGGCCGGGTATTCCCAAAGGACACCGTTTCCGTTTATCGCCGTCGCCTCGCTGGCTGTTCGGTGGAACAGGCGTCCCGCCTGTCATTTCCGGATGGACAGGCAAGATGCCTGTCCCACCAATACAGTTGCTTGGGATGCGCTTTCCATGGGTCACCGCATCCCGGCCAAGCGCGTGACCTAACTTGGGAAAACGAGTACTTCGGTCTATGTGTCGAGGAGGACCAGATTATCCACGTGGATGGCCTCCTCGTTATGTCTGAGGCCGAGGATCCAGTCGATCTCCGCGGTCTGGCGGCCCATAATTTTCGTCATTTCGCCGGAAGAGTAGTTGACCAGCCCCACCGCGACCTTTTTTCCTTCCTGATCCTGGACGTATACAGCGGCGCCGTCCTCGAAATCGCCGACGACCTCGGTCACGCCTATGGGAAGAAGGCTCTTTCCTCCCAGCGTAATCGCGCGCAGGGCTCCTGCGTCCACCGTCACCGCTCCTTCAGGACAGAGGTTGTACCTGATCCAGTGCTTCCGCGCGGAGATCCGGTCTTTACCGGGAAGGAAGAGGGTTCCGCAGAGTTCCGCGCGCAGCGCAAGAGTCACGACATGGGAGGCCTTGCCTTTGGCCACGATCATGGGGATTCCGGATTTCCGGGCCACCGATGCGGCTTCCAGTTTGGACGCCATTCCGCCCCTCCCGACCCTCGAGGTGGTGCCGCCGGCTAGCTGTTTCAGCTCGGGAGTTATGTCTTCCACGATGGGTATGAGGCATGCGTCGGGATTGGTGCGTGGATCGCAGTCCATGAGCCCTTCCATGTCCGTCAACGTCAGCAAGAGGTCCGCGTCGCAGAGGGTGGCCACGAGCGCGGAAAGGTGGTCGTTATCGCCGAACTTGATCTCGTCTACCATGACCGTGTCGTTCTCGTTGATGATGGGGACCACCCCCCACGAGAGGAGCGTGTTGATCGTATTGGCCGCGTTGAGGTACCGTTGCCGGTGTGTCAGATCGTCCCGCGTCAGCAGGATTTGGGCCACGCGAATACCATGGCGGCCGAACGACTTGTCGTACACGGCCATGAGCCGACTCTGGCCCACCGCGGCCGCAGCCTGTTTCTGCGGTATGGTCCGGGCTCCCTCTTTGAGGCTCAACCGTCGCACCCCCGCGGCAATCGCGCCGGAGGAAACGATGATGAACTCCTTGCCCGCCTTGGCCTGCTGCGACACGTCGTCCACGATGCCATCTATGGTCTGGTGGTCCAGGCCTCTATCCGCAGTCACCACGCTCGAGCCAAGTTTCAGGACTACCCTCTTGACGCAGGAGAGAACTTGTTGTCTGACCGTGCTCTCATTCATATCGCGCACTTCTCTGATGAGAAATTCCGTACGGGACCTACTTAGCGGCGTCGCTTGATCGTTCGAGCCGTCTGGAGCAGGAGTTCCTTCAACCCTTGGCCAGTCAGTGCCGAAATCCTGTGAACCGGCATCCCTCGTTGTTCGATCCAAAGCCCCAGGCGCTCGGCCGGTTCCACGTTCTCCGGCAGATCCAGCTTCGTGATCACCGCAATCATGGGCTTTTCTAGCAGATGGGAATCGTACGAATCAAGCTCTCTCATGATGATATCGAAGCGTTCCTCTGCGGTCGGGGTCAGATGTGGGGAAGGATCTATCAGGTGGAGCAGCACCCGGGTGCGCTCGATATGCCGGAGAAACTGATGTCCCATCCCTGCCCCGAGATGTGCGTCTCGGATGAGCCCGGGAATATCGGCCATAACGAGGTCAACCTTGTCTACGACGCGGACCACGCCCAGTGCGGGGACTTTGGTGGTAAACGGGTAATCCGCGATCTTCGGCCGTGCATTGCTTACCCGTGAGATCAGGGTCGATTTGCCGCTGTTGGGAAGCCCTACCAACCCAACGTCGGCAATGAGCTTCAGCTCGAGCCGCAGGCGCCGCTCTTGACCGGGCCACCCCTCCTCGAATCGCCTCGGCGCGCGGTTCCCGGAGGTTGCGAATCGTGCGTTTCCGCGCCCGCCATCGCCGCCTTTGGCCACCACGACCATGCTCTCTTCCCGGTCAATGTCTGCCACCAGTTCGCCGGTTTCATCGTCCCACACCAGCGTCCCCAGCGGAACGCGGATGATCAGGGAAGGCGCGTTGCGGCCGTGGCAATTGCTCCCCTTCCCGTGTGTACCGCGGCGCGCGCGGTAGAGCTGCTGATACTGGCAATCGAGGAGCGTGTTCAGCGAAGGGTCTGCCTGGATAAGGACGTCACCCCCGTTTCCGCCGTCACCGCCGTCGGGGCCACCCTTCGGGACGTACGGCTCGTGACGGAAGCTGAGACACCCTCGGCCCCCGGAGCCGGAAATGACAGTAATGCGTGTTTGATCTACGAATTTCAATGCCGTGTCGTGCTGGGAGGAAAGGCGAAAACGGAGATGTGATCCTGTTCGCGCGAACCCTCCATGGAAAAGTGTCCGGTATGAACACACCGTCACCCGTTTCCGACAGAAAACCCTCTCTCGGATAACCTCATTAGGTCCGGGAGAGGGTCTCATAACGTGCGGATTGTCCGCGCTGAATGTCGATAATCAGCCCGTGATCAGGCTGCCGTAACCGGCACTATCGACACCTTTTTTCTGGATCTGTCTTTCCGCTCGAACTTCACGAGCCCGTCTGTCAGCGCAAAGAGGGTGTAATCACGGCCCATGCCGACGTTGTCACCGGGATGGATGCTCGTCCCCTTCTGCCGGACGATGATGTTGCCGGCTCGTACCACCTGGCCGGCGAATCGCTTCACTCCGAACCGCTGACCGGGGCTGTCCCGTCCGTTTCGAGAGCTTCCGCCTGCTTTCTTGTGGGCCATGGTGTATCCTCCTATACTCTACCGATTATGACATCGGCGGATGTGTTCGGTTCAATGGGCGATCGGGACCGCGACTCGGGGCCAGATAACTCGTTCCCCTCGTCGGCTCGATCGAGCCGATCCGTCCCGTGAGCCTCGAGCGACCACTCGGATGCGGGCTCAGGCGGTCGGACTCACCTCGAAACCCTCAATCTTCAGAAGCGTGTACCACTGACGATGCCCTTGTTTCTTGTGGTATCCTTTACGACGCTTCTTCTTGAAGACCACGATCTTGCGATCCCGGGCAGTCCTGACGATGATGGCCTTCACCTTGGCATTTTCGATGAAAGGCCTTCCCACATTGATGCCTTCTGTGGTACTCACTGCGAGGACCCGATCGAGTTCGATCGCGGTCCCGGGTTCGCCCGTGAGCTTTTCCACTTTGACCTGATCACCGGTCTGGACTTTGTATTGCTTTCCGCCTGTCTGTACTATGGCGTACATCACCTGCCTCCTGAAGGGAAAAGATTATTAAATCATCACCGTATCCTACTGTCAAGTCAAAACGCTCGATCGCGCGATTGAGGCGAGGAGCCATCGTGTCATGATCTCTATGGATGCCGGAACTGAACTTTCTAATATAGCACGGAGCACGCTCAAAGGGCACCACATGGTGCAGCCTGGGTCCCGCGTCGTGGTAGGAGTATCCGGCGGCTCAGATTCGGTAGCGCTCCTGCACGTCTTGACCGCGCTGAGCCCCCGTATGGATTTCCGGGTCGTGGCAGCTCATCTGGACCACGCACTTCGCGCGGAATCCGCGGAGGACGCTCGGTTCGTTTCGGACACGGCCTCAGCCCTGGGGGTTCCGGTACACGTGCAACGCGCAGACGTCCGGGAGGTGTCGATACGAGAAGGGATCAGCATTGAAGAGGCAGGCCGTCGGTGCCGGTACGCTTTCTTCGAGAAGGTCAGGACTTCTGTCCTTGCCGATAGGATCGCAACCGCCCATCATCTCGATGATGAGTTGGAAACGTTCTTTCTCCGGATCTTCCGCGGCGCGTCGATGCGAGGGCTTGGGGGCATCCCCGCGGTTCGAGGGAGAATCATTCGGCCGTTCATCCAGGTCACGAGACAGGATATTCTTCGGTTTCTGTACGAGCAGGGGATCCCCTATAGATTGGACCGAACAAACCTCGAGACCGACACTGACCGGAATTTCATCAGAAATCGCTTGTTCCCTCTGATCCGGGAGCGCTTTCCCGATTTCCGACTGCCAGCGAAGCGCACTGCCGATCTGATCGAGCAGGAAGACGCGTTCCTCAATCAGGAGGCAATGAAGGTCTTTTCGGCCGCGGTCGCCCGCGGGACAGAAGCATTGACGCTGGATCTCCCCAAAGTCCGGGCCTGTCCCGAGGTCTTGCGTGCGCGGGTGATCCTGGCAGCTCTGTACGAATTGTCCGGACCTGACATCCGATGGCAGCGCGTCCACGTATCTTCCGTTGCCGCTCTTGCGGGCAGCCGGAGGCCGTCCGCCGCGGTGAATCTGCCTGGGGGCTTGATTGCTCGGAGAGAATACGATCGACTGATTCTCTCACGAGCAACGATCGCGGAGGAACCGTCACCCTTCTCCATCGCCCTCGCAGGGCCGGGAAGGACCTTGATTCCCGAAGCAGGGATGGCATTGCAGGTGCGCATCCTCCCGCGAGACGCCATCTCTGATGTGGAAACGCCCCCCGATGTCGCGATCTTCGACGCGGACGAGGTCCCGTTCCCGCTGGTAGTTCGTCCGCCCCAGGCCGGTGACCGATTTCGTCCGTGGGGCTTCGACGGAACGCGCAAACTGAAGAAAGTGCTCATAGACGCAAAGATTCCTCTTCGGCAGCGAGCATGCCTGCCGCTGCTGACACGAGAGGAGCAGATCCTCTGGATCGTTGGCGTCCGTCGGAGTTCCGTAGCTCCAGTAACGCCTGAAGCTCGACGCGTTTTGGAAATTCGCCTGGTGGAGCATTCAGAGGGGCTGGATTGAGGCTTTGAGATTACCCTTCGGAAGAGGGAATTGCGGGGAGGGTTTCTCCGAGCGAAGTGCCCTTGAAGTTGCCGAGTAGCGTCGGCTTGGGATGGGGGCTGCAGTCCGGGCCTGTGCGACCCGAACCGCAGCAGGATCGAGTTACTAAGGAAACGGCTCAGTGCGTCCTAGCGACCGAATCCGAATCCCAATCCAAGGGATGGGAAGGAGGAGTGGCCGTAGCCACCACCACAGGTGGAGCACCCGGACCCATAATAGGCGTAGGGGCTACCATAGTAATACGAGGTATATCCATACGGACTGTACCCCCAGTACGCACTCCCTGCTCCCGCAGGCACGTCCCATCTCTCGTAGGGATAGTCGTACGCACGGAAACCCCGACCGCGATGGACTCTTCCGGCCTCAGCCGGCACTTCCCACAACTCGTAGGACTCGTACGGTTCGAAACCCTCGCGGCGGTAGAAGCGTCCGGCTCCTGCAGGCACCTCCCACGACTCGTACGTCTCGAACTCTTCACGCTCTCGCGCGGCCCTGCGAGGCAGTGCCACGCTGGTTTTGATTTGGCCGACGAAGACCCAGCCGTTATTGTCCAGTTGAGCCCAGCGTCCGTCCTTGCTGAACACACCGGTCAGGTGCAAGCTTTCTCCTACGGGCAGGCACGCGATGATATTGCCGGAAACGGACGGCCCGCTTCGAATTCGCAGACAGTTGTCCGGCCTGTCCACGCGAGCCACCGTGGCCTCTCCACCCTTCACCTCGGCCTTTGCCTCAGGCTTCGCCATCTCACGCCCTTGCTCGGTGCGCATGCGACCGCGCTCCATGACACCAGCCTTGGGTTGCTCGGTCATGCCCGCCTTTGGCTCCCTGGTCATTTCGCGCTTTGCCCCGCCGAATTCGTGGGATGTTGGAGCACCAGACGTCCCAGGCTTCACTTCCCGCGAGGTTTCAGCCTTGGGTTTCTGAGCCGGCATGGCGCCTTCCCCTTCACGCATGGTCTGGCCCTTCATCTCGCGGGACTTCTCTTCTTTCACGCCCTTTTGCGCGCCGCCCTCTTTCTTTTCCATTTGGGCTTCACCGGCCTTCATTTGCTTTTCTCGTTCAGGCGCTTGGACGTCTTTCTTCACGTCCGGGGCTTTCTTCTCCTGTTGCGCCCCGCCGGTAATCCCTTCCGTAGCGGCCTCAGGTTTGTCCTGGGAAGCAGCCAGAGCAGGTGCTACCGCGACCGCAAACACCACCACGAAGGCGAGAAGAGATGACATCACCAGTGAATAACTTAAGGTTCTCATATACTCAACTCCCTCTGTGCTCTCTATATGGTTCTTGGCATTGATCGGCTCGCCCACAATCCGACCAAATGAATGTCTGGTACACTTTCTAGCTCTTAGACTGAACATTCAACGAGCTGCTGTCAAATCAGCTTTAATTTCAGGGAACTATGGCTGCTTTTGAGTAGGCTTTCGCTCCCTGCCATTCGGTAGTGGAGGTCAAAACCCTGTAAATTCCATGTCATGCGTTAGCGTTTCCATAAGGAAGCTGGAAACCCCTTGTGGGTCTGGAACAAGGACACCGGTAAGTGGTCTAAACTACGCATGAGTGAGGTATAACCTGCCCTACATTGTCTGCAGACGATTCTTCAAGGGGGAAGACGTTATGGGAAAAGACTCGGACGAAAACGACCGGGCGAGTCATGGCGGGGTCACGCGACGTGGATTCATTGCGTCGGTGGGAGTCGGTGCGGTGGTGGCCGCCACCGGCGTCACGACGGCCGAGACGGCGGAGCCTCAGGTGGTCAAACCGGAAGAGATGGCGAAGATCACCCTGCTCATCAACGGGCGAAAACATCGCATGTTGGTTGAGCCAAGGTGGTCGCTCCTGTACGTGTTGCGGGAGAAGCTCGGTCTGACGGGGACCAAGGTAGGCTGCGAACGCGGGGAGTGCGGCGCATGCACGGTGCTGGTGAACGGAGTGCCGCGTTATGCCTGCCTCACCCTTGCCATAGAGGCGGAAGGCCAGGAAATCACCACCCTCGAAGGGCTCATGAGTGGCGAGGAGTTGGGACCGGTGCAGGTCGCGTTCGTGGAACATGACGCGTTCCAGTGCGGATACTGCACACCCGGACAGATTATGGCTGTCGAAGGGCTCCTGCGCAAGAACCCTCATCCTTCAGATGCGGAGATCCGTTTGGGGGCCAGCGGCAATCTCTGCCGTTGCGGCGCGTATCTCAACATCTTCAAGGCAGCAGATCGTGCCGCACACCTCAAGGCCGGAAAAGGGGGTAAGCCATGAAAGTAGATGATCCCGAACTCTACTATATGGAAGGTTTCCCCGTCCCGGAAACACCCGCTCCGGGTGAGGACCCTAAACCCTGGATAGAGACGTTCGTCATCGGCAAGCCGCTCCCGCGCGTGGACGCATACCAGCGCGTAAGCGGCTCCGCGATCTACCCGTCGGACGTGTCGTTTCCCGACATGATTTACGGTGTGGTGGTTGGTTCTCCGCATCCCAATGCAATGGTCGAGCGGATCGATACGTCGAAGGCGGAGAAAATGCCGGGCGTCCGCGCGGTGATCACCGGCTCGACCGCCGGCGCGGACCTCACCTGGAAATGGCCCTACGGGAACAGCAAATCCAAGCTGTTCGATCCTCACTGCCGGTTCGAAGGAGATGCTGTGGCGGGCATCGCGGCGGATACGCCGTACCAGGCAGCGGATGCCGCGGCCGCGGTCGAGGTGCAGTACAAGGTGCTCCCTTTTGTTGTGGACGAGCGGAAAGCGCTCGACCCGGCAGCGCCGGTTATCCACGGAAAAGACAACCACGTGGGGAAACCCGACACGTACGAGCGCGGGGACGTCAACAAAGGATTTGCCGAGGCTGACGTCGTCCTGGAAACCGAATACCGTACCGAGTGCCTCATCCACACGCCGATGGAACTTCATGGCTGTGTTGCTCGCTGGGACGGGGATCGGCTTACGATTTGGGAATCGACGCAAGGGGTCTACCCCGTGCAACAGGACGTTGCAGGCGTGCTCGGCATGCCGCTGGCCAAGGTACGGGTCATCGGCCACTACATGGGTGGCGGCTTCGGCTCGAAACTGCAGGCCGGAAAATACACGGTCATAGCTTCGCTCCTGGCCAAGGCCACCGGCAGGCCGGTCAAGCTCTTCCTGAGTCGGGAAGAGACGTTCCTCTCCACCGGGAATCGGCCGCCGAGCAATATGAAGTTGAAGGCAGGGGTCAAGAAGGACGGCACGCTCACCGCGCTGGAGTTCACGTGCCTCGGAACTGGCGGAGCGTACCAGTCCGGTGGGATCTCGCTGGTGGACTGGCTCATCCGCGATCTGTACACCTGCCCCAACGTGCGCTGCGAATGCAACGACGTATTCATCAACGCGGGGTGCGCGAGACCGTTCCGGGCGCCCGGCCATCCGCAAGGCTCATGGGCCCTGGAACAAACCCTCGACGCGCTCGCGGAAGCCATCAAGATGGACCCGGTGGACCTCCGGCTGAAGAATATCCCGCTGTACAGCCAGGCTCGGGCAGGAGATCCGCCGTATACCACAACCGGCTTGAAGGAATGCATCGAGAAGGGAGCCGCGGCATTCGGCTGGAAAGAGGCGAGGAAGAAACTCTCCCAGACCAAGCAGGAAGGGCACATTCGAACGGGGATCGGTATGGGTGCTTGCCTCTGGTTCGTGGGTGGAGGCAGACCGCCATCTACCATTGTCCTGAAATTGTTCTCCGATGGCAGCGCCAACCTGAATATGGGGGCCAGCGATCTCGGGACCGGCACCAAGACCGTCATGGCCATGGTGGTCGCGGAGGAACTCGGCCTGAAGATCCACAACATCCAGATCGAAAACGCGGATACCGGCGCCACGCAGTACGCCACCGCGAGCGGTGGGAGCAAAACGGTCCCCACCGAGTCCCCGGCCGTCCGAGCTGCCGCGGTGGAGGTGAAACGACAGCTCCTGAAGATCGCAGCAGACGAGCTGAAAACCGACGTCCAGGCGTTGACCATCCGGAACGGCGAAATCCTATCCAGCCGCGAACCGGCGAAAAGGATCAAGATCCCCGACCTGAAGGGTCTGAAACAGCGAGGTGTCATCGTTGGGATCGGGTACCGAGGCCCGAATCCCTCGAATAAATGGGTCAATCCGTTCGGTGCGCAATTCTGCGAAGTCAAGGTCGATATGCGCACCGGCGAGATCGAGGTGGTTCGCTTTGTCGCCGCACAGGAGAGCGGCCGGGTCATGAACCGGCTCACGTACGACAGCCAGGTGATCGGCGGCATTACCATGGGTATCGGCCTGGGCCTGACCGAGATGCGCGTGCTCGACGGGAACGAAACCGGGAAGATGTGCAACCGCAACTGGCACGATTACAAGCTCCCCACCGCCTTGGACGTGCCCCGCGAAATCGTTTCGGTCCCCATCGATCCGGGGGACACGGAAGCGAACAGCACCGGAGCCAAAGGCCTCGGCGAACCGGTCACCATACCGACCGCGGCCGTCATCGCCAACGCGGTGTACAACGCGACGGGTATCCGAGTGACGGAAACGCCGATGAGTCCCGTGAAGCTCTGCCTGATGCTCGCGGAACGTGACAGGAGGAAGTGAGCCATGATGCCCAATTTCAGTTACCTGCGCGTCAATTCCCTCGAACAGGCTGTGGAAGGACTGACATCGCCGGAGACGCGAGTCCTTGCCGGCGGGACCGACCTCCTCGGTTGCCTGCGCGACCGGATCTTTCCCGCGGATAAGCTCGTGAGCATCACGCGTCTCGACAAGCTGCGCGGCATCGAAGAGACCGCGGACGGCGGATTGCGCATCGGCGCTCTGACCACCTTGACGGAACTGATCGACAGTCCCAAGCTCAAGGAGCGGTTTCCGGGGCTGGCCCAGGCCGCGGGAGAGGCTGCGAGCCCGCAGCTCCGCAATCAGGGGACCATCGGCGGGAACATCTGCCAGAAGCCGCGGTGCTGGTACTACCGCGGTGAGTTCCACTGCCTGAGAAAGGGCGGCACGCTCTGCTACGCCTTTGGCGGCGAGAACCAGTTCCACGCGATCTTCGGAACGGACAATAAATGCTGTATCGTCCATCCTTCGGACCCTTCACCCGCACTCGTTGCCTTTGAAGCGACCGTGCGCGTGGTGGGGCCGAAAGGCACCCGACTGGTCCCCATGGAGAAGTTTCACGTCCTCCCCGCGGAGAACGTCGAGAAAGAGACGGTCCTGGAGCAGGGTGAAATCGTCACCGAGATCGTCCTCCCGAAGCCCGCGGCCGGGACCCGAAGCAGTTACCGCAAAGTCAGGGCCCGGAGATCGTGGGATTTCGCGCTGGCCGGAGTCGCTCTGGCTGTGGCTTTCAAAGGAGACAAGGTCGAGCGAGCGCGGGTCGTCCTGAGCGGCGCCGCACCTGTGCCGTGGCGAGTGAAAGAGGTCGAGGAGATCGTCACCGGCAAGAAGCTCGATGCCTCGACCATAGCCAAAGCAGCGGCCGCGACGGTCAAGAACGCACAGCCGCTGGAACACAACGCGTACAAGATCCCGCTCTTCAAAGCTGTCATGGAAGAACAGCTCACCGCCATGGCCAAAGGCTAGCAGAGCGGCAAAGCAAGAGAGAGCTCGAAGATCTGCCTGGGGCAACTTCTTGCAAGAAGTTTCCCCCGGCACCCCCTTCAAGAACTCTCTGCTTGCAAGCGCTGGAAGCGCTTGGTACAACGTTACATGAACTCGGGGTGGTATTAGGAAACGTGGAACTGTTGCCCATCGAAGGGAATTCATCTGTAGCGGCAAGGCTTGCTCTGCCTGTGAAAGGCGGTATTCTGACCGAAAAACCCCGCGGGAGTCTTGAAAAACACTGTGTTTGCTTGAGGTGAACCAATGGCCGGTATTGGTAATGTCGGCGGCGGAGGGCCGAGTCCGCAGTCCTTTCAAAAAGCAATGGTCTTTATTGATGGGACAAACCTATTTTACCGCCTAAAAGCGGAGACTCTTAGGGTTTCCAGCCTGCTGCGACTTGTTAGTCCTTATGTGGGTAGTCGCCAACTGGCGAGGGCCTATCTTTACACTGTTGAGCAGCATTTGGACGAGGCGAAGAAGATCCACGGGGATCGTTTTTGCGACGGAATCCGCGTAGTGTTGGGTGAGGGAGTGCCGAAGAAGGACGGGAACATTAAAGAAAAGGGAGTCGATGCGCTGCTCGTCGCTGATATGATATATCACGCTGCGAGTCGCAATTGTGAATACGCCCTGGTGGTCACGGTCGATACGGATTTTTTCTACGTGCTTCGAAGAGTTGAAGATTTCGGGTGCAGAACCGGTCTGTTAAGCGTTTGCTGTCAGGCACCCGCGAAGCTCGCGGGTGCCTGTGACGACTATTATCATGTGAAAGCTAGTCAACTCTTAGACCAGAAGATAGCAACGAAGGTGTGATAAACCCTTTTTCTCAGGCGTCCCATTCGGAACGCTCGCCTAGCGGCCGAATGGCAAGCCGCTCGGGCCGGAACGTGGAATCCTCTGTCTTGAACAGGAAGCGGGTGGCATCCCTGAAGTCATTGATAACGCAGGGAGCGAGATGCCGGGCCCACGACGGCTTGCGTTGGCCCTGGAACCAGGCCAGGTGAGCCAGCATGTACCCGTACATCGGCGGGGTCATGTACTCGGGCTTCCGGAAGTGACTCCTCGGGAGTTCTTTCTCGTTGGCTTAGTACTCCATTTCCTAAATACCATCGCGGATTCTCGTTACTCTTGTGAGGGCAACGGCCGTCTTCGATGGTAGCGACCGGCCTCCGTGCCGGTCGTTCAGAATGGCCCGGCAGGGACGCCGGGCCCTACGAAACGGGATGGAGTTAGGTACCGAGTGGCACCGTATTTGCGAAAAAGTGTACTTAGGGACACCATTCGGAGCGCTCACCGAGCGGCCGGGTGGCAAGTCGGTCGGGCCGGAAAGTGGAGTCCTCCGTCTTGAACAGGAAGCGGGTGGCATCCCTGAAGTCATTGATGACGCAGGGAGCGAGATACCGGGCCCAGGAGGGCTTCTTTTGGCCTTGGAACCATGCCAAGTGAGCCAGCATGTACCCGTACATGGGCGGGGTCATGTACTCGGGTTTGTTGTACTCCGTACCCGGCCACTTGGTGAAATCGCTTTTCCAGACCCGCGGTGAGTTGGCCAAGTATATGGCAAAGCCGAGGAAGCAGGCGGTAAGATCCGTGAGGATCTCGCTATCGTACCGGCCGTATCGCGTCCTCCCTTCTCCGAGGAGGCGCGCGTGGGCAAGCTCGTGAGCCATGGTCGTGGTCAGGTCGGCCGGATGATAGAGCGCGTCGGCATCCACAGTGATGACATAACGTTTGTGCACGCGTAAGTACGTGCCGGCAGCCTGCAGTGGCACAAAGTCCCCTCGGTCATTTACGAGCAGCGTCTTCTGTGAGTCGCGCTGCAACTTGAGCATCACGCGATTCGTCGATACGCCCATGAACCCGCAGATCCGATCGAGAAGCGCCTTCGCGGACTCCTTCGTAGGTTGGCACGGTTCGGGAAAGAATTCCGGAGTCGGCAGGATGAGAGGACGATCGGTGAACACATTTGAAGGGAATTGGCGTGAAAGCCAGCCCAAACGCCGCTCGATCCACTCCTTGGCCGCAGGATCGCACGGGCAACATGCAGTGAACCACCCGAACATTACAGAACCCCCTCAAGTCGAGGAACGCGTGGCAGCGGTTAGGAACGCGGCCCCGCAACAAACTCCTACACCGGAACATCAACCCCTGACGATGGGTCTTCCTTCAACCGGTTGAGGATTTCTTGTCTCTGGTCAGGATCTATCCCACACTCAGTGAGCACCGTTTCAACCCTTCCGTGTTCTGCTTCCCAAAGCTCTCGCAGGTCTTTTCTCAGCCCCTGGCTGATGTAGAACTTGATGAGAGCCTGATATCCTCCCATGCCCTTCAACGGGGCGATCCGTTTGAGATCTTCCAGGACATCCTCGGGCACCCTGATGAAGATATGCTTCATAGGTCTGTCTTTATGCGGGGTAATCTTCCTCATAGCGTTCTCTCTCCTTTGGGTGCGCAATCCAGGGACAATTTTCCGGCTTACGACATTGGCTGATTTATACGATTCACCTGCCCAAGTTCGCCTCAAACTCCGGCATGCAGAGCTGGCATCGGCATTGGGCGTCAGCCATGAGCGAGCCGAACTTGGTGTCCAGCTGCCCGATTATCGAGAGATCTTCGGTATCGTCCAGCGATTCCATCACCCATGCGTCGAGTTCGAACAGTTGGCTCGGGGCCTCCTCGTCCGGGGTGCCGGGAAGCTTCCCCACGTACATCCCGTACCCGAGCTTGCCCAGCGGCAGGAACGGGTTCGCCGGCAGCTCGTGAGCCTCGGAGTACGACGGGACAAAGCCGAACGGCTCAAAGAACCGATCCGCGACACGCTCGTACCCGTCCTGGTACCAGAGCGCGGCCCAGTGCCAAGCCACTTCGGCAGACACTTCCGCCATACCCGCGCAGCCGGAAAACGTTACCTGCAAGTAATAATGCGGCTCCGTCCGCTCCGGTGACTGCTCGCCCCGGAGGAATACGGTCACAACACCGTCGTCGAGATAGTCCAACACGAGCTGCGATGCTTCCCACGGTTCGACCAGGCGACGTGAGAGAAAATCCCGGAAGTCGGCTGCGAGTTCGACCAGCGGCCCAGGCGGCAGCTCAATCAGCCTCGCCCCAGGCCCCAACTCCGTTACCCGAGGCTTGGTAAACCCGCGCTTCCCCATTACCCTATCGAGAAAGCTCCGCTTCTCCGGCGCCGGCTGCCAGTGATGCTCCGCAAGCTTGCCCGGGATCAGAAACGCCGTTCCTCCCATCGTATTCTCCTCATCCGAACTCGCTTTCAAAGAGGGAATCTGGGGAGAACCTTTTTGAAAAAAGGTTTCTCCCCACACCCCTCTCCAAAAACTTCTATTTACCTGGGTATTCCGGTTTTCCTCGTCGAGGAAAGTCGGAACACCCAGGGCGATAGACTTTCTTGAGGGGGACTACGGGAGGAACTTCTTTGTGTAAAGAAGTTCCCCCCGGAATACTTCTCTGAAACCGACTCAGCATCAGGTGCTGAGGGTGTCGATAGTCGTTTCCATGAGCGATACCGCGGAAGCCAGGGTGGCTGTGTCAAAGGAGAACCGTGCGCCAGCGGCTTCGAAGAGCGCCGGCAGCGGGACGGTCCCGCCCAGGGCGAGCGCCTTGCGATAGGCTGCCACCGCGGCAGCCTGATCCTTGAGGGCATTCCCCCACACCTGGGCCGCTCCGAGTTGCGCGAGTCCGTACTCCACGTAGTAAAACGGAACGGTATGGATGTGGAGCTTGCGATGCCAGCCGGTTTTGAACTCCTCCTCCAGCCCGGTCCAGTCGACCGCGGGCATGAACCGTTGCGACACTCTCTGCCACTGTGCGTCGCACATCGCGGGATCGCACGAATAGGTCGGATTTTCGTACACCCAGTGCTGGAACGCGTCCACCGCAGCCATGTACGGCCAGAAAAGGATGCACCATTCCAGGTGTTGCACCCGCGCGCGGGCCGCGTCAGCGTCCGAATAGAATCCTCCCGCGGTCCGGTCGAGATACGGCGCGGCCAACAGCTCCATGGTCATGGAGGCCACTTCAGCGAACTCCATCCCCACGTGCCGCTGCTGATAATAGGGGAGGAGGCCGCGTTCGAACGCGTGAAACGCGTGGCCAGCCTCGTGGAGCATCGTCTGCACGTCATCGTGAAGCCCCACCGCGTTCATGAAGATGAATGGGCGCTTGGCCGCGGCAAACTCCGTGCAGTACCCGCCCGGGGCCTTATTCTTGCGGTTTTCCAGGTCCAGGAGCCCCTCACGGATCATGATGTCGAAATAGGAGCCCAGAGCTGGATCGACCTGATGGAAAATCGCTGACGAACGGCTCCGGAATTCGCTCACGTCGGAGAAGGGGGCCAACGCCGCGCGGCCGAAAACATCCACCTCGAGGTCCCAGGGACGGAGCGCGTCGAGTCCCAGGAGCTTCCGGCGCCTCTCGTAGATGCGAGCCGCGGCCGGCACCACCGCCTCCTCGATGGCTCGATGAAAATGCTTGCAGTCGTCAGGCTGGTAATCGAAGCGGAGCAGCTGTTTCCAGCGAAACGAGCGATAGTCCTCGAAACCGGCATTGGCCGCCAGTTTCAGGCGTATCTCCATGAAGCGGCGCCACAGTGCGTTGATGGCTTCCCGGTCCTCCAATTGCCGCTGGGTCGCGAGGCGCCAGGCCTGTTCCCTGAGGCTGCGGTCAGTTTGCTGAAACACCGGTCGCAACTGAACGATGGTGACCTCTTGTCCCTCCCATTGGACCGTTTGAGCGCCCACGATCTTGTCGTACTCCATGGAGAGCTTGTGCTCTTCCACGGTAAGGGGGATGTTCTCTTCGCGGAAGAGTTCGGCCTCCGCGCGCATACGCACCAGTGGTATTTCAAACCCGCGAGGCTCCACCCCCGCGTCGAGGAGTTTCGTTCTGAGCCGCTGTTCGGCTTGTTCCACCGACGGATAGACCTCATCGAGAAACCGGTGAAAGCGCCGTTCCGCTTCTACGTCAGCAGTATTGACCGTGGTGGCGACGTGCAGGCGGCTGGACACCTCATCCACCAGTTCGCTCACGCGGGTCCAATCGGCAAGAAACTCTTCCGCGTTCTCCGCGGAAACCTCTCTTGCCTCCAGGTCCGCGTAATAAGGCTCGAATTGAGGCCAGGTCCAATCCAGCAGGCCGGTTGCCTCACTGGGAAGGGTATTGAACATCACGTGCTCCTTCTCCTAGTCGATATAATCTGTACCAAAATATAGTGAGCGGGATTGTACTTGAAAATGCTCGTGCAGCGGGACTGCTTTTTCACGTCGGGAGAAAAACGGCAGCGGCAAGGCGAGGGCAATAGAGTTTCTTGAAGGGAGCTTGGGGGCATAGGCGCTAACCCAAGGCTGGGCCGTTCCACCGTCCGTCATTCCGGCGAAGGCCGGAATCCAGTTTTCTTGATGCCTCCTGGACCCCGGCCTCCGCCGGGGTGACGTCGCTCTTGTCGAGTCAACCACATGAAATCACAATGGAGTGACCGAAAAGCTAGCGCTTATGGGGCTTGGGGGAAACTTCCTTGTGCAAAGACATTCTCCCCGGATTACATTTCTGAAAGCGACTTGATATCAGACGTCGTAGAACGCTCTCGTGTTCGCACGGTGATCGACTTTGTACAAGAGCTTGGCCGTTTGCTTTAGCTCCTGTTCCAATTGAGGAAGCGTTTCCCGATTCACGTCGTGGGCTCGAATGTACACGTACCGGTACCCTTCCGGGGCTTTTTCGTACGACGTAAGAATGCTCACCAGCCTCGCGTTGTACTTGCGTATCAAGTCGGTGACGTCCTTTATGGAGCCCGGTCGGTCCTCCAGGAGGAAACCGAACAGGACCCCCCGCTTGGCCAGACCGCTCAAGGCGATGAAGGCCTTAAACATATCGTTCTTGGTGATGACGCCTGTTATCCGCCCGTCTTTGTCCAGACAGGGCGCTCCGGAAATCCCGTTGTTCAGGAGGACTTCCGCTGCCTCTTCCATGGTGAACTCATCAGGTATGGTAATCGGATATCGGCTCATGATCGCGCCGACTTCGAGCCTCGAAAGATGATACAGGACGTGCTGGATATCCATGAGAGTGGCGTCGGAAGGGGACGCGCGCTTCAGATCGCGATCGGTGACAATGCCCACCAGCTTCCCTTCTTCCATCACCGGAAGCATGCCGACGTGATGTTCCATCAGCAGGTTAATGGCCTGTTGCATGGGCTCGGTGGATTCGATGGTGATCACGTTTTTGCTCATCCAATCTCGTACCAGCATTTTGCGTCCTCCCTATAAACCCGGGCTGCTCTCGTCCCGGAGCGCTCATTCTTTAAAGCCCTTGCCGTCAACAAGGCTCCCCGGCCCCGAATGTTGCAGGGCTCTGCGGGGCATCCCCTGTCTCGCCTGGGACTGATCCGGGCCATACTATGCACATCTTCCGGATCATACGGCTTCGCCCCGCGAAGTAAACACAATTTTTCCTTTGCAACGGATGTGCCAGGGTCCACGGGAATCGCAGCCCATCTCCGGGAGTAATTGCCAAGAGAAATGTCGGGTAACCGACAAGGCTTAGTGCACCTTTTCGCAAATGCGGTGTCTCCCTCGGGGTCTTTGCCCTTGGCTGTCCAGTGGGGCCGGCATCTTGCCGGCCCATGAGGAAATGACAGGCGGGACGCCCGTCTCCCTCGGGACCTCAGGACAAAGGCATCGGATGTGCGGGCATCTGTCAGCATTCTTTACAGGGTGTAAAGAGCCCTCCAGCTTTTGACGCGCTCGAAACGAAGTTGCAGTCGAACCTCTTCTGGACTTTTCCTTTACCTGCAAGGCATAATTAAAAGACAACCAACGGAGGATTCTGTCATGCAAGAGATCCTGAGTGAGTATCCTTTCCGCTGTGTGTTCAGTTTCGGTCCTTTGGTCGAATTCTGGGAACGGTCGGTGGCGTCATGGAGCGAGGAGTGGGCGCGGATGCTGCGTTCGGTTCAGGAGCGGCTCGCCAAAGTGCCTGAACTCACGGGGCCGATCGAAGACCTTTCCATTCTGGACGACCACTGGGATCTGGTTAAGACCCTCATGAGCGCAGTCTTTCCACCGGGGTCCTGGGAGACGCAGCCGATGGGAGCGCTTATACCGATATCCCTGCAACCGGTGTACGTCTCCCCGCCATTCCGAGAGAGATTTCTTAACGCTGACGGGACTCTCCGCGGCAGGCTCCAGCACCAGAAACAAGCACGTTCCCGGATAATTGTCAGGGCCTACCTTGCTATCCTTAAGGATTTGTACGGGGTGGAAAAGGACTTGGATTACCCGGTAATTCGCAGTGTACCCGATCCCAGGACGGGGCTCGAACGTCGTTACAGCATCAACTCCCATGTCCGGTATGTGTGGGCCAAGGCCCGGAAGAAACCGCGAAAACTCTCGCAGCGTGACCTGTCAGAGATGCTGGAGCACATTACCGAACCGGAGGTGCTTCGGTCCATTCTTCCGCCCGAGGAGTTCGAGCTGCAGGGATTCACCACGGTGCACGCGGTGGATGTAACCGAATCCGAAATCCGGGCGGAACTGGAGAGGAGCATCACGGAAAAAGGGTCGATCGTGTCTGACGTGGGCTTTGAAAAACTGCAGCAAAACCTGCGGACGCTCTTCCGACTTCCTGAAATGGTGGCGAGCCTGGCAGCGGTGCAGGGCGATCAAGTCCTCTTGCTGAACAGGGGGTGCGAAATGCGGCAGAATTGTATCTTCGCCGCATCCCGTCACGTTCCCATCGCGGAATTCATCGGTTCTGTCTTCGAAGAGGCGGTGAACGAGAAAAAGGTCCTGGTGATCCGGGATCTCTTGGAGCGGTCTCCACGGACCCGGATTGAAGAAGAGATGCTGGAGGCCGGGATCAGGTCGGTACTGGTTGCGCCGCTCTACGATCAGGGCCAGCACATCGGGACCCTGAAACTCGGGGCACCCCTGCCGGGAGAACTAGGGCCGGCAGAGGCTCTGCTGGCGAACCAGATCGTGCCCATTTTTTCCGTGGCACTGAGACGGGCACTCCAGGAGCTGGACAGCCAGATCGACGGCATTATCAAGGAGAAGTGCACGGCTATTCATCCTTCAGTGGAGTGGCGGTTCCGAAAAGCGGTCCTCGATCATTTGGAACGAGTCCACAACGGAGAATCGTCCGAACTGGAGCCGATAGTCTTCCGGGAAGTGTACCCCTTGTACGCGGCCTCCGACATTCGGGGATCTTCCGAAGGACGGAATCGTTCCATAGGTGACGATCTGACCGAACATTTGAGCCTCGCGCTCGATGTGGTGCGATCGGCATGGAAGGCCAAGGACCTACCGCTCCTCGAAGAGCTTGGCTATCGGATGGAGTTGTACCTCGATCAGATCCGAAACGGACTGAGTTCCGGCGCGGAAGAGTCGGTGATCCAGTTCATGCGCACCGACTTGGAACCGCTCTTTTTTCCGCTGCGGGATTTCGGGCCGTCGGTGAACGAAGCCATCGACGCATACGAGAAGGCCATGGAAGGCAACCTCGGCTCCGTGTATCGGAAGCGAAAGGATTTCGAGGAGAGCGTGTCACTCTTCAACCAGCAGATCTCCTCATACCTCGATGCGGAAGAAGCTCGCGCGCAGGCGGCGTTTCCCCACTATTTCGAAAAACACCAGACCGACGGGATCGAGTACGTGATCTACGCAGGCGCATCCCTTGTAGAGAACGGGAAGTTCAGCGATCTGTTGGTAAAGAGTTTGCGGCTCTGGCAGATTATATTGGCATGCGGCATCGCATGGCATGCGGATCAGCTTAAGGGCGTCCTCAAAGTTCCGCTGACCGCCACTCATCTGATTCTGGCCCACCGCAGTCCGCTGGCGGTCCGGTTCAGGTTCGACGAGAAACGATTCGACGTGGACGGGGCCTATGATGTGGCGCATGAGATCATTCGCTCCCGGATCGACAAGGCGACGGTCCGCGGCCGAAACGAACGACTCACCCAGCCTGAAAAGATCGCTATCGTCTATTCCCGGTCCGATGAATCTCAGGAAATGCTCGGGCACATCGGCTTTCTCCAGAACAGACAGATTCTCCGGGATGATCTGGAACAGCTTGACCTGGACGATCTACCGGGCGTTCAGGGTCTCAGGGCGCTTCGGGTCGGCGTCAACGTGGAGTCGCCACTCCTCGCGAAGAGGGCAGGTAACAGCCTCTCGGTCTCATGATGCTCCGGCTGCCCTCACCGTCATCACGGGACAGTGTGCCGTGCGGACCACGTTCTCCGCGGTGCTCCCCAGAATGAGGTGCTTGAGCCCGCTCCAGCCGTGGGTACCCATTATTATGAGATCCACGGAGGCCTCTTCCGCGAACTTGACGATCTCGTCGGCAGGCGCGCCGGTGCGGTATTCTGCCTCCACGTCCTCGAGGTCGAGGCGGCTGTCGTTGCTCAACAAATCGAGTTCTTCCCGCACTCCTTCTTCAATGTTCTGCATCAGCATCGCCATATCGACCGGAATCTTCGCCTCAAACTCCGGATACCCGATCAGGCGCGAGTTGACGACGTGGAATATGATCAGCTTCGCGCCAAAGGTTTTCGCGTACTCGACCGCGCAAATGCGGGCCGGAACAGAGTTTTCGGAAAAGTCCGTACAAAGAAGGATTTTCTTTGGGATCATGTATCAGACTCCTTTCGTCGAGCTGATTGCCACCGGCGGATTCTCAAAAAGGTCAATGGCTTTCCCGTGACCAGCGCCCCTATTCTTAATGCGCGGCACTATAGCACGTTCCCCGGATGAACGTCCATGCGTGAAGAGAGGTACCACTCCCGGTCCGCGGGAGCCGGTCACTACTGAGCCCTTGGATCAGGGGCAAATCTGTTGACGCGGTTGCCGGTGCTTGTTAAACTCCCTTACGGCATATCTCGGTGATTCTCGCCCGCTGGTCCGTTCGCCTGTTGGAGGATACCCACGCGAGGGGACGTTCATGACACAAAAGATCGGCATTACGCAACTCATTGAAGGACTCAGAGAGAAGGGGGTTTACGACGCCTTTACCCAACGAAAACTCGATCCTCTCACGTCCACGTTTCAGGGGGCCGCGGAAATCACCAAAAAAGAGCGCGTGCTCACGCAACAGCTCTTTCGGAGTCTCATCGATCAAATAGACAAGACCGGTGAGATCCGCTTCTTCGATCTCACGGATGCGGCCAAAAGCCCCGCGGCCGCGCGGGTCTCGTGCGAGGCCGAGAAGTTCCTCGGCTTCGGCAATACCGGACCGGTCTATTCCGTGTCCGTGGAGAAGAAGCCATACGCCCTCAAGATTTATTCGGCCGCGCAATTGCACGAACTCATGCAGACGCACGGTAAGTTCGGCCTGGCAGGCGTGCTCTACGACCTGGAACAGGAGGAACATCCGGGCACCTTGACCGATCTCGGCAAACAAGTACTCAGGCGCAAGCCTTCCGGAGTGTACGCTCGAGCGAGGCGCCTCGTCCAAATCCACAAGGTTGGCCAGGCCGGTGATTACCTGTTCTTGCTGATGGAACTACTTGCGGTGGATCCTATCGGTAAGGTCGACCCCGCGGACATGGGAGGCGATTTGGTGGATTTGGTCTCCTGGGCGGTGGACTGTGCCGTGGGGTTGTGCCATCTCCATGTGGAGGAGCGCCGGCTGCACCTCAACCTCAGGCCCGAGGCATTCATCAAGAAAGGAGCCCAGCCTGCCAGCCGGCTTCCCAAGTACACGTTCTTCCACTATCCGAAGACGTACTACCGGCCGCCGAGCGGTGCATGTCTCACTACCGAATTCATTATGGTGGATCATCTCGACAATTCCGTAGATATAGCCGACCCAGCACCAAAAGGGTTGGGAACGGTAGGAAGCTGGCCGTTTATGCCCCCGGAGGCGATCCTCTACCTCCTGCAGACCCTGCGAACGGATTATCAGGAGTACCTGCAACTGGGAAAGCCCCTCGAGGCTGTGCGTACCATTAAAATGAAACGATCCCAGATGGATGACATCTGGGCGCTCGGCGTCACCTTGTATCAGTTTCTCTCCGGCGGCAAGTTCCCGTTCGGGGAACCGAAGAACCTCGGAGACATGGTCAATTCGATCCTGTTGACCAAGTTCGACTTTTCGCCGATAAACGAACTCCTACGCGACCTGCTCTCGTCGATGCTCGATAAAGATCCCAAGAAACGATTCCAGCGCCTCCTGGACGGGTGCCCGGAGAAGATTCAATCGAGAAGGGTTCTCGCGGAGTCGGTCCTCTTCAAGCTGGAGCAGATTGCGGTGAAGCTTCAACCTTGAACATCTCGAGGTATCTTTGATCCGTTATGATACGATTTCGCGCTCGGACCCCAAACTGGGCCAACTGGTGCCGGACTCTTCCCGGCGACGGCTACCCCGACCGGAGTCTCTGCCCCTCCATCGATGCCCTCAATGACTGCGCTTTTTGTTCCAAAAGGTTCCCCCTGGCTTGTCAAGCTCGCGCGCGTGCTGCTGGTCGCGTGCAGTTTGGTGTTGCTCCTCTTTGGGGCCACGGAGGCCGGGTGGTCGTTGACCGGGTACGTCGGTTGGGTTCTCTACACGTTGTGGGGGTTGTTGTTTTTCTACGTCCTTACGACCATGAGCGGGAAAGACTCGTTGAGTCGCACCTCAGAGAGCGACACCCCGACAGAGCACGGGAATTCAAGTCCCGAACCCGCGGAGTCGGACCGGGAAGCAATGCGAACCCGCGTCCGGAGCCACAAGGAAAAACGGCGGGGATCTTCGGGGGAGGATTCAGTCGACTGAAAACTTGGTTTTTACTGTTGTTTCGAGTTTCTCCAGGGTCTGCAATTCTCGCAGGTACCTCCCCCCCACTTCGAGGATCGTTTCGATCCATTCTCGGATGACCTTCCCTTCGGTCGTCACGAAGTTGAGCCGCGTGTCCATCATTCTCGTGAGGGTACCCATCATGTCTATGAGCAGGTCCAGTTTTCGGCAGTCCGCTTCCTCAACCAACACCGGCGTGTGGAATTCCTGGGTGCCGTAGACCCCCCAGTTCATCTCTTCCAGCAGGGTGGAAACGGCCATACACAAGATCTGTATAGCTTTGAAGTCCATCGGTTTCGCCCATCCTGTCTGTCGATCCCGCATGATACTGCAGTTGCCGCAAACTCTGAAAGCGCTTGAAAAGAAGTAATATCGGGGAAAACCTATTTGTATAGAGAAGTTTCCCCTGATTACCTCCTTGAAAGTGGCTTGGTACTATTCCCGCGCGCGGCGGATAATCAGCCGTGTGCAGGTCATAATATTTTCCTCGGTGTACATGGTGAGTTCGTCTTTGTAGAATTCCGCGAAGACCTCTGGGGCCAGCTCCTCCGCGGGACGGGGATCGTTCACGATCCGAGAACGAAGCTCGACGCTCCGCTGCCGCGCTTCTTGGAACGCCTGCCGGACGGCGTCCTCGCCAAGGACCGGTCCCTGATGGGCTATTCCGAGAATCGAAGGCTTCAGACCTTCCAGCCGGTCCAGGGTCGCCACGTAGTCGGCATAATTCGTCAAGAAGATCGGAAACACGTCCCGCCCCGGAAACCGGAACCCGACCGAATCCGATGCAATCAGACAGTCGATCTCCGGAACATGCACTACCAACTGACCGGGCGAGTGTCCGCTCACCTCGAGGAAATGCAAGGTCAGCCCCCCGAGGTCCATTTTATCCCCTTCACGTGCGATGAGGGAGTTCGCCAGCGACGGCGGCTCGGTGACCGAAGTTCTGCCGGGTATCATCCCATGTGTCTCAAGGAACGCTGTCATATGCGCGTCTTCTTCTACAAGCGCGGTAGCTGCCTTCGGATGCTTGATGAACTCCTCGGCAGCCTCCGCGGTAACTACCAGAGCACCGGGAAAACGTTCCCTGAGCGCGGCCAGACCGGTAGTGTGGTCGGAATGGGGGTGTGTTACGACGAGGAATGTCGGTTTGACCCCGAGCGCGTCCAGCTGGCCGATCACCAGGTCCACGACGCCGGACACGCCGACCTCAATGAGAGCAGAAGCCTGTTCCCCTTGAACGAGGTACAGGTTGAAATAGTAATTCCCCAATACTGCAAGCCCTTCCGCGAGTCGCTGCGGGAAAGGAGTTTTCCGATCGTAGCGGGTCTCCATGATTTGCCTCTCCACAATCGCGTGGTCTCACTACCGGAAGATGATAGTGCCCTGGACGGGAGCAAAAGACAACCCGGTAACCGTTCACTCATAGGAGTGGCGAATTTTGACCGTTTCACCACGACGCTCTGAGGGACCCCGAACAGATGTTTAACGGCCTCGCGTTGTCCGTAGTGAGGGGGTCCTTCAGACCATCAGCCATCCAATCGTTCAATATTATTCCTAAACTCATGGACCAGCGGGGAAAAGAACGATTCTCCCTTCAGCGGTTTTTTCTCCGGTATTTCAAAAATTTCCCTCACCCCCAAAAAGGAGCTTGACAAACTGAAGTCCTGGAGGCAAACAATAGTTTGACGAGACTAACTAAGATAGATCTTCCCCCCAAGGTTGGACCCATGATAAGCTTGCTGTTCCGGAGAAAGAATCAGGAGGCCGTTGTTATGCCTTTGCCCCACACGGAAAAATGCGCCAACTGCCCAGCATTGGATGACGAGAATTGCCTGGCAAACCAAGGGGTTAAGCTCTCCTCTTACCGTCCCGGACAGAAGGGGACTATCTTCCAGATCTGCGGAGACCCCGATTTCCGGAGAAGAATGATGGAGATGGGATTTGTCAGAGGGACCGAAGTGATGGTGGTCAAGTACGCGCCTCTGAGCGATCCTATTGAATTTATTGTTAAAGGTTACCACTTGACCCTCAGACGTGACCAGGCCTCGGACATTCTGATGAGCGAACCCGGACAAGCCGCCTGAGCCGAGAAGGATATGCGCCGTACCCTTACTGTCGCGTTGTCGGGCAATCCCAATGCAGGCAAGACCACAATTTTCAATGCTATTACCGGAGCTCGACAGCATGTGGGCAATTGGCCGGGCGTCACGGTAGAAAAAAAAGAGGGGACCACCACCTATAACGGCCAGAAAATCCACGTCGTGGATCTCCCTGGAACCTATTCCCTCACTGCCTATTCCCTCGAAGAGATCATCGCTCGCAAATTCATAGTGGAATCGCCCCCCGATGTTGTGATCGATGTCGTTGACGCGTCGAATCTCGAGCGCAACCTGTACCTCGCGGTGCAACTGCTGGAAATGGGCGCGAAGGTCGTCATCGCTCTGAACATGATCGACGTGGCCCAGGGGCGAGGCATCAAGATAGACGTGCCGAAGCTCTCGGAACTTCTCGGCGTGCCCGTGGTTTCGACCAACGGTAAAAAGGGGATCGGACTCGACGAGCTGCTGCAAACGGCAATCGCCGCATCCGACGCGCCACAGGATGATTACCGTAAGCGGTCTTTCATCCGTTACGGCGCGGAGGTGGAAGAAGAGCTGGAGATAATCGAGGGATCGCTTGCCGCGTCGTCGGTGAATCTCGATGGATTGTCCTCGCGATGGGTCGCTCTCAAGCTGGTGGAGGGTGACACGGAAATAACCGAGAGGCTGTCCGCAAAAGGCGGGCTCGATGGACTCTTCAAGCAGGCTGAGGCGAGCCGCGCACATCTCACCGACATCTTCGAGGACACCCCCGAGATCATTCTGACCGACGCGCGGTACGGCTTCATCTCCGGAGCCATGAAACGATCGGTCCACCTGGAAGCGACCGACCGGGTGCATCTCAGCCAAACCATCGACACGGTGCTCACCAACCGACTACTGGGACCGGTCATTCTCCTGTCAGTCCTGTACCTCGTCTATATGTTCACGTTTCAGGGGAGCGAGCCGCTGGTCAAGCTCTTCGAGGCCGGGTTCAAGAGCCTGGGAAATCTCGTGGAGAACGCGTTGCCGGAAGGGTTGTTCCGCTCGTTGCTGGTGAGTGGAGTGATTCATGGCGTGGGCGGGGTTCTCGGTTTTACGCCGCTCATTGCGTTCATGTTTCTCGCGATCGCCATCCTGGAAGATACGGGATACATGGCCAGGATCGCTTTCATGCTCGATCGAGTGCTCCGCGGGTTCGGTCTTCATGGGGCGTCGATGCTGGCTCTGATGGTATCGGGCGGGCTCGCGGGGGGATGCGCGGTGCCGGGGATCATGGCCACCAGGACAATGAAAGAGCCGAAAGAACGTCTCGTGACCATTCTCGTCGCGCCACTCATGAACTGCGGGGCTAAACTGCCGGTGTACGCGCTGCTCATCGGAGCGTTTTTTCCGGACAAGAAGGCGCAGATAATGTTCCTGCTCACCTTCGTTTCGTGGGGCATGGCCTTGTTGGCCGCGAAGGTCATTCGCGCTACCGTGCTCAGTGGGCCGTCAGCGCCGTTTGTCCTGGAACTCCCCCCGTACCGCGTTCCCACTGCGAAGGGTCTCCTGATCCACACCTGGGAGCGGACCTGGATGTACATCAAGAAGGCTGGTACCGTGATTTTGGCCGTGTCGATCGTGCTCTGGGCAATGATGACCTTTCCCTCTTTGTCCCCGGAAGCGGCAAAACCGTTTGATGAGAAGGTCGCGACATTGACGGCAGACTTCCTCAAGGATCCGGCGGTCCGGCAGGTTCTTCCTTCAGAGGAGGCCCTCGGTGAATTCGAACGGTTCCGAGAGAGACTCACGAGGGGCACTGAGCCGGAGTTCGGGGCCAACAGCCCGCTTTTCGGGGAACTCGCCCTCGTCGTGGACAGCCAAAGCGCAGGACTGTCGCCCGAATCGACCGGAAAGAAGCCTCGGCCCGAAATCGTGCAGGCGGCAGAGGCGTATCAGGCTTTTCGCACGGCAAAGTCGACCGTCGAGTCGGAAAAGCAGATGGCGCACCTCAGAAATACGATCGGCGGCCGGATCGGGATCTGGTTGGAACGCGTGACCGGGCCGCTCGGTTTTGACTGGCGGACGAACGTGGCACTCGTCGGCGGTTTTGTGGCCAAGGAGGTCGTCGTCGCTACGCTCGGAACCGCGTACAGCCTGGGAGAAGTCGATACCCACCAGAGCGAAGGCCTTTCGGAACGATTGAGGCATGAGCCGGGCTGGACCCCGCTCCTGGCTTTCACGCTCATCATGTTTGTGATGCTCTATAACCCGTGCTTCACCACTCTCGTGGTGATCAGACGCGAGTCGGGGAAGTGGCGCTGGACCGTCTTCGCCATGGTGTACACCACCGTCTTCGCGTACCTGGTGGCCCTTCTCGTGCACACGGTGGGGTCGATTTTGAGGATCGGGGTCGCTTGATCGGCAGGTAACTCTTCACCGGGATACACTCAACTTGCTGGGATCACGATTAGCCCGGTGAACGACTGTATAGGCAGAATTAGTAGGGAGATGGGACGATGTGGCAGGAAATTGCTGTGGGTCTGGTGGTGGCAGGATCGGTGATCTTTATGGCGCTCCGCGTCCGAAAGAACCTTGCGGCCGCGAGGAACGCGGAGGCGGGATGCGAATGCTCGTCCTGCGCGTGTCAGGGCGAGCATGAGTCTCCTTGCCGTGTGTCGAAGGACATGAAGGCGGATCGATGAAAAAGGCCATTCCGAAGTAGTGGGGTTGTTGGAAGAACCACGAAGTAATTGTTCGTTCGGGCGTTAAATAGGTTTGACGAAGATCTTCGTGGCCTGGTCGACCGCGACCGGAACGTGGTACCCCTTTATGTTCACCACGATATGCTCTGCGTCAGGCTCTTTCTTCTCCATTTCTACGACCACTCCGCTTTCCAGGCCCTGTTGTGCGAGTGATTTCTTCGACTTCGCATTCCCCTTCACGCTTTCGATGATTACCTGTGCGCCCGCGCAGGCTTCGGCCAGGGTCATTCCTCCCTCGAGGGCTGCCTGCTGAGCCTTGACGCGGCTGATGACCTTTGCTTTGGCCTCATCCAGACAGGGAATACACTCGGCGCAGGTTTCCGCGACATGCTCGAGCCACCTCGTCTGGTCGAGCGGGCAGCGGTCCATGAACTCGACAAATCGAATCAACTGCTCGATGACTTCAGGGTCCAGGTGATGCTCGATGCGGCACGCATTGTCCTCCGCGGTCGATTCGTCGATCTTCAGCACTCGGATGAGAAACCGTTTCAGTATTTCATGCTTCCGCACGATCTGGCGGGCCTTCTGGATGCCCGGTTCCGTGAGGGTTATGAACTGGTGCGGATCGTACTGGATCAATCCCCGGGCCCCGAGGCTTTTCAGCGCGGAACTCACCGAAGACATCTTTACGCCGAGTCTCTTCGCTATGTCCCGTACGCGGGCAATACGCCGCTCCCGCTCCAGGTGATAGATCGCTTCCAGATAGTCTTCCATCGCGGACGTAAGCGCTGGAAGAGATTCAGAAGGTGGCATGTTTATTCCCCCTGAATTAATACAAAAGTCAGTATGAAACAGCCCTCTCAGGTTGTCAAGGCAAAGCCTGACCCGCAAGTATCCATTGACTTACCCGGGACACTTAAGTGCTCAACCTCGACCACAAGCGAGAGGACCTCGTTCCCCGTCATTCCGGCGGCGGCCAGAATCCAGTCCGGCGCTTCGCAGGATTCAAAATCTTCTGCTGGAGTGACGACGTGGGGGCCAGGTATCATCCTAGAATCAATACAGTTGACCCGTCATAAAGCGCGTTAATCTGCCCGATGCTTCGCCCATTTATCGTACCAGAGCTCGAAGACGAGCAGGGTCCAGAGCAATTTGCGGTTGTCCCGGCGATGCTCCAGGTGCTCGTCCAGCAGAAATCTGACGTACGACGGATCGAAAAGCCCTTCCCGTTTCAGCCGATCTGCAGAAAACATCTCCTCCGCAAGCGGTTTGAGCGGACCGGTCAACCATTTGGCCACCGGCATGTTGAAGCCCTTCTTCCCGCGCGCGAGGATCGGCCGAGGGAGCAATCCCTGGAGAGCCTTGCGCAGGATGTATTTCGTGGTAAGGCCTTTCAATTTAAAGGTATGCGGAAGACGATTCGCGTATTCGAGCATGAGCTGATTGAGCAGCGGCACCCGCACTTCCAGAGAATTCGCCATGCTCGCCCGGTCCACTTTTGGCAGGATATCCCCTTCCAGATACAGCTTCATATCGCAATAGAGGATCTGGTTCAGGTAATCATGAGCGGAGCACGCGTTCAGATGCGCGTACGAAAGCTGCTCCGCGTCTCGTTCGTGCCCTTGAGCGCGCGGCCCAAGGAGGCGACTTCGCTCGGGTGTGGAGAAAGAGCCCAGCCAGAGATGGTGTCGTAGGACCGGCGGCAACCCTTGGCCTGCAAGAAAGCGTCTGGCCTTGAAATCGAAGCTTATATTGTTGAACGAAACCGGCAAGTTGTCCACGACCCACGGGACGACTCGCCGGGCGATCAGCTTCGGCAGAAAGCGCTGGTAATAGTCGGAGAGGCGATGTGCCTGAAGCGTCGAATATCCGGCAAAAAGCTCGTCTCCACCGTCCCCGCCCAGCGCGACCTTCACGTACTGCCGGGTGAAGCTGGAGAGCAAATACGTGGGGATTATCGAAGAATCTCCGAGAGGCTCATCGAGGAATCCGGCGATTTGCGGTACCAGGTCCAACATCATCCCCGCGGTAAGGGTGATCTCATGGTGCTCGGTGCCGAGATGCCGGCTGACGAGTTGAGCGTAATTCGACTCATCGAAGGACGGGTCCTCGAACGCGATGGAAAAGCTCTTCACGTTTCCCGGGATGCATTGGGCCATCATGCAGGCCACCGCGCTGGAATCGATCCCGCCACTGAGCAGCACACCGGTCGGCACGTCGGCAATGAGTTCTTTTCGAACCGATTCCTTCAGCGTTTCCAGGAGATTCAGGACGTACTCAGTTTCGCTCTTTCGGTTTCCGTTCTCGCACTGAACGAGCTGCAGGTCCCAGTACTGCCTGATCTCGAGACTGCCGTTTTCCCATATGAGGAGATGACCCGGCGGGAGTTTGTTTATTCCTTCGAAGATGGTACGAGGCGTCGGAACGTATTCGAAAGCCAAATACTGATTCAGAGCCGTAATATCAATGCTGCGCTCGACCGACGGATGAGCGAGCAGCGCTTTCAGCTCTGAACCGAAGATAAAGCAGTCTTTCAGCTCCGCGTAGTAGAGCGGTTTAATTCCGACGCGGTCCCGCGCAATAAAGAGCCTTTTCCGAGCCGTATCCCAGATGGCGAATGCGAACATACCGTTGAAAACGTTCACGCAATCCGGTCCATACTCTTCGTACGCGTGGACGATCACCTCGGTGTCGCTGCGAGTGGAAAACTCGTGGCCTCGTTTCTCCAGCTCGACGCGTAGTTCCGGTGAGTTGTACAGCTCTCCGTTGTATACGATCCAGACGGTCTCGTCCTCGTTGTGTATCGGCTGGCGTCCAGTGGAGAGATCGATGATCGAGAGACGCCGATGCCCGAGGCCGACTGGCCCCTGGGTATAGAAACCCTCGTCATCGGGGCCTCGGTGAGCCATGGATCGCGTCATGGCGAGCAGGATTGCGCGATCGACGCTCCTCTCACTGTCGCGGTTAACGATGCCGCAAACGCCGCACATATCCGGACCTCATTCCTTCGATCTGAAGATCCGGCGTATCACGTAGGTCAGTTTACCCTGGGATTCGTGATACGTGCGAACCAGGAGTTCCGCGGTGAGGCCCAAGAGAATGGATTGAAACCCGAGGATGAATAAGAGCGCTGAGAGCAAGAGCAGCGGCGACTGGATGAAGTAGATCCCGTACAGGAGCTTGTTCAGGACCATGATAAGGCCCGTGATAAGGCTTAAACCGATGAAGACCAATCCCGAGCCGCCGAACAGGTAGATAGGATTTCCGGAGAAACTCGCGAGAAATTTTACCGTGGCCAAGTCCAAAACAACCCGAAATGTTCTCCCTATGCCGTACTTGGACTGTCCGTGCACCCGCGGGCGGTGGTTCACCGGGAGTTCCGTGACCGTCGCTCCAACCTGCCGGGCAAATGCCGGAATGAAACGGTGCATCTCGCCGTACAGGCGAATACCTTTGAGGACTTCACTCCGGTATGCTTTCAGGGTGCAGCCATAGTCGTGCAAGTGGACGCCGGTGGTGAATGATATGATTCGATTAGCTACTGTTGACGGTAACTTACGCCAAAACCAGTTGTCTTGCCGGTTCTTTCTCCACCCGCTGACCAGGTCGTACCCTTCATCGAGTTTCGCGAGGAGCATGGGTATGTCCGCCGGATCGTTCTGCAGATCCGCGTCCAGGAACACAATGATCTCTCCGCACGCGTGGTCGATCCCAGCAGCCATCGCGGCTGTCTGGCCGAAATTGCGCCGCAACTGGATCACTGTGGCAAACGGACTCGCTTCGGCTATTTTTTCCAGCTTTGCCAGACTTCCATCCGTGCTGCCGTCGTCTACGTACACGATCTCGTACGATCGGTTCAGTCCGCTCAGCGCGGTCACGACGCTTTGGTGAAGCGGTTCCACATTCTCTTCTTCATTGTAGACCGGAATCACCACCGAGAGAAAGCAAGGCTCGCTCACCGGTCCCATGAGGTCGTTCCTGATATCGCTATCCATTCCCACGCGAACCTGCTGTATCCTTGCGGCTATCCAGCGTCGTTCGTCACGCCGACCGTTCGTGAATAGCCTGTTTTCAGGAATTGGAGCTGCAAATATATCGGGTCCCGCATCGGGAGTCAACGTGTCATTGGCCGAAACCCCAACACGACCGATTCGAAGAACACGCGACACGACTCGGAGAATTTTGGATCGTCAACCCCTTGCAATTTTTTCTTGATTCGGTTAAAAATGAAGTTGTCCCCTTCGCCTCTCCAATCACCATTACATTCAGGAGACCGATCTAATGGCAGATTTCGAGCCAGTTATCGTTGCATTCTGTTGTCATTACTGTGCTTATGGCGCAGCAGACTTGGCGGGAAGTATGAGGCTGGAATATCCCCCAAACATCCGAGTCATCCGACTCCCCTGTACGGGAAAGGTCACGCCGAGATTCTTGCTGAGAGCTTTCGAGAAGGGCGCGGATGGTGTGTACGTTGCTGGCTGCCTTGAAGGTGACTGCCATTTCATGCATGGAAATCTCGTGGCAAAGCCTCGAGTCAATTACACGAAGAAACTCATTCAGGAAGTCGGTCTCGAACCCGAACGTCTTGAAATGTTCAACATGAGCGCAGCCATGGGTCCCAGATTCGCTGAAGTGGCCCGGGAATTTACCGAGCGCATACGAGAACTCGGACCGAGCCCCTTGAGCAAGAAAACGAAAGCACCACAGGAAGAAGCCGCATGATCCGCTCATCAGCAAGCTTTTCCCGGAACGTCCCTTTGGAGGCATAAGATGGTTGTAGGCGAAAGAAAGCCCTTCGACGAAATAAAGAAAACGCTCGAGGGTCACAAGAAGGTCCTAGTCCTCGGTTGCGGCGGTTGCGTGACCGTTTGTCTCACGGGAGGACATGACGCGGTTCAGGTCCTCTCAAGCCAGTTGAGGATGGCCCGAGATAACGAAGGCTCTCCGCTGGAGATTATCGAAAAGACCGTCGAACGACAGTGCGACCCGGAATATGTAGAAGAGGTAGCCGCGCTGATACCTGAGGTCGATGCGGTCCTCTCCATGGCTTGCGGCGCCGGAGTGCAGTTCATGGCCGAACGGTACACCACCACCCCTCTGTATCCGGCTCTGAATACTACCTTTGTCGGCGGCTCGGTCAAAGAAGGATACTACGTGGAGCGATGCCAGACCTGCGGCGAATGCAAGCTCGCCTATACCGGCGGCATCTGCCCGATTGCTCGATGCTCCAAGAGCCTCCTGAATGGTCCGTGCGGCGGATCCACCAAAGGCAAGTGCGAAATCGACCCCGAAGTCCCGTGCGGGTGGCAACTCATTGTCGATCGCCTCGAAGCCCTCGGCCAAATGGATCGGTATGAAGAAATCAACATGGCCTGCGACTGGCGAACCAACAGGGACGGGGGTCCCCGCAAGATGATCAGGGAGGACTTTCAGAGATGAGCGGCGAGTGCAAGACTGACAGTAGACTAGAAAAGATCCTGAAATCAGGCCAATTTGCCGTCACCGGCGAATGCGGTCCTCCCAGAGGCGCCGATCCTGAGGTCATTCGCAAGAAGTGCGCCCTGCTCAAGAGCAAGGCCGATGCCTTCAACATTACCGACAACCAGACCTCCGTGGTCCGGATGTCCTCCATATCTTCCGCTGTCGTCATGATGCAGGAAGGACTCGAGCCGGTCATGCAGATGGTCTGCCGTGACCGCAACCGCATAGCCATCCAGAGCGATATTCTGGGAGGCGCCGCACTCGGCATCAAGAACATGCTCTGCCTCTCGGGGGACCACCAGAAATTCGGGGATCATCCCCAGGCAAAGAACGTGTTCGATCTCGACTCGATCCAGTTGATTCGCACCGTGCGAACCATGCGGGACGAGGGGAAGTTCATGGGCGGAGACGATATCAAGGGCGCTCCGAAACTCTTTATCGGTGCGGCCGAGAATCCTTTTGCCGACCCGTTCGCGATCCGCGTGCCTCGTCTGGCCAAGAAGGTCGCGGCAGGAGTGGAATTCATCCAGACCCAGTGCATCTTCAATCTTGACAAGTTCAAGGAGTGGATGAAAGGGGTCGTGGACCGCGGCCTTCATGAGAAGGTGTATATCCTGGGCGGAGTCACCCCGTTCAAGTCGCTGGGAATGGCGCGGTACATGGCCTCCAAAGTGCCGGGAATGGATGTGCCCGATCATTTGATCCAGCGCATGAAGGACACGCCAAAGGAAAAGCAGGCCGAAGAGGGGATCAAGATCGCCGTGGAGATCATCCAGGAACTCAAGCAGGTCCCCGGTGTCGCAGGCGTGCACATCATGGCCATCGAATGGGAAGAAAAGGTGGGAGAAATCGCCGAGATGGCAGGCCTCTTGCCAAGACCTGCCGTATAAGCAGCTTTGACCCTTCAAGAGGATCTGAGTTCCCGCGAAACGTGGTTCCAGGGTGACACCGGAAACGGGCGTTCCCCTGGAATCATTCTTATCGCATTCCTACTCGCCGTGCCTTCAAGTCTGAAGGCGAATTTAGATTAGTAATCCAAATTCACTACATTAAGCGCGTTCTTCTCGATGAAGGCGCGTCTCGGCTCGACCTGATCTCCCATCAAGGTGGAGAAGATCTCGTTGGCCTTGACCGCGTCCTCAATGGCCACCTGGAGCAGTTTCCGGTTTCCGGGTTTCATGGTGGTTTCCCACAACTGCTCCGCGTTCATTTCTCCAAGACCCTTGTAGCGCTGCACGGAGATCTTCTTTCGGCCGGTTTCCAGTACCATCTCCACGAGCCGGGAGAGCGACGGCACCTCGATGACCTTGTCGTCCATCTCTACGGTGAACGGCGGCTCGCCGACGACCCTCACCTTCTGCATCATCGATACCAACTCGTCAAAGGAAGGTGACTCGGCAAGATGCACATCAAGGAGGGTCCGGTTTATGAGCCCATCACGCCTCGATTTCACTGCTACGGAGTACTTGGATTCTTCCTCGTCCTTGAGGATATCGACCTCTATGGGCATGATGTCCGCATGTCTGATCTCAATTCTCGTCAGCACCCGCTCTACCAACTCCCGGATGCGATGTGAGTCCTGCAGGTACGTTTGATCGAATCCCTCGGAGAGGAACGCTTTCAGGACGAGTTTTTCCATCTTCTTGCGCTCGAATACACCAAGGATTTTTTCTATCCTGAGAAGGTGTCTGATAATACTAATTAATTCGTTTCCTTCGAGGAACGTGCCATCCTGGTTAATTATCCTGACTTTGTCGAGGCCATTTCTAAGAATAATATCATCCAGTTGGCTTTCTTCTTTGACGTAGAACTCTTCTCTGGCCTTCTTCACTTTGAAGAGCGGCGGCTGAGCGAAGTACAGGTATCCTCGATTGATGACGTCCGGCATCCATCTGAAAAAGAAGGTCAGCAGCAGGGTACGGATGTGAGATCCATCCACGTCGGCATCGGTCATGATAATGACCTTATGATACCGAATCTTGGCTATATCGAAATCTTCGTCCCCGATCCCGGTGCCCAGCGCGGTGATGAGCGTTCGTATTTCCTGGCTCTGGATCATCTTGTCAAAACGGGCTTTCTCCACGTTGAGGATCTTGCCCTTCAGAGGGAGCACCGCCTGCGTGCGACGATCTCTTCCCTGTTTGGCCGACCCGCCTGCCGACTCGCCCTCGACGATGAAGATCTCGGCATTTACAGGATCCCTCTCCTGGCAATCAGCGAGCTTGCCCGGAAGTGTGGACATTTCCAGCGCGCTCTTCCGTCTCGTCAATTCGCGGGCTTTTCGAGCCGCTTCTCGTGCTCGACTTGCATCCACAGCCTTGTTGATAATCCATCGAGCGATTTGGGGTCTTTCTTCCAGGTACTCGGCGAGTTTCTCGTTGATAAGCTGCTCTACGACGCCTTTGATTTCCTGGTTCCCCAGCTTTGACTTGGTCTGGCTGTCGAACTGAGGGCTGAACATCCGTACGCTCAAAACGGCCGTGAGACCTTCTCTGAGATCATCGCCGCTCAGACTCATCTGTGTCTTGCCGTTCTTCAGCAGTCCTTTGGCGTTCGCGTACTGGTTGATCGTCCTCGTCAGAGCTGCCCTGAATCCGGAGAGATGGGTGCCTCCCTCGAATGTATTGATATTATTACAATAAGAAAAAACCGTTTCCGAATACCCGTCGTTGTATTGGATGGCGCATTCGACGACGTTGCTCTCCTTCTCGCCGTAGATGTAAATCGGCGGCCCATCCATCGTGTTTTTCGCGGTGTTGAGATGCTGGACAAAGGAGACGATTCCACCCTCATACTCGAAAACTACTTCGGGTTTTTGCGATCGCTCGTCGTCAAAGGTAATCCGCAGCCCTTTGTTCAAAAAGGCCAGCTCTCTGAGTCGCGCGGCGACGATGTCGTAGCTCAGGTCGCTATCTTCGAAAACTTCGTGATCGGCCTTGAAGGTAATCTTCGTCCCGGTTCGTTTCGTCGTCCCGACTACCTCCAACTCGGAGGTCTTCTTCCCTCGACGATACGACTGCCGGTACACGAACCCGCCACGGCGGATCTCCACTCTGAGCAGCTCTGACAGCGCATTGACAACGGACACTCCGACGCCATGAAGTCCGCCGGAAACCTTGTAGCTCGTCCCGTCAAACTTCCCACCCGCGTGCAGCATGGTCATGACGACTTCGGCCGCGGGGATTTTCTCCGTCGGGTGCATCTCCGTGGGTATTCCTCGGCCGTCGTCTTCCACAGTCACCGACGAATCGAGGTGAATGACAACGGAAATGTTCCGGCAGTGGCCGGCGAGGGCCTCATCCACCCCATTGTCCACCACTTCCCAGACGAGCTGATGCAGCCCCTCGGCAGAGGTGTTTCCGATGTACATGCCCGGAGTGTTCCGCACCGCCTCCAGGCCTTCCAAAACCCTTATCTGTTCGGCGCCATAGGATTGTTCCTGTAATACGTCCATTCGTTCCTCATTTGTAGTATCGGAAAAAACTTCCTCTTAAGGAAGCGTGGGCTATTTTCTCATGGGCATTACCAGGTTGAAGTAATTTGCTGCAGGCTCCGCATTCACGACGATAGGGCCGCCGTCATCGTGAAAATCAAAGGATACTGCCTCAGTATTAATAGAAGCCAGAGAATCCATGAGATAATTGACATTGACAATGACCGAAAACGCTTCGCCCTCGTAACTGGCATCAACCACATCTTGCGCGATCCCCAGGTCAGGATGTACCGCGGTGATTTCCATCGCGCCGGGTCTCACGTCAATCGTTATCCCCTTGTTCCGTTCGGACGTAAGGACCGCAGCTCTCCTCAATGTTTGTATCACCTGGTCGTGATTCGTCTTGACAATCCGGGCTCCGGGCTTGGGTATCACCTTGCGGTAATCAGGGTAGTCTCCTTCAGTGAGGCGAACCGTCATCATGAAACGATCCGTCTTCACGATCAGGTTCTTCGCCTCAAAACCGAGTCGTACCTCTTCCTTGAACCCCTCCAGCATCCTTTTCAACTCGATCAGGTTCTTCTTGGCAACCACGACTTTCCGGGACGGAATAACCATCCCCAGATCTTCGTCGATAGTCGCAAGCCGGTGCCCGTCCGTGGCCACCAGCTTGATCCTGTCCTCATTCTGCTCGAAAAGGACCCCGTTGAGATTGAACCTCGACTCATCGTTGGAACAGGCGAAAAGGGTCTTGTCCAGCATGAATACGAGTTTTTCGGACTGAAGAGGAGCGGTCTCCACTTCTTCATAAGACAACCAAGCCGGATAATCGGATGCATCCATGGCCGCCAGCTCGAACACACTCTTGCCGGACATGATCTTGAGACGCCCCGTTTCACCGAGCGAAAGATGAACCGTCCCCGTCCCAAGCTCTTTGACCATCTCGAACAGTTTCCTACAGGGAACCGCGAGGATGCCGGCTTCCTTTATCTCACACGGATACTGCATCCGCAAGCCGACGGAGAGATCCGTAGCGATGAGAACCAGCTCAGGATCAGTCGCGTTAAGGAGCACGTGCGAAAGGATCGGAAGAGCCGATTTCTTTTCGGTGATCGGAACGGCCTTGGTTAGGCCGTCGAGGAGGGATTCCTTCGCTATCTCAAAGATCATGAAAATCTCCTTTCTTCCCTCTTAATAATTATAAATAATTAAATATCTAGTAGCACTAGAAGGGGCTGTGAATTTGTGAAAAACGCATCGAAACCCTTGCTGCCGGCCAAAGTCACCTGTTGAGTTCCTGTGGATGGAACAGTTAACCAAAAGTGCACAGGACAGGGGGCTCACGTTATCCGGAAGCCTTGAACAGGTTATCCACAACCAACCGGCAGACATTTTCACCCCCGGATGTCCCGTTTTAGCGCGTCCACCGTATTTCTGAGAGTATGATTGTTTTCAAGAGCTTTTTCGATTTTCCTCGTGGCGTGAATCACCGTCGAATGATCCTTTCCTCCAAAGGCTTGCCCGATCACCGGGTAAGAGAGTTCGGTCAGTTCCCTGGCCAGAAACATGCCGACCTGCCGCGGCAGAGAGTATAACTTGTGCTTCTTCTTGGACTTAATGTCCGACGGCTTGACGTTGAAGGCCTTGGACACCTGAAGGATAATATCGTCGATGGTCACCTTCTTGACGTTCCGATGGATAATGTCGCGTAGAGCGGCCTCGGCCAGCTCTTTGGATAAAGGGACAGCCTGAAAGGTGCTCATGGCGATCACCCGAACGAGGTACCCGACCAGTTCACGGACATTGGAAGTGATATGCTCGGCCAGAAAATATGCGACCGAATCCGGCAACTCCACTTGATCCTCAAAGCCCTTCCGCTTCAGGATTGCCACCCTTGTCTCGAGGTCCGGCACCCCCATATCCGCGATGAGCCCCCAACTGAAACGCGATCGGAGCCGGTGTTCCATCTCGGAGATCTCGTTGGGAGACCTGTCCGAGGTGATGACGATCTGCTTTCGGTTTTCGTAGATACTATTGAATGTGTGAAAAAATTCCTCTTGAGTTCGCTCCTTTGACGCGAGAAACTGAACGTCGTCAATAAGTAACAAGTCTACGTTGCGATATTTTTGTCTAAATTCAGGCATACGATCGAAACGAATGCAATTGATCATCTCGTTCGTGAATTCCTCTGAGGTCGTGAAAGAGACTTTCTTGCTCTTGTCTCTCGACAGGACCGCGTAGCCGATCGAACTCATCAGGTGGGTCTTTCCCAGGCCGACTCCACCGTATATGAACAGCGGGTTGTAGCTCCCTCCCAGGTTCTCGGCAACGGACATGGCTGCTGCGTGAGCAAACTGATTACAGGAGCCCACCACAAAGCTCTCGAAGGTGTACCTTGGGTTCAGATTGTGCGTGAGCGCGAATTCATCCGTGATGGAAGGATCATCCGGAGAGGACGCGGTAGCGGTCGCCTCGCTGGGAAGAGAGCTCTCCTGGTCGGGCACTGCGTCATCCCGTGACTGAATCTCGATTTCGTACTCTGAACCGGTGGTTTGCAGAAGAGCGTCCCGTATGAGCCCCAGGTACTTATCCTTGATCCAGACTATGAAGAAGTTGTTGGGGACGGACAGAGCAATTCGGCTGTCCGAGAATTTCTCGCACACGATCGGCTCCAGCCAAGTCACCATCGCGTGCTGACTCAGTTGAGTGCGCAAGAGATCCATGCAACGTGTCCAGGTCTGGTCCATCGTTAACGAAAACACCAATATTTTTAATAGTATAATAAAACAAAGGTAACACGAGGGGCTAGCGATTTCAAGAGAAATCTTCCGAATAGCCAACCGCGTCAAGAAGACGTGCCAGTTCTTCCTTTGAGTGGAAGTGAATCTCTATCTTACCGGCATTATTGTTCTTTGTCTTGATCGTCACTCTGGTAGAGAGATAGCGTGACAGCCTCGTTTCCAGAGCGGCTGTCTCTTCATCGCGGACGGGAACGGGGGCTGCTTTAACCTGATGTTTGTCCTTATAATTCTGGACGATTCTCTCCAGCTCTCTGACGGAAAGCTTGCGATTGATGGTCTTCTCGGAAAGTTTCAGGAGGGTCGGCACACTTTCCACGGCCAGGAGGGTCCTCGCATGGCCCATGGAAATGAGTTCGTTGCGGAGGTGCTGTTTCACCGGCTCCGGCAGCTTCAGTAGTCGCAGGTGATTGGTGACGCTCGTGCGGTCTTTACCGATGCGCTTAGCGAGGCTGTCGTGGGTATACGAGAATTTTGCGATGAGCGTGTCGTAGGCTTCGGCGGTGTCGAGCGGGTTGAGGTTTTCCCTTTGCAGATTCTCTATCAGGGCTATCTCCAGAGATTCAGAATCGGAGAGCTGTCGCACGATCACCGGGATAGTCGTGAATTCCGCCATGCCCGCGGCACGCCACCGCCGCTCCCCCGCGACGATCTCGTACTTACCGGCCGGGGTCTTCCGCACGATGAGCGGCTGAATCACCCCCATCTCCTTGATGGAAGCGGCGAGATCCCGCAGTGCGTCCTCAGCGAAGGTCCGTCGAGGCTGATAGGGGTTGGGAAGCAACGAATCGATCGGTATCCATTTGACCGAACGATCGGAGACTCTCTGATCGGCTGTTTCCTCGACTGGGATCAATGCCTGAAGCCCTTGGCCCAAAGCAGTGCGTCTCTTAGGCGTTTCCGTTGCCTTCAGCATCCATGATCTCCTTCGACAAATCGAGATAACTGACTGCGCCACGCGAGGTGAGGTCGTAGAGCACAACGGGCTTGCCGAAACTCGGTGACTCCGAGAGCTTGACGTTTCGCGGAATAACCGTGTGGAAAACCTGACTGGTCAGATTGTGCCTCACGTCCTCTGCCACCTGATGACTCAGATTGTTCCGAGAGTCGAACATGGTCAAGAGAAAACCTTCAATTCTCAGAGCGTTGTTGTAACTCGCACGCACCCGCCGAATCGTGTGTATCAGGTTTCCAACCCCTTCCAGCGCATAGTACTCGCACTGAATCGGGACTAGCACCGTGTCGGCAGCGACCAGCGCATTGAGTGTGAGGAATCCCAGCGACGGGGGGCAATCAATGAAAATATAGTCGTATAACGTCCGGATCCCAGCGAGCGCCTTGGAAAGCAAACGCTCTCGAGCCTCGAGGGTGATCAGCTCCACTTCGGCTCCGATGAGGTCCTGGGTAGCAGGCAGCAGATGCAGATACTCAAGCGCGGTGGGTTTGAGGAGATCCTTGCATAATTCGCGTTCGAGGAGAAGGTCGTAGACCGATTTCTCCCCTGCCGCAAGTCTGATACCCAATCCACTGGACGCGTTTGCCTGGGGGTCAAGATCGATGAGGAGCGTGTGCTTCTCCGCCAGAGCCATGCAGGATGCCAGATTGACCGCGGTGGTGGTCTTCCCGACCCCGCCTTTCTGATTGCATACGCAGATTACGCGTCCCATGATGTCCAACCCACAAGATATAGTAGTACACGAGCCCGGGTGACCCTCATATCACAAGTCGAGGCATAAGCCAAAGCGAAATATCGGCCGCTCGCGAGAAGTCCGAAATTTTGGCATGGACAGTCAATCGAGCCTAAGAGGCATGGGCACGGCCATGGACGACACGAGGCGGGATTTCAACCCCTTTTACGGCCGATTAGGTCTTTTGAAGCAGTGGCTGCGCGCGACGCGAATAGAGGATTACCTTTCGAAATCTATCGGAAAAAGGGAGTATTCCTTCCCACGAAGTGCGTGCTTCGAAGTGGTGGAGGGACAATTCCTGCGCGAGTACCGACGGTCCCCCCATATAAACGAGCAAACCGCCGCTTTCGACCAGTGGATGGAACGCGTCGATCATCCCCGGATCGGAAGAAAAGGCACGTGAAACGAGCAAGTCGAAGGGTTTTTTCAGCGATCTGCTGATGAAGCTGTCGATGCTTTCATTTATGAAGGAGGCCGCGCGCGTATTCAGGGCACGTATGAGAATCTTCAGGAACACAATTTTCTTGGGGTCCCGATCGAGAAACGTCATTCGTAACGAATCATCCACAGCGGCGAGGACGGCACCAGGAAAACCTGCACCAGAGCCAATATCAAGGACACGGAGCCCGGCATTCCGCCGAATCACTTTGAACACCGTCAACGAGTCGAGAAAATGGTAGACCGCAATCTCCCTGAGATTCCGAAGCGCTGTGAGATTGACTCGATCATTCCACTCGACGAGGAGTTCCATGTGGCGGACGATCTTCGCCACAGCAGGCTGATCCAATGACACGTCCAACTCGCGCGCGCCATCGGTTATAAGGCGCGCGAAATCACGGTATTGTCGTGGTAGACTCATCAATCCATTTAAGGTACGCTGCAAACCCGCCCTCGATATTTAGCGAAATAATTTCTGGAACTTCGTAGGGATGGAGCTCTTTGACCGCGACTTGCAGTTCTCCGAAGCGATCCCCCCTCGTCTTCATGATCATCAAAAGCTCGGTCTCATCGCACAATTGCCCCTTCCATGTGTAAATAGATCGTATTTGCGGGAGGATATTCACACAGGCTACCAACTTTTTCTCCACCAGAATTTTGGCGATCTGAGCGGCTTTTTCAGGATCGTCAATGGTAACGAGGCATACGATGTATGGACCCATATTCACTCCATATTGTGCTTTTTGGTTGACAAGGCACAACTGCTTGTATATTCTCCCCCCCGTCTGAGGGAGAGAGCGACCTTTTAGTGAAGGGCGCTCGGGGGGAATCTTACCCCTCAATCTGACGGACGCGCAAGCCCAAAAGCAACGGAGCCTCCTCCCGTGTTTCCAAACAACCCTTATTCGTGTTAGTCTTCTGCGAATGGGGTGCTAACGAAATCTCAAGTGCTAAGCCTTCTTTTTCGCGTCAGTGAACAAAGAAAGGGAGCTGGGTAATGTTCAAGATCGGAGACGTTGTCGTCTACCCGATTCACGGTGTAGCGCGAGTAACCGACATAAAAGAAGAAAAAATAGGTAATGCCCACCAGCTCTGCTATATCCTGGAAACCGAAATCAAAGCGATCAGTCACCGTCCCGTCATTAAGCTCCCCGTAGACAAGGTCGAGTCAAATCGGGTGCGGAAAATCGTCGATGAATCGGAAGTTCCCAAAATAATTGAGATCCTGAAGTTGCGAGCCACGAAAAACGACTCGCTCACCTGGAACAAAAGACATCGCGAGTATCAAGAAAAGATGCGGAGCGGCAGCATCTTTCAGGCAGCAGAGGTCTACCGCGACCTGGTGCTCCTGAAAGAGACCAAAGACCTGTCCCACGGTGAACGGAGGCTTTTCGACCAGGCGAGAAACCTCTTGATCAAGGAACTCTCCATTGCCAAACGCACCGACGAGACTGACATCGAACGCACCATCAGCATGATCTTCGAAAAAGAAAAGGCTCCTGAGTCCCCTTGAAGGGGCACGGATACCAGCTCGATCTTCTCCCTGCCGTTTTCTTCTCTTCAGCCGAAAGGATCCGCGATTTATGCCTGATATGCTTCTTTCCGCGGCTCTGGTGCTGGCATTTATAACATTCGGCGGCTGCCTCGGTTACTATTGGAGCATTGACATCTGGGGGATCCCGGTCGGGTCCGCTATCGGTCTCGTGAGTGCTCTTGCCCTGCTGCGACTGCTCCGCTTATGGCTCCGGGCAGACGCGGACAAGGTGACCGGCGGAGTTCTCGGTTTGTTTGTCGGGGCCGTACTGGGGATGATGCTCGGTTCCACGACTGCCCACCTCTTCTGGAGGCCTGAGGTCACGAGCGTCGCGTATTGTTTCATCGTGCTCGTGTTCAGTCTCGTGGGAGTTCAGCTCGGATCCGTGAAATTCGCCGAACTGAAAAAGGAGGCGCGAGCAGAGACCGACGCGAATATTGGTGTGCTCGGGATTCTCGACACATCGGTCATTATTGACGGACGAATCGCGGACGTCTGTGAAACGGGCTTTCTCAGCGGCGATCTGGTCATTCCCGAGTTCGTGCTCAAGGAACTCCAGGCAATTGCCGATTCGTCGGAGTCGATCAAGCGGACGAGAGGGCGAAGGGGCCTCGACATACTAAACAAGATGCAGAAACAATCCTATATAAAGATAATCATTGATGCTACTGACTACCCAGGGGTAAAAGAAGTCGACCAGAAGCTCATCAGCATGGCCAAGCAGACCGGGTACGCCATCCTTACCAACGATTTCAACCTGAACAAGGTTGCAGAGGTCCACTCGATCCGCGTGCTCAACGTGAATCAGCTTGCCAACTCGCTCAAGCCGGTGGTTCTCCCCGGTGAGACGATTCGGGTGCAGGTCATCAAAGAGGGGAAAGAGTCCGGCCAAGGGGTCGCATACCTGGACGACGGGACCATGGTGGTGGTGGATGCCGGGAGATACCACATGGGGCGAACCGTGGAGGTGACCGTGACGAGCGTGCTGCAAACCACGGCAGGACGAATGATCTTTTCCGTCATGAAAGGCTGATACCCGGTCGCATTCACAGAAACAACTCGAGGGGAACCTCTTTGCTCATGAGCGTTCCCCCCGCTAGTACTCGCTGGCATGCCAACTGGTATGAAGGGTTGTCCAATCCTGACAACCGGTGCGGTCGCGATGCCTACCGCTTGGGCCGCGAGGCGAGAAAATCTCTCCACAGTTTCATGCCGGGTTCCGGCGGCTGTCCCTGATCGTTCCACCACTGGACGAAATCACCGTAGACCTGGAGAAATTCAGACCACGTGCCTGCTGGGGCAGCTTTCTTCTTCCAGTCGGGGTATAGGTCGTCATTCGCGAGCGCGAATTCTTCCTTTCCGTAATCAGGAAAAACCTTCTTGAACATCTCGAGCTTCTCGGCCGGGCTCGGTTCCCGCGTTTCTTTTTTCGTTTGCTCTTTCGGCTTGGACGCCTCTTTCGGAAGCTGGGTCACCGGAGGCTGCAGGCCCGGTTCTTCCCGAGCCGCAGTCGGCGGCTTCGATGGTGTAGTAGGAGACTCGGAGACCAATGGGGGCTGCATCATTCCCGGCATTTGCGAGGGGAGACTGGGTCCACCGGGCTGCATGGGCGGTTGCATCATGGACATGGGAGAAGGCGCCGGAGGATTCTGAATCAGGGCTTTAACCCATCCTTTGTCCGGGTCGAATTCCTGGATACCCCCGAACATTTTGTCTATCCGGTACGCTTTTCCGATTCCAAGGGGGCTGATGTAGTAATAGCGGTTCTGAACGACGACAATCAACAGACCCACAGCGATGATGGCGAGAAAGATCCAGGAGTGCATCGCTGTCCAACCAAAATCCCCGGGACGCCGTGCGTTATCGTCTTGAGCGGCCATGCTTGGTGCCTCCTTGCTCGATGGAAACCGAACGCGGGAAACTTCGAGATAAATTTGGAGAATTATACCACATTTCTAACTCACTGTAAATTGCTTCGTATCCGTACCTTTCACCATTTTCACGAGGTACGAAACGGACCACCGCAGTGGTGAATTCGGCCGGAAGGGGTCGGTCTCTCAAACGAGGGTCCGAGCGCATCCAGCGCCCGACTGCTTGAGCTGCTCATAGAAATTCGCTTTATAACCGGTGATATTCGAGGAGCGTACCAAGGGTTTCTCCTGGGAGGTCCCCTCCGCTACGGACGGCACAGCCTGACTGCGCACCGGAGTACATGGAAACTGATATAATGAAGAAAAAATGACCAATTACAGATGATCCAGCGATCAGAGGTAAGGAAAATAGCATGACATACTGGGATGATTATGGCAATTTTTCACGGGAAACTTTTTTTGATACTGCGGAAAAAAAGAAGCTTGACCTCAGCCAGAAATGTGGTAGGAGACGGGCACTTCTCAACATACCCTTTCGTCTTCAGTGAAAAGCCCTGAAAGGGGCGGCCCGCAAGGCCGTTTTCGGGCTTTTCGTTTTTCTGGACTTGAGGTAAAGAAGGAATGGCGCCGGGGAGGGGTGCTTTGAAGCCCAATGCCTTGAAGATGGACATTCAGTCAAGGTGGGTACAAAAGCCCCTGTAAGAATTGGACATTCAGTCCGGCGCCATTCACAAAACCTTGGGGATTAGAAGATGATCCCCGCTTCCGCAAAACCGCCTTCCAATATGGTGTCCATGCGCACATCGTTCCGGCTTTCCTGAAAACTCAGGTAGCGATAGCCGACCTTGCCGTACCCCCACCGACCGGGGCCCATGGGAACGCTGTACCTGACACCCGCTTCGACGTCGACGATGAGAGTGTCGTCAAGGAAAGACAGCCATACCTTGTTGTCGCACGACAGAGTGGAACCATTGCAGGCGGTGTTCAGACACTTCTGCATCTCCATACCCGTGGCGACCATGTTTCGGGTTCGGGTCACCGCGCTGCAGCTTCCGCCACATACCGTGGGGCTGTTTATTTGCACCTTCTGATCGTTGAAGACCCACCCACCGAAGAGCGACACCGACGCATTGCAGGTCAGGATGGGTTGATAGAGGAGTCCCACCTTCTGATAGAAGAAATCCCAGGTGGTGTGCGTCGAGGCCCCGACCGGGAGTATGTACGGTCCGAAGTACAGAGTCCGCTCCAGGATCTTCGAGCCTTCCAGATGAATGGGCATGGCCGAGTAGAAAAGTCCCCACATCGGTCGGAACTGATACCGTGCAGAGTACTCGAGAAATACCTGGTGAGCCGGTATGCCCAGATCGTCATTGTAGTCGATGTCCGAAGCAGGCAAGCCAGTCACCAATCCAACCCACCGGGAAGTCCCCTTGACCCTGGCGAACAAAACCTGCACAGCCGCTTCCCACTGCCCGCATCTGCGCGAGGGCAACGTGCACCCGCTCTTGGCGGCCGGCATGCAGACGCGAGGCTGCAGAACCGTCGCCGGCTTACATTTTGTTATGGGCCGACAGGAACCGGTCGGGGAACAGAAGGATCCGCCGATTCCGGGTGCAGCGGCTTGGGCCACCAACGGCCGGCCGAGATCGGAATCACCAAACTCCGCGGCGTTTGTCCTCTGCTCGCTGATGATGACAGGGATAATCGAGGAACCATAGGCACACGATGTGACAGGCGAATATAGCGGAGCTATAAATAAGAGACAAACCAATAGACTAAAAAGGCTTCTTCTCACGACACCCTTCCTCCCAGCTCGAACTCACGGGTATTGCTTAAATATTCTTTGGCCAATGTTGTCAAGAAAAAAGTAGCGCAATTTCGGAAAGTTTGTATGTTTTACGAGAAATAACTTTTTGAATATGTAGAAAGAGCATCATATTATCTTGATAATGTAATTATCTAATGTTATATCTGATAGAATAGCAGTAATGAGCTAATCTTACTATGAGTTAAAGCGATAACATTGGTGCAATTCCCCCACAATTCCCCAAAAACAGCCGCGCGTACGCGTAGCGCACTCGTGATCTAGAGAGCAAAGCTCCCCCCGACCGCGTACGACAAACGCGGCGAAGCTCGACCCACCGCGCTCCTCACGCAGCAGAAAGCGGGCACAGATCAGCGCATCAGGAGATACCGCCCCGGAGTTCGCAGGAAAGGTGCTGGGTTCCGTGAACGGGGCGCGTACCGACCGATGGGTGATTCATAGAGGAAATTTTAGAGAGAACAAGATATTAGGAGGATTACTTCTCAACATACGCCTCCTCAAGGGTCAACCTTATGATTTTCATCGCTTAACAGCTCAGTCATTTTTGTCAAGAAAAAAACTACCTAAAAATCAATTTGTTCGGAACAAAATCTCGAACATATATCATCTAAATGAGACGTAATCATGGTAACTAGTTGATATGTCAAAGCACAATAGATGCAAAAGCCACGAGTTGGCGCCACTCCTCCTGCCGGCTCCGATCAGCGGCCACGCAATCGAACAGGATTCTGGTCAACCGCTCTATTTCCAGCACCTGATGCAAAGAACCACGCGGATGGCTCCCTCCTCTTGGATCGATCCCGTTCCAGTGATATCGTGTCTTGGTCATGAAAGACTACCTCCGTTTCAAAGCCGGCCCGGACATCCTGCCACTTGTTCGCGACGAGGGGTTGGCCCCCCGGCGCGTACGCGTCTTTGCCGGCCCCGCGGGGGGGCCGAAGTGGTTTGTTTCGGTGGGATTCGACCGCGGCCTTATGCAGAGCCATTTCTTTGAGAAAGCGCAGGGGAGAGTGCTCCTGGCTGGATCTTCCGCGGGGGCGTGGCGATGCCTGGCCATGATGTGCCGAGACCCCCTCACCGCGCATGAAAAGCTACGAATGGCCTATTCCCGGAACGTCTTCACCACGGCGGACACCCCGGAAACCATTGGAGACGCGCTGCGGAAGAACGTGGAAGCCTTTGTGGATGAGGAGGACGTGCCGTTCATCCTGCACCATCCCGTGCACGACCTGTTCATGCACACGGTGAGAAGCCGGGGACCTGCGGCCTCGGAGCGCGCAGGCGTGCAAGGAGCGGCCCTTCTGGTAGCGGCCGCGATGAATGTCTTTTCTTCCCATGCGATGCGCCTGATGTTCCAGCGGGTGGCGTTCTATGCCGCCCCTGAGGAGCCGGCATGCCTGAATCACGGTTTTGACGGCGCGTCGGCACGGCTCACCGCGGAAAATCTCCGCATGGCGGCTGTGGCAACTGGGTCGCTTCCGTATATCATCGCGGGGGTCTCGCACATTCCAGCCGCGCCCCTGGGGGTGTATCGGGATGGAGGGCTTCTTGACTACCAGTTGAACCAGGACTATCACCCCGGAAATGGGGGGCTGATCCTTTTCTTCCACTATCAGGAGCGCATCGTTCCCGGGTGGTTTGACAAGAAGTTACCCTGGCGCAAGCCTCCTTCAGGGAGCCTGAATAGAGTGCTGCAGGTGTTCCCCGGTCCCGATTTCCTGAAGCTGCTCCCTGATGGCCGGCTCCCGGATCGGAAGGACTTCGAGACGTTTGTGAACAACCCCTCCGAAAGGTTCCGCCGATGGGACGAAGTCTCGCGGCTCAGCGGGATTCTCTGGGAGGAATTCATCGAATCGGTGGAATCCAAAGCGATTCGCCAGCTGGTGCGCCCCCTGTAAAGGCGGGGCCGCTGGCGCGACATCTCCTCACGGCAACGAAGGGACTCCTCTATGATTAGACCTGGATGGCACGAATACTTCCTCATGGTGGCCAAGCTGGTAAGCGTTCGATCCACCTGCAATTCACGCAAGGTCGGAGCGGTGATTGTAAGGAGCAACAGGGTCCTGGCCACCGGATATAACGGCGCGGTGCACGGAGCGCCCCATTGCATCGACCGCGGCCCCGATTACTGCTTGAGAAGGAGCATTGGAGCTCACGACGCGGACAAGTACAACTACTGCATCTCCAGTCATGCAGAGGTCAATGCGATCAATCAGGCAGCCCGTTTCGGCATCTCCCTGGAAAGCGCGGTGCTGTACTGTACGCTGGAACCGTGCAACTGGTGCTTCAAGCAACTGATCCAGTCGGGCATACGGGAGATCTACTTCGAGGAGGCCTACGACTCGAAGAACAGGGAATTCGACCTCTACTGGCGTCAGATCATGGAATCTGACGAAAACATTCGCGTTTTCGAACAGATCACGCTGTCCGAGGCAGCGATCGACATGGTCATCGAAGTCCTGAAGACCACGTCCACGCGGCGAATCCCCGCCACATCACCCCAGGAGTCGGGTGGTCTGGAGCTCGATCCGCTAAAACAAATTCTGAACCACAGGGGCGAGTGACATGAAGATCACGCATGTGGAGCGGTTCACCGAAGAGCAGCTCGTGGAAAGGCTCAGGACGGTGACCATGCTCAAGGCGCCGGAGGTGAAGATTTACGACCGCGCGTTCATTTCGCTTGAGAAGATTTCCGCGGTGCATCTCTCCCCTCCCCAGAACTATATACTGAAGAGCGAGCTGACGAAGGTTCGCACGCTGAAGTGGGCTCTTGAAGAACATGGAGTGGATCTGTTCGTCCTCGACGGTTTCTTACGCCTGACCGTTGAGGGATTCGACGAGCCGGTGGACCTGCTCCCCCCGGTGGTGGAGGAATCCATCGAGCGAGACGGCTCGGTGCACCTGATCGTCAACGACGGGATGCACCGGGTTTACATGGCCTTGCGGGAATGGATCATTCCGCAGGTGGTGCTGATTCGAGGTATTCCCAAAGGGCTGCCGTACTACGCGTTCCCCGTCCCGGGCGGCTGGGACAAGGTAGAGGAACGCGATGATCTGCCCCCGGGATACCTGAAGAAATGGCACAGAATAGCCAACTATCACGCGCTGTACCGCAATTTTAACTCCGCGTTCACCAACGTCGGCGGTCCGAGGGAGTTCTTCAAGAAATGACTCGGTATCAGTTGGACTTGGCCATCGAGATGGTATGTTCTATCAAAAGGATCATTCCGGCGAGAAGAGGGCGATGATCCATGTCGGCGCTCCCCGGCTCGAGGACCATGACCCAATCGGACGGTCGCATGAATTTCTTGAAGACTCGCTTCAGGAACCCCGGTTCCTGGGACGAGGGTTCGGTTTCAGGACGAGGCTCCATCCGGATGTGAGCAAGCACGCGCTCGCCGTCGACCACCGCGTACCTGTCCGGAGATCCGCCGAGCACGGCCTCGGCGACCTTTTCTCCCGTGGAACTCTGATCCACAACCACACAGACTTGTCGCTCAGCATCGTCGAGTATCCGCCAATGCCCTTTTCCCCGGGATGTGACGGTTGCAAAGGGACTTGACCGCTCGGATTCAAAGAGAAAGTAAGCTCTGTTCAAGAGTTTGCGCTCTGCCACCATGTGGAACCAGGGGGTGGAGGCTTCCGGGGTTTCTTGGAAGACCGTGGGGTGCGTGATGCACATCCCTTTGACGAGGCAGTAGCTCACTAGATGCATGTGACGGTCGCGGATGAAATAGCTGTTCGTACTGCCTCCGCGCAGGCTGAAATCCACGGCTGTCCGCTCAAACCGGTAGAAATCAGGCAGGCTCACGTCTTTCTCTCCGGCGGTCTGGACGACTTTTCCAGGCGAATACTCCCTACTTCGTATCGTAGTGCGAGTACTGCATGGTGAAGATGCCACGGCCCTGGGTCAAGGATCGGAGGGCTGTGGAATAGCCGAACATCATCGCGAGCGGCGCGATCGCCTCGAGCACGGAGGTCTTGCCTCGTGGCGTCACCTCTTCCAGGTGGCCGCGCCGACTATTGAGATCCGCGATCACTTCCCCGACGAATTCTTCCGGCACCACGACTTCGATCTTCATGTACGGTTCGAGGACCACGGGTGACGCCTTCTCGCACGCGTCTCTGCAGGCCTTAGAGGCGGCCACTTTCAGGCCGAGGGGGGTCATGGCGAAGAGATTCTCGCCCATCGCTTCGAGCGTTACCTTGACGTCATCCACCTGATTGCCGGTCAGCACTCCGCCCCACATAGCTTCCTGGGTGCCTTGTTCCACGGAGCCAATGATCTCCTGAGACACGGTATCCTTGAGGGCCGGGGCAACCTGGAAGACATTGCCTTCTCCGCGGGCTGCGGATTCAACCGAGAGGGTGACCTCTCCGAAATGACGAACGTCGTGGATCTCGCGGTCGAACAGCACGGTCGCCCTGCCCGAACCGAGGATCGTCTCCTTGTACACGACCTGAGGTTTACCCGTATGGACCGCGACGTTGTACTCCCGCTTCAGGCGATCGAGGATAATCTCCAGATGCAACTCCCCCATTCCCGATATCAGGAGCTGGCCGGTGTCCTGGCTCTCGCTGTGCTGGAAGGTCGGATCTTCCGCTGCGAGCTTTTCCAGGCTCGCCAGCAGTTTTTCCTGATCGCTTCGGGTCATCGGCTCGATGGCGATGGAAATGACTGGTTTGAGGAGGTCGACAGCCTCGAGGACCAGTGGCGCGGACGGATCGGTAATCGTATCGCCGGTCCGGGTATCCTTGAGGCCTACGGCGAGGGCTATGTATCCCACGGGGGCTGACGTTATCTTCTCCCGCTTGTTGGCATGCATAAGGAACAGGCGAGCCACCCGCTCGCGTATCCCGAGTGTGGAGTTGAGCACTTCCTGGTCCGCGCGCAATTCTCCCGAGTAGACCCTCAAATATGTCGCCTTTCTTCCCTGATCCATAATGACCTTGAAGGCGAGTGCGCAGAGAGGGGCTTTGACCTTCGGCTCCCGTAATTCCTCTTCACCAGTCAAAGGGTTTAGGCCGGTGATGGGTGGAACCTCGAGGGGCGAGGGAAGGAAGTCGATAGCGGCATCAATGACGGGCTGCACACCGCAGTTCTTCAAGGCCGAGCCGCACAGGACCGGGACGATCTTGTTCTCGATGGTTCCGGTGCGGAGACCCGAGATGATCTGCTTTTCGTCAAGCTCTTCGTTCTCGAGGTAGTGTTCCAGCAGCTCCTCGTCCATTTCGGCTGCGGCCTCCAACATGAAGCTACGGGCTTTCTCGGCCTCTTCGCGGTACTCTTCAGGGATGTCGATGTACTCGTATTCCGCGCCGGAGGTCTCTTCATCCCAAACGATCGCTTTCATGCGAATCAGATCGATGACACCGAGCAGGTCCTCGAAGCGCTTGATCGGGATCTGCACGGGGACGGGTCGGGCGCCGAGGCGTTCCCGCATCATCTGAATCGCTCGTTCAAAATCCGAACCGAGGCGATCGAGCTTGTTCACGAAGGCTATTCTCGGGACCTTGTATCGTTCGGCTTGATGCCAGACGGTTTCGGTCTGAGGTTCAACACCGCCGACTCCGCAGATGACCGCTACCACCCCGTCGAGGACCCGCAAGGAACGTTCCACCTCGATGGTGAAATCCACGTGGCCCGGGGTGTCGATGAGATGGATGTCGTACCCTTTCCACTGAAACGTGGTAGCCGCTGAAGTTATGGTTATCCCACGCTCCTGTTCTTGCGGCATGTAGTCCATCGTCGCCGACCCCTCGTCCACCTCGCCGATTTTATGGATCCTTTTCGTATAAAAGAGGATCCTTTCGGTAAGCGTGGTCTTCCCGGCATCAATGTGGGCCATGATTCCTATGTTTCTTATCTTCGAGAGGTTTTGAGCCACGAATCGCTCCCGTAAAGAATGTCCCTTCGTCCTCCGTGAGGCCGGCGAGTCCTGGGTCCAGCAACCTACCGACAATCCGCCCGCTCGCCGAATGCCGGCCTCCGGCGGAACTCGACAGGTTGAAGACAGACGGTTTTGCCGGGACCTCCCGTAAAGATTGCGGCTGCCTGAGCCTGGCTGGTACCGGACTCCGGAAATGACGCAGGGCGGAGGGAAGGAGATCGAGAAAGTGAAAAGAATCCCATCCAGGCCTATCATACCTTTTAAGCTTCTTGGCCGAACCTTGTCAAGAGGGTTACCGGGCTGATACGATTTGCCTTTTGAGTGCTGGACGTGCTAAACTAAGCTCGCTTCGCTGGTAACTGCCTTCCGAACATCAGGGGTGTGCTATGGATTCGTTGGCCCAGCTTTTCGAGGCCTTTAACAAGTTCGTGGGTGTATCGAGCCCGGGCGAACTGGTCTTTAATCCGGTCTTTATCGGAATCTGCCTGCTCCTCTTCATCTACGCTTTGCTCACGGGGCAGAAGTACGTCTCCCTCCCGGTGGGCGGCATTATGGGTGGTGGAGTGATCTGGCACTATCTCTATCCGAAAGAAGGCTCGGGGCTTGGCGATCTTGTCCAGTTTATTGGAGCCATGTGTGTCCTGGGTCTCCTGCTGGTCTACGTCGGGTTCATCCGTGACTGATTCTCCTGAGGAACCGGGGCAATGCCCTATCTCGTCGACGGCAACAACGTCATGGCCCAGCGAGTGGGCTGGCACAAGGACCGCTCAGCAGCACGCAGAAGACTCATCCATGATCTTGTACGATTTGTGGCTGTCCGCCGAACCAAAGTCAACGTAGTCTTCGACGGTGAGCCTGATGAGGCATTCCCCGAGGGACGCAGGTTCAAAGGGGTGCACATCCTCTACGCGAGGCACGGATCGGACGCGGACTCGCGCATCAAGGAACTCATCGTCCGATCCTCATTCAAACGTGATTTGATCGTCGTCTCGTCCGACCGAGAACTGCAATCGTTCGCCGGACGCCAGGGCGCCAAGGTCATGGCCTCCGGTCAATTCAGGGCTCTCTTGGAGGAGTGCCAAGAGCAGAAGCCAAGTGGCAGCATAGACGCCAAGGACGAACTGGACGTCGAAGAATGGATGGAGTTCTTCAACGAAAGGAACCCTTGAAATCGGCGAGCACGAAACCCGACTTCATCCCCTGAATCTGAACCTCGACCTCACAGCATATGAGAAACATACTATCGAACCATGGTGACCTCACGCGGTCGGAAGACGTGGCTGTTCTCTTGCCCGGGCTGGAGCCACAGTCCGCAATCATGGCCTTCTCCCTTCGCACGGGAGGCTGTTCGCCTCCGCCTTTCGACACTCTCAATTTCTCGGTCAGTCAAGGCGATTCTGCAGAGAATGTCCGCCGGAACTTCAAGCGTTTCGGAAATCGTCTCGGTATCGACCCCCTCAGAGTTGTCACGTGCCGCCAAGTGCACGGAGATCGGATCGCGGTGGTCGTGGACCTGCCCAACGCACCGCCGGTGGCGGATGCGGTCGTCACCGCAACGCCCAACCTCTACCTAGCAGTCAAGACCGCCGATTGTCTACCGGTGCTCCTGCTCGATCTCCACCTGAGGGTATCAGCCGCTGTGCATTGCGGCTGGCGGGGAGCGGTACACCGCATTACGAGCAAAGTCCTCGGCCTCTTGAAGGATCGCTTCGGGACCGATCCGCAGGACCTCGTCGCGGTGCTGGGACCGGCCATCGGGGCCTGTTGCTATGAAGTGGATGACGCAGTCCTGACCCCTTTTCGGCAAAGTGTCCCCGATCCGGAACGCTTTATTCGCCAAGGCAAGACCGCCAACCCCGGAAGGGAAAGCCTTCGGCTGGATCTTGCCGCAGTGAATCGCACGGAATTGATCTCCCAGGGGGTAGCGGAGGAGAACATTCATCAGGTCGAGGGGTGCACGTGCTGTGACGCAGGCCGGTTCTTTTCTTATCGAAGAGATGGTGCGCGGTCCGGAAGGCATATCGCGGTGGTCGGGTTCAAGACCTGACCTTTGCGCCGTAACAATTCAGTTATTCGAGGCAAAAGTGCAACGCCGTTGCTGCAACGACAGGCCGGTGGCCCCATGTCGTCACCCCTGCGAGGGCCGGGGTCCAGGAAGTATCGAACCCAGCGAAGTGCGGGACTGGATTCCGGCCTCCGCCGGAATGACGGACAATTAACTCCCCGGCTTGATGGGCTGGGTCAAACGTTCACGTGCCCCGCGAAAGTGAATGGTTACTTTTCACCCTGTGAGAGCGGCGCTTCCCGCATCAGGTACAAAAAGAATTCCCGGTTCCCTTTTGGACCTCGAATGGGGCTCTCGACTTCACCGAGAACCTTGAAACCGTGGATCTGCGCAGATCTTTTGATACTCTCCACGGCTTCTCTGATCTTCTGGGGGTCCCTGACTACGCCCCCTTTGCCGACGGACGTCCTTCCCACCTCAAATTGGGGCTTTACCAGAGCGAGGAGCCATTGGCCGGGCTGCAGCAATGCAGCGAGTGCAGGGAACACGAGTCTCAACGAAATAAAGGAAAGGTCCGCCACGGCCGCGTCAATGGGACAGGGGAGGTCGTCCTGGCCGAAGAATCGAATGTTTCTGCGTTCCATCATCGTGACACGGGGGGCGTTCCTGAGTTTCCAATCCAATTGCCCATATCCCACGTCAACGGCGACCACGCGGGAGGCCCCACGCTGGAGCAGGCAATCGGTGAACCCGCCGGTCGATGCTCCGGCGTCAAGGACCACGAGCCCTGACACATCTATGGCCAGGGAATTGAGCGCTCCCTCCAGCTTGAGGCCTCCGCGGCTTACGTACGGGAGTTCTTCCTCAACCAACAGATCGGCATCGCAAGGAACCGACTGGCCCGGCTTTTCGACTTTCAGGCCATCCACCATAATTCTGCCGGCCATGATGAGGGCTTGAGCCTTGTGGCGGGAGACCGCGAGGCCCTTCTCGACCAGGAGGGTGTCAAGCCGGCATTTGGGGATCTTGGTCATCAGGCTCGTCAACCGACGTGCAAAGGGCCTATGTGCCGGGCATGATGGTGAAGTCGAGGAGATCCACCATGCTGAAACCGTAGTACAGAGAAACCGACCCGGTACCGATGAAATTCTCCGGATTATGAATCGTGAATCGGTAACTGAATTGCCCGCTTCGCGAGGCGAGCCGAACCGTCTCTTCGTAGTGCCTTGCGCCGGGGAGCCTGACGATGAACTTGATTTCCGTGTCGGGTTTCGAGCCCATGTAAGAAAACCGGACCATAAGGGTCAGGCGATTCTTGAACACACCTGCGCTAAACGAGCGGTTGTTTCCGAGGAACTCCCAGCGGCCGTCCTTCCACTCGGCAGAACCGAACTGAAGGTCATGAATCGAAACGCGGCCCGGCATCTGCCACGTGAATTCCGCGTCCCCGTCCTTATCCTTGGCCGACTCCGTATCAATTTGTCCGAGAGCAGTCCCCGTCCCGGAGACAGAACAGAGGCACGCCAACACTGCGATCCACACAATCCTGGAACGAAGACCCGAGGCTGGAATCATGCGCCCCACCACTTGGGCTTGATGGGTTCGGGAGTGACGGGAGGGCCTGTATACCGGGGAAGCGGCATCGGTGCGGCTTTATCGCCCGGCGCGGGCACCCCGGATCCCGGCATGGAAAGGCCCGGACCCGGCATCTCCGATCTGGGTTCCGGGCTCTCGGCGGGCGGGCCGGCTCCTTTTGCGGATCCTTGGCCGAGGAAGATTTCCAGGAGTTCGTTGCGGGATTCGCCGTTTCCTGCCTTGGTCCCCTCTTCGATCTGTTTCTTCATTTTGGGACCGAGAAAACTGAAGAACCAGGATATGAAAATGATGAGAATCAAAGGAAGGAGGCTATAGAGTATGTCTTTCAGATTCTCGGGCATGAGGTCCCTCCGGTGACCGGATATCAAATCCCTTCGGAAATCATAATGCTATGAGGCGACTTTTTCAATGCCGTTCTCCCGATCTTCGTGTTTTGTGTTGAAATCTGCCGGGACCCTGCGCTAGAATACGACCCCTGCCCTACGCGCCCATGTCCCAAAGCCACGAGGAGGTACGAAAAGATGGCCGCTCGCATCTATAACTTCAACCCGGGTCCTGCGACCCTCCCATTATCGGTGCTCGAACAGGTGAAGGCGGAGTTCCTCGACTTCAAGGGCTCCGGCATGTCGATCAGCGAAGTGAGCCACCGGTCTGCGGTTTTTGAAGAAATGCTCAACGATGCAGTGGCGCGTCTGAAGAGATTGATGAATTTATCGGATACCTGCAAGGTGCTCTTTTTGCAAGGCGGTGCGAGCTCGCAGTTCTTTATGGTCCCGATGAATTTGATCCCCGAGGGAACAACCGCGGAGTACGTCAATACGGGTTCCTGGTCTGCCAAGGCCATCAAGGAAACCCAGATCCTCAACAAGAATCACACGGTGATCGCGTCCAGCCAGGACAGGAATTACTGCTACATCCCGAAAAACGTGGCAGCGACACCGGGCGCGGCCTACCTCCACTTTACCTCGAACAACACCATAGAGGGGACCCAATGGGACGCGTTTCCGCAGGCCAACGGCGTTCCGCTGGTGTCGGACATGTCGTCGGACATCCTCTGCAGGCCATTCGATCCGAGTCCGTTCGGCCTGATTTATGCCGGAGCCCAGAAGAACCTCGGCCCTGCAGGCGTTACCATCGTGATCATCAGAGAGGACATGCTGGAGAGAGTCCCAAAAGACATTCCGACCATGCTCCGCTATACGACCCATGCCGAGAAGAATTCCTTGTACAATACGCCTCCCTGTATCGCCATCTATATGGTTCAGCTCGTGCTGAAGTGGATTGAAGACTCCTTCGGCAATCTGGAAGCGGTCGAGCGCCGCAATCGTGACAAGGCGTCGTTATTGTACAATTTTATTGACAATAGTGATTTCTACCGAGGCACCGCGGATCCCGACAGTCGCTCGATGATGAACGTCACGTTCCGACTTACCGACGAGAACTTGGAGAAGAAATTCATTGCCGAAGCCACGCAAAGCCAGTTGGGGGGCGTGAAAGGACACCGCTCCGTCGGTGGTTGCCGGGCTTCGTTGTACAACGCGATGGATGTAGAGGGGGTACGGAGTCTGGTCGACTTCATGAAGGCATTTGCCGCGAAAAACGGCTGATACCAAGTCGCAATCCAAAGAGTAAGTCTGGGCAGTAACCTTTTTTAAAAAAGGTTCTCCCCAGATTACATCTTTGAATGCGAATCGGTATGACCCGATTTAGGAATCAGTCGTCGATGCGCCGCGCGTGCCGCCGCGGCGGAGACGAGACCACATGACCTCGATTAGTGGCCAGGGGCGGTAACAACAGAGCCATGAGGCTCGGCGGTTGTCGTCTGCCCGCAACGTCTGTACCGTGATGGAACCATTTCAGAGGACCATCAGAGGCCACGACCTCTTGCCCGGCCTTCCGACAAGGCCGGCTGAACGATACTGTCGCGGTGAAGCGACAGAACGCTGGTGAGGAAAGGCGAAGAAGTTTGAACACTCTGGTTGTAGTGGGCGCTCAATGGGGAGACGAAGGAAAAGGGAAAATCGTGGACCTGCTGACGAGCCGGGCCGACGTCGTTGTACGTTTCCAGGGCGGAAGCAATGCGGGCCACACTTTGAAGGTTGCGGGTGAGCAAATAATAGTCCATCTCGTTCCCTCGGGAATACTCCACCCGGACACCCTCAACATAATTGCCAACGGAATGGTGGTCGATCCGGCGGTCGTGCTCGAAGAAAAGGAGCTGTTACGGGAGAAGGGTCATTTTCTGAACGATCAGCAGCTCATGATATCCGAGAGGGCACATGCGATCCTGCCCTATCACAAGATCATCGACCAGGGCCGGGAAGAGTTGCTTGGCAATGCGAAGATCGGCACCACCGGAAGAGGTATTGGTCCCGCGTACGAGGACAAAGCTGCAAGGATCGGGATTCGCCTCGGAGATCTCCTGCGCCCGGAGACCCTGAGAAAGAGGATCCGCGGCGCCCTCGAAGAGAAGAATTTCCTCATCGAGCACCGGTTTCACCGACCCAAATTGGATCCCGATCAAGTGACGGACCAATACCTGGAGTATGGGAAAAAACTCGAGCCGCATATTGCCGATGTCGTCCACGTGGTTCAACAGCGCATCGAAGGAGGGAGCCGGGTTCTCTTCGAGGGCGCTCAGGGGACGCTGCTTGACATCGACCACGGCACCTACCCCTTTGTCACGTCATCCAACGTAGTTGCCGGGAACGTCTGCTGCGGGGCCGGGATAAGCCCGCGCCACATCAAGCGGATATGGGGCGTGGTCAAAGCGTACTGCACGCGCGTCGGTGAGGGTGGTTTTCCCACGGAACTGGTCAACGAACTCGGTGAAAAACTACGCGCCATAGGCGGCGAGTTCGGCGCCACGACCGGCCGGCCTCGACGATGCGGCTGGTTGGATCTGGTCCTGGTGAACCATAGTCTCCGCATTAACGGCCTGACGGGCATAGCCTTGACGAAAATGGACGTCCTGACCGGTATCTCTCCCTTGAAGGTCGCCACCGCGTACGAGTTGGACGGCCAGGTGATCGACCGGGTTCCTGCGGACATCAATGATTTCGTGCGGGTAATTCCGGTTTATCGGGAGTTGAAGGGGTGGGATGAGCCCCTGGATACTTGCCGGTCGTACGAGGATCTTCCCAAGAACGCCCGGGATTATGTCGATACGATCGAGCACCTCACGGGGGTACCGGTCGACCTGATTTCCGTGGGGCCTTCCCGAGAACAGAGCATCCTCCGGAAATCCGCGTTTTGACGGGATGGTCAGCCGCTGCTTATCCTAATTAGCTGGCATGACAGTAATATCGGGGGAAACTTCTTTGCGTAAAGAAGTCTCCCCCGAGCCCCACAAGCGCCAATTTTCAGGACACTCCTTTGTGATGTCAGCTAGTTGCCTCAAGAAGAGCGAGGTCACCTCGGCGGAGGCCGGGGTCCGGAAAGCATTAAAAAGACTGGATTCCGGCCTTCGCCGGAATGACGGACAGCGGAACGGCCCAGCCTTACGTTAGCGCCTATGCCCCGGCCCCTTTCTTTGAAAGTGAATCGGGATCAGGCGATTAGAGCGGCTTGGCGAGGATCTGACGAATCCTGACATCGAAGAACCGATCCGAAGCACGCGGTTCGATGATCACCACAGTGTCCGCCCCGCGGCCGGTCCCCGCCACCCCTATCACATCCACCCCCTCGGGTATCAGCCCCGCGTCGCACGCCTCCACCGCGATCTCCACCGAGACCTTGATACCCTGACCGAGAAGACGCAGGCTCTGAGCCACCACGTACGCCGGGTACACCCCCTGGTGTTTCTTCATAAGCGATGCCTCGATGCCGCGGGTGAGTATGGTCCCCGTGAAGATCCTCACCCCCAGAGAGTCCAGTTCCCGTCTCCGGTCGGGACTGCACTCATCCTGATTGGGGCCGGCATACCCGACGTTGTGGGTAACGGCAACGACGTTCACCTTTCTTCCGAGCAGCTTCCGGGCTATCAAGACCGCGGTTTCGCCTCCCGTAGTGGCTACCACTACATGGGACAGTCCTTCCTCGACCAGGTTTGAGACGATTTCCACGCACCTGGCCGTGTTTTCCTTGCCCGGCTTTTCGAAGTACTCCACCTGCCTGATCATCTTCACCTCCAAGAGGGCAGCCGTTAGCCCGATCACTCGTAAGGCGAGTACGGGCTGAGCGGACTGTTGGTGTGCAGTAACTGCACCTTCACTCGATTGCCTGCGGAAAAGGGAGCGTCTTCCGGAGGCAGAATCATCAGGCCGTCCGCGAGAATCATCGACCTTAGCGCGCCGGAGCTTTGCGATCCACTGGGGCTCACCATCATGACGCCGTCTTCCTCGAAGAGCTTGCACCTGACCAGGTGAAGGCGGTCCGGGCCGGTGCGCACCGGGTCGGCCAGCGTGGCTTCCACGAGCGGCCGGAACAGGTTTCGGTGTCCCATCATCTTCAACAGTGCGGGCCGGACGAACTGCTCGAAGGAGATCATGGCAGAGGTCGGATTACCAGGGAGTCCAAAAACCGGCTTGTTGGCGATGGTGCCGAATACGAGCGGCTTGCCGGGCTTCATGGCCACCTTCCAGAATTTCACCTGCATCGCGAATTGCGCCAGGGTATCCTTGACCAGGTCGTACTTGCCGACCGATACGCCTCCGGAAGTGAGTATCACATCCGCGCGCATACCGTCGGCGAGTCTTGCGCGTTGGTCTTCCGCATCATCGGTCGCTATGCCGAGAGAAATTGGCGCCGCGCCGCAATCGAGGACCTGCGCTGCCAGGCTATAAGAATTGGAACAGACGACCTTGCCGTCGGTGAACGGTTCATCCAGATCCACCAGCTCGTCACCGGTGGAGAGAATGGCTACGGTGGGCCTCTGGTACACGTGGACGTACGCGTGTCCCAGGGTTGCCAGCATTCCCACTTCAGGGGGCCGGACGATCGTTCCTGACGTGAGAACCGTTTCGTTCTCTCTGACGTCCTCTCCTCGCAACCGGATGTGGAGCGCAGGTCCGGGATCTTTCAGACAGACGACCTGCTCCCCTTCCAGCCGCGTGTGCTCGACCATGATCACCGTGGTCGCACCCCGGGGTAGGAGGCCGCCGGTCATGATCCGGACTGCCTCCCCTGGGCCGACTGTCCCTTGAAACGGGGAGCCCGCGGGCGATTCACCGATCACTTTCAGAGTGACCGGCTGATGCGGAGAGGCCCCTGCAAGATCCTCGTGCCGGCAACAATACCCGTCCATCGCGGAATTATCACCCGCGGGAACGTCACGCATGGCGATGACATCCTGCGCGAGAACTCGCCCCAACGCATCGAGGATGTGAAGTCTCTGCCTTCCGAGAACAGGAATGGATTCCAAAACCTTCCGTTGCGCCTCACCGATTGAAATCACGTTAACCTCACTGTTGGATGTGATGAATCGGACACGTAACCATGCACTTATCCGGGGCGACAGCTTAAGGCGGTCGACTCACGGACAAACCCGCGGCCTCGCGTCAGTGAATGGATCCTCGGACATCAGTCTTGGCAACCTGCACCAAGGGGCATCGGAAAGGTTACTACAAAGTTGGCAAGGTTTCAAAAGCAGTGAAGGGCTGACCCGGGAATCGATCTGTGATAATGATGGGCGGTGGATTGGCATGGTCTCGCGAGTACGGGATTGTGGAGCAGATCCGGCGATCTCTTGTCTGCACGCTGGGACTGGGGAATGCGGTGGTCTGCAGGCGTGTGCCGATGAATCTCTCAACAGGGAGGCAGGCCTCATGAAATGGTCTTTCAAAATCGGTTCGATATTGGGAATACCGGTTAAGGTTCACCTTACCTTTGTACTCTTGCTCATCCTCATCTATTTTGCCGGGCCGGTGATCGTGGGGGTGGGGGGAGTGAGTGGAGTGATTTTTGTGCTCCTGGTGTTTGCCTCTGTGGTTTTCCATGAATTGAGCCACGCGATGGTGGCTCGGCACTACGGTATCGGCGTGCAGGATATCACGCTACTCCCCATAGGCGGCGTTGCGCGAATGGCCAAGCAACCGGAGCGCCCGAGCCAGGAGGTCGCGATCGCTGTGGCCGGCCCCATAGCGAGTATCGTCCTGGCGATCTCGTTCTGGTTCGCCGCGGAATTGTTCGGTTCCCAGGTAACCGTCCTGGATTTTTCCGTCAAGCGAGACTGGCTGGCTCAACTGGCTGCGGTGAATCTGGTGCTCGCGCTGTTCAACCTTCTCCCCGCGTTCCCCATGGATGGCGGCAGAGTGCTGCGAGGTCTCCTGGGCCTGACTATGACCCCGTACCGCGCGACGCGCATTGCGGTCGGAGTCGGGCAAGTGCTTGCCATCGTGCTCTTCTTCGTGGGCCTGATTCTGCCGAACTTCTTCATGATCCTGATCGCCCTGTTCGTGTACCTGGGTGCGGAAACTGAGGAGCAGCAGATGGGGATTATGATGGCCCTCGGAGGGGCTACTGCAGGCACCGCAATGATCAGAAACGTGCAGTCACTTTCGCCGGACAAGCTCGTGGGCGATGCAGCGGAACTCTTCTGCCACGGCTTTCAGTCCGATTTTCCCGTAATGGAGGGGCGGCGGCTCATAGGGCTGGTCACGCGGGACACCATCACCGAGTCGCTCCACAAGCGAGGGCCGTCGGTACCGGTGCAGGAGATCATGGCACGGGACTTTCCCACCGTCGTGGAAGACACACCGCTGGTGGAAGTCCTGGAGAAGATCGAAGCCTCAGGATACAAAGTCCTGCCGGTGCTCAGCGGGGGCGAACTGATGGGCCTGGTCACGTTGGAACAAATTTGGCGATATAACATGCTCTGCTCGGGCTATTCGTGCGAATTCATGCAACCTGCCCGTCGGAATGCGTCCGAAATAAGGCCAGCCTGATATTCGGTGATGAGCCTTTGATGGAAAGAGAGACAGACATGTACCTTGTGACTGCAGGTGAGATGAGAGAATTCGACCGGACGGCCATTCAGGATTATGGCATTCCCGGCGTCGTTCTCATGGAGAATGCGGGCCGCAGCACCTATCAGATACTGAAATCGCACCTTCAAGGAGAGATCGAAGGGATCAAGGTGGCCGTGGTGACCGGCCCGGGCAACAACGGCGGGGATGGTTACGTCATTGCCCGGTATCTGATCAATGACGGCGCTGACGTCGAGACGTTCCTGCTCGCGCCGCGGGACAAGATCAAAGGGGATGCTCTCATCAACCTGCAGATTTTGGAGAATATGAACGCAGACATCATCGAGGTGACCGAGGACACGCTCGTCGCCGCGGTGGAAGCGTGGTACGAAAAGGACCTCATCGTGGACGCGATGCTCGGTACCGGCCTTTCCTCGGAAGTGCGCTCGCCGTATCGTGAGGCGATCTCCGCGATCAACGACATACCCGCACTCTGTTTGGCCGTCGATCTGCCGTCCGGCCTCGACGCGGACACGGGGCAAGTCCTTGGGGTAGCGGTGCAGGCGGATCTCACCGCCACGTACGGATTCCTGAAGCTGGGAATGGCTCTCTATCCCGGCATGGAATACTGCGGCCACATCGAGGTGGTGGACATATCCATCCCGCGGCCAGCCATCGACGAGCACCCGCCTGCCGCACGGCTCTACGACGACCCGCTCCCCTTCGAGTATCTCTGCAATCGTTCCGACCCAGAGGCTCACAAAGGGACGTTCGGGCATCTGTTGATCGTCGGCGGATCTCCCGGCAAGACCGGCGCTCCTGCAATGGCCGCGGAGGCGGCTTCACGCATGGGCGCGGGACTGGTGACCGTGGGGGTCCCCGCGTCGCTCAACCCGATTCTCGAGACCAAGTTGACCGAAGAGATGACCGAGCCGCTGCCGGAGCAACTGCCCGGTTACCTCGGTGAGGTCTCCGCGGACCGAATCCTGGCGCTCTCTGAAGGGAAGCGTTGCCTGGTGATCGGGCCCGGGCTTTCCACCGCGGGGGGGGTTCCCGCGCTGATCAAGAAGATCCTGGGCACGTATACCGGTTGGGTGGTAATGGACGCGGACGGTCTGAACGCGCTCGCGCCGAACCTCGACGCACTGCGAGACACCCTGGCCCATGTGGTGCTCACCCCCCATCCCGGAGAGATGGGCCGGCTCATGGGGAAGCCCCCCCGAGAAGTACAGGAGGATCGGGTCGGCCTGGCGAGGCAGGTCGCGCAGGAATACGGCGTCTGGGTCGTGCTGAAGGGAGCGCGGTCGATCACTGCGGCTCCGGACGGGACGATCTTCGTGAACACCTCCGGCAGCCCCTGGATGGCTTCCGGCGGCCAGGGGGATGTGCTCAGCGGCATCCTCGGCGGCCTCCTGGTGCAGGGCGTTTCTCCGGAAGAGGCGATCCCCTTCGGCGTGTACCTCCACGGCCTGGCCGCAGACATGGTCGTGGAAGAACGAGGCCCAGCGCCGGTACGCGCCACAGATGTCATCGCGGAACTCCCTCACGCGCTCGCCGGGTGCCTGCAACCCGAAGAAGACGAAGAGCACGAAACCTGCGATTCGCATTAAAAAGGTGCCGGTAGGGGCGCTGCTTGCTGAGCCCTTTCCTCTGCCCTCTTGCACGGGTTTCAGTGGGGCCGGCATCTTGCCGGTCCTTCCCCGATCACCATCGACCTCTGGAAAAGAAGCATGAGAAGACGCGATCAGGAAATCACCGATAAAGAAGCCCTCGAAGCGATCCTCAACCAGGCTGAGATCTGCCGGATCGGTCTATCGGACCGAGACATGCCGTACGTCATCCCGGTGAATTTCGGTTACAAGGATGGCGCGATCTACGTGCATTCGTCGCGGCAAGGCCGCAAGATGGAGATCATCCAGCGCAATCCCAACGTCTGCTTTGAGGTGGAGGTCGATGTGGAGACGGTCCCCGGGGAAATCCCGTGCAAGTGGACTGTAAAATTCAAGAGTGTGATCGGGTTCGGCAAAGCCTCGATCGTCGAGGACCCCGACGAAAAGAGGCATGCGCTCAACGTAATTATGGAACATTATTCAGGAATATTTGATAATACCTACGAACCCAAGCCCTTCGACCTCGCGGCCGTCATCAAGATCCAGATCGAGAGCATGACCGGCAAGCGGTCGAAGAAGTGAGGCGGGTGATCGTTCCTACGTTTGCCGCATCATCCTTTGCAGGCCTCGATCGTCCGCGCGGCATGCCAAACTTGCGATTGCAGAAGTGCGATTCCGAATGATTTCTTGGTGAAGCGTCGCTGTCCCTATTTGGGGGTGACTTGTCGCCGGTGAGCCTTCAACCTCACGTCAACATAGGTTCCGAAGCGGGTCCCTTCTTGGGGATCGACGTCCACGCTTTCATACCTGTCCACATCGTGCGTGATGACCCTCGCCCCAGGTCGCTCCAAAGATCCCGTAAACCATTCCTTTGTTCCGCCTAACGCGGATGCGTCTCTAACCATGACCCGTTTTCCTACCTTGCCCTTCCATGGTCGTCGACCCTCTATGTTGAAGGAGGCAATATTTGTGAAGCGCTCTCTTTTGTAGAAATCTTCGCATTTCACGCGTATCGTTGTTGCAGCGTGTCCCGGGAAGGTGACATTGATCGCGCGTCGCCGTGATTCGAATCGATGCACGGGGCGAGCTAAGTCCTCGGAATCCGCTTTTGCATCGTTGAACAAAACACGCTCCTCTGAGACCAACGCCTCTTCCCGATCAACCGTGGCATCGAACCTTATAAAACCAAGGGTGGAATGACATCCTGTCCCCCAAGTTGCCGGCACGAAAACCGATTCTGTCGTCGTTTCTCCGGAGTTGAAGAAAACGAAAACCGCGTCCACCAAGTAACTGGCGGGCTGTAATCGAAAAATTACCTCTGCTGATTCTAAACGAACTGTCTCATGAGGAGGCTCCGCCCGAGCGCGAGTGTCCTTGACGACTGTCACGCCAGGATCAGCTCCGGAAGCCGTCGCAAGGCTTAGCAGGCCCCCCGCGATCAGACACAAACTGACTATGCGCACGGACTGCATGATGACTCCCCCGGACAGGCCTGTGAGTCGCGTCATCCCCGGTTGGATTTCCATGGTAAAACACCTCCACATGGCCCCTAGGGTGAAGACAGCTGGGGTAACCCGCCCCCAGCGCCCAATGGCCACCTATCCACGTTCGAAACCCTGGGGTGTCACCAGGGTCCCACAGTGTCCTCATCCTCATATTCCCTGGCCCCATGTGCTTTGAGAAACCCCACGATCTCTGCTCGCCCAGTGTTCCGCGCAGCTTGCAGCGCTGTCCGCCCCAGTGGCATGCTGCAGTGAAACACGCTGCTTGCCGGAAAGAAACCTGTGTAGGTTGCATTGACATCAGCACCCTTTTCCAGAAGCAGTTTCACCACCTCCAGGTTACCGGCACGCGCAGCCGACATGAGGGCCGTGCCTCCAGAGTGCTGGGCATTAACATCAGCGCCGTGATCCAAGAGCAGTTTCACTACTTGGAGATCCCCGCGACCTGCGGCCTTTGCGAGGAGCCTCTGGTCAGCCAGGTCCGTCCCTTTGACATCGGCACCCCGGTCCAGAAGTAATTTCACTAATTGGGGGTTCCGTTGCCATATTGCGTCTCCGAGGCATTGGTGCATGTGCGTGGTCTTGTTAACCTGAAGGCCCTTGTCGAGAAGCAGTTTCACTAGTTCGGGGTTGTCTGACCGTACAGCATACGTGAGAGCCTGGGCGGGGCGGTTCCTATTGACATCGGCGCCCCTGTCCAGCAAGAGCTTCACCAGTTCCAGGTCTCCGCGTTGGGCAGCCATTATCAGTAGAGTCTCTTCATCTTTCTTCGCTGAATTAACATCTGCGCCTTTGTCCAGGAGCAGGGTTAGGACGTCGAGCCTTCCGCTCTGCACTGCATCCCACAGGGCAGTCCAGCCCCCCTTTCGCTCCGCGTCCACCTCGGCGCCTTTCTGTAACAGCAATTTGACGACTTCCGCGTGCCCTCGCTCAGCCGCGTTCATGAGTGGCGTCCGTCCGTCCCCGTCCTCTCCGTTCACATCAGCACCGCGTTGAATGAGTCGCTGAACTGCTTTCGTGTCGCCGTGCATCGCGGCTATGGGTAACGTTACCTCTCCGCCATGGGCTCTGAGAATCTTCGCGACCTCTTTGCGGTCCATCAGGGTGGGCCACCTGAGTGCGGTGGAACCATCATCGGCCTTTACATTCACAGCGGCCCCTCTCTCCAGCAGCAGCTTGACCATGTCCGCCTGTCCGGGTATGGCGGCCCACATGAGCGCCGTGGAACCATCCTCAGCCCTGGCATTCACCGCGGTCCCTCTGTCCAGGAGTACCCTCGCGACAGCGGTTTGGCCACTGTCCGCAGCGTTCTTGAGGGCTGTGAAACCGCCTTTGCTCTTGGCATTGACGTCAGCTCCCCTGTCCAGGAGCAAATTGACCAGTGGCAGACAACCGGCGGTGGACGCTCCCATCAGCGCGGTCAGGCCATCCGAATCCTTCGCATTGACATCAGCGCCCTTTTCGATAAGCAGGTTTGCCATATTAAAGGAACCGACCCTTGAAGCTTTCATCAGGGCCGTTTCACCATTCTGGAGGCTGGCATTGACATCAGCGCCCATGCCAAGGATCAGCCTTACCGTCTCCAGGTAACCTGCGCCGGCAGCCTTCACCAGGGACAGATTCCGGGCGTCCGAGTGCTTTAGGTCACTCCCCTTTTCCAGGAGCAGCCTCACCACCTCCGCGTGGCCGCCGTATGCAGCATGTATCAGGGGAGTCCAGCCATGATTGTCTCTCTCGTTGACATCAGCGCCCTTGGCGAGCAGCAGCCTAGCGGCTTCCACGTGGCCGCGATGCGCGGCATGCATCAAAGCAGTGCTGCCGTCCTTGCCTGTTGCGTTGACGTAGAAGGATTTGTCGAGAAGAGTCTTGACGAGCGCCAGATCCCCTTTTCCCGCTGCTTCGATCAGTTGGTTGCCGAGGGGAGACGCTGCCGCCGCGATCCCAACCGATGAAAGCAGCCCGAATACGACAATCACGGACAGCCACAGCTTAGCGATCACGGGAATATAACTGGCTTTCATGACGAATCTCCGGTCCATAGGATATCCGCGACGGTTGTTTTGCTCAAGCATGCCTACTTGGTCAAGTTTCTCCATCCTTATTCCTGACAGCGCAAAAACGGCGCCAGGAAAATCTTGTCCGCGTGCAGCTCATTTCAAACGGAAGAGCCTCATCAAGAGCGGCGGTTCCCCAATCTCGCTCCGGTCCGCGCCTGCACCGACGACCCAACCCAGGCCGGGAAAATTGCCGTATCCCTGAGGATAGGCAAAACCCGAAATCTTGGTATCCATCTTTTCGGTCATGCGGTTCTTGAACTGGTACGTAAAGTAGGGGACCTTTTGCCGGATAGCGTCGTCCAGTGCAGGCAGATTGATTTGACGGTCACGGGGACTGAGTCCGTAAAGCTGTTGCGCCGGATGCACAATGACCTGGTTCTGGCTGTTTAGCACGAAAACGTAGCCTGTTCGACCGACCTTGATGCGAAAGATCAGTTCCTCCAATCGCTTCCATTTGAGGTACGAGACAAGGACTCCTTCCACATCCTTCCCGACTTTGAGAGGAACGGCAATCGCCAACGTCCAGCCTTTGGACTTCGGGTCAAGAGAAGCCAGAGCCTCAGACCGGTGAACGTCGGAAATGGTCAGCTTGCCTTTGACAGCACCTTTGAAGGCTTCGTCATTTGAGAAACCCTCATTGACAAACCCTTCAGGTGCGGATGCCAAACAGGCGCCCGTCTTGTCGAGTAACAGAATTGCGTCGTACGCTCCCGAAGCCTTCAACCAGGCCGCGAGGGCTTGATTGGCACCCTCCCGAGCCTCGGGCGAGGTAAGGGCCTCCCTGAGCCGATCGCTGAACAGACCAGCATTTCAGAAACTCTGGCATCCATGTACACGTTCACGAGACTGGCAGCCATTGCCGCGATGTCCTGTGTCTCTCGAATGGCCGATTCATCCTCGAGGGCAGGGCCGCCGTCGGTTTTTCCGCCTCGGTAGCACCCGCCGAACGCGAGAACCACGATCATCGTGAGTCCGATGCCCCACGCGCGAACCCTGGACCTGACGCTACCTTGAATAGTACCTGGCGACCACGTTATCGTCATTCCAACCTCCCCCTGAATCTGGAACCGGAATTGGGCGTCACCGCCCCTGTTCAAAAGATTTCTGAAACGAATGCCATCTATCTCCCGTCTGCGGGAGGCTCGAAACTCACTGCAGGTTCCGACCGGACCGGAGGCGCGTCCGGGACTGGGCGCAGGGCTGAGTCGGGATTGGACGGGTTATGGAAGCTCTGCGTCCGAGTTTCCGCCGAGCGGGACCTGAGCGCGTTCAAGAAACGCAGGGTTTGCTCGACGCCGTACTTCCAGACAACCATGCCCACTACGGCCAGAAGCGTCACCCCCAGCGCACCCAGCACCAGGATGATGTACCCGATCCACTTGGCGCCGACGCTCTCGCTGGAGAGCGGCAGGACCAGAAACAGGAGCACCCAGAGAATCTTCGGCAACGAGGCGAGGCTCTGTAGCAGCGTTTGCACGCAGTCGAGGAGCTTCATCACGATTTTGAAGACGAACCAGACCGCGCCGAATCCGAACACCAGGAACACGAGCATCCTCGCGGCAAGCATGAGGGCGGACGTCACCTCCAGGCCGCTGAAGAGAAAGTTGAGCTGAAAGAAACTCTGGAGAGCTGATAGCACTTCCGAAATACTCATGAAAACCTCCCGCACGGTCCGGGAAAACTCCTGGACAGCCTTGTCCGACGCAGACCTTACTCTCCGCCGGAACGCGGCTGGAACTTTAGGGACCGATGCGACTACGGTTGAAGTCTGTCCGTTACCCTACTGAAATCGCCCGGCGAAGTAGTACAGATCCGCCTCAGGGAATCAAGCAAAAACCGCCGGCCGTCCGCGGCATCCGAAATCATTGACAAATTCAATCGTTACGCGTACGCTCTGATCCAACTGACGTCGAGAAGGCCCCATGAGCGCATTGTTCCGAACAAACGGTTGCGGCGGTTCCAGCCTCGAGGTTTCGCGTGCGCAAGAATCGGTCAGGATGGTCGTATGCGGCCTCCTGGTGATAGCATTCTGCGCGCTGCTGTGGGCATGCAGTCGATCGCCCGAGTCAACCGTGGATCAATGCACGTGCCTGATCGACCAGGGTGAGTGCGCCAAGGCCCTGGAACAGCTCGACAAAGTGATCAAGACGCATCCCGAAAATCCTCAGGCGCTTTTTACTCGCGGTCGCGCATGCGAGCGAACGGGGGCCTATGATAGGGCACTGGAAGACTACACCGCGGCCATCCGCATCAAGCCCGATCTGACAGAAGCATGGGAAGCCAGAGGCAAACTCCACTCAGCTCAGGGCGACCTCGATGAAGCCCTGAAAGACCTCCAACAGGCATCGAAACTGGCGCCTCAGTCGGCTCCGATCGTCTCCGCCATCGGCCTGGTCCATTTTTATGCGGAGGACTACAACGAAGCCCGGCAGTTCTTCGACAAGAGCAACGCCATGGATCCGAGCCATGAAGGCGGCTATTTTGGCCGAGCTGCAATTCATATCGAGGAGAAGGATTTTCTCAAGGCTGTCTCGGACATGGACGACTTGCTCCGGATCCGTCCGCAGAACGCGTCTGCGCTTTTCCGTCGCGGCTTTGCACATCTCAAGGCGCAGCAGCCGACCAAGGCCCTCGAGGACTTCAACAAGGCCCTGGAACTGGACCCTGATTTGCGGCAGATCTACTGGTACCGCGCGGAAGCCCATCGGTCGCTCAACGATCTCGATCACGCGCTCAAAGATTATGACAGAGCCGCTCAAGTCGACCCCGAAGATGCCATCATCTTCCTGAATCAGGCAAATATCCTGATGATGATGGGGAGAGGGCCGGAAGCACTGGAAAGACTCGGCCGCTCCATCGTCCTGGCGCCGGACAATCCGCTCCCGTACATCAATCGGGCAATGCTCTACATCGGAACGGGCACATACCTGCCGGCCTTACGCGATCTGAACAAGGCGCTCGCCATCCGGGGCGACGATCCGTGGCTGCTGGTGAAGCGCGCTCAGATTTACAAAATGGTTTCGCGAGGGGACAAAGCCCTGGCCGACCTGGATAAGGTCCTGGAATTGGAACCCAGCATCCGGGAAGCGTGGCTCCTCCGGGGGAGCCTCTATTACAACGAGACTCAGCTCGAACGGGCGATGAACGATCTCAACGAGGCGATTCGACTCCAGCCGGACGATCCGAGCGCGTATCAGCTTCTGGCCGAGGCGTTGCTTCGCAAGGGCGATGCCGTCGGAGCGCTGGACAAGGTGGAAATAGCCCTGAAGAAAGAGCCGTCCTCGGTTCAGGCTTACATCACCCTGGGCGACATCTACATGGCTGACTCACACATAGAAAAGGCCGTGGAGGCGTACTCGCTGGCGTTGAACACCGACCCGAAGAACTTCGAAGCGAGAATGAGACGGGCCAAATTGTACATGGAATTGAGCAGCGCGGACAAGGCCGTTGAAGACCTGGACAGGGCGGCAAAAGCCAACCCGTACAACGGCGAGGTCTATCTCTTGCGAGCGCGATGTTATGAGATTCTGGGAAAAGAAGAACAAGCCAGCCAGGATATGTGGAAAGCACGCGTCTTCGCCAACCGCTGACCGGCACGGTCCCGCCGGGACAAAGACTGCAAATTCAGCTTCAAGAAAGCCATCCGGGGGAAACCTATTTGTGCAAATAAGTTTCCCCCAACGAGTGACCTAGCGTTCGTCGATCACACGTTTGGCTTTGCCGATGCTGCGTTCGATGCTTTCCGCGGGCAGAATGATGACCGGGACGTTGATCCCGATGACCTGCTGGATTCTTGACGAGACTTTCTTGGCAAGTTCGTCTATCGACTTCTGGCCGGCCTGGTAGACCTCGCTCTTCACCTCGGTTTCCACCGTAATATGGTCTATATAGCCTTTCTTGCTCAATCTGATTTGGTACAGCGGCTCAACCTGCGGGAATTCCATGAGGACCGTTTCGATCTGAGACGGGAACACGTTCACACCGCTGATGATCATCATGTCGTCAGTGCGTCCGAGGATCTTGTCCATGGTGATGAGCGAGCGGCCGCATCCGCATTTGTCGCGTCGCAGAGTGCAGATGTCCCGCGTGCGGTAGCGGATCACGGGCATGGCTCTGCGCTGGAGCGACGTGAAGACCAGTTCTCCCTCCGTGCCAAGGGGTACGGGTTCGAGCGTTCCGGGGTCCACGATTTCCGGGTATACGTGATCTTCGTTGACGTGGATATTGTAGTACTCACAGGTGAATGAAACGCCGGGCCCCATCAACTCGGTCAGACCATAGTGCTCGTACGCGTGGATGTGACCGCGTTTTTCAATGTCAGTACGCATCTCGATGCTCCACGGCTCCGCGCCGAAGTGCCCGGTCCTGAGCTTGGTCTTGGAGAGGTCCACTCCCATTTTCTCGGCCTTTTCGATGATCGTCAGGCAGTACGAGGGGGTGCAGCCGATCGCGGTGGTGCCGAAATCCTGAATCAACAGGATCTGCCGCTCCGTCATGCCCGCTCCGGATGGGACGATCGCGCAGCCGATCCGCATCGCGCCCTGGAGAAAGCCCAGCCCGCCAGTAAAAAGCCCCATTCCATAGGCATTTTGAAACACGCTGTCCGAGCGGACTTCCTGGGCCCAGAGCCCACGGGCCATGCACTCTGTCCATTGTTCCAAGTCCGCTGCGGTGTATGGACCGGTGATCGGCTTTCCCGTAGTTCCCGAGGACGCGTGAATCCGGACAACATCCGACATGGGCACCGCGCATAGTCCAAAGGGATAATTGTCCCTGAGAACGGTTTTGACGGTGAACGGAAACTTGGCCAAGTCTTCGAGCTTGCGGCAATCGGATGGCTTGACTCCGGCTTCGTCAAAAGCGTTCTTGTAAAAGGGGACCTTGTCATACACCCATTGGAGCGTTCCTTGCAGTTTTTCCAACTGAAAGGCCCTCATGCCGGTTTCGTTCATGGTTTCGAACTTCTCGTCCCAGTACTGCTTAGACATGCGGCTCCTCCTAGACGACGTATTTGTCGGTTGGTTGACTACGGGCGAACTTGGAAGGGGCTGTAATTAGTCTATAAACTATGGGAATCTCACCCTGGTGTCAAGACAAAAGGGGCTTGGGAGGGCCGGTTTTCGCAAGACGCCAGGCTAACTCAGATCTTCAGTAGAATGAAAGTGAGCACCCCTGCGTCGGTCGTCTGAAGGTTTCGAGTTGGCGTCCCGCGGGAGGGATGATAGCATTCCGATAAGGTAATCAGTGGCTTGCCTGAAGTTCGATTCCGCCATGAAGCACAACGGCACTCTTACCACCGGCCTCGGGACCATTCAGAGCCTCCTCCTTAGCGTGGCTGTCGTCTTCGTGTGCAGTCTTTTCGCCCGTCGCGCCTATCATGTGCGAGGCATACTCTGGCTGCCGAGCCTCTGCGGCAAACGGAGCCGCGTCTGGCTGCTGGTCGGTGCAGACCAGCGGCTGGACCAGATAGCGAAACAGATAGGGAAACTCGAAGACGTGCAGCATGTCCGCTGGCGTAGCGCGGATGGGGACGCGTTTACGCAACGGGAAGGACTCTTCCGTCCCTACTGACCGCGGGTTCGCGCGCAACGATTATTAAGGGTGGGACTTCCTTCTCCACGAAGACTGTTAAGCGATCATACTTCTCTGAATGCAAGCAGTCTCACTGGATCAGGGATTTCAGGCGTGCTGCGGTGGCTTTATCCATGCCGTTCTCAAGAATCGGGGTTACGGCCGGTCCAGCAGCCGGCCCGCGCACCTTGAGCATAACGGTGACCGGGGTTTTCACCGGCCCGGCGGGCTCCTGTTTCTCCTGGTCCCCTTCGGCGGGCACTTGTATGCCGAAGCGTTTCAATTCCTTGTCAATTCCGGTGGCTTTCAGGATGCCGCTGTATTTCTTCATCGCCCCTTGCACTGCCGGGATCTTCCCCAATGCATCCGCGCCGACCACCACTGTGTGGAGGCCGACGAAAGCATCGAGGTTCCCGTCGGAAAGGCGAACGCTGCCAACGGCGCCGGCAGTGAGTTCTTGGGCCTTCAATCGAAGATTGGACGTCTGCGCGGTCCCCGCGTGTATCTCGAAATCACCTTTGAGCGAGTCAAGTTGCACCGAGTCGGTCTTCTTGTCCTGTCCCTGAGGGTTCAGAAGGCTCCCCGTCAGAACCTGGACCGACTGGAGGATCTGTCTCAGGCGATCCGCCTGAATCCGCCCGCTTCCCATTTCCAGCGAGACCTTCCCCTCCACCGATTTGTTCGACTGGACGTTGTTCAGCGACGCATTCACGTTGACCGGAGCGGTAATGGGTCCATCGATCCAGCCGGTGAGTTGTTCGGTGGAGAGACTGCTTCCGTCGGTCTTCACCGTTCCCCGAAGTTTCTTGAGGAACCAGGCTCCTTTTGGCGGTCGGTACTCCACATCGGCAAGACGGAACACCCCATCCGGAATCAAGGCCTGGTTTTCTCCGGAACGGAGGCTGATGGTAGCCTCGACCGGTCCTTGGACTTTGACGTTGGCAAGGGCGGGCGATAATCTGGCCACGTCTTTGAGGTCGCTCCGTTTCAGTTCCAGGTTGAGGTTGCCTGCGCGACCCTTGCGATCCACAGCAGTCCCGCTACCGAGGACCGTCAAGCCGGGCATGGTCAGGCGAGCAGTCTGCACCTGCAGTTCATCCTTGGCCCATTTTCCGCCGGCCTTGAAGCTCCCGTCAACACCGGTCGGTTTCTTGAACACTTCCGCGACCTGTATGCCGAGCCGAGACAACGGGAGATCCATAGTCCACTGAAGCTCTGATACAGTTCCATTGCAGGCGGCCTTCAGATGAGCGGCTCCTGTCAGGGTCAGGCCAGCGGACGCGGCCGTGCCGATCATGGTGAGAAGATCCGCATCTACGAGTGCCGTGAGATTCGTCTTGACGGTCGGGTTCCGGGAGCCCAAACCTCCGATGTCCCCTTTGAGCGAGAGTATCTCTGCCGATCCTGCGCCCTTCTTAACCGTCAACGTTGCATCCTTCAGGTCAACAGATTTGCCTCGCAGCAAGATCCCGGAATCGAACGTCACGGAACCCGGCGAAATCCAGGGGCCTGCGGCATGCAGCCTGATCCTGGGTTTGGCCATCACGAACCCGCACCGGATACCAGAGACACCGGGAGAGCCATCATGACCAGGATCCCCGAGGAGCCTGGCCTTCACAGAGCAGGCGGCCTTGTCGCCGGAAGCTTTTTCCACATACGGCGGGTAGTGAAGCTCGGTCGCGGTGAGGTCGCCTTTCAAATCGATCGCCATGTCCCCGAGAGGACCGTGCACACGGGTCTGCACCGGAATCGGCCCGGTGAGTTTCACCTCTTGGGGAAGAGCGACGCCGAGGTCTCTGATCCATTTTCCCTGAGCCATTACTACCCCCGAGAGGTCCACCGTCGGCTTTCCGGAAAACGGTTGAGCGATCCTGCCCGCCACGGACGCAAGCGGTGAAGCATTCGAGATTTCCAGCTTCTGCAGGACAAGCGCTTCGTCACTCAGTTCAAACGGAGAGCTTACCCGCACTCGCCCGATGGTTCGCTCCAGAAAGCGCGCGGGTGAGAGATTCTCGAGGTCCACCGTTCCATGGAGCTTCCAGCCGCTGCTCGGCTTCCAGGTCCCATCGACGCGGGCCTTGAGCTTGCCATCAGCGAGCTTGAACGGAATTGAATCGGTGACGAGGCTCTTGAAGACGGCCAACGGGACCAGTTCCATGTGCGCGGAACCGTGAGCTTCCAGGACCTGCGAGAAATCGCTTGCAGCAGTCCCTTGGCCGTTAAATTTGACGAAACCTGCATCCCAGGACTTTGCCTTGAGCTGCGTTTCCACGGAAAACGGCGCTGGGTGATTCTTTTCCCAGGTGACCCGGCAGCGGGTCGCTTCCAGGCCGATCTGAGCCGCAGCCACCGGCTTCGGCACGTACGGATGAAACGGCTCCAGGGTCAGGGCGTCCGATGTGACGGCTAGGTCGACCCGGTCCGGCTGGGATAGATCGGGGGTCAGGGTAACGAGCCCCGTCAGTGCCAGCGAATTCCCGGTAGTCTTGGCATCTCCGAGTCGGCCGTGGATATCCACGGAAAACGCATTCCCCGATCCCTGCTGCGCCAGCGAACCACGAAGGTCCAGGAGGGACACGATCACTTCCTTGCCTGGGACCGCGTGCCGGTCGATCAGGTCGATTCTGCCGCCTGCGAGCTTGAGGGTTTTGATGGACCATTGAAGGCCGCGTGAATCGTCCCGAGGTTGCGCAGGCACCGGCTGGGCCGGTTGCTCGGCCCTGGCCACGTCAGTCGGCTTGGACGCGACCGGTGCGAGGACAAACAGAGGCGCAATGGTGCCGTCTGCGGTGCGGTTCACCGACGCGCGCAGTCCGTCGATAGTGATGGAGCTTATGAGAATTTCCCTGTGCAGGAGCGCAGGAAGGGAGGGGGTAAGCGTCAGGCGGTCTATGGAAGCGAGTTGTTCGCCGTTCGTCCCGGTTGCGCGAATCGCCTCCAATTTCAGCCCAACCAGGTCGGGTACGCCCCAGGTGAACTTTATGGACCCGACGACGATCTCCTGCCCCGTTAGTTCGCGAAGCTTGTCGGTAACCGCGCTCTTGACAAGATCGGTGTCCGAAAGAAACCAGACCGCGAAGAACGCGAGGATCGCCAGGACCGCAACGAGACCCACCAGCACCGCACAGGCAGAGAACAATCGGCTCACACGACTCATTCTTCGGACTCCGTCGATGCACAGTCGCTGTGTATGGTCGCCTTCCCCTGTAGAGCGACAAGAGCGGGGCGACAATGACCTTGCCGCCGCTTGAAGTTTTCCAGGGCCTGAAGGAGATGAAAATCGTTGATCCCGTCCCAGAGCTCCGGTTCCTCGCGTCTGCCTTGCTCGGATGAGAAGAAAAGGTTGAGTTCCGGGTCTGTGCCGAGCCTGGCCAGGACCACCTCCTGCGGGTTGCCGTCAGGGCCTTCTATGGTTCGAGCGAGCAGGTGCTCGCCTCCTTCTTGCCTTATGTACATCGCCGCATGACCTCGGGTGAGGGAAATTCTCGTGAGTCGCGGCCATCACGCAGGTTTATGTTGACAGATGCGATGCAAGATTGCAATCCTGGGCATGATTCCCGAAACTGCAGCAGCCCCCGTGAAGAACAAGGTATCGCACGCAACGACAATCGATTCCGGTCCCGGATCATGGCCAGGTCTCATTGAAGACCGCCAACGTGCATCGGCGAAGAAGCGACCTTTGATTCCGTTGACAAGCGGATGGGCAAGACACTATATACTCTATAAGCTCGCAGACATGTAATGGTGGGACAATGAGCAGGAAGATTTTTGCGGTCGGTGATATCCACGGCTGTTACGACAAACTCGTGGCAATGATGAAGATTCTCCCCTGGGACAAAGACAACGGAGACGTGCTGCTGTTTATAGGCGACTATGTCGATCGCGGACCGCAATCAAGGGATGTAGTCGAGTTTCTCGTGAGGCTGAAACGCAAGGGCGGCACGACGATCTTTCTCAAAGGGAACCACGAGAAGATGCTGCTCGACTACTACATCAAGCAACAGGATCAGATGCTTTACGTGGCCAACGGGGGCGGCGAGACTATAGCGAGTTACGTCGAAGGCGGGATCGGCAGGAAGGCCTTCGTGCTCCCTGAAGATCATTTGGAATTCCTGCTCTCTCTGAGCCTTTACTACGAAACTGACGACTATATCTTCGTCCACGCTGGCTTGCGAGATGGCGTCCCCCTGGACGAGCAATCCGAAGAAGACCTGCTATGGATTCGAGAGGAATTCATCTACTCGGCCTTTGACTGGCAGAAGCGGGTCGTCTTCGGGCACACGGCTCTGGAAACCCCCTTTGTGACCCCCGGCAAGATCGGCATCGATACCGGCGCGGTGTACGGGAACAAGCTAACCGCGGTCGAGCTGCCGAGAATGAAGTTCTATCAAGTCTGATACCGATTTGCAGTTCAAAGAGATAATCTGGGGCGAAGCTCTTGGAAAGGAGCTTGGGGAAAACTTCCTGGCACAAATAAGTTCTCTCCCCGATCATTGCTCTGATTGCGGTTCCGTGTCACCCCAGCGTCTTGCCGATCCATTCCTTGAGCGCGTCCACACAGCGCGGGTCAAGACGCAATCGATGGACACCCCCGGGTATAATCGAGAGTTCCGCGACCCCGGCCGGCGCGGCCCGTGCGAGCTCGCGGGCGTGCTCGACCGGTATGAGTTCATCCTGGTCTCCGTGGACGATCAGGGCCCATTTCCCTTTGAAGTACGCGATCCACCGCCGAGGCTCGATTTGTCGAAAACCGTCTATCCATCGCTCCACGTTGGGCGGAAAGCCCGGGTCCTTTATGAGCCCCCTCTTGCGGAAGTCCTCGATGATTTTCGCGGGCGTGTTCTCAAAGATGTCGAAGTTCGCAGGCGCGGCCACAGAGGCCAGCGCGTAAACACTCGGATTGTCCGCTGCCACTTTAATCGCGGCGGCCCCGCCTCCACTGAACCCGAGGAGCATGACACGCGTCGGATCGAGGTGAGGAGTGTTCAGAATACGGTCCAGTACAGCTTCCAGATCACGGGTCCACCCAATCATGTCGAAGTCGCCGCCCGAGTCGCCGCACCCCCGGAAATTAAACACCACTGCAGCCACACCAGTTGAGACGAGTTCCTGAGCCAGGCCTTCGTAGCCGGGATCGTGCTGCGGCCGGGCGGTACCGCTTCCGGGAATGCCGTGACAGATGACGACCACCGGATACAAGCGCGCGGGAGCGGCCACGGGGAAGAGAACCCATCCTCGAATCGTGATGCCGTCGGAAACGACGGTGAACGTTTCTCTTCGCCTCTCCATCGGTTTATCCACCACGTCCTTTAGAGAAGGGGACTTCCTGATTCGCAGCGCGTCCAGCAGCTTGCGGAACCAGAGTGTGATCAGCGTTATCTCCATGCTAAAGACTCCATTTCATGAATCCGCTCGCGCATTCCGGTGGCACGCGGGTTCCGTTCATCGCCCAGGCCTCCCTGGCTGTATCGGTGGGACAGGCGTCCCGCCTGTCATTTCCTCATGGACCGGCAAGATGCCGGCCCCACTGAACAGCCAAGCGCAGGAATCCCAAGGGGCCTCCGAAGAACACACGGCGAACACGCTCCCGTTGCCGGTAACGAAGCGTTGTGCCGACGTTGAGTAATTCACTGACAGGATAGTATCAGAATCAGGCGACGATTTTGAGATGACGGGCGCTCTACCCTGTGGCGGGACGGACTCAGTATCACTCCCTCCTCGAGGGGGGGAGGGAGTGGGATCAGGGTTTCAGGAATCCTTGTTTTGTGGCGACGCGGATCAAATCCTCGGGTACACCCTCTTGCAGGAAGGACAGGCATAAACCCGTTCTTTGGCCAGGAAGAGGAAAGCCCCGACGGTCAACAGCACCGCACCGGAGAGAAGGAACAAACCGGTGCCATAGACTGCCAGCAGTCGGCCGAGAGAATAGCCTTGGAAAAGGGTGACCGTTACGCTCCCCAGAAATCCCAGCAGGAAGCAGATCCCCGCACCGATAAGCGCTATGATACTCTGTCTTCGATCGTAGACCTCTCTCAGCCGCGGCTTCATGACCTCGCTGCAGCTGTCGCAGTGAACCTCGGCCTTGGGGAACACTCCCTCGCGGGAGCCGACAAAATCGAGCGGCATTCCCGGGACCACTTCGTCGGGGGAGTCGGAAAAGCCCACCCGGAAGCTCTCGAATTCATCGTTGCCCAGAAAATCGGAATCCTTGTCCCGCGGGTGCGCACAGAATTCATCTTCCGCATCAGGAGAGGGGGGATTCTCCACAGCTTTGGCCCTGTCTTTGGGGGAAGCAAAAATCTCGTCCAGGAGGGATTCCGGGACCAGGGAGTCTTCTTTCTCTTCAGGCTTCACGACAACCTTCTCGGGGGCCTTTCGTTCAGCCGCTGGACGTGCGCCGACTAATTGCTGAAACGACACCCCGCATTTGGGACACGTGTCGGTCATGGTTTCGAGCGAGGCCATGCACTGCGGGCAGAGGAAGGCCGACGACGGCGGAACCACGGCAGTGGTGACGGCCGTGCTCGGCTTTTGCCCTCGGCAACTCTGCTGTAGTTCACCCGCGCTGAGTATCCCGCGATCCATCAGCATGCTATAGAATTTCTCGAGGCCTAGTTGGGTGAGATGGTACTTCGTTTGAAGGTCTTGGTCGTTCATTCCGGAACGGAAATCGCCGAGGAACGCCCTCACCTTGATGGTACGCTTCTCTTGAGTAGTCTGGGCCGTATTCATCGAATTCACCTCGCGTGAACAGTGCAGGGTCTTTATAGCCCATGCAGGATAAAAAGTCAACCAAAATGGAATGTTGTCACGATTTCCAAGAATTTACATTAATAGATGCGGTGCGGGGGCTTGTCTCGACCGTCAAACGCGGGGCTCATGGTCGAGGTGCATTGTCAGGAAGGTAACGCGGACCGTCTTTCTTCCGCGTCGGACCGTCTAATGTACAGAGGCAGAAGGGCATGAACCGAGAGAACCTCTCCTCCGGCGAAGCGTTCTCCGGCGCGCTGAGCACACGCTACGGGCGACGGAACGAGCGGCATTGACCGCGCGATGTGAGCAGATGCAGCAGCGAGACCATCGACGACCTCGTCCCCCGCCAGCACCAGGGGTTGAGCGAACCTTCGCGCGTAATCTCCCAAGTTCTCAGCTCGTATCAGGGAAGGCTCATCGAGAGAGACGAGCGTGTCGGACGTTCGGTGGAACGTAGCGACGTAGACCTCGCTGCGCCGGGCATCGATCACCGCCGTCCCTGTTTCTCCAGCCTTAAGAGCCTGCCAGGCGAAGATTTCGAGGCTGGATACCCCAACGACAGGCTTTCCCAGCGCAAGGGCTATCCCCTTCACGGCAGCCATGCCGATGCGGATCCCTGAAAACGACCCGGGACCGATGGCGACGCTCAACCCATCCACCGCGTTCAGGGTCATGTGCCCCCGCCTCAGGACGTCTCCGATGAGGTTGGCGATATTCTCGAGGTGTTCTCGGCCGGGAGGGAGCTTCTGTTCGACTAGGACTTCCTCGCCCCGGGTGAGGGCCACTCCAAGATGCGGACTGCTGGAATGCACAGCGAGGATGATCAAGACGACATTCACCTACCAGGGTTGAACCGGGTGGCGCGGTTCCGTCACCGGGAGCTGACCGGCCACGATCCAGGGAATCGAACGCGGGTCTTTCCGACCGCGCGACAGTGATCAAGGCTGCAACGTCCACCCCTTGGTGATGATCCGGTGAATGTCGTTGTAGAAGACGAGCACCATGAGAAAGACAATAAGGAGCAATCCGGCCTGAACCGCCATCTCACGGACCTTACCGGTGACAGGGCGACGAATCACGGCCTCAATGGCCAGGAACAGCAAGTGACCGCCATCCAGGATCGGTATGGGGAGCAGATTGATGATGGCCAGGTTGATGCTAATGTAACTCAGCAGGAAGATGAAACTGACGGGCCCGGCCTTGAAGCTTTCGCCGGATGCCTGGGCTATCGTTATGGGACCGCTCAGGGCTGCTGCGCTGATTTCCCCTTTGACAAGTTTGACTAGCGTAACGACGACCAATTCGGTGAGCTGGACCGCGAAACGACACCCCTCGACCACGGAGTCCGCGGCTCCAAGCCGGACGCTCTTCCCCGACGGAGCAACGCCTATCCTGCCCACCGGCTCTCCGAACGGATCTTTCTGGTCGCTCTTGCTCGGGGTAACCTGGATCTGGATCTGCTTCCCGTCCCGTTCAACGGTGACGGCCACCTCTTTGTCCGGGTTCTGTTCGATCATGCGGCGCATGTCGTCCCAGCGCCAGATCTTTTCGCCATTGATGGCGACGATCTGATCCCCGGTCTTGAGACCTGCCTGCATGGCCGGCCCCTTGTCGAGCACCTGACCGATCTGGCTGGTGAGAACCGGCAACCCGACGAGGTAGGCGGTGATGAGCATGAGCACAGCGAAGACATAATTGAACAGAGGCCCTGCCACAATTATGGCCATCCGGCTGAGAATCGGCTTATTAGGGTAAGCCCTGTGCGCTTCTTCCGGTTGAACTTCGTTCTCCGAGTCAGGATCTTCGCCGAGAAGCTTGACGTAACCACCCAGCGGAACCCAGCTCAGGATGTACTCGGTTTCGCCCCATTTCCGCTTGATCATGGCCGGCGGGAAACCGAGGGAAAACTTCAGCACTTTCACTCCCACAGCTTTCGCAACAATGAAGTGCCCGAATTCATGAACGAAGATGAGTGCACCCAGCAGAACCAGAAAGCCTATGAAATAATCCAAGAAAGCACGCCTCCGACTATCATTGATGAGCCAGCGTATTCGCGGTGAACGATTCCTCTTTCAAACATCCATAAATAAGTATAGAATGTTTCCTCCCGAAAACAAGCCCTTTCTGAGAGACGGTGTCACGTTGAGGCTCGGAATATTTGGTGGAACCTTCAACCCGCCGCACGTGGGGCATCTTCGCTTGGCAGAGGAGGTAGCCCCGCTTTTTGGGCTGACCCGGATTCTCTTCATACCATGCCACCTTCCTCCTCACAAGAGCGTCCGGTACATTGCCCCTCCCGAGGATCGTCTCGAGATGACCCATCGCGCGTGCGCAGACAATCCGCTCTTTGAGGTCTCGGACATGGAGATCGCGGCTCGCGGCCCGTCGTACACCGTCCGAACCCTCGAAGCCTTTGCAGCGAGGAGAGACGAGGAACTCTTTTTCATCCTGGGGACCGATTCACTGCGCGAGATTCACACCTGGAAGGACCACGAGCGGCTCTTTTCGCTGGCCAATTTTGTTGTCGTGACCCGGCCGGGGGTCGATTTCAGGTCCGCGTGGGCGGAACTACCCGCGAGTCTTCGCGCACAGTTTCACGAGTCCGGGGATGAGATGATCCACGGCACATCGACACGTCTGATGCCCGCACCTGTCGAGGGCTTGAAGGTGTCTTCCACTCTGATAAGGACCCTGATCCGTGAGGGGAAGAGCATACGGTACCTGGTGACGGAATCGGTCAGATCTTACATTATGGACAGAAAACTCTACAGGCAATGAGGTTTATGAAACATCCTTTCGATCCAGTGGCCGTCGAGGCTGCGAAGCTGAAATCGTTACAATTATTACGGGCCGCTCTGACCAAGAAGGCTTTCAATCCCGTTCTGATTCGGTTGGTAGGGCTGACCTCCATTGCGGATTTTTTCCTCATCCTCTCGGGAGGCTCAGGAAAGCAGGTCAAGGCAATCGCGGAGGCGATCCTGGAAGTAGGCCGCAAAAGCCGGCTCGAACGCTTCTCGGCCGAGGGGGTACATCAGGGGAACTGGGCACTCCTCGATTATGGAGACGTAATCGTCCATATTTTCCAGCCGTCAGTCAGGGATTTCTACGACCTGGAAGGGCTGTGGGCCGAGGCGCCGAGGGAAGTTTTCCCCGCAGACGTCCTCCAGGAGATCGAGATGGCCAAACCGGAAGAAGACGAGTGGGACTGAGTTCTAAGGGCCTGGCGCGCAACAACCCCTGCAAAGGAGCCGAGGTCTTGCGTCATTCCCGCAGAAGCGGGAAGCCAGGAAAGGTTCTGGACCCCTGCTTCTACAACGGGTTTTTTTTTGGCACGCGATAACCGAGCGATCTAATGTCCCTGTTTGTCTTCAAGCGGGTGCCACTGCTGGCTTGTCCGGCAGTGCCTGCTCGGTACAATCCTTCGCAAGTACCCGGTCTTATCCGAAATTCGTGCCCTTGGCTGTTCAGTGCTACCGGCATCTTGCCGGTCATTTGGGGCGAAGGGATTGCCAGAGCCGACCTCGAACGGTGCGGTGCGCTGCGCTCACGACACCCTACGCAGGCTTCCACGAATACTCCGTCCTCGTTGTGCAAAATATAAAAAAGAGCTGCCAAGACTGAACGAACGGGCACCTACTCCATGCCTGCTCACTTCTTGAACAGAGCGTCGAGCTTGCGGCGAGCCTCCGTTGCTTTGTCCGCTGACTTAGACGATGCCGGCCCCTCCCTGAGTCTGAAGTACTCACAGAAATTGCGGCGGTCCTTCACCGTGACACGCTCGGCCTGAGGTTCTCGGCACTGATTGGGAGCCGAGGGGTCATAATCCGCACAGTTGAGACAGCAGTACAGATCGGAACCGCAGGCGGGGCAGGTATCGTTCCGGAAAACCTTCTCCTCGATATCCACCGTCTGCCCGCAATGGTGGCAAGATCCTTTTTTCATGGCTGACCTCTTGCGCTCGGCCCCTGGTGGGGCTATGCTCTTCAGACGGCTCATTCTAGCACAACTGGCCATTCTGTGATTGTGTTCGTCCCGGTGAACGATTTCGACCTGGATGTCGGCAAACCGGAATCGCGGCCGAGCGGCAACGGTTTCGAGGTAGGCCGGAGTTTTTTTCCGAAGCGCTCTGCCGCAGGAAGGAGTTTGAACCGATGCAAGAGACTTTCCTCGTACGTTTGCCCAAGGGAGACGATCTGCTTGAAGCCATTACACGGGTTTTTCAAGAGAAAGGGATGCGTAAGGCCGCGTTTCAGGTGATCGGCGCGGTGGATCGCGCGGTCCTCGCGTTTTATGATACCGTCGAGCGGCAGTACAAGAGCCGAGATTTCCCGGAACCGCTCGAAATAGTGGCATGCCTGGGGAACGTCTCGGAAAAAGACGGCGAGATCTTCGTGCACGCGCATGCGACGCTGGCCGGCGAGGATTTTCGGTGCGTGGGCGGACACCTTATGCCCGGGACCCCGATATTTGCCGCGGAGCTGTATGCGGCTCCCGTGCCGGGTGAGGTCCCCGTTCGGCGATTCGACGAACCGACCGGCCTGGCTCTCTGGTCTTGGGACTGATACCAGGTCACGTTCCAAAGAGGAATTTTTGGGGGGAACTTCTTTGTGCAAAAGGAGTTCTCCCGAGACCGGATCATTTCGATCGCGCACTGGTATGAAAGTATGAGTTTACGAGACTTGCTCCTGCTTCTGGTGATTTTGAGCTCGATTGCGGTCGCGGTACTGTTTCCTGATTTCGGGCGCAACTTTCAGCCGTACTTGATCTATATGATGATGGTTTTCCTTTTCTTGAGTTTTCTCAAGATAGACTTCCAGGCCTTCCTTGACACGTCGTTCTCGTCCCTCCTGAGTCTCGCCAAGCTGGTAGCGGTAAAGCTCTTTGTCATCCCGGTCGTGTTGTATGCGATCTGCACCGTGGTGCTGCCGGAGTGGGCCGTCCCGGTGCTTCTCCTCTCAGGGATCTCGACAGGCGTTGTCAGCCCCTTTATCGCAGGCATCCTGGGCGCGGACGTACCGGTGGTTCTCAGGATGGTTGTTGCAACCTCTTTACTGGTACCGTTCTCGCTCCCGTGCCTCGTGAAACTCCTGGTTGGGAAGGAGATTGCAATACCACTGGAGATGATGGTGCAACTTCTGGCAATAGTGATCTTCGTGCCGGTGGTAGCGGTTTATCTTGTGCGGAGGTTTGCTCCGGGAATCCTGACAGCGATAACGCGTGTGCAGTTTCCGGTCTCGCTGGTTCTGTTCGCGGCCATAAATTTCGGGGTCTTCTCCAAGTATTCCTCTTTCTTCTTTCAGGAGACGGGAAAGCTCTTGGCTTCCATCGGGCTTGCCTATCTCCTGTGCGGTGTGTACTACGCCATCGGCTACTTCCTGACTCCCGGACAAGATCCGGCCCGACGCCTTGCAGCCGCGGTCAGCATGGCCATCATGAATAACGTTCTGGTGGTGGTCTTTGCTTCCCAATTTTTCGGTCCGCTTTCCCCGACCCTCGCCGCCATGTACATGTTCCCGTTCTTCACGATGATCGTTCCCATCAGACTCATCCTGAACCGTACGGAGCTTATCTCCCCAGGAAAGCCCAAAGAGATATGAAGATCACTCTTGCCCGGAGCTTAGGAATGGCCTCTCTTGCCGTGGCTCTCTCGGTCGGGGCGTGTGCTTCGAGGGAAGAACCGGAGGCCCTGTACAAATCGAGTCGAATCGTCCTGGGCACCCTGATCGAGGTGACGGTGCGCGGGCGTCAGGACAAGGCACGTGCCGCAACTCAGGCGGTGTTCGAGGAACTCAAGCGCGTCGAGGAGTCGGCCTCGTTCCACAAACCGTCGACGTTGATGAAACTTAACGAGGCAGCCGGCACGGGGCCGGTGAAAGTGGACGAAGAATTGGTGACCCTAGTCAGCGCAGGGCTGAAAGCCGCGCAAGAGAGCGGGGGGGCGTATGATCCTACAGTAGGTGCGGTCTCAAGGATTTGGCACTTCAGTGGCGATCAGGGGCCGCGCTTGCCTGCCGTGTCAGAAATCGAGGAGGCCTTGACGAAAGTCGGTTGGGACAAGGTCGCGGTCGACGCGCAAACCGGAACGATCGCGCTTGCCGAAAAAGGGATGGCCCTGGACCTCGGCGGCATTGCCAAAGGCTATTCATTGGACCGTGCCAGAGACGTTCTCGAGAGAGCCGGGATATCCGCGGCGCTGGTCAATGCCGGTGGCGACGTGCTCGCACTGGGAGAGAAAGAACCGGGCAAACCGTGGAGAATTGGCGTTCAGGATCCGAGAAACCTCAAAGCCCTTATCGCTGTGGCCTCGGTCAAAGATCGGGTCGTCCTCACCTCCGGCGATTATGAGCGCTTCTTCATGGAAAACGGGAAGCGCTACCATCACATCCTCGATCCGAAAAGCGGCTACCCTGCTTCAAAGCTCCAGTCGGTTACCTTGCTGGCCCCGAGGGGGATCGTCGGGGAGCCGCTGGCGGTGAGCGTGTTCGTGAAGGGAGTGGAAGAAGGAATAGACGCCATCAGGTCAGTGCCGGGGGTGGAAGGGCTCCTCATCGATGCCGAGGGGCAGGTCCACTTCACTCCGGGAGCGGAAAGCCAGTTCGAGCTGCGCCCGCGGGCCGATGCACCCGCAGGCTAAATGCCGCGTGCGGTAAGGGATCACCGTCTCAATTCCCCCCGCTTCAATGGACGATTGCCGGTTGGGAGCTTTTTGGCTTGAAGTGACCGAGAAAAAGGGGTAATATGACCCCACTCTGTGTATGTACAGGTGTCAGTGCTTGAGAACCATTCGCAAAATCACGATGTTTATCGTCATTATGGCCGCTCTGATGGCTCTGGGTGGTTGTGTGAGCTGCATCCCCCAGTACCTGGCGCCTCCTACCGGGCCGGTATCTCAATGCTACCCCCAGGGTCACGATCCGTACATACCGATGGACCACAACCCGACCCCCTTCAATCCGTGGGACGTGATGAGTTCACTCGCCGCACCGTTCCTGTACGGTCCTCCCCGCTAAGCAGAACCGAATAGTTTTTTTCGTGAAGCCGCCAGATGCGTCACATGGGGCGCTGAAAGGCCACCCGTTTGCCTTCGTGCACGACATGGTAGAGTTCGGTGTATCTCCTTTTGATCTTTTTGCGCGCACCGAGCACCGCGCCGGCGTAACCGATCGCAGCACGCGGATGATCGCTGTTGTACGCGCTCAAAGCCGGCACGAGGGTCTTGTACAAATGGAGATAGTATTTGAATACGCCGATCCCGCAGTCCGCGTTGGTCTGGAGCTTGAGCAGATCGGAATATTTCACGCCGAATTTTCGGGCCCACGAAGGCGCGTGAACCTGGAACATCCCATGACAGTTCTGTTCGTTGATAATGTTGTTCTTGAAGCCACTCTCCACATAGACGATCGCCATAAAGAGCCACATGTCTCCGCAGGTCACCCGGCCAAAGTGTTTGTTCCCCGCCTGCGCGATGGCAAGGGCCACCTCTCTGGCATCTTTCAAACTCACTCTGCCCTCGCTCAGCTCGTTGATGATGACGGCGCAAATAGGGATGGCATACGGATAGACCGGCCTGGACTGTGCGACAGCCGTATGAGCGGCACACAACGACACCAAGAGGACAACCCCGCTAATCCTCCAGATCATACACCCTCCACATCGGCAAGGAGTCAATCACCGGTAACTACTGACCGCGCTTGAGGCGGCTATGCGCCCCATGAACGGCCACAATCACCGATCAGACCGGCAGCCCCGGATTCTCGCTACTCCCTGCCGATCCCCCTTAATCGAACAAACTACCAATGCACCTTGCGGTACTAACGTTTCTCGGCAGGCCGCGCTTTAGCGGTCGGCGGGCACCACCTCTTTGCCATGGCTTTCTCCATGTAGTCGAACGGCTTTCCGATAGGAGTGAGGACGACGTCCGTACACCCCTTGACGAAATCGAGGCACGGGTTAAACACGCTGAAGGACGTCTTTAGAACGCGCGTCGCGGCATACGCGACCCGGTCGGTGGCAGCCGCGCCGCTCGCATAGACGCGAGCCGGGATAGAGGCCTTGCCCTTGGTCTTCACGTCCGCAAAAGCCGGTGCGGCCAAAGCGAGCGCCAGCAAGGCGCACAACAAGATTGTAAAACCTTTACGCATCAATCGAACCTCCAGTGGACTGAAAGTTGCTAATTATCCCATATTCCTATTGCTTTTGTCAAGCACGGGAAAGCCTTTATTTTTTTGCTTGCTTGTGGTATTTTCACCATAATGCAGTAACTCCGCGAGGTCGATTCATGAAAGCGCTTGCTCTGATACTAGGATTGTCCATGACCGTATGCGCAACCGGGGCCTTTGCCCAGGAAACTTCCGCATACGACCAGAACTATAGCGGACCGATGAACATGTATGGCCAACCCACTTTTGCCGGACCTCCCCCACAGCAGCCCGGCGGCCAGCAAGCCCCCCAGACGGGTCCGTACGCGCAGAACGGGATCATTCCTCTTGCAGCGAAGGGCGCATATTCGGTCGGCAGCTACTTGTGGTCCTACATGCCGGCCCCTCTGACCGGTGCGCAAAATCCCTATCAGGTTGCTCCCGGTTCCGGGCAGGTGATCACGAACTTTGTTCCCGGTAGCCGGTAACGCTGGTACACGGGCCAGTCAGCTTTTTGCTCGCTCCTCCAGTTCGTCTCCAAAGGGTCGTACCGCGCGAGGTTCTGCGGGGGGGCTGGTGAAGTATCCGTCCGAAGGGTCATTCGAGCTGAATGCCTACAGACGAGGGGTGCCACGTGCTTTCAAACGCGGAATTGGAGCAAATCCAGGCAGCGGCGAAGAAGATGTCTCGCCCCGTATACCTCCAGCTCAACTCCGGTGGGACCGAAGATCGGTTTCAAGCCAATCTGTTGAACACGGCACGTCAGATCAGCGGCGTGTCGATGAATCGCATAGAGCTCGCGGACGACCTCCGACCTGTTTTCCCGGAAAAACCCTCAATCACGGTGGCCTCGGAGGGTGTTGGGAATATCCACTACTTGGCGGTTCCCGAGGGGCCGGAATTCGGTCCGTTCCTGGATGCTCTCATGTGGGTGGGTGGTGCCAAGGCCCCTCCAATCGATCCTGCGTTGCCACCACTGGACGAGTTGAAAGTTTCCACCGACGCGTTGGTTCTCATCGCACCGGTATGTCCGCACTGTCCGCGCGTCGTCCGGCAAGTGCTCTCTCTGGCCGTTTGCCAACCCTTGATTTCGGCCGTAGTGGTCGATGCGGTGCAGTTCCAGGACATGGCCGATCGGTTCAAGGTGAAGGCCACTCCGACCACCATTATCAATGAGGCTTTCACCCTGGTCGGTTCTATTGAATTGCCGCAACTCGTGGGAAGCGTCCTCGAATCCGGCGCGACCGATTCGTTTACCTCGATCCTCAATTCCATGATCCAGTCCGGGCGAGCTGAAGACGCGGGAGTGCTCCTGTGCAAGGAAGACCAGCCCGAAGCGATACTCCCGCTGTACACGTCGCACGAATTCTCTTCGCGCATGGGGGCTCTGGTGGCAATGGAAGAGGCCCTGGCGGAGAGTCCCCACTCCCTTGACCCCATCGTGCCCGATCTCATCACGCTCCTCACCCACGAGGACATCGGATTGCGAGGCGACACGGCCGAATTGCTCGGGAAGATCGGCAACCCGGTAGCGATCCCGGCCCTGCAGAACAGCCTCAACGATCCCGATCCGGATGTCCGCGAGGCTGTGGAAGAGGCACTGGGCATCCTGAGCGCGCTCCGAGAATAGACCGGCGCTTCTCTCCTGTCGTTCGCTTAGTACAATTTTCACAAATACGGTCACGAATTCAGAACAACTGCGCAGCCCCGAAGGGGCTGACCAACGGTAGCCACGGGTTTCGAAACCGTCTCAAAACCCTGGAAGCGATGACTATCGTGCTACGCCGTCCGCCCTCGCCCTCCCAAGGGGAGAGGGAAATCGCCGGCAAGATGCCGGCGCCACTGAGAGCCCCCTCTCCCCGTGGGAGAGGGTTGGGGTGAGGGTTCTTTTGAGCCTTCTAGAGCGAGTCGCGCCACGATGTCCTCTGTGTCGAGAGTTTTGAGACACTCTCTGAAACCCGTGGCTATTCAAGGTGCGTCCCTCCGGGACGCAACATGCAGCACTGGTGGGTGACGCAAAAGACGCGACCGTATTTACGCCACAGAGCACTAAGGATTCCAAGGGAGACACCGTAGCTACAAAAGGGCTGCTGGGGAATCGTCATTCTCCAGCAGAACAGCTTATCGATACGGACACGTGTAACCTTTGACCCGGCTCCCCCGTCTTACAAGTGCAATGCATCGACGCGGTGATTGAAGGAAGGGGAAACATCATGAAGAATATTGCTTTCTCAGGAGCTGGGCTTTCTGCCGAGCAGCTACGGATGTTCGAACTCGTGCAGCACGGTTTTCATTGCAGCGAAATCCTCGTGTCCATGGGCCTTGAGGCACAGGGCAAGGCCAATCCGGATCTCATACGGGCCGTATCCGCGCTAGCCGGCGGCATTGGTTTTTCCGGGGAAGTTTGCGGCTCTCTCACAGGAGGCGCTTGCCTGCTCGGGCTATACGCGGGGAAGGGCACGGCCGAAGAGCCGGACAACCCCGCGCTGAAGTTCATGATCAATGAGCTTGTGGAATGGTTTACCGCCAAATACGGAGCCGAGTACGGAGGAATCAGATGCCGCGACATAACTGAGGACAATCCGAGCATACCGCCAACCAGGTGTCCCAGAATCGTAGGCGGGGTCTATCAGAAGGTGAAGTCTCTGCTGCAAGAGAACGGGATTGACTGGCAGCGCGGTAAAGAGGCTATTCCCACAGATTTGGAGTGTGGCGCGCAGGAACAGTTGCGGGGATGCGCGGGCCGATAAGAGATCCGTTACCCTGCCCCGGGGTGTTCAGTGGGGCCGACATCTCGCCGGCCGCTCTCCCCATGATATTCGCCTCCGTAAGCGATATTTCGCGAGCCGAATTCGGGCTGCTTAATCGGGAGCCACGGCCAGCCTCTCCAGCTGTGGCTCCTGAACCACGAGCCTCTGAAGGCCGACACTCATCCACGACCGTACTTGACCATAGTAATACTCGGCTTCATCGTAACCCCCCACCGGGGTGTGCCGTTTTCCTTGCGGTTCGCCCAACAATGATTTACCCTGAAATTGCAGATTGTTGAACGCTGAGGGGACCCCGGTGGACGTCAAAGACCTGATCAGGCAGGTTACCGAGAAGGAGCCGCTGAACCCGTATCAGATAGCGGGCATGGCCGAGGTATTGCATTCGGCCGGCACCGCGTTCGCCGGTGGTTGCCGCCTGGAAGTGCAGAACCTTGCGACGGTGCTTGCGGTCCTGGATCGCACCGGAGCTGAGGCTGCGCCGCAGCTCATCGACATGAGGCTGGTAGATTCGAGCGTTATCCTTTTCCCGAAGTTTCCCAGGGAACAGCTGGAACGACTCGTCTACATAACCCCTTTCCAGGGTAGGCGGGAAGCGATTCGGGAAAACCTGATCCCCATCCTGTACGACATTCCAAACTGGCTCGATCTCGTGAGGACCCTTTCCCGGTACTCGCTCGAACGGGACGATCAATCGCTGGCCGATCACCTTTCGGAAGTGATGGAGATCTTCCTTGGCTTTCTCTTCGCGGTCAGCGTCCAACCGTTCGATGCCCAGGCTCGGGCCGAAGGTGAATACGCTCTGTGTCGCCTGGTGGAGAGCATCCTGAAGTCCGCGGACGACCGAGCAATCGACCTGTATCGGCCATACCTGGAAAAAAGTCTTGATTTTCTGATCCACAGGCTCTTCCGCGTTGCGATCAATCCGTTTGAGCGCCGTGTCATTGCATATCTGGGCATCAAAGGGGCGTTGAACAGGCGTTCTGACGAGATCCGCGATGCTCTGGAGCCCCGCGTCAGACTCCTCGCGGCCGCAGCCCTTATGACCGCGCTCGATCAGCTCCGTCCGTGCCCGACACACCTCATACAAACCCTGAAGGCAGCGGTCGATCGCTGCGGCGCATCGTACGAGGGGCGGTTCCGAACCGAAGTCCTGGAACGGATCGAGCTTCATTCGGCTCCGGAGATCGACAGACGAAAGGCAAGCTATCGGACGGCCCTTGACAGAGGTGCCCCTGTCGACGAGGCGGCCATCTCTTCGGGAATTGCCTTCATCAAGAGTGTCCCGGAAGACTGGCGCAGTATCCTGTCGGCCTTTCAGGACATGATCGACTCGCTCTCGCCGGCCATTCAGGAGGCGTTCTCCAAGATTCTTGCGACCCAGATCCTGGAAGTGGACAAGCCGGAGGTCAAACAACTCCTCATTGAAGGGGTGTGCCAGATTGTTCTGCGGCTCGAGAAGACGCGAAAGAAGGCCTCCCGCGACCTCGTGGATTTCTTTGCCACGCTGTTTCTCGACCGAGCGTACGGTTCGGAGGAGATCGCAACGGTCATCTCATCGCTCAGAGCCATCTCATCGCTCGGCTGCACCCTGGGCAGGCAGGGCTACTTCTTGATGGCCCAGGAGTTGATCGATCATCTCATTCGCGGGCCCTTGATCGCACCTCGCCCACGAAAGTTTGCCATCGAAGACGACGACACCGGTGAACCTCTCGTACTGGCAGAAGATGCTGGCGCCGCGTTGGCCCACGTGCAGCACCTGAAGTGCCTGTGCGCCATTGTGGCCTCCAATCCCCGGATCATGCACCGGCTCATCCCGTACCTCATCGTTCAGATCGAAATCGGTGGGGCGCACATCTGCGACGAAGACATGATCCACTATCCGATCTCGTGCCTGTTGCGGTCCAATTCGGCGATCACCCACTTTCTGATCCGGACCCTGATCAAAGCCATCCCGCATTCGTTCAAGGAGATCGGCCCGCTCGAGGCGGTCAGACTCACCGCGGCCGGCCTCGCCAAGGAGCTGGCCAATCGCGGTGTCAAACCCATCGGGAACTTCCTCGGCAAGCTCAGGGGCGACATCCACTGGATGGGGAGCATCGAGAATTTCTACTTCTGTCTGGGGATCGTGAAATACTTCGCGACCGGGAACCGTGAAGCCATCGCAGACTGGATGCCTCCCGAGTCCATGCCCTATCTCGGCATGGAAAGCTGGTGTTCACCCGAAGAAGCACAGGGGATACAAGATCTCTGTGCACGCATCTTCGTGGATCTCCACATCGATCTATCCGAAAAGAACGCGCTCATGGGGCTTATCCCGCTGGACACCGCGCGGTACCGCAGCGATCCGACCTGGCCGGAATTCTCGCGACGGATGGTTCTCGACGTCATCGAGCTGACAAAGGGACTGCACACCAAGTACTTCATCACGCGGGAGACCGCCGAGGGTTCGACGGTCGAGGACGATCTGGAAAGACTGAACCGGATCATCTTCGAGCGCCAGGAAATCAAGCGGCGGTTTCTGATCCCCGATTGCCGAGAGCCGCTCCCCGCGCCTGTCACCCTGACCGAGGGGTCCGAAGACTACATTCGGGAGATGGAACGCCTGTCGCGGGAGCAGCCAGGTACTCCCGTCGTGCTGCGCGCGAAAAAAGCCGGTCATGCGTACGCGCAAAAAGCGACATACATTGAGGAGCGCTTCGAGAATTTCAACAGGGATCTGAAACTGGAAGCACTCCAGGAGACGCTGGCCACGAGCATCAACAACCAGCATTTCGAGCAGATCACCCACGAGAACCTAGCTCTGGCGCTAACGTTTCTCGACCTGCTCGTGCGGGGAGTTTCCGTAAACGGGCATTCTTCGTACTATCTGCTTCAAGCGGGTCGGGACCTCAGCCGCGCGGCGGTCCTTGGGCTGACGTTCGACAAGGTGCGGGATCTGCTGCGAGTCACCAAGAGCGAGCTGGACGATGTGTATGCCTTTTACCGGAGCCGCTTCGAGGAACCGTTCGACCAGTTTCTTTCGTATTGTTCCATGGAAAGACTTCCCCGCAGGCTCAGAGACCTGACCACGCTCAAGGAGATCCCGGACACCGATTTTTTCAAGAACTATCTAAAGACGCTGTACGTGTCCGATCTGCAGGCGCGAGACGGCAATCTGAGGGTCCTGGAGACGTTCCTGGACAAGGTGGAGCTGTTCTTGAACCAACGGCTCGCCGAATCCGGCCGTAAGGTCACGTGGAAAGGAAAGGGGGTGAAACGCTCCCTCCCATTCTACTTTCCGTCCGGGGAGGATGTTTCGCCTTGCAGAATAGGCCTGAAGGCGTCGTTACTGCGCTTTGCCGCCAACACGCCGGCCTATTTTGTCATCACGACCGATCAGCCCATCCGACCGGGCAACGAAATGCTCAACGATCCCGAGTTTCGAGGCGGCCTGACCGCTGCGGTGGAACGCCTCGGTCGCGACTGGGGCCGGTCGGTTGGCGACCCGTCCAACCCGGCTCTCTTTTCCGTGCGTTCGGGCTCGCGGATCAGTATGCCCGGCATGATGCTGACGATCACCAACGTGGGAATCAACGACGAAATTGCGGAACGACTAGCCAAAACGGTAGATCCATGGTTTGCTTATGACTGCTACCGGCGCTTTCTCCAGGAGTTTACCCAATCGGTTTTCGGCGTAGGAAGGGACGAATTCCAGGAGATCATCGACGCTCACAAGACCCGGCTGCAAATCCAACGTAAGGCCCTGTTGAGCGCAGATCAAATGAAGGCGTTGGCGTTCAGCTACAAGCAACGGGTGGCCGAACTCGCTCCGCAGGTGGTGGAAATGCTGGACAACGGCCGGCTCATCGATATTCTCCTCCACAGCGCCGTCGCGGTCATGCGGTCGTTCGAAGCCGAGCCTGCAAGAAAGTACCGGGAGGCTGCGAGAATTTACGGGAATTGGCGCACCGCGGTGATCGTTCAGGGCATGGTATACGGCAATATGGAGCGTGAGACCTCGGGGACCGGCGTAATCTCGTACGATCCGTTTACGATGGACCTGCGTGGCGACTTCGCGCTCGCCGATCAGGGAACCGACGTGGTGAACGGGAAAGTCCAGACAGTCCCCGTCTACGACCATTGGCAGAGCCAAGAGACCCTCGCGTCACAACTGCCGGGTGTATGGAAGGAACTCTCTTCCGTACTGTTCAAGACCGCCGAAGACTTGCACCTTGACACTCGTCTCGAGTACACCATCGAGAAAGGGAAGGTCTATATACTCCAGGTCCGAAAAGACCGCGAGCGAAAGGAAAGAGTCCCGTCGCTCGAGAAGTCGGGGTACCGGGTTATCGCCCGCGGAACCGGAGTATCGGGCAAGATCTTTCGGGGGATCATGGTGACCGACAAGAACCAGATCGCGCCGTTCCGGCACATCAACAAAGCGCAGTCCATCATCGATGCGATGAACGACCCCCTCCCCGAAACGGAAAAGCTCGACGGGTTCATCTTCGTGGTCAACGATCCGATCCCGGAAGAGATCATGGAAGAGGTGTTCTCACTCCCGGTACCCACCGCTCTGATCAGTCGGCTTGGCGGGAGAGGCGCCCACGCTGCGGACATATCCAAAGCGCTCGGCAAGGTCTACGTCGGCCAGGCCCAGCAGATAGTCAAGTTCTCCGGTAAACCTGAAATGGTTCGGTTCAACGACCTTGGGGTGGTTGTGGGGAGTAAGATGATCATCCACGGCCAGACGGGGGAAATCGCCCTTTACGGCAAGAATCCGGAGGCGATGCGTGGTTGATTATCATTCCATAGGCAGGCTTCTCCTTGAGACGGGCAGGATAACCAACGAAGATTACAGTTCGGCGATCCGCGAATGCAAGGAAACCTCCAGATCCCTGCATGAGATTCTCCTGAAATCGGGCAAAGTCACCGTCGACGACCTGGTCGTGGCGTTGACGATCCACATGGACATGACCTTGCTCAAGGAAGCACTGGGGATGCAGCAGGAGCCCAATCAGCCGCGGCGCTCTTTTCGTCCCCTCGCCGCGTACCTGGAGCGTATCTCCCTTTTGTTCAAGATGGGAATCCTCATGAGCGGTCAGACCACTACCAGCACGTTGGTGGATTTGCTCATTCGAGAAGCCCCCTCCATTATGAACGCGGAAAGAGCCACTATCTTTCTGGCGGACTACAGGACGTCCGAGCTCTATTCGCATGTGGGAGTCGGTCTGAAGGACAAGGAAATCAGAATTCCGTGGGAGACGGGGATCGCGGGCTGGGTTTTCACACGAGGCGAATCGCTCAACATCGTGGACCCGTACCAGGATCCGAGATTCAACAAGAACGTCGATCCGCGGACCGGGTTCCGGACAAAGAATCTCCTCTGTGTGCCACTGCGCTCGCCGGGGAGCCCGATTATCGGGGTCTTCCAGGTTCTCAACAAGCGCGCGGGGGTTTTCACGCCGACCGATCAGGAAATCCTCGAAATCCTCGCTTCACAGGCGACGCGATCCATCGAACAGGCCATGGAATGGGAGAAGCTCCGGGAGCAGAGCACCTTCGAGGGCGGGCAGGTCTCGGCCATGAAGCGGACCCTGAAAACGCTCGGGCCTCTCGAAGAAATCGTTGGCGTAACCCAGGGGATTCTCGACCTGCGGGGTCTCATCCGCAAGGTGGCGCCCACGGAAACGACCGTCCTGATCCAGGGTGAATCGGGAACCGGCAAGGAACTGGTGGCGCGGGCCATACACCGGCTGAGCCCGCGGGCCGATCAACCGCTCGTTACCCTCAACTGCGCAGCCATTCCTTCGGAGTTAATCGAGAGCGAACTCTTCGGCCACAAGAAAGGGGCGTTCACCGGCGCGGTCGCCGACCACAAGGGGGTTTTCGGCGCGGCTGACGGCGGAACGCTCTTCCTCGACGAAGTCGAAGCGACCTCACCGGCCATGCAGGTGAAACTGCTGCGTGCCTTACAGGTGGGGGAGATCAGACCTGTCGGCGAAAACACCTCGCAGCACGTCGACGTTCGGTTGATCACCGCGACGAATAGGGAACTGATCAGCCTCGTCCATCAGGGTTTGTTCCGGGAAGATCTGTTCTATCGCATCAATGTCTTCCCGATCTCCATTCCGCCATTGAGAGAGCGAGCCGAAGATATCCCGTTGTTGGTGAAGCATTTCATGGAACGGGTTGCCGTGCAGACCGCGAAACCGGGACGCGCGGTCGAGCCGACTGCCCTCGATCTGTTGGTACGCTATTCCTGGCCTGGAAACGTGAGGGAACTGGAAAACGAAATCGAGCGCGCCCATATTCTGGCGGGAGAAGGCGCCAGTATCTCGGTACGCTGCCTGTCCGAAAGGGTCAGGCGTTCGCTGGAACAGACCGTCGCAACAGAGCCCGGGACTCTCCCGACCAAACTGAAAGACGCGGTGGAAAGGCTCGAGCGCAAGATGCTGCGCGATGCTCTGGAAATCTGTCGCGGCAATAGAAGTCTCGCCGCCCGGCGTTTGGGGCTTTCCAGGCAGGGGTTGATCAACAAAATAACCAAGTACGGGCTCAAAGGCCTCTGATCGTCACGCTTACGCGCGGGGAGATCCCGAGGGCCGCGCGCGTCCGGACTGACTCGAAATCACCACCTGTATCGTGGCTTTTTCCATATCCGTGTGGTATACAGTCGGCACGTATTTCAGGGGTATTCAGCCATGATGCGATCTTGTCTGTGGTATGTGTTAGCGGGCCTTCTGATGCTCGTGACCCAGGGAGTTTACCAGGCAGCCTATTCCCAGGACTTTCCGTATCAGGTTCCGCAGGCACCGGAATTCGACAGGCAGGGGAATACGGCCGAACTCTCCCAACAGGACCCCCCCCCCTCCACGTGGAACCGTACGGCTCCTAGACCGCTCACTTCTCCTCCGCAGTCGGTCGAGCCGCGCTCGGAGACCGGCCAGCCGAAACCGCGCGTTCAACGGACCCTTCCGCGGGCTTCCTATGCTCCCACTGCCCCGGAACCGCGATCGCTGCCGGTGCCGCACCCGCGCGTACAAGGGCCTCCCAAGCCTTCCAGCCCGCAACAGGCCAATGTGCAGCCTCAGGGTCCTCCGGACTGCTCCCAGTTCCCCATGCTGATCGCGCAGGCTCGTTCTGAAGAAGACATGCGCTTTCAGGCGAGAATGTACCTGACCTGCCTGATCCATAGCGGATTGCCCGAGGATCAGGCCAGGAAGCACGTTATATCTACCATTGAAATGAGCCGGCTGGCGCGGTAAGCCCGTCTCCGTCAGGACTTCAGTCCCTCGCTATAACTATCGGCACGTTCAGGTTGCACCGCAGCATCGCTTGTACTTCTTCCCCGACCCGCAAGGACAAGGGGCATTCAAGGTTGGGAGCTTCGGCTCGTTAGCTTTGGCAGCCGCAGCGGTTCTTCTCGTCATTCTCAGGTGTTGGGCGAGCAGATAGCCCGTGACCCCGACAAAGACCACGTACACGATCACCATTCCTGCGATCTCTCGCGTACTGAACTTCCCGGAGGTAAGAAACCAGATCAGTGCTGCGGTCCAGACCGCGATCCAGACCAGACTGTACCAGGGGCTCTTCTTTTTTTTCATAAAGTTCTCGGCGTTCGTTTTTCTACCTCAAGATTTACCAGCCGCACCGTGCTCTGGTCAACATATCGCTCTGTTCCTCGGAAGCTTTTGATGATATGGTTAAGTTTTATTAATTCCCGATCGGGCTGTACGGTGCACAGTGTCTTTCCTCTTTATCAACGTGAATCATGATGTCGGATTTGAATCCTCGGAGAGCATTCCGATCTCTCTCGGATACATCCTCGCAGGCCTCAAGGCCGCGGGATGGGACGGCGTAATCCTGGACGACCTGCGAGACCGACCCCTGAGCCTGGGAACCCTCGAAAAATGGATCCATCGGATGAACCCGTCGCTCGTGGGATTTACCGCGTACCGCAGCACCATAAGCCGGATCCGCTTCCTCTGCAGGTACATCAAATCGCGGCACAGGAATATTCTCGTGGTTCTGGGCGGTCCGCAGATCGTGGCCATGCCTCCCCGCGGCCTGGAGGAGCTGGGAGACATGGACGTCCTGGTTCGCGGTGAGGGCGAGGCGGTCATGCCGGCCCTGGCGAGGGCCCTCGCAGCCGGCGATCCGTTGGATTCCGTGGCAGGGATCACGTGTCGCGAGAACGGCAGGATTACCGAGACCGAAGACGCGCCGCTTGTCGCGGATCTCGACACGTATCCCTCGCCGTACCTGACGAATCTCCTGAACCTTGAAGGAAAGAACACCGCGATTCTTCTCTCTTCACGAGGATGCCGGCACATGTGCCGCTTCTGCATCACCCCCCACATCTGCCGCGGAAAGATCCGATTTCATTCCGTGGACCGGGTGGTCGCGGAGATGGAACATCTTGCCAAGCGGGGGATCGAACGGTTCTGGTTCGCGGATCCGAACTTCACGGACGACGAAGAGCGCACCGTACGACTCCTCGACCAGAAGATCGAACGTGGCATCGAGACTCCCTTCTGGTGCCAGACCCGAGCTGATCTCGTCACCGCCGCGCTGCTCGAAAAACTGCGAGAAGCCGGAGCCGACACCATTGCCTTCGGCCTCGAATCAGGGAGCCCGGGGGTCCTGGCCAAGACCGGCAAGGGGATCCAACTCGAACAGGTCCGGACACACGTCGCCAAGGCACAATCCCTTGGCATGGAGACGGAACTTTTCTCGATTTTCGGGCTGCCCGGAGAAACGGTCGAGGAAGCCCGTCAGACCCTCGAGTTTGTTCGTTCGCTGGGCATACCGATCCTCTCCAACTCCGGATCGCAGCAGATGCAGCTCTACTTCGGTTCAGCCTACAACAAGCAGCCTGACAGGTACGGTATTCGGCCGATTCCCAGGTACCGGCCGTCGTTCCTGTCTATCGGGGATGATTTCGAGACCGACTCCATGTCCAGGGAAGGGCTGAGAATGGTCCGCAACCTCTGGGCCCTGGCCAACGAACAGATGGAACAGGACGTGTACTACAAGCAGCGCATCTTTGAGGTCATCGATTTTCTGCTGGAAAACCGAGAAGACCTGAAAGAGGAGCCAACGTACTATGCGTACGGAGCTCTGGCAACCGCGGCAATAGAAGAGTTCGGTCTCCTGGTCGAGTTCCTCGACGGATTCGCTTCAGTCCAGCCTGATGATGGTTCTACGGTGAACGAGCTGATCTCCAGCCTCACTTTCTTTCAGGAGACCGATGAGCCCGCTGGGCCCACCGACCGGATCATCTTCGATTCGCGGAGCTGGATCGATGAGGTACCCTTTACTGGAATCTCCGGGAAATATTGGGACGTGCTCCTCGGGAGAGGACTGCTCCTGGCAGAGTTCGAACAGGGGCTTGTCGGCTCGCGGCCCGGAGAAGACACGAAATTCAGTTTTGTCTTTCCCGGGGACTACTTCCAGGAAGAGCTGCGCAATAAGGAGGTAGAAGTTGCGGCCAAGATCCACAAGGTTTTCCGAACGGTCGAGCTGACGACGGTCGATGAGGTGCGGAACCTCGATATCCGCAACGGCTATGGTGTGCTGGACCTCGACCAGTTGCGCGAGCAGAACGAGATACTCTACTATTTGGCCCTTCGGGATGCCGATCCCGCCGAATTGTTGAACAAGCCGAGTCACTTCCTGATGCTGATCTATCGCCTGGCCAAGCTGGGAAAGCGGGAGAAAGTGAAGGGGCTTGCCGCTTTTCTCGCAGGCAAGCCGACCGCGCTCAATGCGTTCGCGGACACCTTGGTCGGCAGCGGAAAATGCGGCTGGGCCCTCGAATATTACCAGGCCATTTCCGACAGCTTGCCTTCCTCCGTGCTCAAGAGGGTGCGGTGTCTCCTGAGCATGGGCGAGCCGAACCGCGCGGCACGGCTCTTGGACACGATACAGGAGACCCCTGACCTGGAATTCCAGGAAACACTCCTGGATTGCCTGAAGGCGGCCAGACCCGATTCGAGCCGCATCCCGTCTCTGGAAAAAAACATCTTGAATTTGCGGGTCAATGCAGCAGTCTCCCGTGAGACACTGGCGAGGCCGGGCCAGGTCTCGATCGGTCCCGTGGTCCACGGGTGGTCGGCCGAAACGACCTCTTCGGAATCGTGACGTATCGCCTCAGGCCGGGCCCCGGGGCTTTCTTGTGCCATTTTCAACGGGCAGTGAGGAGGAAAGGTTCCCCATGACCGAAAGAGCACCCAATAATGATGGGCTGGTGACCTACCGGCGAGATGGTCATGTCGGTTTTATCACGTTGAACAGGCCGGAAAAGAGGAACGCTCTCGACATAGCGGTCTGGAATGCCGTGGATCGAGCCATCGAGATGGCCGAACAGGACCCGGATGCCCGCGTCTTCGTGCTCGACGGCGCCGGAAAGTCTTTCTGTGCCGGCCTGGACCTGAGCCCGACCAACGAGATCATCCCCCTTATCACGGGCTCGTCGGGCGCGACTCAGAAGATAGCCTTCTATCGGGAGGTGCGCCGTCTCCAGGCGATTCACACGCGACTGGAACGCCTGACCCGGCCGACCATCGCAGCGATCCACGGCCATTGCCTCGGAGCCGGACTGGAACTGGTCCTCTGCTGCGACTTTCGCCTCTGCTCCGCTGACGCAACCTTCGCCTTGCCGGAAGCCACGCTCGCCATCATTACCGATGTAGGGGGACTCCAGCGCCTGCCGAAAGTAGTCGGCCCGGGACACGCGCGAGAGATAGCTTTCACGGGTCGCCGGTTCAATGCGGAATACGCGCGGCGGATCAACCTCGTCAACGAAGTCTACCCCGACAAAGAGACACTGGATCAAAAAGCCCTGGAAACGGCTCTCGAAATCGCTGGCAATCCGCCCTTGGCCGTCCAGGGAGCGAAGGACGTCTTCCTGTACAATGAAGAAGTTCCTCTCGACCAGGCTCAGGACTTCAATGCGGCCCGATCGAGCATGATCATGCCGTCGGAAGACATGCTCGAGGCCATGGCCGCGTACATGCAGAAGCGAAAAGGGAATTTCAAGGGCGCATGAAAGCGTCTGATACCGAGCCGCATTCAAAGAAGTAATCTCGGGGGAAACCTTTTTTCAAGGTTCTCCTCAGTTACTCTTTGGATTGCGACTTGGCACCAAGATTAGCCGCAGGAGGTACCGTTGATAACCAAACTGTTCGACCCGATATCCGTCGGCCCGATGGCTCTCGCCAACAGGGTCGTCATGCCCGCCATGCACCTCAATTACACTCCCGGAGGCGCGGTCAGCGATCAGGTCATCAATTTCTACGCGGCCCGGGCGCGAGGCGGCGCGGGCCTGATCATCATCGGCGGTGCGGAAATAAACGACGAAGCCTCGGGCATAGACCTGATGCTCTCCATCAAGGACGATCGGTACATCCCCGGGTTGCGGAGCTTCACCGAGGCAATCCACCGCGAAGGGGGCAAGACTGCCGTACAGCTCTATATGGCCGGAGCCTATTCCTTTGCCAGCCTCAAGGGACTGCCGCTTCTGGCCCCTTCGGAGTACATGAGCCACTTCACCAGGACCCAGACCACGCCCATGACCCTGGAAGATATCCAGCGCGTCCAGAACGACTTTGCTCAGGGTGCTCGCCGAGCCAAGGAAGCCGGTTTTGACGCGGTGGAGGTGCTGGCGTCCGCGGGCTATCTTATTTGTCAGTTCCTTTCCCCCAAAACGAACAACCGAACCGACGAGTACGGCGGTCCCCTGGAAAACCGCATGCGGTTCGGACTGGAAACCATCCGCCGGGTCCGGGAGGTCGCCGGTCCTGAGATGGCGGTCATCGTTCGCGTGGCCGGTAACGACTTTGTGCCGAACAGCCACACCAACCAGGAGGCGCGGTTGTTTGCCGCAGCCTGCCAGGAAGCGGGAGCGGACTGCATCAACGTGACGGGTGGCTGGCATGAGAGCCGTGTACCTCAGATTACGATGGATCTGCCCCAGGCAGGGTACGCGTACCTCGCGGGTGGGATCAAGAAAGTAGTCGGAGTGCCGGTGGTGGCATGCAACCGTATCAACGATCCATTCGTGGCTGAGGAGATTCTCACCGAAGGGATAGCAGATCTCGTGGGAGTTGCGCGAGGACTGATTACCGATCCTGAATTCGTCAAGAAAGCAAAAGAAGGGCGACCTGACGAAATCCGCAAGTGCGTCGCGTGCAATCAACGCTGCTTCGACCATGTCTTCCAGTTGAGGCCCGTCGGTTGCGCGATCAACGCGCGAGCTGGACGAGAGGCCGAAACCGAATACCAAGACACGTCCACACCGAAAAAGATCCTCGTTGTCGGCGCAGGTCCCGCGGGGTGCGAATTCGCGATCACCGCGGCTTCGCGAGGCCACCAGGTCATTCTCTGTGAAAAGACCGCCTCCATCGGAGGCCAGGTGAACCTGTTCGCGGAGGCAACGCACAAGTACGACTTCCGCTATCTGCTCCAGTACTATCGGACGGTTCTGGCCAAGGGGAGCGTCGAGCTCCGAACCGGCACGGAAGTCACCCCCGCTCTGCTGGCCCAGGAAAAACCCGACCTCGTGGTGGTAGCCACGGGAGCGGCTCCATTCAAGCCCCCCATCGAGGCTGTGGAGGCCCCCAACGTCTGTCAGGCCTGGGACGTCCTGCGAGGCAAAGTCCGGACCGGCGAGAATGTGGTCATCGTCGGCGGTGGCTCGGTCGGCCTCGAGACCGCGGTATTCCTGGCCAAAAAGGGGACGATCTCCCCGGCGCAGCTCTATTTCCTCACGCTGCACCAGGCGGAGTCTCCGGAGTTCCTCCGCGAGCTGATGGTCAAGGGGGTCAAAACGGTCACGGTCATCGAGATGAGGCCCAGAATGGGTCAGGACGTCGGACCTTCCACGCGATGGGTCATTCTCAAGGAACTGGATGCCAGGGGGGTCGCCATGGTGACGAGAGCCACCATGAAGGACATCACCCCCGAGCATGTGGTGTACACCGATGCCCAGGGAACCGACGTAACCGTGCCCGCGGACACGGTGGTCCTGGCCATGGGCTCACGGCCGGAAAATTCTCTTGCCAAAGAACTGGAAGGGGCCGGCATCGAAGTGCGGGTCATCGGAGATGCCAGGCAAGTAGGCCAGGTGGGCACCGCGATCGATGAAGGGTTCAATTTAGCCCGCGAGATCTGACCCGTTCGCTGCGGCTGCACGGCGCAAATCACTTGACGAACCGAGCATTCCTGTGATTTAATTCACATGCGACGTACCTTGTACGTTGTGAAGGGCTGCATCATGCATAAGGACAAGGGCGCTTTCAATGGCGGCTGCAGGAGGGGTACCCTCCTCGGAGTGGTGATGCTCGTCCTGTGCGTGCCGACCGCGTGCCTCGCGGACGGTTATGCCGCAGCGCTCGTTCCAACCGGGCTGGTCAGCGCCATCGAAAGCGTGGTCGGCCCCATATTCCCTGAAAAGGGATTTGGGAGCACGTTTCGCAGCGAATTCGGCACCAGCGTCATTGGCGCTTCGATCGATGGTGCCAAGCTTACGGGAGATCAGCTGAAAGAGAGGGACCTCCGCCGGGTGTCGTACCTGGACGTGAACCCGCTGGGGTACGACTTTTACGCCGATCTGCGCCTCTGGCGATTCGGGCTGCGGACCGAATACTCCAATTTCCAGGCCCGAAGCAATCGCGTTGACTTCGCTCGATTCGATCTAAGCGGGCTGAGGCTGGCCGGAACCTTCGACGTTATCCAGTTCTGCTGGCTGGCATTTGGAGCGTCCGCGGATTTCCTCTTCATCGACCCCACTTTCCAGGGCTCTCTTATCTCGAACGTTACGACCACGCCTACTACCATCACCACGATCGACCTAAAGGGGAAGAGGCCCGTCACGGTGGGAGCGTACCTCCGGTACGTCCCGCCTGAGATCCTCAACATGCCGGTGCACGTCGAGATCTTCGGGAAAATCCCCTGGAAGGGTTCGAAGCTCAAATCGTACGGAGGCGCTCTGGTATTCCGCCCGCAAATCTATCGCTTCGACCTTGCGGCGAGGCTGCTCGTAGAGAAGACTTACCTGAAATTCACGGATGAGCCGATGGAGCAGGTTTCTGCCCTCGGCGTTCCGGCACCCACCGACCTGGGATTTCAGAACTGGGAGCTGGACATGGAGTGGACGAAGTTCGGCTTCGAGGTTGCAGCGTACTTCTGATTCTCACCCTGCTCTCCATCGTGTAAGCACATTACCTGCCCACCATTCTCGGTTCCCGGAACGCTCATAGCAGTTGCCAAAGGCCCTGCCTTTTGCCGTGGCCTATTTTTGGCCTCGGGGTACCATGGATTGCGTGCCGCTGCTCGCTTGCCCAGCAGTGCTTCAGACAAGCGAGCAGTGGCAACCATGCAAGGTCCCGCCACCGGAATACCGGCGATGGAGTGGACGGATTCTTAAAGAGTGACCGCCACGATGCCGGCCCCACTGAACAGCCAAGAGCGTGGACCCCGATGGAGACACCGTATTTGCAGGTAAGCTGGGCCGCAATCATAGGGTGCCGGTGAGCACGGAAGTGAAATGTGAACCGCACCGCTCGTTGTCATTTTGGCTGAGGTACCTGCCGGGAATACCGCGAACGGTACCGTTCGCTTCGCTCGCCACACCCTACTCAGGCTTCCGCGAACACGCCACCGTATTGTTCAATAGTGCCGATATGGGAGTTGCCAGAATTACCGACCGATTTACCCCTCCGAGTTTGGGGGCTGCCGAACGAAGGTTTAGCCGCTTGCCATGTTCCGAAGTTGAAGGAGCGCTCCGGATCGGCGGCTATCCAATCGGACTTTGCTTTTGATGCCTGCTGTGAGGCAAAAAAAAGCAACCCGAGAGAGTTGCTGTTAACCGGTCTTTCGGCGCATGATCACGCGCGTCCGGACCTTCCATTGCAATAAAGTGGGAAACGCCTCCTACAGCGTTAGCTGGAGCGCGAGCCACAGCGAGAGCTGATCCGACCAGACCCGCGAGCCAGAAAAGGAGAAGTCGATATCGAATACGCTGTTGGTCAACTGGTGAGCTCCATTGGTCATGGAGCGTTTGAAATCCGCCTCGATGCGAGCCAGCATGTTGTTGGGCGCGGCGATCACCAGAGCTGCGGAGCCGTGCCAACAGTGGCCGGAGGTCCTTTCCGTGGTGAGGCGGTCCCCCTCGCGCAGGAGGTGCAGGTCCTCGTTCTTCCCACGGACGAGAGCATAGTCGAACTGCGCTTCAAGCGTCGCCTCTGCAGGGAGCCACGCACTTAACAATGAATCGAGGCTGCATTTGGCTCGCGCTCCCAGGTAGAGCTGATGAAAGGTCTGCTCGAAATCGATGCCGTCGCCTTCAAGCGAGCCGCTCGATCCTCCAAGCTCAGTTTGCTCCCCGTCGTGAGTGGTGAAATAGAATTGTTGGTACCGATATCCCACCACGGGCCAAAGGTTGCCAAAATTGATTATTCCGTCCAAAGGGGTCGCAAATGCCACTTTGATATCTCCCAACAGACCCCTATTGAGTCGACAGTGCGACTCACTGAAAATGGTCTTCTGAAAGGGGAGGGTTTCGTCGTCCCAGTCGCTGTCCTGCATGCGTTTGGCGCTCTCGCGGGTGGCGTTGACCCAAACTTGCCCGTCCAGGGCCCAGTAACGGCTCTCGCATCCAGCCTGCAAACCCGCGAACCACTGATCGATCGGAAACTCCAGCCGGCTCAAAGGGTCCTGTCCAGGCGAAAACGGGTTGGGAAACTGGTACGACGTAAAGCTGTTGAAGAATTTCCTGATCCCCGGAGCGTAGTAATAGCCCTCGCGTGCCGGCAGGACTGCGGACGAGAACAGGGCGTCGAAAAGACCGAAGGGTTCAGAGATCAGTTGACTTTTAGCCTCGCAAGGAACCATTAAGAGAGCAAGCGCGGCCACGACGGCCGCAACCACTTTGTGTATAACCATACCCATTCCTCAATGAAAATAGATACTTCACATAAAAAAGGCATGAAAGTCGCCCCGTGCAGAGGGCCTCGGCCGCAGGTCGCTGCACTCATGACCATCTGTATTGGCGTGCTATTCCTCCATATTGCATCGAAGACATAGATCTTTCCTTGAAAGGAGAGACTTGACGGGACATCCAGTCATATAGGGCGTTGAATGAAAGGATAATATCATAAGGTGGTTAATCTGTCAATCGTGTGTATGGTTGATGGGTTACGTGCATATTACTTGATATTTCTGCTCCAATTAACTTATATCTCGATATAAATATTGTCTCACATCGCGCAATGCCGCCCGCAACCGGCGATTCTCTGTGAAAAAATCAGTACGTTTCTCCATTCTCTCCAGCGCGCTTCACCGGCCGAATGCCTCCCGGCGAGCCAAAGATCGGTATCACGTCGTTGCTTTGTGCGTTCAGCGGCTCTGTTTCTCGGGCCGATTTGAGATCATCGGTTGCGCGGCTGGCGGTGTCCGTTCATAATGGGCTCACGGCGATGCGGCGGAGGGTGGGTCGAGCATCATCGGTTCCTTGAGACACCATCACGGAGAATCATCATGGCCCCAGACGAGCACACCATGTGGGACGAGCGAGCCCGAACCGGAAAGAACGCGGACGAAATCGAGAAGTCGTATGCCCAGCTCCTGCAGGCTGTCAAGAGGGTCGATCCGCTTACCCTCGCGGAAGCTGCGGACGGGATATACAAGGGGGATGGCGTCCCGCGGGTGCAGGTGGCTTTCCTGCACAGTTGGCTGGTTCTGGATCTTCTCCCGTATCGGGTGCGGGGCGGCCATCCGGAGATCGACACCCTCCCGATCAAGGTGCTCTTGCTCCAGCATCTCTTGGCCGCGGCCGAGAACGTCGGGACCGCTGTCAGGGTCATGGGCACGTGGATAGATTGCCGGTCCCTTCAACACGGTGCGGTGCTCGGCGCGCATTTCGCACGATCTACTGCGGAAATACTGAATCGCTTCTTCAAGTTGAGCCGGGAGGAACAGCTCTTACGGGTGTTTCGATGGGGAGGGAAACCGCTGGACCTCGGTGACGCCGCGTACGGCTTCAAATTCTTTCCGAGACTCCCGGTGGCATTCGTTCACTGGTTTGGTGACGAGGAGTTCGCTCCGTTCAGCAAGATCCTGTACGACATCTCCGCAAGCAACTACATGCCGACTCACGGGCTGGTGGCCCTTACCGAGTTTCTCCTGTACCGCCTCATCGAAGACCAATTGACCTGATACCAAGGAGCAATCCCAAGAGTAACTTTGGGGGGAACTTCCTTGCAGGAAGAGGTTCCCCCCAGATTGCTTCTCGGGAAGCAAAGGAAAATCAGCTCCTCGAAACTAGTTCTTATCGCTGCTCTCCGTCCCGGCGGTGCCGATCTTCTTTTTGAGCTGGGCGACCCACGGTTTCACCATAACGGCATGGGGTGTTTCGCCGGCTTTCTGCAGGAAAGCCTCCCATGCTTTGAGCGCTCCCCGATCGTCTTTGAGGTCATCCCGCAACACAATCCCCAGGTTGAAGAGCGCCAATGCGTGGTTGGGATCGACCTCCGCTGCCTTCTGGAATGCTGCGGCAGACTCCTGGAACCTTCCGAGCCGCCGGAGACTGATCCCCATGTCGGTGATGACGTCGGGATTTTTCGGGTCGAGCTTTATGGCTTTCTCATAGGCTTCGACCGCCTTCTGGTGCTTGTCGAGATCGAAATACGTGTTCCCCAGTTCAACCAGGGCCTGCACGTTATCCGGGTTGGCGGCGGTCATCTTCTCAAGGCCCGCAAGGCGGGCGAGCGCCTCGGCGGAGGGGTTTCGATCGGCGACCTGTGCCGTGGGAGCCGGGACGGAGACCGCGGTCCGGTCCAACTTCCAGGCGGAGAATGCGACCCCCGCCACAAAGCCTGCGACAAATACAGCCAGCCAGGAAAAGAGCGATTGTTTCACGAGACGGACTCCGATGTGGATTCTGTAATTTCACACCCAAGCGGTTACTGAGACCGACCGTCACATTTGCCGCTCCCCTCTCCGGGAAGAGGGGTGAGGCCGGCGTCAAGACACCTCGGGTGACAGGGCAATGGTACAACTCGATCGAACAGACCACAAGCCCCTTGAATGAGGCAGGAGGGAACGGTTCAGCAATTTTGGCAACCAGTCTTTACGATGCCTGGCCCAGGGTTCCTGCAAGGGTCTCAAAATCACAGCCTTGACGGCAATCGTCCCACGATTTCCACCCTCACGCCGTCCCTCTCCCGGAGGGAGACTGGGACTCCCAGTGGCGCCGGCATCCTGCCGGTGATTTGTCTCTCCCTTTGGGAGGGTTGGGGTGAGGTTCCGCAACCAAGTCCAGACCAAGTCGTTCTACGATGTTCTTTGCGCCGCGACTCGTGAGACAGTCTCATCTTGCCTGTCAATTAAGAGGTGACCGGCAAGATGCCGGCCCCATTGAACAGCCAAGAGCAGGGACCCCAAGGGAGAGACCGCGTTGCGGGCAAACTGAGCTGCCCATGCAGGGTGCCGACGAGCGCGTCATTGGTGTTCTAACCGCACCGTACGAAGGCTCAGCGAATATGCCACCGGATTTATGCAAAAGAGAACTCAGGCTCCGGTCCACTTCCTCACCGGGCCGACCGCGACCAGGTACAGAAGTCTGGCCTCTTCAGTGAGGCGCAGTAACGCGGCCGCTTCGTTGTCGTAGTACGCCCCGATTCCGCAACACCCCAGGCGCATGGACGTGGCTGCCAGATAGATTCTCTGACCCAGGCGACCCGCGCTGAGCAAGGCATGCCGGTACCCCCTCGGCCCCCAGACTCGATCCAGGAGCCCCAGATTGCTCAAGAACAGGAATTCTACGGCACTGTTGCGCAGCCACTCCTGTTCCAGACAGACGCGCGCCATCTCGCCGGTCAACGAGGATCCACGGACGAGGTGAATTGCGCACAGCTCCGGATCGATGAGGTAGAAGCCGGGGTCCACCCCTTCCACATTGCCGACCAGTATCCCCACGGCGATCGTGGTGCCGGCCAGCGGTTGAGCGTTGGCCGCGTCCGTCGGCCCCGCACAAAGCATCCGTACCAGCGCGGCGAAACGATCCGCGTCAAGCTCCCTGCTCATGAAGTTTCGCATCGAGCGCCTTCTCGAGACGGCCTCAACATAACTCATCTCCTCCGGCCATCGTGCGGGCGGGGCGATTGTTCGCGCTTCACCACGCTCGGGAACAAGGTTATCCATCATGTCGGGCAAGGATGGTGCCGATGGTGTCAGGGCCGAAGATGCGGCATGGATCTCTCTGACCGTGGGATGGTCGATTTCACGGGCTGCCACGCGGCTTGAAGCAGACAGACCTTCTGCTGGCTCACCAAGGTGAAGGGCGTCAGCGGAAGAAGGGCTGTTATTGCCAAACGCGAACGCTACCGCGAGACAAACCTCCCGGATTTCATCCAGGCCGAGCAACTCGTTCACCTTGCGGTCGTCGAAGTCGTACTGGAGGCGGAACGGTGTGCCTGATTCCTTCAACGCCAGTGCCAGCCCTTCAGCCAGATGCCCGGTGTCGAGCAGGTCGTACCGGTACGAGCGCTCCCGATACTTCCAGGAACTCCGAAAGAAGATAGACGTCAGGAAGAAGACGAGGACAGGCGGCGCGGTCATGTCCAGGTCGATCCCCTGAGCCAGGTCTGCGAGAATGTTTCCCTGCCTGAGTACCGTCAGTGCGTCGAGGCTCAGCGTGTAATGGTACAGTGCGTCCTCGAGCTCGGGCACATTGGATGTGCCCACGTACAGCTCGAAGGGATAGAGCGCACCTGCGGAAGCGACGCTCCGAAAATAGAAGTCCGCTCCGCCGATCCTGCTTTTCGCGGTGAGCGCCTCGGCCAGACGCAGGATGCGGGCTAACCGCTCCCTGTCGATTTCCGTTTCAGGCCTCGCGGGAATAGGTTCCTGAAGTACCTGGGAAAGGGGCGCTTTCCCCCACTCGGTCACCGGCGGGAGCGGGACCGTCTTCAAACCCGGATAGGTCTTGAATACCTTCGGCTGGCTGGCCCAATCCAGGACATGCCCTGACATGAGCCGCCGATCGTAACTCGTTCGAAGATGGTACTCCTTAGCGGTGAGCTTCATGGCCGTTCTCCTCGTAGGAACCGCCCGGAGTGAGGGCTCTATCCGAGGCGGGGTGGGGCACTTTTGCGCGGCCGGTTCCGACATCAACCCATGAGCGTATGAATGACCGACGGGATGCTGTGATTACGGCTGGTTATCACCCCCCCCAAGGCATCTCCGCGTAGACTTTGGACAATTGGTCGCGGTATTCCCGGAAGAACCTCTCATGTTCCTTTTCCCAGGCTGCCAGCATGGCGAGCGCATCGCGGGCCTTGCCATCGGTCTTCTCGGCCATGTTGGCGTAAAACTCACTCAGATCCTTTTCGATCAGCCAGGCCGTACTGAAGACGGTCACGTCGGGAATCATCGACCCCTGGATACATTGCTCGAGGAATTCCGATTTCGCTCGCTCGTCGAAGTAATTGGTCGGCTCGATGGTCACTTCTTTGAGCTGATCTATTTCTATTTCATTACCCTCCTGGAGAGTCTTCAAGATTCCGGATATGAAGGTGATGTGCCCCTCTTCTTCCTGAATCAGGCGCTTGAACGCGCTGACCGCGGCCCCAATTCCCAGCCGTTCCAGGGACTGGCGGAAGAAGAGCAGGCCGGTCTTTTCCTGGCTCAGCGCATACTCGAAAATCTTGATGAGGGTCTCTTTGTTTGCCATATCCATCCTCCCATTATTTATCGATATCAGTAGGTTGGAGACACCCTGTGGCGCCGGACGCCAGGGCAAACCTATGGCGCGCACGCAAAACTCCGCAAAGGAGGACGCCCCTCACGCATACGCTCCACTCTGTCTCTTTCCTAGTCCGGAGAGCCCTTCCGCCTCGACCTCCAGATGGTGAATCCGTTCATGGACCGGCGGATGGGAATAATTGAACCATACGTAAAGCGGATGTGGATTCAGGTTGGCCAGATTCTCGGCCACGAGTCTCTTCAGCGCGGCCACGAGAGGCCCTGGATTGTTTTGGAGCCTCATGGCAAAGACATCCGCTTCCGTCTCGAAGCGCCTCGACAGGCCGGCAAAGAGCGGTTTGAACACAAAGCCCACCCGCTGCCCGAAGACGCCGATAAAGAAGAGACTGACAGGGAACCGCGCGGGATCGAACCCAAAGGTCTCCGGGAATAGGTTCCAGTTCATTACGAGATAAGTCAAGTACAATCCTACGAATAGGACCGCCTGGCTCAAGAGAAACGACTTTACGACGTGCTTGAGCTTGAAGTGGCCCAATTCGTGAGCCAGCACGCCGAGAATTTCTTCATGGGTATGGGTCTTCAGCAGCGTGTCGAAGAGCACCACTCGCTTGGTACGCCCAATGCCGGTGAAGTAGGCGTTTGAATGCCCGCTGCGCCGACCCGCGTCCATCTGGAAGACACCTTGCGCTCTCAGTCCCACACTTCTGATCAGCGCCTCGACCTTCTCTGCCAGCGCGGCATCCTGGAGCGGCGCGAATTTGTTGAATAGAGGCGCTATGAGGATCGGGTAGAGCACCACGAGCGCCAATTGCACCAGCGATACCACCGCGAACGCGCACAGCCACCAGTACTGAGGAAAAGCCTTCACCATCCACAGTACGGGCAGGATTAGGACCGCCAGGAGCACCGCGGAAATGGCGGCTCCTTTCGCCTTATCCGTCAGCCATGTTTTGAGATCGGACTTGTTGAACCCGAACCGTTCTTCGAGGACGAACGTGCTGTAATAATCCCAAGGCAGATCCAGCACCCAGAAAATCGCGGCAAGCAGAAGAAAGAAGGCCAGACCGCTCCACGGATCCCCGAGGCCCAGGTGCCCGGAGACTCGGTCCAGGCCCACCACCGCGCCGGAAAGGATAAGGGCCAGCAGGATTAGGTCACTCACCGTCTTGTGCGCGGTCGCGAGCCTGCTCCTTGCCAGTGTGTACGCGTTACTGCGCACCAGCGTCTCCCGATCGATGACCCCCTCGAAGCAGCGCGGTAGATTGTCGCCGGCAGCCTCCAGGTGCTTCCTGTTGAGCCGCTCCATCCAGAGAAAGAATCCCAGCTCGGCCAGATAAACGGCCACGAATGCGACGGCCACATAATTGACAATAAGCATGTGCGGGCACCCACCCCTAAAACGTCGATTGAACGTAACCGTTCGCCGCGACCGACGCAACGCCTCGCCGCGACGATGGGGGACGATTACGATTGAACTTCCCCTTATATATAGTTATTCAAGGATCGACGGACAACTCTCGTAAGGAAGTACCAAGATGCCGCTTTATGATATCACCCTGCCTCTCCGCGTCGGCATGCTGACCTATCCGGGAGATCCTCCTTTCACAATGGAACAGGTCGCCTACCTCTCACGAGGAGACCGGTTCAACCTCTCCCGCATAACCCTGGCCACCCATACGGGAACGCACTGCGACCCGCCGCTGCACTACCTCGACGGCCGCGCCGCGATAGACGAGATTCCGCTGGAGGTTCTGGTCGGGCCGGGGACAATCCTCGACATGCGGGGCCGGCCGAAAATCGACCGCGCCGCGCTGGAAAGTTCGGACCTTGAAGAGCACACCCGCGTTTTCTTCAAAACCGATAACGGTCCGAAACTCCTCGCGGGGATCTATTCCTCGGATTACGTCGCGCTCACCGAAGACGCTGCGGTCTATCTGGTGGATCGGGGAATTCAACTCGTCGGGATCGATTACCTCGCCATCGAGGCCTTCGCGAACCCGCTGGCGCCGGTGCACAGGACGTTGCTGGGCGCGGGGGCGCTCATCGTGGAAGGGCTCGTGCTCGTGGACGTTCCAGCCGGCCCGTGCAAGATCTACTGCCTCCCCTTGAAGATCGCAGGGGGTGACGGCGCGCCGGCGCGCGTACTGGTGGAAACGGATTGACCGCTGTTTCGGTGCCGCAAGCGGAAGAAATTGACCAAGCCGCCAGTCGTGCCGAGCTTTGGCCCCGCGTCCTAATCGGCTGTATTGGTGGGACAGGCATCTTGCCTGTCATTTCCTTACGGACCGGCAAGATGCCGGCCCCACTGAACAGCCTAGGGCAGGGACCACAAGGGAGCCCCCGTATTTGCGAAAACCTGCACTAAGTTCTTGTCTTGACAGAGGAGTACGCGCGCCTCAATATTCGGCTATGCCACCACGGATTTCACGACGCGTAACGTCCGGCGGTGCATCGCTCCTCACTCGAGCGGAATCGGAGGCTCAGGACAAATGAAATACAAGATAGTGCTCCGTCATTCAGAAGAAGGTTACAGCGTTTCGGTACCCGGTCTTCCCGGCTGTTGGTCTCAAGGGGCCACTGAGGAAGAGGCGACCGAGAACATTCGGGACGCGATCCGGGCCTACCTGGCCGTAGTGGAGGAAATCAGGTAGCGGGGAATGGTCTGGATGAGGCCGGTTCTGCGTTTAAGGCGTGGTTATGTTCGTACGATGCGTGATCTTCTTGATGCTACTCGCGGTTCTTGTGATTCCGTGTGCCGCACAAACCAATGGCTATGCGTGGCTGGCAGGCGCGGAACCGCAATTTACCATTGCCTCTCGTATCGCTACGCCGGAGGGATTTCGGAGGATAAACGTTCCCTACGGGTCTTTTGCGGACTGGCTTCGCCATCTTCCTCTGAAGAAACCTGGAACGGCTGTCCTCCTCCACAATGGAAAACTGAAGCCAAACCAGGACGCGCACTTTGCCGTCGTTGATATAGACACAGGTCCGCGGGATCTTCAGCAGTGCGCGGACGCCATTATCCGTCTTCGGGCCGAGTACCTGTTGTCCAAGGGAGCGCACCAAGACATTCAATTCCGTTTCACCAGTGGTGATCGCGCATCTTGGGGGCGTTGGGAGTCCGGATATCGCCCACATATCGAGGGGAACAAGGTAACATGGGCGAAGTCGGCACGTGAGGACAGCTCTTATACAGGGTTTCGATCCTATCTTGACGTGGTCTTCACCTATGCGGGAACCGCTTCCTTGAGTCGCGAGCTGACGCCGAGGCTGAATCCCTTCGCTATTCAGATCGGAGACATTTTCATCAGAGGAGGGTCTCCAGGTCACGCGGTCATTGTGGTAGATATGGCAGAGCATGTCCGCACCGGGGAGAAGGTTTTTCTGCTGGCTCAGAGCTACATGCCTGCCCAGGACATGCACGTCTTGAAGAACCCGACCGACGACGATCAATCACCTTGGTATCGGATACCTTCAGGCGACGTGCTTGAAACTCCTGAATGGCGTTTTGATAAGACCGAACTGAAAACCTTCGAGAACCATGGCCGCGCAAGACAAGCCTCTCCGGCAGAGGCCGCAAAACGGCGCCGCTAATCTCTAGCGCCCCCCTGGCGCCCTTGAACCGTTCAACACCCTCACAGCCCTGCGGGTTGCCTTTGATCCGGAATGTACCGTCTGCATCAACCCCGAGCAGCCCGCTCGGAAAGAGAGGTAGCGCATGAACTCCCAGTCCGCAAATACCGAATCCGGTTATGGTGACAAGAGCGCGCGGCCGGTCAAGGCCTCTGCACTACCGGCCGTGGGCACGCTTGAATGGGAAAGAGAAGGGGGACCCCCCCTCTCCTTTGGTCAGAAGGTGAGCGTGCTCAGTGGCGCAGCGGCGGTCATCCTGGGCGACTTCGGACCACGGATATTGTGGTTGCTCAGCCAGTGGGGACTCTTTCCCGTCCGCAGGCCGAAAAGAGTGGACCTCGCGGCTTGGGCCCCGCCCGACACCCGCGCAGCCCGCGACGCTGAGGCATACCTTCGGGAGGTGTCGAGCCAGCCCATGGTCAACCACAGCCTTCGCACCTATTACTTCTCAGGCATCCTGTACGAACTGAGCGGTTTGAAACAGTCCATCGACCGGGAAGCGCTGTACGTCGCGGCTCTGCTGCACGACGTCGGGCTTTTCCAGACTGCTCCGCCGGCGAAAGAGCATTGCTTCACCGTGGGGAGCGCGCGCGAGGCCCGACGTATCGCCAAGGATGCGGGATGGGACGAGGCCCGGCAGGACAATATCGCCGTGGCCATCACCACCAATCTGAATGCCTTCGTCCCCCTCGATCAATTCGGGCCGGAGGCTCACTTCATGAGGGTGGGCGGGTTGGTGGAGGTCATCGCCCAGGAGTGGAAGGTGCACCCGGAGAACCTGGTCGAAATACTCGGTCGGTACCCACGGGATGGATTCGCCGACGAGGCCGTTCGACTCGTGCAGCGAGAGGTGAAGCAAAACACCCGAGGCCGCTTCGCGTGCCTCGACCCCCTTTTCCCGATCTTGGTTAAGCATACGTCCTTCAGCCTGGAGACTCTTCGACGGTGACTCCTGTTTTGGTCAGTTCATGTGTAATTCTTCCATCCGATTGCGGACAGTCGTGCACATCAGAAATGGCCTTTGACGCCGGCCTGAAGTGACTTCATCCCGTCGCGCGCAAACGTTCCGTGCGTGATATCCCCCCAGAAAACCACGGCTGCTGCGTCAAAAACCTGCATGTCCGTTTGAAGCCTCCCGGCTGCAGGACTGGATCGTTTCCAGTCTCATAGAAGTACCCGAAATCATGCACAATCGGGTTGTCCGCCGCGAATTGCCGAGAAGTACACCCCTGGCACGGGGCTTGCATGCCAACTACGGACTAAACCCAGGGGCCGCTAATTCGGTCCCATGCGAGGACCCCGAGCGATAAGGCGGTGGGCATCAAAAGGTTACCTGCTCTGCGCCAGAGGCCGGGGCGCCTCATTTACAGTGTCTTCAAGGAGTAAGTCATGGATACTTTCGTCTGGCGAGATGATTATTCGGTCGGTTACACGCCGATCGATGAACAACACCAGGAATTGTTCAAGCGCATAAACGCCTTCGGGAACGCCCTCTGGGAGGGACAGGGCAAAGAACTTCTTGCGGCCCATTTACGGTTTCTGGCCGACTACGTTGTAAGCCACTTTCAAACGGAAGAGGGGCTTATGACGACTCACAAGTTTCCTCTCTATGAGGTTCACAAGCCGGTGCACGACGCATTCGTTCAGGAGGTCTCCAGTGTGTTGAACCGGATTGCCGATGCCGGCTTGGATACTGCGACAGCGATCCTGGTCTTCGAAAAGAGCTGCGATTGGACCCGAGCGCATGTCAGGGGGATGGATCAGGAACTCGGCCGCTTCCTCGGCGCACAGCGCAATTCCACCGCCGCGTAGTACCTTAGTACTCCTTTTCATAGATACGGTCTCGCTGGGTGGCTCTGCTCTTGGCTGTTCAGTGGGGCCGGCATCTTGCCGGTCCATGAAGAAGTGACAGGCAAGGTGCGTGTCCCACCACGATTCCGGAAATGCCTGACCAAGCGAAAAGGTGAACTTAGTACAGGATTTCGTAAATACGGTGTCACACTGTAGCTGACTCCATTGTGCCGTTCGGTAGTGCCCGGCGTCCCTGCCGGGCCTCTTTGAACGACCGGCACGGAGGCCGGTCGCTACCATGGACGATTTTTGCCGTCACCGTGGGAACGAGAATCCGTGACCGTATTTATGAAACCCAGCACTTAGTGCTCCTTTTCGCGAGTTCGGTGCCGCAAGGAATCTTCCACCGCTCTTCGGTACTAGAATACCACCGCAAACAAGACAGCCGCTGGGGGGACTGACAAGCGGCACAAGACCGGAGCCGAGCGCGAGGCCCATTTTCGTTCTACGGACTCGTCGCAGGAACGACCCTGTCAGACCGGCCCGTTCACGGCAGGGCACAATGTTCTTGACAGGAGACGTACGGGTCCGGTAAGAGTACTAAGTGACTAGCTGGTCAGTCATTCACATTCTTGACTGACCATTGTGTTTTTAAGGGAGCCGCGCATGAAAGCACTCTTCGAAGATCAAATCCTCGCAGTCGTCTCCTCCACCAAGGCCCACAAAGACACCTTCGCGGTCGCGGAGCTGCTCAGAATACTCCAGGACGAGCTAGGCAAAGAACCCCTCGAAAACTTCACCCGGGAAGAAACGGTCCTCATCTTTGTCGAACGGGCTACGGAAGCGCTCATGGCCTCCCCTATCTATTCCGACGCCCTGCTCAGGGAGTTCTATCGCCGCGTCCTGGATATTGCCACGGCTGCGGACATCCGGCGTGATGCGCTGCTGGAGGATCTGCTCTTTCAGAGCATCAGCCGCGGCAGTCCGGCAGACCGACCGAAACGTAAGAAACAGAAGGACGTCAGGCAGCGGATCATGGAGGCGGCACTGAGTGAGTTTTCGGAGAAGGGATACCATGCGACCACCATCGATTCGATTGCAGAACGCGCGGGTATCGGCAAAGGGACTGTCTATCGGTACTTCAAGACCAAAGAAGCTCTTTTCAGCGCTCTCAAAGAAGACACCATCACCGAGTTCGTAGAACTGGCGAGGCAGGACCTGTCTCGCGAGAAGGACGTCCTGAACATCATCGAGAGCGTCATACGGATTTATCTGGGCTTTTTCGAAAAGAATTCCGCTTTCTTCAAAGTCATCGTCCAGGAACATCGCGATTTCGGTCGCGAGTTCTCGGAGAAGTTCATCAACGAGCTAATCCTGGCCCTGCCCGGCCTAAAGAGACGATGCTGGCAGGCGTCACGCTCCGGCCGTCTCAAGCAAATGAATTACTTCACGGTTTTCTTCGGGATCATCGGCTTTCTGAACGGTGTCATCCAGAAATGGCTCCACGACGGGGGGGAAGCTTCACTCCTCGATCAAATTGACACCATCAAAGAGGTCCTCTTTTACGGGTTTGTCATACCTTCCGGAGAAACAGCAACCAAGCCGAACAATCTGAAGGTGATTTCATGAGCAAGCAACTGCCTGAATTGAACATACCGGTTCTCTACGTCAACCCGCCTCTGAACGGAGACGCTGCCCTCGTGGAGGAAGTCTCCCGCGCCGGAGGGCTCGGGATCGTCGATCACGCGACCGCTGGTCCCGCGCCTTTTTCTGTGGCAACGGACGTGCCATATGGCGTACGGATTGGCCTCGCAGAGCTGCCGGATTTTTCGGCAGACGCCAACGTGAAACTGGTGGTTCTGCCTCTGACGGATGCGGCAGGCTTGGCCGGGCTCGAGCCGGCTGCGCTCGCGACTTACCCGCTGCCGATCCTCGCCGAGGTGGCCACCCAGGAGGATGCGGAGCACGCGCGAGCCGCCGGTGCGTCGGGACTCGTGGCGAGAGGATACGAAGGCGCCGGATGGGTCAGTGAGACCTGTGGTTTTGTCTTGCTTCAGCGTTTGCTCAACACATGCGATCTTCCGGTGTTTCTACAAGGGGGCGTCGGGCTGCATACGGCTGCGGGCGCGCGGGCAGCGGGCGCGGCGGGAGTCGTGCTGGACGTTCACCTGCTCTTCGCGGAACGATCCGCGGTGGAGCATTCACTGAAGGACTTCCTCTCCGGCCTCGGATTTCCCACCACGGAGACGCTGGCCGAGAGCACGGGGATGCCCTTGCGCGTCTATTCCCGAGCGGGAACCAAAGCCGTCCGTCAGCTCAGGAAGGCCGGAGATGCGCTCAAGCCGGAAGATCATGCTTCGTACCGGGAACAGCTGGCCGCGGCCATGAGGGAACGGCTTGAGGCACTCGATTCGGGTGATGCGCTGCTTCCGCTCTCCGAGGATCTGAACACCGCGAAAAACCTTTGCTCGGAGCACCTCACCGCTGGCGAGATCGTCGCTGTGTTCGGCCGCATGATGGCTGGATGTACCGCGCATTGGCCGTTCGTTGCCGATTCGGAGCTTTGCCGCAAGCACAGGACCCGTTTTCCCGTGGTTCAGGGGCCGATGGCCCACGTGAGCGACAATCCGCACTTCCTCGCCGCAGTTGCCGCGGGAGGGGCGCTTCCGTTCCTCGCAATGGGGAATATGCCTGCTCCCATTGCCGCAGAGGCGATCAGATTGGCTCGGGAGCAGACCGGCGGAAATTTCGGCGTCGGTTTGATCGGGCTGGATATCAACGGCAAGTGCTACGAGGCCCATCTGGCCCTCATGAGGGAGACCCCTCCGCCGTTCGCGATCCTCGCTGCGGGCGGCGTGGAGCTGGCAAAACGTATCGAAGAGCAGGGGACGACTTGTTACCTCCATTGTCCTGCGCCTTCGATGCTGGCCGAAGCGCTCAAGGCGGGGCTCCGCCATTTCGTCTTCGAGGGATGCGAGTCTGGAGGGCATATCGGCGCGTTCGGGAGTCTCGACCTCTGGAGCGCGAATCTGAATGAACTTCAGGCCGCGGCAAGCAGTGGAATACCGCTGGCTGAGGTGTCCGTGCTGTTTGCCGGCGGGATCGCTTCCGGCCGCGCGACCGCATTCCTGGGGGGAATGGTTGGGGGATTGGCGGCAAAAGGCCTGCACGTCGGCCTCCAGATGGGGACCGCGTACCTGACCACCCGGGAAGCGGTTGACACCTGCGCCATAACGTCGACGTACCAAGAACTTACCGTGGAGAGCCAAAAGACCGTGGTGATCGGTCGGACCGTCAATATTCGAGCCAGGGCTGCGGGGTCGCCGGCCGCGGCTACCCTGATCGAGCGGGAACAGCAACGCCTGAGAGAAGGAGTCCCACTTAGAGAGAGGAAAGAGCTGTACGAAACGGATAACCTGGGCTCGTTGCGGCTTGCCGCGAAGGGTTGCGCGATCGATCCCTCCACCGCTACCTGGGATTGTCCGGTATTCTGCGACCTCACTACTGAAGACCAGCTTACCCGCGGGCTCTATTTGATGGGGCAGGCGGTGTCTCTTCTGGAAAAACCTTGCACCGTAGAGGAGTTGCACGCGGAGATCCTTGACGGAGGACGTCGGATTTTCGAGGAGATCGCAAAATCCGCACAGCAGGAGGCGGAAGCTCTCATCGATCGGGAAGAGATAGCAACAGACGTGGAAGCAGAACTCCGGAAAGAGCCAATCGCGGTGATAGGAATCGGCCTGCGCTTTCCAGGATCAGATTCGACCGAGAGCTATTGGGAACAGATCGTCAGCGGTCGCAGCGGAATCGTCGACGTCCCGCCGGACCGGTGGGGGAATCCCGAGTTCTTTTACGATCCCGATCCCAAGAGCCCGGACAAGACCTATTCGCGAATCGGCGGTTTTATCACTGATTTCTGCTTCGAACCGTTGAAGTATCGGATACCGCCGGCAGTGGCCAAGAAGATGGATCGCACGCAACACTTTGCGGTGACGTGCGTCGCCGACGCGCTCGCGGATGCGGGCCTTTCTCCGGAGCAGCTCAAAGGCAAGCGAGTCGGGATCGTGCTGGGGAACAGCATGGGGGGTGAAACCACCGACCGATACGCGGAGCGGCTCGGCCTCCCCCGGACGGTCGCGTGTCTCGAACAGTCTCTGGCTTCGCTGAACCTGGATGACGATGCGCGAGCGGCTTTCGTCAGCAGGTTCCAGGCCGACTACCTCACGAATCTGCCTGAAATCACGGAAGATTCCCTGCCGGGGGAACTTGCCAACGTAATCTCCGGACGCGTGGCCAACGTATTCAATATCGAGGGACCCAATTTCACGGTAGATGCAGCCTGCGCATCGTCCATGGCCGCGGTGATGAACGCGGCGGCGGCGCTGCGGGAAGGACAGATCGATTGCGCGATCACCGGCGGTGTCGATGCGGCCATGCATCCATCGTCGTTCGTAAAGTTCTGCAAGGTAGGGGCCCTCTCGCCCGACGGCAGCCGGCCATTCGACGAAGGAGCGAACGGGTTCGTGATGGGTGAAGGCGCGGGAGTCATGATTCTGAAGCGGCTCTCGGATGCCCTGCGCGACGGCGACAGGATCTACGCGACGATCCTCGACATCGGTTCTTCGTCGGACGGCCGAGGAAAAGGAATCACCGCTCCCAATGCCGCGGGCCAGGAACGAGCCATCAAGGCCTGCCTGGAGTCTTCCGGGGTAGATCCCGCTTCCATCGGACTTATCGAGGCCCACGGCACGTCCACCCCGGTTGGTGACAAGACGGAGCTTACCGTCCTTGACAGTTTCTTCAGAGCGACGGGCCGCCCCAAGGGATCGGTGGCCATAGGCTCGGTGAAATCTCAGGTCGGCCACCTCAAGGCCGCAGCGGGCGCGGCCGGAATGATCAAGGCCGTGCTCAGCCTACACCACCGGACTCTCCCGCCGACCATCAACGTGCGCCGGCCGAATCCGTGCATCGAATGGGACTCCTCCCCGCTCTTTCTGGTTACCGAGCCGCGACCGTGGGAAACTTCCGCACTCACACCTCGACGGGCCGGCGTGAGCGCGTTCGGGTTCGGCGGAACGAACTTCCACGTCTTATTCCAGGAACATGTGCCAGGTCTCCGGGTGGTCCCGACGAAGAAGAGAGCAGAAACGCCCGTCCCATTCGTTCCTCCCAACTGGCCTCGGCCGCCCAAGCTGGAAATCCGCGGAGAAGCGTGGGTGCTCGGTGGCAGGGACGCGGACGACCTCGGCAGGAAGATAGGAGAGATACTCCGCGAGCTGACCCCGGCCAATGCAGCACGCCTGGTTGCTCGGCATCGGGAAGAGGCTGCGCAGTATGAGATTCGCTGCGGATTCTCGGCACCGGACGCAACCGTGGCCACCCAGAAACTCACGGTGCTCGCCGACGCGATCGCCAACCCGGCCAAGAGAGCAATCCTGCCCACCCGCGGTATCCATGTGGTGGTCGGCCCTCCCAAAAAGGTTCGCGCGGGGGTTGCGTTTCTCTTTCCAGGGCAAGGTTCTCAGTATCCGTTCATGCTTCGCGATCTTGCCGAGCGCTTTCCCATTGTGGCCAGCACGATCCGGGAGGCTGACGAGGTGCTGACCTCTCTCGGCCTGCCCGGAGTCACGGAAGGGATGTTTCCCGGCGAAGGGGGCATGACTGCGCTCGCTGCCGATGGTGACACGATGCGGGACACCCAGTTCCTCCAGCCGATGATCTTGGCCGCGAACACCGCGATCTTTCGCCTTCTCGCACTCGTCGGGGTTAAACCTGCCGCGTGCGCAGGGCACTCCCTGGGAGAGTACGCGGCCTGCGTGGCCGCGGGGGTGTTCTCGTTCCGCGACGCACTCGAGGCGGTTGCGGTACGCGGTCGCGAGATGGCGCGAGTCAGCATTGCTGACCCGGGGCTCATGATGAGCATCTCCGCGGACGCGCGTGTAGTCGAGGAGGTGTTGGCTGAGGTTGATGGGTACGTGGTCGCGGCAAACAAGAATTCGCCCAAGCAAACGGTCATTTCCGGCGAGACGCCTGCGGTGCGGATGGCCGGCGAGCTGTTCAAAGCACGAGGACTCGACGGGGTCCTCCTCCCGGTTTCTGCGGCATTCCATTCCGGGGTCGTGGCGCCTGCACGAGAGCCTTTCATGAGAACCTTGGAGCGGCTCACCATGAACCCACCCCTGGTGCCGGTGCTGTCCAACGTAACCGGGGACTTCTATCCGATCGGCCCCGCGGCTCCGGAGCATATTCGCGACCTGCTGGGCAAGCAGTTTGCCGCGCCGGTGGAATGGGTCAAGTCATTGCGGCGCCTGCACAGCGAGGGGATCAGGATCTTTGTCGAGTGCGGCCCCAAGCGCGTGCTGACGAATCTCACTCTGGATACGCTCCCGCAGGCTGAGGTCCTCGCACTGCCGTCCAACCATCCCAAGAAAGGCGGGATCGGGCAGCTCATGGAAGCCCTGGCCGCGCTCGCGGCGGAGGGGGTTCCCGTTGATTTCAGCCGTGCCGAGGAGATGGATGACGCTCCCGCGCGGGCAGTGCCGGCAAGACGGCCCGAGCTGAAGGTGGTCCCGGAAGTCAGACCGGTCGAGATCCATGCCGAGATGCCTGCCGCGGCAAAGGCCCATCCCCTGGAAGCCTTGATAGACCCGGAACTGGAAGAGATTTCCAGGGACCGGGAGTTCGCCAAGTACATGGAAATGCAGGGCGAGCCCATAAGGGCCCTGATCAAATCAGGCTTCCAGTCCTTTGTGAAGAATGTGCTCCCGCTGGAAAAGACGGTCCGTCAAGTCAAGTCGGAGGGAATGGACTTCAGACCGGTGGTGGTGAGCGGTTTGGCTGCAGGACTTCCCAGCGACGTCCGCTTCCCCTTCGATCGAGAAACGCTCGACGACCTGGTGCTGGGCCGCAACTTCATCAAGAAGGTCGGCGAGGGGACCCAGAGCGACATGCTGGAGAAGAATGTCGAACGCCTCGTCAAAGGACCGTCAGGCGAAGCCGAGCTGAAGGTGGTGGACGACATTTCGGGTGTCCTAAAGCTCGCCGGATTCTTCTCCGAGGAGGAGGTCATCACGGAGTACGGCCTTGATGACCGGATCGTCCGGGCCATGGATGTGACGAGCCGGCTGGCGGTCGCCGCGGGGATCGAGGCCCTCAGAGATGCCGGAATACCGCTGGTGCAGATGACCCGGAAGACCAGCACGGGAACGGAGTTGCCGGACGGATGGGCTTTGCCGCCCAGCCTGAGGCAAGAGACCGGGATCATCTTCGCGTCCGCGTTCCCGGGCATGGCCTCACTGGTGGACGAGGTCACCCGCGAAACCGCGGCCCGATACGGCGCAGGCGCGAAGAAGCGGCTCATCGAGTTCTACACCGGTCTTGTCTCCAGGATCACCGATGACCGAGAACGGGAGCGGCTCACCACCTGGTTTAGCCGGGAGTTCGGCAACCTCAATCCAGGGGAATCCGAGGACCTGTACAGCTTCAACCGGGATTTTCTCCTCAAGGTGATGAGTATGGCTCATGGCCAACTCGCTCAACTGATCAAGGCCCAGGGTCCAAACACCCATCTGGATGCCGCGTGCGCGGGGACGACTCAGGCCATGGTCATGGCTCGCGACTGGATACGCACCGGCCGGGCCAAGCGGGTGATCCTGGTCGCCGCGGACGATGTCGCGGGCAAGACGCTCTTTCCGTGGATCGGGTCAGGTTTCCTGGCCATGGGCGCAGCCACGACGACCGGAAACGTCAGCGAGGCAGCGCTCCCCTTTGACGATCGTCGCCACGGCCTGATCCTGGGCTCCGCGGCAGCCGGAGTCGTCGTGGAAAGCCTGGATACGGTGCAAGGCCGGGGGGTCGAGCCCATCGCGAGCATAGAGGCCGCCGCGGTGGCCAACAGCGCATACCACGGGACCCGGCTGGACGTAGACCACATTTCGTCGGTCATGAACCTCATGATCGCCCGCTGGGAAGAGCAGACCGGCCTCACGCGGGCCGATCTGGCCCAGGACGTGTTCTTCATGTCCCACGAAACCTATTCGCCAAAGCGAGGCGGGAGTTCCGCGGCCGAGATCCGGGCGTTGAGGGACACATTCGGCGACAACGCACGTGCGATCCCCATTGCCAATACCAAGGGACTCACCGGCCACACCATGGGCGTGGGGGTGGAAGACGTGGTCGCGCTGCGCTGCCTCCAGAAGCAGATGCTTCCACCGATTGCGAACCTGCGGCAGCCCGATCCTGAATTTGCCGACATGAATCTGAGCAAGGGCGGGGTCTGTAAGGCGAATTATGCGCTCAGACTCGCCGCGGGATTCGGCTCTCAGGTCGTGATGGCACTGTACAAGGGGCTCTCCCACGAAGAGAACCGCATTGTCGACCTCCACACCCACCGAAAATGGCTGCAGGAGATCACCGGTTACCACGATCCGGTCATCTCGGTGGAGCAGCGGACCCTCCGGGTGGCGGAGAGGTCGGCAAGGCAAGGAGTAGAGCCGGCCAAGGTTACGGTGGCTCCTTCTGCCCCGGAAAGTACGGTGGCTCTGGCTGCAATCTCTGTTGAGATGTCGGCCTCGGGGGGAAGCGCGACTGCAAATGAAGTCCGAGAAAAGATCCTGGCGCTCCTCGGGGAAAAGACCGGTTACCCGGCAGAGATGCTCGACACGGGGCTCGACCTCGAAGCTGACCTGGGAATCGACACCGTGAAACAGGCCGAGTTCATCTCTGAAGTACGAGAGGCATACGGCATTCCGCGCATCGAGGGGCTGAAGATCGCGGACTTCCCCACCATCGAGCACATCATCAACTTTGTGCTTCAGCACGTGGGCAAGAGCACCACCAATCAACCGGACTCCGAAGCGGGCGCAGCACCGTCCCAACCGGCGGCCGGCGACCAGATGCAGGTCCGGGAGAAGATCCTGGCGCTCCTTTCAGAAAAGACCGGATATCCCGCGGACATGCTGGACACCGGCCTCGATCTGGAAGCGGATCTCGGCATCGACACGGTCAAACAGGCGGAGTTCATCGCGGAAGTAAGGGAAATCTTTGATATTCCCCGTATCGAAGGGCTCAAGATCGCGGATTTCCCCACCATCGACCACATCATCCAATTCGTCATCGAGCGTCGGCGAGACAGCGCGCCTCCCGAGGCTCACGTGGAATCCCAGGACAAACCGTCTGATTCAGCCGGGGACGCCGAGGCTGACGCGCATCTCTTTGACGCGCGGCTCGTCGAGCTGGCTTTGATCGAAAAGATCGCTCCACCCCAAGCTGACGAGACGGTGATTGTTGGCGGGCCGGCAGACTTCGCCGATGCGGTTGCGGAGGTTATGCGACAGATCGGAAGTCCATCGGTCCGCCTTATTTCAGAAGGTATCTTGCCCGAAGAACTGCGAGAAAAGCGGGTGGGAATCGTCAACCTCGTGCCGTTGGAGGACAGTGGCTCCGCGCTCGACCGGACGCTGGAACTCTATCTCTCGTGCGCAGCGATGTTCGGCCACGGGCCCTCGTTCCTCGTCACCGTGGTCTCGGAGGACGGCGCGTACGGTTTTGAAAACCCCTCGGTTGACGGGTACATCAGCGGTTGCGTGGCAGGCGCGACCAAGGGCTTCGGCCGCGAGTATCCCGAGAGCCGGACTTGCGTTCTCGATGTCCACCCCAGTTTGCGGACCGAGGAAGTGGCTGCGGTGATCGGTCGCAGCATCACTGAAGCCTTCCCGCTGGAGACCGCGGTCGGCGCAAACGGTGGCCTGCGGGCGGTTCGGTTCGTTCCTCTGCTTGACACCGAGTCCCAACCCTGCTTGGCGTCCGGCGACGTGGTACTGATCAGCGGAGGCGCACGCGGCATTACGGCCGAATGTGTCCGGGCCCTGGCGGAGAGGCAGCCGCTCACGCTCGTCATTCTCGGGCGCACGTCTCTCTCCGGCCGAGCCGAGCAGCTCAGCAGCTTCACCCGGGAGCAATGGAATGAAGAGAAGAAGCGAATCATCGAACGGTTGAAGCGCGATGGCAAGCCTCCGACCCCGATGATGGTCGAGAAGGAACTCGGCCGCCTCCAGGGAGAAGCGGAGGTTTACCGGAATCTGCGAGCCTTCAAGGCAACGGGCTCGGAAGTGATGTACCGCGGGCTGGACATCCGCGACGACCAAGCCGTGGATCGCGTGATCCAGGAGGTCGCGGAAACCTGCGGTCGCATCGACCTGGTGATTCATGCCGCGGGGATCGATGTGAGCCGGGCCCTGCGCAGCAAGACGCTCGAGCAGATGCAGGCGGTGATCTCAGTCAAGGTTATGGGCATGCGGAACCTCCTGAGTTCCATGGAGCGCCACGGCATGACCCCTCGCCGCGTGGTCGGTTTCGGCAGTGTGTCCGGGCGATTCGGCAACATGGCCCAGGTCGATTACTCCTCGGCAAACGATGGGCTGGCCCATCTTCTACGTCGAGTCGGGAGCGGAGGCGAAATCAGGGCTTCCATCATGGACTGGGCTCCGTGGGCGGAGATCGGGATGGCCACCCGAGGGAGCGTCCAGCAGACCCTCGAAGCCGCAGGAATCGACTTCGTCTCTCCCAAGAAAGGGACAGAGCTGTTCTTGCTCGAATTGGATCGGCCGTGGTCATCAAGTGAAGTGCTGGCAGCGGGGAGAGTCGGTCCCTTCGCTGATGACGCGTTTCATCTCCCGGGTGTGCCGATGGAGCAAGGAGTCACCTTTGCCGGGCAAGAGAGTGAGGTGATCTCAATCCTCCCCGGTCACTACGTGCGGGTCAGGGTTCAGCTCGATCCATTTCGTCCGGTGCTGAACGATCATCGGATCGATCGCGCGGCGGTCTTCCCCGGAGTCGGCGGCATGGAAGTCATGCGTGCCGCGGCAACGCTATTGAATCGGGATGCGCAACAGGCAAGTTTCGAGGAGATCCGATTCAGGAGCCCTTTGAAGGTGTTTAAGGATGAACCGTTCGAGGTAGAAGTCGAGGCTTTCAACGTGCAAGGAGCATCGGACGAACCGCCGACCTATTACTGCCGTATCGTGTCATGGTTCAGAGACAAGGAAGGTCGCATCGTCGGGGCGCCGCGGCTCCATCATGAATGCCGTGTCACGCTGTCCCTCGGTGATTCAAGGCCGGACGCTGACTTTGGAGCATGGAGCAGGTCGGTTTGGGTGGCTGACGAAGAGATTTACGCGCTCTTTTTCCACGGACCGGCATTCAAACTCCTCCCCGACTGCAGGATTGAGGCTGAGGGGAAGGGAGTGCGATTCCACTATCGGGATACGACCGAGAGGCCCGAGATGTTTACCGATCACGTGCCCGCTGCGGTGGAAGCGGTCTTCCAGGCCGGCGCGGCTTTCGGCGTTCAAGCCCGCGGGATCATGGCTCTCCCCACCGGCGTCGACAGGGTAACGGTGCTGGACGCAAATGCCGTTCCCCACGACGGACAGCTCCTTGTGGTCGGGGAACGTGCCCTCACGGGGCCGGAGGCGAGACGAGTCATGCGATTCGATGCCGCGGTCAGAGACGCTGACGGCCGGACCGTGCTCTCTCTCGAAGGGGTCGAGATGGTTGAGCTGCGAGCCGAAAGCGCTTTTTCAGGGCGCGTCTTTGAGGAGATGGTTCAGGTAGCAGACATCGTCGGCCAAACCAAGCGATCGGGGGGGACGTTCCTTGCGGACTACCTCAGCAAAGATGAGGCTGAAGAGCACGCGGCCAAGGCGACCCGAAAGCGGGCCGATGAGTGGCTCGCGGGCAGGGTTGCGCTGAAGCGCACGGTACAACACTTTCTTCAGGGAAAGGACGGAAGCGCCCCCGCTGCCAGCGATATCCGGATAGTTCAGGATGATCTGGGAAAGCCAATGGCGGAACTGAGCCGGAAGCCGGGGGCCCGTGTGTGCGACGTTTCTCTCTCGCATTCCAACGGCCTGGCCCTCGCGGTCGCGTCGGCTCCCGGGGTTTTTCCGGGACTGGGCGTAGACGTGGAGAAGATAGAAAACCGGAGTTCAGCCTGGGTCGAAGACTATTTTACCGAGGAAGAGATCCGTGCTGCGGGTGAAGACGACACGCGATGGGTCACCTTGACCGGCATGTGGGGCCTGAAGGAAGCCGTGCTCAAGGCACTCGGTACCGGCCTGCGCTTCGATCTGCGAGACATAGAGGTTTCCCGCGTCGCCGCAACCGGTCGCGTCGCTCTTCGATTCCGCAATGAGGCTGCCGCTCACATCGGTCAGGAATCGCTCGATAAGATCGACGCGCGTGTCGAACACCAGGACGGCCTCATCATAGCTCGTGCGCTCATCCGCCAGTAACGGCCCACCCTGACTCTGCCCTCTCGCTTTGCGAGGTGATAGGGGGAAGGAGTTACCTCTCGGACAACATCCTGTGGTCAGGTGTTGGTGATTTCCCTGAGCAGCTCTATGTCTTCGAGCATCAGTCCCGCGCCGCGTGCCACGGTCGTCATGGGATCGTCGGTGACGAGAACGGGGACGCCTATTTCGCGGCGTATGCGTACGTCCAGGTGTTTGAGCTGCGCGCCACCGCCGGTCAGGACGATCCCGGTATCGATGATGTCTGCGGCCAGTTCGGGCGGACACTGTTCCAGGGCCAGCTTCACGCTGTCCACAATGGAATTGACTGAATCCATGATTGCGTGCGTGATATCATTGGAATTGACCGTTATGGTCTTGGGTATTCCGTCCATAAGGTCCCGACCCTTTACGTCGATCTCATCCACGTCGTCGTCCATGTAAGCTCTCCCCACCATGATCTTGATCTGTTCCGCGGTCGCAGGCCCGATGAGGATGCTGAAATTCTTGCGGATGAAGTCCAGGATGTCCATGTCCAGCTTGTCCCCGGCGATTTTGGTAGAGCTGCTGTACACCACGCCGGTCAAGGAGATAATGGCAACCTCGGTGGTGCCGCCTCCAATGTCCACGATCATGTTGCTGGTGGGTTCGGTCACGGGAAGGCCTGCTCCCATGGCTGCGGCCATCGCTTCCTCGACGAGGAAGACTTCCGTCGCTCCCGCGCTGAGCGTCGCGTCTCGCACCGCACGCCGCTCCACCGGAGTAACCCCCGAGGGGACGCTGATGATGACCCTCGGCCGGACGAACGTCTTTCGCTTGTGCACCTTCTGTATGAAGAACTTGATCATCAGGCTGGCCATCTCGAAGTTGGCGATGACCCCTTCGCGGAGCGGGCGGAAGACCTCGATAGATCCCGGAACCCGCCCGATCATGCGTTTGGCCTCTTCGCCTATCCACAACTCGGAGGTCCGCCGGTCCTTTCTTCGGACGGCTACCACCGAGGGCTCGTTGAGGACGATCCCCTTCCCCGCGGCATAGATCAGGGTATTGGCCGTGCCCAGATCGATGGCCAAGTCTTTGGAAACCTTGGAAGCTAGGAAGTCGAAGAGCATAAGAGGCTTTCCACGGCAGAATGCTCGTCACGAGACGGAACTAGTGTGGTGTCCCGCAGATACCTTTCAGAATGGCTTCCCGGCTGAGCCATCGCAGAGACCACCCAGTTATTCAAGCTACTTGAGGGACACGACACTAGGAGGCTGTTGCGTAACGCAATGCTTTCCAGTAATCGTAGCACGTATGAGATGCGTTCCGGCGACAAACCACGGGGCCTTGTGAATGAACGCGGGGACCTGCCACAGCCGCGTCACAGGACATCATTCGTTTCCGCCGAGGGCAAATCCTCGGGCCCCCGTTTCAGACGAAGCGCGCTGTCTGGATCGCGCACTGTCTCAGTCGCTCGTCACCGGAATGTCCGGAATTTACCTCGGGCAAGCGCGGGTGGATCCCACTGTCCTACATCCTGACTTCGATTATGGCGTCCTTCTTGAGAGCCGTGGTCCAGTCTTTCATGCGTTCGTCGATCGTCGTGGTTTTGACGATCGACATGACTTTATCCTGCACTTGCTTGTACTCTTTCAGCTCTTCCAGGCTCAGAATCCCCAGATCCTGGGCCTCCTTGGTTGCGGATCCCGGTTCCGTTTCACCTTTCTTGGCCTGCGTGTCCTTACCGGGGTTGTTGGGGTTTTCCCGTCCAGTGCTCTGGCGATCGAGCTGTTTCTTGCGGGCTTCTTCGAGCCTTTTTTCCAGTTGCTTGCGCTCTTTTTCCGGAATCGGGACCTTCTTCACTTGCCGGTTCTTCGCATCTGCCAGGTAGAGGATCAGGATGGAATCCTTGCCACCTAGTGGCGGGGACAGGGCCCCGACCTTCAGGTGCTCGACGACTTTCTGCATCTGTGGTTGAAGATCCTTGTATTTCACGTACCCGAGGTCACCACCCTTGGACGCTGACGAGTCCTTTGAGTATTTCTTGGCAAGCTGCGTGAAGTCGCCACCTTTGCTGACTTCCTCATAAATTTTCTTCGCGGCGGCCACCATCTTTTCTTTTTCTTTCGGATTATTATTTGCGGCCTTGAGAACAATTTGCTGGAGTCTCAGTTCGCCCCCCTGGTAGACCTCGGCATGGGTCGGGATCTGCGGCTTTGCGTCCTGCGCCTGGGGCTCCGGATGGAGCTTGCCTAATAGTGCCTGGTACTTGTCTTCTATTTTACCTCGGTTCTCCTTGAAGTACTGCTGCGCCTCTTTCTCTCCTATGGCTCCCCGTCGGTTCATCTCATTCCCGATGAGGCCGGATAGGACCATCTGCCTCTTGTACAACTCGCGGTAGTCCGCATAGTTGAGTCCGTTCTGGAGGAGAAAGACTATGAACTGGTCGTGGCTAAGCTTGTTTCGGCGCTTGAGATCGTCGATCGCCCGATCTACTCCCTCTTCGTTGGGAATCATGCCTCGCTTGGCGGCCTCCTGTTCCAGGAGGCGGATGACTACCAGCTCGTCGAGGACCTCTTTTTCGGTGGGCGTCTTCCCGGGAGGCACGATGCCGAGGGGCAGGCTCATGAATTTCCTGATAAAGGGCTGTGCGTTCTTCTTTACCTCGGACTCCAAGATGACGTCGCCGTTGACCACAGCCGCGATTCGATCCGTGTAAACCTCCTCGCCAGATGCGGCTCGCACTTGGAAAAGTACGAACAGAACAACAACGATGGAGACAGTCTTGTATCGAGCCATTCCCTTTCCTTGATTCGCGGCTCTTGCCACGGAGGTTTCACCTGCCTGCCGTCCCAGAGGCATCGTTTCACGAACGGGCTCTTGCACCGGCAGCCGCGCCCAGGCTCCGTCGAGCCTGTTAGCCGGCTTCATAAGAGTTGTCAAACTCTTTGGCCGTTCCCAAGGCCGTCGGCCATTCAATAGAACATTATTCAGGCAACCTCTGTACTCGTCAAGCTTCTCAATGCCCGTGTCAGCCGGATTGAATTGCAGGCAGAGCGCCAGCCTCTCGCGGTCGAATGAGTTTACTCAAATTTCCTATAATTGCAAAGCATTCCCGTATCCTCGTTTCAGGGTCAACCTCTCCGATGCAGTATGCGAGCTTGTCCCCAGGTACCAAGCGGACCATCTTGTTCTTTTGTGCCCAGAAGATCAGGGCTTCGGGGCTGACAGGGGTCTCCGCGTCGAAACCGAAAACCAGTTCCCGACCGGTGTAATCCAGCCTCAGGATGCGGAGGTTCTTCAGCTCGATCCTGATCCTCATGACAGCCAGCAGGAACGACACCTGGCTCGGGGTCTTGCCGTAGAGGTCGATAATCTCTTCTTCCACCTCGTCCAGCTCAGCCGTGTCGGCTGCACGGGAGAGACGCTTGTACAGATTCATGCGCTGGTGGGAATCCGGGACATATTCTTCGGGTATGAGGGCTTCGATCCGGAGGTGCACTTCCGGGTCGATCCTTGCCTGAGGCTCCTCGCCTTTGATCTCCCGGACGGCCTCCTCCAGGAGGTCCAGGTACATCTCGTACCCGACCTGTGCGACATGCCCGGACTGCGAGGTACCGAGGAGATTGCCCGCTCCTCGTATCTCCATGTCCCTCATAGCTATCCTGAATCCCTGCCCTAGATCGGAATACTCCTGCACCACCGCCAGACGCTTGATCGCGTCGGGGGTGATCATGGTCTCCGGCGGGGTGAGCAGGTACGCGTACGCGCGCACGTGCGAACGCCCCACGCGTCCGCGGAGCTGATACAGATCCGCCAGGCCGAAGGTGTCGGCCCGTTCGATAATGATGGTATTGGCGCGCGGGATGTCGAGCCCCGACTCGACAATGTTAGTGCACACGAGCACGTTGATCTTACCGGTGACGAAATCGGTCATGACGCCTTCGAGCTGAGTGTCGCCCATCTGGCCGTGCGCGACGCCGAAGCGCGCCTCCGGAACGAGTTTCTGCAATGCTGCCGCTCGCCGGTAGATGCTCTGGACCCGGTTGTGGATGTAGAAGGCCTGGCCCCCTCTGTTGATCTCCCTGACCAGCGCTTCTCTGGTGACTTCGTCAGACTGCCTTACAACATGCGTCCGGATCGACTGCCGATTCGCCGGAGGCGTCTCGATGACCGACAAGTCCCTGATACCGCTGAGCGCCAGGTTCAACGTCCGGGGAATAGGGGTCGCAGTGAGGGTCAGCGCGTCCACTTCTGCCTTGTATTTTTTGATTCGCTCTTTGTGTGCGACTCCGAATCGCTGCTCTTCGTCGATTACGAGCAGTCCGAGATCCCGAAAGGCCACACTTTTTTGAAGAAGCTTGTGAGTGCCGATAACCAGGTCGAGTTTCCCTTCCGTCAGCTTGTGGAGGACCTCTTTCTGTTCGATCGAACTCCGAAAACGCGAGAGCATGTCCACATGAAACGGATAGCCGCGGAATCGCCGGGTGAAGGTATCGTAATGCTGCTGGGCGAGTACCGTGGTGGGAACAAGGACCGCGACCTGCTTGCCGTCCATCATCGCGCGGAATGCCGCTCTCAGGGCTACTTCGGTTTTGCCGTACCCGACGTCGCCGCAGACCAGGCGGTCCATGGGCCTATCGGTATCCATGGCTTCCATGACATCCTGAATGGCCTTGGCCTGATCCGGCGTCTCCTCAAACTCGAACGCGGCCTCGAACGCCGCGAAGGATTCGTCCGCAGGGGAGTACGGCTCACGCCTGGCAACCTGGCGCTTTGCGTAGATACTCAAAAGTTCCGCGGCCATTTCTCGAATGGATCTCTTGACCTTAGCTTTGGTCTTGATCCACCCTTTCCCGCCCAACCGATCTATTCTCGGTGGTTCTTCGGAACCGGCAACGTACTTCTGGATCACGTGAAGGCGATCGAGGGGATGGTACAGCAGATCTCCTCCCGCGTACTCGATCACCATGACTTCGCCGGTGATGCCGTCGAACTCCTTTCGGGCGAGCCCACGGAAGATGCCTATCCCGTAATCCCCGTGGACGACAGCCTCCCCTTCTCCCAGATCCGTAAGCGATGAGATGAAGGTTCCCCGAGCGTGTCTGTGCGGCCGCGTCCTCACCCGGGAACCGAAGATCTCTTCCTCGGTGATGAATATCGTCCCGGCATGGGGCATGCGGAACCCCGAGGAGAGCGGTCCCACGTGCACCCGGAGACCGGGAGTGGGTTTCATCCCGAGGTTCGAGGGCTCGAAACCTTCTCCCCGAAAATCAAGGTGGAGCGAATACGGTTCCAGCAACTTCATCAGTCGATGCGCCTGACCTTGGGTATGACTGACGAGGAAAACCTCCTCACCCTCGTCCCTCCACGCGGCGAGCCGCGCCACGAGCGCTCCCATGCCGACATCGTATCCCTTCGATTTCAGCAGATCCTGCCTGATGTCTTCGTTGGACTCACACCCGATCCGAATCGTGACCCGATTCGGCTCTTCTACCTCGAGGCGGGACAGGATTACCTGCCGAAAGGGTTCGGCCTTTCGCACGAGGTCGTGTTTGGAGAGGTAGAGCTGTTCTGCAGGGGGGACAGGAAGGCCCTCTTCCATTGCGGATTGGTGCCCGTGCCATACCTCTTCTTCCAGATCCTGGAACACATGAGCCAACGTATCGCGGTCGGGCAGTATCAGGGTCGTATCCGGCGGCAGATAGTCGAACAAGGTCTCGGAGTCGGTGAAAAAATACGGGAGGTAATTCTCGGCTCCGGGGAAACGGACGCCGTGCCGCAGGTCATCCACAAGGTTCTGTCGTACGCGCTTTTCCACCCCGATGTCTTCACAGGCCTGAAGGATCCTCCGTATACCCTGTTCCTTCGCTGCCTCGTCGGGGATCATCATATGGATCGGGCCGATCTCGATTTCTGGGACGTCCTCGCGGGATCTTTGGTTGGCGGGATCGAAAAAACGAATGGATTCGATGCGGTCTCCCATCTGTTCGATTCGTACCGGGTACGGGTACAGCGGGGGATAGACGTCGATGATGAACCCCCGCACCGAGAACTCCCCGGAATCCTCGACCAGCGGCGACCGGGAGTACCCCGCGGCCACAAGGCGCTGGAGAAGATCCTCCCGGTCTAATTCCTTGCCGACCGCGAGGGTAAAGCTCGCGCGATGGAAAACCGATCGAGGCACGACGCGACGTATCAGGGCGTCCAGGCTCACAGTAACTACCCGAGGAGTCTTCCCTTGCGTCAGCCGGAACAGAGCGGTCATGCGCCCCGCCCCCACATCCGCCTCAAATCCGCCAAAGGAGAATGGAAGCATGTCTGATGACGGATAGGCGATCACCCGCTCTAACAGGGGGCGACGTTCCGCCTCGGTCTCCCCTAAAAAGAACCGTACGTCCGTGGCCATCTGTGACGCAGCATCCCCGTCGGTCAGCACGACCACTAGTGTCCGTGCGCCCCCCTTCACCGCGGCCGCGGTGACGAACGCGGCCGCCGACCCACAAAGGCCGTACACGCCTCCCGCGGCCGTGGAATGAGCCAGAAAATCGATACCTTGATTCAAGGACGTGGGAACTGATGGAGTCAACGAATAGCCTGCCATAGGAATCCGGATACCCTGTACTACGGAAAGAGCGCTTCCTGCAATGCGGCACGAAAGTCGACGCTTTCTCTTGGCTGCATGAAGCGCACTTCTGGAGAGTCAGCCCCGAGCGATTCGAGCGGCCCGGGGGGGTCCGTTACAGGAAGGTACCACATGGATTCCGCTCAAGGAAGAGGTACGTGCGTCATCCGGGCAGGATTGAATTGACTTGGGTCCCCTTATCAGTTAAATAGTAGGTTTAACTTCAGATGGGATACGACCCAATGCTCTCCGACAACACAGCGAGGCAACACAGTGGCCGAAAGAAGAATCACGCGAAAAGAGCTTCTCAAAGAACCTGACGAATTCCTCACCACCTCCGGCATGGTCGTTCAATACGTCCGGACCAATCCCAAGCCCTTCATCGCGGGGTGCGTGGTCTTTGTTATTGCGCTGGTGGCGGTAATCGGTTTCCTGACGATGCGGAAGCACCAGGAAGCCCGGAGCCTCCTCGTCTTTGAACAGGCGATGCGGGAGTACCACAACGTGCTCGGTAGCGGAGAGCAGGTTGCTCCGGAAGAGTTCGACACGGTGCTCAAGCAGTTTCAAACCGTGGCGGCGGACTACGGCTCGTTTCCTGCCGGAGAGATGGCCCTCCTGTATACCGGTCACGTTCTCTATCGGAAGGGTGATTTCAAGGGGGCGCTGGAACAGTATCAGCGCGCTCAGGCGACGGGGCTGGTAAAGAGTGGCTTGGGTCCGCTGATTCTCTACCACATTGCGTCGACACGCCTGGCGCTGAAGGAATATGAGGCCGCTGCCGGCCTCTTCCAACAGCTCTCCGAAGACACGAACTCGCCTTACCGGCGGGAAGCCTCTATTACCATAGCGCGTATCTATGAGATGACGGGAAAGAGCAAGGAGGCTGCACAAGCGTACAAGCAATACCTCAAGATGTTCCCTGAAGCCCCGGACGCTCCGTTTGTGCGAGCCCGGTTGGCTGATTTGGCTGCCAAGGGCTAGGGGCGCCTTAGAGTCACGTGGGTGGCCGGCCTGTCGGTCATCGCCTGTGGATGTACACGTCCATTTCCCGCACCCACACGTGAAACGACGAGTGATCGAGGTCGATATAATACTCGATCTGATGCTGTTGTACCTCGCCGTCGAACGCGTTTTGATCCAGAAGCCTGTCCAGGATCGCACGGACTTCAGCAAAGGTGAAATCCTCATCGAAGAGGATGGTGAACATCTGATTCGCGTGAAGAATCGGCATCGATTCCATAGGCCACTCCCTATGATCAAATCATAAATCGATCTTGAGGCCCAGTCAAACCACCAAGGCTATTTCGGAACGACGGGGCACCCTAACCGGGCGGGACGGGGCGGCACTGCCTGACCCAACGGAAGGCTTGGTCCACAGAGCGAATCTGCGGGGGATATTTCTTGACAGGCGCTGGGATCGTCCTGTATAAACGGCCCGGGGGATTGACCATGTTCATTTCTCATGTATTGGCGTTGGTGAAAGGAGGATTATCATGACCAAAGCGGATCTGGTGGCCTTGGTCTCCGAAGAGGCGGGGATATCGAAGAAAGCCGCTGGGATCGCGGTGGATTCGCTGGTAGCAGCGATTCAGGACGCTCTCAGAGGCGGTGAAAAGATACGCGTGACCGATTTAGGGAGTTTTGGGGTGGTCCAGAGGAAGGCACGGAAAGGGGTAAACCCGCGAACCGGCAAACCGATAGACATTCCTGCTTCAAGGGCTCCCAAGTTCAGTGCCGCCAAGGCCTTGAGAGATGCGGTGAAGAAGTAGCAATCAAGGTAGACCGGCCGCTCCCGGCATCGCATCGTTTTTCGGTTTTACTCCCCGGAGACAATCTCATGCCGCTATCAGGGACGCACTGCTCTTGAGCGCTTGTGCGATATGCGATTGGAGACTTTGCGGTGCGACGGAAGATGCGGTCTGATAGCTTATAGACGGTTTGGTGAATTGCAATTCCAGCAGTGACATGCGGACAACCGATCAAAAAGTCGGTTGTCCGCCATCCCTGCATCGTTGGGCTGTCCGGTAAGGGCGGCCCATTTTGTTTTTTCCCAGCGGTCATTTCGTACTGCCGCTTCAGACCGAGCACCGGTATGACACGCTGCAAACCCGCAAGACTTGCTAACCGCGAATTCCCGTGCCATGATTGAGTCACCGGATTCGTGTGAGCTGACCGATCGACCGCGCCTGGCCTTGGCCGAATGGCCGGCGCTTGACCATGCATTTCCGTTCTTTCCGGTGGCGAGGCAATGGCGGTCATGGCACCTCACCGCGGGCAAAGCTCCGGTGGGCATGATGCGGCAACTCTCCCGTAACCGAGCGCTTGCACGGCGGTACGTAACGCGACGGAGCACCGCGCGGCTCCGCTCTCAGAAAGGCGGTTAATTGTTGAGGCCCCGGGCGATTGTCATGGCTTGGGTGGCCGTTCTGGCGCTCATTCTTACTTCCGATGCAGGTGCGCGAGAAGGCGTCGCGCAGTTCTTTGCCAGGTCTGCACGAGACCAGGGTGGGGCCCGCGCGACACGCAGCACTTTCGATGTGGCGGCGTTCCAAGAAGTGATTCGCCTGATCAAGGACAACTATGTCACGCAACTCTCCGATGAATCGATCTACAAGAATCCGCTGGAGTTACTCACCATGGTTCTGCCACCCCATTGCGTGGAGGAGATCCCGAGCACAGCGGATTGTACGGGACGTCCCGAGACCTGTTTTTTCGGCACGCTCCAGGCCATTGCCGCACGCTGTCACTTTGATCGAGATGAACTCTTCCGCCTGACGTTGCAATTGATTCTCGGGGAGCTTGACCCTAATTCCTCGTTCATGGACGATGCGATGGTCAAGGAAATGGCTATCACCACCTCCGGGAAGTTTGGGGGAGTAGGGATCATGGTCTCGCGGAAGGGTGGCGACTACATCGTCGTCTCGCCGCTCGACGGGTCGACGGCGTACCGTGCGGGTATCAAGGCAGGGGACGTGATGCTCGAGATAGACGGGGTACCGGTACATGGTCTTCCGCTTCTGGAGGTGCTGCGCAAGGTGCGGGGGCCGGTTGGATCGACCATGACCGCGACCGTGAGGGACGGGAAATCCGGTGACGTCAGACGCGTTCGGCTCCGGAGAGAAACGGTGGTCATCCCACCCGTGCGGCACGCGTTCCTCGATGACGGCATAGGATACCTGAGAATCGTGAACTTCCAGGCGACGACAGCTCCCGAAGTGGAAAAGGCGCTTGTCCTCTTGCTCAAGGAAGGCGGCGGGCATTTCAACGGTCTCATTCTGGATCTGCGGGACAATCCCGGCGGGCTCCTCGAACAGGCGATACAGGTTGCCGACCTGTTTCTCTCATGCGGCGCGATAACCTCACTCCGCGGCCGCAACGGGCAAATGAGTCGGGAATTTACCGCGCAACCGGGCGCTGTGCTCGCCCGGGTTCCGATCGTGGTGCTCATCAACCGCGGCACCGCCAGTGGCGCGGAAATCTTGGCCGGAGCCTTGCAGGGCAAACTGGGGGTCGTTGTTATGGGGGAGCCGAGCTTTGGAAAGGCCTCGGTACAGGGGGTGTATCCGGTACCGGGAGGGACCGCGCTTCGCCTCACGACGGCCCACTACTACACAGCCGAAGGTCGTGATATAGAAGGAAGGGGACTTGAACCTGAGATGCCCTTGGCCGACCCGCCCGACCGACAGGTGAACTCGCTCCCGGGTGGAGAAGCGAAGCAGATCCAGGCAGATCCTTGGGTGAAGAAGGCTGCAGAGGTTCTCATGTCGTGGGGATCGCGGAGATAACGGGGACACTCAGATGGGATCATCAGACGAGAAGGAAAACGACACACAGAAAGATCGATGTTCTTGCGGCGCGTTGCTCGAGAAGTCGGAATTCGACGCGGAATCGGGCGAGCTGATTTGCCCGAGCTGCGGTGCCGTCATGGCGGAGGACGAAATCGATGTCTCCGGTGACGACACCGAAATGCTCAACGTCGGGGAGATGGCACGCATGGCTCAAGAAGGGGTCGATCCGTCAATCTCGGGAGAATGGGATACTTCCGGGGCCACACTGCACAAATTGACGCGGCGCCGAAAGAAGTAGGGGAACGTTTGCTTCCGGCATACCAATTACCAGGAGTCCTATCGTCTTCGATTTGGTCTACGGCACCCGGTATGGGTAGATTTCCAGTTTGCTTTTGGCGGGTCCCCGCCCTGGGATTCCCGTGGCATGTCACAGCGACCGCCGAGAACCAATCCCTGCTCTAGGGTGTCAGCCGCGACTGCGGCGCTTTCCGCCTGAAACGCGGCTCTTGTACCCTTTGAATCCAATCCAGGTTTCTTCGCACACGCGTGGGAAGTCCTCGTGACGCCAGAGCTGCATCATGACGCCCCTCTTCGCAGCAGCGTGCCCGATTACGCCGCCGTACCAGCTTCTGACCTCCTCCCCGTATTCATCAAGAGGCTGTTGATTCCCCTTCCTGAGTGCCTCGACCGCATATCGACCCGCGAGATCCCCCGAAAAGATGGCCTGCGGAATTCCCGCTCCGGTTATGGGATGCGTCAACCCCGCGGCATCACCGCACAAAATGACGTTTCCACGGGTCAACTCCGGGCGCATCCCGGAAACGGGGATCAGACCGCTCGAGCGCGCCAGCTTTCCGGGACTGATCAGCCCCTCTTGCAACAGGCGGCCGAGCAGTTCTTCCAGCAAGGCCCCGGGGTGCGCGTCGTGGGCGACCGCGACACCGAGGCCGACATTTGCGGTTGCTCCCTTGGGAAAGAGCCATCCGTAGCCGCCAACAAAGTCCCGGTCGAGGAAGATGAGCGTACCCTTCAGGGGTCGCGTGAGCGGGACCTCAGCCTGGACACCCCTGAGGTAATCCGGCGGAGCGAGTCCCAGTAGCGCGGCAACCGTAGACGCGGCACCGTCTGCTGCTATGACGAATCGAGGGGTTACCGTCATCTCGTCCTTGCCGCTCTTCAAAATCCATGCATCATGCTCACGACGCACCAGGCGGGTGGAACAGAGGACAGTCGCGCCTTGGGCAGCAGCAGCCCGCGCCAGATCGCGGTCGAATCTCACGCGATCGATAATGAATCCGGGGAACGAAGATGTGGTGACCGTCAAGGTTTCTTTGACGGTCGGGTCCGGCTCGGTGGTGCGCTTGCTGCATCCATCATTGCCGGGCGAATCCGACCGAACCTCAAGGCTTGGCTGCCGGGAGCCCACGACCCGCGTCTCCATGTAATCCACAGGCTGCATTGCCGTGCTGCGGTCGAGGTTCGCTTCTGCAAACAGGCGAGCCGGCACGTACTCCCCGCAGTGGGGCTGTTCACCGATTCTGGATTTTGTATCGACGAGCAGGGCTGCAGCTCCCTCCCGGGCAGCCGCTGCCGCGGCACGGGAACCAGCGGGGCCTGCCCCGACGACCAGGATGTCAATCGGCTGTATGGTAGGCATGGAGACACGTCAGTGTTTTGGCGATAAGTTTGAGGTTAAGAGAGGTCTTGTTCTCGAAGTCTCCCTTGTACGCACTGCTCCCTTTCCCCAAGTCGTAACACGTCGTGGAATCGAGATTCACGAGTATGCCCCGTGCGCCCGTTTGCTTCATTTCCATCTGGTGTTTTGCGTAGAATGCCTCGCAACAGGAACCGACATACATCCCGTGCTCGGGCGCACAGCGGTTGGAGAGGATCTCCATGAGATGCTCGAAACTCTGGATCGTGATCGGGACCATGTTCATGCCGCGCGCCAGCTCGAAGCACTCGCCGATCTCACATAAACCGCACTCGTCACACCCCGGAACCTTGCGGAACGTGCAGTCGAGGTTCTTCGAGCAATAGGGGAGCAGCAACCACCGCGGCCGATAGTCGGCCAGGTCCCGCGGGCCCAGGTTGAGCAGGAACAGCTCGTTTACCTCGTCGGGGCAGAATCTCCTGTCGAGTAAGTCGAGCCGCTCTGCCGCAGCAGCGACTGCCTCCGCCACCTGAGCGGGCTCGATCCCGAGCAACCGTCCTTCATTGGCCAGAAAGAACCTCATCACAGCATCGCGCAGGGGCTTCTCCTCCGCGGGTACGCCGACCAATGCGGCCTCCAGGTCATGGACCAGCCGAGACGGGATTGCGAAGAAGTCCCCTGAGATCAGCGCTTGCCGAACCCTTCTCCCACCCGGTGCTACCCACAAGTGAATCCTGAGGGTGCCGGCCTCAGTCTGAGCGATGGACCGGACCGGCTCTCCCTCCCTGCGAGGCCGTGACCGAGCAAGGATCCAGTCCGGGCTCTCGAAGAAAGCGACTTCTTTCTTGAGACGCTGTTGTTCGCGTGAGGTGAGATCGCCGGGGATCATCTCGACACCCAGCCGCGAAGCGAACTCCGCGGCAAGATGCTCCTTCACCAATTCGATTGGCGGCAGCGGGTTCACGAGGTCGGAAAGGAAGCAAATACGTTCCATCAGGGACTCGATTTCACGCTTCTTCAGCTTCTCGACCGGAACGCGCAGGGCCTTCAGGAAGAGCTCGACTTCATTCTGGACGAGCACGGTCCCCTGAAACATAAGCCCGCGGGAGACCGAGACGCCCCCGGTGCCCGAGATCTTTCGCCCGTGGACTTCAATGTCGTTGCGAGGCCTGAAAGCAGCAGGAATGCCGAGGCGGGAGAGACCCGCGGCCGCTATGTTGCAGATTCTCGTCAGAATCGACTCGTACGCCCCCTGGAACGGGGCTTGGCCCAGCACGCCAAAGACCTCCCAGCCCAGAGCCGACTCCTGGAACAGTACGGTACCACCCCCCGTGTGTCGGCGATTTATGTCGATCCCGTGCCGTACACAGTAATCCTTCCGGACTTCGAGGCTGACGTCCTGGTGGTATCCGACGAGCGCTGCCGCCGGTCTGAATTGCAGAAAACGCAACGTGGGGGGGCTGGCGAGGCCGCTCACCTCTTCGAGGATGATCCGGTCCAGGGCCATGTTGGCCGCGGCCGACAAGTGTCCGGTATCGAGGAGTCGGATAGCTTTTGAAGGCATTTCTTGGGCGATCCGCGGCCTATTCCGACAGGGTATGCAAGGCCCGAGCATGCTGCGATCGGGCCTGTCGCGGCAATTGAAGTTCAGCCACTAGTCTTTCTTGGACTCCGGAGCCGGCAAGGTGTCCAATTCCTTGGCGACTTTTTCCGAGATGTCCGGAACGCCTTCCGCCAGAGCAAACGCCTGGCTGTAAAATACTACGCTAAGGCCTTCCGCGTTGGCAACCTTCTTGACGACGTCCTTCAACTGAGAAAATATCGCATTCTGCACAGACTTCTGGCGGAACCCTATCTTGGTTCGCAGCGTGTCTTGTTCGGACTGGAACGCCTCATATTTGGCTTTCAGCTCAGCCTCGAGCTTTGCCTTCTCTTCCGGTTTGAGCTTGTCCTTATCCTCGGTCAAACGGCGCTGAATCTCCGTCATTTCGTCCTTGAGAGGCTTCATCTTCTGTTCCGCCTCAAGTTGCATCTGTCTCGCCTCCAGTTCGATCGCCTTCACTCGGTTGGAGTGCTTGGAGACCTCGGCCAGGTTGAGCACACCGAATTTTGCTTCCTGGCCGAAACCGAGACTGGCCAGGGAAATAGTCAGCAGAAGAGAAACAGCCGAGAGGGTCAACAGTTTCGGCAAACTTGCACGTGTCATCGAGGGCTCCTTTCCTAGTGATCTTCTGGGAGGATAGAGGAAAGCGTCCCGCCTGTCCATGGGGAAATCCTCAGGGCGACATCCAGTAGGTTTTCGGAGAGGAGGTACTCCCTGGCCTCCCTTTGCAGCGATTCTCTCAAATGGCGTCCGGTCGGGTGGGGCCAGATACCAATTCGCTTTACAACCGGTAATATTCGCGGAGCCTACCAAGGGCTTCTTGGGAGGTCTCCTCCGCTACGGACTGCACAGCCTGGCTGCGCTCCGGAGACCTCCCAGGAGCGCCCACCGAGGCATGGGGGTGGGCCTGAGGCACACGGCGCCTATCCGCAGATCGCACGCCGGCGGTGCCAGCCGTCGCTGGTGTCAGCTGGCGGACCCGCGGCCCGCTTTCCTGCAGGCAGCGACGTACGTCTGGAGCGCGCGTCCGCAGGAACGCAGCGAAGCGGGCTGTAACTGCGCGAGCCGTCGAAATCACAAGTAAGGGTGATTAAGGTGCCTTGAGATTCTTCTCGATGGCGGCGAGCCGGTTGTCGATGGAGGTTAGTTTCGAAATAATGGATTCGAGCGCTTGTTCGACGGTGGTCCCGGCAGCGGCCGCGGCGGCAGCGGGTCCGGTTTCGGTTACGAGTTCTTCCACTTCCGCCAGCGCTTCCAGCGCGGCTTCGTCAAATTCAGCCTCGTCTACGATTTCCGCTTCGACCTGCAAGTCTTCTTCCTCAGCCTCGAGAACTTCCACTTCGGGTTCCGCCTCTTCCTCCAGTTGCGGCTCGGCACGGGCCGGTTGGACTGCGACAGGCTGGGCAGGCGCCGCAGCGGTTGGAACTTCCTCGACTGCAGGAGGAGCGGGCTGCGTGGCTTCCGCTACGGTGGTCTTGGATACGCCCGTTGAGAGCGACCGCAGTATCTGTGAAGGCGGTTCGTCCTCACGGACCCGTGGCGCTGTAACAGGCGGAGCTTCTTTCGGAGCGAGCGCTATCCCCTTGAAAAAGTCGTTGAAGTCTTCCTTGGACAGGTCTCCGGACCGGTACAGAGGCAGGAGCATCATGGCCAATTCTTGTTCGGAGGTTCTGTACTTCTTGATCACCTGGTTCTTCAGGGCTCCGCCTCTGATGACTTCCAAGAGTTCAATTGGAGTGACCAGTTCTTCCAGCTTGGCCATGGCTGCATCCTCCTGGGACGACTGGATTCTTCAAGGAAACTATATAGGTTACGTGGTCAGACATCAAGAAGAATCCCGTAAGCGCATGCAAAACTTTTCCCTTCCCAAGGGAGATCGCGGATTCGATGCCCAGTGCTGAGAAGTGGGTCGTTATCGTGGAGTGACTCGCCCAATGTTGAAGAACGGAAGGACCCCGGTGCGGCCGTCGGGGGGGCTGGCAGGCTCGTTCCGGGAGGCGTGCGCGCGGGTCTGTCGCCCCATGTTGGCTAATACAGATGCGCCTCAGGAAAAACGATTGCCTTCGATGAACTTCTATGGAATTTTCCCCGGAAGGAAGAGCCGACAGTACGAAGGAGCCGCGTATGGACAAACCGGATCGTCGCTACAGAGCTGTCGTTTCATCGGATTGGAGCGAATGTCTTTCACCCAACGGACCGTTCGACCCGATCTCGTTCACCTATCCGGAGCTTGCGCAGGAGCTCGCGCGTATTTTCACGGACTACACCGGAAACCGGATATCGCTCACCCATGCCACAGCTAAAATAGCCGGCCTCATGCCCCAACCGTTCACATCGGAACAGATGGACGCGTACCTGGATGCCGGGTTCGCTACCTATACGGGCGTTCCCGACCTCATAGAGTGGTGTTTGGGGAAGGACATCCTGTTCATGATCAATACCACGGGAACGCAGGGATACTTCCAACGTGTCTTTGCCAAGAGGCTCTTGCCACCGGTTCCCGTGGTGGCGGCCAATCCTCTAATTCGATTCGAGGAACGCGGGGACCCGGCGCGCTTCGTTCATGAAACCCTGGAGATCGAAGACAAACCCCGTAGCACCGAAGCGGTCTTGCAAACATGGCACGTGCCGCGGGATAAGGTGGTCATCATGGGGGACAGCGGCGGGGATGGGCCGCACTTTCAATGGGGCGCGGCCATCGGTGCGTATCTCGTCGGGAACATGGCCAAGCCCTCGCTGAAGCAATACTGCGACGCGAGAGGGATCATCATCCACACCTGTTTTGGCGTCTCGTATGCCCCCGGTGAAAGCAGAGACGCGAGCCGGGAGCAGAACGTCAACTTTATGGAGCTGATTGACTTCATAGCAAAGGCCCTCGACCTGGGCCACTCTTGACGCCGGGCCCTAGCGGGCCACGTGTCGATGCATTCTGGAACAGAGGAGGAGAGTCACTCATAATGGGCGTACGCATGATGGTTGCAGTGGGTGTTCTCGCGCTTGGGCTCAACAATGCTTTGGCAGGCAGCGACTTTCCCGTGGCCGAAAATGCGCTGGGAGAATTCAGATCCGTTCGCCACGAAAGCCTGTTCACGACCGTCCCCACCACGGGGAAGTTGATCTCCATCAAGATAACCGACAGCGGAAAAATTTATTACATCTGCAAAGAAAAATCAGGATATGCCATCTATAACCTCGAGATCAGGCCGGTCGAGAATTTTCAGGAAAAGCTGCGGCAGGAGCTGAAAGAGAAGACACGCAAGTGGGATCAAGTCGAGCCTGACGACCTGCTGTTCACCAAGGAAAAGCACGAACAGGAGATCAAGCGGCACCTCCGCAAGTACTGCGACGCAGTCTGGGTCCGGAACGAAATCATCGTGAGGGAGCCAGCGCAACCCGATCCCCGAAAGCAGTAGCATCGACGCGGCTGCGAGGTCTGATTTGGCCCAAAACCCACTCTTCATCGTCTTCGAAGGCATCGACGGTTCGGGAAAAAGCACGCAGGTAAGGTTGCTGGCCGCGCGGTTCGAGGCGTGCGGTATCCCTTGCGTGAAGACGGCCGAGCCATCGACCGGCCCGTTCGGTCGGGAAATCCGGTCCCTGGTCGTCCGTCCGGCCCCAGAGGAAGAAGCGCGCCTCTTCACCGAAGACCGTCGCGATCACCTGCACCGCGTCATCCTGCCTGCCCTGAAGGCCGGGTTGACCGTCGTCTGCGACCGATACGTCTACTCCTCAGTGGCCTATCAGGGAGCACGGGGTCTCTCTCCGGACCGTATCCTCGCTGAAAACCGCGCGTTCGCCCGCGAAGCGGATGTGACGTTCCTTCTGGAAATTCCGGTGCCGGAGGCGATGAGACGTATAGGCCGCGGCCGCGGGAATTCCTTTTCCGTGTTTGAAGGCCTCGAAGAGCTGACTGCCGTAGACTCGATCTACCGCGGCCTTAAAGACGATCTAATCCAGCGGATCGACGGGAGCCCTCCGGCCGAGGAGGTACACGAGAGAGTGGTGCAGATCCTTCGGCGGATCTGGCCATGCCTATACATGTAATAATGACAAAGATTTGACGTAAAAAGATCATAAATAAAGTGATACGAACGTCCTGGGGAGTCGAGGAAACTAGCACAAAATATTGACAAAAGGATAATTTCTTTGGTATTATGTGCCAAGTATCATCTGGATGCGGTGCAAAGGAGACGCGATGCGTTCAAACGGGTATCTGGTTGCGATGCTGCTGGTCATCTGCCTCGTGGCCGGCGCGGTCTCGGTGGCTCAAGCGAAGGACTACGAATCACGGTTCCTCAAGAACTCGCCGCCTGGATACAACGGCATGTGGTACTACGCGGAGAGATTCTTCTTCCAAGACAAACGGGACGATCCGACCCAGGAGAAGTATCGCTGGGACCGATACATGAGCAGATCGTTGAACATCGAATACCCCTTTTATCCGATCCCCTACGATTGGGAGTATGGAGCGGGGCGGTCTTTCAACTTGCCGGACTACAATACCAACGACTGGCCCTGAGATGCATGACTGTCGCGGCATCGCTGCGCCTGCACTCAGGCTTTGAAGGTGGGAAAATCGGGAAAGCGCGTGGCGGAGAGAGAGGGAGTCGAACCCTCGGAACACCTTGTGGGCATTCACGCGATTTCCAGTCGCGCCCCTTCGGCCACTCGGGCATCTCTCCGTAGGCATAATTGTGGCATAATAACCAGCAGCGGGATAGCGGTCAAGGAGAATCCGTCATGACCACCGAGCCTCTGGCTGGTTATCGAAGCGGCTTCATTGCGGTAGCGGGTCGTCCCAACGTGGGGAAATCGACCCTGGTCAACCGCATTGTAGGCCGCGAATTGTGTATCGTAACCCCGAAAGCCCAAACCACCCGGCACCGCATTACGGCGATCCATACCCTTGAGAACGCTCAGATGGTGCTGCAGGATACGCCCGGAATCCATGAGGCGGCGAGCCTGCTGAATCGGTCCCTCGTTGCTGCGGCCCTGAAAGCCCTCGAAGAGACCGATGTCATCCTCTTGATGGTCCCCCCTTCAGAAGCCATCGAGCCGGAGGACGCGCGCATCATCGATCGGATCAAGGGGGTTGGTGTTCCAGCTGTCCTGGCGATCAACAAGGTTGACACCGTTCAGCCGCCCACGCTTCTCCCTCTGATTGACGCCTATTCCCATGCCTACGATTTTCAGGCGATCGTCCCCATCAGCGCGCTGAACGGCACAGGGGTGGACCGCCTCGTGGACGTGCTGTTGGGTCTGCTCCCCGAGGGCCCGCCGCTCTTTCCGGAGGATGACGTGAGTGACCTCCCCACGCGGTTCTTCGTCGCGGAGATGGTGCGGGAGCAGATCACGCTGAAAACCGGGGAAGAGATCCCGTACAAGACCGCGGTGGTGGTGGAGAGTTTCAAGGAAGAAAGCGGTCGCGTGGTCATTCACGCGGATATTCATGTGGAGAAGGACAGCCAGAAGAAGATCCTCATCGGGAAAGGCGGCCAAATGATCAAGCGCATCGGCATGGCCGCCCGCCAGAAAATTGAGGAATTTCTCGGTCAGCGCGTGCGGCTCGAATTGTTTGTGAAGGTAACCCCACACTGGACGCGCGACACCAGGAGACTTGAGGAATTGCTGGACGTCTGGTCATAAGGGCTGTCCGCAGTATCCCCCACAATCACGGTTGATAGCGTGACCTCTCCATGTTAGGATGCCGCCGACGCCCCCGAACCGGTGGGCTTCAGGCGGACATGCCTGCACGAACTCAACGGCTGATAGAACGGAAACATGAGCCTGGTTCAGGATCCGAAACTGGGGGTCGTCATCCCTTGCTACCGCGTGGTGCCGTACCTGGAGGGAGTGCTCGCTTCGATCCCCGCGATGGTGGACCACATCATCGTGGTCGATGACGCGTGTCCGGACAGCTCGGGGCTCATCGCTCAAAGAGTTGCCGAGCGAGATAAGCGAATCACGGTGGTGTTCCACGAGCAGAATCAAGGGGTGGGGGGAGCGGTGATCTCCGGCTACCGCAAAGCAATGACCTTCGGTTGCGACATCGTCGTGAAACTCGACGGCGACGGCCAAATGAATCCCGACCTTATCCCCGCACTCATAGCTCCGCTGGTCCGCGGCTCCGCGGATTATGCGAAAGGGAACCGTTTCCGGGAACTGGAGGCGCTCGGTCAGATGCCCAAGGTGCGGCTCTTCGGGAACAGCGTGCTCTCCTTTCTGGTCAAAGCCGTGTCAGGGTACTGGAACGTGATGGATCCTACGAACGGCTTCACCGCGATCCATCGTCGTTGTTTGGACAAGCTCGACCTGGATTGTATTTCACGGGACTTCTTCTTCGAGTCGGACATGCTGGTCCATTTGAACCTTCTTGACGCGGCGGTTCACGAGCTGCCGATGAAGGCGCAGTACGGGGACGAGACCAGCTCCTTGAAGATTGGAAAGGTAGTGAGAGAGTTTCCGCTGAAGCTGATCCGAAGGCTCACCAAGAGGGTTTTCTTCAAGTACTTCGTGTACGATTTCAACATGGCCTCGGTCTACATTCTCGCAGGGGTGCCGATGCTCGTGTTCGGCATGATCTTCGGCGTTGTCCAATGGATCGACTCAGCCCTCACCCATACGCCAAAGACCGCGGGAACCATCATGGTGGCTGCACTTCCCGTAATCCTGGCTTTCCAGATGCTCCTGCAGGCCATACAGATCGATATCAACCGGACACCCGGGCGGAATGACCGATAGCGAGTCGCTGTCGAAGACGTGCCGTGGAGAACTTCTTGGTGTAAAGAAGGTCCCCCTGATGCTCCAGCGGTTGCAAGAACACCGTCCGGTTGGCGGGCTGACGGCCAGAGAGACCCCGTCACGTAGGGGAACGCAAGGCCGCTAACCCTTTGTTCGGGGGTTCCACAAGCCGTCATGGAGCGACAGTGACGAGAATTAGCAGCAGCCGTACTGCGGCGTTGAATGAAACGCGACGGCAGAGGATATTTCGAGAATGCGCCGGCGAAGCGTAGGGCAACAAGTTGTGGATTTCGTGACGTTTCCTGTCCGTGCCTTGGCGCTTCACGGCCACGAGGATAGATTCGGCCTGACCTCTCTACCGTCGGAGCGCTTCGATTACGTGAGCAGGCATGTTCTTGGTTATTGCCTCGACGTCGGCTGCGGCAGGCAGAATCGGTTTGTCCTGGAGTTCCTCGACGGCAACGGAAAGGGGATTGATGTCTATCCCTACGAGGGCCTTACTGAAGAGAATCTCGTGGAAGACATGACCCACTTTCCCTTCCCCTGTGAGACGTTCCGGTCCGTAACCTTTATCGCCAATCTCAACCATATTCCGCGGTCCGCGAGGGACGCCGAGTTGGCAGAGGCTTATCGGGTGCTGGTTCCCGGCGGCAACATCATTGTCACCATGGGGCGGCCGTTGGTCGAAATTCTGGTGCACAAGCTGGTTGCGTTTTACGATCGGCGCCTTCACACGGATTTCGACGTGGACGGCGAACGTGGTATGGACGATCAGGAAGATTACTACGTAACCCGCGACGAGATCGTCCAACGTCTCACCGCAGCAGGGTTTCGGGACATCGCACGGCAGTCCTTCCGCACGCAGTGGTGCCTGAATCAGCTATTTGTCGGCTGGAAACCGCGGGCCGAGCCGGCAGCGAACGTGTGAGCCTCGAAAATGTGGTGCGAGCGGTGGAGACGGAGATTGTGACGACGAGACCTGATGCCCACTTTAATACGCCCTACGGTGGAGCGAGAGCAGCCTTCTGGATCATAGGCATTGCGCTGGGATTGGTGCTAGCCTACACTTCCCGCCATTTCATCAATACCGACGGCCTCACCTACATCGAGATGGGTGAAGGCTTGCGAAACGGTGACTATTGGAAGCTTGTCAACCTGGCATGCAGTCCCCTGTACCCCCTATTACTCGGCGTGGGTCAGATCGTTCTGAACACGAACCCGATGGACGAGCTTTCCTGGCTCAAAGCCGTCGGGTTTATCAGTCTTGTTCTGGCTATGGGAGGGTGCGACTTACTCCTGATTTTCGTCAGGAAGGAACTCGATCGAACCCTGGGTGCGACCGGTACGCGGACATGGTTCCCTATGATCGCTGCCATGGTCTATGCGGTGTTTCTCGTATGTTCGCTGGTGTGGATCAAGGTCAGGCTGGTCAATCCTGACATGTTGGTCTTCTTTTTCGTACTGGCATCCACGAGCGCCCTTCTCTGGATTCGGGAAGACCCGAACTCGTACGGTCGATTTGCGGTTCTGGGCATCTGCCTCGGGCTCGGCTATTTGACCAAGACCTATCTGCTGGTGTTTTCACCGGTTTATCTCGTGATGGCCGGATGCCTTGCCTCTTCGGTCAAAAAGGCTTGGCCGAGGGTGCTCGTCTCTGCGGCTGTCATGCTTTTGGTTTCTGCGCCGTTGATCGCGGCGCTCTCCTATCGGGTCGGACGTCCGTCCATCGGGGAAGTAGCCAATCTCGCCTACACCACCGAGGTGGCCGCTCGGGGGAACGCGGTGAACCGTCCGCAGCAATTGCACGAGAACCCGAAGGTTTTCTTGTATGATTACCCTCGGTTCTGCACGGACGCACTGGGATTTGACGTCGCGTACTGGAGTTTGGGGGTTGAGGCGTCGTTCGATGCCGCTACCCAGATGAAGGCGCTGGGTAAGAACCTTTGGGAATTCTTGGGAAGCAGCATGTGGTTGTTCGTGCCGTTCCTGCTGTTTCTCGGGGCGCACTGGCGGGCAGGGGCTCTGAAAGCCCCGAGACTGAGGCCTCCCCCTTTCTGGCTCGTCCTTGTCATCCCGGGTGTGTGCGGCATAGGTCTCTTCGCGCTGGTGCATCTGGAGATGCGTTATGTAGCCCCATTTGTCTTTTGCCTGGTGTCGGGCCTGGTCATGTACCCCTCGTACGCGGAGGCCAATCGAGACAGGAGGGCTCCGGTTTCGTGGGCGGCCGGGTTGACCGTATTCTTATTGTTAGCCATGTTGGCCCACGGGGCCTTGGATCAGACCTTGCGCGGCCTGAAATCGTCGGGCAGAACGATCTCATTTCAGGATGCTTTTCTGGAGTATGCTCGCGTGAAGAGTTTCCTGGCTCAACATGGAGTAGCTGAAGGTAGGACCGTTGCCGTGGTCGGCTATCCTGCGACGTATTGGGCAAGGATGGCTCGGGTCGGCATTGTGGCCCGGATTCCGAGTGAAACCGAGTTCCTGGATGCCAACCCGCGCGAGAGGGCGGAAGCCGTCAAGAGTCTGGCCGGGGCTGGTGTGGCGGCGCTTTTGGGAACCGGTGCTGGCTTCGCCGCGCTCGCCGGCGAGGGTTGGCAGCATGTTCCCGGTACCCGCGGATATTTTGTGCTGTTTCCGTGAGCTCGTCACGGCGCCAGCGACGCAGGGAAGCTATCATCCGGACGGGGGACAGTACGACGCCGCACAGCAAGTCGCCTGCCAAGAAGTTCCCCCCAAAAATACTCTTTGAAAAGGTGCGCTATTTGTCTGCGGGGCTATTCGGCTCCTCGATGTCAGTGCTGAGGGGTCGGACGTCGTGTCCGAACAGATTGCCGCAGCGAGGGCATCGGTACGTCCGCTCCTGACCGAGGACCTCTTCCAATTCCACCTCCGCGGTGGCCCCACAACTTTCGCATTTGAGCCGGTCGTCGGCCTCACGCAGCCGGAATCCTACGGTAACCGTGTCACGGATCATTTTGACGGGCCGCTGCTCAGGCACCAACTCGAAGGTGAGGGTAGCGTCCAGGTCGATCTCGGCGTTGCATTGGCTGCAGTGAAAAACCGTATATATCCTGCCCAACTTGAGACTGTTCGCAGTGCCGCACTTGCGACACTTAACCATCAATTTCTCCGACATATCTCGCAGCCTCCTGCAGAGGAATTGGGGATGCCGTTCCGGCCTTCACACAGCAGGAACAAACCGTAGTGTCTAACCCGATGGGGAGCGAACTCTCATCAATATTTTGTAGCACATTCGATGCCAATGTCCTACTGTATTTTTGGCGCCATTTTCAATAGGAGTTTCGGGTTGTTGTATTTCGACACCTCCGCGGCCCGCGGACAACTGCCCAGCACGTTTACAGGGCCTTCTGGAAACCTCACGATGTAAGTCATGGTCAGACCGATTGCCTGTTTAGGGCGAGACCTGCATGAAGCCGGTGAAAGCGGGATGGACAACGTGCCGGAACCTCCCTATACTAGGAACCTGTCGCTTAACCCCGCACACCGGAGAAATGATGGCACATCAGCGGATAAGCGGACACCCGGCTTCGGTCGGGAGGCTCCTGTGAGACTGACATACGGTGCTGTTCAGGTGGCTGCATTGACGAGGCTCTGTGACAATCGACGCCATCGTGCCACAATGTCTGGAAAGCATTGCGTTACGGTACAGCCTCCTGGGGGCAACTTCAGCCAACGGAGAGACGAATCTTGAAGGAATTACTGCAAGAAATTGCGAGACAAGAAGCGATATCTGAAGAGATCCTCGGAGCCGCTTTCCAGCGGGGAGAAGTGGCCGTTTTCAAGGCTTCTCCCCAGGGCAAGGCGATTGCGGTGGGTACGGGCCTGCGGGTAAAGGTCAACGCAAATATCGGCACCTCCGGTGATCTTCACGATGAAGACCGTGAACTACGCAAACTGGAAGCAGCAGTGAAAGCCGGGACCGACGCGGTGATGGACCTCTCCACCGGCGGGGATCTCCGATCCGTTCGCCGCAAGATCGTCAGCGGATCCTCGGTCCCGGTCGGCTCGGTCCCTATTTATGAGGCCATTGTGAACTCGGTGCGACGCAAGGGTGGGGCCGAGAAGATGGAACCGGACGAGATGCTCGATGCCATCAGGCTTCACGGGGAGGACGGCATCAGTTTCGTGACGGTTCATTGCGGGGTCACCCTTTCCGCGCTGAAGCACATCGAGCGGAATCCGAGAGTCTGCGGCATCGTGAGTCGCGGCGGGAGCTTTCTCGCGCGTTGGATGCGCAGGAATGGCAAAGAGAACCCGCTGTACGAACGGTACGACGAGGTGCTCGAGATCTGCCGCCAGTATGGCATGGTGATCAGCCTTGGCGACGGCTTGCGACCTGGAGCGATCGCGGATTCGCTCGATGCGGCGCAACTGGAAGAGCTGATGACCCTAGGCGATCTGTACCGTAGAGCACGAGCAAGTGGGGTACAGGCCGTCATCGAGGGACCGGGGCATGTCCCTCTGGACCAGATTGCGCCCCAGATGCTACTTCAGAAACGGCTCTGCGACAACGCGCCGTTCTATGTTCTCGGGCCGCTGGTAACGGATGTCGCTCCCGGCCTGGACCACATTACCTCGGCCATCGGTGGCGCGATTGCCGCATGGCACGGAGCCGACTTCCTTTGCTATGTCACCCCCACGGAGCACCTGGGGCTTCCTGATGTGGAAGATGTTCGCATGGGAGTTCTCGCAGCCAGAGTTGCCGGACACGCGGCGGATCTCGTGCGGAGGCGCGGCGATGCTTGGAAGTGGGACACCGAAATGAGCCGGGCCCGCAAGGCGCGTGACTGGAAAGAACAATTCAGGTTGGCGCTCGATCCGGACCTGGCGCGGGAGATCCGGTCCCGAACCTGCTACGGAGAGGAACACGAGACCTGCACCATGTGCGGCGACCTCTGTGCGTACAAAGCTGATTCGGAGTAGCGGAGGTGGGGGCTCAGTGGCTGTATTCGAAGAACAGGCATTTTACCTGTCCTTCGAGAAATGGCCGGCAAGATGGCCGGCCCCACTGAACGGCCAGGAGCAGGGACCTCAAGAGAGCCACCGTAAGGCGAGCAACCGCACCGCTCGGGGTATCTAAGTACAGGCTTTCGTAAATACGGTGTCACACTGTAGCTGACTCCATTGTGCCGTTCGGTAGTGCCCGGCGTCCCTGCCGGGCCTCTTTGAACGACCGGCACGGAGGCCGGTCGCTACCATGGACGATTTTTGCCGTCACCGTGCGAACGAGAATCCGTGACCGTATTTATGAAACCCAGCACTAAGGCAGACAACCCAGCTATGGACACCGCGAGCGGTGCGGTTCGCTTCGCTCACCACAGTAGCTACGGAGGCTCCGGCGAATACGCCATTGCATTTGTGTGGTTAACTCTGGACGAAGATCCGGGTGACTCTGGGAGATATCTTGCACACGATTTCATAGTTGATGGTGCCGCCATTGGCAGCGATCTCGTCGGCGAGGATCTCTTCATCACCCTGCCGGCCGATAAGTACCACCTCGTCCCCGACCCGCGCCTCCGGGATATCCGTAACGTCGATCATCGTCGCGTCCATGCACACCGTCCCGACCACGGGAACGCGGCGTCCGCGCAGGAGCGCCTGCCCCACGTTTGATTGGAATCGCGGGTATCCGTCGTTGTACCCCACGGGCAGGGTCGCAATGCGGCAGTTGTGATCGGTGACGAAACGCCGGTTGTACGAGATGCACCGGCCGGGCGGGTGTTCCTTGATCTGGGCTATTTTCGTGTAGAAGGTGATGACCTGCTGCAGCGCGATCAGGGGCCGCACCGCCTCGGACGGGTACATGCCGTAGATTCCCAGGCCGGGCCTGACCATGTTGTAGTGTGTCTGCGGGAATCTCACCAGCGCCGACGTGTTGGCCGCGTGCACGTACCGAATCGAGTGGCCGCGGCGCTTCACCTCGTCCAGAAGCGACTCGAAGAGCGCTATCTGGCCCAAGGTATAGTCGTCGGCATCCGGATCGTCCGCGCTGGAGAAGTGGGTCATAATCCCTTCCACTTCAAGATTCCTCAGCCGGGAAACTTCGTCTATGAAGGGGACCGCGTCTTCCACCCAGACTCCGGATCGTCCCATGCCAGTGTCCACCTTAATGTGGACCGGAATCTTACGACGACCGCTGGCCGCGCTGTTCAGAGCAGCCGCGAATTCAAGAGAGGAGACCACGGAGCTCAGCCCGTACCGGACGACCTTGTCCACTTCTTCAGCGAAGACGTTGAATGCGAGGATCGGCGTGTCGATGCGGTTTTCCCGCAGGGTCGCACCCTCGTCCGGGAAGGCTACCGCCAGGTAGGTGACGCCGTGCTCCAGGGCCACTCTCGACGTACGGATCGAATCGTTCCCGTACCCGAAGCTCTTTACCACCGACATGATCGCGCAATCGTCGCCGACGATGCCTCGGATCGTCTTGATGTTCGCCGCGATGGCGTCGAGGTTCACCACAAGCCTGGTCGGTCCGATGGAACCCACCAGCTCTCGGGCGATACGCTCGAGGCGGAACCACCGGGAACCCTTGAAGAGTACCACATCCCCGCGGTTCATTATCTTTTCCAGTTCCGCTGCCGCTTCCTTGTAGCTCTGGGTGTTAATCACACGATCGGGGGTCATCCCCTCCAAGAGAGCAACCTGCCCGATGACGGCGGCGTTCTCCCCCACGGTAATGAGGCGGTCCACGCCCGCGCGCACCACGTCCTTGCCCACTGCCAGATGCTCTTCACGGCTGTGAGGCCCGAGGTCGAGCATCTCGCTGAGCATGGCGATCTTGCGGCGACCCTTTCCCACTTTCGCCAGGACGTCCAGGGCTCCCTTCACGGAAGCCGGATCGGAGTTGTACGTATCGTTGATCAGCGTCACCCCGGTCACGGTCGTGTGAATTTCCAGGCGCATGGGGGAGGGGCGGAATTGTTCCAGGCCGGTTCGGATGGTTTCGGCGGACGCGCGGAGCAAGGTGGCCGCGGCCGCGGCCGCCAGCGCGTTGAGGACGTTGAAACGGCCGGGGACCGGCAATGACACATCGAATGTCTCGCGAAAGACCCTCATCCGGAAGCGGTGGCCGCGGTCAGGGAGCGCGACGATCTCTTCGGCCGTCACGTCCGCGTCAGGCGAGAGACCGAAGGTGACGACCCGGGCCAGGGAGCGATCCTTTGCCAAGGAGCTGAGGGGGTCGTCCGCGTTGAGAATCAGGAAGCTCTCAGGACCCAGATTCGCGAAGAGTTTGCGTTTCTCTTCCATCGATGTTTCCAGGCTCCCGAGACCTCCGATGTGGGCCTTGCTGATAACCGTCAAGATCCCATGATCGGGGCGGATCATCCGCTCGAGCCGTTCCATTTCTCCGGGTCGACTGATTCCTGCTTCGATGATGGCGACCTCGTGCTCAGGTCGCATGCCGAGGAGGCCGAGGGCTGCGCCCACCTGGGTATTGTACGACAGCGGTGACCGGTAGGTTCGCCGGTCCTGGCAAAGGATGGACGCGAGCATCTCCTTGACGAGCGTCTTACCGTTGCTTCCCGTGACCCCGATGACCGGGCAGGAAAACCTGAGCCGATAAGAGGCCGCGAGCTGCTGGAGCGCGTCCAAGGTGTCGGGCACCAGAAGGAGCGAAGCGCCCTTGGGGACGGGCTGTTCCAGGAGGTCCCCTCTGCTCACCACCGCGGCCCTCACCCCTGCCAGGAGTGCCTTGTCGACAAAATCGTTCCCGTTGAAATGCCGGCCCTTGATGGCCCAGAAGATGTAGTCTTCTCCCATCGGTTTGCGGGTGTCGATGGAGATTCCTGAGAGCGGCCCGGATTCCGGCCCCTCGACCCGAACGGGCCCGATCATGGCGATGAGGTCGCTGAGATCGAGAAACCCGTCGTTCTTGATTCCGTGTTTTTCCACCAGGTTGGAAGGGACGCATCCGGGAAATCCCGCGACGATCTCTTCTTCCCCGCGGTGCTGAGACGAAAGAGGCTGATTCATACCGCCGTTCATAACATGCGATCCCTTTTGTCACCGGCACTCGATGCGGTGCCGACCAGAGAAATCATAGTTCCATCGCGCAATCGGGTGGCCGGAATCGTGCAGCCCGGTAACGGGGCCGCTGAGCAGGCCTTTTGCAGGAGCTTGCGGTATACTCGGAAAGCCGCGAGGTCCCCGCGGAAACATTGGCGGCAGGCAGCGTCCCATTGCGGCCAACTACGCCCAAGGCTCTACCATGGGTAATGGAAAAACGCAATAGGAGCGGTGTAGGTCGCGAAGGCTCCGACGCATGGCGGTTCCGTCGGATGGTCTCATGCAGGACTGGAATGCCGGAGGCCTGAACGGTCGGAGATAACGCGGATTGAAAGGAGTGGGCATCGGTGACGGAAGAGCGAGAGAATCGTGAAGATTGCGACGTTACGACAGAAGATGCTGGAAACCAAGAGCCGGTCGTCCTGCCGATAGATGGCGTGCTGGACCTGCACACCTTTTCTCCACGCGAGGTGCGCGATTTGCTGGACGACTACCTCGCCGCGTGCCTGGAGAAAGACATCCTCGACGTGCGGATCATTCACGGGAAGGGAAAGGGGATCCTGCGGGACCGCGTTCGAGCGATTCTTGCGAAACACCGGCTCGTAGAGTCCTGGCTCGAAGCGCGCCTCGATGCAGGCGGATGGGGAGCAACCATCGTGCGCCTGAGACAGGGTCCTAACGGGTGATCTCGGGCGGTGCACAAAGATCCAGCCGTCACTTCCTCCGACGGTGAAAAGCAGAAGCACGCCGCGCGCGAAAGCTCCACGGCATCGGGGACTCGCACCACGCCCATGGAGCTATGCGGCAATACCTTGTACGAACCTACGGATTCGGTATGGCAGGCTCTTGTTCCCGGAGCGGTTCCGGCGCCTTATTCCTACGAAGATAGAGGAAGATCGTCAGGACCGGACCGGAAATCACGTAGCCCAAACAGAGGAAGAAGGGTACCACGAACGGATTGGCCGCAATAAGGGCCAGGATAAGCACGAACGCCACGGTCGAGCTGAAGGGCTTCTGCTTGATAATTGCGAGGTCCTTGAATCCGTGAAATTTGATCGAACTCACCATGAAGAACGAGAGAATGTAGGTCAAAACCAGGAGGGAAGTGCGGAAGTCCCCGGGTTGGATCCCGAGCTTGTGAAAGAATAGGACCGTCGCTGCCAGCATCACCGCAGCGGCCGGGATAGGAAGCCCGTTGAAACGCTTCGGATCGATGATACCCGACTGCACGTTGAATCTGGCCAACCGGAGCGCACCACAGGCCACAAAGACAAAAGCCGTCACCCACCCGACCCGCTCGTACGGTAACAGCGCCCACGTGTACATGAGAATCGCCGGCGCCACGCCGAACGAAATCACGTCGGCCAAGGAATCCAGTTCCATACCAAAGCGTGTGGTACTCTTGGTGAGACGCGCAACCCGTCCATCGATCCCGTCGAAGAAACCCGCGACAAAGATCAGCGCGGCAGACAGGACGAAGCGACTCTCGATCGCGAGGATGATGGCATAAAAACTGAAGAAGATCGCGGTGAGCGTGAGAAGCGAGGGGAGAATCACGATCCCCTTCTTCATCTTGTTCACCTGGAGTCTCTTTCTCCGGGGAAAGTTGGAGGGATCTTCGCCTTCCTGGAGTCGGTTCTTCCTCCGGAAAAAGGGTCGCCTATTCCGAAATTTCATGCTCATGACCTGGTCCCTCCGGGGTTTGTGCCCCATCTCTCCGAGCGATGACCGTAACACCGGCCCGGACCCGCGTTTCAAGATCTACTATAAAAGAATAACCCTCCGGAAGATAGACGTCCACGCGGGAACCGAATCGGATGAGACCGAAACGTTCTCCCTGAGCGAGCGCGTCTCCTTCGCGAACCCAACACGCGATTCTTCGGGCCACCTTGCCGGCTATCTGGACGACCTCGATGGGCCGATCTTTGGTATCCAGGACCACACAGTTGTGTTCGTTGGTGATCGAGGCTCCCGGGTCCCGCGCGTCGAGGAATCCGCCGGGCACGTGCTCGACCTTTGTCACTTTTCCGGCAACCGGGGACCGGTTGACGTGGACGTTGAACACGGACATGAAGATGCTGATGCGCTTGAAGGGACCCCCCGAGAGGTTCTTCGAGCCTCCCTGCTCGACCAGTTGCACGACCCTACCGTCGGCCGGCGACAGCACGATCCCGTCACCCTGCGGAGATATCCTCTCCGGGTTGCGGAAAAACAGCGCCACTGCCACCGCGAGAACAAGAAAGACAACGCTCCCCACCGGATAAGCGAACCACCAGAGTCCGAGAGATATCAGCGCAAGGGGAGCGATGAAGATATGCCCTTCTCGCGCGATCGGTTCATAATGTCCGGTTCTGGAAACCATTTCGGTTCCTTGTGCCCTCACGATCCCTTCCGAGCCCGCTGTATCGCCACCATTCCGGTGCGGAGCAGATCGAGAATACCCACTGGTGCCAGAAGTTCGAGGATCGCGTCAATCTTGCTCTGCGTTCCCGAGACCTCGATGGTGACGGTATCGTGAGTGACGTCCACTACCTTCGCGCGGAAGATGTCCGTGAGATTCAGTACCTCGGATCGCTTGGGCCCGGTTGCTCTGACTCGGATCAGCACCATCTCCCGATCCACGTAATCCCCGCGGGTGAGATCCTGAACTTTCACCACATTGACGAGCTTTCGCAACTGCTTGATGATTTGCTCGATGATCTGTTCCTTGCCCTGAGTCACGATGGTCATGCGGGAGTATTCGGGGTCGAGAGTCGGGGCCACGGCCAATGAGTGGATGTTGAACCCGCGACCCGAAAACATGCCCGAGACGCGCGCGAGTACGCCCGGCTTGTTTTCCACCAGGACTGAAATGACGTGAGAATCTTCCATTTATACCAGGATCATGTTTTTTACAGAGCCCCCGGCAGGGACCATGGGGTACACTCCCTCTTCCCGTTCCACCACGAAGTCCATGATGACGGGTCCCGGAGTCTCCAGACCGCGTTTGATTACCGATTCGACTTCCGAGGTGGTCTCAGCCCGCAGGCCAACTGCGCCATAGGCCTCCGCGAGCTTTACGAAATCGGGGGCCGCGGTGATGTCGGTATGCGCGTAGAGCTGGTCGTAGAATCGCTCTTGCCACTGACGAACCATGCCCAAGAACCCATTGTTGAGGATAGCGATCTTGACAGGAAGCTTGTACTGCTTCACCGTGGCCAGTTCCTGAATATTCATCTGTATCGAGCCATCGCCGGCGATATCGATCACGAGCTTGTCCGGGAAAGCCACCTGCGCTCCGACGGCTGCAGGGAAGCCGTAGCCCATGGTTCCCAGGCCGCCCGACGTCAGGAAAGTTCTCGGTTCGTCGAAGAGGTAGTACTGCGCGGCCCACATCTGGTTCTGGCCGACCTCGGTGGTTATGATGGCTCGGCCCGCGGTCAGTTCGTAGAGCTTCTCCACGACGTATTGCGGCTTGATCGTTTCGGTGGTGCGGTCGAACCGGAGACGCTGTTCGCTCCGCCATGCAGTGAGCTGGGCATGCCAGTCTTTCAGGTTTTCGCGGTGCTCGGGCGGGACGCCCTGTCCGCGTACCGCCGCGATCAGTTGAGCCATCGCATCGCGGGCATCCGCGACGATGGGCACGTCCACGCCGATATTCTTCTGGATGGACGTAGGGTCGATGTCGATATGGATGATCTTTGCGTCTTTAGCGAACTCCTCGATCTTGCCGGTCACCCGGTCGTCGAATCGGGCCCCAACCGCGAGAAGCAGATCGCAGCCGCTTACCGCCATGTTGGCACGATACGTCCCATGCATTCCCAGCATCCCCAGCGAGAGGGGATGGGTGCCGGGAAAGCATCCGAGTCCCATGAGGGTCATGGTCACCGGGAGGAAGAGCATCTCCGCGAGGGTACGTAATTCCTGGTGCGCGGCCGAAGTGATCACGCCGCCACCGGCATAAATCACGGGCCTACGCGCCTCCAGGAGGAGGTCCGCCGCGCGTTTGATTGACGGTGGGTGCGCTTTCACCGTGGGTTTGTACGTGGCCAGCTCGAGATCGAGAGGATAGTGGAATGGCGTCTTGGCCTGCATCACGTCTTTGGGGAGGTCCACGAGAACCGGGCCCGGGCGTCCGGTCGTGGCTACGATGAACGCTTCCCTGATAGTGCGTGCGAGATCCTCGACCCGGCTTACCAGATGATTGTGCTTGGTGCACGGTCTCGTTATGCCGACGATGTCAGCTTCCTGGAACGCATCGTTTCCGATCAGCGCTGTTGGGACCTGGCCGGTAAATACGAGTACCGGAATAGAATCCATGTAGGCGGTCGCGAGACCGGTAACGGTGTTGGTCCCGCCGGGACCTGACGTGACAAGTGCCACCCCCGGTTTTCCCGTGGCCCTGGCATAGCCATCCGCAGCATGTACCGCGGCCTGTTCGTGGCGCACGAGGACGAATCGAAAGTCTCCACTGAAGTGACGCGCCAACACGTCAAAGACATCGATTACGGCTCCTCCAGGGTAACCAAAAATCGTGTCCACGCCCTCGGCTTTGAGGGACTCCAGGAGAATATGCGCTCCAGAAATTTTCACGGTCGGGTTCAGCTCACGCTCGGAGAGTGTGCAGATAGGGGTCTTCGTCACCTGCGCTGACGAAGCTGCGCCAGAATGCGCTCGATCTGGTCTCTCCCTTTGAGTTTCTTCTTTTGGAGGGTCTTTCGCTCCATCTGTTCGGTCGGGGTCAGGTAGACCCTCTTGTTAAAGGCTTCCAACTGTTCTTCGAATTCGAGGTGCTCTTCCCAGAGCCTCCTGAGGTCGGGCTCTGTTTCCTTCCACCGTTCGATCAGTTCGATGTCTGTCTGTTCCATCAGCACGCCCTTTTGAGGTGTTTTTTCGCTTCCGGTCGATTATATTTACGTCTGCTGAACCCTTTTGTCAACTAAACGGTGAACCTGGCAGCTCGATGGGGATGCCTTACTGGGAGACGAGGTGTAAGTTGGCGATGCGCATTGGACCGTTCTCGACAGGTGCAATTATGAAGATGGCAGGGCTCGCGAAGGAGTACCATCCCGCTCAGGTCCTGCCCCGGCTTGCCCGGGAGACGGATCGTCGTGGACGGGTGCTGCATTCGGCCTGGATTTCCGGGCTCGCGGACGCAGCGATCAGGGCCGTTGCACCGAGCACGAAGGTAACCGCGCTGAAGATTTGCCACGAGAATCCCGCATTTGAGTCCGATACGCTGACCATAGAGGTTACGCTCGCGGGAGAAGATCGGGGAGGCGAAGTGAAGGTGTTTTCGTTTGCAATCTTCAACGGGCGCAAGCGGCGGATCGCGAGCGGCACAGCGCGGGTTCGAACATGAGCGGACCGGGCGGAAGTACTTCGGTCAGGAAGAGCGAAGAGAATGAAGTTCAGCACGCTGGATTCTCGGACAGCATGTGGAGTGGGCGGCTTGCCAAGGATTCATGGACTGGCGAGACGCCGGGCTTACGATACCTGAACGACGAGAGGCGCGATGTTCCACGTGAAACATCGCGCCTCATTGCCGTGTAATTCAAGCTGGTTGCCGCTCTATTTCGCCTCGGCTGGCTTCGCACCGCCTTCGGCCGGAGCAGGTTGCTGTGCCGCTGGCGGCGCTGCAGGAGCAGGCTGAGCACTCGACGGGGCTGCCTTCCCTTCAGCAGCACTGGATGGCGCACTGCTCTCAGGTGCCGGAACCGCGGCGCCGGGAGCGCCCTCCTTCTTTTCTTCACCCGAGCCCGCGCCGGGGGCCTGACCGGGCGGGACCGGGACGCCGGTCTCGACCGGAGCCTGAGTGCCTGTCTGGTCAGTCATCAGAGAGCGCTCGATCGATGCTCCCCCTCCCCGACCCCAAAAGGTGAGGACGATCGACGTACACATGAAGATCACTGCAGCCCCTATGGTCACCTTGCTCAGGAAAGGGGTTGCGCCGGTGCTGCCGAACAAGGTCTGACTCGATCCTCCGCCGAAGACCGCTCCGATATCCGCGCCCTTTCCCGATTGCAGAAGAATGATCAAGATCAGTGCAATGCACACGATGATATGGACTATGAGGACTAATGACGTCAGCATGTGGAGAATTCCTTCCCAGGTTTCAGATCGCTCCCTCGATGATTCCGAGGAAGTCATCGGCTTTCAGAGACGCGCCTCCAACGAGTGCGCCGTCGATGTCCGGGCAGTTGAGAAGCTCCCGCGTGTTCGAGGGCTTCACGCTTCCACCATACAGGATGCGCACCCGGTTCGCAAATCCTGCGGACCCTATGCCGGTAAGCTCGCTTCGGAGGAACCCGTGAATCTCCTGAGCCTGTTCCGGTGTAGCTGTCCGGCCGGTACCGATCGCCCAAACCGGCTCGTACGCCACGACCATTCGGTCCGGCTCGGAAAGATCGATCCCTTGCAGTCCGCGAACGAGCTGCCGCTTCACCACCTCAAAGATCCGGTTCGCTTCGCGCTCCTCCAGCGTCTCTCCCAGACAGAAGATCGGGATCAGGCCGGCTCGCATCCCCGCAGCGACCTTGAGATTCACCGTTTCATCCGTGTCCCCGAAATACTGTCGGCGCTCCGAGTGCCCGACAATTACGTGAGTACAGCCAGCATCCTCCACCATCGCTGCCGAGACTTCGCCCGTAAACGCGCCCGACGCTTCCCAGTGCAGGTTCTGCGCGGCCACGAGGATCGGACTGTTCGCCGCGGTCGCCACCCCCGCGGCTATCGACGTGAAGGGCGGCGCTACGATTATCTCGCATGCCGGGATGCCGGCACCGAGCCCTTCGATCAACTCACGGATGAGGGTCACGGTCTCCCGCGACGTTTTGTGCATCTTCCAGTTGCCGGCGATAATCGGTCTGCGTCCATTCATACAACGACCTTCCCTTCGGTCATGAGGTTTCACCGCCACAGAACAAAGCCCCTCGGACTCGCCGGGTCAAACATCCAGCGCTGCCACGCCAGGCAGAATCTTTCCTTCCATGAATTCCATGAAAGCCCCGCCTCCTGTGGAGATATACGAGATCTTTTCTGCAACCCCGGCCTGCTGAACCGCCCTGACGGTGTCACCTCCGCCCACGACGGAAAATCCTCGGGCCTCGGCGACCACTCGCGCAATCTCCAACGTTCCGCGGCTGAATTCCTCGACCTCAAACACACCCATCGGTCCGTTCCAGATGATGGTGCCTGCCGTAACGATTACGGCCGCGAACTCGTCGACGGCCTGAGGTCCGATGTCGAGCGCCATAAGCCCGTCGGGAATAGCCCGGGCGTCTACCACCAAGGAGACTGCTCCTTCTTCGATTTTTTCCGCGACCACCACGTCTTTGGGCAAGACAACCGAGCATCCGCTCTTGCGCGAGGCCTCCAACATGCTGGAAGCGGTCCCGAGCATGTCGTCTTCGGTTTTGGACGTCCCCGTGTTCAGGCCGTGCGCCTTCAGGAACGTATTGGCCATTCCGCCGCCAATGAGGACCGCGTCCATGCGGCTCACAATGTTCTGCAAGACCCCCAACTTGTCCGACACCTTCGCCCCGCCGAAGAGAGCGACAACAGGTTTTTGCGGATTCGCGAACGCTTTCTCGAGGTTCTCCAGCTCCTCTTTCAACAGCAAACCGGCAGCCTTTTCCCTTAGGAGCTCTGCAACACCCACCGTGGACGCGTGAGCCCGGTGAGCCGTTCCGAACGCGTCGTTCACATACACGTCAGCCACGGAAGCCAGTTCTGCGGCGAAAGCAGGGTCGTTTTTCGTTTCGCCCGCATGGAAGCGGAGATTCTCCAGAAGCAACACCCCGCCATCCGGAAGCGAAGCTACCGCGTCCTTGACCGCGTCCCCGATGCAATCGTCGACAAAGCCCACCGGACGTCCCAAAAGCTCCGCGAGGCGCTTTGCCACCGGTCGGAGGCTGAGTTCCGCCTTCCGCTCTCCCTTCGGTCGCCCGAGATGCGAAGCCAAAACGCAACGAGCACCCTGTTGCACCGCGTACTCGAGGGTAGGCAGTGCCCGGCGAATTCGCGTATCGTCCTTGATCGCACCGGCCGCGTCCAGGGGCACGTTGAAGTCAAACCGGAACAAAACCCTCTTCCCCTTGATATACAGGTCGCGAATGCTTTTGACTCCCATGACACCTCCTCGGCAGCGCAGTACCCGCTGCGCCTCGGCGCAACTCATGGACGTTTCGGCGTGCTTAGCGAAATACCTCACACTCCTTCGACAAGGCCGAACCTACACCAGCTTCTCACCGATATACACGGCCAGGTCGACCATGCGCGCGGAATACCCGGATTCGTTGTCATACCACGACAGCACTTTCACGAGGTTTCCGTTGATGACAAAGGTGGAGGGCGCATCGAAGAGTGAAGAATAGCTGGAGTTCACGAAGTCCGTGCTCACCAACGGGTCCTCGATGTAGGCGAGGATACCCTTCATCCGCCCTTCCGCGGCTCTTTTCATGGCCGCATTGACCTCCTCGACCGTCGTGTTTCGCTTCAGCGTAACCGTCAAGTCCACCACGGAAACATTGGGGGTCGGCACGCGTATAGCCATTCCGTCCAGCTTGCCGGCCAGTTCCGGAATTACCAGCCCCACCGCGGTTGCCGCGCCCGTGGTCGTGGGGATCATGTTCAGCGCCGCGGCCCTGGCCCGGCGGTAGTCCTTGTGAACCGTGTCCAGCAGGCTCTGATCCATCGTATATGAGTGGATTGTGGTCATCAAGCCGCTCTCGATGCCAAACTCGTCGAAGAGCACCTTGCTGATCGGCGCGAGACAGTTCGTCGTGCAGGAGGCATTGGAGATCACGTTGTGATTCAAAGGATCGTACGATTCCTCATTGACACCCATGACGAACGTGCCATCCACCTTCTTGCCGGGCGCTGAAATGATGACCTTCTTTGCGCCGGTCTGGATATGTTTCCCCGCTTTCTCTTTGTCCCGGAAGATTCCGGTACATTCGAGAACGACATCCACCTTGAGTTCAGCCCAAGGGAGATTCAGGAGGTCGTCGGTAATATTGAGCGCGCGGATCTCTTTCCCGTTAACAACGACAGCGCCCGCGTTCCACTCGACGTCGCCGGGGAACTTCCCGTGAACGGAGTCGTGCTGGAAGAGGAACGACATGAGTTTGGAGTCCATTCTGTCGTTGATAGCGACTACTTCCACTTCCGGATGCCCGAGCGCGCTTCGCATAACCGTCCGGCCGATGCGGCCAAAACCGTTAATAGCAACTCTGATAGCCATGGTTTGCCTCCGCCTCCTTGTTCAAAGCCGTTGAATTTTAATGGAATCTCTTCCTTCCGTCAATCTGGAATGATTTATTCTCTTGTTTTTCCCGATGATCTCGGTTATAGGGAGGTCCGCGCTGATCCACGCCATTGGGGATATGTGGCGCTGGAACCACCTTTTGTTTAAACGGATCGACGGAGAACTATCGCGATCAGCTTCCGAGGGTGCACAATGCTGACGAGGACCCGTATACGATGAAACCCTCCCGTTTTGTCTTCGTGCTTGCGTCCGTCGCGCTACTGGCCGGACTGTACCTATCCCAAGCCCCCTTTGTCTTTTCCGTGTCCGGCGAATGGAAAATCACCAGCATCAAGGTATGCCGTAGCAGTGGTGGCACCCTCAACCCGCGGGTGCAGGCTATCGGCTCTTACCCCGTGTACAGCTTCTTCATCCCCCGACCCGTCTGGACCGTAAATGGTGCTTTGGTGGACGCACAACCGGTCTATGACCGCGGGAAACTCATCGAGTTCACCCTGCTCGGCGCGGTGGAGCATCTCAAAACCGGGGCCAAGAATTCCGTCAAGTTTTCGCTCCCCGATCAGACCGGCGCGAAGGTGTTTCACTACAACGAGTCCAAAGTGCTGGCCGGGGAGTGTTACGAATTCTTCTGAACGCCCGCTCCTACTCTCCCGCCGGAACACCCTCGCTACAACCGTGGCTCATACCCGGACCGCCTCTGGCGATACAGACCGCTTGCCGGGGTTTCTGACACTTTGACCGGGCCGACCATCCAATCGCACATTTTTGCGTCCAGCGCTGCAAGGTACCGATAGCGGCGGTCGTCGACTCCACTGCAAAAGGGCCTTCCCCCTTTCTCTTTCCGATCTCCTATGGGGGACACTTCGCGCAAATGGATTTGAACAGCGTGGTGCTCAGGTACCGGTCTCCACGGTCCGGGAGTATGCATACGATCGTCGCGTTGTGCAGATCCTTCGCCACCTGCATGGCTCCATACACTGCGGCCCCGGAACTCATCCCCACAAAGATCCCCTGCGTCAGCGCCAGCCACCGCGTGGTGTTGTACGCCTGGTCATCGTTGACCGTGACGATCCGGTCGATCCGCTTGGGATCGTAGATCTTCGGGACAATGGCTTCGCTCATGTTCTTGAGTCCCTGAATCGCGTGACCCATGACCGGCTCGACCGCGACGATCTGGATCGCCGGATTGTACTCCTTGAGCCGCTTGGAGATCCCCATGAGGGTTCCGGTGGTCCCCATGCCTGCAACAAATACGTCAACCTGGCCCTCTGTTTGTTCCAGGATTTCGACGCCGGTCGTCATGTAATGGGCTTCCCAGTTGCTCTCATTCTCGAACTGGTTCGGCATGAAGTACTTTTCCGGGTCGGTCTCGAAGATTGCGTGCGCGCGGCGTATCGCCCCATCCGTGGCCTCGCCGGGCGGAGTGATATCCAGGTCCGCGCCGAAAGCTTTCAAGGTGTTGCGCCGTTCGAGGCTCACGCATTCGGGGAGCGTCAGCAGACACCGATACCCCTTGCATGCGGCGACCATGGAGAGGCCGATCCCGGTGTTGCCGGAGGTGGGTTCGAGGATGATTTTGTCCTTGGTCAATACCCCCGCTTCTTCAGCCCTCTGGATCATGTGGTACGCAATGCGATCCTTGACGGAGCCGCCGGGATTGTTCCCTTCCAGCTTCCCGAGGATGCGAATACCGTTCGCTCCATTCGGGTAATCGATACGTACGAGAGGGGTATTTCCAATATGATCGAGGATGCTCATTCGCTGCACCTCAATGGTGGATTCGTAATCGATATCTATACCATTTTTCCACGGAATAGCCAAGTCCCCTGACAGATACGAACTTCTTGTCTTTTTTTTTCAATATGCTATAATTAGTATGTCATGTATTACCTTAAGCAAACCCATCGAGGGCATTCTTACGGCGGTTCCCATGAATATCTTCTCCTCATCAGGCTATCCTTCGACCGATTCCTCAGGCGATAACACCATAATCGAGTCCGACCGTGAGACCCATGGGCGGTTTGCGGTCCAAGGGCATCCGCTCGAAGATCCTATGGCACGGCCTGTTTTGCAACGGCCGCACCTGCCAACGGGCCTTCCCGAAGGGGACATCGTCCAATACGACGGCGAGGATGAGCACCTGGCTCTTCTGCGCTCCTTCGACATGGTGTTTCAACTCCAACAGCGTTCGGAGGAAATCCGCGCTCATTTCGACCGGATCGACGGGATCCTGTTGTCCTCGCGCACCGTGGCCGCGCTCGTAGAGCGCGTGGTCGCCTATGTCGAGAACAACATGGACCTGGTCACCGCGCGCCTACTTTTCAGGGCGGAACATGCAATCGCGTCCGCGTTCCGATTCGAGACCCCGCGCGGCATGGGAATGTTGCCGCCTACGCTGTTGGAGAACGAATCGCTCAAGGGAGGGGAACCGTACGTGCTGGACGATCCCTCGGGCGACCTCGGCCAGAGCATCTTCGGCTCCGTGGCGGGCAGTCTCGCTTCCGCTGCTGTGGCGAACCTGTATACCGACGCGGACGAACAACTGGGACTGCTGTGTCTCGGCAGTGACGATCCGTACCGTTACTGCTGTGGCATGAACACGGACCTCATCGCTTCGCTGGCGGACCGGATCTCCCTGGGGATCACGAACGCCTGGGACCACGAGACGCGCACGCGGCGGGCTCTCCTGAGCCGGGCTGAAGGGGTGTACAGCGAAGCTTTCTTTCGAGAGTATCTCAGGAAGGAATTCAATCGTTCGTGGCGCAGTTTTCAGCCGTTTGCTCTCATGGCCCTTGTTTGGGGTCCATTCACCGTAGCCGGCGATCCAGACCCCTGTTCTTCGGATGACCTGCTCACGCTCATCCGGGCCAGCGTGCGTTCTGCGGATGTGGTCGCAGAGGGAGAGACGGTCGACCTGTGGATCCTTCTCCCGGACGCCGACATCGATGGCGCCCGCTCCTGTGCGGAAAGGATCGTGGCGGCAGCCGGCGAGGCGTTTTCCCACGAACCCGAGATCCATATCGGCATCACTGCTTTTGCCAGAGAAGCCACCGCTATGCCGATGCTCCTCAACGCAGCCAAATCCGCTCTGTCAAAGGCATTGGAGCAAGACGACAACCCCATCGCGATCCAGAACGTCACGCTGATGTAGCAGTACCAGGCGGTCCAACAAAAAATTCCGGTGCTCCTCGTCTCATATGATTTCGCATTCGGACGGTGAAGCTGGCCACCCCTGCCCGTTCCCTGTCCCAGGGGGTGTGGGGACTCTGCGGAAGGGCGCAGCAAGCAGCTCCTCTACTTGCCCTCTCCTGCTGGAAAAGCGTTGGGGTGAAGGCATCGGGATTGCTCTGTTGACGCCGCAATCGGCCCAGAACAAAATCCTACAAGCTGTTACCTACGGTGTGCGCGAGGACTTTCCTCAAAGAAACCGGTCAGGTTACAGGCATCTCATTTAGCCTCCTCCACCTGGATGAGGTAGCGGAGGTCGATCTCTTTCTCCCGGGGATGGTCGGTGAGGAGAACCAGTTTCCCCATGTAGTAATGCTGGTCGCTTTTCTTCTCGATGCGCATCGACAGCTCGGCAGTGGCGCTCCCTCGGGGATCGAGCACGAGCGGTTGCGGCTCCAGCTTGGCGCCGCTGACCGTGCCTTTGGCCTGCAGGCCGGTCACGCTGACCTGTTTGTCAGAGGTGTTTGCGAATTTCAGAGAGAACTTGACCTCTTCTGCAGGGCCGGTCAGCTTCTTTGCCAGAGTCGGCGGGCTCACGGTCACCTCTCGGATCACATCCGCGAAGATCGTTAATTTTACCTCAGGATTCACCGGATCATTGGTCTGAACGAAGAGGTTCTTTTGCTTTCGGCCGGGACTCAGGCCCGTGGTGTCAAATGACGCAGTGATTTTGCTCTTTTGTTTGGCCGGGACTTCACTACTCCCCTGCACGGCCTTCGTGCAACCGCAGCTGGAACGCAGGTTTTCTATCTTTAAGGTCTCGTCCCCCGTGTTGGTAAACGTGAATTCTTCATTCACGGTGTTCCCGTACATCACTTTTCCGTAGTCGTGGGTTACCTTATCAAAGCTTATGCGCGGACCGTTCCCCGCGAGCGCCAACACTGGCAAGCTCAGCAGGAGCATCAGTCCGGTGGTCTTCCCGATGCGCATCGTCGATCATCTCCTTTTTCGGCCTATCAAGAGAGGCAGACACGTTCATGACGGAAGTGCATTCTTGCTGCCTCTTCCAGTGCCCAAGTCTCGTCGCCGCGGCTTTTCGATCCGCCTCCAATGTTCCTGATTATAACATGACTCCCGTCGATGCAATCCCTTTCCCTTGGGATTCCGATCCGCAGGGAGACCACGGCGCGGTCCTATCCTCTTGTCCGGGAATGTGTTATAGGAACCAGAGGCACCGTGAGACGGAGAGGTTAGACGTGTTCGGGATCTCAATGTGGGAAGTTGTTCTCATCGTGGTGGTGGCGCTCATCGTTCTCGGCCCCCAGCAGCTCATGGAGACCGCCAAGGTAGTTGGGAAGGTGTATCGCGAACTCATGCGGCTCGTGAGTGACGTCCGCAACACGGTAGACTTCGACTCCCTCACATCCCCTCACCAGCCTTCTCATGCGCCTCACCACCAGAGCAGCGAGCCGACGTCCACCGCCACGGACCAAGAGACGCCCAAGGAGCCGCAGGCACAGCAATCCGGACCTGACTTCTACGCCGACCTCCTGGAGAAGTCCAAGGAAGAACCGGCCCCTCAGGCTCTGGAAGCCCGCGACGAAAAAGAAGACGCAGCCAAGGACCGGAAACCGGCATGAACCTTAACCGGGAAAGCGCAACGCCCCGGTTCTCTTCAATTGCTCGGGAAGCTCAGCCATGACGAATGCCATGGACGTCCATGTAATTGCCTGAACGGCAGAAACGCCGTGCCGAGAACTTGAACAGATGATCAAAGACATCCTTCTTATTTTAAGCCCCCGATGGAAGAAACTGCGCAACCGGCTGAGAGCCCGAAACCGGGAATTCTTGCACCTCATCCTGGTCGGTCTGTTGATCGCAGCGCTCTGGGCGGTCATCTACGTCGTCTTCGTCAAAGCTCTGGCGTACTTCAGCGGCGAAGAGATGTTCGGGACCATAGCAGCCACGAAGCTCCTTTCCATGATCCTCATCACCTTTGCCTTCGTGGCGATCATCAGTAACGTGATCACCACGTTTTCAACCTTTTTCCTCGCGGAAGACCTGGAATTGGTCCTCACCTCGCCGGTGCCGCAGCCTGCGCTCTTCACCGCGCGCTTCATCGAGACACTGACAGACTCGTCCTGGATGGTGGTCGTTTTCGGTTTACCGATTTTTCTTGCGTACGGGCGGGTCTTTTCCGCTCCCTGGTCGTTTTACGCGCTGAGCGTGGTGGGATTTCTCTCGCTTCTCGTGATGGTGTCGGCCGCTGCCATCATCGTGGTGGAAAACCTGGTGAAATCTTTCCCGGTCAGGCGGCTGAGGGATCTGTTCGTGTTTGTGGCGCTGCTGATCTTCGTGGGTATCTACCTCCTATTTCGCCTGGTGCGGCCGGAGGATTTTCTCAATCCCGAAGGATTTGCATCGGTGATGGACTATCTTTCCATCATGTCGGAGTCGTCCTCGCCGTTGTTGCCCACGACCTGGCTGTGGGAGCTGCTCCGACCGTACATCACCGGATATGGATTTGAAGAAATGCCCCTGTTCCTGGGGTTGCTGGTTTTAGGAGCTGTCGCGGCTTTCAGACTGGCCGGTCACAACCACCAGCTCGTCCATTTCGCCGGGTACTCCAGGGCATTCGAGGCGCGAGGCGCGAGGCTGACCAACAGCCGCACCATCGCCATTCTGACCGCCCTGTTCAAGCGCTTTCTCGATCCGCCGACCGTCCGGCTGGTCGTCAAAGAGACCCTCCTCATGGCGCGCGACTGGGGCCGCCTCAGTCAACTCTTGTTGCTCCTGGCTCTGATACTGGTTTATCTGTACAATTTCACCGCACTCCCGACGCTCGACTCTCCCGAATTTGCCGTCTTCCTGAAGACCACTATCGCGTTCCTGAACATCGGCCTGGCCGGTTTTGTCCTGTCGTCGCTGGGGGTGCGGTTTCTCTTCCCCGCGGTCTCCGCGGAAGGCCGCGCGTTCTGGATCTTGAAAAAGTCACCCATCGCATTGAAACGGATTTTGTGGGTGAAATTCTTCTTCTATTTGGTCCCCATGCTTGTCCTGGGGCTGTTCCTCGTGATAATGACCAATCGTCTCCTCGGCACGAGTGGATTTATTGCGATCCTTTCCACGGTCACCATGGCTATCCTTACCGTGGGGATCACCTCTCTTTCCATTGGCATGGGAGTGATTTACGTGGATTTGAGACAGGTCGATCCGAACAAGGTCTTTGCCGGGATAGGCGGTTTGCTGACCATGCTCTACTCAGGATTAGGGGTCGCGGCGGTTGTCCTCCTCGAAGCTTTCCCGGTGTATCGAATCGTCACGGCCGGATATTACGGCCGCCACCTGGGCTGGCCCGATTACCTGGCCATGGCGGCATGCTTTGCCGCTGCGCTCACGCTCGCCGTCATCCTAATCGTCTATCCGTTGCGGGTCGGACTGAATCGCATCACGGAACTGGAGGTTTGATCCTGCCGCAGTGTTCCCGCGAGACCGCTGGAACCGAAAGGTAAGTCTAGAGGGTGCCAGGGAAATTCGCGGTTGCGACGACACCGAGGAACGAACGAGCAGCGACCGTAACGAAGCGTTAAGTGGAGGGCGCCATGCCGTTCACTAGAGTATGAGGGCTACGTCTCATGATGAGAAATGAAGTATCGATTCCGTGCGGCACCTTGACCCTGGAGGGAGTTCTCGAGATCCCGACGAATGGCGGGAAACGCGTACCGGGTGCGGTCATTTGCCATCCCCATCCGCTGTATGGAGGGAACATGCACAACAACGTGGTCAGGGCCGTCAGGAAAGCGCTCCTGGACCGCGGGGTGGCGTGCTTGCGATTCAACTTCAGGGGTACCGGCCGGAGTTGGGGGGCTCACGGTGACGGAACGGACGAGATCCAGGACGTCCTGGCTGCTCTCGATTTTCTGCAACAGGCCCCGGCTGTCGCTCCCCAGAAGCTGCTCGTAGCGGGCTATTCCTTCGGATGCTGGGTCGGTCTCAAGGCTGCGGGGCAGGATACGCGACCGATTGCGCTCATCGGGGTTTCACCGCCGGTGGACGCGTACGACTTCACCTTCCTCCTCGAGGAGAAACGCCCCAAGCTGCTCATCGCGGGCGACCGGGATTTCGTCTGTGCCGCGGATGTCTTTCAGAAGCTGACCGCGCAGGTTCCCGCCCCGAAACGGGTGGTCCTTCTCCCCGGCGTAGATCATTTCCATGTAGGCAGCGAGGAGAGGCTCATCCACGAAGTGGACGCGTTCATCGACGCATACCCGCTTTAAAGTTGGTGCTTGCGATGATGCTCTGGGGAAATGGCCGAGCTAAGGCCCCAAAACGTCCACCGCAAGCCTCCATGCGGTTCTCAACAAATCTCAATAGCGCCCGCATCAACCGACCGCTCCCCATTACCTGAGAGGCGAACCACGAGATCTCGGACTCCCTCGCGGCTTTGGTGAGCGAAGCCATAAACCTATTCCTGTAGGCCTTGGCGTCTCTTCGGCTTCCGGGGTCTTGCCGAGCTGTGCTTTTTCCTCTATGGTGATCCGCTATCGGAAATTCTCCGTGAGGAGTCTGATTATGGGCTTTTTGTCACGCTCGGTTTCCATCATGAGATTACGGGTCAAAGGGGAAATAGAAGGCTCGTTCTGGGACGCGGTGGACGCCGGCATCAGGAAGGGCGCGTATCGCGAGATCGACACACCCGGCGTGGAAGTGGGCATGGGCTGGGCTTCCATCGAGGACTTCACCGATTACGAGTTCACTTCCGCGTCGTACCTGCGGGCTCATTACGTGGCGCTGTCCCTGCGCGTGGATACCGCTCGGGTCCCGCCCAGGATACTGGAAATCGAGCTGAAGAAGGAGTCGCAAAAGCTCCTGGCAGAATCGGGGCAGAGGAAACTCTCCTCCGCGCAACGCCGACAGCTCAAGGACAACATCAAAGAGTCGCTCAAGCGCCGGATGTTCCCGTCCATCCAGGTATACGATCTCGTGTGGGACACGTCGAAGCACGTGGCTTACTTCGGCAGTCTGTCAGGCAAGGTCCTTGAGCGGGTCACCGACCATTTCAAAAAATGCTTCGGCCTCACGCTCATCCCTATTATTCCGTATCTGCGGGCCGAGGAGCTCCTGGAAGAAACAAATTCCCGAGCCGGCCTCGAGAACCTGAAACCGTCGTCGATGGTTCCCTAGCAGCTCCCCGCCATTCAAGCTCAGGAGCACGACGGACAGAACAAGGAGACGCTGCATATGGATTTCCTGGATATACTTCGGGAAAAGGCCTTTCTCGGACGGGAATTCTTGACCTGGCTCTGGTTCAAGTCGGACCGCACCGGCGGCCGGATCGAACTGCCCGGCGGAAAGGCGATCGAGGTCTTGTTCCTCGACAAGATGCTGCTCGATCTGTCGGAGACGGACACAGCCCAGTCGGTAACGGTCAAGGGGGAACAATCCGAGCTTCGTGAGGGTTTAGCCGCGCTCAGGGAAGGGAAGAAGATCGAGGAGGCCCGCGTTTCCATCAGGAGCACGGAGAACGACTTCACCATGGTGCTCAAGGGGACGTGGTTTTCTTTCGGCGCGCTCAGGACTCCTCCGATCCTGCCCACTGCGGAGGCGGACGAGGACGAATCAGCGGAAGGCGCGTTCCTGGAAAAGGTCTACCTGGTCGAGGAAGCGATGGATTCCGTGGATGCGCTGTTCGGGTATTTCCTGAAGATACGGATCTCCCCCGAGTGGGAAACCGGGGAACTCCCGGACATTCGCCGCTGGATCGCGACTCCTGACGGATGACCTGAAGACAAGACACCACCGCGGCGACCGTCGCCAGGAAGATCCCATTCTTGCGATGACAGCCCAAGGATCCGAGGAGCTGTCAGCCGCGGGCTCCGCGTCCCGCCGTCTCGCGACCTCGCTGACCGTGGGCATGGAGCAGGTTTTTGCGATTTCAGGGTTGACAATGGCCGCGGCATGGGTGAAAATAAGGATTCCGTCGGGAATCCTTACTGGCCGAGGCCGGTCGTGCAAGCGGCTTCCGGCGATCGATGTTCCCCGATAGCTCAATTGGCAGAGCGGGTGGCTGTTAACCACTAGGTTGTAGGTTCGAGTCCTACTCGGGGAGCCAACAAAGATAAATCATCCCGCCCTGTTGGAGACAACACGGAGCGGGATTTTTTTCCTCAGCATGACGATTGTGTCATTTTTGTGTCTTTCCCGAGTGCAAACCCGCTCTGAAGCTTCTATTAAGTGAATTAGTTCCGGCGCGGAGTAGTGTGTCGTGATCCTCCCGGACTTGTGCCCGAGAAGGTCCTGCCGGTCTTCAAACGAAACACCCGTCGACCGCAGCCTGCGGCCGTAGGTGTGCTTGAGTGACGAGGATGTCTAATCCGTCCCTCACAAGCCGCCAGTTTCACCGGACGACGTACTGCGATGCTCCTCGGATTTTCCTGGTATCGTAATCGGGGTTGGTGTAACTTTCTCTGGGCGCACTGATCACGGAAAGGATCACACCGTGAAACAGGACGGCATCGAGAATGCCGCCTTGCTGAAAAAGGGCGCGCGATCATGAAAAAGAGAGAACCTACAGGGAATCAAATCTCCTCATGGCACAAGGAGATTGAAAAATCCGGAATAAAGCGCCTGAAAGCGCGCATACTATTGAAGTCCTTTGGCTATGAGCGCCGAGGAAAGGCTGCCATAAGTAGCATCCTTGAATGGATGGCCGGCCAGGATCCGCCGATTTACGTCTACGGCCTTGAGCACGCGCGATGGATTGACGATCCCGTGGGGCTTTCATACGTTGAACAACAGCAGATCGGTAGCCTAGCCAAGAAGGAAAAAGACCTGATGGATAGGTTTGAGGCCGATATTATGCCAATACTTCGACTCCGTACCCCTGACAGACACTACTCCCCGCCTGGCTGTCGCGATAAACTCGATTTCCTTTGCAAAGACACACGCGGGCGAGCCGTGGTCGTCGAAATCAAGAAGGGAAGCGGTGAGAAAAGAGTTGTTGAGCAAGTACTACAATACATACGGCTGGTGCGCAACGATCCCTCGCACAAAGATCCGCGTGGGATAATTATTACCGGGTTTGCCGACTTCCCTACACGGCACGCCCTAGAGGAACTTGAGCCAGACTATCACATCGATTGGTTCATTTATGGCCTAGCCGAAGACTTGAGTATTCAGTTACAGCAAATTAAGATACAGTCTCTCCGGGCGTAGACGAGGCCAAAAGCAGGGGCGATTTGATTTCTGGAGCAAAGGGCGCCTTCTCCACCAGTTTTAGGGCGGAATTCCTAGAGCGCCTCTGTGTGAATAAAGGGGTCAAATTGGCTGTTGGCTCAAGTGGAACATGGTGACGGTGCCGGCACATGTCACGGGCGTTGCGCACTTAACACCCTGAGGCTTGCAACGATAGGGGACGATTACGGACCGGACCATTACTACACCGTGAACAGCCTAGTTTACCGCAAAGAGCAACCGATGGTGAACGCCGGGCGCTTGAGGCGGAGAGTGGCGGTCCGGGTGGCGGGGGAGATCCGATTGCCAGATCTTCGGCTCTAGGTCCATGGGATTAGCTTGCGGGACTTTTGCGGGATTGGGTTATGGACAGTGCTGGATTCAATGCAACGGGCCTCTTCGGCACCATGGTGACCACCGGCCGGTGAGCCTTTTGCGGGCGTGTATTAGCCACTTGTTTTTAGGGAAAATAATCAATCAAGAGACGACCATTCCGAGACTGTTATCTGAGGCTTTTCCAAACACCCCTTTAATCGTAGCATCACGAATTGAGCGAGAATTAATGAGATTTGTCTTAGCAATCGGGCCTGATCGTTTTGTGCCATGTAGGGATGGCTCCCCGTTTCGCTAAGGAGTCCATAATTGGCAGCCAGAGCATCGGTCTCCTTTTTTGTCAAGAGCTGTTCATCTTTCAAGTATTCTCTGATCTTGACTGGGCGGGTGCAGGCAGCCTCTGGCAACGATACTCTCTTGATTCGCAATGAATGGACCGAGGCGACCTCCTGGAGCACACACTCCAGGAACTTACGAGAATTAGAAATAGAATCATCCCATCTTGAGTTTAGGAAATGCTCTTCTGCCAGTTCCAAATGATGAAAGGCTGTATCCTTACTGGCAAGTCCGAGTTCGGAATAGAGGGTGCGTATTACGCCGGTTTCCTCCTTGGTCTCCAGAACATCGGTTTCCGGTGCCAACAGGAGTTGTCTGGAGTACCCATACCCGTCTAACTGAAGGCTACCCCACAACGTCTGAAGCCTGTTTTGACCTTGGTCATCTGGTCGATAAGTTCTTCCTTCCGTTGTCCAGAAGCCAAGAATATCTTGAGCCAGTTTGCGGAGATACGTCTGTCCAATCCTTTGTGCATTGTCCCATGACCAATTTTGTGTATTTGGAACCCACAATGATTCGCCGGTGTGAAGTTTCATAATAAAATTCTTAAGATTCTCCAGCGAACCGGATCGACTGGCAGAGTTGCAGAACCAAGCATTGTAACCATTGTCGAAGAGGAAATCGTACAAATGCTGAGTATTCAGCTCATATTCCCAACTCGAAGAATACCTTATAAATTTCCTGAAAGTCTGCATATAAAGTTCGGCAATGAATCGGGCAGTACGTCTGCTCATCATAGGCTCGCTCCGAAAATTGATGAGACTCTCCAGAGAGGAGAGGCCTCGTCCCCGAAACTTTTTTGGACCACCTTTCCACCCACTCAAGATGGAAGGATTGCCATAGGATTTGACACCCCAATCATACACCCAGCAATCGGATTTTCCAGCAGAAAGGAGAGAAACCGATCCAGAAATGTCTTCCGGTCTTGGACGAGGCATCGGTCCGTGCTCAGATTTTGCTCTCGCCAGAAGAATTGTGGAGGATTGACAGAATTCCAAATAAATCGAGAGAGGCTGAAATTGTTGGGCATTTGGAAAAGTTCATGATTTCATCAGCTGGTTCGTCGTTATCTCACTCCCGGAGACAGCGTAGGTCAGTGGTTCCATGAAGAAGGAGGAAGCGTGCGGGACTTTTGCGGGAATCAGTTGTGGGCGGTTATGGACAGTGCTGGATTTTGCGCAACAGGCCGCATCGGCAACATACTGACATTGTTGCTGTTGTGCCTTGTACACGCCTCTGTTAGCCACTAAGTTGTAGGCTCGAGGCCTACTCGGGGAGCCAACAAAGCGCAATCATCCCGTTCGGTTGGAAACAAGCCAGACCGGAATGTTTCGTCTGAGCACAAGTCTTGGGGATAGGAGCGGGTCTGCTCTCGGCTCGTGGCCGGACCTCACGATCCGGCGCAGAGATGGCCAAGAGCAGATTTGATTCCATGCTTCCCACACTTCCTCACACGGAGCGGTAACGTAACGGCGCAGCCAGTTACAGATCGCATCAGGCGAAAAGCGCTCGATACTTTCAATCCTTTTTGGACCGCGCGACTGACCTGGCCATTCTGTCGAGCTTGAAGATTGTCGTAAACTCCGGATTCTTGCTTATCCAGAGTCTTTTGTTGATGACCGAATCCGTGATCGCCCCGCGATAGGCCAGTCCGTCAAGCAGGACCCGCAGGTCTTGGCTGACCATGATAAAGTCGGGGGCAGAGAGTTCCTTTTCTTCAATCCTTATGCCTCTTTCGTCTATGATGAGCGCGAATTGGCCTCCGCGCGCCTTCACCGCAATGTCCCGTCTCCATCCCGCGATGTCCTTGCGGGCCCGGTCGTTACGGTTCATCTCTTCGACGATCGACTTGATTTCCTTCAGGGCTTCTCTATACACCGAGGTGTCCTCGGCCGAAGCATCCAAAACATTGGGCTCCACAGGAGACTCCCAGTCGATCTCCGATTCCTCGAGCCCGCGCTTTTCAACCTGGTCTCGGCTGAGTTCGGAAGTCGGAACGCAAAAGACATCGGTCATTTCGCCGATGCGATTGGTCCGGAAAATCAGCTTGACCTCAGTGCCTTTGTTCAGTATTCCCGGGACCAGAATGCCGGTAGTCGTATAGAGGTTGACGCTCAAAGCCGTGTCCGCGCCCCGGAAAATGACCCTGCCTCGGCCGTACGGGGCCATGTGCTGAAATAGAGACGTCGCGAAGTATGTGATCGGTGCCGTGCTGTTGAGGATGCCCACCTGCTCGACCTCGAGCAATTTCGTAGAAGCGAAGTTGCAGTCCGGGCAATGCGTCAGGAAGGGCGGGACGCGGACCAGACCGCATTCGACGCACTTGCAGCCGAGGAGCCGTTTCTCGTCCCGCAGCGCGAGAAAAAACGGTGACAACTCCCCTTTGGTGCGCTTGAAAAATGTATACATTGCATCGTTGGCGATGAGATACTGGCGGCCGTCGACGGTCTCGATTTCCGATCCCTCATCAGGGATATACTCATAGGGAATGACTTTACCTGTGCCGGTCTTCATTGGATTACCTCCTCCATTTCTCAGCACTCCAGGATCAAGCAGGCGGTATATTGTGCGATGGTGCTCCCTGTGCCGTGAACCAGGGCGGTATGCAGCCCTCTGGCAAGGAGTTCGTTTCGCGCGGACCATGCCGACATGACGTTGCTGGCTCCTACCGCGTGTCCGCAATAGATCAAGCCGCCGCAGGGGTTCACGAGGTACTTTCCGCCGGGAGTCATGAGGCCCTCGTCAATGAGCGCGTCCGCGCGTCCGGGCGGTACCAAACCGAACTCCGCCATACTGATTTCGAGCTGATGCACAAACGCGTCGTGCAGTTCCACAATCTGGATTGACTGCGTGGGATCCTTGATACCGGCCATCTCGTACGCTCTCCGGGAGGCGTAGTAATCCGACATGATGCGCGACATGATCTTGTGATTCTTGCCGACGAACGAGTGTTCGTTCGCTTCACCAAGACCGGTAATCCAGACCACCGGTTTTCCGGTATTCCTGGAAATGGCGAGTGCCGTCTCCTCCTCCGCAAGGATCAGGGCAGCAGCCCCCTCTGAATAGACGCAGATTTCCAGCTCTCTGAACGGGTAGACCACGAGCCGGGAATTCATGACCTCTTCGCGTGTTACCTGGTCGAACTGGCGCTGGGCATACGGATTGGTTCTGACCTGCCGGCTCAACTGGGCCGATATTTCAGCGGTGGTCTCGGGTTTCAGGTCTCCGGGATGTTCATCCATGTACGCGAGCACGACCTCTGCATAACTGTCGGAAGCGGTCCATCCGATCGGCTGCTCAAAAAAACTGTCACCGGACCATCCAATGGTCTTGATGACCTCCGGTGTGGCAGACATCGATGCAAAATCAAAACAGTCCGTGGCCTTTTCCACCCCCAGAACCAGCGCGGTCTTGAAGCGGCCTGCAGCAAGGTATGCGTGGGCCGCCGACATGGTGTACGCACCGGTGGCACCGCCGGTTGAGATGCGCGTTCCGAACTTGTTCTGCATGCCGAGAAGTCCATGGATGGCGTGCTCCGGTATGCAGGTTCGTTCGAAGATGTCGTTGTAAATCCCGTAGAAGGCTGATTCGACGTCATGAATTGATACTTGAGCGTCCTTACAGGCTTCTCTTGTGGCCCACTGGGCCAGTTCGTAGTACGTCTTTTCTTGCCATCGCCCTTTGAATGGGGTCACGGCCGCGCCGATGATTCCGACTCTCTTGGACATGAGTGAGGAGCCCTCCTTTCCTCTGGTATCCCTTCGTTTCCTTATCCACGCAGTGCAGACTCCAAGAGCCCCCAATCAAGGCCAGAGGGGCTCGTTCCAAAACCAACTGATGCGCATTCCGGCAGGATTGGACGAGCAGTCGTGGCCGCTCGAATACGGTTTCCCCAAAGTCTATACGCTTCCTTTTGACAAGAGTTCACGGGCGATGATCATCTTGCGTATTTCCGTAGTACCAGCGCCGATCTCCAAGAGCTTTGCATCACGCCACAGCTTCTGAACAGGGAACTCCAGGCAGTACCCGTACCCACCATGTACCTGAACCCCATCGGATCCGTTGTGAGTCGCCGCTTCCGCTGCGTACAGTATCGCTGTAGCCGCCAGTCGAGTGAGTTCGGTGCCCTTACCGCCGCGCTCACATTGTTCCGCCCGGTCCGCAGCCCGGTAGACGATGTTGCGGGAAGCCTCGTACCGTGCATACATCTCCGCCAGCTTGGCCTGGATCATCTGAAATTCGCATATGGGGTGACCGAACTGATGCCGTTCTCGGGAGTATTTGATGGAGTACTCCAGAGTTTGCCGGGCAATACCCAGAGAGAGACCGGCCACCACGATGCGCTCAATATCAAGACCCCTTGTCATCACCGCTACACCTCGGTTGATGTCGCCTACCACGTTCTCAGCCGGGACCTGGCAATCGTCGAAGCTCAACTCAGCGGTCGGCGAACCCCGCATGCCCACCTTCTTGATTTTTCTCGACACGGAAAAGCCGGGAAAGTCTTTCTCCACTATGAATGCTGAAATTCCTTTGGGGCCGAGATCGGGTTCGGTCTTGGCGTACACCAGCACAATGTCGGCGATGGGACCGTTGGTAATGAACATTTTGGAGCCATTGAGGATGTACGTATCCCCTTTCCTAACCGCTCGAGTACGCAGAGCCATCGCGTCGGACCCCGCGTTCGGCTCGGTAAGGCCCATCGCACCGATCTTCTCTCCTTTGACGAGCGATGGCAGGTATTTCTCTTTCAGGTATTCGCCTGCGTTGCGGCTGATGTTGCCTGCACAAAGCTCCATGTGCGCGACCATGGACATGGCGGGACCGGGGCAAATGCGGGCCACCTGCTCTGTCGCCAGCACCTCGGTGAGCACGTCCAGACCCAGACCCCCGTATTTCTCGTCAACGGTGATTCCCAAGACTCCCAGCTCGCCGAGCCGGCAGAAGAAGTCCGGCGGCATCCAGTCTTCCTCGTCGATCTTCTCCTGCAAGGGCCCCAATTCTTTGGAGGCCCACGTGAATACCGTGTCGGAGAGAATCCTCTGCTCCTCGGAGAGTTCGAAATTCATCTCTGTCTCCTCCAAAATGTTTGGCCGCACTTATCCACCCGGTCTGAGAGGTTTCCCTTTCCCATCCCGCATCGCGTGTTCCCGCCGGCAGTCCGGAAGCAGTTGAGCCGAAAGTCGCGGTGCAGCTGCTGCAAGCGGCTACTTTTGTTTCTTCTCCAGTTCGAGCCTTCTCTTGGCGAGCTTATCCTTGAAAGAGAGAATGTCGCTCGTTATCAAATCAAGTTCGGTTTTGCGATGATTGAGCTCCTTGAGCTTCTCGTCAAGAAATCGCTGACTTCGATCGATCTGCTCGATTTCATGCATCTCCATGTCTTCTTGACCGATCATGTCCGCGATTTCATCAAGAGAGAAGCCGAAGCGTTTGCCGCGCAGGATCATCTTGAGCCGCGCCCGATGTTTCTTGGCGTAGACTCTCTGATTTCCGCGAGTCCTCTGTGGTTTGATCAATCCTTTTTCTTCGTAGAAACGGATAGTGGAGGGGCTGATGTCGAGTTCCTCTGCCAGCTCTGAGATCGTGAAAGTGTTCCCCTTGCGAGTATTGATCGGGGCCATAGACTCGTACTCCTCGGTAAACCTCAAGTTAACTTTAACTTTAAGCACAGGCCCGAAACTTGTCAAGCCAAATCCTCACATCCCCCAAAAAAGGTGTCCATTTGGTTTCCAGGACTGCTCTAGGGCTTGAATCAAGGCGATCGGCTCCGGCGCGGAATACTGATACCACTGTGCAGTTCAACTTGTAACATCCGAGGACTCTGCTCTGGGCTGTTCCTGGGGGCCTCCTCCGCTACGAACGGCACAGCCTGGCTGCGCTCCGGAGACCTCCCAGGAGCGCCCTTCAGCAATATTACTTATTGAATCGCACATTGGTATGAGTCGTGCTTCTCACCTCACCATGAATTCCGCTTACCTGGGCGTGCATCGTCCACGGGGAGAATCCGCTTCGGTTCCTTGCTCGGCTCGATCATTGGTGAGCGGTCGGGAAGAAACGGCAACTCAGAACCAAATGAACGGCAGCTTCATGAGGTGAACGGTCGGTAAGGCGGGGTGAGTGGTGTCGGCCGCGGGATGGCAGGATCGTCGCCGGCTGGTTTTTCGTCTCAGGATCGCCACTGCACCGGTTTGCACCGAGCTTTCCAGAAAACCCGCCCTGAAGCTTGAATAAGATCGATCGATTCGTGAGCGAAGTAATTGGTCGTGATCCGCTCCGACTCATGACCGAGGAAGGCTTGTCGATCCTCGGGAGTCGGTGCCTAGGAGACGGCCGTCACAATTCGATCGCGTCCAGCCTGCTTGGCCGCGAGCAGAGCGTTGTCAGCTTCGCGTACCAAATTGGAAGCAGTAGCGCACTTGTCAGTCCGCTCGGCGACCCCCGCGCTACAGGTGACTCCCACCGATTTCCACTCAGTCTTGGCGAGCATACTTGCCAGTCGCTGTCTCACGCGTTCAAGGCTCTCGACCGCTCCATTCATGGGCGTCTCTGGAAACACCACGATGAACTCGTCACCGCCGTAGCGTCCGGCTATATCCGCAGCACGCAATTCGTGCTTTAAAGCATTAACGAACATCACGAGGAGTGCGTCACCGGCAAGGTGGCCGTAGCAGTCATTCACGCTCTTGAATTTGTCGAGGTCACAGATACAGGCGCTGAGCGGATGGTTGTAACGAGCGCTTCCGCGACAGGCTGTTTCGAGCAACTCCATGGTCTGCCGACGGTTGAACACGCCGGTAAGATCATCGTGGGTCGCATGGTAATTCATCGCATCTTCGAGTCGCTTGCTCTCAGAGACATCCCGGCAGACCAAGACAGACCCCACGACATTTCCCAGGGCATTTCTCATTGGAGAGATCGTTTCCTCAAAGTACCCGGACAGGTTTTCATTGAGATAGCCCGTCGCCGTCTGCACTCCATCAGAAATTGTTTTGCCCCAGGGGCAGAATGCCGGTGGCTCGTTCGCGCCATGGAGAATCTGATAACAAGGTCTTCCCAGTGCTTCCGAATACGAGATCCTAATGCGATCCGCAGTGGCTCTATTAAGTCGCACAATTCGACGTTGCCGGTCCGTGATGGCAATCAGGTCCGGGACCGCGTCAAATGTCCTTTCCCAACTCACCTTGGCTTGTTCGATTCTCTTCATAAGCAGTAGCTGACGTCGCTGTTGGCTCAAGTTTTCCACCAAACCCAGTATCACTCTATTCTCTCGTAACCTAACCGAACGGTAGTAGATACGAGTCGGAATCACTTTGGTTCGAATATGAAGATTCTCTTCTTTCTGCCTGGACTTTCTATCGGAAAACACGGAAGCTATGAAGGTCTCATAGGCCTCCGCTGCCTCTGCGTTTTCCAGGAATTCCAAGAAGCTTTGCCCTTGAATCTCAGACGGGCTTATGCCGAGTCTTTGCCACGCCTCATTGCAAAACGTGACTCGACAGAAGGCATCGACAAGAAACGCTGGCACAGGCAGACTCATGAGCAGCTTTCCGAACCAGGTCTTGTCAAGACTCCGGACGTCAAAACTGCCTGAAACACTCAGGTCCTGGGCGAACACGCTGCTGAGGTCTATCGATTCCGTGACACAAGATCCCAAACCGGTGAGCATTTGGGGATCACCGTCGCCCTCTAACATTTCTAATGACCTCCAGGTGTGTTGCTCCATAGTGCCTTCCTTCCGCTTCCAGTCAGGAGACGAGCGTGACAAGCAACGGCAAGATCTCACTGACGGTTCAGTTCAGGGTCCCGAGATCTGTTGAACACGACCGCGCAGCGGGTCCGTACGCACACCCGGCCCTTTCTCTGCCATCAGATCTTTCACTCGTGCTTGTTGATCAGGGTGCCTCCTGGTGACGTTTCGGAATCTGTCTTCTGTTCCGGCGGCTTGTTGATCCGGGCCCAACTTGCCAGGAAATCGCAAGGGTCGCGCATCATTGTCCCTGTGCACACGAGGTGTCGGGTACAGGTTCGGTGCTTTCCCCCGAGGCGCTTGAAGTGCTGCCTTGTGCCACGATCAAAAAAAAAGAGCCGGCGGCCCGCTTATCCCTGCACGCTACCTATTGCCGCATGTCATCCAGTTGAGTTGAAGAATAACCGATGGCCGCGGCCATCTCGTGTCGCGGCGGATAGTCCCGCGAGTTCAAGAACTTCGGTTCCACGCCGTTCGCTGAATCGGTCGTCAGAAGGGCGGCCCTGTTCGCTCGTGCCTCCCGAAGCCAACCGTTGAGAGACCCCCGAAGTATTTGGTTCATGACTCTGACCATCGCGGTTGGAGAGAGTCCATACTTCTCCATGAGCTGCTGTGGATCGATCCCTTCCGCAATATCACAGACGAGCGCCCGGATGCGTCGTCTGCGAATTTCAGACAATCGCTGGTACACTGTCGTCAATTGATCCGCCGACAGCGCATACTTGTCGCGAAGTTGTGCATCGGTCATGCCCCTCACGACGTCCCGTACGATGGGTTTCCAGTCAATAGTGGCTGACATTTCTATCCCTCCTCAAGCACTGCACCAACCGTAGTACCGAAACTCTCAAGCACCCATCCTGCCAACAGAGCGACAATGCTGCCGCGACCGTTATCCGCTTCCCCAGGAATTTGGCGTATCTATTCCTCCCCTCGCAGCCGAACTCACGATGCATTGCAGGCGTATGGGTGACGAGCCGTCAGCCGGTCGCGTATCGCCCCGGCCCGTTACATGCGTGTGATCTGTCCCCGGCTCTTCCAGTCTTCTGACCCGGTGGAGTCCGACTCTTTCCGGGCTTCAGAGTCACCATAAAGTCGGGTCAGTCCGGTCGCTTTCCGCAATTCCACGTCATGAAGCAATTTCTGCTCTCGCGTTATTCGTGTTTGAAACTCCACCCTATCATTATGCCTCGCTTTCCTCGTTGGCCCTCGCCCCCTAACGGTACAGGTGGCCAACTCTGTGCCAGATACTTTGCATGTTCTGTGCCAAAAACGTCATGACGCAACAGCACGAGCATAACATACGGTGATAGGAGAAGTTTATCCAAGCAAACATTGTTTTCTCCCGCGTGCGACGCGGGGCCGCGAACTCTCGGGTGTCTAACAATTGGACACAACACCTTTGGAGTGCCGCAATTTTGCGTAAGCGATCTAAGGAGTGGAATCAAGTAGATTTGGAGGAAAAAATGTTGGATCTCGGTCACCGGACAGAGTACGTGGGTCTTTGCGGAACGACGTATCCAGAGGGCTTCCTACTGACGTGACGGATCACCGAGAGTGCTTCCCCTGTAGAGTGAACACAATTCGTAGCTGCAATGGCGGCAGGGTACGGGGTCCCTCCGAATCAGATCGAGAGATGGAAGAAACGGGGACAAGGAATGGAGTCGTATCGCGATTCCCATTTTCCCCAACGATAAACATTCCCGGTTTTTCAGAAATTATGGTATGAGCAGGCGCAGCTTGGTTGTCGCGAAAGGGAACCTGTGCCGTGAGCATGCCCCACCGAGTCCTTCAGGAAAAAGCCGTCTTGGTACTCGTGCTGTTCCTCGGGCTTCTGCTCCTCGACCCGCTGATACCCGGCGCCCTTACCAATCTCTCTTTCGCAGCTATCGGAGTAGCCGGGGCTTGGCTTCTCAGCGACAGAAAGAGCCTTTCCCGAAAAGTCATAGCTGTGTCTTCGTCGGCTGTAGTGGTTGCCCTAGCCCTGGGAAAGCTTCTTCCCACCGCTATGGTAGGACCCGCACGCATGCGCATCGGCCTGCTCCTGTTGACCTTCACCCTTATCCTGTATGCATCCTGCGGCGCTTTGATGCTCTCAGTCATGTTGAAGGCCCGGGAAGTCTCGCATCGGATCATCGTTTCAGCCGTTAACCTCTACATAATCCTGGGGATGTTTTACGCGCATATTTACACCATACTCGACTGGTTCCATCCGGATTCGTTTGCCTTGCAGTTTCCGGATCGTGAGTCGGCATCTCATTTCGTGTATTTTAGTTTCGTCACCCTGGCCACTCTGGGATATGGTGACATCACGCCCAAGTCGGAGTTTGCCCAACGGCTGGCCATTACTGAAGCAATCATGGGACAGTTTTACGGATCGCTTGTGGTGGCCTACCTCTTGAGCGTTTATATCGGCCAGCGCATTCGGGTCGGCGACTCCGGGTCGACCCCTGAGAGACGTTCGGGCAATTCGGCTAGAGATTTGTGACCCGCGACTGTTCGCAGATAGTGAAACCGCATGATTGATTATCCGACCATCATCTTCGCCGCTCTGTTGATCTTCCTCTACGGACTGATCTCCCGTGTGTCCGAAAGGTCCCCGATTACTGCGCCGATGGTCTTTGCCGGAATCGGAATCCTGGCCAGTCCCATGGCTCTCAATCTGTTGGATGTCAAGCTCGGCGCCACCGTTGTGAAGCTGATCGCGGAAATCACCCTCGTGCTCATCTTGTTCGTGGACGCGTCGACGGTGAACCTGCAGACGCTGAGGATGCAGCGAGGCATACCGCTCCGGTTGCTTGGCATAGGACTTCCCTTGACGATGATTCTGGGTTTCGTTGCGGCAGTCGTGCTGGTCAACCATGAGAACCTGTGGCTTGCTGCACTCGTAGCGCTCATCCTTTCACCCACCGACGCTGCCCTCGGTCAAGCTGTGGTGGCCAGCGAAAAGCTCCCGGAACGAATGCGGCAGGCTATCAACGTGGAAAGCGGGCTCAATGACGGCATCGCTCTGGCGCCGATCCTGATGTGTGTCGCTGCCCTTTCCGGCGGAGAGCACTCCGGGACCCATTCGGGTTCATGGCTCTTCTTTGTGGTGCGGCAGCTCACGTTAGGCCCGCTCGCAGGAATCTTCGTCGGCTGGTGCGGAGGCCGGCTGGTGGAGGCGGCATCGAAGCGAGGCTGGATGCAGCCGACCTTCCAGCGTCTGGTAGCCGGGTCGCTCGCAGTCATTGCTTTCACTGCTGCCGAGCAGTTTCACGGAAACGGTTTCATCGCGGCTTATTGTGCGGGCCTCTTTCTTAGCACCCAGACACACGAGGTGCGTGAACGGATCCAGGAGTTTGGCGAGGCGGAAGGCCAGCAGATGTCTCTCTTCGTATTCTTGCTCTTTGGGCTCGCCATGGTTCCGGCGATGGTCGGCTACTGGGACCTTCGGGCTTTTTGCTATGCCATCCTGAGCCTCACCGTTATCCGTATGATCCCCGTTGCCTTATCCCTTCGCGGCGCAGGCCTCGATAGACCGGCGGTATGGATGATCGCATGGTTTGGCCCGCGGGGCATTGCTTCCGTCCTGTATGCGCTTATGGTCATAGGAAAAATTGGCGTCACCGGATACGAAAGAGAATTCGCCGTGATAACCCTGACTGTGCTGCTGAGTGTTTTTCTGCACGGCGTATCGGCCGTTCCCCTCACCCTGGCTTATTCCCGCTCCCGCTCCAAATAGTCTTGCGTTCGATAGTGAACACTTAGTACTCGTTTTCATAAATACGGTCTCGCTTGAAGGCTCTGCTCTTGGCTTTTCAGTGGGGCCGGCATCTTGCCGGTCCATTACGAAGTGACAGGCAAGATGCCTGTCCCACCAAGAAACCTAGAATAAGCGACCGGACTTCTGAAATGGTGTACTTAGAACCGGACTGGGGATCACGGTTGCCGTTCTGCGTGGTTCAGGGATTCCGGCTCGGGCAGAACTTCCGGCCGTAGGAAACCAGTTCGAGGTCAATCCTCACCGCTTGCTGGGCCATCTCGCTGAACATGGCGAGGTTGCCTTCGCGATCGTCGGGGTCCCAGCCGGGAGGAGGGCTTCTGCGGGCTTCCTCGCGCTCTATGTACTGCTTGATGAGTGCCAACAGAGGTGCAGTCTCGACCCGCAACTGCCGGACCGAGGTCACGAGTTTCTCCGTGGCCGCTGCATGGCGTTTCTGCCTGTCCTGCTCCGAGAGATCCTTCTCCACGCGTGCCGTGCGGAACACCTCAGCCATGAAAGCTTCGACCGCCGCACCGATCTGTTCGGTGCAGGCCTCTGTGGCGGCGTCTCCCCAGGCAGGACAGGCTGCCAGGAACAGGAAGACTACCGTTATCGCTACTGCGTATCTCACGTTTCAGCACCCTTGGGTGTCCCGAGAAACTGCCTCGCCTCCCAGATCGGGTAAGCCGCGACTGCGCTCCGTTATCGCGCCGACACCATGACGTGCGCCGGAAGACGCCCTGTCATCCTCGCGTATATCAAGATATAGTGGCACATGTCCCGAGCCGTTTCCATATCCACCGACCGACCCTTTTTTCTTGGCCGATCTTTCCGCACCGAGTACAATGATCGCCGCCCTGTGTCCCGAGCCGAAGCGGAGCCAAGCACTTCCTTTCGTAAGTACGGTCTCTCTTGGAGGCTCTGTTCTTGGCTGTTCCGTGGGGCCGGCATCTTGCCGGTCCATCAAGAAGTGACAGGCAAGATGCCTGTCCCACCAATGGGGCCACAGAGGCCGCTGTGATTCACCGAAACCCGGGGGAGCATTCCCATGAACTGGAGTCTGGTTCTCCATATCCAGGAGTTTCTGTTCCGCGGCAATCCCGTCAATGGGGCTGTCATTACTGCGGCCGTGTGCCTGCTGATAGGCCTTCTGTTTGCGGAGAAGAAGCGACAGACGGGCCTGATTCTGACTTTCAAGACACCGCTGTCGGCGCTGTTCGTGGCTGCGGCTCTGATCCAGCCGCATTCGGTCCCTTCCTATTATCAGTGGGTGCTCGCAGGCCTGGTGTGGGGCCTCGTGGGAGACGCCTGTCTGGCCCTGCAAGGAAAGAGCGCGTTCCGGGCCGGACTGGTCGCTTTCCTGCTCGGGCACATCCTCTACGTGGTCGCTTTCGTAGGCCTCACGCGGTCGTCGGATTGGCTTACCCCGGCGCATCTCCTCATAGTAGGAGCGAGCGCGGGAGTTTTCTGGTGGCTCCGTCCGCATCTCGGGGCCATGCTGATTCCCGTGGCCCTGTACGTCATCGTGATCAGCGGCATGCTGGCTGCCGCGTGGGTCGCGTTTCTCAATCCCGGCCTGCCAAGAGGTGGAGCGGTCACGCTGATTCTCGGAGCGCTCTGTTTCTACGCCTCCGACCTGTTCGTTGCCCGGGACCGGTTCGTCAGGAGCGAGTTCGCAAACCGCGTCCTGGGATTGCCGCTCTACTATTGCGGGCAGTTTCTCATCGCGTTCTCCGTCGGACTGGTTTGAGAGAAGCGACTTGTTGAATGGGGAAAGGGGCCGAATTGTAGGATGGGTATCGGATGCCGGTTCAGTGCTCAGAGCCTTCAGCCCCGTACCCCTCTTCCAGCTTGCGAAATCGGGCGTCGTCACGGAGAGGGATTAAGTCCGGGTCCTCGAGCACGTGTGACCACGAAACCTCGCCAGAGGACAGCGCTCGTTCGAGAAGTTCAAACGCCTCCTCCAGTTCACCACTCAACGACAAGGCGCAGGCCAGATGGTAGCCACCAGCCCCTTTGGCCAGCGCCTCCCGACCAATGGCCACAGCACGTACCAACAGCCTATTGTCGTGAAATTTCCGCCAGAGGCGGGTCAAAATGCTGGCAATCGTACCCAACCCTCTAGCGCTTGGCTCGCGAGTAGCGGGTGCGGTGTCATCCCAGAATCGAGCCACTACTTTCATGTATGCCGCGTGGGCCTCTTGATCACGGCCCAGAATGGTTAAGGCGCTGCCTTTGAGGAGCAGCATCCCCTTGACGACCAACTCCCGGACTTCGGGCGCCTTGTCATCCCAGAATCGAGCCACGAGTTCCTCGAATGCCTCCAATTCCTCTTTGTCATGGCCTAGTCTATTTAGCGCGAGCCCTTTGAGCAGCATCCCCTCGGCGGCCAACTCCCGGACTTCGGGCGCGTCGTCATCCCAGAATCGAGCCACGAGTTCCTCGTATGCCTCCAATTCCTCCTTGCCACGACCCATTCCCCCTAATACCAGTCCTTTTAAGATCAGCAGCTCAGCGAGGTTTTCCAGGTTTTCGGGCCATTCGTCATTGCGGTAGCGAGTGTCTAGGCCCTCGAGTGCAGCCAACGCGTCTTTGTGCCGCCCCAGTTTACCCAGCAGCCGCCCTTTGCTGAGCATGCCCTTGGCGACCACCTTCCGGACTCTAGGCGGCTTGTCTTCCCCGTATACTTTTATGACCTCCTCGTATGCAGCCAACGCGTCCTCGTCCCGGCCGAGGTTGCTGAGGACGATTCCCTTGTTGTACATCCCACTCGCAACGTCTTCCCGGACTTCAGGCGCCTCGTCAAGCCGGTACCGCGCTATAAGGTCGTCGTATGCCGCCAATTCCGCCGCATAAAATGGTGCAGCATCGCCCGGCTCATTTTCAGCTAGCCTGTTCATTGCCCAGGCGTGGCCGGAGAGCCAATGTGCTGTCACCCCGTTGTCAGTGAATGGCCGATCGGCCGATGAGAGGTGTGAAGCCATGCTGTACTGCCCGAATGGGGACAGGTCGGAAGCATGCCGTGCGAACCACGAGGGCTCGGGAAGGCTGAGCTCAATATTCCCGAGGGTCGGCGCCTGCAATAGGAAATCGAAACGGGGTCGAATCCAATCCAGCGGCTCACCGATAGCGTGGCCGTCGTTGATCATGTGCTGCAGCACAGGAAGATAGTCTTCCGCCCGGCCGCCATTGTCCGCGAGCAGCGGAGGACCAAAGACTTCGTGATACTCCCATTCGGGGTCGAGGCTATTTGGAAAGCCACTGTCCGGCCGTGACCCTGCCTCGATGAAGCGAGCGATGGTCAGGAACACGCACGCGGCAATGTCATAGGTTGCACGGACAGCCGGCCAGGTCTTTCTGATCCAGATGTCTGCGACTTTCGCGGTGAAAGACGCGGCGTCCGCTTTCTCGATGCGGGACTTGCCTTTCAGCGCTGCGTCGCGAACGTAGTAGGCGATGGCTTCCGTGTCTGCCTCACGTTCGGTAACGGCATCCAGGAAACCCTCATCGATCTCCAGGTCCATTTCCTCAAGACCCTTCCCGCGAGACACCAGTCCAACAGAAAGCCCGGACCACAAAGCCCGGCGACGTTCCGCATCGAGCGGTTCGACCCGCAGCAAGTCGAGTTGTCCCAGCGCCGCAAGCGAGTCCGGCCAATCGGGTTTGTCGTGGGTAAGCTCGGAGCGCATGGTCCCTGCGAAGCGACGGCTCGTGAAACCGGGTAATTGGGAAAACCAGCCCAGAAGGCGTTGCACTGCTTGCGAAGCGTCCGGTCCCCGGTCGGGAGGAGCGAGGTACTCGGGGAGGTCGTCAGCGAATAGGATGGCCGCGTGGGTCGAGACGAAATCGCTGCCGTAGTAATGGTTGAAATCGATGAAGAACTTGCCCGCATCGTGAGGAATGGAACCGGATGCCGGCCGGATAATGGTCCAGGCATGACTTTCGGAACCGACCTGTTCTTTAATCCATTCGTACGCGCAACGAGTCTTGCCACGGTCCGCGGGCCCGACAAACAGGCAATTGAGCGCGCCCGGTGAACTGCGAAGCGTGGTCAATACCGGCTGGACGTACGTGTTGCCGATAACGCTGAGCTTGCCGCTTTCGCACAGGTGCTCGGCCAGCCTGTCCGGCGGCACGGCGACGAGTTGCAGGGGCTTGTCAGAAATTGGCCGGGAGGGTTCGGCGAGCCTGGCCTCAATCTTATCCGGCGCGAATGAATCGTCCCGATTCAGCAATCTGGTGGTGCCACGCTCGCCTCCATCGGGGGAAGGGGTACCGGGCCAGTAAGGGCCTCGCCCCTCGAAGTCGATCTTGTAAGGAAGCCCATATCCGTCCAGCGATGGTGCGATGGGGTTCCATTCGTCTCGTATGAATCCCGCCTTGAATATCTTGAACGCCTCGGCGGACTCCGGTGTCTTGAGGTTCACCTGCACATAGATCGTCTTGCCTTCAACATACCAGCCGCTAATGGACTTTCGAGCCAGTGCTTTGCTTTTGGCTTTGTCATCCTGATTGGCTTGGGAAACTTGGATCTCGTATACCCGTGTGTGGTCGCAGTGGAGCGTGTCGGCAGCCTTGAGGAGGAGCGACAGGAGACGAGCGTCTCCTGATTCTCCTCCGATGGTATATTTCCTGGGAAGGCCTCGCAGTTCGTCACCGAAATTCTGCTTGCAATCGTGGATGCACACTATGTCTGCAATTGCCTGGGCAACGTGCTCCGAGCCGATTCCCAGCTTTTCACGATTCTTGATCACTATTTCCCCGGAGCCTTCACCATGTGCTAGGCCCAGCTCGTCAAGGCCCTTGCCGAGTGCCTTGTCGAAATCGTGACAGCAGGCGGAAAGCGAAAGCAGGAAAAGATCGTAAGGCTCCAAGACTTCCGCATACAGCTTCCCGTTGGCATGGCGTGACTCGACAAGAAATTTCCAAATATTCTTCTCCACGGTTTCCACGTGGTCCCTGCCGTTTTTGTTGCCGTCCTTTGGTGCCTGATGGTCATGGATGTCCTTAGCGTTCTTCCACACGGCGTTAGCCTCCGTGGCCAACTCTGGGTGCTTCTTCATCAGGGCATCACGTAGTGGGCCGTTGGAGTGAAATTCGTCATCCGGCGACATTGTGGGACCTCTTCGAGAACGCCTGCGGACAACATCCGCACAGGTAGGACCGAGAATCGGGGGAAAGACACACGAGCCATTACGGCGTCTTGCGGCCTGAAATCGCCTGGCATCGTCTCGTGGTGAGCAGGATACTCCTGCCATTACCGAGCGTAATTGTTCTTGCGCTCCAGGTCAATGACAATGTGGTCTGGAGAGCATGTTCAGCCACACGGGGGGTGAGCGGCGTCAGTTGTCCGATTCAGCGCTAGACTCTTTCGACGGTTATGCAGGTGCGCATAGGGGCTAATGAAAAGGAGTGGCACGTTCTCGCCTGGATTTCACAAAGGTATCTTCGGAGAGCTTGAGAGGTTTGGATGTGGCCCGGACGAGGACCCCTCCGCCGTCAGGAAATGTGTAGTCTGGCTACCCGCTCTTTGCCTGCTGCAAGAAGAGGTTGGCCACCAGCCGGGCGAGCCGCGCGGTGTGCCGTCGTATTTCCTCCAGGCTCCTGCCCGGATACGTGGCGTAGCTGATCATGATGCCGTTCAGCGCGGAAAAGGGGGCCTGCGCGGTCAACCGGGTCTCCGATCTGATGCCCGCGGCCTCAATGGTCGCAGCCACGCGGTTTATGAGTTCCCGCGTGACTCGGTTCAAGCGCTGGGTAGCCTCTTCGGAGAGTCTCTCGGCCAGCAAATGCATGCTGAACCTGCCAGATGAGCAGTGGCAAAGAATCGAACCCTCCTCTTTCCAAGCCCTTTCCTCGATCTGAAGGAGGTCTTCTCAGAGTGGATCACCGCGTGACCTTCAAAGGATGAAAGGCAATCCGCGGAGGATGTGAAGTCCAGTCGGTCCAGGATCCGGGTTTCTAAACCCGAATTCCCCATTATGCTTTGAATCAGCGTTCGAGCCAGTGAAAACTGGCAACAAGGTCGCCAAACGCCGAAAGGACCTGTCAGAGTTCTCTTGAAGGTAGCTGAAGCGCATCCGGAAGTCATAGGGGAAGTCGTGAAACCGAAGCGAGAAATCCAGGGTCCCCAACAGGCCTGAAGGTCGGCGTTTTGTTGGGCACATCGCCTCGTTTTGCACTCGCGGTAATGACCGAGTGCGCTGAAAGAACCTTTCTCTTGACACAAAAGCCCGGACGGAAAACAATTGTCTTGAGGCCGAAGGGCCTTTTCAAAGACCCGTTCAGGCTGTTGACCTCGGAGGCAAAGGTGCCAACCGCTCGGGATATCATGACCACCACGTTCCACACGCTTGACCCCGAGGTGTCCATTGCTCAGGCAATAAGGCTCTTCAAGTCGGTCGGCGAAAAAGAGAACCGACGAATCTTCGGGATGATGGTCACAGACGACGACGAACTCCTCGTCGGTATCATATCAATGTATGACATACTGCTTTTTGTCCGGCCCAAGCACATCCACGTGTGGGGGAGCATGGAAGACATTGACGTCGCGGGATTGATGGAAAGCGTATGCGAAAGTGCCAAGTCGGTTCGAGTGGGTGATATCATGTCCACTGACGTGATAACCATCACACCCGACACCCACCTCATGGTAGTTCTCGACATCATGACCAAGAAGCATATACGCCGAATACCAGTGGTGAGTGGAGGCAGGATAGAAGGAATCGTTTATATCTCGGACCTTTTTGGCTACATCGGAGAGAAATTGGCTCCGTAGGGTATGAGGAGTACGCTTACCGAAGAAATTGAAAGGCGTGAAATCCGGCCCCCGGCTTGAACGGGGGCCGAGGTCCAGAACGTATTGAAAAGACTGGATTCCGGGTTTCGCCGGAATGACGATCGAGGGAACGCGCCGGAATTAAGTCAGCGCATTTGCGCCGAGGCCACCCCATGTCAATCGTGGTGCAACAGAACACCCTGGGAGGTCTGCCCGTTCGCGACGCCATGCGGATGGAAGTGGTTCACACCTCGGCAACGGCTTCGATTCAAACGGCCGTGAGGCTTCTGCTGAAGCACAAAGTGAATGCCTTGCTGGTCACGGATTCGGACGACCAGCCGGTCGGCGTGGTATCCAAAACCGACATTGTCGGGGCTTACTATGCATCTTTGCCAGCCGAATACTCCGTGCAAAACATCATGATGGCTCCGCCGATCTTCTGCAGTTCGGACGATCTCCTGGAATCTGCGCTGGATATGATGCGTTCTGCCAGCGTGTACCGGCTGTACGTGATGGGAAAAGTACCGGCGAGGGTCATCGGGGTGTTGGCGTATCCGGACATCGTGGGGCTCCTGTATCGGTACTGCCACGATTGCGAGAACAGCCTGCTCAACAAGAAGCGAGCACACAAGCTTGACGACGCTTCAACGCGATTTCGGCTCAGAGATGCCATGACCTCTTCCGTTACCTCGTTCCCGGAAGACGCAGACCTTCTGCAGATCATGGAAGGGCTTTCAGCCTATCGCTTCGGAGCGGTTCTCATCATGAATTGGAGCGGTGCGCCTCGCGGGGTCATCTCGAAAACGGATCTCATTCGCGCGTACGCTCGTGGCGTACCCGCGCAGGAGCCTGCCAGAGCTATTCTGCCCGCGGGTCACGTCATATCCTCCGATGAGGAAGACTTCGTGGAGGATGCTATTCGGAAGATGATCTTTTCGGGAGTACACCGCCTGTTTGTCTACAGGAAGAACAAAGAACGGATTGTGGGAGTCTTCTCTCTGTCCAACGCTGCTCGGCTCCGGTCCGGTTCATGCCACGCCTGCGTCAGCAGTCGCATACGAGTGGCGGGCGATACGTGATACAAATGCGCGTACGTTTTACAAGAGCATGTCGGCTCCGACTGGGATGGTCAGAAAGCGTTTGTCTGTGGCCGTGCCAATGGCTTTGGTCACCCAGCTCTCTATTCGTCGTAGAATTCTGGATAGAGGCTTTGGGCACACTGAGGACAAATACCATGACTGAACAGCGTTTCTGAATGGGCGCTGATGTACAATTCAACCTCGTGCCGATAACCCTCATCGTCCCTGATCTTCTTGCACTTCGAACAGATCGGAAGGATAGCTCGGAGGGTCTTGATTTCTGTAATGTAATCCTTAAGCTTCTTATTTTCTTCTCCCAGGACATGGTTCATGAACAGGATTTCCAGTTGTCCCTGAATCGTGTCTCTAAGTTGGAGAATCAGGCGCTCGTAGGTTTGGGAATAGGAGTTTTCTTTGTGATCCAGAACGCAGATTGTTCCAAAGGGGTTCCCATTGGGTAATAAAATGGGGAATCCGAGGTAAGAGATCATGTTGAGTTTGACGTCTGGATTGTTTCTCCAATCCTTATCCAAGAGGGCATTGGGAACGAGAAGCCTATTCTTTGTCTGGATCACTGTTTCGCAATATAAGCCCGATCCGAACAGGTGTTCCTTATTTCCCGGTCTGTAGGGGTTCCCTTCAGTCTGACTGGAAACAAAGACCTCGATATCGTTTTGGGCAATGCGCATCACAAGACCCGCGGGGACACCGACCAATTCGGCCATGACATCCACGATTCCTTGCCATTTCTCCAAAACAGGTTCAGGTACGTGAATCTCTGTGATATCCCTTTCCTTGTCGGACACCTGATAAAGCTCCTCTCCGCGTGATAGACAGCCACAAAAGCAACATTCATTATGTTAATCCTTGAGCCTCCGTTTGGCAATTCCGTATGGGCAAGAAAAAGGGTACCAAATTGTTGCGAATTTTGGATCGGCCTCAGTATCTTAATTACCGTCGGGTGCATGGGGCAATCTGGAGGACAATGGTGACGGCAATTCGCCGTCGAATGAGTGGGTTCCCGGAAGGCCGGTTTGGTCGGTTTCCGACGCGAGATCACCCGGCGTAGTTCACCTGTTCGGAGGGTTGCGGTGCCCGGCAAAGCCAGACCTCCACGGGTCCCTCCCCAAGCACTGCTGGACGAGGCAGCAGTGGCATCCGGTCCATGATCTCGTGCTGCCGAAGCCAAATCGAAGAAGCTAGAAGTTTTGAAACCTCTGTTGGATGCTCAAGCCGCAGAAAGGCCCCCATCTGACGTCGGACCGCTCATCAGAGCCCGATGCGGCTTCGTTACTGGCTCTTTGCCTGCTGTAGGAAGAGGTTGGCCACCAGCCGGGCGAGCCGCGCAGTGTGCCGTTGTATTTCCTCGAGGCTCCTGCCGGGGTACGTGGCGTAGCTGATCATGATGCCGTTCAGCGCGGAAAAGAGCGCCTGCGCGGTCAACCGGGTCTCCGATCTGATGCCCGCGGCCTCGATGGTCGAGACCACGCGGTCTAGGAGTTCCCGCGTAACACGATTCAAGCGCTGGGTTGCTTCTTCGGAGAGTCGCCCGCCCAGCATGAAATGTGACATCATCTGGTAGAAGGTCATGTTCTCGTTGAGATAGGCAATATACACCTCGCAGAGCCGAGCGAGAGAACAGGGCCGGTCCCCCTGCGTCTCCGCGTCCAGAAGCTCGACTATCTCTCTCGCTCCCCTGATGAAGACATCGACAAAGAGTTCGTCGAGATTTTCATAATAGTTATAGATGGTGCCGATGCTCACTCCCGCGGTCCTGGCAATTTCCCGGACCGTGACGCTCTTGAAGTCCTTTTCCGCAAAGAGCTTCTGCGCGGCAACGAGAATCAGCCCGCGCCTCGCCTCCCGTTCCTGTTGCTTGATTTCAGCCAGTCCGGCCAATGGAATCCCTCGATCTTCTTTCCTGATACCAATGCCCAATCAAAAGAGCAACTTTGGGGGGAACTTCTTTGTGCAAAGAAGTTCCCCCCAGATTACTTCTTTGGCTGCGCATTGGCATTAGATTGAACGTCTGGGAGCCGGTTGATTGTGGACCTCCCACATGTCCTCGTCGGTGTAGCAGCGCTCGCTCTCGTCGGGATGCATCGCGTCCTTTTCCATCTTACGGCGATCGTAAGCCGGATCCAGGACTTGATTGTAGTATTCGTGCTGGATCAGCAGGTTCATGATCTGACTGGTTCCGGTCCATATCATGGCAAGTCTCGTATCCCTGAGAGCCCGCTCTATCGGGTACACGTCGGTGTAACCGATGCCTCCCATGATCTGCATCGCGTTGTTGACGATGTTCCACGCGGACTGGGTCGCGAAACTCTTGGCCTCACTCACGAGTCGCCGTGCATAGGGATAGTTTTCGTCGACCGCCCGCGCCGCGAGGTAGGCAAGCCCTCTGGCGGCATCCAGTTGCGTGACGGACTCCGCAACCATGAAGCTGACCGCCTGGAAATCACGGATGTGTCTGCCAAAGGCCTTCCGCCTGGTGGAATACCGCACGGCCAGATCAAGTGCGCCCCACATGCCCAGACAACCGGCAGCGGAGGTCAGACGCTCGGGAATCATCATCTGGTTGAAGCAAAGCGCTCCGCTGTGCAGCTCGCCGACGAGGTTTTCCTTCGGGACCTTGACGTCCCGGAACACGAGCCTCCCGGTGCCGCCGCCCTTGCACCCCATCAGACCGTACAGATATTCCGTCTCGACCCCAGGGCCTTTCTCAACGATCAGGAGGCTCAGACGCTGATACTTGTGGCAATTCGGATCGAAATTGGTGCGGCAGTATACCACGAAGAAGTCCGCGCCTTCGGCTCCGACCACAAAACGCTTCTGACCGGTGAGGGTGAAGTGGTCGCCGTCGAGGACCGCTCTGGTGGTGGCGCCAAAGAAGTCAGATCCGCCCCTCGGTTCGGTCAATGCTTCCGCGGCGACGAGCTTTCCTTCGAGGTAGGGCTTGAGGTATTTCTCCTTCTGCTCCTCTGTGCCGAACGTGTTCAAGGCTTCTCCCACGATGGAGGGCATGACAAACGCGCATCCCAGCGCCATGCCGAGACACCCGATCTCCTCGGTAGCCGCAACCTCCGCCACCCAGGACATCTCTCTCCCGCCGTAACGCTTGGGGAAGCGGATTCCCCGCAGATTCCGTTCGGCCAGCTTTTCGACGAACTCGCGAGGGTACGTGATGTCGTTGTTGTCCATTCTCCTCAGGAAATCGCTGGTGATCTCCGTGCGGACGAATTCCCTTGCCTCCCTTTTCAGGGCCGCCTCTTCGGGTGTTAACAAGAAATCGTACATGAGCCCCTCCTTCTTCTGCGGATACCGGTTCGCGTGCCGTAACGAAGATCTCTGACATGCGATGTCAAGGTTTACGAAATCAGGTAGTCCATGCGTGGGACGCGGTATAATGAACTAAGCTCATAATAATGAACGATGTTCAATTGTCAAGTGAATACTCTTCTTGACCTGCCAAGAAAACCCGATCTGAATCGGAATACGATGACAGGCCGGGAGGGCTGTAGTACAATTCAATGAGAAACAGAGGGAATGCTGAAGGGGAGGCGTTGTTTCCCGTGATGTTTCCTGAAATCGTGGGACTCCTCCCGTCGAAATCCAGAGTTCACCATGAGAGGTCTTACGGCGTAATTGAACGATGCCCGGACACCGGCCTGCACGTCGCCTATGTGCCCGGTTTTCCCGCGGCACACTCCCAGGCGGAGACGCTTGACGAGCTGAACCGCAATCTCCACGAGGTGATCGAAATGCTCCCTGGAAGATGGTGAATCTACCAAATGATTCTCAGAATTATCCCCTTGCTCATTGCTTCGCTGCTTTTGGCCGCTCACTTTCTGAGGGGTGCAAACATCGGACTCGTGGTCGTGGCGGTCCTGATGCCTTTCCTCTTGCTGATTAAGAAACGGTGGAGTCTGATCGTCCTGCAACTGTCAGCTTATGTGGCCGCGTCAGTTTGGCTATACACAACTATTCAGCTCGTACAGGAACGGATGCTGTTTGGCCGGCGGTGGGGTGTAGTGGTCACCATTCTGGGGTCAGTGACACTCTTTACGATCTTTTCAGGGCTCCTGCTGAACTCACGTGCCGTGAGGGACAAATACCTGCCACGGAGCGATGCGTGAGTTTCCGTTTCCTTCGCGCTTCCGTCACCATGCCCCCGGTTCATCGCCGTACCTCGTTGACAGAGGCAACCACCTCAGACAGAACGAGCGACGGGGCACACGTTTCGGGCCGTGCCCCGTCGGAACCGAGCAATTATCAGCGAATCAGGAGGAGGTGATGGGTAGGTTGCAGCCTCTCTTCCTCGGTTGTTAACGCAGGTTGCCTGTGGGAACCACCGCGCCGGGCGCCGACTTGTCGGGCCATGCCCACTCTTCGTCGGAATCCCGTTCCTGGGTATTGTAGATGTTCCCTACTGCAGAAACGCCGAAGGTGTGGAGCTTCTTCTCATTGTACGGGAAATTCCTCAGCGGAAGCATCAGGTAGAGATTGGCCTCGTCGTTCCGTACGCGCATATCGGGATTCTGGTTGTCATAGCGGGGAAGCTCTCCCCCCCAGGAGCGAACCCTGATGCGATCGGGGACGACGTTGAACATCTTGACCAGGGTTTCCTTCACATTGCGCGCTCGCTCCATGCCCAGCTTCTCGTTATCCTCGGGTTTGCCGAAAAAGGTGGTGTGCCCGTCGATTTGCAGCATGTACTGTGGTATCGCGTGGAGGAAGTTCGCGACGCTCTCAAGTTTCATGGCCTCAGAAGGGATTAATTCTGCACTTTTCTCCTTGAAGAAGATTTCCGGGTACGGGAACATGATTTCGCGCACGGTGATGTCCCAGGCGAACCGCTTCATGTCCTTGAGATCGCGAACTTCTTCCCAGGGACGGCAGTACCCTCCCGTGAGCTTGCACACCTCATAGAGATTCCGCCAGCCCACCTCGCTGGTTCCGAAAGACACGGCGTAGACCGTGACCTTGGACCCATACGTGTTCTTCAACGCCACCGCAGTCCTTTGGGCTGAGTCCCCACAGTCTCCGCCGTCGCTGAAGATCACCACCGCGGTCCGGCCGCACGCGCTGCTGATCAGCGACCCGGCGACCTGAAGCGCGTCCTGCAACGCGGCGGTTCGGAACGGGAAGAAGGTGTCCTTGCGCAGTCCGCAGTAGTACGGTTCGTACTTTGCTCGCATCCAGGGACTGAGCGGCACCACGATCTGAGGACACAGCGCGTCGCCGAAGGTTATCAGGGCGGTGTTCACATCGTATTGCCAGCGCGGAACACTCGGCATCATCAGGTTGAAGAGCTTGAACGCGCGGCCCGCCACGAAAAGCTTCTGGTAGTCGAAATTCTTGGGATATCCCGCGGTCATGGAATCGGAGACGTCAAAGAGGAAGATCACGTTGTGGACCTTGGGAAGGAAATCGTGCTGTTTTTCGGGAGAGATCTCTGAAAAAGACACCGTGGGAAATAGGATCAGTGCAGCCACCAGGACCAGGGGTGCAAGGCTCTGTTTCATCAGCCATCCTCCTGCGGACCCAAGCACTTAATCAGAGATAAGTGGCATGATGTCCAATATATGCAGAGTTATCTTAAAGCACTTCGTCATCTATGTCAAGGAGATTGTGAGCCGGGCGCCAACGCCGCCCAGCTCTGGCGAAGCCTTTTACCAGCATTTCCAGCCCACACGCTCATGCGGGTTCTCTTACGTCCCGTGATGTGGTAATTATAGAAGGCTTAGAGGACCTCACCAGGAATGCACGCACCGCGCGGAAGGCGCCTCCTAGCGGGTCTCCGGGGTCAGTCCGCCGCGACTGAGGCATGGTGTTCATCGCGGGGAAGGGTACCGCGCGTTGAGCCTGTATCGTACCGCCGTTCATTATGCGCGGCCATATAGACCGGCTTCTCCAGGACTAGGGGTTGCGTCGCAAGCCCCAGAGCAATCGAGGGTGTCAGGTCGGCATGAACAAAGTACTCACCATAGCGGGTTCGGACTCCGGAGGGGGTTCGGGAATTCAGGCAGACCTCAAGACCTTCCTGTCTCTCGGAGCATACGGGACCAGCGTCGTCACGGCACTCACCGCTCAGAATACCATCGGGATACAGGGAATAGTGCCGGTGGATCCCGAGTTCGTCGCTTTGCAACTGGAAACGGTGCTTGAAGACATTGGCGCTGACTGTGTCAAGACCGGAATGCTGGCAAACGAGGCCATCGTCCAGGTTGTCGCGCAAAAGATTTCCAAGTACGGCATCGAGAAGGTCGTGGTGGATCCGGTGTTGATGTCGAAGAGCGGGGTAACGCTTCTCGGCAAGGAAGGCGCGGACGCACTGGTCAAGGACCTCTTCCCGCAAACCTACCTCTTGACCCCGAACATTCCTGAGGCAGAAGTGCTCACCGGCAGTCCGATTTCCGGGATCGCGGACATGAAGAAGGCCGCAAAGAGGCTGCAGCGAATGGGACCCCGGTACGTTCTCGTCAAAGGGGGCCATCTCCACGATTCGCCGGTGGACATCCTCCACGACGGATCCCAGGAATACGAATTCACATCGCAGAGGGTTCGCACCAGACATACCCACGGTACCGGGTGCACCCTCGCATCCGCTGTGGCCGCGCTGCTCGCACAGGGTCGGCCCCTCATGGAGGCGATCGACAAGGCGAAGAGATATCTCTACCGCGCGCTCAGATTTTCGCTCCCCATCGGCCGCGGTATCGGACCGACGAATCATTATGCTTCCATCTCCCGGGAAATCGCCCGGACCCATTGCATCGAGGAGCTGGACAAGGCAATGGAGCGGCTCAAACGCCTGAACATAGGCCATCTGATTCCCGAGGTGCAGTCGAATCTCGCCTATGCCATCCCGTTTGCGGAGTCGGTTCAGGACGTGGCGTCGTTTCCCGGACGGATCATCCGCCTGGTGAACAGTGTGGACACCCTTACCGGCGCCCGGTTCGGCGCGTCCCGCCAGATTCACCACCTCGTCCTGGCTGCGATGGAGTACGATCCGGAAAGGCGAGCGGCCATGACCCTTGCTTATTCCGAGTCCCTGGTGAGGCGCATCCGGTCCCTCGGGTATTCGGCCGCGGAGTTCGACCGCAGCCGGACCCCGTTGGATCTTCAGCAGGAAGAAGGAAGCACCCTCGCCTGGGGCGTCCAGGACGTCATGGAGGAGTTGGGCAGGGTGCCGGACGCCATCTTTGACCGGGGAGCAGTGGGGAAGGTCCCTCTGATCAGGCTCTTTGGAAAAGATCCCGGTTCCATCGTGGATCTGGTGGCCAAGCTGTGATCCCGGCCCGTCCGACGCGCGTCCATGTGAAGCGTTCCCGAAGGGGGCCTGAGTGTTTCTCGAAGGCTACCTGGCTTTCCCTGTGAAGCGTGCCGCGAGTTTCAAAACCCGGCACTATACTATGAAGATCGGCGGACGAACGTTTTCGTCTGCCCAACCATCGACCTCGGCAGGTTAGCATCAATGTCCTCCCCCGAAGGCCACAGCGGCGCCCCCTCAAACCTCTTGATCGACCCCTGCGGTCGAAAAATAGACTATTTGCGGGTCTCCATCACGGATCTCTGCGACCTGCGCTGCGTGTATTGCCGGCCGCCGGAAGGGCTCAAGCTCATATCTCACGACGAGATTCTCCGGTACGAAGAGATCCTGGCTTTCATCGAGGTGGCTCGGGACATGGGGATCAGGAAGATCAGGGTGACCGGCGGTGAACCACTCGTGCGCCGCGGGGTCCTCGAGTTTCTGTCGAGGCTCACCGCGATAGAAGGGATTGAGGATATCGGCCTCACCACCAACGGCGTGCGCCTGGCAGGCATGGCTCAGGCACTGCGCGAGGCTGGGCTGAAACGCCTGAACATCAGCCTCGACTCGCTGCGCTGCGCCGCCTTCAAAGCCATCACCGGCGGAGACCATCTCCCAGCGGTTCTCGCAGGGATCGAAGCCGCGCTGACCGAAGGATTTCACCCCGTCAAGATCAACGTGGTGCTCCTGCGGCAATTCAACGAAGAGGACGTGCCCGCGTTTGCCCGCCTCACCCTGGAGAAACCGGTCGATGTGCGGTTTATCGAGCGGATGCCCTTTGGAGGCGAAGCCGTTCCATTGCCGCCCAGACCCTTCAGCGCCCGAGAGGCGATGGAGATCGTCGAGAAACATGTCGGCCCGCTCGCTCCTGTGCCGCGAGACGAGCTTGACGGCCCCGCGACCATGTTCACCCTCGATGGCGCGAAAGGGCGCATCGGCATCATCGATCCGATATCGGGGCATTTTTGTGGCACGTGCAACCGCCTCAGGTTGACCGCGGCGGGCAGGCTGCGACCGTGCCTCCTGGGCGACTCGGAGATCGACGTCCGGTCTGCACTCAGGCGCGGAGCCTCCCGGGAAGAGGTTGCCGACATCGTCAGACTCGCGGTGCTGAGCAAACCGGGCGGCCGCGGCTCAACACACACCAGAATGGCCGAATCCATGAACAGAATCGGGGGATAGGAAGATGCTGGGGGAACTTTTCTACCGAAAGTTTCCCCCAGACCCCCTTCGAAGACTCCCAATTAATGAACCCACATGCCCACACTTCCTCTGAGATTCTTCTCTCCTGTATCGTGGTGAATCGCAACACCGCAGACCTCCTCGTTCGCTGCCTCGATCGGATCTATGCCTCGACGCTTCCTGAGCGACCGGAAGCGATCGTGGTGGACAACGGTTCCACCGACGAATCCGTTGCGCGGGTGCGGGCTGCTTTTCCGGAGGCGGTCCTCATCGAGGCGGGGCGGAATCTCGGGTTCGCTGCGGCCAACAACCTGGCGCTCGAACAGGCACGGGGAAGGTTCGTGCTCCTCGTCAACACGGACGCACTCCTGGAGCCGGACTGCGCGGCCAGGCTGTTGGATCTCATGGATTCCGACCCGCGCATCGGCATGGCAGGGCCTCAATTGCTCAATGCGGACGGCACGCTCCAGACGTCGTACGAAGCGGTCCCGACTCTGGCCACCGAGACGCTGAATCGGAGCCTCCTGAAGCGACTCTTTCCCGCGAGATTCCCGCATAAATCCCGGCGGCTTACCGGTCCAACGGAAGTGGAGGCGCTTATCGGCGCGGTGATGCTGCTGCGACGGGAAGCGCTGGCGCAACTCGGCGGGTTTGACGAAGGGTACTTCTTTTTTCTGGAAGAGACCGACCTGGCAGTGAGAATGCGTCGCGGTAGCTGGAAAGTCGTCCACGAGCCGCGCGCCCGAGCGGTCCACTTGCAGGGCGCTACCGCGAAGACGTATCAGGCCGCCGCGCGCATCGAGTTCTACCGGTCCCGGTACCGCTTCTTCGAGAGACATTACGGCCTCACGTCCGCGTATGTCCTCAGAGCGGCTATGACTGCAAACCTCGCCCTGAATGTGGTCGCGCTTGGCCTGGCAATGATCGCCACCCTGGGAAAAGCCTCCTCCGTGGCAAACCAATTCCGGGTCAGATCCGACCTCTGGAAATGGCACCTCCGTGGATGCCCGCCCGGCCCCGGCCTACCGAGGGACTAAACCGATTCGCAATCGAAGAGGTTATCTGGGGGAACTTTTTTGCACAATGAAGTTCGCCCCAAAGATTACTCTTTGCATTGCGACTTGGTGTCAATGCTCCGCGTCTCCGCGGTACCGTGCGTATTGGGTCAAGGCGGCCAGGGCTCTCACCGCGCGTTCGGGGCTGGGGAGGACGGGAAACCCTCGGTCCTGGAGCTCACGGATGAAGGTCTCGTCCCGGGTGCAGAACGAACCTCCTACCATCGGCTTGCCGCGCTCCGTCCAGGTCCGAACCACCGCGTCCGCTTGGGCTGCCACGAAGCTGTCAGCCATGATCTTGGCCTCATCAGCCGTCTTGCCCATGGCCATGATGGTCTGCATTACCCGACGCCACGGCAAGAGCGTGTACAGGAACATGCTGTCCACCGAGTCGTCCGCGAGGAGCACTCCCGGGATCGTTTCCGTATAATCGTTCGGATTGCGGTTGAACGTCAGGTCCACGGGATTGGCCACGCTGGCCGTATGGGGCACGATCTGCTTGAGCGCCTCGACGGTTTGTGGTGAAAAAACAGCGAGGTGCATTCCGGTGCGCTCGGCCGTGTCCGCGGCTGCAGCGCCGGGGCCGCCTGAATGGGTCAGCACCGCGACGCGGTCGCTCCGAGGCAGCGGCTGACTCCCGAGCACCGCGCAAAAATCGAAGAGCTCCTCCATCGTCCTGGCTCGGATGATCCCGCACTGCCGGAAGATCCCCTCATAGAGCCGATCCGGTCCGGCCAGCACCCCGGTATGAGAAAGCGCTGCACGGCGACCCGATTCCGACCCGCCAACGTAGTACGCGACGATCGGCTTCTTCCTGGATACCTCGCGGGCCACGCGAAAGAACTCCCTTCCCCGGCGTATCCCTTCCACGTACATGCCGATCACCCTCGTCTGAGGGCAGTCGCCGAGATACTCCAGGCAGGCCACCTGGTCGATCATCGCCTCGTTCCCCACGCTCACCGCCTGGCTGAAACCGAGCCCCAGTTTCTCGAGGCTCACGAACGTCTGCGTGATGAAACTCCCGCTTTGCGAGGCCAGGCCCACAAAACCGCGGGAACCGTCGTACGGAAAGAACGTAGTATTCAGCCTTGAGTAGGTATTGACCACCCCAATGCAGTTGGGGCCGAGAAAGGTGATCCCATACTGTCGCGCAATTTCCACGAGGCGGTTCTGCATCTCTTGGCCGTCCGGCCCAACCTCGCCGAACCCCGCGGACACGATGATAATCCGCTTTATCCCTGCCTTTCCGCACTCTTCCATCACCTCGGGAACCACCTTCGTGGGGAGCACGAAAATTGCCAGATCCACCGGGCCCGGCAGATCGGCCGGGTGCGCGTACGCCTTGAGCCCCAAGATCTCCGTCTCCCGGGGATGCATCGGGTATACCTGTCCGGGGAAGCCCATCGCGAGGAGCTGAGTCAACTGGACGGTCCCCATTCCGGTGGGATTGCTCGAAGCTCCCCAGAAGGCGACGCTGTGCGGGTGCATGATCTGGTAGAGCGGACTGTTCTCGAAGCGGTTCATACCAACCTCCCTGGGACCCCAAGTAACTCATAACGGTGACTGACACGTCAATCAATATTTTTTGCCGGAAACTCCTCAAGCATCGGTTTCCCTGCGGTCCTGCCGGTCGGCACCGCCATCAGTGCTCTTCGGGACTCCCTTGCTCCGGGAGCACCAGCGTCAGTATGAACAGGACAAGCCACCACACGGCATACCCGACCATGAAGGCACACAGAATCAGCGGGGCCAATGCTACGGAAATAGTGACGAGCAGATGAGCGGAAGAAATGACATTGCCGAAAATGAGCAATGCCAACCCCGCCGAAAATGAGACGACCGTAGCAAGCGCTCCCGCGGCCGTTGCAATGATCCGTCGCGGTGTCATGCTCGATATGTTATCATTGAACGAGACAAAAGAGTAGCCGCACCAGGAAGCGTTGTTGCCAAGTAATTGCCTCCCATCGTGATTCCGAGGGATTGTGTTTGTCTCGGTGACGGTTACCTTTTCAAATTGTCTTCTCCGGCTCGCGGGTTCGGAAATCGATCGTCAATGCGAACCGGTCTCACGCGCCGTCGGCGAATCTCATCACCCTTGAGGATGTGCAAACATTGACCGAATCTCTTTATGAATCCAGGAAGGACTCCGCTTCAGCGGAGCATCTCCTTTTTCAGGTGCAGAAACCTGCCCGGTACATCGGGAACGAAGTCAACGCGGTCAGGAAAGACCCTGCCCGGGTGAAGCTCAGGATGGCCTTGGCTTTCCCCGACGTCTACGAAATAGGCCAGTCTCACCTCGGCCTGAAGATACTCTACGCAATCGTGAACGCTCGCCCGGACCTTGCGGCCGAGCGGGTCTTCGCCGCGTGGCCCGACATGGAGCACGCGCTCAGGCAGCACCATCAGCCACTGTGCACGCTGGAGAGCGGAACACCGCTTTACGAGATGGATTTTGTCGGGTTTTCGCTCCAGTACGAGCTATGTGCTACCACCGTCCTTCAGGTACTGGAACTGGGAGGCATCCCGCTGAGAGCCGCGCAGCGCGGAGACAGCGACCCGCTGGTGGTGGGTGGCGGTCCGGGCACATTCAATCCCGTGCCCCTGGCACCGTTCTTCGACGCGTTTCTCATCGGAGACGGCGAAGAGGCCATTCTGGAACTCGCTGATGCGCAGGTCCAGTGGAAGGCCCAACACCTCCCGAGACAGGAGCTGCTGGCCGCGTGGCAGCGGATTCCCGGTGTCTACGTGCCGTCGCTGCACCGGTCTGGAGAGAAGGTCCACCGACGCATCATTGCCGACTTGGGCGCTGCGCAGTTCCCATCGCGGCCGGTCGTCCCCTTCTGCGAGATCGTCCACGATCGAGTGGGGATCGAGATTGCCCGAGGCTGCACGCGAGGGTGTCGTTTCTGCCAGGCCGGTATGCTGTACCGACCGGTCCGAGAGCGGCTCCCCGGTCGCGTCAAAGAACTCGCTCGGGAGAGCGTGGCCGCGAGCGGATGGGACGAGGTGTCGCTCCTGTCACTCTCTACCGGCGATTACTCCGGTATCGGCGAACTGATCGGGCAGATGACCCACGATCTGGGACCGGAGCGGGTCGCGCTGTCACTTCCTTCGCTCCGGACCGACACCTTTTCCGGCGAGATCGCCGAGCAGATCCGCAAGGTGAGGAAGACCGGGTTCACCCTCGCTCCTGAAGCGGGCACCGACACCCTTCGCCGGGTCATCAACAAGGGAAACACCGAAGAGGACCTCGAGCGCGCGGTATCCTCCGCGTTCGAACAGGGGTGGCGCCTCCTGAAGCTCTACTTCATGATCGGCCTTCCGCTGGAGGCGGACGGGGATCTGGACGGTATCGTGGGCTTGATACGGAAGGCGTCCCAATGGGCGAAACGGGGGAAGATCACGGCTTCGGTCTCGACCTTTGTGCCCAAGCCTCATACCCCGTTCCAGTGGGCGCGGCAAATACCGATCCCTGAGATAGAGCGTCGCCAGAAATATATCGGTCGTTACTTCAGGACAGGGTCCGCGCGCGTAAAGTTTCACAGCCCGTACGTCAGTTTCCTTGAAGGGGTCCTTGCGAGAGGTGACGGGATGCTCTCGGACGTCATTGAACGCGTGTTCCGCAAGGGCGCGCGTTTCGACGGCTGGGACGATCAGCTCAGATTCCGACTCTGGATGGAAGCCTTTGAGGAAGCGGGAGTCGCCCCGGAACGATACCTCGAGCCGAGGGAAATCGGTGCGGCTCTCCCGTGGGATTTCGTGGATTCCGGTCTCCGGCCGGACTTTCTGGTGGAAGAGTGGCACAAGGCGGTTCGTGGGGAGCTCACCCCGGATTGCCGTTTCGGCGATTGCCTCGGCTGCGGGGTGTGCAATTTCGACGACGTCTTTCCACGGCTTGCCGAACCGATTCGAGCGGTTGTTCAACCGCTGGAGACGGTGAGTGGTGCCGCCGAGCAACCAGAGATTCGGCGCTTTCGCCTCTGTTACGGAAAGACCGGGCCGATGCGCTTTCTCGGGCATCAGGACCTTATCAGACTTTTCCACCGAAGCTTCCGGCGCGCTGGCATCTCTCTGGACTACTCTCATGGGTTCCACCCCCACCCGCGGTTGCGATTTTCGCCTCCGCTGGCTCTTGGACTGGAGAGTCTCGCCGAGTACCTCGAATTCGATGTTGTCGATTCATCCGGCGATCCCCGCGAGATTCTCCGTACACTGAGTAATTTTTTGCCGGAAGGCATCCAACCTCTCAATTTCTCTGAAATATCGTTGAATGACCCTTCTATTTCTGGTAAAATCCAGTCGTTCACCTATGAACTCGAACTGGATGGTTCGGTTTCTTTTGAAGAGGTGTGTGAGAAGGCGCGTGCGTTCCACTCCGCACAGCGAGTCGAAATCACCAGGACCAAGAAAGGGAAACAGCTCTGCCGCGACCTGAAAGAGTTCGTGGAGGATCTGACCGTGTATGAATCCGGGGTCAGGTTGACCGTGAAATCTGGTCAGTCCGGATCTGTGCACCCCCTTGAAGCCTTTTCCGCGCTGCTGGGCATACCCAGGGATCGGCTCAACGCCATGAGAATGGTGAAGACGTCTGTCGGTTTCCGAACGTAGTGAGTTGCCGGTGGCTATAAGCCAAAGATGTGCAGCACACTTCACAATTTTGCGAAGCAGATCCGGCGATGCGATTATCGAAGGCTCATCGGGTTTCAACCCATGGAGTGCCGCGATTTTCAAAGGGCGCCGCTATAGTCAAGGTTTGATCCATGTCCAGTGAAATCGTGATGGACATCAGCGAGAGGGAAACCCGCCTGGTTCTCAAGGAAGACGGCCAGGTGGTGGAGATTCATATCGAACGGAAGGGCGAGCGCGGGATCGTCGGCAATATTTACAAAGGCCGCGTCATCAAGGTTCTCCCCGGAATGCAAGCAGCCTTTGTGGATATCGGCCTCCCCCGGGCCGCGTTCCTGTACGTAGGGGACGTGCACCCGCAGGTTCACGACCTGAATTTCATGACCCCTGAAGACAGAGAGGAGCAACCGGAACCGGAAGAAGGGCAGATTCATGAAGATCTGTCCGAGCAGATGCAGCCTTTCACTCCCATCGAAGAACTCCTGCAGGAAGGGGAAGACATCCTCGTTCAGATATCAAAGGAACCCCTGGGGAGCAAAGGCGCTCGAATCACTTCTCATATTTCCATACCTGGTCGGCATCTCGTGTTCATGCCGACGGTGGACCACATCGGGATTTCTCGGCGGATCGAAAACGAGCAGGAACGCCAGCGGTTGAAAGACATCATAACCAGCGTCAAGCCGCCCGGGTACGGGGTTATCGTCCGAACGGTGAGCGAACACGAAAGCATAGAAAAGCTCCAGGCCGATCTCACCTTCCTTCAGGGGACCTGGCAGCGCATCCTGGAAAAAGAGCGTACAGGGCCTGCTTGCTCGCTTATCTACGAGGATCTGGACCTGTGTCTCCGCGGGGTTCGTGACCTCTTCACCGAGGATGTGAAACGGCTGGTGGTGGATTCCGAAGAGCACTATCATCGCATCCTCGAGTTCATGGATACCTTCATGCCGTCGCTGAAACCGTGCGTGGAACTCTACGACGGGGAGGAGCCCATCTTTGACAAGTTCGATATCGAGATGGAGCTGAACAAAGCCCTGGGCCGCAAGGTGTGGCTGAAATCGGGCGGCTATATCAACATCGACTTTACCGAAGCCCTGGTCGCCATTGACGTGAATACGGGGAGGTACGTCGGCAAACGCAACCTGCAGGAGACGATCCTCAAGACCAACCTGGAAGCCGCGCGTGAAATAGCCTACCAGCTTCGGCTCCGCAACATCGGCGGAATCATCATCGTCGATTTCATCGACATGGATCGCCCCACGGACCGGGAAAAGGTGACCAATGCCCTGCAGGAAGCGCTGAAGCGGGACAAGCAGAAGACGAACATCCTGAAGATCTCCGAACTCGGTCTCGTCCAGATGACACGCAAACGAACCCGCGAGAGCTTGACACGCACGCTGTGCGAGCAGTGCCCGTACTGTGAGGGGAAGGGGTTCGTCAAGTCCCTTACCACCGTGTGCTACGAGATTCTTCGCGCCATATCCAAAGACATTTCCGACACCATGTCGGAGACGATCCGGGTGACGGCCCATCCCGAGGTCGCAAAACTCCTGTACGAGCAGGAGAGCGAGCAATTGGAAAAAATCCAGAAACAACACAATATTACCATTCAACTCAACCCGGATCCGAACTTCTTCCAGGAACAATACGAAATTGCGAACCTCTGACGTGACCCTTTACTGAGAACCTCGAGCGAGGGAACCGTTTTGAGACGACCCGCCAGAGCCAAACGGGAAGGGTGGACCGGAAAAGTACGATCCCTGGACGTGGGTGAGAACCTGCGCCTGGTGCCGTACTGGGAGCGCGGTCTCCAGAAAACACGGAGGCACGAGCTGATCATCGATCCGGGGCCCTCGTTCGGAGCGGGGGACCATCCGACCACCGTAATGGCGCTGGAGTTGCTGGAAAGGGCGGTGGCAGAGGCGCTCGCGCGAGGTTCCTCACCGAGCATGTTGGACGTCGGCACCGGTACGGGGGTGTTGGCAATTGCCGGAAGAGCGCTGGGTACTGGCTTCACCGTGGGGCTGGATATCGACGGAGCGGCAATCTTCACCGCGCGGCACAATCTCCACCTGAACGGGCTGACTCGCGGGGCTGCTGAAGAAGCTTCCGTCCATCTCTTTATCGGTGGCGTCGAAGCGGTCGGCGGCACGTTCACCGTGGTTGCGGCAAACCTGGCTGCCCCGACGCTCCTGCGGGTCTCGCGGCCTTTGAGAAGCTGCGTCGCCGGTCTTCTGGTGCTCTCGGGAATCGCAGAAGCGATGGCGGAGGAGGTTCTTGAGGCATACCGGTCCGCCGGCCTGGCATTACGGTCGAGTCTACACCGGGACGGATGGAATGCCGCTCTGTTCGATGCCAAATAGTAGTGATGGGCTTTCAGTGCATATTTCGCCGATTATGGCCACGAGTCCGGTAGGTGCTGAATCACCAATTCCGATCAACTGCAGGAAGGAGATCAGCATGAGCAATCCGACCCCCTGGGTGAGCCCCATGCCGATCAACACCACAATGGCGAAGTAGGCTCTTGGCGAGGAAGATTTCCCCGCTGCAGTTTCGCCGTCTTGGCAGGAGGACACGTCAATAAAAACATGACGCCGGTGCTGCCACGGACCGCAACAACGGTGGTCGGTCGAACCCTCCCTGGTATGCCACGAAAAGGAGCCATCTCGTAACAAGGCCCTCCTGCGCGAAGCAATGCCCCAGGAGGGCCGAACGAGCGAGAACTCTTGCGGCGTTGGTCCGAAAAGGCGAATCGGAGATATCGGGGTGTCCCGAAACCGAGCCTGCTAGTATACCTTGGTTCGGAGATCCTTCCCCGCCAGCGGGTTGTACAACTTCATGATCGCTACTTTCATCACGTCGAGGGTCTTCATATCCTTGATGAAGTTCAGCAGAATCGCCTCGGCTTCCTTGGGGAGGGTGCAGGCATTGGAAGCGTCAAACTCAAGGCTGGGAATCCCCTTGATCAGCTTCTTGTGATCCTTCTTGTCCATTTCCACCTGAACGCCTGCCTTGCCTCCGACGTCCTTTATGTGCGAACCGAGGCCGGCTCCTTCGATCAGTTTCTTGCTTTCTTCATCAACATAGATAGTGATGTAGTAGTCAGCCATAACGGAACCTCCTTCTGAGAACTCTGAGGCGTTCGACGGGCCTGCCCGTCTGATTGCGACGACCCTCGCCAGCTCGGGGACAAACCCCATCCTCCGCGGGGTTGCCTTCATGCCCGGCGGCATGGGCCACCCTTGCCTTGTGGTTTTCTCGGGCCTATCCCTCTGGACTAACCTCTCTTATCCTATTAGCCGCGGTATGTTGTCAAGCTGTTTGTCCCTCAGGTTTTCCTAAGAGTATCCCCTAATTATGCTGCGGTCTTGCCATTTTGACCGTTTTGGCACTCCTAAGGGGCGGCGGGATACCTCGGCTGACCTCAATAGGGTGTCCGTGGGGTGTCCCAAGCGACCGAACGAAGGCTAGACCGCCGTCTCATTGACGAAAAAGCCCTTCTTATCCTGTGTCTGAGCGTACCTCACCCTTCGTCACTCCGTCAACCGATTATCCCGTCGGCCTCGTCGGCCGAACACAGCGCAGTATCCAGCCAAGGGGAAGGCCGACGCCACATGGACTTGCCACCTCCAACCATGATACGCGACTTTCGCTCCGACCTCGATCAAACGCTTGATGATCCACTCCTATCGCCGGCTCACTCCCCATTGGACCCAAGATACCGAAACGCCCATCTATCTCCCGCAGCAACAGGAAACCCGTGTCCGAGGTAATCTTGGCTCCCTGAAAATCCATCATGATTGATCGATCAAATTCGGGCCGAATCGTCTCTCTTCCCTCTTCACCATTCCCGACCATCGGATTTCCCTCAATCGCGGTATATTCCCTTCACCATATCCGATGGTTGACTGCAACAACATACATTTAGTCGTTTACTGGCCGAATAATCCGGGTTCAGAAAAGTAGTGCTGGGAAGATCGATTGAAGACCGCTTTTCTTGAAGTCTCGTCTGCATGGGGCGACGCGGCCCAACAGCGTTTTGGAATGCTCCTAAGAGGACCTATCAGCAGTGCCGCCGCCTTTGTCGCGCATCGGTACCAGGCGCAAACTCATCGCCTTGAACTCGGATGCGGATAAAAATATCCGGGTCTTTCGTAGGGAAGACGTTCCCCAAGGCGGGCAAAGAGGAGGGGGACCGGTGTCCCCCTCCGAAGAGACCTGCAAGTTAGGCTGCAGAATCAAGAGGCAAGATCAGAAAGCTAGTCTTCTTCCTGATGCTGCTTGCCCATGCCCTTGAGCCCGATCAGCGTAGTGCTGCCACTTGACCAGTACTCGAGGGTCCCTTCCTGGACCATCTTGTTGACCAGGTTCTTGACCTCTCGGGGCTTCTTGTCGGGCACCATCGCGTAGAAGTCTTTCAAATAGAACTTGGACTTGGTCTTGGACTTCGATTCCAAGGCTTCGACGATCAGTTTCTTGATTTCCTCATCGGTCATGGAAAAACTCCTTAGCGACCCGTGCTAGAACTTGGCCTGAGTCGATTGGCGCCAGGTGGTGTAGGCGAAACGATAGTCGTCAATAAGATGATGGGAAAACGGTAGATTCGTCTTCTCGAAGAATCTCTCCCATCCGATTCTCGCCGCCCAATCACCGAGGCGCTCGTACTTCTTCGCGTCCTTCGCGTACACATCCAGGATATTCTTGACCGCCTCGACGGTCGTGGGCCAGCGCGGAGGCTCGTTCGGGATGAACGGGATCACAACCTTCGAGAACTTGGGTTTGCTCATCCTATTAGACAGCTTACCGCCCACCAGGATCGCCACACCGCTTCCGACGTCGTCGGCCAGCGGCATCGCGGCGCACATGGTGTAGCAGTTGCCGCAGAACATACAGCGGTCAGCGTTCACTTCGAGGGCCTTCAGGCCGGAAGCGGTCTTGGCCGGCTTGATGGCAGCCGTGGGGCAGGCTGCGATCGCCAAAGGCAGCTCGCACAGCTTGTCGATCCACTCGCTATCGATCATGGGCGGCTTGCGGTGGATGCCCAGGATGGCGATGTCGGAGCAGTGGACTGCGCCGCACATATTGAGGCAGCAAGCCAGAGAAATTCTGACCGGTGCGGGAAGCCGCATCGAGCCGAAGTCGTCGTACACGCCGTCCATGACGGCCTTCACGACGCCGGAAGCATCGATGGCCGGGGTGTGGCAGTGGGCCCAGCCCTGGGTATGGACGATATTTGTCACACCGGCACCGGTCCCGCCGATCGGGAACTTGTTGGAGCCGGCCGGGAACTTTCTGCTCTTCAGGTCGTCGACAAGGGGTTTGAGCTTGTCTTTGCCGTCCACCATGAACTCGATGTTGTTCCTGGTGGTGAATCGCACGTACCCGCCGCAGTGTTTGTCGGCGATATCGCAGATCTCGCGGATATGTTCGACGCTCATGAGGCGGCAGCCGCCGACGCGCACCGTGTAAACTTCGTCACCGGTCTCAGATACGTGAACCAGCACACCCGGCTCGAGAATGTCGTGATACAGCCATTTGCCGTAGTTCTTCTCGATAACGGGCGGGACGAATTCCTTGTAGTATCTGGGACCTATATCGGTGATTCTATCCTTTAGAGGATCACTCGGATCGTAAGGCATGGTATTTTTACCTCCTCCTACCTTCTACCGTGGGTGTTTCTCACGATATGCGTTGATATCGCGTGTCCAGCCGCCTTCCACTTCTTCTTCCTTCCAGAAGATGTACGGGTTGGACCTCGGCTCATCGACCATTCTGGGATCCGGATCTTTTTCGATGACCCGGAGGAACTCCTGCCAGCTCTTTCTCTGAATGAGCTCGCCGAGACGCTCACGGTTCTTGCCTTCTTCCATCCACCAGTCCCACACCTTCTCGATCAGCTCTTTCAGCTCTTCGAAGGGGGCTTCCACCTTCATGAACGGAACGGTGAGGGTGGACATCTGCGCGCCTTCCAGAATCGGGGCCTTCGCGCCGAAGAGGACTGCAGCGCCGGTATCCACACCGATGCGGAGGGCTCGGGGCATGGTATTCAGGCAGTGCATGCATTTGACGCACTCTTTGTCGTTAATGTCGAGCTTGGAGCCGTCCCAGGCCATGCATCCGGTGGGGCACAGGTTGATGACTTCCTTATTGATGTCGAACTTGCCCCAGTCTCTGCTCGCATGGGCGCCGGCGTTGGGTTTCAGTTCGCCGCCGACATAAGCCTTTACCGCTGCCTGGTCGATGCGGATGTTGTCTCTCCAAAGACCGATCACCGACATATCGGAGCGTGCGATGGAGGCAACACAGCCGTTGGGGCAGCCGTCGAACTTGAACTTGAACTTGTACGGGAATGCCGGGCGATGGAGTTCGTCCTGGTATTCCATAGTCATCTGATAGCAGGCTTCCTGAGTGTCGTAGCACGCGAACTGGCAGCGCGCCCTGCCCAGGCAGCACGCCGGGGTTCTCAGGTTGGAACCCGACCCACCGAGGTCCTGGTTCATCTCGTGGGTCATGTCGAAGAAAAGGGGCTCGAGATGATCCGTGGTCGTCCCCAGGAGGACGAGGTCACCGGTGGAGCCGTGCATGTTGGTCAGTCCACTGCCGTGGCTTTCCCAGAGGTCGCACATACTCCGGAGAAACTTGGTGGTGTAGAACTTGCTCGCGGGCTGATTCACACGAACGGTGTGGAAGTGGGCCACTCCGGGGAATTTCTGCGGCTGGTCGCAGTACCGGCCGATAATGCCGCCGCCGTAACCGAACACGCCGACGATGCCGCCATGCTTCCAGTGGGTGACCCTGTCTTCAAAGGACAGTTCCAGGACACCGAGCAGGTCGTCGGGCGCTTCCTTGAGTACTTGTTTACCCTTTTCGGCTTGCTGCTTGATATCGGAAACGAAACTGGGCCATGGGCCTTTTTCCAGTTCATCAAGCATGGGGGTCTTGTGTTTTCCCATAAAAACTTCCTCCTCTCTCAGCGTAGTCTACTCATCGCAGTCTGGATAGCTCTTTCTTCTTGACAGGCCGCCGCGGAATGTACTGATCCCGAGAGAAAGCACCTGACCCTGCAGGCTTTCCTCGGGAACGGCCGCTCTCATTTCGTCGCGGATTGGACGAGCGCGTGCGCATCTCCCTGTCAAAGGGTAGATTTCAAGGACTTTAATGCACCAGACGCAGGCAAGTCAAGAAAAAAGATCCCGATATTTAAGATAAATAGCTCTCTTCTCTCGGTCCCCCGTCCCGCCCGTGAACCGAGTACCGCCCAGCCTTCCCTGCAGAGGAATTTTCCTATACAACAGTCACAGAGCCTTTGCCAGCAGCAGGGGGCCACACCTCACCCCGCGCGAGTGCAGGCACGTCGTTCATCCACCCAGAGAAAGGGCCGCGTCACATGGCCGATATCAGTCAGATACGTTTCCGGTTCCTAGCTGCCCGTCCAGGTGGTCCCGTCGCGTTTGAAGCTCACGAACTCGACCTTCCGGTGCCGCTCTCCAACCCTGCGTCCTCCGCGGAAGGAGCAGGCCCCGGGTTCACCTATCGGACCTATCTGTACGCCATGCGGGATTTCATTCTCCGCAACATGGAGCCTCTCACGACCGTCATTTCCACCCTCGGATGCCCTGGTCCGGTAGAGGCGGTTGACATCATTAGCGAAAAGCACGGAAGTGACTATCACCCTGCGCGGATCGTCGTTCACACTCCCCCCGAGGCCCGGTCGTTCGTCCTCAACGTTGCGGTAACGCGCCGGGGGAAGGAGCGGCTCCAGCGGGACTTCGATCTCATGAGCCGCTTGGGTCGGAAAGGCCGGTCGGACTACCTGCCGGAAGCGTATTTCTTCGGCGAGCAGACGATATCTGACGATCCCGGCGAATGCGCAAGGCTATTCATGTTCCTGGGCCAATGGTTTGAAAAATACCACGAATTTCATCCCGCGCTCGATGAGCGAACCGGGATTCGGAAGCTCCTTCTCTGGGATCTTCAGAAGGGGTACCAGTTCCTGTCGCCGGATGAAGAAGCGGGGGTTTTCAGACAAGCCGCCATGATACTCACTTTGCTGTACGACACCGAGACCTTCGAAGAGGTGTTTCCCTGGCACCACGCGGCCGGAGACTTCGTGGTTTCGCTGACGGATGGTGCGGTGGACGTGAAACTGATTACGATCCGTCAGTACGTCCCTCGCGCGGTTTTCCAGGAGGATTCCCCACGAAATCAGCTCCTGGCGCTCTCCTTGTTCTTTGCGGGTTTGACCCTGCGCATGCGGCTGGACCGGCTCGACGGCGTGGGGAACATAATGTGGGCCGACGATCGGTGCCTTGACGCGACTATTCGAGGCTTTTTCGATGGGATGCAGAAGAAAGCCGATTCCAGCGCTCGCGACAAAGAGTTGACCGATGCGTTTCAGGACAAGTTCGGAGCCTTGTCCCTCCAAGAGTTGGCGGAACTCTTCCGGGTCGTGGTCGATTCTTACGATGAGGCTTCGCCCGATGGGCCGGTGATCCAGGAGAACCTCGTGGATCACGTGATACAGGTTTATGCCCGGCTGGAGGACTTCGGAGCGTTCCGATGCTAAGTGCAGGTTTTCGCAAATATGGTGTATTTCTTGGCCGCCCTGCCCTTGGCTGTTCAGTGGGGCCGGATCTTGCCGGTCCAGTGAGAAATGACAGGCAAGATGCCTGTCCCACCAATACAGCCAGCGACGCCGCGGTGATTGATACCCGCGTTCTCCGGATTCCGCCAGCGTATTTGGGAAAAGACCAAGTAAGCCATTTCGCAAAAACGGTGTCTCCCCAAGGGAGACGCCGTACGTATCAAATGGAGTACCAAGGGCCTACTCCGAAGCTTTCTTTTGAGCTGGAGTTCCATTAATATGAGTCGGCATAAGCCTGCACGTGCCTCGACCTCTCCTGATCGTGTTCCTGAGGCAGTGGCCGTCATCAAGTCCGGATTGGGACCGCACATGTCCACCCATCACACCATTCCACGGATTATGATCGCCGCCTTGAAAGGAGGCGCGGGAAAGACCTTTATCACGACAGGACTCCTGGCTGCTTTCTGCAGACGCGGGCTTGCCCCGGCCGTGTTCAAGAAAGGCCCGGATTACATCGACGCGGGATGGCTCGGACTGGCCGCGGGTACCGACTGTTACAACCTCGACACCTATCTAATGCCGTCGGAGACAGTCGTGCGTTCGTTTGTCTCCCGGTCTCTGGGCAAAGAGATCGCCGTCGTAGAAGGGAATCGCGGCCTGTTCGACGGCGTGGACACCCAAGGGACGTACAGTACCGCGGAACTGGCCAAACTTCTCCAGGTACCCGTGGTGCTCATTGTCGACGCCACCAAGATGACCAGGACCGCGGCAGCGGTGGTCCTCGGCTGCCGCGAGATGGACCCGGCAATGACGCTCAAGGGCGTGATACTCAATCGAGTGGCTGGAGCGCGCCACGAACGGGTGCTCCGCCAGGCTATCGAGGAAGCAACCGGCATACCTGTGGTGGGATCCGTAGGCAAGCTTGCTTCGACGAACTTTCCTCAGCGGCATCTCGGGTTGCTCCCGCTTCACGAGCACCCCCTGGCACGCGATTTCGTCGACGAGGCCGCGTCTCTGGCTGAACAATCAGTTGATCTCGGCAGATTGGTTCGGATCGCTGGTGACGCGCCCGCGTTTCTCTGCGATCTGCCGGCCGCCTCCGAGTTTCCTGAGCCTGGCACGCGAGCCGGCCTCCGCATCGGCGTCATCCGGGATTCGGCGTTTCAATTCTACTATCCTGAGAATCTCGAGGCGCTGGAACGGTCCGCAGGGAGCTTGATCAGCGTGACCGCGCTGGAACCTGCGGAGTTGCCAGACCTCGACGCGTTGTACATAGGCGGCGGTTTCCCGGAGACCCACGCAGAGCAGCTCGCGCAGAACGTTGTCTTCAAGAGGTCGCTTCTCCGGGCGATAACGAGAGGACTCCCCGTGTATGCTGAGTGCGGCGGGCTCATGTACCTGGCACGAAACCTGTGCATCGACGACAGGGTCTATCCGATGGTGGGCGCGTTCCCGATCGACACCACCTTGCAGAAGTCGCCAAAAGGTTTGGGATACATTCGAGTCCAGGTGGAGAAACCGAATCCTTTCTATCCGGTAGCCGCGGTACTCACCGGGCATGAATTCCATTACTCCTTCGTTCCCGGCCTGGCTGAAATGGACGCGTCATGCGCATTCAAGGTGCTGCGAGGCCATGGGATGGACGGCGTGCGTGACGGATTCTGGCAATACAATGCCCTCGGCACGTACATGCACGTACACGCGCTCGGAGAGCCTTCGTGGGCGGAGGCGATAGTCCGGAGAGCCAGGGAATATCGCAAAGCCAACGCCAATCGGGGGAATTCATGATATACGGGTGGTCATGACGGAAAGATCGGCGATTCCAAGGATTGTGCTCGCGGCCTTAAAAGGCGGTGCGGGAAAGACGTTCCTCGCCGTAGGGATCGTGGCCGCGCTCCGGCGCAGAGGACTCTCGCTCAGCGTTTTCAAGAAAGGTCCCGACTACATCGACGCGGGCTGGCTCGGCCTCGCCGGGAGTGAGGAGACCCGCAATTTAGACGCGTACCTCTTCGATCGAGAGGTTGTGCTGAAATCGTTCGTTCGCGGCTCTGTCGGTAAGGATGTCGCGGTGGTGGAAGGGAATCGCGGACTGTTTGACGGCGTGGATGCCGCGGGGAGCTACAGCACGGCAGAATTGGCCAAGCTATTGAAAGCCCCGGTGATTCTCATCATCGACGCGACCAAGACGACCCGCACTGCGGCGGCACTGGTACTGGGATGCCGTCTCCTCGACCCTGACCTCGATATCAGGGGGGTCATCCTCAACCGCGTAGCCGGGGCCCGTCACGAGAGCGTTCTGCGGGAATCCATAGAGCAGGTGTGTTCCATACCGGTCATCGGTTCGGTGAAAAAGCTCTCGCTCGCGAGTTTTCCCCAGCGTCATCTCGGCCTCCTCCCACTGCACGAGCACCCAAGGGCCACGGAATTCCTCGAAGAAGCGGCCGAGACCGCGGAACAGTCCCTGGACTTGGATAGAATCCTCGCGATAGCGGATTCCGCTCCCTCCCTCGAATGGGATGCGCTGCCGGACAAGGTCGACCTGCCGCGCACGGTGAGCCTAACCGGCGTTCGTATCGGGGTCATGAGGGACTCCGCGTTCCAGTTCTACTATCCGGAAAACCTGGAAGCTCTTTCGTCCCGGGGCGCGCAGCTCGTGGAGATTTCTGGGCTGGCTCCCGGAAAGCTCCCTCGCCTGGATGCCCTGTACATAGGAGGTGGTTTTCCAGAAACCCATGCGGAGCGTCTCGCGGAGAACCTGTCGTTCAAGAAGAGCCTCCTCTCCGCGATCGAAGGCGGGCTGCCGGTCTACGCCGAATGCGGCGGGTTGATGTACCTGTCCCGGAGCCTGCGCATTGACGAAAACGTATATCCCATGGTCGGGCTCTTTCCGGTGGACACCGTGCTGGAACGGAAACCTCAGGGACACGGGTACCTTCAAGTGGAAGTGACCGGCCGGAACCCCTTTTATCCGGAAGGCGCGGTGCTCACGGGTCACGAGTTCCACTACTCGTACATCACGGGGCTGGATGCCGCCGGCTCATCGTACGCGTTTCGCGTGCTCCGCGGCCACGGCATGGACGGCTCCCGCGACGGAATCTGTATCCACAACGCGCTGGGGACATACCTCCACATTCACGCCCTTGGAGAGTCCCTCTGGGCTGAAGGTCTCCTGCGAATGGCCCTTCGTTATCGCACCCAGCGGGATGCCCGGGACGCAGACCGGGTCCGGTGCGACGGGGACGCGGGGGCAAAGACGGCCCGGAATGCCAAGAGTTGATACCTGAGAGCAATTTGGGGAGAAACTTTTTTTCAAAAGGGTTCTCCCCAGACTACTTCATTAAAAGCAAATTGGTTTGAGATAACCGCTCACCGGGACAAATGCAATCCCTCGAAATAACGGTGGGGAACGATTCGAACAGGCGTAGTGAATGGATCACGCAGAAACCGCACGCAAAATTCTCGGACCGGAAGGACTCCTTGCTCAGTCCATGGACGCATATGAACACCGCGTTCAGCAGATCGAGATGGCTTGCCGGGTTCTGGATGCTCTGGTGGGAGACGACCGCCTGATCATAGAGGCCCCCACGGGCACGGGGAAAACGCTCGCGTACCTGGTGGCCGCGGCTCTCTCTAGAAAGAGGATCGCGATCTCCACCGGAACCAAGAACCTTCAGGAGCAGTTATTCTCCAAAGATATCCCTTTCCTCAAGGAAAAGGTTTTTCCCGACCTCAAGGCCGCGCTGCTCAAGGGCCGCGGCAACTTTGTCTGTCACCACCGGTTTCGGCGCTTCTTGCGCCAGCCGTATCTTGAGGGGCTGGGATCTGGAGTCTCGGTAAAGGAGATCCTTGCCTGGTACCGGGAAACGAAGCGATCGGGGAAGGGCGATCGCGAGGAGCTGGCTAACCTACCCGATGACGACCGGACCTGGATGGAAATCTGTTCGACCAGCGAGACCTGCCTCGGCAAGAAGTGCTCGGACCGCGAGAATTGCTTCGTGCACCGCATGAGAGCCACCGCGGCTGATGCGGATCTGATGGTGGTGAATCATCACCTGCTCGCGTCGGACCTCATAGTCAGGGAGTCTGGTTTTGCTGAGGTCATCCCGCGATACGAGGCCCTGATTGTGGACGAGGCTCACGGGCTGGAGGACGCGGTAACGCAGCATTTCGGCTTTCACGTGGGGCTCTCCAAGATCACCCGTCTCATCCGCGATGCGCGGTCGGAACTTGCAGAAGCTCACGCGAAAGAAGCCAAGTTTCAACAGACTCTCGCTGAAGCGGAAGAGCACGCCCGCCGGTTGTTCGGCCAGTTTTCGGACGTGTCAACCGTGCCGAGACGCTTGGGTAGGGTCACCCCGGTCATGAGGGAGACGAGCGATCTTCTCGGTAAGAAGTTGGAAAGCCTTGCGTCGATGCTGGGGAACCTCCCTGGCGCATCGGATGAAATCCAGGCTGTAGCACGACGCTCGTTACAAGTTCAGGAGGAACTACAAACCATCCTCCAGGAGGACCGCGCCGGTGACTACGCGTGCTGGGTGGAACGGCGCGAGCGGAACGTGACCCTTCACGCTTCTCCTGTAGACGTCGGCGACCTGTTGGCCGCGAGGTTGTACGACAAGGTATCTTCGGTGGTTTTCACTTCTGCTACCTTGTCATCAGGGGGCGACTTCGAGTATTTCAAGTCTCGCCTCGGCCTGGACACCGAGCCACCGCCGGCGGAGGTCATCCTCGACTCGCCGTTCGATTACGCGTGTCAGACCATGCTGTACATCCCCCCATCTATCCCCGATCCCAATTCTCCGCAGTTCGTCGAGCGACTCGTCCCGGCCCTGGAGGAGATCCTGATTGGCACGAGCGGGCGTGCCTTTGTGCTGTTCACGTCGCTGAGGAACATGGCCGCGGTTCACAAAGCCATGGAGGGGCGGGTGCCGTTTCCGCTGTTGATTCAGGGGACCAAACCGAAGAGCCGGCTTCTGGAGGAGTTCCGGACCCGGATGGGGTCCGTGCTGTTTGCGACCTCATCTTTTTGGGAGGGGGTGGATGTCCAGGGAGAGGCCCTCTCCTGTGTCATTGTCGACCGGCTCCCCTTCGCGCCGCCTGACGATCCGATCGTCTCGGCTCGCATGGAGCGAATACGAAAGGTCGGGGGCGATCCCTTCTATTCTTTTCAGGTTCCCATGGCTGTAATCGCTCTCAAGCAAGGGCTCGGGAGATTGATCCGGACTCGTTCGGACCGGGGGGTGCTCTGCATTCTGGATGTGCGTATTCTGACCAAGCCGTACGGCAAGGTTTTTCTGAAGAGCTTGTATCAGACCCCGCTACACAGAAACCCCAAGGACATTGACACGTTCTTTGCCACCAGCCGGAATTGTTGATCTCAGGTCCTCGTGTCGTGAGCGTGAACGATTCCAGGTTGCCAATCGCTTCGGTTTGAGATATCTGGAGGCCCTGTGAAGCGATTCAAAGAGATGTTCCGATTTCGGTGGCGCACGAGGGCTCCTCGTGGAGAAGCTACAAGTGCGGCTGAGCAGCGCGCTCTGGTTGCCCCGACGATCAGGGAAGGGGCCGATTTTTCCATCACCGCCGAGGCCAAGACCTTCGACGAGGTGCGCATCAGCATCTCCGGCAAGATCTTCATGGAGAACGCCCAACTGGTCTTGCCCGCGCTCCTGAGCGTCATGGAAGCTCATCCGCTCGAGAACACCGTAATCGATCTTGCAGGGGTCGAATACCTCGACAGCTCCGGGGCTGCGGTCCTCATGGAGGCCCACCGCCGCGCCAGCCGCTTGAATAATGTTCTGAGACTCTCAAACGTGCCTTCCGCGATTCGGACGTTTCTCGGGATGGTCGATTTCGAGCAGTTCAAGGACCTGGGGATACTGGAGCCGCGGGAAGAGCCCGGTGTGATGGTCCAGATCGGTGATGGAGCGCTGGAGTTGTCCAGGGATGCGCGGGATATGGTTACCTTCATCGGGGCAACCGTCGTAGCGCTGCTTCAGGATTTCTCTCGGCCGCGGAAGATTAGATGGGATCGGCTCTGGAAGCTCCTTGCCCAGAGCGGCTTTGACGCGGTTCCCATTGTAACGCTTCTCAGTTTCCTCATGGGGGCCATTCTCGCTTTTCAGTCCGCGATTCAGTTTCGCAAGTTCGGAGCGAACATCTTCGTCGCGGACCTGGTGAGCGTCGCCATCTGTCTCGAGATGGGGCCTCTGCTCACCTCTCTCATCGTTGCCGGCAGGTCGGGAGCCGCGTATGCCGCGCATATCGGAACCATGCAGGTCAACGAGGAAGTTGATGCGCTTCGGGCATTGGCAATCGATCCGATTCGGTTCCTGGTCTCCCCGAGACTTATCGCGTGTGCGATCGCTCTCCCCTGTCTGACTGTCTTCGCCGATCTGGTAGGGGTTCTGGGCGGATGCGTCGTGGCGACGTTCTCCCTGGACTTGACCCCCCAGGCTTTTTTCAATCAGGTTCACAAGGTCCTGGAAGTGAGCGATATCGCCAAGGGTCTTATCAAAAGCGTTGTGTTCGGCGTGGAAATCGCGGTCATCGGCTGCATGAAGGGGTTCCAGGTGCGCGGCGGCGCTGAGAGCGTGGGGCATGCCACTACTTCCGCTGTGGTTACAGGCATCTTCGTGCTGACCGTCACCGACGCAATCTTCGCGATTCTGTACTACTATTTGGCCGTGCTGTAACAGTGTACCCGAAACCCGAGGGCCGGATCCTCGAAGTGGGCAGTCGAGAAAAGAGCTTCATGGAAATGCGATGCGACCGATCCTGAGCTCGGCCGCCACAAACGCTCACGATTCTTTGGTGGATAAACGTGAACGAACGACGCGAACAGATAGTGCGGGCGACTCCAATTATCTCTGTCCGGAACCTCACGGCAGGTTACGGAGACGAAATGGTTATCGAGAATGTCTCGTTCGATGTCTTGGAAGGGGAGGTGTTCGCTATCCTCGGCCGATCCGGCTGCGGCAAGAGCACACTCTTTAAGGCGATGACGGGCCTCCTGGCCATCCGCAACGGCGAAGTCGTCATCGAAGATGAGGTGGTCGCGTCCGCGGGAAAAGCCTTCTCGGAAGAAGCGTTGAAGCGAATCGGGATTTTGTTTCAGTCCGGCGCGCTGTTCAGTTCCATGACCGTGGCCGAGAACGTAGCCTTCCCGCTCCGGCAGCGCACTACCCTCTCGGAACCCATTATCGAGCAGGTAGTGACGCTGAAGCTCGCCGAGGTCGGCCTGGCGGGCAAGGAACGATTCCTCCCCGCGGAATTGAGCGGCGGAATGCAGAAACGAGCGGCCCTGGCCCGAGCGATGTCGCTGGACCCGAGGATTCTCTTCTTCGATGAGCCGTCCAGCGGACTGGATCCGATCACGAGCGCGGAGCTGGACCGCACCATCTGCACCATAAACCAGACGCTGGGGACCACCATCGTCATCGTGACCCACGAACTGGCCAGCATCTTTGCCGTCGCGGATCGGGTGGTCCTGCTGGATGCCGGAGAAAAGACCATTATCGCCGAAGGGAGCCCCGCGGAGTTGAGAGACCTATCCCAGGACGAGCGCGTTAGAGACTTCTTCCATCGCGTTCCGGCCGGGGACGAGGGCCGTGCTGCCGGAGATCGGGGCGCTCTGTAGGAACGGAGTCGCCACAGCCGCGTCGCTGCATGGGTTCCGGAGAGGAGAAACGAATGACCGGCCAGTCGGAGAAATTCAAGATCGGGCTCTTTGTGGTGGCAAGCTTGCTGCTGGCGGTAGGGATCGTCATCTGGCTGGGGGCTTCGCATTACTTCGGAGAGGCACAGAGGACGGCTGTGGCGTACTTCACCGAGAGCGTTCAAGGACTGGAGTCGGACAGCGTGGTCAAATTCAGGGGCGTTCCGGTCGGCCGCGTAAGCGCCATTCGCATGGCTCCGGACGGCCGGCTCATCGAGGTAGTCTTGAGTCTGAACCGCTCATTCAAGATTACCCCCGATCTTGGAATCAAGATGAACCTTCTCGGGCTGACCGGGCAAAAATACCTGGAAATTGAGCCCTTCAGTCCTGATCAGGCGCAGGAGCAGATGACGCTCGCGTTCGAGCCGCGTTACCCCGTGATTCCCACATATCCTTCCAATATCAGAGAGTTCGGCAACGCGCTGGAGAACCTCTTTCAGAAGGTCAAGAACGTCGATCTGGAAACCACATTCTACCATCTTCAACGGGCTGCCACCCGTCTTGACACCATTCTCAGCGAACCCAAGCTGGACAAGTTGGGGAGTGACGCGGCAGGCACGATGCGCGAGGTCAAAGAGGCGGCAAAGCGCCTGAATGAAGAGATCGCCCGAGCGCAGATCGCGAAGAACTTCGCCAAGACGTCTACCAAGGCCGGTGAGTTCTTCGACGAAAGCACTGAGTCCGCACGGAGCATTAATCGGATGATCCGAAGGACCGATAACAACCTGAACCGCATCAGCCAAAAATTCGACCGAGTGGCCGACAATCTTCTTGATTTTACTCGAATGATCCGGCAAAAGCCTTCGAGCATCATCTTCGGAGGGGAGGAGAAGTCGGCTCCCAAGCGTTGACGATTTTCATCGCATGCAGCGCGGGGCTTTTCCCAAAGACGCGCCCGGATGGTGGTCGCAGGGCTCCCCGGACCGCCCAATGCCTGGGCATCGCCCATGCAGTTGCCACAAGACAACGTCCGATCGGATGGCCGCCAACCTTGAGGACTCCTTCACTTCCGACAACGCAGAGCCGTCAAATCTTCGTTCGGGAGCCCCCCGGTTCGTCGGTGCCGACCGGTCAGAAATCTCGGCAACTGCTATATGTAGCGGAAAGGGAATGTGGCGCTCTCAGAATCATGAGTCGCGTAAGAGAGTCATCTTTTGCATCGCTGTTGAAACGCTGGAACTGGATTCCTCTCTTCATGGCGATCCTCGCGCTCAGCGCGGGGTGCGCCTTTCGAGCGTCCCGGGTGGTGAGTTATTACGCCCTTGACTACCCGCCTCCCTCGAAAGTCTCCGAAACGCCGATCAACGAAACCTTGATGGTCTACCACTTCCTCCTCGATCCTTCGGTGGACCCCAACTATCTGATCGTCAGCCGGCCGCAAGGGGCTGACAAGCCGGCTATGCTCCACCGGTGGAAGGACAATCCCGCGGACATGATCGCGGAATTGACCGTCCGGGACGTGGAAAACGCCGGGATTTTCCAGCACGTAGTCGACCAGTTCAGCAACCTCCCGTATCGCTATGCGCTTGAAGGCACAATTCGCAAGCTGCAAGGGGTCATGAAGGACGGGAAAGTCTCTGCGGTCATCGAGCTGGAAGCGGTCCTCGTGGATTTCGAGGCCCGCGGCAGGGGCGAGAAGCCGGTGCTGGCCAAGGCCTACCAGGCAGAAGTACCCAGCCAAAGCTCCTCACCGGACGCAATCGTGGCCGCGCTGAACAAGGCGATGATGGAAATTTCCAGCCAGTTGAGAGACGACATTCGATCGGCGCTGACCAATAAAACCGGATGATAATGCAGCCCAAACTGATAGCAGATCCCTTCCCGGCCAACTGTTAGCGAGCTTGCAACGAGCCTCCCGAACGGCAAGCGGGAAAACGGTTGCTCTTTCGCTGTCACGTTGGTATTTTTTTTGTGTGCGTACCACGCCCACATGAAGTGCCGAAGGACGTGCGGCTCGAAAGATGGGATACCGAGGCGGATTATGAAGCATATCCTTGTGGTAGACGACGAGAAACACATTTGTGAGCTGTACCAGAGCGAACTGGAAGACGAAGGATACAAGGTGACTGTGGCTCACTCCGGCAAGGAAGCCCTTGCCGCGGTAGATGCGAACCCCCCCGATCTCATTGTGCTCGACATTCGCATGCCCGGCATGGATGGAATTGAAATGCTCGAGAGACTCATCGGGAGTGACAGAGGCATTCCCATCATCCTGAACACCGCGTACAGCCATTACAAGGAAGATTTCACCACCTGGGGTGCGGACGCGTACGTGGTGAAGTCATCGGACACCACGAAACTGAAGGCCGAAATCAAAAGGTTGCTAGCCAATGCGTCTTCCGGATGAAATGAAAAATACCCAGTGTATTCTCATGGCAGGAGGGAAGGGTGAACGACTGTACCCGCTGACCAAGGCCAGGGCTAAGCCGTCGGTCCGGTTCGGCGGCATCTACCGGATCATCGACTTCACCCTGTCCAACTGCCTCCATTCGGGGGTGCGCCGAATTTACGTTTTGACTCAGTATCGTTCCCTCTCGCTGGACCGCCACATTCGGCTCGGTTGGAACATCTTCAGCCACGAATTGGGCGAGTTCATCGAGTGCGTCCCGCCTCAGCAACGCAACGTGGACCGGTGGTATCGAGGCACGGCGGACAGCATTTTTCAGAATATCTACCTTCTCCAGCGAGAGAGGCCGCAGCGGGTGCTCATCCTATCCGGAGACCACGTGTACAAGATGGATTACAACGACATGTTGGCTTTCCATCTAGAGAAGGATGCGGAACTGACTGTGGCTGCCGTCGAAATCGACCGATCTCTCGCGAGCGCTTTCGGGATCATCGGCATCAATGAGGATTTCCGCATCACCGACTGGGAAGAGAAGCCGAAGAATCCGAAACCGGTTCCTGGGAAACCGGATAAGTCCTTGGTTTCAATGGGGGTCTACATATTCAACACCGAAGCCCTCGTCCGAAACGTCATTGCAGACGCCAAACGCCGAGCATCGTCTCACGACTTCGGAAAAGACGTGGTTCCGAGCATGATCCGATCCCACCGCGTGTACGTTCACTCGTTCCAGGAGGCCAACAACCCTTCGAGCCGCTATTGGCGTGATATCGGGACCCTCGACGCCTACTGGGAAGCGAATATGGACATGTGCTCGGCCTTTCCCCAGTGCAACCTCTACGATCCCAAGTGGCCGATCCGCACCTATCAGGAACAGCTTCCGCCGGCCAAAATCGTGAGCCTCTCCAGAGACGTTGCCGGAGAAGCGTGCGACGGGGCGATCGTCAACTCTATTCTCTCCGGTGGCTGCGTCGTTTCCGGAGGCCAAGTGGTCCGGTCGGTGCTGTCACCCAAAGTTCAGGTGCAAGCAGGCGCGCGCGTCGAAGCAAGCGTGCTGCTGGATGGTGTCCAGATCGGCCGAGGAGCGGAGGTCCGCCAGGCGATCATCGACCAGGACGTCGTAGTACCCGACGGCTTTTCTATCGGCTGCGATCCTGCGTTGGACCGGAGCCGCTTCGCTATCTCTTCCGGCGGAGTCGTGATCGTCCCGAGAGGCATTCCGCTCGTGTGAGCAATAGTTCTGAGGGAAATCCGCAAGTTGGCCTTGGACTCAGGGACTTGCCAAAGGCCAGGTGGAAAAAGGCGGGACTTGTGATAGCTGCTCTCACGTACAATTGCTCGCCATACCGCAAGGAGTGAAATCGATGCCCGAGGTGTCCGTTCGAGGCCGAAAGCTGGCCTTTGAGGTGAAACCCGAGACCTTCGACCGCGGTGCACTTGCCGTGGTGTGCATCCACGGCACAGCAGGCGATCGCGAGGACTGGCGCTTCCAACTCGACGGTCTTTCCGGCCGTTTTACCGTGATTGCCCTGGAATTGCCGGGCCACGGAGCGTCGGACCCGCCCGACGAACCCACCGTGCCGGAGTTTGCGCAAGCGGTGGAGGTTTTCGTGGAGACGCTCGGCTTGCAGCGGGTGGTTCTCGTGGGCTGCTCACTCGGAAGCGCGATTACTCAGTGGCTCGCGTTGTCGCCCAAACCGTGGTTGGTCGGCATCGGGCTGGTCGGCGCAGGGGCCAGACTTCGGGTCCATCCCGCGCTGCGCGAAGGGGTGCTTCAGGACAAAGATACGGCCGTGGACCTGTTCGCGGACTTCGCGTTGGGCGCATCGCCGGATCCCGCCCTGCGACAGCTCGTCAGGGAAAAATTCCTGCACTCTTCTGCCGAACTCATCTACCGAGACCTGACGGCATGCAATGACTTTGACGTCATGGAGCGGGTCGGCCAGGTTTCTCTCCCGACCTGCATTATCGTAGGGGAGGAGGATAAGCTCACCCCCCCGAAGTATGCGCAATTCCTTCATAAAGCCATCGCAGGGTCTTCTCTGACCACGATCCCGGGGGCTGGGCACCTCGTCATGGTGGAGAAACCCGCTGAGTTCAACGCAAGTCTGAGCGCTTTTCTGGGCTCCTTGGACCGTGCCCGTACGCCGCGAGCATGAACCCGATCCTAAAGCTCCCCCATATAAATCGACTCAAAGCTGCCCGCGTGTCCCGACGTTCTTGAGAAACCGAAGGCAATGAGGCGCCGGCGTGCGTGTCATTCTCGACGACGTCAAGTATAATAAGAGAGCGTTCACCGCACCGATCGCATGGAAGAGACCGCCCGCATGGAGAAGATGAGAAGTTCCTACCAGGAGATCCTGGACCTGCTGGACAGGCACGAGCTTTTGGTGGAGAGGCTCGCTTTCAGCCCCGCTCTCCTTGAAGAGGCGGTCTTTTTTGCATACAAGATGCGCCTCATCACACAGGGAAAGGTCAAGAAATACCTCGGCCTGGACAGGGACGCGCTCAAAAGAACCATCAACGCGTGGAACAGCGGCGATGAAGGGAACTGTACCTGCCGACTCGCGCGGAACCCCTTTGCAGATGAGGACGAGTGACGAGGCAGTTACCGCCTTTTCCGTGGGTTGTGGCAGTTGCCCGAAATTGGCGGCTGATTGTGCCGAGAGCACTCCTCCGAGTTGGGGCTCGATTCCGGGCCGGGCAATAACAATCCGAACAATTCACTCGCAACGGGTGCCACTTGGCTTCTCCAGCAGTGGCACCCAAGCCATGAACCTCTCTGAGCGCTGCACGATTTCAGACTATCTCGGATTTTGAGACAGCTTCGGACCTGGCTTGTGACCGCTACCGACTTATTCCCGCAAGATTCAGCATCTGCGCTGCCAATGCAGGGTGCTCCCGCTGCAACTGCTGCCAGATCTGCCTGGCCCTGTTCAATAGAGGTTTCAACTGCGACAGCTTTTCCGGAGGAACGCCCTTTTGGGAAAACTGCCGGAGACGCTTCTCCGCGTCCGGGTGTTGCGCCTGGATGTGGTCCCACATTTCGAGTGCTTCTCTTAGCACCCCCTCAGCGCCAGTCTGCTCCGGAGTTGGACGATCGTTGCGCACGGATTGCAGGACTTCAGGGTTGCCCGACTGTCCGCTTGGACACACTCCATCAGAGCGTCCAGAGCCGGCGGCAGCATGAGCATGGGCTCCTGGAATACCTTCGGGCGGTGCCTCGGGATCAGCTCCATGGCCCAACAACAGCATAGCCACATCATGATGACCGCCCTGTTCGGCAATGGAGGCAGCGGAGTCTCCCTGTTCGGTGGCTCTTGTCGGATCAGCCCCGTTTGCCAGAAGAAGCTTCACTGCCGCAGATCGCCCTCGGTCCGCCGCATCCATCAGCGGTGTCCGACCGTTTCGACTCACGGTGTCCATGTCGGCCCCTCTCGCCAACAGGATTTCCACGATTCGCTCTCGTCCGGCCAGAGCTGCCTGGTGCAACGCGGTGTAGCCGGCGCTGTCCTGGCCGTTGATGTCAGCCCCCTTGTCCAGAAGGAGTTTGAGGGCTTTCGACCGGTCACCCAATTGTGCCCAGATCAAGGGGGTATAGCCGTCTTCGTCGCGGCCGTTCACGTCCGCCCCCCTGGCCAGTAGCTCCGTTATTTCTCCCAGATTGCCGAAAAAGGCTGCGCTTTTCAGCAGGTCTGCAGGAGTGCTCTTGAACGTTCTTCCGAAGTTATATGGCCCCGACCACTCCGAGGCGAAAGACACCGATCCTAATAGGATGGCCAGCATCGAAAGCATGATAACGATTGATCCGTTCCTGATTATCATCGCGTCCCCCCTGGCAGGTCATCTGCACACGGCCAATCAGGCTCTGCCGTCTTGACCCGAGATCGAACAGATCTGCTGCCACGTTTCCGGGTTCCCCGCCGACCGATGGACATCGGCCGCAACAACAATTCTTGGAAGCCTACGCAGCGGGATACGGAGGCGAAATTTGCCGCCCCCAGACCCAGTCACTCATTGATGTCCATCTGTTTTCTTGGATGCGGCAGGAGTTCATTGGATTCAAGTCGAGCCGATTCGGTTGCAGACGTCTCGCGACCCCATTCGGAACATATTGTTTCGATTGAGGATCGAATAGGGATCCAGGACCTGCTTGATCCTAGCGATCTCGACGATCCCTTCGCCGCCCAGCATCATCTGCAGCGCGTCGTGTTTGAGCTTGCCGATCCCGTGCTCGCCCGAAAGGCTCCCTCCCTTGTCAATCACCTCCCTGGCGATGGTTGTGTACAGGGTTCGGAACTCTCTTGCTTCCTCGGGGCTCTCCGGCACGAGGTTCACGTGGAGATGCGCGTTGCCGATGTGGCCGAATACGAACGACTTCCCCGCGGGCAGCATGCCGTCGTACAGATCCATCAGCCAAGGGAGTTGGGACGGCGGCACGGCGAAGTCCATCCCGATCTTTACCATTCCCGGCCCGATCATTTCGTTGAGCTTCTCCGGAACACCCTTGCGCTCGTTTCTCCACCCGCGGACCTGCTTCTCGTCCAGGGCCACCTCGACCTCGACACGACCGGAGACAGACTCCCGGAAGCCATTGATCAGTTGGATCAATTCCCCCCACTGAGAGGCGACCGCGAACGGGTCCTCGGTCGGCGAGTACTCCTGCTCCACGTACAGGCACCCGTACGCCCCGGTGAATCGCTCGGCTCTCTGCGGAGGAAAGAGCGCTGTCACGGAGGAGCCGAACCATTCCAGACAGGCAGGGAGGAGTGAACCGAATCGTTGGGGAAAAGATCCGAAGTCCTCTCCGGTCAATGCCTTGAACGCGCGTGCCTTGTCGGGCTGGGCCGCGGCGTCTCCGTCGCGGACCCAGCGTCGCACGTGGTGGAGGAACAGCACGAGATCGACGAGCGCTTCTCTGGCGGGCAGCGAGAGGAGGAGGGCAAAAGAGGGATTTCTGGGGGGCAGAAGGATAGTCCTGATTTCGAGGATGATGCCAAGAATTCCTTCAGAGCCGATGAACAGATCGACCAGGTCCATCGGATCAGCGGAGTACAGTCCAGCGGCGTTCTTGCATTCACGCCACGGGCGTGCGCCTTTTCGCGGACGAGGAATGACCAGATCGCGGTCAAGCCGCGGAGAAAGTCGGGTCCGCGGCACTATGAACGAGTCGCCGGTGCTGAGAACCTCTCCCCGCTCCACGTTCAGAACGCTGCCGAAAGGAAGGGCGATCTTCAGGCCGCGGATGTGCTCGCGGGTCGGCCCGTACAAAAAACTGAGCGCGCCCGAGGCATTGCATGCTACTGTCCCGCCCAGAGTGCATGAATCCTCCGAGGTCGGGTCAGGTGGATAGAAGAACCCTTTGCCTCGCAAGGAGTCCTTGTATTGCCTCAATACGAGGCCAGGCCCTACCCTCGAGGGATCGCGCGGATCGATGAAATCGAGGCCCCTCACATCGACGATCACCCCACCGAGAGGCACGCAGGAGCCTGTCAAAGAGGTCTTGCCCGATACCACGGTCAGTGGTACTCGCCAGTGATTGGCGAGCGTCAAAAGGTCAACCACCCCACGCTCGTCGTGTACGCGAACCAACCCGTCCGCGGTACCGATGAAACGCGATTCATCGCGCAGGTATTCGTCGAAGTTCTCACGAATTACGGGAATTCCCCGCTCACGGAGGTTGGAGAAAAGGCGGTCAACGGTCATGAGAGCACTGGCTTGAGGCCGGCAAGGGATGAAAGAACCTTCAAGAAACTGTCACCCTCCCCCTCCCGCGAGGGGAATGGGTTGTGAACATCCTCTCCTTTGACGAGAGGAGGAAGGGTGACGGGGACATGAAGCCGACACGATTAGTTACGGTCGGCTGTTACTCATTCCATGGAACACGAGCCCCTATTCGCGCAAAGAAGAGACCCAATCCATGGACAACCCACGCCAGATACCGCGACGGTTCTTGCGCGCTTCTTCTTCGAGCTGTTTGTAATCGGCAAAGGTAACGTGCACGTAGTCCCGTGTCACGAAACCGAGCCCTTTCTTGATGATGTCCGCGTTAAGGTCCATCGGTTCGCTCGACCCTGTCGGAATGACGATATAGGCCAGCAGGCGCTGCTTGTCGTCCTTCCGGTCCAGCTTGCGCGCCCAGACCTCGACCACCTTTCCGTCGAGCAATGAGCGGACGTAACTCCGCGCCTCTTCCCACAGGTCCTTCTTGAGGATGAACGTGAGGAGTTGCGGTTCGAGACCCCTGATGCGGTCTCTATTTCTCGGAGAACCGACTCCCAAGAGGCGTATGTTGACCAGCCTGTCTTTGCCCTGCATCTTTACGGTCAAGAGATTCGGAGCCTCGACTTGCACGATCAGGGCGCGACCCAACAGGGTGTACCGAGGGCTCATCGCCCAAACAGACTGCCCAGCCACCAGAAGAAAGACCATGAGAGCGGCACCGCAAAGCAAACCCCCGTGCTTGGACATTCCTCCCTCCCGACATGTCCGGGTGTCACTTCAGTGGGCTGTCAAAAAAAAGAAATTCGGTGGAATTCCATCGCGCTGTTCCACCACATGACGGACTATTCCACAACCGGTCATCCATAGCAACTGCTATTTCATCCCCTGAACCGCGTGTTTGAGAGACTTGGCAGGATAAAACCTCGGAAGTTTCATCGCCGGGATTGTCATCTCCTGCCCGGTGCGCGGATTGACGCCTCGCCGCGGCGCCAGTTCAATCACCTTGAAGGTGCCGAGCTCAGAAATCCTGATCTTGCCCTTTTCGTCGGACAATGCCTCTCGAACCTCGCGAGTCACCGCAGCGAGAACCGCTGCAGCGGCCTTTCTCGTTATGCCCGCGCTCTTCGCGATACGTGCGACGAGTTGAGGTTTCGTCATAGAGTGTTCTCCTTTCACCACCTGGTTTGAAATTCGCTTCCGATTTTGAAGCGTACACAACTATACGAGACCTCCGAACCCGCCACCACCACGGTGGAGGAACGGGGAGCTCGCATTTCATAAGCATAAAGCACCAGGGTTAGGGGTGGTACCATCTTCATGCAAGAGACGCACCACCGGTAATGTCCCGTGCGGCGGTGCTGAATACCGGGACTATCGTCAATCCTGTTTCTCGGCACGAAAATTGCCTCCCGGTCGTTCTGACCACAAAGTGGTCATCAATCGCTAGAAGATTGACGCGAGCGCGGCCGGGCCGTCTCTTGCAGTACCGGCCTTAAGGTGGTATACACCCCCCGGAGACAAGTCATGCGCTACCGGCGGCCGTCGGAGGGGTGCTTCCGTCCGACCCGCGGTTCAGCAAGTTTTCGGTTCTGCCCGCAAGCAGCGAGGATGATCCCTTGATGGAAAAGATGGTCATCAAAGGCGGCACGCCCCTCAGGGGAGAGGTCCCGGTCAGCGGCGCCAAGAACGCGGCATTGCCCGCGATGTGCGCAGCTCTGCTCACCGAAGACGAATTGACGCTCCATCGGGTGCCGGCTCTGCGGGACATTAGGACCACGAAACAGCTTCTGATTCAACTGGGAGTCCAACTCGACGACCTCACCCCCGGAACCGTCCGCATCAGAGCCCGTGAAATCAGCGATCATACGGCTCCGTACGAGCTGGTTAAAACGATGAGGGCGTCGGTGCTCGTTCTCGGGCCGCTTATGGCGCGTGCGGGCATTGCCAACGTCAGCCTTCCCGGCGGGTGTGCCATCGGCGCCAGACCCATCGACCAGCACCTGAAAGGGCTGGAAGCCATGGGCGCGGCAATCGAGCTGCGCAGCGGTTATGTCGAGGCCCGGGCCAACCGACTCAAGGGGACCGATTTCACCTTTGATCTGATCACCGTCACCGGCACCGAGAATCTCATCATGGCCGCGTCGCTGGCCAAAGGGACGACCGTTCTGCGCAACTGCGCCATGGAACCGGAAGTCGATGGCGTGATCGACCTGCTCAATTCAATGGGAGCGGCGATTCAGCGGGAGTCATACGACACCATCGTGATCGAGGGGAAGGATTCCTTGCATGCTGCGGTTCACACGGTCATTGCGGATCGTATCGAAGCAGGGACCCATCTGATCGCAGCGGCGATCACGCGCGGCGACGTCCTGGTAACGGGCTGCGACACAAGCCATCTGGTCTCGCTGCTGGAAAAGCTGGAAGAAGCCGGGTTGAACGTGGAGGTCGGTCAGGATCGAGTCCGGGTCACGTCCAATGGCCGTATCCGTAGCCGTGATGTGGAGACGAATCCGTATCCGGGGTTTGCCACCGACTTTCAGGCTCAATACATGGCTCTAGTGTCCCTCGCGGACTCTCGGTGCACGATTACGGAGACCGTCTTCGAGAACCGTTTCATGCACGTCCAGGAGCTGGTCCGCATGGGCGCGGACATCCGGATATCGGGAAGGAGTGCGACGGTAAGGGGTGTGCAAAAGTTGTCGGGCGCCCAAGTCCAGGCCACCGATCTCCGCGCCAGCGCGTGCCTTATATTGGCAGGTTTGGCCGCGGAAGGGGTCACGGAAATCCACAGGGTCTATCACCTGGATCGCGGCTACGAGCGCATCGAAGAAAAACTCGTCCGCCTCGGCGCGGATATAAGACGGGAAAAGGACGAACTCCTCTAAGCACTCGATGGCGCAGATGCGGTGACACATTTCGGGAAGCCTGGTCGGACAGGCATCTTGCCCGTCCATGAGGAAATGACAGGCGGGACGCCTGCCCCACCGAACTGCCAGCGAGGCAACGGCGATAAACGGCATCCGTGTCCTGCAGAAATACGCTACCGTATTTGGGAAGTGGAGTACGAAGGCCGCACCGGATCGAGGGAGCGTGGAGACGGCATGAGAAGCGCAGAAGTGACCCGCAAGACCCAGGAAACCGATATCCGGATCGTTTTGAATCTCGATGGCAGCGGCAAAGGCTCGATAGCCACCGGGATCGGTTTCTTCGACCACATGTTGAGCCATGTGTCCAAGCACGGTTTGTTCGACCTCGATATCTCCGCGCAGGGCGACGTGCACGTGGACTATCACCACACGGTCGAGGATGTGGGGCTGTGCGCGGGGGAGGCGATCCGCCGGGCCCTGGCGGACAAGCACGGGATTCGCCGCTACGGGTTCGCCATGGTGCCGATGGATGAAGCCCTGGCGTCCGTAACAGTGGATCTTTCGGGCCGCCCGTTCCTGGTCTATTCCAACCCGCTCGAAGGGCGGAGTGCTGGCGATTTCGCCTTGGACCTGGTCCCCGTGTTTCTCCACGGGCTCGCGGATCGCGGCGGCGTCACGCTACACGTTTCCGTTCACACGGCGGAGAATCCGCACCACGCGGCCGAGGCGATCTTCAAGGCTCTGGGAAGAGCGTTGCGGCAGGCTGTGGAACGTGATTCCCGGGTCAGAGGCATTCCTTCCACCAAAGGAATTCTGGAATAATACCGATTCGCATTCAGAGAAGTAATCTGGGGGGACCTTCTTTACACAAAGAAGTTCCCCCCGGAATAACTCCTTGGAATGCGAATCGGCATAACACCCCAATGCGGGCCTGGGGCAGAGGTTTGAATGGTAGTAGTAGTTGATTACGGAATGGGCAACCTGCGCAGTGTCCAAAAAGGATTCGAGAAGGTGGGCTGTCCCGCGGTCGTCTCACGCGACCCTGAAGCGGTACGAACGGCGTCGCGACTAGTCCTTCCGGGTGTCGGCGCGTTTCCGGAATGCATGAGAAACCTCGGCCGGTTGAATCTGGCGGAACCGGTCATCGAGTTCATCCGATCCGGCCGGCCCTTCCTCGGGATCTGTCTCGGACTGCAACTGCTCTTTGACGAATCGGAAGAATTCGGCGCGCACGCGGGGTTGAAGATTATTCCAGGAAAAGTGAAAGCCTTCGACAGGAATATGGGGCTGAAGATCCCCCACATGGGATGGAACAACGTTTCCTTCAGCGAGGACGTGCCGATTTTCCGAGGTATCGAGGACGGTTCGTTCTTCTACTTCGTCCACTCGTACTACGTCGTGCCGGACGAGCCTGCGGATATCGCGGCGGAGAGCGAGTACGGTATTCGGTTCACCTGCGCGGTGGCCAGGGGAAACGTATTTGCGGTCCAGTTCCACCCGGAGAAAAGCCAGGAGAACGGGCTGAAGATCCTCTCCAACTTCGCCAAGCTCTGATACCGAGGTTCAATCCAAAGATTAATTTGGGGGGAACTTTTTTTTAAAGAGGTTCTCCCCAGATTACTCTCTTGCATGCGACTTGGTATTGGATGCATGCGACCGTCGGGCTACGGGACTCGCAGATCGTAGTCTTCGAGCAGGCGAAAGATCTCCTTCGCCGAGTCCGCCTTCTGCAAACTGTTGAGCAAGAGCGGATCCTTCAGGAGTCTTGAGATGCGCGCCAAGGCTTTCAGGTGGTCGCTCGCCGAGTTCTTGGGAGCGACCAGCAGGAAGAAGATGTGCGCCGGTTTGCCGTCCATGGAATTGAAGTTTATCCCGCTGGAACTCTTGCCGAAGCTTGCAACAAGCTCCTTCAACCCTTCCACTTTACCGTGAGGGATCGCAATGCCTCCACCGATGCCGGTGCTGCCGAGCTTCTCTCGGTCGAGGAGGGTTCTCACCAATTCGGGTTGATCGAGATGCGGGTGCGTCCGGGCAATCGGTTCGACGAGTTCGACGAGAACCTCTTCCTTGGAAGACGCCTGCAGGGGGCAAATGATTCCGTCTGAGCGGAGGAAATCGAGAATCCTCATCCAAAAGCACTCTATTCCAGGCGCGGTCCGAATTTCTCGATGCGAAGAAGTCGGTGTGCTTCGAGAAAAACACCACGCTCATAAAATGTGGCCCGCGCAGACGATCTCTCGTTCCAGCGCGGGCGTCAATATGGTTTAGTCCTGAGCTGCGCTCCAGCGAGCCGCAGCACCGGGAGCTATGTGATTTTCCCTTCCCTTAGGCCCCCTGCGGGACTATGAGCCCGTAATTACCGTCTTTCCTCCGGTAGAGCACATTGATCGATTGTGTCGAGGCGTTGTTGAACACCAAGAAGTCTTGCTGAGACAGGTCCATCTGCATGGCCGCCTCATCGACGGACATGGGCTTGACAAAGTAGCTTTCCGTCTTTACCACGATGGGCTCACGATCCTCATCGAAACTCTCCTGATGGTAAATGTCCCTGCGCCACGTGAGTTCTTTCCCGGGGGTCGGTTTGTGTTTTCTGATCTTCTCGCGGTACTTCTTAACCTGCCGCTCGATCTTGTCCATGACCAGATCGATAGCTGCGTACATGTCTTCGTGCGATTCTTGCCCGGCGATGCGAATACCGTTCGTATTGATTACCACATCGGCGATCTGTCGGAACTTCTCCACGGAAAGCGTCACCTGGCTTTCCAGAGGCTTGTCGATGTACTTGGTCAGTTTGCCTGTTCTATCGTGAACATAGGTTTTTAACGCCTCCGACGGCTCCATGTGTCTAAATGTTACAGCAAGTTGCATAACAACTACCTCCCTAAGGATCTCGGCCAGAAACCCTAGAAATCAGAACTTTTGCCTTCTCTCGCTCGAAGGAGGAATACCGAGAAGCTCTCGATACTTCGCCACCGTCCTCCGGGCGATATGTATATGATATCTCGCCAACTCATCGGCGATTTGCTTATCGCTGGCCGGCTTGTCGCGATTCTCGCCCTTGACGATCCGCAAGATTTGATTCTTCACGGACTCCGACGCGATGGAATCATTCCCATGGCGAATTCCCGAGTTGAAAAAGTACTTCAGCTCGAAAATCCCGCGGGGTGTATGAACGTACTTGTTCGTCGTAACGCGGCTTATGGTGGATTCGTGCATTTCCACGTCGTTGGCCACGTCTCTGAGGATCAAAGGTCTCAGATAGTCGATCCCCTTGTCGAAGAATTCCTTCTGAAATTTGATGATCGACTGCGTCACTTTGTAGATGGTCCTCTGCCGCTGATGAATACTCTTGATCAGCCAGGCTGCGGCCCTCATCTTCTCTTGAATATAATCCCTGGCCGCGGGAGAGGCCATCCCGGAATGAAGTTCTCTCTGATAAAACGGGCTGATCCTCAGCCTCGGCACTCCATCGTCGTTGAGTACCACCGAGTAGTCGTTCCCAACTTTGATCACGTAAATGTCCGGCACCACATAGATCGTATCGGTCTCATGGAACGAACTGCCGGGCTTGGGATTGAGCGAGCATATCACCTTGGAGGCCTGCTTGATGTCTTCAAGGGAGACCTTGAGTTTTCTCGCGACCTGGTCCAACCTCCCCTTTTTGAACTGCTCGAATGCTTCTTCGAGAATTTGGACTGCCAACGGGGACGGCTCTTCGAGGACTCGAGCCTGCAGGAGCAGGCACTCTCTCAGGTTTCGGGCTGCGATACCGGTCGGATCGAATTTCTGCACCTCGGTCAACACGCGCTCGACGCGCTCCAGCTCGACTCCCAACGAGACGGCCACCGTCTGCAGGTCAATGTCCAGATAGCCGTGCTCGTCCACGTTACCAATGAGTTGGAGGGCGATCCGACGGTCGTCACGCTCAATGGGGCTCAACTGGAGCTGTCGCACGAGACTGTGAAAGAGGGTCTCACTGTACGAGGCCATGTTCTCGAGCGGTCGCTGTGCGGAGCTATCCTTCTGGCCGGTCCCACGATCCCCGCCGTAACTCTCCAGGTAGCTTTCCCAGTCGGGATCGATGACTTCGCGCTCAGGCTGCGGCACTTCCTCGGCATTCTCTTCCAGTGACTTCAGGTCGCTCCGGCTGTCGTTTTCCTGTTCCGAGAGGCTTTCGTCGAAGGCAGCCACCTCGAGGATGGGGTTTTCCTTGAGCTCCTGTTCCAGCGCCTGCATCACTTCGATGTGGTTGCACTGCAACAGCTTAATTGCCTGCTGAAGCTGCGGCGTCATAATCGGCACTTGGGCCTGACGCAACTGTTGTCTTATCTCAAGAGCCATCAGTCACTCATGGTCACATGCTGAATTGTTTGCCCAGATAGACCTCTCGGGCGCGTTCGCTTGCCGCGATGGTGCGTGGGTCACCTTGTTCCAGAATTCGTCCTTTGTCTAACAGGTAAATAATATCACAAACACCCATTGTCTCTCTAGTGTTGTGATCGGTAATCACCACGCCGATTCCGTCATTCTTGAGTTTGGTGATGATCTTCTGGATTTCCAGCACCACGATCGGATCGAGTCCGGCAAAAGGTTCGTCCAGGAGGATGAAGTCCGGTTCGGTCACCAGTGCACGGGTGATCTCGAGGCGTCTCTTTTGCCCTCCGGACAAACTGTCGGCACGTTGATCGCGCAGTGCTGAAATGTCCAATTCCGCGAGCAGACGATCGAGTCTCTCAGATCGCCGTTTCTTGCTCGGTTCCACCGCCTCCAGGATGGCCATGATATTCTCGGCCACGGTGAGCTTGCGAAAAACCGACGTCTCCTGGGGCAGGTAGTTGATCCCGAGGCGCGCTCTGAGGTACACGGGAAGCGCCGAAATGTCCTGATCGTCCAGGTAGATCTCGCCCTGGTCCGGTCTCACCAGGCCGGTGATCATATAGAAGGTCGTGGTCTTCCCCGCTCCGTTGGGGCCCAATAGGCCCACTACCTGGCCTGAGAGAATACGCAGGCTCACGTCGTCGAGTACGCGCCTCCCTCCGTATTCCTTAACGAGGCCCCGAGCCCTTAGTTCTCTTTGCCCGGCGATGGCTTTTCGCTCTCCTTGTTCTGCTGTCCCGGGTTGATGATCGTCTCGATCTTGGTGCCCTTCTTGGTCTTCACCTCGGCGCTATTTTCCTTCAGATAGATGACGATCTCATCCCCGATAATCTGGTTCGTCCCCTGCCACAGTTTCGGCCCATCCGTCAGGGTAATGGTCTGCTTCCCGTTGTCGAACAGCGCGGTCCCCGCTACCGCGACCCGGTCACCCTGAACGATCTTCACGTTCCCTGACGCCGTGATCGACCTGATATCCTCAATCGTCTTCCGATCGTTAGGGATAATTCCTCTCTTAGACTCCGGAGTCGTTTGATCGTCCTTGTCTACAGAGACGATGGCCAACCGGTCGCAGGTCATGGTCACGTCGCCCTGTTTGACCCTGACGTGTCCGTCATAAACACCCTCTACCAGGCCGGACTTCCTCATGAGTTTCAACTTGTCAGAGGTTATTTTGAGCTCTTGGTCGCTCCCCTTCAGCGACCTTTTGCCCAGAGCAAGGAAATCGTCTTGAGCGTTCGACGCGGTCAGCATGAATCCCGCTGCGAGAATGACCGCCAGGCCTGCGATCGTTCTTTTCATCGGAAACTTCTCCGCTCTTAGAAGGGCAACCCGCCGCCCGAACCCATCCATTTCACGTTGAATATGGTGCACCGGACATCCTGGTGGATGACGATCTCATTCTCGTCTATCGGACACGTCAGGCCTTTGCCTGTGGCATGAAGATCCGGTCCATTCAGGGTTACCAAGGAAGAGGTCTCAGCCGTCTTGGTCTTGCCCGAATAGCGCAGCTCGTCGGTCTTGAACAGGAAGTCGCCGTATTTCACCGAGACATCTCCGCGTGCAGTGACCTGCTGGCTGTTCTTGTCGAGTTCGCCGGTTTTCGCTTTCAAGACAAATTCTCTTCCAGCCCCTACAGGATAGAGCACTGTCGGCCGCGTCAACTGAACCCTGTCCAGCGATTGGGATACCACCGCCGCGTCCGCCCGCAACTCCCAAGGCCGAGGACCCGGTGCGGAGTAGGAAAAATGCTCGATGCGCATACCCGCAGTCGGATCGGGGCGGGAAAAATCGGGTTTCGGCTTCGGGAACCCAGGCACCACGAGCCAGATCAGGCACAATGCCACCGAGACCACCACCAGAACCTTGCAGGCCTTGACGATATTTCGCAGCCTGTACCAGCGCTCGATTTCCTTATGGTTCATGGCACGGCCCGCGCATTGGCCTTACTGCCGAGAGCGCGATCCCGATTGACCGCAGGGACATCCCGTTCTCTTGAAACGATCCCGCGATCGCACCGCGGTCCGGCTCCGCCGCGCGGCAGATCATTCGTAGTACCTGGCCAGGACTGCGTCCCATTTCCCCTGGGCTTTCAGGATCATCTCGATCACTTCTCGCGCTGCACCGCGTCCGCCGTTATGCCGCGTGACCATGTCTGCGGCGCGGACAACCTCCGCTGGAGCTTCCGGCACCGTGAAGCCCAGGCCGACTCTCCGGAAGAGCGGTATGTCCACCACGTCATCGCCGATGACCGCGACCTCATCCGCTTCCATAGCCAGCGAACTCATCAGCTCGGCCAGCACCGGTTTCTTGTCCCAAACGTTCTGGTACAACCTCGTGACACCCAGCTCTTCGGCACGACGAGGGACGACTTCGGAAGTTCGTCCGGTGACCATCGCGATTTCGAGACCACATCTCCTAGCAATCTTTATACCATGTCCGTCTCGCACGTCAAAGGATTTTATCTCGACGCCGCCGCTGCCGAATGTGATTCGCCCGTCTGTAAGCACTCCATCTACGTCAAAGATTATAAGGCGAATTTTTTTTAAGCGTTCCTCGATGGAGGCCTTTGCGGAGAGTTCCAACCGGGCCGGCGGTTGAGCCGCTATCGATTCAGCGGGGGGTCTGACGACCAGCTTGTGGATGTCGCGGAGGTTCGTCACCAACTGCTCCAGGTCCTTGAGGGCCACTGAGTTGGGACCGTCGCACAATGCCCGCTCCGGGTCCGGGTGCACTTCCAGGAAGACCCCGTGCGCTCCCGCTGCCACCGCTGCACGGGCGAGAGGAGCCACGTACGACCGGTCTCCGCTGGAACACGCCTCTCCACGACCCGGGAATTGCGACGAGTGAGTCGCATCGAAGACCACCGGGTACCCGAGTCGCGCCAGGCGAAGGATGGAGCGCATGTCAACCACCAGATCGCCGTACCCGAAGCTCGACCCGCGCTCGGTCAGGAGAATCGCGTCGTTGCCCGTGCTGCGAACCTTGTCGATCGCATGTTGCATGTCCTCCGGAGATAGGAACTGCCCTTTCTTGATATTGACGGCCTTCCCCGTGCGACCGGCCGCGAGCAGTAGATCGGTCTGCCGGCAGAGAAACGCGGGAATCTGGAGCACGTCCAGGATCTCCCCGGCGATCGCTGCCTGATCGGGGACGTGAACGTCGGAAACGACCGGGAGACCCGTCCTCGCCTTGACGTCCGAAAGGATGCGCAATCCTTCGTTCAATCCCGGACCCCGGAACGACTCGACCGACGTCCGATTCGCTTTGTCGAAGGACGCCTTAAACAGCATGGCCAAGCCCGTGAGACGTCCGATGCGCGCCACCTCTTCTGCAACCTCGAACGTGAGCTGTTCCGATTCGATCACGCACGGCCCCAGGATGAAGAAAAGCTCATCCGGGTGACCGAGGTGGTGATTGCCTATCCTTACCCGATGGGGCGCTGCCTCACGATCAGGCATAGAGGGCCTCCCCCTCGGTCATCGCCGGTTCGGACACCTGTACGCGCTTTCTCCGGCTGTATTCGAGGCACGCCTTCAGATACGCGGCGAAGATCGGGTTGGGCTCCATGGGGCGGGACGTAAACTCCGGGTGGAACTGGCACCCCACGAACCACGGATGATCGCCGTACTCCACCAATTCGACCAACTTCCCGTCGGGAGATGTGCCGCCGGCTTTCAGGTTTTTGGCTTCCAATTCCTCCTTGTACGCAGAATTGAACTCGTACCGATGGCGGTGACGCTCACGGATCATCGGCTCCCCATAGATCTCGGAACAACGGCTGTTCGGTGTGATTATGCACTCGTACATACCAAGGCGCATGGTCCCACCCTTTTCCTTGATGGTCCGCTGTTCGACCATCAGGTCGATGACCGGATAGGGGGTGTCGGGGTTGAATTCCGTAGAGTTCGCTCCGGCCATTCCACAAACGTTCCGTGCGAATTCAACGACCGCGATTTGCATGCCGAGGCAGATCCCGAAGTACGGAATCGAGTTCTCACGAGCGAACCGAACCGCCACGATCTTCCCTTCGATACCCCGCGAACCGAACCCTCCCGGCACGAGGATTCCGTCCACGTCATCGAATCGGCCCTCAAGTCCTTGCTTCTCGATCTGTTCCGAGTCGATGAATTTGAGATTCACCTTGGTGTCGTTGGCGACCCCACCGGCGAAGAGTGCCTCGTTGAGGCTCTTGTACGATTCGTGAAGATCCACGTACTTTCCGACGATCCCGATGGTAATCTCCTGGTCAAGGGCTTTGACCTTATTAATGAACGCCTTCCATTCGTCCAGAATAGGCGCCCTGGTCCAAATATTGAGCAACTCCACTATCTTCTGATCGAGCCCCTCCTCGTGGAACTTCAGCGGGAGTTCGTAGATGCACTCCACGTCCTCTGCGGCAATGACTTCTTCGGGCCTGACGTTGCAGAAGAGGGCTATTTTTTCCTTCACGTCTCTGCTGATCCTCTTTTCAGTCCTGCAAATGAGGATGTCCGCTTGTATGCCAACCTCCCGGAGCGCCTTGACGCTGTGCTGGGTCGGTTTCGTTTTGACTTCTCCGGAGGCTTTCATATACGGCAAGAGCGTGAGATGGATGTACAGGACGTTTTGCGGGCCCAGGTCCGCTCGCAACTGGCGAATGGCTTCGAGAAAGGGGAGGCTCTCGATATCGCCCACCGTGCCGCCTACCTCGACGATGGCCACATCCACCCCGTTTCCCAGGTCCCTGATCTTGTCTTTGATCTCATCGGTAACGTGAGGAATGACCTGGACCGTCTGGCCGAGGTACTCACCTCTCCGTTCCTTTTGAATAACCGCGTCGTATATCTGACCGGTGGTGAAATTGTTCGACTGCCGGAGCTTGGCATGAGTGAATCGCTCATAATGGCCGAGGTCCAGATCGGTCTCCGCTCCGTCGTCCGTCACGAAGACTTCGCCGTGCTGAAACGGGTTCATGGTTCCCGGATCGACGTTGATGTACGGGTCCATCTTGAGGAGCGATACCGTGAGTCCTCTGCATTCCATGAGGGTTCCGATGCTGGCTGCAGTGAGCCCTTTGCCCAGCGAAGAGAGGACTCCGCCTGTAATGAATATGAATTTCGTGCTCTTGTACATGTCAGGCTCCCATTTCTTCCCGGAACCGCGAAGGGTAATCCCTTTGCGTCCGAGAGGCTCTCTGGCAACGTCCCTGAAAAAAACCTTGTTTAGCGCTCGGTCTCGTCAATGCGGTGACACTCGACTTCGCCAGGGATACTGCGATGCATTCCTGAGCCCGTGAGCGACTGCACGAGTCCTTCACCGACCGTACGAAATGGAGCGCCTAACCTGTTCTGGTCGCCCTCCTTCGGGTCCCAGGGTACCACCGGTCGGACATCGGCCGGACCGGCCGCCGGACGTGACACGAAACGGCTTCCAGCATCACAGATCGCGCCCGACAAGTCTCCGGTACAGTTCCAGATACTTCTCTCCCGTCTTCGAGACAATGCCTGCCGGAAGGGTCGGCGCAGGAGGTTTCTTGTCCCAGTCGACCGATTCCAGGTAGTCTCTCACGAACTGCTTGTCCAATGACGGGGGCGACAAGCCGATGCGATACTGATCCATAGGCCAAAACCGTGAGGAATCCGGAGTTAAGATCTCGTCTACCAGCGAAGGGATTCCGTCAATCACGCCGAATTCGAATTTGGTGTCCGCGATGATGATCCCACGGCTCTCAGCGTACCGCTCACCGTACAGATAGAGTTCCAGGGTGGTGTCCCGCAGCCATTTCGCGGTCTCGTTCCCCAGGAGATCGACCACGCGATCGAAGGAAATGTTTTCGTCGTGCGCTCCTGCCTCCGCTTTCGTGGACGGGGTGAACAGAGGCTCCGAAAGCTTCTCAGCCTGCTTCAGTCCTCCCGGGAGCGGAAGCCCGCAGATCTTCCCGGTTCGTTGGTAGTCCTTCCACCCACTCCCTATAATATAGCCCCGCGCGACGCACTCTATCGGGAATACCCGCGCCTTGCGTACCAGCATGCTGCGGCCGTCCAGCAGGTCGGCAAACGCTCGGCACTCCTCCGGGTACGCAGAGACGTCCGCGGTCACCAGGTGATTCGGGACGATATGCCGGGTCTGGTTCATCCAGAACAAGCTGAGATTAGTGAGTACCTCCCCCTTGCGAGGAATGGGATCCGGGAGCACAACGTCGAACGCGGACAACCGGTCGGTGGAAACAATCAAGAGCTTGTCCCCGATTTGGTAGACGTCTCTTACCTTCCCGCGGCCCACGAGCACGAGGGGCTTCAGATCGGTCTCTCTCACTACTTTATCTCTCATGGCGCACTCTTCCCCTCTTCGGTGGTGGTTGGCTCTTCACCGAGCGGGCATGAAGTCCTCATTGACCTGCCTCGAAAAATGAATTAACTATCACGGCTGGTGGTAGCATGCAATCGGATTCCGGACAACCCTCACCCAGGAAGCACCCCTGCCCTGACTGCAAAATGTGCCAGAGCTGCGCCGAGGTTCGGTGCAGGGCCTGCCGCAGGGACAACCGTTGTTCGCGGCGCAAACTCTCATTCCAGGAACAGATCGAGCTGTTCGACAGCCTCAACCCGGACATCGGAAACCCGCAACATACCCTTTCCTGTCCTTCCCCCGGCTGTACCTGCAAACTAGACTAGAGTAGCAATCATTCAGTTATCCGAGGCAGCGGGTCAACTCTGTTGACTCAGTAGGGGCCGTCACGCCGCCGGAGCGATCGCCCCGCCGAAGGTCGCAACTCAGACGTCGTCCCCACGGAGGTAAAGAGGCGGTTTCGATTACCTGGAATCCGGCCTTCGTCGGCATGACGGCATGCGCTTCCCGGCGAGGCGGGACGAAAAGCTCATACATCATCTCAGAAAACACTTCCAACATAGCGGCATTTATGGTATAAAAAGACAGCAATAGGTGTAGTGCTCTGCCGCCTTGCGAAGAGGTATGGACATGAGAAGATGGATTTTGCGTCTGATTCTATGCACATTGATCCTGGCCAGCATTCCGTCGCTCTCTGCTGCCAGAGGAACACGGTATTTTGTCAACTGGCCCGAGAACCACATCGGTCTCGTGTACGTCCAAGTATACGACATACGGTGCTACGAGCCATACGAACTCCTGGATCGCTTCAAGGTCTGGGTGACGTGGGACAATCAAACCAAGTGCTACGACATCGGGAATCGGGGTACCTACCTGCTGACGTTCTACAAGTACCAGCACTGCAAAAGCCCGATGATTATCTCGGGCAATGCCGCGTCCTTCAAGATCCGATACAGCCTGGTTCCCCCCTGGATTTAGCCGGTGCTGCAAGACCCCGCGCTCACCTTCCCCCCGGCCGCGATCGTCGTACGGGGAAGGTGATCCCCATTTCCCGGTACCATCCGCTTCGGGGCTTCCAGCCCAAGTTCGAGCCATGCCGGCCGTTTCTATGACCAATACACGGACTTCTCTCCGGGATTGTTTCGGCATCGATCCGAACATCCGTACGATCGCCATCGTCGGCGCGGGCGGCAAGACCTCTCTCATGTACGCGCTGGCTCAAGAGATCGCCTCAGCCCGCGAGCCGGTGATAACCACAACCACAACGAAGATTCTTCCCCCGACCCCCCACCAAAGCCCGTGTCTCATGCTGGTGGAGGATGACCCTGTCCTTGAGCGCCTTCCGGAAACCCTCTCCCGATACGCACACGTTACCGTCGGCCGGAGCATCGAGCCCCTGACCGGCAAGCTCCTGGGGGTTACGGAAGAAACCGCGGAGAGGTGTCTCAGCGTCGCCGGCAGACTAATCGTCGAGGCGGACGGAGCGGCAGGGAGGCCGGTAAAGGCACCCGAGCGCTGGGAGCCGGTCATTCCTCGGTTCACCGACCTCGTGATCCCCGTGGTAGGCCTGGATTGTCTCGGAAAGCCCGCTTCAGAAGAGTGGGTTTTTCGTCTCGATCGGTTTCTCGAGGTGACCGGCCTTGACAGAGGCGATCCCATCGATCCTCGCGCCATTGCAGCACTGTTGCAGCATCCGTTGGGAGGCCTTAAGGGAGTACCCGAGGCCGCGGTGGTCGTGCCGTTCCTCAACAAGACGGACCAACTCCGGCAATCCAGCACGGTGGAACAAGTGCTCGATCTGCTCGGCCGAGAGGCAGTCAGAATAAAGAAGGTCGTGACGGGATGCCTGCGGGGTAAGCTGTCGGCTCGGACCCACTGGGTTGCGGCTTACACCGAATCGCCATCCTAAAGAATACCTCGGGAGAGAACCTTTCCGAAAAAAGGCTTTTCCCCAGACCTTTCTGCATAAAAGGCCGGTTTCTCGAAGGGGGCTTGGGAGTGCCGAGAGACGCGGGATTCACACAAGAAAATTCCCCCTGGATTACTACTTGGAAAGCGAATCGGTTTCAGATAGCGTGGGTCGATCTTTCGTCTTGATCGGTGCTTATAGCGCGTCACGGAGTCGCAATTGTCGATCCCGGATTGGGTAACGGGTCTTCAGGGGTTCCTCCCCCCCACTCGGTCGGGTCTTTGGCCCCCGAGGATGAAGCAGAGGCAGGGCTCGCCGCTGTGGCAGGCAGAGTCAGGGACCGGTGAATCGCTTTTTTCTGGACGGTTTCAAAGGGCTCGGACCGAGTCAATACGCCGCCGCCTTCTCCCAGCAATTCCAGGTGGCACACGGAGTTCACGGGTATTCCGGAAATGGCGAAATTTCCTTCGGGGTCCGTGATAGCGGAGCGGACAAAGCCTCCGGCCCGGCACAAACACCTCACTTCGACGCCGGCAACGGGCGTTCCGTCCTGCTCTGCGGAGACCCTGCCGTCAACCGTGCAACCCTCAGGGAGCATTCTGATGTTGAAGCCCTCGATCTTGCCTGATTCGATGGGGAGAACCATCGGATCGTGGCTCTCCAGAATGTATCCGCGTTTGTACGCGTTGACGAGGTAACGTCCCGGCTCGTGCACCGAGACCTTGAATTCTCCGGTATCAGGCTGGGTTCGGCAAGACTGACCTAGGCGGTTGCCGTGCTCGTCGCTGAGGTAGACGATCACCGAAGGAATCCCCTGTCCGTCTGGGCCAATTACTGACCCACGAACCACGACTTGCAGTTTCTCGCGCCGGTCCATCTCCTCGCGGCTCGGGACATCCACCGCGGCCATGAATCGGAAATCCTGGCTCGCGCCTCGCTGCTCGGGCTGGCTGTCCACCATTCTCGGTGCGCCGGTTTGGGCCGGTACCCGCGAGGTGAATTTCGGCATCGGGTGATCCACCCCATCCAGGGGCGTAGGTTCCTGCTCGGTGCCCGCGGCCTCTGCGCCCGTCTCAGCCCGGCGAACCGCGAGAATGCCACTCTGCATCATTTCAGGAGCGCCGTGGCCCGCGGCGGATGCATCACGCCCCTGTCGTTTCAAGCCTCTTGTTCGGGGCACTCGTACGGAAAGCCCTTCGGACCTCCCAAATGGGGAGAAAAGGCTGACCAGCGAGCGGTCGCCACGGAATAACCAACCCTGAAGCACCAGGTTCGCCACCGATGACACAAAAACTACGAACAGACCCAGGTAAACGATCGCATGGAGGTGCGTCACCGTGTAGAAAAAGCCGCCCGGTACTGTTTCGACCGGTGGGGGGGCAGTGAATCCCAGGTCCGGGACGAGCGCGGCAAGCGATGCCAGCAGCACAAGAGCCCGCCCTGTTCGGAGATGTCGGCGAGCTTGTCCCTTTTCCTGGCGGCAGGTCTCGCGTCCTCGCCATTCCTTTCGCAGCACTCTCGACTTCAGTGAGTGAGTCAACCCCTCGGCAGCTCCTTTTCCTTTGTGCGCTCGATCCCCTCGTTCGAGGTCTACGAAATGGGGGCTCCATCTCGTGCTTTTCGACGGAATCTCTATCACCAGGGTCTGGAAAAGTAAACAAGAATGGGGCCGGTTTTTCAAGCATCGCTCGATCCGAAGGAAAATCTCTCCAACACTTTATCGAGAAGACAGGGGAATCCGGCTCGCCGCTGTCACCCATCCTAAGTCCCCTGAGGCGCAAATAGGTCGCTCATTTACCTGTTTCCCCCCTCGGACGGGACATCTCCTCGCGGCAGAAGCTGACAAGTTGCCCAACCTACTGAAAAAACCAGGACATGAGATTCAAGCGAGACACCGTATTTGCGAATCCGAGCACTCGGCAAAGATGCCTGGGCCGACCGCACCACGGCCTGATGCCAGTCTTGTCCAACAGGATCGCGATTGAACGGGAGGCGGCCAGGTTCGCCCAATGCGTGCGCGTGTGATCTGAATTCAGACTGGAGACAAAGGGTAATCGGAGTGTCGTACAGAGCCTAAAGCTTCAAGGATTACTTGTAATAATAGAATAAACAGACTAGGATTACTAAGAAAAGTCTTGATTTTTTGGTTTCATGTGATAAGAATCACCCCCGAGCAAAGAGAGAGGCCCCATGCCTCACATCACCGGACACAGGAGTGGAAACATGAAGAAGATCGCGACAATGACGATGATTGTCTCGCTGGTTGTCGTCAGCTTCAGTCTCATGGCGTATGCCGACGATGTTTCGACGCAGATGATCCTGCTGGAACAGAGGGCGCAGCGCGTTGCGGGACAAATTGATCAGGCCAAACAGCAGAGCGCTGCCGGTACCGAGGCTCAGACCAGGGCGCTGACCGGTTCCATCGACAACCTCATCAAACAGCGAGTGCAGCTCGATTCCGCCATAACGAAGCTGGAGTCGCAACTTACCGATCTGAAACAGAGCTCGGAAGCTAGCCTCTCCAAGCAGATGCAGCAATACCAGTCCGAGTTGGACACCATAAAGCAGCAGATGGCCTCTATCGCCACCAAGAAGACTGCTGACGCGCAGCAAGCTCTCAACGACCCGGCCAAATTGGCCCCTGCTCCGGCGCAGGTTGCTGCCCCGGCTCCGGCACAGTCTCCTGCTCCGGCCCCGGTAGCTCGCCCGGCAGCGCCTGGTGCCAGCAACTAGCCGTCCATCGAACACGCAGCGGAACCGGGGATGCGGACCAGGCAGGAGCCTTTCTGCCCCCCGGTCAGGGGTACAATGGAGCGCCCTGAGAATTGCCGGATAGCTGGTGGAGACCGCGAAGAAACTTACCATCCGGCCATCGGCGCTCCAACGTAGCGTCGCCGAAGACAAAAAAGGCCCTTGTAATCCCTGGTTCCAGCACGTGTGACGAATAGCGGGGGGCCGAGCACTCGAGGTTCGTCAAGATCTGGCTCGCCATATCAAAGATAAGAAATACAATCGAAATTAAGCTGTTATAGTAACTCATTGCCAAAATACTCGAAGTATGGTACAATCGCCGCAATCAATAAGGGTGTACGGTTAGTGAGTCAATTTAAATATATAATCAAAATACTTCTGGTACTCCTTCTACCATTCGTTGGAGCATGCTCCTCATCCCTCGGATTAGTTAGGAACGATTCCAGCTCTAAACCCCCGGAAAAGATCAAGATCAAAGTCGCCCAAAAAGATCCGACCCCCGCTCGCTCCGAGGATGACGGCGCGTTCCATATCGTCGGGGCAGGCGAAACCCTCCGTCACATCTGCGATGTCTATGGCTTGGAGATGGGCAAGGTGGCGAAGATCAACAACCTGAAGACTGACGGGGAGCTGAAAGCAGGGGAGACGGTCTTTCTGCCGTCTAGCGCTTTGTTGGCCGACAACGATCAAGACAAGAACAGTGGGTGGAAGGCGCAGTGCGCGGCGAGCGGAGCTTCGTCCACCAAAGAACTGGGTAGCGTGGTGGTGAAGGCGCTACGGGGCCAACGGGACCCATCGGTTCCCAACCTGAAATTCCCCGTGGCCAAGGGAGTGATGACCTCGCCATTCGGTCACCGTTGGGGCCGCTTCCATAAGGGACTCGACATCGCGGCGGCAGTCGGCACCCCCGTGTTGTCGTGTGCCGACGGAAGGGTGATATTTACAGGCAGCCGCAAGCGCTTCCGACGGTATGGCAACACGGTCCTCGTCTATCACGGTCAGGGCGTGTACACCTACTACGCGCATCTCAATCAGATACTCGTGAAGAAGAACGACAAAGTGCAGCAGGGCCAAAAAATAGCCCTGGTCGGGAATACCGGTCGTTCCACCGGTCCGCACCTGCACTTGGAAGTCCGGGTCAAGAACAACCTGTACAATCCTCTCGCCTATTTCTCTCCTTCGGAACTAGTCGGGACACGGGTGGCCAAGCGGTTTGCCGACTCGCCCATGGGGCCGGTTCGCGCTCGCTGGGACATTCCGGAACTCCTCACGGCCCGGCGCTGACAGACCTCACAGAGCGCCCGCGACCAATCACGGAATCACTCCATCCCACTGCACGCGCCAACAGGTGAAAGAATGAAGAGTGCCGCGGTGTCGGCGGGTTTGACACTGTGAAAAGAAATCCGACACCTTCGGACCGGATCGGAGTGATGAAGGGGGCTGGCCGGGGTGGTGACGGCTGCTAATCTCCAGCCTCGTCCCGAACTTTGCATCCGGCAAGGCATGGCATGCCAATTGCTACTAGTACTCGCGGGGTGTTCCGTGGAGTCGGATTCTGAGCGCTAAGTACTTGGTTTCACAAAAGGGTGGCACTCTCCTCCACCGGTGGTGGACCGGTGGCCCGAACTACGCAGTGGGTGTACGGTACGGAGTCGTTTTGTTCTTGACAAGACACGCGAATTTCATCACCATAGGTGCTTTCCGGGACAATCTTTCTTTTTGTCAAATTCCTGACAGAATTTCATCGCTCGTGCGGCTGAATAACGAGGGTCTTAACGCCGCGGCCTGCAAGGGCTGCGGCTTGTTTTAGGAAGAAAGGTCTTTTTTTTGACGTAAAAGGAGGACCTTGAGGTAGAGAAAGGAGAAAGGATATGGAACTAGGACATGGCAGAAAGCCCATAGTCGAAAGAATCATGGAGCCTGCCGAGGCAAAAGAGAAGATCAAGAACCTGGTGCAGATCCCCATCAGGAGCCAGATCGCCAACGAAGTAATAGGGATATCCTACGGATTCTTTTCACCGCTTCAGGGGTTCATGGGCAAGGCCGATGTGGACTCGGTCTGCAAGAAGATGAGGCTGGCCGACGGAACGGTCTGGAGCATCCCCATTCTCTTCGACCTGACGGCCGAGGAGATTGCCAAGCTCGGTCTCAAACCGGGTATGAGCGTGTTGCTCACCTTCAACGGCAACCCCATGGCGATCATGGAGATCTCCGAGATCTTCGATTATGACAAAAAAGAGATGTGCAAGGCGGTCTACGGAACCGATGAAGCCAAGCATCCCGGCTGTGCGCGTACGTACGCGTACGCCGATAAGTTCCTCGCGGGCAATATCACGTTGGTGAACCGTCCGAAAATCAATGCCCCGTACGATCCGTACTTCATCCCGCCGCTGGAGATGAGAAAGCGGTTCGCTGAAAGGGGTTGGAAGCGCGTCGTAGCCCACCAGACCCGCAATGTGCCCCACACCGGCCATGAGTGGCTCATGAAGGGCGCGTGGTTCCAGACCTACGCGGAACTTCCCATCGACAAGCCGTACGTCGGCGTGCTGGTGAACGCGATCATCGGCGCCAAACGTAAGGGCGACTACATCGACGAAGCGATCATCCTGACCCAGGACGAGTTGAGGAAGTCCGGTTACTTTGGCGATCACAACCATCTGACTTCTCTGACATTCTGGGATATGCGATATGCAGGCCCCCGGGAAGCGGTCTTCCATGCCGCGCTTCGAACCAACCTCGGTCTGACCCACCATATGTATGGCCGGGATCACGCTGGGGTCGGAACCTACTACGGAGCCTATGACGCTCACAACCTCCTCGCTACGGTCAAAGACGAGCTGGACATCGTCCCGGTCTATTCCATGAACTGGCTGTTCTGCCCGCATTGCGGTGAGATCACTTCCGAAGGACTCTGCAACCACAAGAGCGAGTGGCAGAAATTCAGCGGCACCGTGGTTCGGAGTATCGTGGTGGACGGTGTCAAGCCGCCCCGGTTGATCTACCGGCCCGAAGTTTTCGACGTTATGATGGAGTGCGGCGAGAAATACGGCTTCGGTTCTCCGTTCGTCACGGATGACTATCTCGAGAAGAGAATCCCAGTCTTTGAAATTCCCCCGATGAAGTAGGAGGTGACACAATGTCCGAGGAGAAATTCCCCATAAATATCTGGATTAATGAAGATAGATACGCAAAGCTCTCGAAAGCCGGTCTTGGTGATCTGTGCGAAGAAATGCTTGCCGGCCTGAAAGTGCTCAGAGTCTATGCGGACGCGGCACAAAGGGACAAGATCCTGAAGCTCTTCCCCACGGCGAAGTTCGACAGCGCGACAACCAAGAGCATCGAGCTTCTGCCCAAAGACGTGAAGGACAAGATCTTCGACACGATCGTCGAGAAAGAGTCGGTCGACATTATGGCGGCATTCCTGGCCAAATTCTAGAAGCGCCGGGACTGGCCTCCGGTCTATGCCATGGGAAAAGAGGGCCCTCAGAGGCCCTCTTTTCCTTGTACGAATCGGCGCAAGATGTGGTATATAGCAGTTGCCAGGCTTTCCGACCGTTTCACCCAGCCGCTTTGGCGGACAGGCTCTTGACGATCCCTGCCCCTCTGAGGCATAAGGAACCACCGAGAAAAAGTCTCTGAACGGAAATCATTCTCCTATGGCCGATCTTTTTGACAAATGCCGCGCCTCCGCCCGTGAGATGGAAGCTATTGCGGCCGGCGTGTACCCGTATTTCAAGGCAATCTCCAAACTGGGAGGGACCCACGTCACCGTCGACGGCCGTGACATGATCATGGTCGGGTCGAACAACTATCTCGGGCTTTCGACCCATCCGAAGGTGAGGGCCGCAGCTCTACAAGCCCTCGAGGAGTATGGCACGACTTGTTCGGGTTCCCCCCTCCTCAATGGGACGTTGGAGCTTCACGAGCAGCTTGAGGCCGGCTTGGCCGCTTTCATGGGCAAAGAGGCCGTGCGGATTTTCTCGACAGGGTTTCAGACCAGCCAGGGAGTCATTGCTCCCCTGATCGGGCGAAGCGATACGGTGGTCGTCGATCGACTGGTGCATGCGAGCATCGTGGACGGAACGCGGTTGGGATTCGGCAAGGTGCGGCGGTTCCGCCACAATGATGTGGAGTCCTTGCGCAGGAACCTGGAAGCGAGTATGGATTCGCCGGGCGGCATCCTGGTGGTCGTCGACGGTGTCTACAGTATGGAAGGGAACCTGGCCGCGCTCCCTGGGATCGTGGCCGCGTGCAAAGACTTCAATGCCCGAATCATGGTGGACGACGCCCATGGAGTCGGCGTGTTCGGCAAGACAGGCGCCGGGGTCCTGGAGCATTTCGGGCTTACGGATGACGTGGACCTCGTCATGGGGACGTTCAGCAAGTCCTTCGCTTCCCTGGGGGGATTTGTGGCCGGACCGAAGCGGGTGATTTCTTACATCAAACACAATTCCCGCGCTTTGATTTTTGCGGCCGCGATGCCTCCGGCCGCGACCGCTGCAGCGCTGGCAGCTCTCGAAGTGATCCAGACGGAACCCGAGATCAGGGAAAACCTGTGGAGAAACACCCGTTTTCTCAAGGAGAACATCGTCGGACTCGGCTTCGATCCGGGGCCGACCGAATCGCCAGTGGTGCCGATCATTGTGGGCGACGATGTGATGGTCCTCCTGTTCTGGCACCGACTCTTCCAAGAAGGCCTTTTCACCAACTGCGTCTTGTCGCCCGCCGTGGCTCAGGGCCAGCAACGAATAAGAATGTGCGCCATGGCGACCCACACGCAGGAAGATCTGGAACGGGTAGTTGAAATCTGCGGCCGTGTCGGACGGGAACTCGGGCTAATTCGATAAGGGAGTTTTTCTTCATGAGCGCGACAACATCCGGAAGGACTGCTTCGTCTCTTGCCGCCAGGATCGGACTGTACCTGGTCTTGTTGGCGACCTGCTGCTGTATCCTCACCTGGCAGGCCACGGCCGAGGAACCGCCGGCCGTGCCCGGGGTTTCGGAACCGGCGGGCACCGGTCCTTCGGATCGCCCTGCCCGAGTCGGAGCCGCACTCACCGTGGACCAACGTCTGGAACAGATGGATGCCAACCTGAACAAGATTTATTCGACCGTGCACATGGCTGAGGTTCGGAGCTACCAGAACAAGATGATGAGCCTGGAGCTCATTCGGCTCATCCGAGCGATTGCGGTGGTGCTCGTTGTCATTGCGCTCGTTTTCCCGGCCACGATATGGTTGATCAGCAAGAAGCGTCTCCTCGGGCTTTCCGGCCTCTCAGACGAGGTGACGGCAACCCTGCTCCTTGTGGAGGAGCGGCAGGCGAAGCTCGCCAATTTGATGAAAGAAATCCAGAGCGAGATGGATTATGTCCAATCGCTCTCTGCACCGGACTTGAAAAACCTCGTGCAACAGGCCGAGAAGTACCTCGAGCAGAACCGCCGCGACCTGGAGAGCATAGGACTGACCAAAGGTAAACCGGGCAGCACCGAGCCGCCACAGTGATCATGCAGTCGCGAGCCGGTCACGGTAGGATTTTGATCGGGGTCCCGATGTTCACTTGCGCGAAGAGGTCTTCGATTTCGTAATTCCACATGGCGATACAGCCGTCGGTCCAATTGTGGGGTTTGGGATAGAACAGGGCTATCCACAGCCCCCGGTACGCGTCGCTGGGATACCCGTGGATACCCACCCATCCGCCAAGTTCAGTATCCCATGGGTACGCGCCGCTGGTTTTGATCCTGGCCAGGATCGAATCACGCTTGTCTTTGGAGATCATGCCCCGTTCGAAGGCAAATTGAGCGTCCTTCTCACCTGGATAGCTTATGCCGAGAAAACGATGGAACTGACTGGACGTGTTTTTTGAACAGATGTAGTAATCGCCTTCAGGAGTCCTGTAGTCACCCAGGGTCCGCTTTGGGCCGTGGGGGTTGAGCCCGAGACATACCCGATACTGCCTGACCTTGGTTCCGTTCCGGTAAAGTGCCAGTAACTGCTTGGCCTTGTAGAGAACCATGGTCGTGTCGTCCTGCCGGTTGGCCCACGCGTCCCCAGCCGTCCCCGGCACGTGCCAGCCGACGACGAGCGCCGCGACCATCATACCGAGGAACATGGAAAAGAGCCGACACGCAGATCTCGAGTGGGTGCCATAATGAACGTCCGACATAGGGGCCTGCATCTCACCTGACAGTAATAATATAACATAGCGAAATAGTTGCTAAATGTCAAGAAGTATCACCCCCGGGCGCGGCGACCCGGAGGAATATTGGCAAGCACGGGAACACTGTGCAAGGGGCGCTACTTGGTCGAACCGTCCAGCGTTTTGACGAGCCCACGAGCGTTTTCCGAGAGGGAGCCCATCCCGTCGTAGAGTACGTCCTGAACGGTGATCCCTTTACCGTGGTAGATTTCGTTCGCGTTCGGATCCGGTTCCAGAGACGCGCCCTGCAGGGAAACACCCGCAAAGATCCCCTTCGATCGTGAATAGGAAAGAATCCCCGCGGTAAATTTCGTGTCAGTGGCTGCGGAAGCATCTCGACCAACCGGTCCTGCTGCAATGGACATGTCAGCTCCGAGGGTAAGCTTCTCCTCCAGGAGGCGCTCAAGTCCCTGGTCGCTCATGATAAGAAGAATCAGATCCGTCGCCTGGGCACCGGCCTGCAGCCCCACGCTCCCGCCGCGGATCGTGAAAAAGGCCGGTTTGGACCAGAGGTTCGTCTTCTCATCTTTGCGGAGAACGATCCCGTTCCCGTAGGTGACCCCCACCACAATGCTCACCCTCATCATGCCCGGGAAAATGGCCAATCCCCGGCAGCGTTGCAGCAGGTCCTTTGGAATCCCCCGGTCAGGCATGACCAAGGCATCGTTCAGCGCGTGATCGCAGGCGGCAATTCGTTTGTCCAGTCCCTCGAAGGTCACGTCCGCACACCTACCGGACCCGGCAAAAGCGACAAGGATAACAACTGCTGCGAGAACGACTTTCTTCACGGCAAGACCTTTCAGTCATGCGAGACGCATGTTCGTCATCCCAGCGGAAGCTTGGGGTCCAGTACCGTTTGTGCCCGGGTTGCACGGCCTGGATTCGGGCTTTGTCCGGAATGACGTGAGAAACCGCCGCTCCTGGGGGCATAACAGCATTCTGTCTCTGGGGCTCCTGCTCAGTGCTTGAACGCGCGCTGATGGGTGAACATCATGGTCACCTTTGGATCAGCCTCGTTGCACGCCTGGATCGATTCGAAATCCCGGTCCGACCCCCCTGGATGAACGATCGCGGAAACCCCCTCCTTGATACCGACGTCCACTCCGTCCCGAAAGGGGAAGAACGCGTCGGAAACCATCGCGGACCCGATCAGGCCGGCCTTGTGTCGGCGCGTCTCTTCGTCCAGCTCACGCCGGGCGTGCTCGTCCATCAGCTCACTGAAAGGAACACCGTGCCGCTCAAAACACGCCCAATCGCGATACTTCACGTACGCCTTGATCACGGCAAGCTCTGCCACACCGACTCTGTCCTGTTCACCGGTCCCGATGCCGACCGTGCAGCCGTCTTTCACATAAATCACGGAGTTAGAGGTGACGCCCTGCTCGACAGCCCAGCCGAATACCATGTCATCCAGCTCTCTCTGGGTGGGCGGGCGTTCAATGGCGTACTCCGCCCCCTGATAGGTGGTTCGGGCCGGCGCGAGATCGGAACCGGAGCGGATCGCGTTGATGGGAGACTGCTGCACGACGATGCCGCCGTCCATGAGTGACTTGAAATCGACGTAACGCAGCATGAGGTACTCTTCCAAGCGGTCGATCCGAGGTATCGCGAGGATGCGGAGGTTCTTGCGGCGCGCCAGAATCTCCAGAGTTCCCGGTTCGTACGCGGGCGCAGCCACCACCTCGAGATAATTGGCGGAGACCATCTCCGCGGTGGCCCCGTCCACGGGTCGATTGAAGACGGCAGCGCCGCCGAATGCAGCAATCCGGTCGGCCCGGTTGGCCCGATGGTACGCTTCTGCGAGGCTCTCGTGGATGGCAACACCGGATGGGTTATTGTGCTTCATAATCGCACAGGCAGGGGTCTTCATGAGGAACTTGAGGATGTTCAGCGCGTTGTCCACATCGGTGAGATTGGTCTTACCGGGATGCTTACCGGCCTGAACCATTTCCGATTCGCTCAAGGCGCTCACCAGGCCTCGGCCGGGAGAGATGAACGTGCAATCGCCCAAAGCGAGATTGCCTCCAACGAGTTCATAAAGCGCGGCCTCTTGCCCGGGATTTTCTCCGTATCGGAGCCCCTTCTCCACAAGGACCCCGGAAGAGTCCGGGATGCGCCACGACCGCTTCCTGTATTCAAGGGTGCGATCCCCGAAAGCGATCTTCATAACGGGCGGAAAATGGTCGTCCATAATGGTCTTGTACTTTTTCTTGATGTCCTCCATGAACACGCCTCCTTGAACAGTACCTGTTCCCTCCGGCAGCTTAACAGATTTGGTACGAGAATTTGCGTTTTTCGGGACGAACCGGGCGCCACTTCACGGGACCGAGGTCACCGTCCCAACCTAAGAACGGTCCCATCGCGTAGTACACAGGTGCACAAATTCGATGCCGTATTCCCGCGACAGGCGTTCTAACTACTCCTTTTCGCAAATATGGTGTCTCCCCGGGGATCCCTGCGCTTGGCTGTTCAGTGGGGCCCGCATCTTGCCTGTCCATATCTAAATTGACCGGCAAGATGTCTGTCCCACCATGCTCCCCGAAATACGTCAGCGTATTGGCGCCACAGAGTACGAGATCCCCCGCGTCAGATGGGGTACCCGTAGCGTTCGAACGTAGAGCGCCATCGTTCGGCCACTTTCTCTCTGGCTGCATCGTTGAGTCGATAGGCGTTCGTCTGGTAATCGCTGATCGTGCCCAGGTAAGCGGTCACACGGTTGGCAAACGGACCGAAGCCAGGCAGGTTCAATCCCTCGTACATGGCCTGTAGTGTCTCCAGCGGCCGTGCCACCAGATCTTCGTAGGTCATCTCGTACAGATTTCCCGGGGGGATCAAACTCCGGTCGCGCTCGAACAGGGCAAACAGCTCCGCGTACCAGGAAAGAATCAGCTCATCGATCTGGTCCGATTTGGGGATCTGGAGATGAGCGTGAGCAAAGCCGTCCTTCCAGAGCTTGTGCGATGAAAGATAGACGTCGTACGGATTTCGCACTATGTGGACGAACTGTGCGTCCGGAAACATCTCCAGGAGGGTGGCCACTCGGCCCAGGTGGGGCGGGGATTTCAGGACGACCCTTCCCGGCTGCAAGAGGGTCAGCTTCTTCAGGAAGAGGATCATGGCCCGTTTCCATTCTTCGAGGGCTTTCGGCGACAAGTCCCGAGGGTCGAGGCAGGAGTGTGTATTGTCGTCGGTCACCGGGAACAACGTCTTCATGTACGGCGAAACCGCTGAGGCAGCCGCCAGGGCGAATTCGTCCTCGTGGGGGACGTTCGCAGCGAACGAGACGTTGTCCATCGGCCGTTTCGAGGGCGCAATAAAATCGAATACGGAGACGCCGGCCTGAGTGAAACTGAAGATGAAGTGATGGGGGAATTCGGCCTGAAAAGCTCGAGGGCAGGCCAATCGGTTATCCTGGCACAACAAGTTGTGCAAGTGGGTCGTTCCGCTTCGCCAGTGACCGAGAATGAAGAGGGGGGGTTTCTTGAGTTTCACACGCTCGACCGCGCGGGCGTTGAAGAGGGATTCGTACGCTCCGAAGAGTGAATTGAAGACCCCCAAGACCAGCAGGTACGCGAGACGGCCCAGACACTGACTATCCACGAGGAACCGATTTCTGGCCAGGACCCGCAGCAGGGTCCCCAGGGTCATTCCTTGAATGATCTGCGGATGAGCCCGTAATCTCTTCCACTTTCTCATCCAGTTCATCGCATGTCTGCCTCTTTGCACCTGTCTATCTTCCGGTGGGCACACGGACCTCAACAATACTCCCAAACGCCCGCGGCACTGGGCCTTGACCGTGGGCCGGAAGCGGCCCCTTCGCGGATTTCGACGAGCGACCCTCAGAAATCCCGCTCCCTAGCCTTATCCTGTCACCCATTGGAGGTGGAAGTTCTCGGAAAGCGCGCAGGAACCGTTCGCAGCTTCACATGTGGCCGACCCAGTCCGAGTCAATCCTTGGTCTAGCGGCGATCGCGAGCAGGCCTCGCCCTCTGCTGGCGCTGTTGATCGCGCGGGCGCTCGCGTTCCGGTGGTCTCCTGGGCCGCGGGGGTCTCTTGATATCTTCGACGGCAACTCCCAGCATACCCCCCGGAACCACTACCGTGCTGATTTCGTCATTGTTGACCACGCTCAGGGTGACTTGCTCCGCGTGCCGGTATTCATCGATGAGCTTCTTGAACCCGGTTACCCGAAAGCCGGTCTCTCCGCCGTATTCTATGATAACGTCGCCTGTTACGATCCCCGCCTTCGAGGCGAGGCCCCCCTTCTGCACCTCGACGACACGTACTCCCGGCGAGGTTTCAAGTTCGCGTAATCGGGCCAGGAGAAGGCGAGCACTCGCGGTGTCCCCTATCTTCCGGAATTCAGCCAGCGCCTGAGTATAGAGTTCTTTGCTCTTGTATGTCCTGTTGCGCTCCGCATAGATTCCCGCCAGCGTGGCCTTCACCCGGGCAATCCATTGATAGTCCTCCCGCTTTTCATAGAGCTTCAGTGCTTCCTCGAGGTCCTGAATCGCATTGTCCCACTGCTCCTGCTGGGCCGCGTATACCGCCTGCCTGAAGAGTCGGATTCCCTGATCCTCAGTGGGCGGGAGGTCTGCGTTTCCGGCCGGAATCGGGGTCTTTTCCTCCGATGCGCCGCTCTTGCCGGCTACGGTCTCGGTGACCGCGTCCTTTTCTTCCATGACCACTCGGAACCCGAGGTTCCAGAAACTCATGGTGGGGCCGGAAAATCCTCGGAACGCGCACCGATCGTCCTGTGGGCTGGCGAAGAAGTTCCCTCCTTTGTTGACCCTGGACGTTCCGCCGCTAGGTCCTTGCGGATCTTCGAGGGGAGACTCCTGGAAATAGTTTCTGTCGTAACTGTCCTGAACCCATTCCATGACATTCCCGGACATGTCGTGCAGCCCGAATCCGTTGGAAGGAAACGAACCCACGGGCGCGACATGCCGGTACCCATGATTGACGGTGGTCAACGATTCCGGCAACTTGGGATTGCCAACCGCGAAATTCGAGTCACGATCGCCAGGGAGTCGATCGCCCCACGGATACCTCACCCAGACGGAGCCGCCGCGGCAGGCCATTTCCCATTCAGCTTCCGTCGGCAACCGGTACTTGCGCTTCTCCTTGCGGCTCAACCACCGGCAAAAGGCGTCGGCATCATTCCAGGAGACAAAGACGACCGGCTGGTTGTCGGCAATCTTCCACGGTACCACATCCCATTTGTTCTCTTTCTGTGGGGCCCAGCGCTGCTCCTTGTCGCTCCATATCATGCCCCCGTCCCCTTTTTCCGCATCCGTTTTGTGGCCGGTTTCCTTTACGAATTCCCGGAATTGTGCAACGGTGGTCTCGGTGGCCGACAAGTAGAACGGTTTGGTAATTCTGACGGGATGAAGGGGGAGTTCGTCCTCAAACCACTGCTTGTGGCCGGGCCGCCAGACCTTCTTGAATTTGAGGCGCAACCAGTCCATCTCTTGCTTCGGGCTCCCCATCATGTATTCGCTTGCCGGAATCCGTACAAGCCGCATTCCGACTGAATTGGTAACAACGATTCTCTCCTTGGCCTTTTGCACCACCGAGTCAAGACCCTTGAGCGCTGGCATCCATTGAGAACAATCTCTGGTGTCCCCTTCCCCCGTTTCACATTCTCTCACGGCGTTGTGAATAATCTCTTTGGCCCGGGTGTTATCACCCTTGGCCAGGAGATCGCCGGCCCGACGGACCCGCTCGGCGAGCGAAACCCGCTCCGATTCCGGGGCTCGCGCTTCGCCGGTCTCTCCGGCCGCGGCAAGGAGCTTGAGCGCATCCAGACGGCACCCGCAGCCGCCATCCGTGGGCATGGGGCGCTCGACGGCACCGGAGAACAGGGAACTGGGTTTCGCTGTGGTGTCCCCCCGGGACGTCACCGCACCGTCACCTTGCCGCGCGGCTATGTGTGGAGCGACTACGAAGACCAGTATCACGATACAACACGTCCCGACGATCGATTTCCGCAGTACAAGCTTCGCAAAGGGCCGTGCATCGCAAAAACTGAGGCGCTGCCAGGCGGTTTCCAATGATCGGAGCATCCGTTTTCGTTGCATGTTGAAAAAATCCTTGACATTAATTCAAATCGGGAGAATCCTAGCAGACACGCGCGGTGAGTCAAGGGCCTTGTGCCGCTTGGCGCCGTCGTTCCTTGGAGATGCCACGGGACCGGTGAACAAAATCATTGACAACCGTTTCCAATCGTGGTACCCAAGTAGAAACCTTTTGCTTTATTTGTTGGGAAAAACTGTTTTCCTTTCGCACATAGGAAACGGTAGTTGATTCAATGAGGAGGTACGTATTTAGATGAAAAGATTTGCAGTGACGCTCGCGGTTATCGGTATGGTGATGGTGTTCGCATCCTTTGCGGTGGGCTACTATGCATGGGCGCCCTTTGCATCCTGGGGTGCAGCATCGAGCAGCTCTTCCAGCAGCGGATGCTGGCCCGCCAGCAGCTCCTCCAGCGGCTATTGCTGTGTGCCCGCCAGCAGCTCCTCGAGCAGCGGATGCATGCCTGTGTGCTGCGTGCCTGCCAGCAGCTCTTCGAGCAGCGGATGCTGGCCTGCCAGCAGCTCCTCGAGCAGCGGCTATTACTGCTGCGTGCCCGCCAGCAGCTCTTCGAGCAGCGGATGCTACTATCCGGCAAGCTCCTCCAGCAGCGGTTACTGGCCTGCCAGCAGCTCTTCCAGCGGCTGGTACTAAGAGAGTGAGCCGATCCACGAAGATCGTCTGATTTTCTGGACGTATAACAAACACGAGGCGATCAACCCTAGCGGTGGTCGCCTTGTGTTATTCTGAGACCTCCAAAGGCCTGACGAGAAAGATGTTTGTACGAACGCGTTGGCCAGCTTTTCGGGTTCTGCTTACGGTTGCCGCCTTCGGCTTCCTTATTGCGGGATGCGGGGAAAAGGCCGTACCAGTCGAAAAGAACGAGCACATCTCCCGTTTGGTGGGCACGTGGGTGCTCAAGGCACGGATCGTGGATGGAAATGAAACCCCCGCGGCCGACCGGCAGATGAAGCTCGTACTCAAAGGCGATCAGACCTTCCTGGCCAAATTTCGCGGGGATGCTACCCAGACCTGGATCAACGCCGGGCAGGGCTCTTTTTCCTACGATCCGCCCCTGTTAAACCTCTACTGGGACTCGGGTCCCCAGTTGAGCCTCCTCGCGACCGAGACCGGCTCCGAAGAACTCGTGATCCACCACGGTCGCAACCTCGTTCCGCTCAATAACCAGGAGCCGACTGAACGGTTCGTACGAGAGAAATCCCAGAGCGGTCCGACTCGCCAGCCATCGTAGTACCAATCCGCTTCCAAAGAAGTTTCCCCGGTATTACTCGTTTGAAAGCGCGTTAGCTTGGGCCAGGTTGATCAGGCCGCCGGCAAGGAGGATCTTCCGTTCACGCGGAGTGGCGTCCAGTCTGAGGGCAATCTTCTTTCCTGAAGGGAGGACTTCGGCCGTCAATTCTTCCTGCCCCCGATCGAGCGCGACTCGTGCCCCTTGTATTCTGACCCGTTCTCCCTGGAGAACGTGATCGTAGTCGTCCGGATTCGCGAAGGTGAGGGGAAGAATGCCGAAGTTGATCAGATTGGCCTTATGTATCCTTGCGAAACCCTTGGCGAGTTTCGCTCGCACCCCGAGAAATCGAGGGGCAATGGCTGCATGCTCTCGAGACGAACCCTGCCCGTAATTCTCACCCCCCACCACCACTACCGCGTCCTGATCGCGGGCGCGGGAGGGAAACTCCGGGTCGATCTGGCTGAAAACGAACTCGCTAATCGCCTCGATGTTGCTCCGAAAAGGCAATACCTTGCTCCCGGCCGGCATGATGTGATCGGTAGTGATGTTGTCGCCGACCTTGATTACGACCGTCCCTTCGATCGTGTCTTCCAACGGGTCGAACTTGGGAAACTGCTTGATGTTGGGCCCCATGATCACTTCCACTCCTGTCGTCTCTTTCGCGGGAAAGACGAGATTGTCGTCGTTGAGCACGTACTTTTGCGGATTGGATACCTGGGGATACGGGCCGAGTTTTCTCGGATCGGTGATCTTCCCGAACACTGCGGCTGCCACCGCGGTTTCGGGCGAGCACAGGTAGACCTGATCGTTTACCGTACCGCTCCTCCCCGGGAAATTCCGGGGGAAGGTTCGCAGCGAGACGGTCCCCGTTGCCGGCGCCTGTCCCATGCCGATGCATCCCAGACAACCGGACTGGTGAATACGCGCACCCGCGAGGATGAGATTGAGGACACCGCCCGCGTCAGCCACGTTCAGGAGGACCTGGCTGCTCCCCGGGTTTATCTCGAAGCTCACATCAGGGTGACAATGCCGCCCTTCAACAGCTTTGGCCACCACCATGAGGTCGCGAAACGAAGAGTTGACCGAAGATCCTACGATCACCTGGGCTACCGAAGTGCCTTCCACTTCCGCGACCTTTTTGACGTTGTCGGGCGAGGTCGGACACGCGATCAACGGCTCGAGCTCGGACAAGTCGATCTCGATCACCTCGCTGTACTGCGCATCTGGGTCGGTCAGGATCTCGGTCCAGACATCACCGCGGCCCTGGCTCTCAAGGAACTCCCGGGTGCGGTGGTCGGAAGGAAAGATGCTGGTGCTGGCGCCCAGTTCTGCGCCCATGTTACCGATGGTCGCGCGATCCGTGGCCGAAAGGGTCGCGACCCCAGGCCCGAAGTACTCGAAAATCTTCCCGACGCCACCCTTGACCGTGAGACGCCGCAGCATCTCGAGGATAACATCCTTGGCGGAAACCCACGGTTGCAACGCACCGGTGAGCCGCACCCCCACGATGTGGGGCATGCGCAGATAAAACGGATGGCCTGCCATGGCCATGGCAACGTCGAGCCCGCCGGCCCCGATGGCGATCATGGAACTCCCGGCATTGGTGGGAGTATGGCTGTCCGAGCCCAGCAGGGTCTTGCCCGGAACGCTGAACCGCTCCAGATGCACCTGATGAGAGATACCGTTTCCCGGTCGGCTGAACACGACGCCGAACTTGGCCGCGGCACTGCTGAGGAAACGATGGTCGTCCGCGTTCTTGAAGTCGGTCTGGAGAAGGTTGTGATCCACATAGCTTACCGACAGTTCCGCCTTGACCCGCGGTAATCCCATGGCCATGAATTCCAGGAAAACCATGGTCCCGGTCGCATCCTGGGTCAGGGTGTGGTCGATCTTGAGAGCGATCTCCGTCCCGGGTTTCAGGCTCCCTTTAACCAAATGACTTTCAATAATCTTTTCCGCAACGGTCCTTCCCATGTCTCACTTCCTTCCGTTCGTTTCCCTTACATGACCACTGGAGACGAGCGATGGTTCCCGAGGCTGATAGCAAGGCGCCTTCAAAGAAGTAATCTGGTGAGAACCTTTTTGAAAAAAAGTTTCGCCCTGGTCCGCTCTCCAAGAACTTCTCGTTTCCTTGGCTTTTGCGCTCTCCTCGAAGAGGAGAGCGCAAAAGCCAAGGGTAATAGTGTTTCTTGAAGCGGGAACGGGGGGAATTTCTTTGCACAAAGAAGTTCCCCCGAATTGCTCTTGAGTGGCGGCTTGCTATCAGCTTGCGAGGAGCGGTCCCCATTGCAGGACGGTATTCTTCACCATGATGGCGGCCCCACTGCGAACGATCCTGTTGTGGCACGGCAGGAGGATATCCACATTGAGTCCTGCGACAATCTCCAGCGACTGCTTCAATTGGATAGGGTCAGCTGAAACGAGATCGTACCGCCCGATCGCTCCGTCTGCGTAGAGCGTGTCGCCGGACATGAACAGCCGATGTTCCTCGTTGAACAGGCCGATACTGCCGATGGAATGGCCGGGGAGATGGATGACCTTGAACGGCAGGCCGCCAAGCGACAGGAGTTCCCCTCCTTCGAGTTTTCTGTGGACCTTTATGGCGAACAGGTCCTTCGGGACTTCATATTGGGAGCGAATCACCGACTCGAACATCTGGTTTCCGAAGACGATCCGGTCGTCGCCTCGTTCAAGGTACACGGCCTCGTCCTTGTGCACCCAGACCTCGGCATGGGGGATGGCCTGGAGGATCTCGGGAAGGCACCCCACGTGATCGATGTGGGTATGCGTCATGATGATACGTTTGACGTGCTTGAGCGCAATACCGGCACTTTCGACTTCGTCGAGCTTGTACGATCCCATCTCCATCAAACCGCAGTCCACCAGGCTGAAATCCTCAGATCCGTCTTTCCCGATGACGTACATATGAGAATCGGGCAGGAACCTGTCCTTACCCGGAATCCATCTGACACCGTCGATGACTCTTTCGATCACTCTTTCACCTCATCGTGCGAGTGTGGAAAAGGTGTTGACTTTCAATGTCTCGTTTCACCGGGCTTGAGGCGGCTCGGCGCCCGGTGAGGATGGAGGGAGAGACGCATCTCCCCCTCCAAGCCACTCCCATCGTCATTCCACCCGGTTGGGCATGTCCCGGCGAAGGGTTGCATTTCAGCCGTCCTTACCGAATATCCACTCCCAGTCGCTGCTCGGGAGTAGGTTTTCCTTTATCTGGGCGGTGTACTGGTCCATGATGACCCATTCCCCTTTGCCGTACGCCACCGGTTCCGGCCGGCCTGGATCTGCCATCGAGTAGATGGTCCCTGCGGCCAGAAAGAACCGCGGCGCTTTGGGGTTTCCGCGGATACCGGTCGGCTGGCTGACGAAGAGGAGCCTCTCGTTCGAGGCCACAGGCCTCATAAGGGTGAATTCAACTCTGACCGACAGGCCGGCAGACCGCGTCAGCATGAAGCCCGCCCATGCGGTGTTCTCGTCGAATATCGAGATCAACACCGCGGGGTGCAATTCTTTCTTGCCGAACAGGAAGAACTTCGACCGGTCGCCGTCATCGGAAACATCACCCCACCCTGTCGAGACCACATGCACGCCGTTGGACTGGTCAACCGCGAACCGGCGCTGCAAGCCCGGCTCGATCCTGTGGTGCCCGCACACGAAGCAATTTCGATAGTACGGCAGTTTGCGCAGGTCAGGCCCAAGCGGGTTCTCCGACGGGATCTCCCGGGAAGCGTCCGGAGCCGACCGGATTTCAGCCCGCAGGTACGGCGTTTTGTCGCCGGGCTTGGTGATCTTGGCCAGCACGCACGGCTCACTGCTTTCCCGATCCTCTTCCACCGTAAAGAGAGCACGGTCACCTATGGTTATTCCGGAGCCGCCGAAGCGGAAGCGGACCGAAACCGGATACAAGGGCGCACCGACCCGCCGCCAGGCATCGAGGCAAAGACCCATGGCGATCCCCCCGTGAGGTATGCCCACGAACCCCTCGTGCCGGGGCTCAAACAGAATCTCCTCTGCGGTCCCCTCGCTGGTCACTTCCACCGGAAAAATCGGCAAGAACGGATCGTCACCGGTCAGAAACGAATACGGATTGTGCTCGAGTAACATTGACCCTCCCAACGTTTCGGGACCCCAGATTACTTCTTTGAAAGCGAATCGGTACTCCGCCGAGCGCCGAGAAAGCGCACAGTCTCCGGCGGCCCCACGGAGAACATAGTGCAAGACCCCTCCCGATTTCAAGAGCACGGATTGCCGTCATTGTGTTTGTCCGCCACCGCGATTGCCGGGAGCAGTTTCCGAGCCTTCGCTGGGGTGACGTGCCATTGCTGGGCTGGCGAGAAAAGCCATGATGAAAAGGCAGCGATACAGCGCAGAAAAATGGGTTGCGCACGGGAGGAGCTTTGGTCAGCAAGAAATCGGGGAGAAGCCCGTTTGGAATGGAGCGTCTCCCCGCCCAACTCTTTCACAACAAGGCTATCGATCCACGAACAGCGAGACGGCTTCTCCGCCGCCGAGGCAAAGCGATGCCATGCCGGTCTTCTTGTCTCGGTTGCGCATGGCGTAGATGAGCGTGATGAGCACGCGGGCTCCGCTCGCGCCGATGGGATGGCCCAGCGCCACCGAGCCTCCGTTCACGTTGCAGCGGCTCTCGTCCAGACCCAGTTCTCTCATGACCGCGACGGTGGAACCGGCAAAGGCCTCGTTGACCTCCATGAGATCGATGGTGTGGTAATCGACCCCTTCTTTGCCTGCAACTTTGGGGATGCTCAGCATAGGAGCAACGAGCACGTACTTCATATCCAGGCCGGCACTTCCCTGAGCGCCAACACGAGCGAGCGGCTCCAGGCCGAACTCTTTGGCCTTTTCAGCCGCCATTACACACAGGGCGGCCGCGCCGTCGGAGATAATCGACGCATTGCCCGCGGTGGCGTATCCTTCCTTCTGGAAGGCCGGTTTCATCTTGCTCAGGGCTTCGTAGCTCGTTTCTCTCGGGCACTCGTCCGTGTCAAAGACTTTGGGATCGCCCTTCCGCTGGGGAATTGTCACGGGCATGATCTCTTCCTTGAAACGGCCGTCGGCTATGGATTGGAGCGCCCGCTCGTAGCTCTGTGCCGCGTACCGATCCTGATCCTCGCGGGAGATGTGGTACTTTTCGCTGCACAGGTCGTTGCTGATGCCCATGTGGAAGTCGTTGACGATGTCCCACAGCCCATCATGCACCATGCTGTCGACGAGCGCCCCGTTCCCCATACGATAACCCGATCGGGCCCTCTCCAGGTAATAGGGGGCCAGGGTCATGTTTTCCATGCCGCCAGCGATGACCACGTCCGCGTCTCCGAGCTGGATCGCCTGAGCCGCGAGCATCACGGCTTTCAGTCCGGACCCGCATACCTTGTTGATCGTGATGCACTGGGACTCGTACGGCATCCCGCCCTGCAAGGCTGCCTGCCGTGCCGGATTCTGACCGTAACCGCAGGGGAGCACTTGCCCCATGATGACTTCATCCACCGCGCTTTTCTCGATGCCTGCCCTTCGGACCGCCTCGTCGATCACCATGCCTCCCAGCTTGGTTGCCCCGATACCGGCCAGTGACCCATTGAACGAGCCCAATGGGGTACGGCACGCGCTCACGATAACGGCTTCACGCTTTGCGCCCATTCTCACTCCTTTCGCGTTCGAGCTTTTATGAAAAGCTGCCCCGGGATGTACCATTCTCGATATGGAGGCACCCCAGAGCTAATTTCAGACTGTCCTGTGTGGTGGGTGGCATTCAGGTGGCGAATTGCCGTCACAGGTACTTGTCCACGAGGATCTCCGCGATTTCCACGGCATTGAGGGCCGCGCCCTTGAGGATGTTGTCCGAGACGATCCACATGTTCAGCCCATGATCGACCGATTCGTCTCTACGGATCCTGCCGACGAACGTGCCGTATGCACCCATGGCAAGAGCGGTCAACGGATAGAGGTTGCGCTTCGGGTCGTCGAGAACCGTGACGCCGGGGGCTGAGTTGAGGATCTCCCGAGCCCTCGTCGCGGTAATCTCCCGTTCCGTTTCCACGTTCACCGCTTCCGAGTGGCCGAAGAAGCTCGGGACACGCACCGTCGTCGCGGTGACCCGGATGGCCGGATCGAGTATCTTTCCTGTCTCCCACACCATTTTCATCTCTTCCTTGGTGTAGTCGTTCTCGAGAAACACGTCAATGTGCGGCAAACACTCGAAAGCTATCCGGTGCGGATAGACGCTGGTGGCCATTTTCTTATACGGAGCCATGCCCTCCAGCAGCCTCTCGACACTGTCCTCTTTGGTCCATTCGATGCCACAGGCCATTAGCCTCGATTGAACCAACATTTCTTCCAGCGCATCTTTGCCGGTCCCGGATACGGCCTGATACGTGGAGACGACCACGCGCTCGATCTTCGCTTCGTCGTGGATCGGTTTGAGCACCACCAACATCTGAATCGTGGAACAATTTGGGTTGGCGATGATGTTCTTCTTGGTATAACCCGCGATGGCCTGCGGATTGACCTCGGGGACGACCAGCGGCACGTCCGGGTCCATCCTGAAGTGGGCGGTATTGTCGATTACCACGCACCCCGCTTGTGCGGCAATGGGGGCAAACTTCGCGCTAATCGACCCGCCCGCGGAAAACAGGCCGACCTCCACGCCGTCGAACGACGATTCGGTGAGTTCCTGAACCGGATGTTCCTCTCCTCTGAACGTAAGAGTCCTGCCCGCGGACCGGCCCGACGCCAACAGCACGATCTCGCGTACCGGGAAAGAGCGTTGTTCCAAGACACTGAGCAACTGGTTACCTACGGCCCCGGTGGCACCGACAACAGCGACCTTATATCCCTGTTCCTTCATCTTTTTGTCCTTCCTCGTGGTGGAGCCTCGGTCAAGAGTGCCCCCTCTGGTCAACGCACCAGTCTACCAGGCAACCTACATTGCGGGGGGAAAAAAAGCAAAATCGCGATGGAAACTTTTCGGGTGACGATCTCGTGGCAGGGTTGGGCCGCATCCGCCGGGAGCGGTTTCTACAGCGCCCAGCATGGGTCGACGACCTATCGGTCGGCCCGCGTTACGCATTCTCAAGACATCACGATACACCGGCATCGAGTAAGTGGTCGAAATTACGATGGAGTTTCGATTCCTTCACAAATTCAGCGGCCCTTTTCTCGATCGACCTTGGTGGACAGATCCCTGAGTTTCGCCTCCAGCGACGTTAGTCGCGACTGAAGTTCCGCGTTGATCCGGGACTGGTCCCGGCTCTCTTGTTGAGCTCCCGGCGCGGACAAGGACTGTCGGATATCCCCCAGCTCGTCTTTTATGGCCTTGAGGTTCTTGATCACTCCGCGATCGTTGTCCAGAACCGCTTGTGAGTAATTCTGAATGGCCCGTTCGGCCGAGCCTCCCTTTTTCTGAATTTCGCCCAACAGCGAGTCGGACTTCCGGTCCATCTTTTCCGCCAGGGCTGCCATGCGACTCGTGCTATACGACATGACCGGCATGTTGGAAGCCATTATCCCCATGTAATGGACCATGGCGTCCATATTGCCCTGGATTTTGTTGACGTCGGGAAGGCTCGCGCAGCCGGAGAGCATTGCAAGACCTGCGACGATCAGCGCCATCCAGGCAGGTCCTTTGCCCGGGAAGCGTCTGTACGTTTCGGAGAGAGGATTGAAGGAAGAATGGCTGCGTTTCATGAGAACTCCATGCTCGATCGGGCAAACCGGCCCCGGATAACCGCACTGCGCCGGTGTCAAGAACCGAGAACGTTCGACGCGCTCACGCCAGGAAGGTGCTCGGCCTGCGGAACGGACTGCAACCGAGTCCTGTCTGCTTTGGCAACACCCTGCCTGCGCGAGTAGCTGTCAGTCTCGCCACCGATATGTGCCGAACTTCTCGGGATTCATGATCTCGTCCGGCAACTCGATCCCGAAGACCGCGTTCTCCTGTCTCACGCGAATGCGCAGGTCTTTGTCCGGCACCGTTATGTCTTCTTCTCTGGGGAATTCAGTCCCCTTTTCGGTCCTGAAAAACTCCACCACACGGAACGTCCGCTTCACCTGTCCTTTGGCGTCCACGTACTGCGACTTGACCACCACAAATCCGTTCTTTCCCACCCACAGGTCGCGTTGACCTTTGCCATCAGGGAGTTCCACACGGAGCATGTAGCAGTCGCGGCCCTCCACCTTCTCCTCTTTGACAAGCGTCGCGGTCTCCCCACCCTTGGGCATGAAACCCTGAATATCCTCGACGCTGAGTCCTGTGCCGCCCAAGTCGACCGAGGGGTCGTCTACGGCAAGCGGCACGGTCTTCCCTGTCGCGGGGAGATACATGAAGGATTGAGGCGTCTTTTCCGGCCTGAGCAGGAACAGAAAGCGCAGTCCCTTCGATTCCGGCGGTGCTTCAAAATCGACGAAGAATTCCGTTTTATCCTTTTCCGTTCTCGCCATCAGCCAGAGCGTGTGCTCTGCGACCGTCTTCTTGCCCTTGCTCGTCTTGACCGACAGGGACGCGCGGAAGCTTTCCTGAAAATTCTGTTTTGCCACCTGCTCCAGGATCTCCTGCGCGGTCATCGCGCACGCCTGGGGCGGAGCCCCGAGCACGATCGAGAGGACCAGTCCGGAACAGAGGCAGGCCAAGGCACAGTGTTTCGCCCAACCGATTGATATTCCCTTGCCCAAGGAGAGGAGCGTACGGCAATTCACCAAAGACTCCTTTAAAAAATCATAGTTACACAAGATGTTTCAACTAGAACTCTAGCATTATTTGAATATCACAGAACGAGCGCGTTTGTCAACCTCGTAGAGCCCGCAGAGCGGGATGCTCGTTTGACCCTCTCTGTCATGCCTGATATAGTGAAAAACAACGATGGAAACCTGCCGGAGAGATTTCATGAAAGCATTCATAGTGCTTATCGTATGCGCAGGACTCCTGTTCGGCGCGGCACAGATCTGCCATGCACAATGGCCGATCGGAAAGGACCTCGCCCAGGGTTTAGGCAAACCGGTGGAACCCGGCCCGACGATCACCTTCACAGGTCGGTTCCAGATGTTGACGTCTCCCAATGTGAAGGGGCAGACTTTCATGCTCGATACGGATACGGGCAGAGTCTGGATCTTGAAGAAGGACCACACTACAGGAGATTTCTCCCTGCAGCGGATCCCGGTCGACGAGGTTGACGCCCAGAAATCCGGAGTTCCGCCGGGTGCATCCAGGACGGGAGAACAGAAGAAACCGTCCTCCGAAAAGTGAAACAACGGGCCAGATGGAAATCGTAGGACATGTGGTGGTCGCTGCGCTCTCGATTCTGCGGGAATCCGCGCTGTACCTGCTCCTGGGGTTACTTATTGCCGGACTGATCCGCGTCTATATTCAGCCCGTGTCAATCGCCCACTATCTGCGGAGGGGTCGCTTTCGGTCAGTGCTGTATTCTTCACTTCTAGGCATCCCGATTCCGATATGATCGTGCGGAGTCGTACCCGCGGTCGCGGGCCTGAAGAAGCAGGGAGCCAATAACGGAGCCTGTTTGGCTTTCCTGATATCCGCGCCTGAAAGCGGTATCGACTCCATTGCGCTGACCTACTCGCTTCTGGATCCGATTATCACGGTCATACGGCCGTTGGCGGCATTCGTAACCGCATTCACCGCAGGGCTTGTCGAGAACTTCACCGGCAGATCGTATGCTGAGAGCGGTCGTACGGAGCCGGACCGGACCTGCCTCGTCGACGCCTGCTGCGACGGGACCGATTGCGATCCCTGGGTGCACGCGCGGCATCACACAAACGCCGAGAAACTCCGTGCAGCTTCACGGTTCGCGTTCAACGAACTGATGGACGATCTGGCGATTCTGTTCGTCATTGGTCTTCTGTTGGCAGGACTGATCAGTGCCTTGATTCCTCAGTCTTTCTTTCACGATCATCTCGGCTCGGGCTTGTGGGCGTACCTGGGAATGCTGGCAGTCAGCCTGCCGATGTACGTGTGCGCGAGCCTTTCCACCCCTGTGGCGGCAGCGCTGATCATCAAGGGTGTGAGCCCCGGTGCTGCCCTTGTGTTGCTGCTCGCCGGACCTGCGACGAACATGGCCACCATCACGATGGTAGGAGGGCTACTGGGCGCGCGCGCCCTCCTGATCTATCTGGGTTCCATTGTTGTCTGCACCCTGTCGATGGCTTTCCTCACGGACGCTTTATATCAGGCTCTTGGGGTGTCGGCAGCGGCGCAGGCGGGCATCGCAGCCGGGGGAATGGTGCCTGAATGGGCGGAATTGGCCGCGGCCGCGGTGCTGGCGTTTCTCATCGCGAGGGCAATGTACCGGAAATTCGTGGGTCGTGCCCTCCCAGGATCGCTCACTTCCGAGCCTGACCAAGCCGATGCTCCCAAAGGTTCGGCGTGCTGCGACCATGAGTCTGCCGGCGGCACCTGACGCCCGACGACCACCCCGTGAGGGACGGAAGAAGGCCGGAGCAAACATGGTGGCACGTGAAATGATTGCGTAAACGAAGGTCAGATTCGAGGCCGACTTTGGTGGGACAGTCCCGCGCCTCGCAGATTTCATCGCTTTTCTGGATCTATGGCGGTGCATTGATACTAATTTCTGGCTGGGGCCATGCCAACGGTGTCGCGCAGCCACGCCACTCGCTCTCCGCCGAATCGCTCCACGAGCAGCTTGGTGTTGTTGCGGAGCAGCACTTGCGCGTTCTGTTGCTCGCCGGCCATACACAGCGAGTACACCTGATAGAAGACAAGATTCGCGCGGAAACCTTTAGCCTGTTCCGCCGCAAAATGCTTCGCTGCGAGCGCAAAATTTCGATCCGCCAGTGCCCGTACCCCATAATGGAAAGAAATTCCGGGGGTGGTGAGCCGCTCTTTTTCATTGAGAGTGTCCACGACGCGATCCGCGTCCAACATGTCGGGACCGCCGGCAAGTAAGAATACCGGAAACCGTAAAGACGATTCCGTAAGTATCGTGTGCAACGCGGTCATGTCCGGCAAGGAATCCGGACGGCCTGGATGAGCCAAGGCATCGTTGATCAGTTCCTGGAACGGAAAATAGTCCATGGTTCTGAGCCGGAGTGAATCGGGCCACAGTTTTCGTATGAGGGGAGAGTCCAAGAACCTCTGAGCTGGTTGGTGGCCGAACGCGACCTCTTCCAGATCGCTCAACGTGTACAGGTACGAGTCTTCCGGCTGGCCGAAAATCCGCGCGGGATAATTGTCCGTGATGGGGAGGGCATCTCGGGTCCATTCCCGCAAGGCCTCGGCATCCATGAGGAAAGTCGCCCCGATCTGCTCGGGGACTTCAAACCCGACACCGGCAATCTGCCGACTTACAGCAGGATCTCCCCATTGAGCCGAAAACTGCTCGTCGGATGTCCGCGCGCCCGGGTTGCGAATCCCCACCATCATCCACTCGAATCCCATGGGATTCCAGAGCGAACAATCCTCAAAGACGTTGCTGAACGCCTTCAGAATCGATTTCGTGGCAGACCACGGGATCTGCCAAACCGGCAACCAGTACGTGACGATCCCACCGTCCCGCAGGCGATCGTGAATTAACTGAAAATATTCCTGTGAGTAGAGGGCCACGACTCCCGCGCTCAGAGGCGGCGGGGGTTCTCCGGTAATGATATCGAAGCGACAGTTGGTGGTTTGCAGGAAGAAACGGCCGTCCTCCACGTGGACCTTGACCCTCGGATCGAACAAGGGATTATCTTTGGGCTCGGGGAAAATGAGTGCGCTATCTGCGAGGATGCTTCTTGAAGTGTCCACCACATCGATAGATTTCAATGCCTTGGTTTCGGTCAGAGCCTTCGCAGTGGCGCCGACGCCGAAGCAGATCAGCAATGCGTCCTTCGGGTCGGGATGCACTGCGACAGGCCAGTATACAAAGAAATTCATGTACCGTTTCGTCGCGACTCTCGTGGAAGACATGGGGTGATTGTTGGTAAAGAGTCTCGTGTACAGCGGTCGTTCCAGTAATCGTTCCTGCCAGTACTGGCTCGTCTCCGTCAAGTTTTCACGCACTGCCACGCACGTCCAGTTCGACTTCCCGGCTGCTTCCTTGCTTCCCACCGAGAGAATGTGCTGCTGCATCGAACCGAAGGGAAACCACCACACGGACAGCCCGAACGCGACCGCGGCAGTGAGGCTGGCGAACCGTGCGAGCCTCGTGGATGACGCGTGCCGTCCGTGGAGACTGAGCAGTGCCACTCCCGCGTAGCCCAATGTCAACCAGAAGAAGGATTGCTCCATCCCGATCTTCGGGAGCAACACGAAACCAGCCAGCGCGGATCCCAGAGTGGCGCCAGTGGTGTTGGCCATGGTCAGGAGGCCCGTTGTTTCCACGCTCCCGCCGACCTGTTCGTGAACCGCTTCCCCCACCAGCGTGAACAGAATGCCGGAGAGAAGGCTCACCGGGAACATGAGCGGAAAGGAAAGGCAGAGCATATACGTCCACTGGTAGGGTGCCTCTGCCAGGAGGCCACTCAATCGCCCGAACAGTGCATACGCCACGATGGATGTGGCACCCGCGAGAAACGCGACGGGGACGAGGTAGCGATGGGCCTCAGGCCGCAGCCGGAACCACAAGGACGCGATGATACCTCCGAGACCGATAGCTCCCAAAACCACGGCAAGCATGATAGCGAACGCGATGCTGTACGCGTTGAAGAACAGGATCAGAAAACGAAACCAGACCACCTCCAACCCCAGAAGAATACCACCGGACAGAAAACCCGCACCCAGAAGCCGCATTGCGGTGGTGGAGAACCTGACGGTCGCCGGCGCTTTGGGCAAGCCTCCCGCCTCCTCCGCTGGCCGCGGCTCGTACGTTCGGGAGAGATACCAGGCCCCTGCAGCAGCCAGCAGATTGAGACTCGCCGCGGCAACCCCACTCCCCTTGATGCCGAAAGCGCCGACCAGCACGGCATCGGGCAGCAGAGCCCCCACGAGAGCACCCAGGGTATTCCAGCCGTACAGCCGCCCCAGAACCGTGCCAAAACACGGGGACCCCTCGTACAGCTTCTTCACCAGCAATGGCAACGTCATGCCCATGGCGGTTGCGGGAACCAGCATGAGCAAAAAGGATATCCCGAGCCGTATAGGATTGATGAGCGCCGGGCTTTCCTCGAAACGGCTGAATAAGGGTGAAAGCCACGCAGTCAGCACTGGCAAGCCGACGACCAAAGAGAGTCCTGTCACTGCCGTGAGGAGTTCCAAGAAGGCATACAATCGAATGGGGAACTTAATCCTGGAGCCGCGGCAGAGGACAGCGAGCCCATTGCCGAGTGCCAGTCCAGCCATGAAACCTGACAAGACCAGCGCGCCGGCCCACACGCTGTTACCAAAGGTGAGACGCGCGAGACGAAACCAGAGATTCTCGAAGATGAGGGCCGACATGCCCGAGACAAAGAAGATGAGGCACAAGACGTTCGAAATAGCTGGTCGAGGTGCTTTGTCCATGCCCAATGATTGCCTCTCCTGAGGATCTGAACGGTTCCCTCAACGGAAACACGATCATAGCACCGGACGTCAGCCGGGAGCAAGGTCACTCAGCGAGAGCGTTGTCCTTCGTGGCCCCCTGCCCGAAAAGACTTGACTACCCCACCACTCCGGGTCCACGAGAGGGCGAACTGATGTTTGTTGTAGTGTTTCATGCCGATGCGCTTTCAAACAGGTGATTTTCGAGGAGCCTACTGCGGGCTTTTCCTGGGAGGTCTCCTCCGCTACGGACGGCACCGCCTAACTGCGCTCCGGAGATCTCCCAGGAGCGCCCGTCTGCGGTACCACTTCCTTGATCGCGCATCGGTATCAGCCCTATTGGAGCGGATATCGTTTGTCTTTGTCACGGTCGTTTCGCATGGTGTTCATGAGCACTCCGGCAGCCACGTGCGAGCCTATGTCAGGGCTTGCGCTCTGCGTAACGCCGGTTGTGGCCGTTCGCGCAGTCCTGCCTGCCCCGGCTGCAGTTCTGCCTACCGCAGGAGCGACCGTTACGGCAGTCTTCGTGAAGGCAGGCACAGCTTTTGCCCCAGTTGACGTCACCGCGGGCGTCGATTTCATTGCCCCGCTCACCAGAACCGACAGAAGTTTCCCTAATCCTCCGGCACAGGCATGGGACGCCATGCCGACCGTCAGAAACAGACCGACGAGAACCAGAGAAAGAATCCTGTTCATTTTCCTAACTCCCCCAGGAAAGACCGAGATTTGGCACGACCTCGTAGCAGCCAAACCATTAGTCTCCAATCGGCAGCAAACATGACAGCAGACCCATGAGCTTTCAAAGAGGTGACATCCTTGGTGCTCTTTTGCGTAAGTGCGAAATCAACTGTCGGGGAGTTCTGGTGGGACAGGCGTCTCGGCTGAATATCGAGAAATCAGACGCGATCCCGCGATGAGCGGAGCTGTCCCATAGTCTTGGTCTCGGGACAGACTCCCGCCCTGCGGGTCCATTTCGATCAGGAATTTTGTCACGCGCGCAATGGATCGGCCTGGCTGAAATCCGGGGTCGATAGACGCATCTCCTGGCTCAGAGTCACAGTCACTGCAGGTTTTGCACGCCCAGGAGGAACTCCATCATGGTTGAGGCTTCGTCCACCAGTCGGCCGGCCGCGACCGCGTCCTTTTCCGAGAACGTCCGCGACGGGGACTTCGCGGCCTCGCTCCACTGGCCCGAATCGAGGAGCGCGAAGGGAACCGGCTCGACGGAGTGTTTCCGCGTCGCGATGGGAGTGCAATGATCCGGCATGATGAGCATCCGCCATTGAGGGAATTTCTCCAGGCCTTTCAGCACCGGCCCGACGATCTTCTCGTCGAAGTCCTCGATGGCCTTGACCTTAAGGTCCATCTGGCCGGAATGGCCTGCCTCGTCGGGAGCCTCCACATGCAGGAACGCGAGGTTCTGCGTCTCGAGTGCGCTCAGCGCGGCTTCCACCTTGCCCTGATAATTCGTGTCCAGGTAACCGGTGGCCCCCGCAACGTCCACGACATCGAGCCCCGCGTACTTGCCGATTCCCCGAACCAGGTCCACGGCCGCCACCACGGTGCCCGTTACCCCGAACCGCTCGGTGAGCGTCTGTATCTTCGGGCGTCGTCCTTGTCCCCACGGCCATACCGAGTTGCCGGGTCCCTGGCATCGGGTGACCCTTCGCTGGTTCACCGGATGATTCTCCAGGATCTTCCACGACTGTATAATGATGCGGAGCAGCACGTCCGCGCCTTGCCCCGACGGCAATCGGCCGGCGAGCAGCTCTCCGGGAAAATCGTGCGGCGGGTGCGTCACGAGTCCGTCGGGTCCGCCCTTCCAGACCATCAGGTTCCGGTATGAGATACCGGGATACACGAAAAGCCCCAACCTATCTATGATCGGCTCGACCGCGCCGATCAACGCGTGGGCTTCCTGTGTGGAGATGTGGTCCGAGCTGTGGTCCGCCATGATGGTGAAATTGCGCTCCAGCGTCACGAGGTTCAACCGGAACGCGAGATCGTCTTCCTCGAGGTACACTCCCATCGAGGCAGCCTCGAACGGCGCTCTGCCCGAGTAAACCTTCGCGGGCGAATACCCCATGATGGAAAGGTTGGCCACGTCGCTCCCCGCTTCCATGCCGGTCGGGACCGTCCGGGTGAGGCCGATCGTCCCCGCGGATGCGACCTTGTCCATCCAGGGGGTTCGCGCAACCTTGAGGGGGGACCCCTCTGCTACCTCCGCGGCAAGCGAATCGGCCATGCCGTCGGGCACGAGAATCACGTATTTGGTTTCAGAATCCGAGGACATTCAACACCTTCTTCATTTCCGCTTCGCACGTTATAGGTTCGGCCGACACCTTGATCGCATTGTCCGGGTCTTTCAGACCATGCCCCGTGAGCGTGCAGACAACGCGTGATCCCTTCTCCACCAATCCTTGTCTGGTCTTTTTCACCAGTCCTGCGAGAGAAGCCGCGGACGCCGGTTCGCAGAAGACCCCTTCGGTGGAAGCGACCATCTGATACGCATCGAGAATCTCTTGATCCGTAACCATGTCGATGAGCCCGCCGGACTCATCCCGCGCTGCCTCTGCCTTTTTCCAGGACGCGGGGTTTCCGATGCGGATCGCGGTTGCGACCGTCTCAGGCTTCTCCACGACATGCCCCCGTACGATGGGGGCCGCGCCTTCAGCCTGAAACCCCCACATTTTGGGGAGCGTCTTGATCTTGCCCGCGTCACGGTACGCCTTGTACCCAGCCCAGTACGCTGTGATGTTTCCCGCATTGCCCACCGGCAGCATATGGTATTCCGGAGGCTCTCCGAGGACGTCGCAAACCTCAAACGCGGCCGACCGCTGGCCGTCGATGCGATGGGGATTCAGCGAATTCACGAGGGTTACGGGATACTCGTCGGAGATTTTGCGCACCACGGTGAGCGCTTCATCGAAATTCCCGAGGATCTTCACCACCACCGCGCCCTGTATCATCGCCTGAGCGAGCTTTCCCAGTGCGATCTTTCCCTCGGGAATCACCACCACTGCCTTCAGCCCAGCCCGTGCCGCGTACGCCGCGGCCGATGCAGACGTATTACCCGTGGACGCGCATATGACCGAGCGAGACCCCGCCTCGACTGCCCTGGAAACCGCCAATGTCATGCCACGGTCCTTGAAGGACGCGGTGGGATTGAGCCCCTCGTACTTCAGGAAGAGCGAGATGTCGGGATTGATCTTCGCTGCCAGCCTGGGCGCTGGAATGAGAGGGGTGTTCCCCTCGAGAATCGTCACCACATGTCGTTCATCTGCAAAGTGATAGAAATCAGGATATGCCCTGATCACGCCCTTCCACATCGCTATTCTCCCTTGTATGCCCTTGCGGGGCCGCTCCAATCGGCCTCACCCGCGGGGCGAAAATCAGTCCAGCGTTTCATCCTCTATGCGCAAAATGGTCGGTCTCCCGTCAACGACGTCCAGTTCGCCTATCTTCGTGCTCGCTGCCTGGATGTCGGCTTCCGTGGCCCGGTGGGTGATGAACACCACGGGCACGCTCCCGGATGCATCCCGGCCCTTCTGGACCACGGAATGGATGCTGATGCAGTGATCCGCCATGATGCCGGATATCTTCGAGAGCACCCCCGGCCGATCCTTGGCCTGCACCCGCAGGTAATAGTTGGTCGAGACCGCGTTCATATCCATGACGCGGACGGGTGCGGTCCAGTCCTCCGGGTAACCGAGGGGTGGTACCAGGCCGCCGCGTCCCTGAGCCGCGTTTCGGGCGCATTCGACAATGTCACCAATGACCGCGGAAGCAGTAGGCTCTCTTCCTGCTCCGCGTCCGTAGAAGAGCTGTTCGCCCACCATGTTCCCTTTGAGATAGATACCATTGAAGACACCATCAACTGTAGCCAGCGGATGATGCTGTGGAATCATCGTGGGATGCACCCGCGCTTCGACCATGTCCCCACGGCTGATAATAAGCGCCAACAGCTTGATCTTGTACGCGAACTCCTTGGCCATCTTCACGTCGAACGACGTAATGCCGCGAATCCCTTCCACACAGAGATCGCTCACTCGCACGCGAATCCCGTGGGTCATGCCCAGAACCAGGACCAGCTTGTGGGCCGAGTCTATGCCGTCCACATCCAGGCTCGGGTCAGCCTCGGCGTAGCCCATTTCTTGGGCCTGTCTCAGGACGTCGGAAAAAGAGACGCCGGGATTATCGTACATTGACGTCAGGATGAAGTTGCAGGTGCCGTTGAGTATGGCCATCACCTTATCGAAACGATTGGCTACCAGCCCCTCCCTGAGAGATCGCAGGATCGGTATGCCGCCTGCGACCGCGGCCTCGAACCCGACATCGACGCCCGATTGATGCGCAGCGCGGAAGATCTCATCCCCGCTCTCCGCGAGAAGCGCCTTGTTCGCGGTCACCACCATCTTGCCATGACCGAGCGCTTGCAGGATAAAGGTTCGCGCGGGCTCGTACCCTCCGATTAGCTCCACGACAATGGAGATCTCCGGGTCCTCCAGGACCTGGCGAGCATCTGTAGTCAGCACGGCACGGTCGACCTTCACGCCACGATCCGTCTGGATGTCGAGATCCGCTATGGCCTTCACGCGGAGCGGTATCCCGACTCTGGCTTCCAGAAGGTCTCGATTCTCCTCAAGGATCTTTACTACACCGGAACCGACTATGCCGAATCCTATCAGTCCGATGGAAATTTCTTTCATACGAAGTCACCATGTTTCTGCGCGGCAACGCCGCGGCGCATTGTCTCGTTGATGAGCGCAGTGACCCTAGTACACCTCTGGGCAAGTTCGGTCACGCGTCTCGGAGAGTACGGTGGGACAGGCAAGATGCCTGTCCCACCCATACACCCGGGGATGCCACGGTGATGAAGGCAAGCCGCGTGCCACAGAAATCCGGGACCGTACCGAGGAAATCCGGCACTCAGACGACGGCAGAGCGAATCATCTCATCATCGGTTTTGTGCTTCGTCTCCCCTTTCGTCATCAGATGCCTGATGCCCCGGATTGCCTGGTTGATCCGCATCCTGTTCTCTACCAGCGCAAACCTCACGTACTCGTCGCCGAACGGCCCGAAGCCGATGCCCGGGCTTACCGCGACCTTGGCCTGTTCGGTCATGAACTGGGAGAACTCCAGCGATTTCATGTGCGAGAATTCTTCAGGGATCTTCGCCCATACGAACATCGTCCCTTTGGGGGGGGCCACGTTCCACCCGCAATCAGCGAGCCCTGAACAGAGCGCATCCCGGCGGTCCTTGTATTCGTTGACGATATCCTGGACACACGTCTGGTCGTCGTTGAGCGCAATGATGGAGGCTATTTGAAGCGGTTGGAAGATACCGTAGTCGATATAGCTCTTCAGCCTCCGTAACGCTTCGATCATCTGGGGATTGCCTGCGGCGCATCCAACCCGCCAACCGGCCATGGAATAGCTCTTGGACATGGAAAAGACCTCGACGCCAACCTCCTTCGCTCCAGGGACGGCAAGAAAGCTCGGCGCACGGTACCCGTCAAAGGTTAAATCCGCGTACGCAAAGTCATGGATGATCATGATCTTGTATTCGAGTGCGAAATCGACCAGTCGTTTGAAGAAGTCCTCGTCCACCACCATGGTGGTCGGATTATGAGGAAACGACAGAATGAGCATCTTGGGGAGCGGCCAGGTCAGACGCGCCGCAGCTTTCAGGTCCTCGAAGAAATCGCTTTCCGGCCTGATGGGAACATGCCTCAGATCCCCTCCTGCGATCACCACCGAATACGGATGGATCGGATAGGTGGGGGAAGGGACGAACACCACATCACCGGGGGTTATCGTCGCCAAAACGAGGTGGGCCAGCGCATCCTTCGCGCCCATCGTCGCCACCACCTCGGTGTCCGGGTCCAGATCCACGTCGTAGCGTCTCTTCCACCAGTCGGCAAAGGCCAGGCGCAGCTTGGGAATTCCCATGGACGCGCTGTACCTGTGGTTGCGGGGATTCTGAACCGCCTCGATCACCTTGTTGACGATGTGCTGGGGGGTGGGAATGTCAGGATTGCCCATTCCCAGGTCGATGATGTCCTCACCCTCATGTCTCAGTTTCATCTTCAGCTGGTTCACCAGTTGAAACACGTAAGGGGGGAGCCGTTTGATTCGTCTAAATTCTTCCATGTCAACCTCCCGTCAGCATCTTGGGTCCCAGAATGATCTGCGGCCCGCGGAACCAGTCCTCCCGCGAAGGTCTCGCCAGGACATCGATTCCGCCAAGGACTGATAGAGCAGCTACCGCGCTTTCCGGCCGTTTCAACCTGCCGACCACTTGGATGTGACTCTGAGCAACCGCTACAAACTCGGTATCATAGGTCTCCGGCAGGGGTGAAACGCAACTGCTCCGGACCGTTAAGGCAGAGCCGGCTCCCACAGAAAGCGGCTCAGCCTTCCTTGTGTGAGAGCGCAATCGCATTATCCTGCAAAGCTTACTTCCTCTCCCGCGAGGATTGCCGCGGCCAGGCTTGTTCGTTTGCCGGGCTCATCGTACAGCACCAGAGAATGCTGAACCAGCGCCGGTCCATCGCAAGCGGGTCTGGCTTCCATGCACAGGAGGCATGGCTCAGCGCCTGCATAGGGCTGAATCCATAACATACGCGCCGGCTCAAATCCAGTCTCTTTCAAAGCCTCCCGGATGCTATCCGCTCGTCCTGCGGGATAGATGAAGGCAAGTCTACCCTGAGGCTTGAGCAGCGCCCTGGATATCCGAAGCAGATCGCAGAGCGGCATCATGAGCTGATGCCGGCATAACGCCTTTTCTTCCTCGAGGCTGATCCGCCCTCGGCCTGGCTCGTGATACGGCGGGTTGGAAACCACTACGTCGAACCGCCCGGGCCGGAAAAACAGGTCAGCGTGCCTAACGTCCCCGCGCACGATGCAAACCCCGGATTCCAGACGATTCAGACGGATGCCTCTGCCAGCACGGTCTGCCAGGGCCTCCTGAATCTCCAGCCCCACGACCGTGACCGACGGCTCCTTGGCAACCAATCCAAACGCGATCACGCCGCATCCGGTCCCCGCGTCGAGAACCAGCTCACCCTCACGGGGCCTGGCGAACCACGCAACGATAAGGGCATCCTCGGAGACGCGGTAGCCCCGCGCAGCCTGGATTACTCGAACCTTGTTCCGAAATAGGCCGTCAATCGTTTCGCTCGCGTGTTTGACTGTCTGGTCGTGCATGCCCGGTCATGAGAGCGTCGGCGGATTAGCGATCAAAGCGATCGTTCACAGGGCTTGAGGCGGCTCTGCGCCCGGTGAGGATAGAGGGTGAGACGGCCTGCCGGAACAGCCGAGAGATAAAATCGGCCCGTTGCAAACTTGCTGCGTGGGTGGACGGGATTTGCTTGAGAGCTTTCCCGAACTCTCGGCGGCCTTATAGCTGCTCTGCAGCCGACCCTCCAAACCTCCCCCATCGTGATTCCCAGGGGCAGCGTTTGTTCCGGTAAACGGATACCCATAAATTTATCGAGCCTGTCTCTTGGGTTCAAAAGGCGTACAGCACAAGGCCCGAAGAGATTTTCGGATAAAAATAGGTCGACTTGTGGGGTAACTTGTGTCCCAACTCGGCCGCTGTTTGGACCTGATCCACGCGCGTAGGATTCAGTATGAAGCCGAGCTGAACCTCTCCGTTGTCCACCTTATCGACCACGTCGCGGACAAGGGGCGCATATTCGATGTGCCCTTCAAAGTTGTCGCCGTTCATTCTCAGGCCGTGAAACATAATCATTTCCCGCAGGATGGTCACGTCGAGGCCTCGCAACGGCACGGGTATCTCAGGATCCATCTCGGCCGCGGCTTTTTCGAAATCCTTTAACCGGAGCAGGTAGAAACAACTCTTACCCTGCGCGATCATGCCGAACTTGCCGCCGACCTCGGAATACGACCCGACCCGATCCAGCACAGTCTGCAATGCAGTGTCGCGGGTATCTGGGGTGAAGGGAACTTCTTCGACGTAGAAATACGGGTCGAGCTTCCGAAGCATCTCGGTCGGCTCCAGGCCCGCCATCCCCTTGACCATCCGGTGAGCGGGAAGGATTACCAGACCGGGGTGGCTCATCGAGGTGAGGTACATCATGACCCATTCATGAGGTCCGGTCTCTCCGTGGCCGGCCGCGCGCATCTCGTCTCTGAAGGCTCTCGCGGTTTCATATCGGTGGTGGCCGTCGGCTATGAGGACGCTCTTATCCTTCAGCTCCCGGACGAACGCGGCTATGGTGTCCGGGTCCTGGATGGTCCAGGTCCGGTGGACCGTGCCATTGGCATCGGCGACCTCCTGGTCGGGGGGGTTGAGAATCGTCCGCGCGTATAGCTGCTGGACAACCTCCTCTTCATCGCCGAACAGGCCGTGAATCGGGGTCATGTTAGCCCGGCAGGCCCGCATGAGGCTTAACTGATCCTGCTTCGGGCCTTTATAGGTCTTCTCGTGGGGGAGAACCTTCCCCTTCCCGTAGTCGTCCACTTTGACAAGGCAAACGATACCGTCCAGGGTTGCGCGTCCGCCTTCGATGCGATCGAACTCCATCTGGTACACGACGATTCCCGGTTGGTCGTCCCGGGTCAAGGTCCCGTCTTGCAGCCACTGGTTGAGGGTCGCAGAAGCCCTGGTGTATCTATTGTTCCCATCGGTATCATCCTGGAACTGCTTGCCCAGCACGAGCCGGATGACATTGAGCGGGTGGCCCCGGTAGAAAGAGTCCTGTTCCGCTGCAGAGATCACGTCATACGGCGGGGTGACAAGTTTTTCCAGGTCCGGCGCCAGCTCTTTATTGTAATGAACGAGGTTAAACGGATGTGTGTCCGCCATTGAGTGCCCCCTTGCCATCCCGCTCTGGGGGACGGCCAAGAAAAGTCAATCTTTTCTATGTAACACGCGCTGGCAAGCGGGTCAAGTTTGGGATGTCCTCGAAAGGAGTCATTCTCTTACGCAAGAGCACCTCTAGTGGATAGCGCCCCAGAGGGGCTCACCTTGACCGCCCACGGGTTTCGACCCGTGGAATGGGGCGCCCAACGATTGTTCGAGAGCGATCCTGAAAGGGTCGACTCACCGGTTCCTCTCCCCCGCGTAAGGGAATGGTCACGCGGTCCGAGAGAAAAGACTTGACGGCAAAGGGAAATGTTCTATAATGCGAAGTATGTCGAAATATCGAATAATCGAACTCCAACCCTTCGCAGAGATGCTCAAGGCGCTCTCCAACCCACATCGACTCGCCATCTTTCTGCGCCTCCTCAAGCTCTGCCCTCCTGGAACCAGGTGAGAGGCCGCGGAAGAGGCCCGGCGGTACGTCGGGGAACTGGGAGAAGAGCTGGAAATCGCACCCTCAACGGTATCTCACCACATCAAGGAGCTTCGCCAGGCCGGGATCATTGTAGTCCAGCGCCGCGGCAAGAACATTGAGTGTTGGGTCAACGATGAGGCCGTCCAAGCACTGCGACAACTCCTTGGGGGCGACCGGCCTCCATGCAGCGGGGACAAACCGGTGGGTTAACGCCAGATTTTATAAATCCGGTCGCGTAATCCCACGGGACGATCTTTCCGTTCATCACCGCGGCCTCCCGGGCTGTATAGGTGGGACAGGCATCTTGCCTGTCATTTTTCGATGGGTCGGCACGATGCCGGCCCCACTGGACAGCCAAGAGCAGGGACGCCAGGGGAGAACCGTATTTATGCAGCACAGTACGGAGTCGCTTCGCAGGGCCGTGCTGATCCTTTAGAAAAGACGGGCGGAGTGCGAAATGAGCAACCAACCTGGCCCTGAAGCAGACACGCGGCTGCGGCTTGCCCCGCGCGACAAGTGGCTGGTGACGGCGACTGTGTTCCTGGGACGTGTGTCGCTGATTCTCACCACGGTTTTTTTGTTCCATGGCTCGCTCAACATCGTGAACCTGGGGCTGGATGAATTCTCCGCTCTTGCGCTGAACGCATGCCTGTCGTTCGCCTTTTTCATCCAGCACAGCGGTATGATTCGGGCCTCATATCAGCGGTGGTCGGCCAGATTGATGGACGAGAGGTACCACGGCGCGTCGTTCACGATCGCTTCCAGTATTGTGCTGATCGTACTCGTCGTCTTGTGGCAAAAGTCCGGCTATATTCTCTATACCGCGGATGGGGCTCTACGGCTGGTCTTTCGGACAGCGTTCGCGCTCTCTATCGCCGGCTTTGTATGGGGAGTCCGATCGCTTGGTTCGTTCGATGCGTTCGGTGTGCGACCGATTTACAGGGGCACGAGGAATTCCGTACCCACGCAGGACGCGCTCAGAGTCAGTGGTCCGTACCGTTGGGTGAGGCACCCGCTCTATCTCTTTTGCCTTGCGATGATTTGGTCCTGCCCCGACCTCACGGGCGACCGAATGCTCTTCAATCTACTGTGGACCGGATGGATAGTCGTGGCTACCGTACTGGAGGAGCGGGACCTCGTCACTCGGTTTGGCGACGACTATCGCAGCTATCAGTTGAACGTGCCGATGCTGATCCCCATGAGCATTCGTCCGGCGTGTTATCCCGATCTGTCGCCGCTGCCGAGAAAACGATGAGGTCTTGTTGACAGCGTGCGAGGGGAGACGTTCTTGAGAAAAGGTCTCCTCCGAAAGGACTCGTGTGTGAAGTTACCCCAGCACCGCGCCCTGGGCTGCAGAACTGACCTGTTGCGCGTACCGGGCAAGGTACCCCTCGGTGATCTTCGGCTGTGGGGGTTTCCACGCTTTTCGTCGCCGTGCAAGTTCCTCTTCCGGCACGTTCAGGTCGATCCGCTTCGCGGGAATGTCGATGCTGATTTCGTCGCCATCCTGCACCAGCGCGATGGGTCCGCCATGCGCGGCCTCAGGGGACACGTGCCCCACAGCCGCTCCACGCGTGCCGCCACTGAAACGACCGTCCGTGATCAGCGCCACTGATCGGTCCAGCCCCATACCTGCCAATGCGGAGGTCGGGTTGAGCATCTCGCGCATTCCCGGGCCTCCACGGGGTCCTTCGTACCGGATGACCACGATCTCTCCCGGCTTGATGGCAGCCTCCAGGATCGCTTCTACCGCAGCTTCTTCTGAATCGAAGACCCGGGCCTTTCCGACGTTCTTCAGCATTACCGGGTCGACCGCGGACTGCTTGACGACCCCACCGTCCGGGGCCAGGTTCCCTCGCAGGATCGCGATGCCCCCCACCGGATGGTGAGGTTGTTCGAGCGGGCGGATGACGTCTGCGTCGAGAATGGCAGCGGATTTCAGGTTCTCTCCGAGCGTGGCGCCAGTCGCGGTCATGACCGTCGGGTCCGCGTGGCCGCCGCGTACCAGTTCCTTCAGCACTGCCTGCACTCCGCCGGCCCGGTCCAGGTCTTCCAGATGGTTCGGGCCGCCCGGTGACAACGAACAGATGTGAGGCGTGCGCGAGCTGACCTGATCGAAGAGGTCGAGATCGATTACTATTCCGGCCTCCCGGGCGATGGCAGGAACGTGGAGAACCGTGTTGGTCGAACATCCGAGCGCCATGTCGACCGCTATGGCGTTGCGGAAGGCGGCAGGGGTGGCGATCTGTCTCGGGGTAACGTTCTTCGAGACCAGCTCCATGACCTTCATGCCCGCTGTTTTAGCCAGACGTATGCGTGCCGCGTGCACCGCGGGGATGGTACCGTTCCCGGGGAGTCCGAGTCCCAGGGCCTCGGTCAGGCAGTTCATGGAATTTGCCGTGAACATCCCGGCACAGGAACCGACACCCGGACAGGCACAACCCTCCAGTTCGCCCAACTGTTCGAGGGTCATGGTTGCGGCCTTGACCCGGCCAACGGCTTCGAACACCGTGATCACGTCGGCTTTCTTCCCCGCGAAGCGCCCGGCAAGCATGGGCCCTCCACTGACCGCCACTGCCGGGATGTTGACACGCAGAGCGGCCATGAGCATGCCGGGCACAATCTTGTCGCAATTGGGGACGAGCACGAGCCCATCCAGCGGGTGTGCCACGGTCATGATTTCCACCGAGTCCGCGATCACTTCGCGGCTCGCCAGAGAGTATTTCATGCCCACGTGGCCCATTGCCAGGCCGTCACAGACGCCGATGGTGGAAAACTCGAGCGGTGTTCCGCCCGCCATGCGGATGCCCGCCTTTACCGCCTCGACGATCCTGTCGAGATGCGCATGGCCGGGAACGTACTCATTGGCCGAATTTGCAATCCCGATGAGCGGTCGTGCCATTTCCTCGTCGGTCAGCCCCATCGCCTTGAGCAAGGCCCTTGAAGGAGCCCTCCCGAGTCCTTTCGTCATAAGATCGCTTCTCACTCTCTACTCCTTAAACGGCCTTCGCGGTCGCTCTACTCCTTGTTGAGGATCTTTTCGACCTTCGGCGCGTGAATTCTCTCGTACACGGGGAGTTCGCCCAGCAAGGGTCGCGCATAGTTTTTGAAATCGACAGTGACGTTGTTCACACCTTCGATAAAGGAGTCCGGCATAGACTTGGTCTCTTTGGCCACCGCTTCCAACGGGCTCACATTGTACCGGACGCCGTAGTCGCCCACCCGCTCGATGGTTATCGAGCCGTCCACCCGATGCCAGGCAGCGATCTGGACCGCGCGTTCCCCGACTTCTCTCGCCTCGTTCGCATCCACTTCGCTCACGCAGCCGAGGAAAGATCGCTGGAGATAGCCGAAGGTGTCGGACCGGACTCTCTTGATCTTGAGGCCGCTCTTGACCTGTTCCATCAACGCGTCCCCGAGAGAAGTGGTTCCGGAGAGTTGGATGTTGCCATGCGCGTCTCGCTCCACTTCTTTGACCAGGCTTGCCACCACCGGTGTGCCGTCATCGCTGTGAATCCCCTCGGACACGGCCACGACCACGCGGCCGTATTTGGTGTAGGCCGCGTCCACGCTCGCAAGGAACTCCTCGATATTGAAGGATTTCTCCGGCAAGTAGATCAAATGAGGGCCGTCGTCGTCGTACTTGCGTGCGAAGACGGACGCGGCCGTGAGGAATCCCGCGTGACGGCCCATGACCACGCCGATGTAAACCCCTGGGAGCGACCGGTTGTCGAGATTGACTCCCATGAACGATTGGGCCACAAACTTCGCGGCCGAACCGTAACCCGGGCAGTGATCGGTGACCCGCAGGTCATTGTCTATGGTCTTGGGAATGTGCATGACCCTCAGCTCGTAATCCGCTTCGAGCGCAAACTTGTTGACGATTCGGCAGGTTTCCGCGGAGTCGTTCCCTCCGATATAGAAAAAGTAATGGATCCCGTGGGCCTCGCACACGTCGAAGATCTTCTTGCAATGCTCTTCTTTGGGTTTCAGGCGGGTGCTGCGGATACCGGCGCCGGGTGTACACGCGACCATTTCCAGGTTGTGGGTTGTGGCCTCAGTGAGGTTCACGAGCTGCTCTTCTATGAGCCCTTCCACCCCCCGGAATGCCCCGTAAAACTGCGTAATATTCGGATACTGCCGCGCTTGAAGCACCGCGCCCACCAGCGACTGATTGATGACCGCGGTGGGTCCCCCTCCCATGGCGATGATTGCCTTTCCCGTCAGTTTTTCCATCTTCGACTCCTCGTGTTGGTCGCTCGCACAATGCAGGAGCCCAGGATCGTACCCTTCCCCAACGGTCAGTGCCGATACGCGTGGGCCTTTCCATCGAAAATCAGTGTACGCAACAGCTACAGCTCACTGTAGTCGAAGCCGGAGAGTCTCGTCAACCAGACATCCCGGTTTTTCCACCGGAAAGAGGCGGTCGTGCCCGGTCCTTTCAGGTTGTCACGTTGATTTCCCCGGAGCAGAGGACTAGAATAAGGCCATGGCCAACGACACTTCCCGCGATGACGCGGTGAAAATTATAGAGAAATTCGAGTCTCTTCCCCTGGAGAAGCGATTGGCGGTTTTCCAGGAGCTTACGGCCCAGGCACGCGAAGAACTGATACGCACCGTTACCCGGCCCGGTGAAATTGTCCGCAGCATTTCGGAAGAGGAAATGTACTTCACCGTCAAGGAACTCGGTGAAGGAAACGCTCCGGCACTTGTTTCGCGGACCACGGGTAAACAACTTACGTACTTTCTCGACCTCGATTTGTGGAAGCTGGACATGTTTGACGCACAAGCAGCAGGGAGATGGTTGGAAATCCTCGCGGGGATAGGTGAAGAAAAGATCCAGCAGTTTATACAGGTGGCGGATCCGGAATTGATCTTCACAGCAATCCGACCTTTCGTAAGAGTCCAACCGAGAAATCCTGAGGTAGATCTGTTGGAAGAACAGGACTATCTCCCCTCGTTCACGCTCGACGACACCTTCTTCGTCGAATTCCTCTCCCACCGACTGGAATCCTCGCTGAAGATCTTCTTGGACGCGATGTTTCGATGGGACCAGTTGTACTACTTCACCATGATGGAACAGCTCGTCATGGGGGGCTCCTCCCTGGAAAACGAGGAGATGGCCCTCAAATGGCGCCGCGCAAGGCTTGCCGATAAGGGGTTTCCCGACATTGACGAGGCGATCCAGATCTACCAGTACCTCAGGAAGCAATCCCTTTCAGGTCCGCTACTGGAGGCGGAACCTGCCGATCTCGACGCGGCCGAACGCCCTGCCGCGTTGCTCGCGTATCCGCTCAAGCTCATCGATGCGGGGACGCTCTTCAAGAAATGCCTCGATGAGGTGATGGACCAGGCCGAACGAGACCGGCTTTCCACCGAGCTTGCCCATATGGGGAATAAGGTGATGGTGGCCGACGGGCGGGATCCGGGATCGATTGAGGACCTCCAGGGCTCGCTCAAGAAGGTGGCTGGGTACATAAATATCGCGCTGGAAGAGCTCTGCGGTGACGACTGCGCGCTCGCAGCGGGGGTCATGAGGTCCAATCACATGGAATTCCTCTTCAGGAGAGGCTTCAGTCTCATCCTCGATCTCCGCAAGAAAGCTCAGGAGATGCTCAGGGGATATGAAGGGGGGCCGGAGAACCTTGGTCATCCGCTTGCGGCCATTGTCCAGGGTCTCCTCGAGAAACGACCTCTCTACGCCGGTGACCGGGAAGGGGACCGAAGACCGCGAGACTTCCAGCATTTGGCAGAGATCGAGGGGATTCGGGAGATGATGGACCGGGCGAAGATCGAGGAGAAATGGGAGCCGATCTGATCGTCACGAGAAAACGCTCCTGATCATCTTGAACTCCCCTTGCAGTTCCCGGTACTCTTCCACCAGGGTAGGATCGAACTCTTTTCCTGCCCCCTCCGCTATGATCGAACTCGCCTCCTCGTGGGACATAGCTTTGCGATAAGGCCTGTCGCTGGTCAGGGCATCGTACACATCTCCGATGGCGAGCATCCGAGCAGACACCGGTATCTCTTCTTCCTGCAGCCCAATGGGGTAGCCGGTTCCGTCCCAGCGCTCGTGGTGATAGAACGCGAGTTCCATCGCCACGGTGAGAAAGCTCTCGGAGCCGAGCTTCTTGACCGCGTCCTGCAGTGCCTTGCCTCCCACTAGCGTGTGCTGCTTCATTTTATCACGTTCCTGGGACGTGTAGATTCCCTGATGGAGGAGAATGTCGTCAGGCAGGGCGACTTTCCCGATGTCGTGTAAGACCGCGGACTTGATCAGATCGTCGAGGTATTTTTGCGTGAGATGCTCAGCATATTTCTCGCGTTTGGCAAGGGCAGTGCCGAGCACCCGGCAGTACTCCTGCATGCGTGTGAGGTGGTCGCCCGATTCACCGCTTCGGGCCTCGGTGAGTTTGGCAAGGGCGAAAACCGCCACATCCTGCGTCTGTTTCACTTGGTGGAGCAACTTCACGATCTCTTTATTCTGTCGGACTTCTTCCGTGACATCCAGCCCGATACCGACAATCCCTTCCAGCTCTCCCGAGACATTGAGCAGCGGAGAAACCGCCAGAGCGATCGTAAGCACGCGGCCGTCTTTGGCCACCTGTCGCATCTTGGCTTGAACGGTGCTGCTCTTTCTTTCGACTAAAGACCGCAGTTCCTCCACCGAGCCTTTCGTGAGCATATCCGGCGGGTAGAGCCTGGTTATTTTGGCCCCTGTCATTTCCTCGGCCGTGTAGCCGAAGATGTTCTCCGCTCCCTTGTTCCAGAATCGAATATTCTGGTCCACATCGGTGAGGATGACGGAAACCATGGTCGAGCTGTTCAGAATTCCTTTGAGGAAATCGTCGGTTTCCGCGATCCCCTGCGGAACTCCGACGACGGTCTCTTCCAAGCTGAGCGATTGGTCGCGCCGCGATCGGCTGAGCTGATTGTAATCGAGGCCTCTCTTGAGAGCGCTGCGCAGGAGACGGTCGGTTATCGGTTTCTCGATGAAATCGTACGCACCCGCTTCGATCGCGTCGAGCGCGCGTTCTCGCATCCGCGAATCCACGACGAGCACAATCGGAACGTACTCGTCGAATTCCCGGACGAGACGTATTACCGCGAAGTGGTGACTATCCGACTCATCCATGTCTGTCAGGACGACCTGTGGAGCCAGGAGTTCGAAAAACTCACCGTCGGGGAGCCCTTCCTCATAGGTGCTCACCTGCATGCCATCCGTCCGATGCAAGCTCTTGACGCACTGCAGGAGGCCAGGATCCTGCGAGATGGCCAGGACGCAGGTGGTATCGGGATTCGGCGGGGGCTGGGGAACCGTGCCCGCTCCCGATTCATCGAGCGAGATCGTGGAATAGTCGATGATGACGCTGCTTTCTCGTTCCGAGACCCGCACATCGATCTCGGACTGCTTCAACGCCCCGGAAGCCACGAGTTTCCTGAGCAGGCTCTGCAGGCCTTTCGCGGATATGTTGTGCTTCCGCATCAACGAGGCGTCATCAAGGCCCTCCTTGATGTCCTCCACGGCCTCTCGTGCGTCGATTCTCGGTTTCGGCATACGTGCCCCCGCAGAATGGTCCTCGTGTGTGAGTGGTGTCTTACGGCCGCGACGTGTGGAACGGGCAGTGTCTCCCCACGGTCTGCCCCATACCGCTAATACTGGACGACCCTCGAAGGGTCCTCACTGCCGAGGGAAGTTCTTTCCGGCTCGTGATGGCTCCGACGGGGTCAGCCGACCGCTTCTTCGCCCCGCGGGTCTTTTTCGAGATAGTTTACGATATAATCGTGCACCGCGTCTTCCAAAGAAGAGAATCCGCCGGTAAATCCTGCCTGCCGCAGCTTTTCGGGGGTCGCTGCCGTGTAGTACTGGTATCGTGGTTCGAGCCCGTCGGGCATGTCGATATACTCGACGGCCGGATCTTTTCCCAGAGCGGCAAACACCGAGGCCGCGAGGTCGTTGAAGTTCCGTGGGGCCGCGGTCCCGACGTTAAAGAGGCCGTTCAATTGCGGGCGTTCCAGAAAGAAGAGGGTCACGCGTACCGCGTCCTTAACGTAAATGAAATCGCGGCTCTGTTCGCCATGCCGGTACCCATCTCGATACGACTTGAACAGCCTTACCTTGCCGGTCTTCTTGACCTGCGCGTACGCACGGATTGCGACGCTGCGCATATCCCCTTTGTGATACTCGTTCGGACCGAATACGTTGAAGTATTTCAATCCCACGGCCCGGTCGACAAAGCCGGTTTTCAGCGCCCAGAGGTCGAAGAGCTGCTTGGAATAGCCGTACATGTTCAGCGGCTTGAGTGCTGGGACGCACCGGTGCTCATCGCAGTATCCCTGTGACCCGTCCCCGTACGTGGCAGCGCTGGACGCGTAGATGAAGCGGATCTGGTCTTTCGCAGCGAATCTCGTGGCCAGCCGCCGCGTGTACGCGAAATTGTTCTGCATGAGATAATCCGCGTCTCTCTCGGTGGTAGCGCTACACGCGCCCATGTGGATAACGGCCTTCGTGCCGTGGTCGAAAACTCCCTGTTCCACCTTGGGCAGGAACTGCTCCTTCGGCTCGTAGTCCATGAAACTCAGGTCCGCCAAATTCTTCCATTTGTCGGACGTTCCCAGCCTGTCCACGATGAGTATGTCGTCCTCGCCCGACTGATTGAGCGCTTTGACGATGTTGCTTCCGATAAAACCGGCTCCACCGGTCACTATAATCACTGTTTTACCTCGCTCGTTGCTCTAAACGTGCGCCCGGCCGTCTCAGATCCGATGATCGATCGCGTACTGGGTTATCATATAGCCGACAATTCCTACAAGACAACCCTCTGGTACGAGTGGTATAGTCCAAAACGGACGCCTCGCGCAAGGCACTATGGCCGCCCACGCACTCGGAATGGGGTTTATCGTATGAAAGCTCTTGTTTTTGACGGATCGCTCATACTCCGGGATGTCCCGATGCCCGAGCCGCGACCGGACGAAGCGCTGATCAAGGTTCGCATGGCCGGAATCTGCAACACGGACATTGAAATCAGCCGTGGATACATGAATTTCAGAGGGGTCCTCGGCCACGAGTTCGTGGGCATCGTGGAACATTCCCCGGACCCGCCCCAAATAGGAACGCGCGTGGTGGGAGAAATCAACGCGGGCTGCGGTGAATGCTCCTTCTGCCGCGCGGGGATGGAGCGGCACTGCCCGTGCAGGACTGTACTCGGTATCCTCGGCCGCGACGGAGCGCTGGCTGAATACGTGTCCCTTCCCGTGAAGAATCTCGTTGCGGTTCCCGATTTTCTCCCCGACGAAAAGGCCACGTTCACGGAACCGTTGGCTGCAGCACTGGAAATTCTGGAGCAGGTGAAAATCGAACCTGCCGACCGCGTGCTCGTCATTGGAGACGGGAAGCTCGGGCTGTTGATCTGCATGGCTTTGCAGCTTACGGGGTGCGACTTGCGACTCCTGGGCAAGCATCCGGAGAAGACGCAGTTCTTCAAACGCTTGGGGGGGGCAGTTCTCTCCTTCGACGACCTGGAAGAGCAGCACCAGCGGTACGACGTGGTGGTAGAAGCTTCGGGTCATCCGAGCGGGTGGAATCTCGCGGTGAAGCTGGTAAGGCCGCGGGGCACGCTGGTGCTAAAGAGCACGTATCACGGTTCCCTGGACTTCAATCCCGCCCCCCTGGTGATCGACGAGATCACGGTGCAAGGATCACGATGCGGTCGATTCGAGCCGGCACTCAGGCTCATGGATCTGGGGCTGATCGACCCGACCCCCCTCATCACGGAGATTCTCCCGTTCTCTCGGGTGGAGGAAGCCTTTGACAAGACTCGCTCCAGAGACGCCCTGAAGATCCTCGTCAGGATGCCGTCGTGAGGAAGAGACGCCGCGCGAAGGCCACCGGTTCATCGGGAGAAGATTCCACCCTATTTTTTGCCGTTGATTTTTTTGCTCACTCAGGCTAAGATCGCCCAATGAGGTGGAGTATGAAACGCGTGTTGCTGCTCGTTCTTGTGCTTGCGCTGTCGTGGGTTTTCATGGGTTACGTATGTGCCGCGGACAATTTTCCGGCCCAGAGCCCGGTGGTAAAACCCGCTCCCGGCCCCCAGGCAGCCGGCAGTCAGCCACGCTTGTATTACGGGTACGTGCCACCCGCACCGATCCGCCACACCTGGCCCGGAGGGTATCGGGTCATTTTCCACGAACTGCAGAATACATTCAGCGAACACCTGCTCGGGCAGTACTAGAACCCCAACCCGTAGCCTACCTTAGTACAGGATTTCGTAAATACGGTCGTGTATTCCTACGCTTCCCGTTCTGGTCGAAGGATCTCTCATGGTAGAAGCCGGCAAGAGGTCGGCCCCACAGGACGACCCGGACAGGGATCCTCAGAAAGACATGCTATCTCCGAAACCGAATAGTACGGTTGGCACGCGTACAGCATCTATGAATCAAAAATCCCGCTGATTACGCTTGCAACGACTTCAACCGCGCCTTCGGCCACGTCTTTCGCAGCATCGACCGCTCCGCCCAGGAGTATGTCACCCGCGACTTCAAGGACGTCTCCGCTGTCAGCCCAGTCCAGCGACGACGTCGTCGCGTCCTGAGGCTTCGGCTCTCCTTCTTCGACGTGGCTTATGTTCGGCGTCGCCACCATCAAATCTTCCGGGTTCTTGTCAGGCATGGCTCCTCTCCTTCATGGGAATGGGCCTCTGCCCAGTCGCTTGCCTTGCCTATCAGCATACCCTGGCATCGAGATCCGAGTCAATCCGAAACGCTGTGGCCCCCTTCCATGTCCGCGGTCTCCTTTGACTCCGAACGGCAAGATGATTAAGCAATGTACATGGTTCCGGGACGAAAGGAGGAATCACCATGGACGAACGTACAGAAACCTTTACGGATGTATGCGGCTGCTCGGTAGCGGGTGAAGGAATAGGGTGTGAGCCGTGCGCGCCGAAAATGCTCCTCACGCCGGATGAGGAAGAGATTCTCGCCAGAATGCGGCAACTCAAGGAGCAGGTCCGGCCGATTGCTGCCAAGCTCCACGAGATCCGCCGGGAATTCGGCACCGAAACCGTCGGAGGATGGGCTGAACTGAGCGGCCGACTCGACTCTCTGAGAAACGAATGGAAGCAATGGGAAGAAAAGCTCGATGATGCCATCGAGCGGAAACTGATCACGCTCGGCCACCGCGAACCCCGAAGCTGAACCCCAATACCGAGTTGCAATCCAAAGTATAATTTGGGGAGAACCTTTTTTCAAAAAGATTCTCCCCAGATCGCTTCCTTGCTTGCCAATCGGTACTAGAGTCTCACCGAGGGTCGGGGTTGGCGGGAGAGATAATCGAGTCGATTGAGCGCATTGACCATGGCCTTGGCGGACGCGACGAGGATGTCTTCGTGAGTGCCTTTGCCGAGAGCCAGATTGCCTTCCTCCTCGAGCCGGATGGTCGCTTCACCGAGCGCGTCGGTGCCGCCGGTGATGGCGCTGATGGAAAAACGCACCAGATTCGGGCTGCGGCCCGTGAGTTTCAAGATCGCGTTGTATATGGAGTCGACCGGTCCGTTGCCCAGCTCCGCGCCATGAAATTCCTGTCCTTCGATCTCCATGCGAACCGTTGCGGTAGGGACGACGTCCGAGCCTGACATCACGGTCAGGGAGAGCAGCTTGTACGTCTCGGGGGTGCGCAAGACCTCTTCTGCGATGACAGCTTCAATATCCTCGTCAAAGACGTTCTTCTTGCGGTCGGCAAGGTCTTTGAACCGCTTAAAGGTGAGGTTGATCTCATCTTCCGTGAGGTCATACCCGAGGGCTTTGATCCGCTCGCGGAACGCATGGCGACCCGAGTGCTTCCCCAGGATCAGGGCAGATTTACCGATGCCGACCCGTTGTGGGTCCATGATTTCATAGGTGGTCCGTTCCTTGATGACGCCGTCCTGATGAATCCCGGATTCATGCGCAAAGGCGTTGGCTCCCACGACCGCCTTGTTGGGCTGCACGGGGATGCCGGTGATGGAAGTGACGAGTCGGCTTGTGTGATAGATCTGGTTCGTGACGACATTGGTGTGAAGGCCCATCGTCTCCCTTCGAGTGTCAAGGATCATCACGATCTCTTCAAGCGCCGCGTTCCCGGCCCGTTCTCCGATGCCGTTGATGGTGCATTCCACCTGGCGAGCGCCGGCCTTGATCCCTGCCAGGGAGTTCGCCACCGCGAGCCCGAGATCGTTGTGGCAGTGCACCGAGACGATGACCTTTTCAATTCCCTGAACGTTCTCCTTGACCGTGCGCACCAGCGCGGCGATCTCATCGGGATAGGAATAGCCCACCGTATCGGGAATATTCACGGTACACGCGCCTTCTTCGATCGCGGTTTCGATCACGCGGCACATGAACTCAGGATCGCTGCGCGTCGCGTCCTCGCAGGAGAACTCGACCCAGTCCGAAAGAGAGCGAGCAAGCCGTACCGCCTGGCCCGCTCGATCGATGACTTCATCCCGAGACATCCTGAGCTTGTGCATCAAGTGTATGTCGCTGGTCGCTATAAAGGTATGGATGCCGGGAAGCTGCGCACTCTCCACCGCGCGCCACGCGGTCTCGATATCTTCCGCGACCGACCGGGCGAGTCCGACGATTCTGGCGTTCTTTATTTCGCGCGCGATGCGGGCAACTCCCTCACGGTCACCCTCGGAACTTGCCGGAAAGCCTGCTTCGATGATGTCAACGCCGAGCTTCTCGAGTTGTCGCGCGAGTTGGAGCTTTTCCTGCCGGTTCATCGTTGCGCCAGGAGACTGTTCACCGTCTCTCAGTGTGGTGTCGAATATTAAGACTCGCTCTGACATGGGTTCCTCCCCGGGAAGAGCTGTCAATCCTCGCGGCTCGTGCCGAAGATCGTCTTCCCTTGAAATAATGCGGGTTCAAATGGTTTACCTTTTACGAACCTTTTTTTCAATAGGCAGCCTCGCGGAGTGCTTTGGGCTGAACTGCCACCGCTGAAGCAGGCGTCTCTCCGAATGAGTGACCGGCAAGATGCCGGCCTCGCTGAACATCCAGGACGAGGAACTCCAAGGAAGACACCGTATTCATGCAACGCAGTACTTAATGGTTCAAAAATTGGTTCTCGGTGGGTATGATAGAAAGACATCCGTCCGCACGGGGGAGTCGAATTCCATGGATTGCGTTCGGAGACCTGCTTCCGAGGCCAATGGTTCCAGGAGAATGAGGTCTGGTGGCTGCACCGGGCCGCATGCCCATTTACACCGCCGCGACGTTACACGCTGAAAGGGGTGGGGTTATGAGGAGACGTTTCCAAGCAAACCATCGTGCCATTATCTGGCTGGTGCTCATTCTTCTCGCTATTCCCGTTTGCGGGCTGGCCGACGAGTTGCGTGTCGGGGCTTATCGGGATTTCTCTTTCCCCGGTGACAAGACCAGGCACTGGGCTGTTCAGTTGAACTTCAATCACCCGGTGTTCCCCTCAAACCTGGAAAGCGCGCTGACGGTCACGCGAGATGGTGTCCCTGAACCGGTGGACGTGGAAAAGCCCCGGCAGAAGACCAAAGCTACCGAGGCTGCCAGGGCGTTTCGCCTGATGTCGAAAGACCAGTCCAGCGCTGGCGGGACGATCAAGATCGTTATAGACCAGGGTCTCGGTGATGCGTCCGGCCGGCTTCTCCTGGGGAAGCCCTTCACGTATGAATTCCTCGCCGTCGAAACGGTGTCAGTCTCGGGCTGGAGCACGTACTACACGTCGAAACAGGATAAAGGACTCGAGGTGTCGCTTTCTAGTTACATACCGGAGGCCGACTTCCGTTCTGCTCTTACCGTCACTCCGTCGGTGCCGGACCTGAAGGTGTCCCGCGGCACGGGTTCGAGTTTTCGCATTAGCGGTGATTTCGCGCTCAAGAAGGAGTACGAGGTTCGCATTGCAGCCAAGAAGGTCGACGACGGCCGATTCCTGCTCAAGGCCAAAGAATTCCGCTTCAAAGGCCCCGGCCTGAAACCGGACATCGCCGCACGTACCGATCGGTCGGTGATCGAACTGCGCGGGCGTCAGCTCTACCCCCTGACCCTAGCCGCGGTGGACAAAGTCCGATGCAAGCTGACGAGAATCCCTCCGTACCTCCTGGCGGACCTCGCACCATCCCAGAAAGAAGCTCATAAGCCCCTTCCTCAGAGGAGAGCCAGGCGGGGGGCAGCGGACGATACTGCGGACTCTTCGGCCCCAGCAATAGTCCTGAGCGAAGATCAGATCGGCGCGGTCAAAGCCCTCGCAAAGGCTCCCGGCGCGGTCCCCGCGTTTCTGGGCGATTTCACGGAAGACTCGGAAGTATTCTTCGCTTCCGCTGCGGAGGGACGCTCGTTCGGGTATTCTCTCCCGCTTGCGTTTCGCCGTAACCCCGACCGCGGGGGATGCTGGCTGGCTGCGCTTTCCGATCCGGATGGGAATTTCGCGGGAACGACCGCGAAGCTGGTTCAGGTCACGGATCTTTCCATCAGCTACAAGATCTCGACCAAGGGCCTGCTCATCTGGGTTACGTCGCTCCATACGGGACAGCCGGTGGCCGCGGCCGATCTGCTGCTCTGCGATAAGAACGGCAATCGGTACTTCGCGGGGAAAGCGGATCAGAACGGCGTGTTGCAGGTGAAGCAAGGGCAGAAATTCCCCGCAACGGCTCGGGGCAAAGAAGCTCAGGGTCTGTCCCAGCAAGCTGTCGACTTGGCCGCCCTGACGTGGGCCGTGGCGGCCACCGGTGCGGACGCGTGCGGGGTCGAATTGACCGAGCTGCGATTTAAGCCGTTCGCGGTCACGCAGGTGAAAGAATTGAAAGAGAAGCCCGAACCCCGCACAGGATACCTCTTCACCGAACGCGGAGTGTATCGTCCGGGCGAGTCGGTCCATTTCAAGTTCTATGCCCGCGCGTACCAGGACCATCAGATCGTCGCGGCATCCGGCGAGAAGGCCAAGATCGAAATCGTCGGGCCGAAAGACGACGTGGTTTACAGCAAAGAGCTGACCCTCGGGGAATTCGGCACCTGTTACGACACGTTTGCCACCGAGACGTTCTTTCCGACCGGCACGTACACGATCAGAGCGACCCTCACCAAACCGGACAACTCAACGGAGCAGTTCTCAACGACGTTTCAGGTTCAGGAGTACAAGCGGCCCAGGCATTTGGTGAAGCTGTCGTTCACCCAGGGCCGCCGGCCCGCCAAAGACTACGTCGGCGTCAAGCGGGAGGAGAGCTTTCTCACCGCGAACATCGCGGCAGACTACTACACAGGAGGGCCGGTCAAGCACGCCCGGGTCAGATGGAAAGCTACGCTGGTACCCGTCACCAATACGGCCAAAGGACTCGACGCATACTTCTTCGGAAATCGTGATGACAAGACCCAGTTCCTGGAATCCGGGGAAGCCCTGCTGGACGACACCGGCAAGCTTGCCCTCACCATACCGTTGGATGCCCGTCTCCTTACCGGCATCTACGGCGTGCAAGTTTCTGCCACGGTGCTGGACATCGACGGAGAACCGGCCACGGATGTTGACACTTTCAATCCTCGGCCGGATTTTCTCGTAGGCATTTCCGATCATCCGCAACAGGTGCAGAACGGGTACGCGACACCGCTCAAGATCGTGGTGGTGGATCAGGACGGGAAGAGCGTGCAGCGCGGGAAGATCGAAGCCCGCATCATGAAGAAAGATTACTTCTACACGCAAAAGAGGGACGAAGCGGGGAACGTGAATTACCGCTGGGAACAGGGTTGGATTAAGGCCCTGACCTCGACCGTGGAGATCGCGAAGGGAGAGGCCCAATTCAACCTCGAGCTGAACGACTACGGCGATTACTTGATCTCGTTCACCTATCAGGAAAAGGCTGGACAGTACTCCAGTCAAACCCTCTTCAAGGTCGGGTGGCAGCAGTACGACGACTGGATGCGAGAGCGAACCGAGAAGGAAGTCCCCACCAGCAATGAGGTCATGGTTTCCATGACTAAGAAGGAATACCGTGTCGGAGAACCGATCCGTATGGGTTTCCATACCAGCAGGCCGGTCAAGAACTGCTTGGTAGCCGTGGAGAAAGACGAAATCCTCGAATACCGGGTCATCCAGGTGAACGGCACGGACGGCTCCGCGCAGTTTACCGCGACTGAGGGCTTCCGGCCCAACGTCTATGTTTCGTTCATTGCCGCGGCCGGCCGGGAAGACTACCCGGTCTACCCGTCGCAGGTGGACACCGATATCCCCACCGTGTACCACGGATACGCGAACGTCAGCATCAGGAGCGACACCAAGAAGTTCAAAGTGGAGATCGCCCCTGACGTTGCAGAACTCAAAGGTCGCCCTGGAGAGAAAAAGAGCCTGACGTTTCGCGTGTCCGACGAAGGCAAGCAAGGAGCGATGGCGGAACTTGCCGTATGCGTGGTCGATGAAGCGGTGCTGGCCTTGACCCGGTACAAGACCCCGGAACTCTCCTCTTTGAACAATTTCAACCTGCCTCTGGCGGTATTCTCCGGAGATCTGAGGCTCGCGCTGGTGAGCCAGGACCTCTTCCGGATGTTCACGACTCGGCCACTGACCGGCGGCGGCATGGGCTTGGGCCTGATGGCCGCGAGCCTGAAGTTCCGCAAGGACTTCCGACCGGTGGCATACTTCAACCCCGCGCTGCTGACCGACAAGTCGGGTCGTGCAACCGTGGAGTTCGACCTGCCCGATTCGACCACCACGTACCGGATCTACGCGGTGGCCTGCGACCGTGACGCGGGCTTCGCGTCAGCGGATCGGAAGATGGTCGTGACGAAGGAATTCTTCGTCGATCCGTCTCCACCCAGGTTCATGGTGCCCGGAGACAAGCTCACCTTCCCGGTGACGCTCCAGAACAAGACCAAGGAGAAAGGGAAGGCCTCGCTCGCGGCGGACGCTTCCAAGGACCTGAAGATAGATTTGAGTCGTTCTTCCGAGGAGTTGGCCCCCTACGGATCCTCGACGCTCCCCGCCACGGTCCAGGCCGTGGGGGGTGCGGATCAGGCCCTCATCCGATTCGTGGGCAAGCTCGCCACCGCGTCGGCAACGTACGATGATGCCATACAACAGGAATTCCCGATTCATTCCCGGTACATGCCAGTCCACCGCGCGATCCTCGGGAGTTTCTCCAAGCGCGGAGAAGTAGCCTTCAAGCTCCCCGACATCTTGAAGACCTTAAAACCGGACGACATTTCCCCGCAGGATCTGCAGGCGCACCTGAGCCTGAGTCTCACCAACTGGAGCAAGATCGCTCCGGGCCTGAAATACCTACTGCACTACCCGTACGGCTGCGTGGAACAGACCAGTTCCGGGATCATTCCGCTGGCAGGAATCCGCGGGCTGTGTGAAGCGGGCGCATTTCCAGGGATCTCGGTCAAGGACGTGGACCGCTTCATGGAAGGCGGTGTGGACCGTCTGCTTTCCATGCAGTTGGCGGATGGCGGGTTCTCGTACTGGCCCGGGTCACTGGAAACGTCGTGGTGGGGGACGATGTACGCGACCTTCGCACTCACTGCTGCCAGCCAGGCTGGTTATAAGGTGCCGACCAAGCGGATGGAGATGGCCCTGAAGTTCCTCCGGCAAGGCCTCTTTGACGGTGAGTCTGAAGACCGGTACCACGGATCGCAATGGGTCCGGGAGTATGTGCTGCTCGATCTCGCCAATGGCGGCGTGCTCGATCGAGCGGAATTCGAGCGGTTCTTCCATATGTACGACTCGCTGGGCGACCAGGGGAAGGCGTTGCTCCTGCTCGTGGCCAAGAAGATCGGCTACCTCCCGCCGGAAAAACTCCGGCCCATGCTGACCAAGCTCAAACCGGGGATTGATCCCAAGAAATACGACTACTACAACTCGTCGGTTCGCAAGATGGCCGTATGTCTCATGGCCGCAACCGAGATAGGCGGTCTCAAGAGCCAGGCGGATTCATGGGCCGGTCTTCTCATGAACAGCCTCAAGTCGGATGGTAAATGGAACTCCACCGCGGACACGGGCTGGGCGCTCCTTGCGCTGAGCAAGTACTATGAGGGGAAAGCGGCAGGGCAAATCGGGAAGGTCCTGGTCAGCGTGGATCTGGGTGGAGACAAGCCCGTCCAGGTAGAGGTTTCCCAGGCCACGGCCAATGTGGCAGTTCCGATCGACAGACTCCTGGAAGACGGGAAGATCGGCCTCAAGGCCGACAAGGACACCCTTGTCAACTATACCCTCTCCATTACGTACCCGGATATGGCTACCGACCCATCACAGCTCGAAAAGGGATTCTCATTGACCAAAAAGACGGAGAACCTCAATGGTAAGGACGAAATCCGGGTGGGCGATGTGGTGAGGGTAACACTCGAAATCGGGATCCCGAGACCGGGTGAGACCGGGTTCGGCGAGAGACTCGAGTACCTTGTGCTGGAAGACCCTGTTCCCGCAGGGCTGGTGCCAGTGAATCCGGACCTCAAGACCGAGGGCGCTCAAGAGGAACCGAAGTCGAAATCGGATTTCGAGGGCTGGTCCGAGGGTTCCTACCTGTTGAAGCCAAGCCACTCGGAGTTCCGCGACGATGGCGTCAGGATCTTCAAGGATCACTCGTGGTACGCGAATTATCGATACTCGTATCTGGCACGAGCCACCTCGGAAGGAGATTACTGGATGCGGGGCTCGCGGGTGTCGCTCATGTACGATCCGGACCGTTTCGGCAAAACCCTCGGCCGCAGGATAAAAGTTCTGCCCGCAGCAAAATAGAGGAGGCTGTTCCTGATTGCCGGGGGCAACTCCTCGCAAGAAGTCCCCCCGGCACCCCTTTCAACAACTCTCTGTTATTGCCGGCGCTGGAAGCGTCCGGGGTGAGGTCGGGGTCACGAACATCCGCTTGGCAGTGTATGGGCACACACGGCTTAGTACAGGATTTCGCAATTACGGCGTCGCTTATGGGCAAGCTCGTGGCTGTCCAGTGGGGCCGTCATCTTGCCGGTCCATTCAGAAATGACACGCAAGATGCCTGTCCCACCAAGGCCCCCGAAATGCGCGACTGAACTAGCGAAAACGAGTAGTTAGTCTCCGTTTCCTAAATACGATCACGGATTCTCGTTCCTCCTGTCAGGGCAACAGCCGTCTTCGATGGTAGCGACCGGCCTCCGTGCCGGTCGTTCACGACGGCCCGGCAGGGACGCCGGGCCCTACGGAACGGAGGATGGAGTAAAGTACGGTATGACAGCGTATTTCAGAACAGGAGCACTCCTGGACAAGCCAGCAAGTGGCAAAGGTTGTCGATCAACACTTATTTGTGGACAGACCCCGAGCCTCGACGTTTGCCTCGATCACCTCCGCTCTGGAGACTGTGGCACATCGTCCTGCTGATTCCGGTCGAAATCGTGAACGCTGGGAGGGAGCGGAATCCTGCTCCCGGGCTGATTCTCCATAACGGTTCCGCGATCCACGTCGGTTGACCAGGGAAAGATGCCGGTCGATGAACACGAGGCTGTAATAAGGGCCAGACAGATTGTCCCGGCCACAGCGACGGCGCGGCTCCTCGTGCGAGATCTTTGGACGTGCATCGGGCACCCCTTGTGCGCGAATGTCAGTGTCTCGACCGGGGTATCTATGCCCCATCCTCGACGTCTCATCAAGCGTTTCCTCGTATCACCGGTTGCGAAAAAAAGCTTGCCTTGTGGCACGAGATTTCGTAATGTAATACGATCAGCTTCCCGTACTTCTGCCTGATTCGGAGGAGACCGAAGGGTGAAGAGACGCTTTCCTGCATCAATCCTCGCATTCGTGGCCGCGGTCCTCTTCTGCGCACCCGCCGCAGCTCATTTCGCCATGATCATACCGTCGAAGGACGCCGTGGACAAGGATGACCCGAAGGAAATCAAGCTGTTGGTGCAGTTCACGCACCCGTTCGAGGGTGGGCCGCAGATGCAGATGGACAAGCCCAAGAAATTCGGAGTGATCTCCGATGGCGTGGTCACCGATCTCCTGGGAACCCTCCAGGAAAAGAAGGTCGATGGCAAGTCCACGTGGGAGACGACGTACAAAATCCGGAAGCCCGCGGATTACATCTTCTTCGTGGAACCCGCGCCCTACTGGGAACCGGCTGAGGAGAAGTTCATCGTTCATTTCACCAAAGTGATTGTTGACGCGCTGGCCGCGAAGGAAGGATGGGACAAACCCATCGCGAGCCCGGGAGGGATCCCGGTCGAAATCGTTCCGCGCTCGCGGCCGTACAGCCTGTACGCGGGGAACGTATTCACGGGCCAGGTGCTCAAGGACGGCAAGCCCGTCGCCGACGCTGAGGTCGAGGTCGAATGGTGGGGTAAGGGAAAAACAAAGGCCCCTACCAGCACCCACGTAGCTCAGGTGGTCAAGACTGACGGGAACGGCGTCTTCTCGTACGGAATGCCCAAGGCGGGATGGTGGGGATTTTCAGCTCTTCTGGAAGGTCCGGAACCGATCAAGCATGAGGGGCAGGATAAGAAGGTCGAAATGGGAGCGGTCCTGTGGGTACACGCGTACCCCATGGAATAGGTGGTGAACGATGCACATAGCGGAAGGTGTGCTGAGTGCCCCGGTGCTCGCGACGGGAGCGGCTCTGACCGCGGGCGCGACCGTTTTCGGCCTCAAGAGGATGGATTACGAACAACTTCCAGGGGTGGCGGTTCTGTCGGCCGTGTTCTTTGTGGCCGCACTGATCCATGTGCCGGTAGGGCCGGTTGCGGCTCACCTGGTGCTGAACGGTCTGTGCGGTCTGTTATTAGGATGGCTCGCGTTTCCTGCGATTCTCGTAGGGTTGACGCTTCAAGCGATCCTGTTCAACTTCGGAGGACTGACGACTCTCGGCCTGAACGCGTTCAATATGGGCGCACCCGCCGTGTTGGTGGGGTATGTGTGCAGCTTTGGGCTCAACAGCGCGAATCCGGCTGTCAGGACCGTGGCGGAATTCTCCGCGGGTGCAGGTGCGGTATTACTCTCGGGAATTCTCGTTGCCTGCTCCCTGGTGGTTACCGGTGAGTCGTTCCAGACCGCGGCATGGCTCGTCGTGGCCGCGCATGTGCCGGTGATGGTGGTCGAAGGGATCGTGACGGTCTTCATTGTAGAATTTGTCCGTCGGGTCCGCCCGGAAATGCTGCAAGGGTACGCGTAAAGGTGCTGGCCGGTCGGTACGGCAAAGAGAAGGCTTTTACCGCAAATTGAGGCGAAGGTATGCAGATAGAAGAATTTGCTCCGGGAGAATCCTTTATCCATCGAATGGATCCCAGGGTGAAGATCACCGCGACCGTGGTCTTTTCCATCGTGGTTGCGTTGCATAGTTCGGTAAACGGAGAGCTGGCTGCCCTGGCGTTGGCGTTGGTGCTTGTCCTGGCAGCGCGAATCGGTTTCGGCAGCGTGCTGCGTCGCCTCGCGGTGGTCAACGTATTTACGGTCTTCCTTTGGTTCTTGTTACCTTTTACCGCTCGCGGCGAGGCGATCGGCACGGTCGGCCCCCTGGCCGTGTACGGTGAAGGCGTCGATCAGGCTCTTCAGATAACCCTCAAATCGAATGCGATTGTGCTGACGGTCATCGCCCTTCTCGGGACATCGCGGATATTCGTGCTCGTGCACGCGCTGAGTCACATGGGGGTCCCGGACAAGCTGGTACACCTCTTATTCTTCTGTTACCGCTATCTGCACGTCATCCACGAGGAGTACGGAAAGCTGGTAAAGGCCATGAAGGTTCGTGGCTTCATCCCGCGCACTGACCTGCACACGTACCGTTCGTACGCGTACCTGGTCGGGATGCTTCTCGTCCGGAGCTTCGATCGTTCCAAGAGAATCGTGGCCGCGATGAAATGTCGCGGGTTCAAGGACAGGTTCTACATCCTTCACCATTACGATATGAGGCGATCCGACTATGTTCTGGCTGCCTGCAGCTTCGTGGCGGCAGCGGGGCTTCTGGTGGTGAGATGATTCGGCTCCGGGCGATTCGGTTCAAGTACAATTCGACCTATCTCTTGGATGGATTGACCTTTCACGTGGAACCGGGGGATCGAATCGGTCTCGTCGGCCCCAACGGGGCGGGTAAGACCACGCTCTGCCATATCATCATGGGGCTGCTGAAACCGGAATCGGGTGAGGTGGAGATCTTCGGCAAGCAACGGAAGGTTGAAGGGGATTTTGCAGAAATCCGCGGCCGGATCGGATTCCTGTTCCAGGATGCCGACGATCAGCTCTTCTGCCCGACGGTCCTGGAGGATGTGGCGTTCGGCCCCTTGAATCTCGGCAAAAGCCCCGACGAGGCTAAACAGATCGTCGCCCGCACGCTCGAGTCGCTGCAGCTCGAGGGATTTGAAGAGCGACTCACCTATCAACTCTCCGGCGGCGAGAAGCGCCTGGTATCTTTGGCCACCGTGCTGGCCATGGAGCCGGAATTGCTGGTCCTGGACGAGCCCACCACCGGTCTGGACGAAGAAACGACCCAGCGACTCGTTGAAATCCTCCGGGAGTCGAATCTCTCCTACATCCTAATCTCCCACGACAAAGATTTCGTGCAGAAGACGGCAGACAAGATCTGCGAGATCAAAGACGGAACTATTCGCTTCATCTGACCTCTGTGGCAGAGACTCAGTACACCTTTTCGCAAGTACGGTGTCTCCCTTGGGGTCCCTGCTCCTGGATGTTCAGTAGGGCCGGCCGCTGTCTGCGCCGAGCCCTTGGAGAACGCGAAGCGGCATCAGACCTCACCTGAGTGACCCAAGATCCCGGAACATTGACAGAACCTTGTGGGGAGCGCTAGACTGTTATCCATACGCCGGCCCGGATACCTGTGCAGAAAGTCGGCGGCCGAGCCAGAACCCTCGAAACATGACTGACTCCACATCCGAAACTTCCTTCAGCGAGCCTGAACCGACCGCGTTGGCAGAACTCCCCGAGCCTGTCCGAAACGCACTCTGGAACAAAGGCTCGCTCACCGAGTACGCTGCAGGCCATTTCATCGTCCGGCCCGGTGACAGCGGAGACACGATCCGTCTGCTGATCACCGGAAGGGCTTCGGTGGTCTTCCTGGAACGTGACGGCCAGGAGATCCCGGTAGAAACCATCACTTCCGGCGACCTCATCGGTGAGGTGAGCTATTTCACCGGGCGCCCTGCACCGGAGAATTTCGCGGTCCGGGCGGCTGAAGCCTGTGGGGTTCTTGAAATCCCCGGGGAAAAATTCGGGGAGTTGCTTCGGGAGTCGCCGGACTGCGCGATCAGCGTCCTAAAGAACCTGGCACGCAAGGTAATACGGCTCGACTGGAGCGTGTACAAGAAGCTCAAGAAGAAGCGAGCCCTCCAGAACCTCATCAGCCGTCAGGAACACCTCTTCCCTGATTACTTCGTCAGCGAAACGGTGCGACGCCGGGTCAAGACAACGCTGGACCAACTTGCGCAGTCGGACGTGCACGTGCTCGTCGGTGGTGAGACCGGCGTGGGTAAGGAGTTTCTCGCTCACGCCCTGTACGGCATGAGCCCGTTTCACAAGAGGGTTTTCCTGTACCTGGACCTCGTGGGGCCGGTCGGTGAGACAGTCGCGGTCGGCGATTACTGCGAACTCCCCGAACCGGCCGCGGATGCGACCGAACGACAGATGCACCTATTCTTCGGCTCAGAGACGCGCAGCGAAGACGGGAAGTCCATCATCGAGACCCCGGGCTACCTCGAGTTGACCGAGGAAGGAACGCTGCTTGTCAAGGGAGTGGAACAGTTGACGCCGGTAATGCAGACGCGGCTCCTCGACGCGCTCAAGACGGGAGTCTTCCGTCGTGTGGGCGGCAGCAGTCTGCAGAACATCGATTTTCGGCTGATCGGGACGACGAACCTGGATGCTTCGGAAATCTCCGCAGAAAAGCATCCGCTCCTTTCCTGGCTGCTGACGAATTCCCTTGTCATCCCTCCCTTGCGCAAGCGCAAGAAAGAGATTCCTTTGCTGGCCGAGCACTATGTGAACCATTACTGTCAAGAGCTTCACAAGGATGCACGGCGACTCCCCAAAGAGACGGTCAAGGTTCTCGTGAGCTATTCGTGGCCGGGGAATGATCGGGAACTTGCCACGACCCTCAAACGAGCGGTCCTCCTCTCCGATGACGGCTACATACGGCCTAATCACGTCTACTTCGACCTGAGAAGCGTAGAGCCGGAGGGGAAGATAAACCTGATGCAGGTTCCGGCTCTGAGGCGAGCGCTCAAGAGCCCGCTGTTTCCTGCCATCTTTCAGAGCGCCGCGGCTCCGTTCTTCTTCATTCTGGTAGTCTTGCTCTTCTTGGGGCCGGCGGATCCCATGCAGAACCCCGGCGGCCTGTTCAGTTGGGCGATTGGGTGGCCCACCATGGTCTTCGGCTCCTTCCTCTGGGCCCGGTTCTGGTGTTCCATATGCCCTATGGGGACCTTGAGCCACTTAGCCAAGAAGATCCTGGCGTTGGAAATTCCTTTTCCTCCGTCTCTCAAGCATCACAGCGATCTCATTATCGCGGGTTCCGCTCTTTTCATCATCTGGCTTGAGACGGCTACCAACATGAGAAGCTCACCTTTCAACACAGGCCTATTGCTGCTGACGATTCTTCTGCTGGCCGCGGTGGTATCGGTGATTTTCGAGCGTCAGTCGTGGTGTCGGTACTTGTGTCCTCTGGGCGGAATGATGGGGGTGTTTGCCAAGGTCTCCCCATTCGAATTACGAGCCGACCGAAACCTGTGCTCGACGCAATGCACGTCCAACGAGTGCTTCACCGGAACCGCGGAGCGGGAAGGCTGCCCGTTCGGTCAAGTGGCCCCTTCGATCCGCAGCAACCGGTTCTGCAAAATGTGCGCGAACTGCATAAAGAATTGTCCGTACGCAGCAATAAACCTCAACGTGAGAGTACCGGGAAGCGAACTGTGGGAGATGAAGCAGACCGGGGCGATCACAGCGGTGTTGGTGGTCAGTATGTTGGGCGGACTCCTGAGCGACCTCCTCCGTCACTCACGGACGTACGATGCGTGGTTCGCTTACGCGGGGATGCTCCCCGAGATCGTGCGGTTCAGCCTGTTCTTTCTGCTGGTGGTGGTGGGGGCCAACGGACTCGTAATAGTCGCTTCGGTCATTTCATCCCGCTCTTCCGGCGAAACGGCCCGTGAAAATTTGGCCCGCTACGGTCTGGCGCTGCTTCCGCTGGTGCTGTCCGGTTATATGGCTTTTCATCTCTATTATTTCATTCATCTGGGAGTGTACTTTCCCATCCTGCTGTGGCAGACATTCCACTTCGAGTTGTTCCAGCAACTCGTGATCACCATTCCTCCTGCCTGGACGCTCTTCCTGCAGCGACTACTCATAGTGATAGGCGTCCTGGGCACCCTGGTAGTATCATGGAAACTCAGCCGCGGCAGCCAGATTTCTCTGGCAGAGTCTCTGCGTGAATATGTTCCGCACGGAATAGTGGCACTTGGTTTTGCCGTACTGTTGTTCAGGGTGCTGGCAGACTTTTTCGCGTGACGCAACGACCGCCGCAGGATCTTCCCTCCAGAGACCAATCGGGAGCGTCGATCCCGGCAGTTCCCCGAGACAAACGCAGTCCCTCGAAATCACGATGGGAGAGATTTGGATGAGGAGACGGGCTGCCAATCCATCCTCAACTGGCGCAGAGCCACCTCAAGGCAGGCGAACGATTCCGCCGATCGGCTGTAAAGGTTATTTTGTTGACTTTCTTGTTGGGAGAAAATAGAATAAATTTCGCACTAATGTCCTTAGATGCCATTGTGGCTCACTCATGAACAACAAGTCCTCTCGGAAAGATTTCTTGGAAGCGCTGTTCGGGGAGTATCTCTCCATTCGCGACGGCTTCATTCGCGTTATGACCCTGCGGCCCCATGACCGGAAAGTCAGCACCCGATACTTTCCCAAGCTCGAAACACTTGCCAAAGAAGTCTATCAGGATAATCAACACGTGTTCTTTGGCGTTTGCCCTCATGAAAACATGAAGCCCGAGAAATGGAACATCCGCTATATGGTCGCACTCTGGGCCGGGCTCGACCTAAATTCCGACGGCTTTTCGGGCAAGAGTTCCTATTTCTCCGACATGAGTTATGCTGCCAAGGCAGTCAGAAGCTTTCCTCTGCCGCCATCGATTGTCGTCGAATCAGGCTGGGGGGTGCATCTCTACTGGTTGCTCAAGAAAGTGCGGGAAATCGGTGATCCGAACCGTGTTGAACGGGTGCTCACCACCATCAACACGTACTTTCTGTGCGAGAAGCCGATCGGCATGGATTCCATGCTCAGACTGCCGGAAACATACAATTGCAAGTTTTCTTCCAGTGTGGTGAAGTGCGGAATCAAGTATCTCAATTCAGAGTTTCGTTATGATCTCGAGGAGTTCGAGGACCTGAAATTGGTGAGCATGTTTCCCCGGTCCGCTGCACGTAGTGTGGGGGCGGCTGTGGCGGAGGCCGAGGAAACAGTCCCGGAAGACGAGCTCTCGGCATCTCAATTCGAGGAGGCCGCGGGATACGATCACGAAGAGGTGGCCTCATACCTTGAGACCAAAGTGGCCGAAAGCACGGTCGCGCGTGCTCAGGCTGCCGCCTCCCCGGCTATCGCGCAGCCGCCTCGCGAGCTGACCATCGAAGTCACCACCGCCGCCTCCGCAGATGTGAAAGAGGAGTCCACTGCGGAAACCGTCGAAGTCATGGCCGAGGAATCGAGCGAGACGTTTGCCGACGAAGTTGTGGGCAAGGTCGTCGCGAGACTCTCCGCAGAACTCATGGACAAGTTAGTCGATGAAATTGTGGAAAAGCTCTACCAGAGAATCATGAATTCTTCGGGCAAGCTTTAACCCCGTTTTCCCGCATTCGTTTCCAACCCCCATGTAATCTCCTTTCAGCGAGTTCCTGCCGTTTTGTTCTGTCACACGAGGACGGAAATGTATTATTATACCCGGTAGGCAAAGTGTTCGTGGAACGGCAACTGTCACGCGAGAAAGGGGGCATTGCGATGGCCGTGAAGGTTCTTATCACCAGGAGATTCAAGCCCGATAAAATCGAGGCAGCTAACGCGTTCCTCATGAAACTCCGGGCCGAGGCCACACTCTGCAAAGGGTACGTATCGGGCCAGACTCTCGTCTCGGCGGACGAGCCGAACAAGGTCGTGGTGATCAGCACGTGGAACAGCCGGAAGCGCTGGGAAGAATGGCTGAACGACAGCAATAGGAAAAAATTCCACGCTCGCATGGACGAACTTCTGGCAGCGCCGGAACACGTGGAGGTCTTCTTCGTAGGGGAACGAACGCCGGAATGGGTGGATATGGCCTGATACCAATTCGCGATTCAAGAAGTGGTACCGCCGATGGGCGCTCCTGGGAGGTCTCCGAAGCGCAGTCAGGCCGTGCCGTTCGTAGCGGAGGGGACCTCCCAGGAAAAGCCCTTGGCACGCTCGCGAACGTTACCTATTGAAAAGCGAATGATCGAATCGTCGGGGCCTCGTTCGAAACAGACCCCCCCCTATCCGGCAGGTACGACGACTCAGGGAAGCGCCGAAGGCCGGGGCATCTGACGCTTGTGGTGGGGAACTTCCTTGTGCCCGAGTGGCGCGCCGGTTCCTCGCTGGAAAGGGTCCTCGACCAGGGCGAGAGCTTCGTGTGGAGTGCGATGGAGAGGCTCGGAGCAATTCACAGAATTGCACCTGCGCAACGGCGACGTGGTTGACGGTCACGGCCCGAGTCCAAGGCCGGCAGCGCCGTCACCCGTATACTTCGTCCGAAATGTAGATGACCTTGCTCCCTTGCGGTTCGAACAGGAAGGGGAGTTCCTGAAGATCTTCCAACGCTTGTCGCACCCGGCCGTGATTCTGTTTCTCCACGTAGAACAGGAGAAATCCTCCTCCACCTGCCCCGAGAAGCTTACCGCCAATCGCGCCGGCTTTGCGCGCGGCCTCGTAATGGTCATCGATCGAATTGTTGCTAATGGTATCCACCAGGCTCCGTTTGAGGCGCCATCCTTCGTGGAGGATCTCTCCGAAGCTGTTGAGGGACTTTCCTTGCCTTAGGACTTCCAACACTTCCGAACAGAGGGTCCTCATTTGCGTGAGGGCCTCCATCTTCTGCTCGGTAGTTGCCCGCTGAACCTCCAGAATATCTCCCGCCCTCCGGGTCATACCCGTGTAGAACATCAGGAGATTCTCCTCCAGCGCCCTTTTGGTCTCATACGAGCAGATGACGGGATCTACGAACACGGATTCGTCGGGATTGAAACGTATGTGGCAAACTCCGCCATACGCGGCGATATACTGGTCCTGTTTTCCGATGGGGTCGCCCAGTCTGTCGATTTCAATTTCGCAGGCCTCGCGCGCGAGCTGCCCTGCCGACACGTACTCCCCTTTGAAGGTGTGCAGCGCGTGCAGCAGCGCTACTGCATAGGAGCTGGACGAACCCAGCCCGGTCCCCGCGGGTATGTCGGCCATAGAGGTGATTTCCACGCGACCCAGCACCCCGGTCATCTTCATGGCCTCACGGATGATCGGGTGATGAATCTCCTCGACAGAATCGACAAGCTCGGTCTGGGAATACTTGAGCAGAATTCGGTGTTGAAAGTAGGGGGTCAGTCTGTTGATGGTGATGTAAATGTACTTGTTCGCCGTGGTGCTCACCACGGCACCTTGCTGTTTCGAGTAATAAGAAGGCAGATCGGTGCCGCCCCCGCAGAAGCTGATGCGCAGGGGCGTACGCGTTATGATCACGGGCTACCCCTCTGGGTGGGACGCTTGATTGGCAGGTGTATGGCCCCGAACCTGGGAACACCGCAAACCGGAAATAAGGCCCAGGAACGGGGCGCCCTTAACCCTCCATGCACTCCAAGCAAAGAATGAAATCCGGCGCGGCGGAGCCTGGAGCTTATTCACAACGAAACGTCCGAGTCAAGCTTTTTTCGCAGTTCCTCCCCCGTCGCCGCACCCATAAGGCCCTAACCTATGGAAACTCGCGAAGATCTTCACTCATGGCCGCCCAATCAAGTCGCAATCGGCATGCGCTCGACGACGGCTCTGGCGAACCCGGAGCACGAGACCTCTTGTGCCCCGGACATCAAGCGTGCCAGGTCGTACGTCACGATTCCTGCCTGGATGGCAGCCTCGATCCCCTGGACGATCAGCGCGGCGGCCTCGCCCCATCCGAGGTGTTCCAGCATCATCGCTCCGGAAAGGAGCAAAGACCCGGGGTTCACCTTGTCCTGGCCGGCATACTTGGGAGCGCTGCCGTGGGTTGCCTCGAATATCGCGCAAGCATCCCCTATGTTCGCGCCGGGAGCCATCCCGATCCCCCCCACCTGAGCCGCAAGGGCGTCGGAGAGATAATCCCCGTTCAGGTTCGGCAACGCGAGCACCTCGTAATCCTTTGGACGCAAGAGGGCCTGCTGAAACATCGAATCCGCAATACGGTCGTTCAGGAGCACTTTACCGTTGGGCAACTTTCCGTGGAAATCCTCGGACAGAGCCTTTTCGGTGACAATCCGGTCCGAATACTCTTCAGCGGCCACTTGGTAGCCCCAGTCCCGGAAGGCTCCTTCGGTGAACTTCATAATATTCCCTTTGTGGACGATAGTGACGCGTCTTCGTCCATGCTCCAACGCATAGCGGAGCGCACGGCGCACGAGTCTCTTGGTAGCATGGGGGCTTATCGGCTTTATGCCGATGCCCGAAGTTGGGTCCACGCGCACGCCCATATTAGTCTCGAGGAAGTCGATGAGTCGGTGGGCGTCGGGAGTTCCTGATTTCCATTCAATGCCGGCATAAACGTCCTCGGTGTTCTCGCGAAAAATAACCATGTCCACGTCGCCAGGGCGTTTCATCGGTGACGGTGTTCCCGGAATGTATCGCACCGGGCGAACGCACGCGTAGAGGTCCAATTGCTGTCGCAAGGTCACGTTGAGGCTGCGAAAGCCGCCCCCCACCGGTGTGGTCAACGGTCCCTTGATCACGACCACCGCCTGTTTGATGGCCTCGAAGGTTTGCTGGGGTAGGTGTTCTCCACACGCTGCAAGCGATTTCTCTCCCGCAGCAAGCTCCCACCAGGAAATGGTCCGGGATCCGCCAAACGCCTTCTGTACGGCCGAGTCGAATACGGGACGGCACGCGGCCCAGAGATCGGGTCCTACTCCATCCCCCTCAATAAATCCGATTATCGGGTGGACGGGGACATTCAGGGCACCGGTCTCCGTTAACGTGATCCAGGCTCCCTCGGCCGGCGGCCCACCGAAAACATTGCTCATCAAGCATACTCCTTCAGTTGGTACGGTGCTTCACGAGGGCCGGCGACGAATATTTTCCGTGATGAACGTGACCCAGGGTCGATGAGAGCGTTCGGCCTGAATTTCGTGGCCTTGCTCGCGGAAAAGCTCCTTGAGGACCTCTGCCTGTTCCTGATGTATCCCGGAAACGATCCACCACTTGTGGCGCGACGCCCCGTCTCTCGCGAGCACATCACGCAAGACTTGGAAGGGCAAGTTCGCGGCCACCAGGTCGAAGGGTTTGTCCACAAAGAGCCTCGCTTCACCGAGTTCGACGCGGATCACCGAGGACAAGGAATTTACTTCCACATTCCGCCGGGTCGTATCGACCGCCAAGTAATTTCGATCCGCAGCCAACACATGCTTCACCCCCATGGCCGCAGCCGCAAGGGCAAGGATCCCTGTGCCGGTTCCCAGGTCGAGCATGGAACCAACCACGCGCGATCGCAGGATCTGCTCCAGGAACCTCAAGCAGCACAGGGTCGTCGGGTGATTGCCGTCTCCGAAAACAACCGTAGGGTCAAGAATAATAGTCCGTTCCGGCCCTGCCCGGCCATTGGGCGCGACGAAGCGTACGCCTCCAACGGAGATCCCTTCGGGAGGGAGGCCCGTCTGCCAGTCCTCGTACTTCATCTCGTGATGCGAACCGAGTTCCGATCCGAATTGAGAACTCAGCGCGGCCACGTAATCATTCTCGGGCCTGGTGAAGAAGAGATACCACAGTTCTTCCTCGTTCCAGATTCCGATGAATGAGGCTGGAGGGGGCGGAAGCGGCGTCCCGATGTCCCCTCTTATTTCGTAGATATGGAGATTCGTACCAGGGGGGATCATCACGAAATCCCATGCAGAGAGCGTGCAAACCGTGGCTTGCTCAACTTCCGCTGCTCATTTCCCCCACTTCTCGAACGATAGCCAGATACGTTTGTACCGCCTCCAATAGATCGCTCTTGGCTTCAGCAACATCCGCGAGTTCGCCTGAGGTAAGATAATCTCTCTTGAGGAGTTCGTCTATCCTGCGGTTGATCTCAAGAATCTGTTCAGGCGAAGCCAGCTCGCCGATATCCAGGTCGGGAGTCTCCCTTTCCTTGACTTCCGGCTCCGGCTCCGGCGCTTCCACGGGCGCGACGATCTGGGTGAGCCAGCCGTCCTGCTCTTTCCACTTGCTGATCGTGGCCGGACTTACCCCTACTTTTCTGGCCAGGTCTTTGTTCGTGATATTACCGCCGGCATCCAGGTACTGTTTCAGGGCCTTGTCCCGAGCGGCCTTTTTGCGCACGGTCACTGCAACCACTTCTTTGACTGGTTTTTGTTCCATGTCTTTCAGCTTGGTCTCCCAGTCGTCGTCGCGTTTCCAGCGGCCAACTGTCAGCGCATTGACCTTGACCGCTTTCGCTATCTCCCGATTGGTGACTTTGCCTCCCTGTTTGAGATACAATTTCTCGGCCTGAATACGAGCTTCCTTCTTCATTCCGGTCTCCTTCTGAACGTGGGCTACGATTTCGCTCTCCGGCGATAGTCGAATGTAAGAACGGGGATACTATGTGCTCATGGGATCTCGAACACTTGAATAACATGCTGCGCCGTTGAATGCAAAAACATTTTGTCTTATTGGCTCCTTTTTTGTTCGTCCTCACATGGATTACACATTGAATCTATGTACAAGGACACTACCGCGCGTACCCCGTTCCCTTTTCGGGATGAGAAAAGCTTTGCCCACGGATGCCGATCGCAGGGGCAACGCTTCTATGATCCCACGAGAGAGTCGGAACACAGTACAAACGGCTATTGTAGTCGTTCACCGGGGCAGGCAACTGCCTTACATTACGATGGGGGTGGCATGGAGGCTCAGTTGCCCAGCAGGCGCAGAGCCGCCTCAATCCCCGCAGAACGAAATCCAACGATCAACAATCGACGTTTGAGCCACGCAGGAAGGTGGTGCCTGAGGACGGACTCGAACCGTCACGGGGCGAACCCCAAGGGATTTTAAGTCCCTTGTGTCTACCAATTCCACCACTCAGGCACAGAGGGGTGTGTCGGGTATGAATCCATTCGAGAGGCGATCGTGGCTTCTCGAGCCACAGTAGTGGCAGGCCCCACGAAAGCCCTTGACTGCAGGATATCAGGTCGGAAGACCAGTTTCCAGTCCCGAATCAGATGTCACCTTCGATGTGGACGCATGAAAGTACGTTCCGGGATCTCTGGCTATCCAATCAGATCTGATTCTCGGTTATCGCTCTATCCAGCGATCTTTTCACCTGAGCCACCCATCGTCATTTCAGAGGAATGCGCTTGTTCCCGTGAACGGTCACCGTTTCATCGCGCGCTGCCGCGGCACCGGCCAGAACGTACACAACCGGCCGATCGGAACGGTTGGCTATGGCAAAGCTTTCGTCCTCACGAACGTGCACCGCGTGACCGCGTTCCAGCACGGTCTCGCCCCGATCCGTGTGCATGATCAACGGTCCGTCAATAGCGCAGAGGATCTCTTCATACCCTATCCCAGGCTTGACCGGCCGTGCGGATCCATCCGGATCGAGACGTCCATACACCATATAGCAGGCGTCGGAATGGAGATCTTTCTTGCCCAGTACGTACTCTCCGCCCTGACTGCGCGCCAGGCCCGCCAGATCGAAGGACCTCACTCCGAAGACTCCTTCGCAGGACGTCCCGAAAGGAGCTTCTTCCCGTCGAGAGAGCGCCGGGAATGTCCGGACAGCGCCCCGGTCCTCTGGTCACGGGCGAGGGTGGTACCCAGACTGATTCTGAGGGTAATTTTCCCGGTGAATATCACGACGGCATAGGGATAGTCGCGATTGTCACGCAAGTCCAGCGCCGCTATTTGCCTCATGTACAGTTCGTCCAGGTCCAGGTCTCGGAAGAGGTCTTCTGCGGCGGTCCAACAGAGGCCAGCTATGGAAGCCATGAATCACCTGCCCATTGAAAGCGGCTCCCGACCGCATAAGCGGTGCGTGGGAGAGCGTGCGTGGACGAAACTGTTGCACCAAACCGGTTCCCACATTGTCCGACGCACAAAACTTCCGGTGTCATGGCATCTAAATCGGTGCATCCCTCTCTGTCAAGGAATTTCTGAGAGCGCCTGTAAGCCCGGAGTTGTCCGAGGGCATCACCGCAATACCGTGAACCAAAGACAATTCTCCGGCCCCGCGTCGTCACCCTGGCGGAGGCCGGGATCCATTCCGGCGTCTCGCGGGATGGAAAGACCTGGATTCCGGCCTCCGTCGGAATGACGGAGAACGAACCCTCCTTTTGATGGTCTGGGTTGACCGCTCAAGCAGCCCTGGGCCGGTGAATGAATACGAGCCCGTTCAGCATGTAGTTACGCGATGAGCAGGAACTTGCTGAGGACACCGCTATCATCGGTGCCCATGATCTCCTACTCGCCCCTTGACATGGCGCGCCCGGACGGCTAATATCAAACGGAAGTTGTCACTTCCGACCGCGCAAAAGACCACCCATCGCGCACGACTACCCGTGAGAATCTGGCGTCGTGGAAGTCCGTTTCTCCGACGAGGAGCGGTAGCATTTCACCGCTCGCGGAAGGTCATACATGAATGTGGCCGCAAGCCCAGAGCGGAGAAAGTGGTCTGCGGTGCCGCGGCCGCTGGTAGTATACTGGTTTTATTGCTTTTGCCGGCCCGGTGCTCGCCTTGGGGAGGTGAGCGGTTGGATGCTGGCGAGAGGTTCCCTATGGAATTCAGCTACTACCCCGGATGCACCCTGAAGGGCTCGGCCCGGGAGCTGGACGAATCTTTCAGGACCGTCTCGGAGAAGCTTGAGGTTTCCCTCCACGAAATTCCCGACTGGACGTGCTGCGGCGCGTCGTCAGCCCACATGGTGGACGGATACCTGGAAACCGCCCTTCCGGCTAAAGACCTCGTTATCGCGGAACGTCTCGGCAGAGACGTGGTGGCCCCTTGTGCCGGGTGCCACGTGCGGATGAAGTCCGCGGCCATGCGGCTTGTGAAAGAAAAGGAGCTGCAAGCCCGCTTTCCGTTTACAGGGCGTATCAAGGTCATGTCCGGTATGGACATGTTCGGTCTCCAGGAACTGCGCAGGCGCTTGAGACAACAAGTCGTTAAACCCCTTGCAGGCCTCAGAGTCGTACCCTATTATGGATGCTACGCGGTGCGTCCTCCAGACGTAGTCGAACCCGCGGACGCGGAAAATCCCGTTCAGATGGATAACGTCCTTGAAGACATGGGCGCGCAGGTCGTTTCGTGGCCGTGCAAGACCGATTGCTGCGGAGGCTCCCTTGCCTTGACCCGCAAGGACCTGGTGATCAAGCTCACGCGGAGGCTGCTGGATATGGCGCTACTGGTAGAAGCGGACGCTATTGTCACCTTCTGCCCCATGTGCCAGGCCAACCTCGACACGAGGCAAGGCGATGTCTCACACGAGTCCGGCAAACTGTATGGCATTCCCGTCTTGTTCCTCACGGAACTCATGGGGGTTGCACTCCAGACCCCAGGGACCCGGGCGTGGTTCAGGAAGCACATGGTCTCGCCCGACGGAGTCCTGGCCGTCAAGCACTTGATATAAGCGATAATTTCACAGGAAGCGTGGCGAATTCTTTTTGACCGAACAGACGCAGGAGTTGGACGATGATTGACAACAAGATCGGAGCAGTATTGACCCTCGGAGGAGGCATCGGTGGCGTTCAAGCGTCCCTTGACCTCGCCGACGCGGGATTCCGGGTCTATCTGGTGGAGGAAAAGCCGTGCATCGGGGGAGTCATGGCGCAACTGGACAAGACCTTCCCCACCAATGACTGTTCTGCCTGCATCTTTTCGCCGAAACTGCAGACCCTCGCGCAAAACCCCAACATCGAGATTCTCGCGTACAGCAAACTGGAGGGGATTGAAGGCGAACCCGGGAACTTTCGGGTGACGGTGCGCCAGAAGGCCCGTTTCGTGGACCCGGCGAAATGCACTTCCTGCGGTACCTGCGCTCAGAAGTGCCCGACCAAGGTGCCAAACGAATACAACTTCGGCCACGATGTGCGGAAGGCGATTTACAAGGATTACGCGCAGGGCATCCCATCGGTCTTCACCATCGACACCGAGCATTGCCGGGTATTCCAGGGAAAGAAATGCGGCGTATGCCAGAAGGTATGCCCCGCCGGCGCAGTCGACTACAAGCAAGAAGACAAGATCGTCGAGATCGAGGTCGGCGCAGTGATCCTGACGCCGGGATACGAACCCTTCCCGGTGGCCAGGATCTCCGAGTACGGGTACGGCCGGATGCCGAACGTGGTGACCAACCTCGAGATGGAGCGGATCCTCAGCGCGTCGGGACCCTTCGAGGGTGAGGTAAAACGGCCGTCAGACGGACAGCATCCGCGAAAGATCGCCTGGATTCAGTGCGTCGGCTCCCGTGACCCCAGGAAGGGAATGCCGCATTGCAGTTCCGTATGCTGTATGGCATCCATCAAGGAAGCGATCATCGCACGGGAACACGACTCCCACATCGAACCGACCATCTTTTTCATGGACATACGGGCGTACGGAAAGGATTTCGACAAATACTACGAACGGGCCAAGTCACAGTCCGGGGTGAGGTTCATTCGGTCCATGGTAAGCCGAGTGGTGGAAGACCCGTTGACCCGCAATCTCGACATCACGTTCCTCGACCAGGACAACCGTCTCTTGACGGAGACCTTCGACCTGGTGGTCTTGGCCGCGGGGATCAAGCCCACCGATTCCACTCTGGATGTGGCCAAAATGCTGAAGGTCGACCTGGACGCGAACCACTTCTGCGAGACCGGAACATTCGATCCGGTGCAGACTTCCAGGCCGGGAATCTATGTGGCCGGCGCATTTCAGGCCCCGAAAGACATCCCGCAAACCGTTATGGAGGCTTCTGCCGCCGCGGGCGTTGCGGTTCGCATGTTGGCGGACCAGCGGAACACGCTCACGGTGAAGAAGGAGCTCCCCGCGGAAAAGGACTTCACAGCACAGGACCCGCGAATCGGTGTCTTCGTCTGCCGGTGCGGGATCAACATTGCCTCGACCGTCAACGTTCCCGAGGTGGTGGAACGGGTCAAAGACCTACCCGGCGTGGCCTACGCGGGCGAGAATCTCTTTACCTGTTCGCAGGATGCACAGACCGCGATAAAGAAACTTATCGAGGATTACAGTCTCAATCGCATCATCGTCGCGTCGTGCACCCCGCGCACCCACTTGCCGTTGTTCCAGGAAACCGCCCGTGAAGCAGGGCTGAACAAGTACCTCGTCGAGATGGCCAATATTCGCGAGCACTGCTCCTGGGTGCATATGCAGGAAAAGGAAAAGGCCACCGACAAGGCGGTAGACCTGATCAGAATGGCGTTGGCACGTTCCCGCATTCTGGAATCGGTGCAGGATCAGCAGTTGCCGATGGTTGAGGCGGCGCTCGTCATCGGAGGCGGCGTTGCGGGGATGGGTTCCGCCTTGAACCTCGCGGACCAGGGATTTCCCGTGCATCTGATCGAGGCCACCGAAAGATTGGGAGGCAACGCCTGGCGATTACACCGCACGATCAAGGGTGAGGAGATTCATGCATTCCTGAAGCAGTTGATCGGGAAAGTTACGTCCCATGCCAAGATCCAGGTCCACTTCAAGGCGAAAATCGAGGACGTTCAAGGCTTCATCGGGAACTTCAAGACCACCATCAGCGAGAACGGCAGCACCCCGCTGGAGGTCGAGCATGGCGTGGTCGTGGTCGCCACCGGCGCGAGCGAATGGAAGCCCGACCTGTACGGCTATGGGACAGACCCGCGCATCAGGACACAGCTCGAAATGAATGAAGCCATGGCCGCAGGAAATCCTGACGTGCTGAAGGCGGGCACCACCGTGTTCATTCAGTGCGTGGGGTCCAGGTGTCAGGAGCGGCCCTGGTGCAGCAAAGTCTGCTGCAACCACGCGGTCCAGGATGCAATAGCGCTTAAGGAAGCCGATCCCGCGGCCCAGGTGTACGTCCTCTATAGAGATATTCGCACCTTCGGCCTCAACGAGCCGTATTACGAAAAGGCGCGGCGCCTCGGCGTGCTCTTTGTCCGCTACGAACCGGAGGCTCCTCCCGCGGTGGACGTGAGCCAAAAGATCGTCGTCACCGTGAAGGATCTTACTCTGGCCGAGACCCTGACGATCCAGGCCGACAGCCTCGTGCTGGCCGCGGCCATCGTGCCCGACGAATACAACAAGGAACTGGCCAGGATGTACAAGATCTCCACCAACGAAGACGGCTACTTCCTCGAAGCACACATGAAGCTCAGACCGGTGGATTTTGCCACAGACGGTGTATTTCTGGCTGGGCTCGCTCACTATCCGAAGCCCCTGGATGAAACCATAGCCCAGGCCGAGGCAGCCGGATCTCATGCGGCAGCGGTGCTCGCTCGCGGCTACGTGGAAGCGCCGGGGATGGTTTCGGTCGTGGATGAGGACCTGTGCAGAGGCTGCGGCCGATGCGTGGACGTCTGCCCGTTCCATGCGCCTGAGCTGAAAGAGATCGCGCCCGGCGTGTTCAAGTCGACCGTCAACCCGGCCCTTTGCAAGGGTTGCGGCGCGTGCGGGGTGGCCTGCCCGACCGGCGCGGCAGCGGTCCGTCATTTCAAGGACGATCAGATCGGAGAAATGATAGACGCTGCCATGGCATGAATCCGCGGTGAGAATGCGGAACTCGATTTCACTCGACCCGATAACCTCCTTCTTGTGGAGTGATTATGACTGAACAATTCGACCCCAAAATCATTGCGTTCGCGTGCAACTGGTGTTCGTACGCCGGAGCAGACCTGGCAGGTGTCAGTCGTCTCCAGTACCCGCCCAGTATCCGTCTCATCCGGCTGATGTGTTCGGGCATGCTGGCGCCTTCGTACATCTTGAAGGCCTTTGAGAAAGGCGCCGACGCCGTCCTGGTCACCGGTTGACACCTCGGAGAATGTCATTACCTGGAAGGTAATGAAAAAGCTCAGAAGGTCATCGACAAGACCCGGAAGATCCTGAAGCTCCTCGGCCTGGAGGAGACCCGCCTGAGAAGGGAGTGGGTCTCCGCGTCCGAAGGGACGCGGTTTGCCGAGGTGATCCGGGAGTTCACCGAAGAAATTCGCAAGCTGGGAAGGAACCCCCTTATGAAAAGGGAGACCGCGGCATGAATTTACCGGAAATCGTTCAACATACACAGGCGTACTATTGCCTCGACTGCGGAATCTGCACGGGGAGCTGCCCTGTTTCCCGCGTCACACCGGATTTTTCCCCACGGTTGATGGTGGAGAAAACCCTGATGGAGCAGGAAGAAAATCCTCTCGAGGACGTCAATATCTGGTCCTGTCTCTCGTGTGGTCAGTGCAGCAGCCGCTGCCCGTCCAAGATCGACTACCCGGAGTTCGTCCGCATGGTGCGTGAAGAGGCCGTGCGACAGGGTAAAGGCGGAGTTCCGGCGCATCGCGGGCTCTTCCAGACCATCATGAGGCTTCAAACCCTCGACGTGAAGCAGAGCAAGACCGCGTGGGCCAGGGAAGTAGGGCGGGTAGCAGAAACGGGCGACACGTACTACTTCGTGGGGTGTGCTCCGTTTTTCGATGTGGAGTTCCACGACGACTGGGGCGTAGACGCCATGGATGGCCCAAAGGGTGTCCTGAAACTGCTCAACGCCGTCGGGATCGAACCGGTTGTCCACGACGACGAACGCTGTTGCGGCCATGACCTTCTCTGGAACGGCGACCGGGAAAATTTTGCCAAGCTGGCAGCACGCAACGTCGCGTTGATCAAGAAGCTCGGCGCTCGTCGGGTGGTGTTCCAGTGCCCCGAAGGGTACCTGACGTTCAAGAAGTACTATCCCGAGGTAGTCAGCGACATGAATCTCGAGATCGTCCACTTCTACGAGCTGCTCCAGGACAAACTGCAAGCGGGAGCGCTGAGTTTCGAGCCCTTCGAGGGAGTACTCACCTATCACGATCCGTGCCGCCTGGCGCGTCAGGCCGGGATCATAGACGCTCCGAGGGCTCTCCTCCAGGGGTTGCCCGGCATCGCGTTACGCGAGATGGAACACAACCGGGAAAGCGCCCTTTGCTGCGGCACCAGCGCGTGGATGAACTGTTCGAGCTGCTCCAAAGCCATTCAGAAGGAGCGCCTCACCGAGGCCTTGGCTGTCGGCGCCGAGACACTGGTGACCGCATGTCCCAAGTGTCGGCTCCATCTGAACTGCGCCCTGCGAGATATGGAGATCGACCTGAAGATCCGTGACATGAACGAACTCCTGGCTCAACACTTAAAGGTATGAACCGGTTCCCTCGAACCGTTTGGTGACCTTCAGGCGGCCCCGACGAAGGCAGGAGGGACACTCGCCTCGGGAGAGCACCAAGAGAATCTGGAATGGACAAAACAAGGACGGTGGAAGTATGGCGTCAAAGGACGTTTTGATCATCGGCGGTGGGATAGCTGGAATGCAGGCCGCGCTCGATCTGGGCGAGATGGGCATTCAGGTGCACCTGGTCGAGAAGAACCCCAGCATTGGCGGCAAGATGGCCCAGCTGGACAAGACTTTTCCTACCAACGACTGTACGATATGAATTCTGTCGCCAAAGCTTCTGGATGTCGGTCGACATCCAAAAATTAATGTGCTGGCTTACAGCGAAGTGACGGAATTCTCCGGACAGGTGGGTGACTTCAAGGTGAAGGTGCGCAAACGGCCGCGGTACGTGGACCAGTCCCGGTGTACTGCCTGTGGTGCGTGCGCGGAGAAATGCCCGACCAAGGTGCCCAACGAATTCAACTTCGGCCTGGACGATCGGAAGGCGATCTACAAGGATTACGCTCAGGGAATCCCGTCCGTGTACACCATCGATCCGGAGAACTGCCGCGTGCTGAAGGGCCAGAAATGCGGCGTCTGCGCCAAGGTATGTCAGGCCAAGGCCGTGGATTACGATCAGAAAGAATCATTCGTGGACCTGAATGTCGCGGCAGTGATCGTGTCCACCGGATACGAGCTGTTCGATGCCACGCAGATCCCCGAATACGGATACGGAAAGCTCCCCAACGTGATTTCTTCGTTGGAAATGGAGCGGCTCCTCAGTGCAGGCGGCCCGACCAAAGGCCATTTGAGCCGCCCTTCCACCGTGCGAGGCGAAGTGCGTCTCAAAGACCTGGCCAAGCTCATCAAGAAGGCTGAAAAGTCCGAAGACCCCACTGAATTGGAAGCATTGCAGGCAGAACAGAAACGGGTGGAACACCAGGTTCACAAGTACCACACCGCGAAGAAGCTTGGCTTCATCCAGTGCGTGGGCTCACGTGATTTCCGGTTCCACAAGTATTGTTCCAGTTACTGCTGCATGCACTCCATCAAGGAAGCCATCATCGCGAAGGAACACGAGCCGGCTACCGAATCGTTTGTCTTCTACATGGATCTGCGCACGGTGGGGAAGGGGTTCGAGGAATACAAGGTCCGTGGGGCCAAGGTTTCGGGGCTTCAGTACGTGCGCGGCCGTATCGCGGAGATCGCGCAGGACGAAGACTTGAATCCGGTGGTCCGGTACGAGGACACCGAGCAGCGGAAAGTGACCACCATGACGCTGGACATGGTGATCCTCGCCAACGCGTGCTCGGCGTCTCGCGGCATCGTCAAGGTGGCGGACTTGCTCGGACTCGATCTGGACGACAACAATTTCGTCAGGACGCATCCCAACAGACCGTTGGATACCAATGTGCCGGGGATCTTCACGTGCGGGTGCGCGCAAGGGCCGCTGGACATTCCCGAGTCGGTGGCGCAGGCCAGCAGCGCAGCGGCAAGGGCCGCGGAAACCGTCATGACCGGAGGTCAGGCACTGGCGGTGTAAGAGAAGAGTTTGGCGGAGAATTGTCGGGGAGGCCCTTTCTGCAAGAAAGGCCTCCCCGGACCCCTCCCCCCAAAAACCGGTTTTACCGCCTTCGGCGGTGGCATTTTCCTGTAGCGGCGTGAATACTGAGGCTGGGTTGCCTAGTAGGCGCTTCCCAGCGGATACGGTATCCCGAGGGATTCGGGCTTACCCTCCAAGGAGCGGAGCCGGTGCCCAACGAGACGGAGAGGCTAAATTGAAAGACCAGAAATCATCGGATGTTCGTATAGGGGTTTTCATTTGCGACTGCGGTTCCAACATCGCAGGGTACCTCAAGATGCCGACCCTGGTTGACTACGCGAAGACGCTCGACAACGTGGTCTTTGTCCAGGAAAACCTCTACACCTGTTCCGAGGGCGGAATTAACGAGATAAAAGAGGCGATCCCTCGCGAGAACCTCAACCGGGTGGTGGTGGCCTCATGCACCCCGCGTACCCATGAGCCACTGTTCCAGAGCGCCTGCGAAGAAGCGGGCCTCAACCCGTACCTCTTCGAGATGGCCAATATCAGGGATCAGTGCTCGTGGGTTCACATGCGGGAAGGGGAAAAGGGGACCGAGCGCGCGAAAGGTCAGATCGCTATGGCTGTGGCCAAGGCCGCGAGACTCAGGCCGCTCAACAGGATCGAGCTGAGCTTGACTCACAAGGCCGTCGTGATCGGTGGCGGCGTGGCGGGCATGGCGGCCGCGATGGCTCTGGGCAACATGGGATACGAGGTCGACCTGATCGAAAAACAGGATCGACTGGGCGGCCTGCTCAACGACCTCAACCTGATCCTCCCGACGCATGAGCCTCCCTCGGTACTGCTCGACGATCTGATCGGCAGGCTGGAGAACAATCCGAAGGTCGCGATCCGCACGAACTCCACGGTCAAGAAGGTGGAGGGGTACATCGGCAACTACGTGGTGACCGCGGCCACGGACGGGAACGAAAACAAGATCAAGACCGGTGTCATCGTGGTGGCGGTGGGTGCTCGAGTCCTGAAACCCGCTGGGCTGATGGGATACAACGGCGACAGAGTCGTGACCCACCTCGAGCTGGAGGCTATGCTCAAACAGGGAGCCGCCACGCCGAAAAGCGTGGTGATGGTGCAGTGCGTCGGCTCCCGGTGTGAGGAACGAACGTACTGTTCCCGGATCTGTTGCATGACCGCGGTCAAGAACGCGATCCTCTTGAAGGAGAACGATCCGACAACTTCGGTCACGATCCTGTATCGCGACATGCAGATGTACGGAGTGGAAAACGAGGACATGTTCCGGAGGTCCAAGGAACTCGGCGTCCGGTACGTCACGTTCGACCCGGAGAAACCTCCGATTGTCGAAGACGGCAAGGTGGACGTGTACCATCTCCGCATGGGAAAACAGATTTCCATGCCTGCCGACCTGGTAGTACTTTCCACGCCGCTCATCGCACAGGAAGACGTGGGCGAGATTTCCACCATGCTCAAGGTGCCGTTGAACGAGAACGGCTTCTTCCTGGAAGGCCATGTGAAGCTGAAGCCGCTCGATTTTGCCACCGACGGCATCTATCTGTGCGGCAACGCTCGGTTCCCGTCCACCATAAGGGAGGCGATAACGCAGGGTCTTGGCGCGGCCTCGAGAGCCGCGGGGGTGCTTTCCAAGGATGCGCTCCACACGAGCGGCATCGTGGCGGACATCAGCCCCGAGACGTGCTGCGGTTGCCTGGGGTGCGTGCAAGTGTGCCCGTACGGCGCGATCAATTTCTTCGAGGACCGTGGCGTGTGCCAGGTGAACAAGGTCCTCTGCAAAGGGTGCGGCGGGTGTGCCGCTACGTGTCCTTCGGGAAGTGCCCGATTGGACGGCTTTTCCAGTGACCAGATTTATGCCCAGATCGAGAAGGCCCTGGCAGGATGAACCCTGCGGCAATAGCGTGTGACCTTCAACGTCCGGGTTGGTGATGATTTACCTGTCTTACGGGGAGTAATAATGTCCAGCGAACAGTTTGAACCGACCGTGGTCGGATTCCTCTGCAACTGGTGTGCGTACGCGGGTGCGGACCTGGCCGGTGTCAGTCGTCTGCAATATCCGCCCAATTTGCGTGCGGTCCGGACCCTCTGCTCCGCGACCGTCGGTCCCCATCAGATTCTGAAGGCCTTTCAGAAAGGGGCTGACGGCGTCTTTGTGGGTGGGTGACACATCGGCGACTGCCATTACCTGTACGGTAATTACATGACGGTCAAGAGGATGGCGTTCCTGAAGAAACTTCTGGAGTTCTCGGGGATCGATCCCGAGCGCCTTGCGCTCAAGTGGGTTTCCGCGGCGGAAGGGCCTCGCTTCGCGCACGTGGTGACGGAATTTGTGGACAAGATTCGTGCCTTGGGGCCTTCACCCCTGCGCAAAACCAGTGGGTCCGTCCAGACTCAGGAATCATGACGACCTCGGTCCACGCGCTGAATCGGACGCAGAATCTCAGCGTAGATCGGGATACCCGGACGAGCGGATTTTGAAATGATCGAACAAGTAAGAGAACATGTGAAGAAACTTTTCGAAGAGGGGAAGATCGCCGCATTCGTCGGATTGAAGGACGTTGGCGGGAGCATCTTCCCATACCTGTACGAAACTGCCGGCGATCTCGACAACGGGTTCTGCATCGGCGACCACCAGGAACCAGGGGACGCACGGTATCCGCTGGCCAGAATCGCCCAGACCGCGGTGAGCGCGTACCCGGATGCGACCTTCGGGGTGCTGCTGCGCGGCTGCGACGAGAGAGCCCTCAACGAGCTGATACGATGGAATCAGGCCCTGTGGACCGATCGCATCGTCAGAGTCGGGATTGCCTGCCCTGCGGAACTTGCCCGCAAGCATGAGTGCCGCAAGCCTTTCACCGACGACTTCGTCGCGGGCGAAAAGGCTGAGCCGGTTGCCAACGAGAGCGTGGACGCGATCGCGGCCATGGACCTCTCCGGGAGATTGGACTACTGGAAGCGGGAATTCGACCGCTGCATCAAGTGTTACGGGTGCAGAGACGTCTGCCCGGTCTGCTTTTGCAATGTGTGCAGCCTGGAAGAGGATGCACTCATCCGCACCGGCGATCTTCCCCCTGAGAACCCGATTTTTCACCTGACGCGGGCTGCTCACATGGCAGGCAGGTGCATCGATTGCAACCTGTGCACCGAAGTCTGCCCGGCCGACATACCACTCAGGACTCTGTACAAGAAAGTAGCTGAAATCATCAAGGAAGAATTCGGCTACGTGACCGGCGAACCGGGCGAGGGGAAGTCGCCGTTGAACTTCCTTGGCCCCGACCCCGGCCACACGTCTGCCAACGATTAATTCCGAGGTGCTTGCAAAGAGTAATCTGGGGAGAACCTTTATGAAAGAAGGTTTCTCCCCAGATTACTCTCCAAGAACCTCTCGTTAGAGGGCTTGTGTCATGCCGGACAATGGAGCCCCGCAAGAGATCCAGGCGGACGCGAAGAAGGTCAAACGCGCAGAAATGGCCTTCTACGAAGATCGTATTCTCATCGAGTGCCCTTTTTGCGGCACGACGCTCATCAGGACCGACTATCAACGCATCCAGAAATTGCTCCACCTCGAAGGGACCCCTCGCGCCAAGCAATGCCCGAAGTGCGGAGGCCTGGCCGTGCTGAAACTGGGTTCCAAAGGGAAGAGAATCGTCATGGACAGGCTCGTCCGTGGCGATCACCCGTAACCTTCCGGCCAATCCTCACCCGTGGGGCGTCGAGACCCCACCACCTTCCAGGAGCGATTCCCATGCTGAAGCCTGAAAACGCGGTTCTCATCCTCGTTGATGTGCAGGAAAAACTCTCGGCCGCGATGCACGAGAAAGAAGCCCTCATCGACAGCACTGTCCGAGTCGCCAAGGGAGCCAAAATCCTCGGGGTCCCCATCCTGTGGACCGAGCAGAATCCTCAGGGTCTCGGGCCGACCGTCCCGGAGGTTCGGGAAGTGCTCACCGAAGGAGAGCCGGTAACCAAATTGAGCTTCAGTTGCTGCGGAGAGCCGCAGTTCATGGACGCGGTGGAAAAGCTCGGGCGCAAGCAAGTCATCATCGGAGGCATCGAGAGTCACGTCTGCGTGTACCAGACCGTGGCGGATCTCCTGGGCCGCGGCTTCGAGGTCCAGGTTCTGGCTGACTGCGTCTCTTCACGAACGCCGGCGAATCGGAATCTGGGGCTCGAAAAGTGCCGGCAACTGGGCGCGGGCATTACCAGTGTGGAAATGGCCCTCTTCGAGATGCTCGGCGCGGCGGAAGGGGACAAGTTCAAGCAGATGCTGAAAGTGGTGAAGTAACAACTCCCTTCACTTGATTGCATCCTCGTACAAATTCGGTGTCGTATCGAGAGACGTGAAACTGCTTCCCATGGTCCGCGGATCAGATGGAGGAGCAGGGATTGCCCTGCCCGTACGGAAAACCCCGAACGGTGCGGTTCGCTTCGCTTCGCTCAGCACACCCTACCAAGGCTGATCCTCGTGTCCAGGAGACGTGGCAAACCCGACCACTAATTGGTGGGACGAACTTCCTGTCTGTTCATGAATGACCGGCAAGATGCCGGTCCCTCCGAAACCATGATCCCTGATAGCGAAGGGCATGTCGAAAAAGAATGGACTTCTGGCGTACGCCTATAAGCGGGGCTGCAACTCCCTATTCGCCGGCCGCGGGCTGGGGTGAGGATCTCACGATGAGCACCGGGCAGTCGGCCTCTCGCAGCACCCTTGCTGCGGTACTCCCCAGGAGCAGGTGCTGCAGTCCGGTCCGCCCGTGGGTACCCATGACGATCAGGTCCGAGGAAAGTTCTTTGGAGGCCCTGAGAATCTCCGGGCCGGGTTTGCCCATGCGTGAGCTGACGAATACCTCGGGGGCATGCTGCGCACAGTCCGCGGCTATAATGTCCAGTGCTTTGCCAACCGACTCATGAATCTCTTCCAATAGATTGCGCACTTCGGCGGGGATCCTCTCACCGAGGGACGAGTACCCGAGGAGAGAGGAGTCGATCACGTGGATAATCGTCAATTGGCTGGTAAGGGCTGCGGAGAAGTCCATGGCGTACTGTTGAGCCAACTGAGAGTTCTCCGAGAAGTCCGTGCAGAAGAGGATGTTCTTCGGTAACATGTCCGGAAACCTCCTCCGAAACCGGGAATGACGTGTCCGGTCCCCGCTCCTCCCCCCAAGCCGTGCCCCTTATAGGATATCAGTTTTGGAAATTACGACAATAGTTCCGAAATCTTCAGGCCGGGCACCATCCCATCGAACATTGTTGATGCTGTCCGGTGTCTGGAACAGGCGGTACAAAGAGCGTGTCGAACGAATGAATTGGAGTACCGATCCTTCGGCACCCGATGAATTCTCGGATCAGCCTTTGCCGGTCGCTGTTTTTCCGATCGGGTTCGTGTTCTCTCCGGAGGCGGCACGAGCGTGGTTGAGGCCCATGAGGTAATCTGCGAGCAGGTAGTCGGCGACCACTTTATCCACCGCTCCCTTGAGGAGTATCGATCGGGGCATGGAAGGGTTCATGCACGTCGCGAGGGACTGCACCAGTGCAACACCTCCCGCGCGTCTGATTGCGGCCATCCCTTCGGCACCTGCCCGACCCGATCCGGACATCACGATCCCCACCGCGCGCCTTCCCGCGGTATGGGCTAACGAGGTGAACATGGCGTCGATGGCTCCATCCCGGAATTCGTCCCCGGATGCGGGGGCCTTCTCGAACTTGACATTACCGGACGCGTCACGAGCCAACGTCGTGGCGTCATGGGCGCAGCAGACATAGCAGTGGCCCCGTTCGACGTGCCCGACGTTCCGGACGCTCCTCACGGGAACCGCGCTGCATCCTTCCAGGTAGGACACCAACGGGTCGATAAACCGGTCGGAAACCTGGAGCATTGCCACCAGGACATGAGGGAAATCGGCCCGTAAGCTGGGTATGAGCTGCAGGAGAGACGAATACCCGCCACCACCTACTGCAATTCCGACAAAACGGGTGGCTCCGTCGGGAGGACCTGCCTTGTTCCCCTTCCAGGCAATGGTCCGCACGGGTTTTCTTCTGTATCGCGCCCGATTCGTTCCGATCGCGGCTGCTTGCCTCACCCTGATGATGATGTCTTCGGCTTGGGCTTCGAGGCTTTCCGTCTCTCGGCGGGACGGTTTGGCCACCACGTCGAGTGCACCGAACCGCAGTGCGTCGAACGTGGCGCGACTCCCTTCTCTGGTAAGCGAACTGACCATGATGACCGGCACGGGATGACGGACCATTATGTGCTTCAGTGCCGTCATGCCGTCCATTCGCGGCATTTCCACGTCCAACGTGACGACATCCGGGTCGAGTCTTTCGACCATTTCGACCGCCTCGAAGCCGTCCTTGGCTCGCCCCACCACTTCAATACGCTCGTCGGAACTGAGGATTTTGGTAATCTGAATGCCCATTAAGACAGAATCGTCTACCACCAGGGCCCTGATCTTCTTGCCGTTAATAATATCGACCATCCGCCACTCCGGTGAAAAATTATACCGACCCGACTCTTGCGCTGGCGGCCGTATCGGGTGCTTTCCTGATGGTACATAGTCGGTAAGCGTACAAGAGCTTCGCCGTGAAGTCAAGGTGCCATTCGACATCATGGGGTTACTGCAGGACCCATTCGAACTGGTCCTATACCGCGCGTTTCGATCGTCTGGACCGGCGACTGGTTAACGACCTGCAACCCGAGAACCCGGCCCGTGCGCATCTAGATTTTCGTTGCCTGGATCGCCTCGGAATAGATGCGGTATACCTCAATATCGCGGTCAATTCCCTTTACCCGAACCAGATCCGGTCCGTCACAGTCGATATTTCCTCGTATCATTGCCCGGGTACGCGCGCACAGGATGATGCCGCCCGGAGGCGCTATGGACTGGAGCCGGCTGGCGATATTCACGGTCGAGCCCACCACCGTATATTCGACCCGTCGCGCAGACCCCAGATTGCCTACGATCACCACGCCGGTCTTGATGCCAATGCGAACGAGGAGACCGCCCTTCGTTTCGCTGATACCTGCCACGGACCACTCTGCATTGAGTTCCGCCATCTCCCGCTGCATATCGAGGGCAGCCCTCACTGCGGACTCCGCGTGATTCTCCAGCGGGATCGGGTCCCCAAAGAACGCCAGCAGGCCGTCTCCGAGGAACTTGTCGACCGTGCCGTGGTGGTCGAAGACGATTCGGGTCATGCGTTGGAAAAAGTCGTTCAAGAAACGGTGAACGTATTCGACGGACATCGTCTCCGAAACCTTCGAGAAGCCTTGTATATCGACGAAGACCACGGTCAGTTCGGTCCTCTTGGCTGTAATATCCAGTTTCGCGCCACTCAGGAGGATCTTGTCGAGGACGTCACGGTCGATGTACCGCTCCATGGTGCGGGAAACGCGAGCAGCACGCAATTCGATAGACCCGCCGCGGATGGCAAGGCACACCACGGCCGGGGGAAGGAAGACGATCAGCCATTCACCGGTTCCCACTTCGTAAGCCCCCTGGCTAAAAGCGAGAAATACCGCGGCGAACCCGAGGACGAGTATCGCGAGGAAAGTCACAGCGCCGATTTGCAGACGGAATCGCATCGCGACAACGCTGAAGGCGATGGTCACGATAACAGACAGAATAAGTGGTATGGGAAACGACGGAACGTCCGTGATGAAGCTCTGCCTCAAGATCGTATTCAGCGTGTGGGAATGGATCCTGCTCAAGGGACTCGACGCCTCTATCGGGGTAACCCCGAGATCCGTACTTCCCGTTGCCGTGAATCCGATCACGACAATCTTGTTCTTGTACCGCGATTGGCGTGCCTCATCGGGTGTCTCGCTCAAAATATCCAGTACGGAATAATTCTCGAAGCTCTCCCATATAGGTCCCCATCGGACCAGCATGGCCCCGTGGGAGTCCACGGGGATCCTCACGGTCTTACCGTCGTGTTGGATCTCTACCGAGTCCTTGTTGGTGAGCGTGATTTGCGAAGGTTCCAGATTCCAATACACTTGCAGGGCTGCGAGACTGAGGCACGGGACGCAACGATCTTCAATGCGAACCAACAGCGGCAGTCGCCGGTATACCCCGTCCCAGTCTGGAGTTCCCTTGATGTGCCCCAGGCTTCTCGAGTCGCGGATGATCCCCGGGAGAGGCAGGAGGCGGTTCTGCAACTCGACCACGCGGGGAAGATGGAATCTATCCGGAACTCGCAGCTCCCATGCCCTGTCGTACAGTATGTGTCCGCGATTGTCTTCCTTGTAAGGTGGAAGCATTCGGGTGACGTCGTAGGTGGTTTTGACCGCAGTCGGGGAGACCACGTTGCCCGCAGCCTTTATGGCCTGGAACAAGGCCTGATCTCCCTGCTCGCTCCTTCCCGGAGTCGAGTACAGCACGTCGAAGACGATAGTCTTGGCGCCCAAGGCTGAAAGGCGTTCGACGACCTTGGCGCTCAGGGATCGATCCCACGGCCATTGCCCGTATTCCTTCTGGTACTTGTGGATCGCCTTGTCATCGACGTCCACATGAACGATGAGAGGATTCGGTTCAGCATGGCCGGCAACGCGGAGCTTCCAGTCGTAGATCCTGAAATTGAGGGTCTCGCAAAGATTGGGAACTTTATAGACGATCACCGCGGCGATGATGCACCAGAGGACGGAAAAGCCTATTCCGATAGCAGTGGTCTTTTTTTTCACGTGGCTCTCATCGATCGTTCGGGCGGTCTTTCGCTTTGTCGGGCCGACCGGCAAACATCGAAACCGACCGAAGGCTCAGAGCCTTTTCAGAGGCAGTTGGCGTGCTTGATACGATCGAGGGGACCTCTCATCGACCGAGAAGTACAGGGCCGAGACCTCCCCTCCAGGCCGTCCCCAGGGTATCCCAAAGCGTCTGTGGCTATAAACCTTGGTTTGCTCGCTGGGATGCGCCAATATTGCTATAGTCCCTCCCTCCTGTCAAGCGAGCATTGCCGCTCGGCGCCACAAGGCGACTCTCATCACCGAAGAGGAGATCCTCGCGAGCGTACGCATCGGCGCCATGGTGGGGGAAATCAGTCATGACGAGAGCCTGTTGGTGCACAACATCATAAACCTGGAAAACCGTCTGGTTCGGGAAATCATGACCCCGCGGGTGGTCGTTTTTTCGCTGGACGCAAACCTGACCGTGAGTGAAGCCATCAAGGCGGTGGACGAGAAAGGCTTCACCCGCATTCCGATCTACGAGGGGGATCGAGAGAACATCGTCGGGTACATCATCATCCACGACCTATTCTCCGTAAAGACGCTCAGTAATCCCGAAACCCCCATCAGGGACCTGGGTAAGCCCATCTCATTCGTCCCCGAGACCCGCGACTAGCTGGCGCTGCTCACCAGTTTCCTGAAGCAACGCCGGCACATAGCGGTAGTGGTGGACGAATACGGCGTCGTCGCTGGGCTGGTCGCGCTGGAGGATTTGACCGAGACGGTTCTCGGCCGTCAGATCGTGGACGAAACAGATCGGGTGGTGGATCTACAGGAGCGGGCGAGGCAGCTTCGAGGCAAGCATCGCAAGGAATAGTACCAATTCGCTTTCAAAGACGTTCCCCCCAGAATTACTCTCTGGATTGCGAATCGGCCTAAATCGGCAGGCCGAACAGCTTCTTGGCATTGGTGGTGGTGATCTGTGCGATCCGTTCCAGAGAGACCTGTCGAACCTCGGCGACCTTTCGGGCAGTGTGAACGATGTACGCGGGTTCGTTGTCCTTTCCTCGGAAAGGTTCGGGAGGGAGAAACGGGGCGTCGGTCTCCAGGAGAATTCTGTCGTCGGGCAGTGTTCTCACGATGCCCCGCAGCAGGTCGTTCTTCTTGTACGTGACCGTGCCTGGAATCGAGATATGGAAGCCGAGGTCCAAAGCACGTTGCGCATCATCGCGGTCCCCGGAGAAACAGTGAATGACGCCGCCCGCGGGGAATGGAGCCGCTCGCTCGAGCATGCGCAGCCCCTCGTCGTACGCGTCCCTCAGGTGGATCACCACCGGCTTGCCGAGCGCTTGCGCGAGGGAAAGCTGATCTACGAAAGCTGCCAGCTGCCGATCGCGCGGGGAACGGTTGCGAAAGAAATCAAGCCCGATCTCGCCGTATCCTTTGACCTTCGGATGCCCGGCCAAGCGCTGCATTGCCTCGAGAGTTCCGCTGTCGCAATCCTTCGCGTTGTGAGGATGGAATCCGACACACGCAAAGACGCTTTCGAATCGGTCGGCTATGCCGAGGGCTCTCTGAGCGTCTTCCAGATCGATCCCCACCGTCACGACGGCCACGACCCCCACTGCGGCCGCACGGGCCACTACGGAACCGGGATTATCGCACAGAGGTTCCAGTTCGAGGTGAGCGTGCGAGTCCACCAGCGCTGGGTTCGTGGGCTCATGGAATGGGAGATGATCTCGATCGGGTTTGACAGAAGTGGTCAATGGACGTATTTTCCGTGATCTTGCAGGACCCCTTGAGCTGAGTAAGACTGTATCACCTCGGGTTCGATGACGCTCATCCGTGTCTGGTCGTCGATCTTGCTCTGGATGTACGAGACGAGATTCTCAAAGTCCTTCCTGCTGATGACGGGGAATCGCTCCTCGTCCTGGGACTCGACGTAATCCAAGGCAACAAAGTTCCCGGTATGCGGGTCCACTTCTCCGGAAATCTGAATGACCTCGACTTGTTGTCCCTTCGTCGTGCGTCCGACGATCGCCAGTCCCCGGGAGCGGGAAAAGTAGAGAATGGCGAATTTGTAGATGCCTGACGATTGGAAAAGCTGGAATGGGTCCATCCCTTCCTCCACCTACGAGAGACAGATCTGACGGTCGGGTGAGCGAGAGGATTTCGGTCAACCAACGCTACTCTAACAATGCCGGCTGGCCTTGTCAAGTGAGGGCGCGCTGCCAGGCAGGCGAGCTCCAGAGCTGCGACTGCCTGGAAATTGTAACAAGCAGCCGTTTTTCGAGGAGCCGCTGTGCGGGAAGATTGCCAGTGGTTATTCCTATCGCGTTCCTAGGATAAGAAAGTCTTCGGCGGCTTTTCTTGGCACTTCCCATATCAAGAATGTTGGATTATAGTTCTATCCTGGGGCGTTGGCCATACGGGAGGACCAGATGAAGGAAATTATTGTGGGCCGTTGGGGCACTTCTTTCCGCGACAGCCGGGGAGGAGCCAAAGTGGTCGAGAGACCAGGTTCGACAACGTTTCCCCCTGCCGCAGGCTTTCCCGACACTGTTGTCGGCCTCATGAGCGGCAAGGGCTTCCTCGTCCTGCAAGACAACTTTAATTTTGTCCCGATGATACGGGAGTACGTGAACCGCATTCAGGAGGAATACTGTTGCGGCAAATGCATTACCGGAATCAAGGGATCAAAGCTGCTTCTTCTCACCTTGGACAAGATCATGCGGGGTGAGGGCCAGGAATCCGATCTGGACCTGCTGGCCCGGATGGCGGACATCCTGAACGAGGCGGCGAAGTGTTCCGTGTGCCAGAGCGCAGGGGAACTCCTGGCGGACGGGCTCAATTACTTCCGGGACGATTTCGTAGAGGCGATCCGCTCGGGCGTCAACGATCGCTCGGTCAGCTATGTCGGAAATATCTCCGCTCCGTGTATGAACACGTGCCCGTGCCACATCAACATACCAGGCTATGTTGAGATGCTTCAGGAGGTGCGGTACGAGGAGGCGCTCAAGATCATACGCGAGGAGATGCCGCTACCCGGCATCACAGGAAGGGTTTGCCCAGCGCCATGCGAAAAAGCGTGCAGTGTTGCCAATCTCGGGGATGTTGCCATTCCGATCAGAGTGCTCAAGCGAGTGGCAGCGGATTACGAGGTAACGCACAAACTGGCGCCCCCGCTGGAGAAGGTCGAATTGAACGGAGCTCCCGTGGCGGTGATCGGAGCCGGCCCCGCGGGTCTGGCCGCAGCCTACTACCTGAACCGGCTGGGTCATCCCGTTACCATGTTTGAAGCGCTTTCGCTGTCCGGCGGAATGGTTGCGGTCGGCATCCCTCCGTACCGGCAGCCGAGAGGCGTGCTGAACCGCGAGATCGAGATCATCTGCGACCTGGGAGTCACGCTGAAAGAGAACAGCCGGTTGGGCAAAGACTTCACCATTCAAGAGCTTTTCGACCAGGGATTCAAGGCTGTCTTTCTCGGCATTGGATCGCACAAGTCATTGCCTATGGGAATTCCTGGTGAAGATCAAGGGATAGAAGGGGTTTTTCGCGGCGGTATCGATTTCTTGAGAGACATCAACCTCGACCTTCCGGTCACGATCGGAGACAACGTTATCATCGTCGGCGGCGGCAACACGGCCATCGACTGCGCCAGAACCTGCCTGAGGATGGGAGCCTCACAGGTTTCCATCGTGTACCGGCGCACCGAGGCCGAAATGCCCGCGGACCTGGAAGAAGTGGAAGACTGTCGAGAAGAAGGGGTAAACATCCATTTCCTTACGCAGCCGGTGGAAATCATCGCCAAGGACGGCAAACTCGTCGCCCTGAAGTGCCTGAGGATGGAGCTGGGAGAACCTGACGCATCAGGACGACGGCGCCCCGTTCCCATTGAAGGCTCGGAATTCGAAATGGCAGCGGACACCATCATTCCGGCGATCGGTCAAAAATCGGTCCTCGATTTCGTCTCGCCTGCGGACGGCATTGAGATCACCCGCCGGGAGACGATCAAGGCGGATCCCGTAACCATGATGACGACCAGGCCAGGGGTCTTTGCGGCCGGTGATGCAGTTTCCGGCCCCCTAACCGTGGTCCACGGTCTGGCGGGCGGCAAACGCGCGGCACGCATGATCCATCAGTACGTCACGACCGGGACATGCCGGCCCACCGACGAGCAGTGGGTGGAAGACCTGATTGGCGGGATAGAGAAGGATTATGGAGTGCTGGTAACCGCCCGAACGCCCGGCCGCGCCGGAGGCGAGCGCCCAGTGAGGAAACTTGACGCACAGGAACGGATAACCAGTTTCGTGGAAGTGGACTCCGGATTTACGCAGCGAAGCTCGTTCATCGAGGCCAGCCGTTGCCTGCGATGCTTTCACCTGATCTTGGTGGCGGTCGCTCGACCCGCAGCATAGATACCTCTCACCGGGACCGAGCAGGTCTCGTTTTCCGTCGCTTTAGACACCAGAGGATCGCGAAATGCCAGTGCTAATTATCGACGAAGTCGAAGTGACAGCTCCGGAGGGCGCAACTATCCTCGAAGCCGCCAAAAAGGCGGGAATCTGGATACCCACTTTGTGTTACTACCCCAAGATCAGCCCCTCGGATTCATGTCGCATGTGCGTAGTGGAGATCGAAGGGATCAGCCGCCCCATGACCTCCTGTAACACCATTGTTGCGGAAGGAATGCACGTACGCACCGATACCCCACGGCTGCGAAGCATCCGCGACGAGGTCATGCGGCTGGTCCTCATGGATCATCCGTTGGATTGCCCGACCTGCCCCGCTGCAGGCGAGTGCGAGATCCAGAATCTCACGTGCCGCCTGGGAGTGTACGGCACGGATCTGCCCGTTGAAAAGAGAGACCTTCCTCCTACGAGGACATGGCCCCTCATCGAATACAATCCGAATCTTTGCATCACGTGCCTTCGATGCGTAAAGGTCTGCCACGAAGTGATCGGTGCCGGTGCATTGGCCCTCAAGGAGGCTGGATACAAAGCCACGATCGACACCGTTACCGGCGAGCCGCTGAGATGCGATTTCTGCGGGGAATGTGTGGAAGCGTGCCCTTCAGGTGCGATGTCCTACAAAGTCTTCAAGACCTGGGCGCGCTCCTGGGAATTGAGAAAGACGCCGACCGTGTGCCCGTTGTGCAGTGCGGGCTGTCGGATGGAGGTCAACGTCAAGGACAGCAAGATCTTCCGCATCACCGGCGAACTCGATAGCCACAACAAGGGGACGCTCTGCGTAGGAGGTCGGTTCGCGTACGATCTAGTGCAGAGTCAAGAGCGGCTGCTCGCACCACTGCTCCGCAAGAACGGTGTCCTGACGGAGGTTTCCTGGGACGAGGCCCTTGGCTTCGTGTCCGCAAAACTGAAGGAAATCATCAAACAGTCCGGCCCCGAGAGCGTGGCTGGGTTGGCCTCCCCGCGTCTGAGCAACGAGGACTGCTACGCCTTCCAGAAACTGTTCCGCTCGGTGATCGGGAGCAACAACATCGATAGCGAAGCCCGATTCAGCATGCTCAGGGTGCAGCGCGCCCTCGACCTGACCCTGGGAGTGACCGGCGCTACGGGCAGGCTGGAAGAGCTGCTCGATACCGGCGCGATCTTTGTCATCGGTGTAGATCCTCTGGAGGAAACACCGGCCCTCGGCTGGAAGATCAAGGCCGCGGCCCGCAGATACGACAGCAATGTGATCGTGGCGAACTCGCGGGGCATCAGTCTGGACAAGTTCGCTAGGCTCAGACTCCGAGTACGGCCGTACATGGAGGGGGATCTGGTGCTGGGGATCATGAAAGTCATCCTCGACCTTGACCTCTGGGACCGAAAATTCGTGCGGGATCAGACCGCTAATTTCCTCCCCATGAAGAACTTGCTTGACAAGATTTCCCTAAAAGGCATCCTGAGAAGGACGGGGGTGCCCCAGGAAGATCTGGAATCGGCCGCGCGCATTCTTGCCGAGGCTCCCAATGCCTCGATTATCTTCGGCGGCGATGTGATCCTCCAGGAACACGGCCTTCAGTGTGTGATGAACCTGGCCAACCTGGCGCTACTCACCGGCAACGTGGGACGAGCCAATGCCGGCATTTACCCCATATTCGAGAAGGGGAACATGTTCGGCCTCTGTGATATGGGAGTGCTTCCGGAATACCTTCCCGGATATCAGGACACAGCGGTTGCGCGAGACAAGTTCGAGCGGGTCTGGAGGCGCGATCTCCCTTACACCAAGGGTCGAACGGTTACCGAGATCGCCATGGGGTTGGAAACCGGTGACGTGAAGGCTTTGTACATTGCCGGAGCAGATCCCCTGACGGACTATCCGTCTGCCGGCCGCTTCGTATCGGCTTTTGCCAAGGCGGAACTGCTGGTGGTTCAGGACCTTTTCCTGAGTCCGACCGCCAGAATGGCGCACTGTGTTTTCCCTGCCGCCTCCTTCGCGGAAAAGGACGGCAGCATCACCAATATCGAGCACCGGATTCAGAGGCTGAACAAGGTGATACCACCTATGGGACAGTCGATGCCCGACTGGACGATTTTCGAGGAAGTCGCCAAGTCCCTGGGCCGCCCTATGGGATACTTCGGGGCTGCTGACGTCTTCCGGGATATGACACTGACGATACCGTTTCTCACGGGTATGAAATTTCAAAACCTGCAGGGTGACGGAGCGATTCTCAATCCTATCGAACACGCAACCAAAGGGCCGCGGAGGGCCAAGCCGTATTCCTTCGCGCCGGTTCGCGCCGTCGAAGGGCCGGAGCCTCAGGACGCCGCACAGTATCCTCTGGAGATGATCGCGGGACGTTCGCTGTTTCACTTCGGTTCTACCACCACCCATTCGAGGAATCTTTCGGAACTGACGCCGGAGGCTTTTCTCGAGATCAGTATCGAGGACGGGGCCCAGTTGAATATCAAAGACGGGGACACGGTGGAGGTGACCTCGCGGAACGGATCTTTGATCGTTCCCGCGAAGATCTCGCAGAACATAGGTCGCGGCATGGTTTTCGTTCCGACGAATTTCCCCTCGGTAGGGGTTTACCGCCTGTTTGAAGAAAACACGAACGTGTGCAGAGTGCGCGTGAACCGTAAAGGATAGGCTCTCGGGGCCGGCGCGCGCAACTGACCGGAACGGCCGGGTGTGTCGGCGACAGCGACGAATCCCAGCGCCACATTGGGTTCGCCGGGGCCGCCAAGGAGGCGCCGGCCGCGCCATGGAGCGACGATAAGACCAATCGATTGAGAGGAGGTTTGCATGGACCCCCGGGATAAACCGAAAGCAACCATACTGGTTATCGATGACGAGCAAATCGTCCACGAAAGCGTCTCGAGAATCCTCGAAGACGAGGGGTACGTCGTGGACGCGGCCTATCGTGTGGATCAGGCCCTGGAGAAGCTTTCCAAAGGAGGCTACGACCTGGTCCTCACTGATTTGATGATGCCCGATCGGAGCGGAATGGACGCGGTGGAGGCTGTCGCTCGGGATCACCCGGACACCGGTGTGGTTATGTTCACGGGTTATGCTACGGTGGACTCCGCGGTTCAGTCCATGAAACTGGGGGCTTTCGATTACCTGCCCAAGCCGTTCACTCCGGACGAACTCGTGGAGGTGATCGGGAACGCTCTCGAGAAGACGCGGAAAGCCAAGCGCGACCGGGAAATAGAGGCCACGTACACGGATGCCGAGAAGGCCATCAAATCGAGCCTGGATCTCAAAGAAGTGCTGAACCTCATCTGCACCAGCGTAGTGAAGCTGTTCAAGGTGAAGGGGAGCGCCGTCTTGATGGTTCACATGAAAGATCAGACCCTGGAAGTGGCTTCCTATAATGGCTTGAGCGACGAATACCTCCAGAAAGGCCTTCTGAACGCTACGAAGAGCATTTCGTCGGCCCTGGACTCTAGCCAGCCCGTGGTGCTGGACGAAGCTGCCTTCGAGGCGAGCCTGCAATATCCGCAGGAGGCCCGGAAAGAAGGGATAACGTCGATCTTGTCCGTTCCACTCAAGGTCAAAGACGCGATCATCGGTTTCCTGAGAATCTACTGTTCCGACAAACGCACCTTCGACAAAGAAGAGATGGATCTGGTCCTCAAATTCGCCGAACAGGGCGCTCGAGCTCTGGAAAATGCCATGAGCTACGCGAAGGTCCGTGCGGATATCGAAGGGATGAAGAAAAGCATCCCCGAGCCGGTTGCCCGTAAGATGGCGGAACAAGGTTAATTTCGTTTTCCTTTAGTTGGACGGACTGCGGAGACTTCACGCGACCTTTCTGCCGGTTGACGTGTGAGGGTACGCCTGAACGGCTTTCCTTTGTGGGTGTGATCGGGAGTGCGAACATCCTGCAACCGCCGGTTTCCACAAGCTGCCGTATGGGATTGCCCGTCAAATCTGTGAACCCGTCAGACGAGCATTCTTCCGGAGGAGCAGTGCACGATGGAGAAAAAACAAGGTAAGGTGTTGGTCCTGGATGACGAACAGATCGTTCTCGACAGTGTCAGTCGAATTCTCGAGGAGGAGAATTTTGAGGTCAAGACCTGTCACGCTGGTGGCGAAGCTGTCAACGTGCTCAAAGAAGGGGGCTTCGACATCCTCATAACCGACCTGAAAATGCCGGGCATGGATGGGCTGCAAGCCATGGAGGCACTCGCCGACGTCGATCCCGATCTGTCCATGATCATGGCGACCGCCTACTCGACCGTCGATTCTGCAGTGAAGGCGATGAAACTCGGAGCGGTAGACTACATCCGCAAGCCATTCACCCCCGATCAGCTCGTCGAGTTGGTCAATAAGGTCATGGAGGATCGTAAGTTCCGTTTCGAGCGGCGGTACCGGGAAGACACCTTCGACGAAGTAAAAAGGGCCATCTCCTCGACACTGAATCTGAAAGAGGTCCTCGACCTGATCGTCCAGGGAGTCGTCAAGGTCATGAAGGTCAAAGGGAGCAGTCTGAGCCTGCTGGACAAGAATCGCGAGAAGATGCGCATCTTCGCTCATCACGGACTGAGCCAGAACTATGTGGAAAAAGGACCGCTCGACACCTCCAAGAGTATCGGAGAGTCGGTCATGAGCGGTAAGCACGTATGGGTGTCAGACGCCACCGTCGATCCGCGCGTTCAGTATCCCCGGGAAGCGATGCGCGAAGGGATCGCGTCCATCTTGAGCGTCCCCTTGCTGGTCCGCAACAAGGTCATTGGCACACTCCGCGTTTACACGTCCGAACCCAGGGAATTCAGCGATGACGAAATACGGTTCCTGAACGGCTTTGGAGAACAGGTGGCGCTTGCCATCGAGAACGCCCGTTCGTATGAGGACGTCAAGGACGAATATGAAACGATGAGGGACGATCTCTGGGAGTTCATGGACAGACGGGGCTGGCTCTGATATCATCTTCTAATCCAGCTACGACAGTGGCTTAGGGCTGTTTTCCGTCAGGAAGGTCAAATCTGCCGGCCTCGGGCGCAGGCTCCCGTAACGGTTGGGAGGTGACCAATGGATGGGCAGGATACCCAGCGGGCGACGTTGGACCACACGCGTCAGATCGTCGCGCGTCAACCCGATTGGACTGAACGGATACTGGTCAAAGCCGAGCAAATGGTGCCGGATTTCCTGAAACCCAGGGACGGCTTCTTCTTCTCGTTCAAGAATCGCATTCTGTTCAGCTCGCTCTTCCTCTTGTGCGGCGTGGTGATTGCCATCGGGGTCATCCTCGAGGCGACGGTCTTCCCGAAGCTAGCCGGTGATGCCCGTGCGGTAATGGATATCAAGGTCATCCATTGCCTGGTCAGCTTGGCAATCATCGCGGCGAGCTGGCTATTCATCGGATTCATCTCAAAGAAGATTACCCTTCCGCTCCAGGAGCTTACCAAGCGGGCGGATCAAATAAGTCGCGAGGCTGGCTCCACCGTATCCCGGCCGACCGGCTGCCCGGAGGAAATGGGCGAACTCGCCCTGGATGAGGCTGACGAGGAGGAAGCGTTCATCGGAGACGAAATCTTCCAACTCACCTCGTCCTTCAACCGCATGCTCGTTCACTTGAGGGCTTCCGAAGCATGTCTGCGTGAATCGGAGGAGAAGTATCGTTTCCTCTTTGACAACGCGCCGACCCCGATCTTCGTTATCGACGTCGAAACGAAGGGAATCCTCGATGTAAACGCGCGGGCAGTGGAAGAATATCAGTACACCAGGGAGGAATTTCTCGAGATGCACTTTGCCGATCTCGGCCTGGATCGGGATCGCCAACAGATCAGCACCCTGCTCAAACAAGTCTACTCGACCGAAACGACCCCTTTGCCTGTCTTACGGCATTGCCGCATGGACGGTTCGCTCTTCATGGCAAACTTTCACGCCAGGATGAGCACGTACTGCAACAGGCCCGCCATTGTCGCGGCCGTTTGGGATGTCACTGAGAAACTGGAAAAGCACGCCATGCTGATTCAGGCGGGAAAGATGGCCATGCTGGGGGAGATGGCTACGGGAATTGCGCACGAACTGAATCAGCCGTTGAACGTGATGCGACTTGGAGTCGACTACCTGGTAAAGCGGATCAGAACCGGCACGCCGATGACCCCGGACGAGATCAACCGCCTGCGGACCGAGCTGGTTTCCAGCGTCGAGCGAGCCTCGCGCATCATCAACCACCTGCGCGAGTTCGGACGAAAGCCTGAAGAGACCATGACCCCTGTTGACATCAATGTGCCCATCCGCAATGTCTTTACGCTCCTGGGGACGCAGCTCATGGCGAGAGGCATCCGGTGGGATCTGGATCTGGACGAGGACCTGCCCAAAATCCTCGGAGACACCAATCGGCTGGAACAGGTCTTCATCAACCTGGTCTTGAACGCCCGGGACGCTCTCCTCTCCGAGGAACACCCCCATGATGAAGCAGGTGCGGCGGGCGCAAAACCCGAAACCGGGATATCCTTTGCTGAAGCGGAGTTCTCCCGCGCGAGGCGGCGCGACCAGGACGAATCAAATTCCATGGCAGTGACGATCAAGTCGTTCCTGGAAGACGGAAGAATTATTGTAACCGTGTCGGACACTGGGCCGGGCATTCCCGCGCCCCTCCGCTCCAAGGTTTTCCAACCGTTTTTTACCACCAAGGAACTCGGCTCGGGGACCGGCCTCGGTTTATCGATAAGCTACGGGATTGTGAAAGAGCACCAGGGAACGATTGAGGTTGAGGCGACCGACCAGCCTGGGGCCCAATTTAGATTGACGTTCCGGGCTCTCGATAGGGAGAAGTGATGACCAAGATCCTGTTGGTCGATGACGAAGCAAGCATCCGCAACATGATGCGCATGACGCTAGAACTTGACGGCTACCAGGTGTTGGTGGCGGAAAATGGCCCAACCGCACTGAAGATCTTCAGGGAGACCTCCCCGGACGTGGTACTCCTCGACGTAAGGTTGCCGGGCATAGACGGGATCGAGGTTCTCAGCCGTATCAAGGCCATTGATGCCGACGCAGAAGTGGTGATCATCACCGGCCACGGAGACATGGATATGGCAGTCGAGGCCCTTCGGAAGGAGGCGTCGAACTTTCTTGCCAAGCCTGTGAGCGAAGAACTGCTCGGTCTATCGATCAAACGATCGCTGGAGAAGATTGCGCTGAGGAACAAGCTCAAGCAGTACACGCGCAATCTCGAAACCCTCGTGCGTGAGGCCAACGTCGAACTGGAGAAAGCGTACCAGTTCAGAGAGAACATCATCGAGAATTGCCCGGACGCGCTGGTGTGCATTCGGAAGGGCGGCGAGATCATCATCTTCAACTCCGCCGCGGAAAGGCTCCTCGGTTACAAGAAGCACGAAGTAATCGGCAAAATGAACATCGTCAGTATTTACCCGCAGGGCGTCGCAAAACAGATTATGAAGCTGATGAGGTCCAATGACCTAGGCGGGCCGGGAATCCTCCAAAAGCGCGAAGCGACCTTGATCGACAAATGGGGGAAGGAGATCCCCGTCAGTATTTCCGCAGCCATCCTCTATGACTCGGGCCAGGAATCGGGATCTGTGGGGGTCTTCACGGACATCCGGGAAAAGTTGAAGCTGGAAAAACAGCTCCTCCGATCCGAAAAGCTGTCGTCACTGGGAAAACTCTCCGCGGGAATTGCTCACGAAATCAACCAGCCGCTCACCGGCGTCCTGACCTTTGCCCACCTGCTCCTCCGCAAGTACAAAGGGGATGAACGGACCCGCAAGGACCTGGAAACCATCGTCAGAGAGACGACCCGCATCCGAGGGATCGTTCAGGGGATTCTCGATTTTGCCCGTGAAACACGCATGCAGAAGAAACCGTACCGGATCGAGAAGGTGTTGGACCAGACCTTGGAAATAATCGTCCATCAGCAGCGGTTCTTCGGAATCGCCCTGGAGAAGGACTACGATCCGAGCATCCCTGAAATTGTGGTAGATTCGAACCTCATGGAACAGGTGTTCATGAACATTATTCTCAATGCCCTGGACGCCATGGACGGAACGGGAACCCTCCGCGTGACCACGAGGCTGCGTGACCAATGGGCCGAGGTCAGCTTCCAGGACTCGGGGCACGGGATGCCGGAAGAGATCCTCGACAAGATCTTCGATCCGTTCTTTACCACAAAGGATTCAACCGAAGGCATGGGAATGGGTCTCGGGCTAGCCGTCAGTTACGGCATCGTGAGGGGCCACAATGGCGATATCCAGGTTACGAGCAAACCTGGCGAAGGCACGACCTTTACGCTCCGCCTGCCGGTGGGTGAGGCAGCCACGGAAGGTCCTCCTCCGGGGTACAACCTGGATTGAAAGTTGCCGTAAGCCTCCGCAGCGCCGGCCCAGCCGAAAACCGATTGACACCGCATTACGCTTGGAGTAGATTGATCAGATGCGCCCGTAGCTCAGTTGGATAGAGCGCAACACTCCGGATGTTGAGGCCGTACGTTCGAATCGTATCGGGCGCACCAACCTGTCCAATGGCGACCTAGCGAGGTCGCAGGTCCGACGCAAACCAAACTTGTGGAAGAATTGCCTCGCTCAATAATTCCACGCACAATTAAGGCCGCGCGACACTCCATACCGAACTCCAGCATCAGAGGACTTAATACGGCCCAGCGGTGGCCTACGGCTTGACCCGTTTCCACGTGTGCCGCATATGACCGGTCCCCGCCTTGGTAACGAACTCCTTGAGGATCGTGGCGCCGCTCGGGTCGAATGCGAACTTGTACTGGTCGTTCCCTTCAAACTCGTAGATTCCGACGACCGTCTTGCCGGCGTTGGGGCCTTTTTTGCGGACAAAGTGCATTTCTTTGAGGCTCTTGGTCGGGTCCATCTTCACGATCTCCGCGACGATCGTTTCAGAACTCTGGTGAGGAGTAATAAGGGAGATCTTGTTCCCTTCGTACGTAATCTTGCTCCGACTCACGGCCTCATCCGCTAGCTTGGCTCCATCCCGTTCTCCGGATACCATTACCCACGTTCCTTGGAACTTCTGCAGCTCTTTGTCAGCGTCCTGGCCTCCGACCTCGGCGGTGAATGCGAGGCCGGCTGCCGACAGGAGCACGAGCATTCCGCCAACCAACGTGATCGTCCGACGCATTGTTCTTTACCCCCTTCTTTATCATTGAGTTCAAGGTCTTCAAGTGTGTTGGTCAAGCCTTCAATACAGGTTTGCTCTATGCCTGCAATAATTGTGTGAGATGGTCCGGCGTATGTCAAGGCACCGCGTGGTGAAGCACCGGTAATCGCAACGCGATATCGCCGCTCGGCCCGAGTATCTCTGTCGGTCCGGAAGGTTCGGCAGTAAGCCCGTCTCGTCGCGGCTAGTTCAGCAGCGCATTATTTCTTCGGCAGCGGGGCGGGAGTTGATTCCTCCGGAGACGCCATGGGAGCCTGCCGGAATATACCTGCCAGATCGGTATAGGTCGAAGCCGAGATGAGCGCGTCTTGCTTGAGCTTGAGCAGCCGAGCCCGTTTGCCGGCCGGGTCTGACTTCAGGAACGCCGGATCGTGAACCAGCAACCGCCATGCGGGCAGTTTCTCCAGTTCTTTCCTCGTCAGGCTGCTGATGAGACCGCGGCTCTCCAGGTCCCTCAATTTCATGAGCCGATCGTACGGTGAGCCCTTCTGGTATTCGGGATCCATTGCCAATGCCTCGGCAACGAGGACTCCTTCAGTGGGGACTTTGTAGTGCCAGCCGACCAGCCCGGTCTCCTTGAGATTCTTCAGCACCTCAAGGGCTGCTGACGGAGTGAGATTCTCATATGTCTTCGCTCCGGCTATGATGCAGCCCGCATAGATCCGCGCATACGCCAGGGCCACCGCCCAATCTACCAGGTTCTTGTCGGTCAGCTTGCCGACTATTTCCAGTTTGGTATACGGGGGGGCCTTCAAGTAAGAGCTGTCAGCCACGAGGTATTCGGCCAGAAGGATGCGATTGAGAAACTCTCTGGGCATTCTGAGATGGCCGAGTTCCTCGTCATTGCACAATTCCGCCCATCTCTTGAGCCTCTCCAGAGGATTTCTCGGTTCCCGCAAGTATTGATCGGCCCAGTCGAGCACGACGAAGGACAGGTCTGAAGGCTTGATTCTCTTGGCCTTGAGCAGATCGGCAGAAAGCCTGAGCTTGGCGATCGGATCCTTTCCTTTGAAGGTAGGTGATTCGATGATTCCCGAGATTACGTCCACGGTTTCGAAGGCACTTCCCGGGTGCGGAAGCAGCACGATCATCGATGCGAAAAGCGCCACGATCACCGTGAGCCTCAGAGGTGGAGCGTCTTCGATTTTCGAGTCCATCTTCAAATTCGAACTCCACCTCATCGGACGTCACGCTGCAGCGAGGACTCGACGGGTAAGTTTACGGTTTTCCACGGCAAATCTCCCCAGAACATGGAACCAGATAAAATTGACATAGGAGAGTATCAGTGCCATCAGCAGTCCCGCGACCACGAAGCCGGCAAGAGGAATGTCCACAAGAAAAACCGCGAGGAGAACATCCACCATGCAAACAAAACCCGCGGCCACAAAGGTGACTGCAAGCATCTGATACGCCGTGCCACCCTCTTTGATCAGGGCGAGCCACCTACGCGGATCCAATGCAACTCCAAGACTGTGCGATACCCCGAACGCCACTAGGCCCGCAGGCACCACGAACAGCGAACCCAGGTAGACCAGAACCGTGAGGGCCGTGAATATGTATCCGAAGAGATCCATCCCGTTCAAGAAGAACGCTATCATGAACAAGAGGCAAATAGTCAACGGGATCAGACACGGTACCAGGAAGATTACAAACACCTGAGCCCCGTCTACGAGCATGCTCTTGACGTCCGAAAAATCCCAATCAGGAGGGGGGTCTTTCGGGGCGCTCATCGATCGTGTCATGACAGAGGACAGGTAGCCGTACAGGACAATCCAACCAACAATGGATACGGGTAACCCGATGAGAAACTCAAGGGATAGGACTGTCGAAACGACAAAAGCTATCCCGAAAAAGATCGCTATTGGCTGCCAGTTGCCGCCACCCAGCGGATAAGGGGCAATCTCGGGGAACTGTGTGTAAAACGGCGGTCCGGCATCGACCTCCTTCTCCGGAGCATCTGTCGTCTTGACCAACGTTATGGCTACGAGTTTTCGCGTCTTCGCGGGTTTGGACGTGCTCGTGAAGAATTCCCTGAAATCCGACACCTGTGCCGCTTTGATCCACGGGCGCTGTCCCATTCTGAGCGACATCTCCGCCGTTATCTCTCCGTCGGAAATCATGGCGATGACCTCCGCGTCGGTGAACGGCCCTTTGACCTGCTCCTCGTCGAGGACCAGCCAGCGCCTGTCCATTTCCGGCGAGCCAGGTGAATCGCCCATGGAGGGCGAGGAGGGTAGCCTTCCCTTGGCGCCTCTCCCGCCGAACTCCGCTGAGGACGGAGTATGTCCGCTGGGCGCCGCAGGCTGGAGTTGCGCTGCATACCCGTGTTCCACTTCGGGCTGGGTCGACTGGCCGCCTGGAGTCCCCGGTGCGTCATCGACACCGGAAAAGCTGTGGTCGAACGAGGGGAGCTCGAAGTCGCCAATATCGACTGAGCCGGCTGCCGAATCTGCTTGCGGTCCGTGAGCCGGACCGGCAGACAATGCGCGGTCGTCAAATGAGTCGGAGTCCGGTAGTTGGGTGGTTTCCAAGCCCGGAAGCGCAGCCTCTTCGGGGGCGGCTGCAGCCGGCGCTTGATCCGGTTTGGCCGCGAGGCTGACCTTTATTTTGAGGACTTTCCCGCACTTCTTGCATTTGAAATTGACCGGCTTGTCCGTAACAGGCACCTTAAGCTTGTACGACGATCCGCAACCGCTGCACTTGATGCGAGCTTCCTGTTTTTCCATAGCGTTGCCCTGCCTTGGGAGAACCAATTCGGCTCGTGGGTTTCAGGGTTATTATATCTTTCTTGGTCTAGTTTGCCTACGGCCGCACAGCGAGAGTGGAGTGCATTGAACAGGACCGATCTATTCGGAGCGGATCACAGAGGGAATTAGCCTGCGAACATGGCTCAAAGCTCTCCACGATCCTATCGCCCGAAAGCCTGCCGCTTCAGCGCGGTTCCTCGATAGGAACGACGCTTCTTACCACCGGCAGTTTCCCGAAGGCTCAACGGCTTTCCCGTGATGAGTGCCGCCATTCTCAATGCGCGGCACTATAGAATAAATCCGGAAGTATGAAAACAGTTTTTTGGCGCACCATAGGCTCTCAGCCTTCAGCGCTCAAACAGTTAAGCCGTTTGCGGCCTTCACGGCCTCAGAGAGCGCGAGCATTTTGGAACACTCCGAGCACAAAACAACAGGGGCAGGCCTGGTTCGCGGTTCAGGCCTCTTGGCGTTTGGGGGCAAACGATGTAAGGTACGGCTAGCGAGGTGATCCGTGATCGATTTCCACACTCATACCCTGTTGAGCGACGGGGTGCTGGTTCCGAGCGAACTCGTGCGCAGGGCGAACAAGGTCGGTTACCGGGCAATCGGCCTTGCGGATCACGTCGACGGGTCCACCCTTGAGCCGGTAATCCGCGCTGCGCTGAGGGCTTCCGCGGACCTGAATCGCTTTCAGGATACCGTGGTGCTTCCCGGGGTGGAAATCACCCACGCGCCTCCCGCCCAGATTGGGCAACTGGTCCTTGAAGCAAGAAAACTAGGAGCGCTGGTCATCGTGGTTCATGGAGAATCTCCGGTCGAGCCGGTGGCTCCGGGGACGAATCGCGCCGCGATCGAAGCAAGAGCGGACATCCTGGCGCATCCGGGGTTCCTGACGCTCGAAGATGCCCGTTTGGCCGCTGAAAAAGGAGTGTTCCTCGAGATAACCGCTCGCTCCGGACACTCCCTTACTAATGGCCACGTGGCGCGCATTGCCCTGGAAGCCGGAGCGCGACTGGTGATCAACACGGATACCCATACACCGGACAACCTGATCACGCGTGCGCGGGCCTTCGAGGTGCTCGTGGGAGCAGGGCTGACGACGGCTCAGGCTAACGCGGTACTTGAAACTAACGAGCAGCTTCTGGCTGATTTCAACCAACGACTGCAGCAGGGTGATAGAGCTTTATGATCCTGTCCTCGTCCCGTTCAAGAGCCTATTTCAGACCGCTGGTGACACTGATTGTCGTGGTTTTGTGGGTGGCCTTGATCGCGATCTTGTGCAAAGACCGCTATATTCCCACGCAAACCGATCTCGCTGATGCGCTGCACATCAATCAAGTCGAGTCGGATGATTGGTTCCTGATCCGAATTCGTGGCGCTTATGCCGGCTACGGTCGCTCGCGGCAGTACGCCACTAGTGATGGCTGGATGGTTCGAGACGACTTGAACATCGCACTGAATCTGCAGGGACAGGTCAAGCCGGTTCGCATCGTGAACGAGTCAACGGTGGACGATCAGTACAGACTCGTATCCTTCCGGCTCAGAGTCTCATCCGGGGTGAGCATCTTCGACCAAAGGGGGCGAATGGCCGGGAGAAATCTCGTTCTGGAAATCCCCAAGTCTCAGGGTGGCGGGACCAGGACGATAAAGCTTTTCGAGGCGCCGCGGATGTCGCGATCCCTCGGGTTACCTCTACCCCTTACCGGACTGGAGGTGGGCAATGATTTTCGTATCCCAATCTTCGATCCTCTCGACGGCCACCGCTGGGAGGCGGAGATCAAGGTCCTCGAAAAGGCCAACCTGGATATCGGTGGCGCAAAGAAAGAGGCTTGGCGCGTACGAGCGACCTTTCGGACCGTAGAAGTAATCATGTGGGTTGACCAGGAAGGGAAGCTTCTCAAGGGTCTTATGCCGCTGGGCATCACGGTGATCAGGTCGGACAAGGACGATGTGGCCAGGGAAATCCGGGGAGCAGGGGAATTGCCGGACCTCGCGTTTTCCGCGGCGGTCCCGGTTGAAGGCTTCATTCCAGATGGGGGAACGCTTAAGTCTCTGCGCTTGAAAGTCGAATCGAAATCAGCGCTGGACATACCCAGTGATGACTACCGTCAGAAGCTGGAACAAGGCGAGATTTTGCTGCGCAGGGAGGAGCTTCCCCAGTCTACCTATTCTCTCCCCAGCACCGACACGGCCATGCAGCAGTACCTGCAAGCGTCGACCTTCATCTCAAGCGGTAGCGTAAAGGTCATCGAGACCGCGCGCATGATCGTCGGTGACGAAAAGGACCCGGTCAAGGCAGCGCGGCTGATCACGGAATGGGTTTACAAGAACATCAAGAAGATGCCGACTCCGTCGGTGCCTGACGCATACACGGTCCTGACCAACAAACAGGGGGATTGCAACGACCACGCCGTCCTCGCAGCGGCTCTGGCGCGAGCGGTGGGCTTGCCCGCCCAGGTAGTCGTCGGGCTGGTTTACTTCGACGGGTCGTTCTATTACCATGCGTGGGTGACCTACTGGGCTGGAAAGCGCTGGTTCACCGCCGATCCGCTCATGAACCTTCTGCCCGTTGACCCGACGCATGTGGCCCTGCTCTATGGAGATGTGGACAAGCATCTGAACGTGCTGTCGTTCCTCGGCCAGTTGAAGTTCAAGGTCGTCGATGCCAAACTCTAATTGTAATCGTTCGCTGTGGCTTGAGACGGCTCTAAGCCCGGTGAACGGTCAACTCCGATTTACTTACGAACCGCGTGGATAGCAATGATTCGTGTCGAGCATTTGTCAAAACGATTTGGAAAGACGCAGGCGGTCGATGACATCAGTCTCCACGTGCCGCCCGGTGAAGTGATGGGATTTTTGGGCCCCAACGGCGCGGGGAAGACCACCACGATCCGTATGCTGGCCGGTCTGATGAAACCCGACGCCGGGACCATTATCCTAAACGGCCACGACCTCGCGGCAGAGCCCGAGAAGGCAAAAGCCGTGACCGGATTCGTCCCCGACCGGCCGTACCTGTACGAAAAGCTGACCGGCTGGGAATTCCTCGAATTTGCCGCGGGGCTTTACGGCGTGGAGGAATCGGTCCTTCAGGAAGTGGGCATGCGCTACCTGGAGATGTTCGAGCTTCTGGACTGGAAGGACGAACTCATCGAAGGCTACTCCCACGGCATGAAGCAGCGCCTCATTATCAGTTCCGCGCTGCTGCACCAGCCCAAGATCTTCATCATCGACGAGCCCATGGTAGGTCTCGACCCCCGCGGGGTTCGCCTCGTGAAAGACCTCTTCACCGACATGGCTCGGGACTACGGCATGGCCGTGTTTCTCTCCACGCATACCCTTGCGGTCGCGGAAGAGATCTGCTCGATGATCGCCATCATTCATAAGGGAAAAGTCATCGCGTCCGACACCCCCCATAACCTCAAGGCCACAATTTCCAAAACCGGCGCCAACCTGGAAAAAGCCTTCCTTAAACTCACCGGCGCACCCGAAATGGACAGCCTGCGCGGCAGCCTCGGCGTCAAGGCGGCGAGCGGCGGAGGCGAATAGCAGGAACGGCTCCCGGATCTGTCGTGCTGATACGAAAAAACCCGCTGGGGCTTGTCGCCGACCAGCGGGTTTTGACCTTATTTTCTTGGCTCCTCGAGTAGGACCCGAACCTACAACCTGGTGATTAACAGAAGCCTGTACAAGGCAAAACAGCTATGAAAGCAATATGTTGCCGACGAAGCCCATTGCACTGATTCCAGCACTGTCCATAACAGTCCACAACACAATTCCGCAAAAGTCCCGCACGCTACTTCTCGACCCCAAGCTCCAGAAGCCTTCTAATCGCCCCTGTCCTCCGTGCGGATTGATTCCCATTCATCCATGAGCGTCTCCAGCGCTGGTTCGATCGGACCCAACGAGTCCAGTTCATCGGTCTCAGCATCGAAAACGTAAAGCTCTCCTCCCTTCACCCCGTAAAAGAGGACGTTGTCTTCGTCCATGAAGTAGTCGACGCGGGGGTCCCTCACAATCGCGTGCTGCACCGCCGGCTGCATGCGCAGTTCGTCTATGTTCCAGAGTCCGTACACTTTCTTGGGCAGTAGGACTGCCGCTTTGAGAGTATTCTTGATCAGAAAACCTCCAAAGATGTCTCCGTAAATTCCTTGGAGTGACGCAAAACGAGAATCCCATGGCTTAGTCCATTTCATGCCCACATAGAGAGCCGAAGAATAATCTGGATCATGCAGATTCCAGCACCGCGCCGGGAGACCATGCCTCGTCGACACAGTTGGCTCACCATACCTCCGAGTCAGTACTCTTTCTAAAAGACCTCTTTTCATCTTCTTGAACTCCTTTAATTCCTCACGGACACATTGGAAATAGTCTTATTTTATTGATGCTGCTATTATTTTGGGTTCTGAAAATTCCCTCCGTGCCCATCCCATAGATGTCCTTGAGTTCCACCGCGAAGGGGCCGTACCACTCGTGGGTCTGCTGCGAGATCGGGCCGGTTGGCAACGGTCGGGTCATGGTGCCAAACTGCATCTGGGGGGAACTCACGCGTCTGGCGAATTCCCGCCAGTTCTTTTTCGGTCCACACGCCGCTCCCCTTACCGCCGGCCTTGATGTCTGCAAGTTCTTGTGCTTTCTTCAAGTCTCTACCTCGCCGTCTTGCTGCTTCGATCTTTCTACGTTCCGGCGTCCCCTTCGGTGGTAATCGGGCTATCAAGGCCAACCATCGCTTCCAATCCTGGAGCGTGTCGTGGATTCCCTTTGCCACCGCGTGCCATGGTGTCAGTTCCGTTTCTTCCGGCTTCTCCTGGGTCGGTGTCCCTCCGTCCGATCGATGGCCCGCTTCATCAGATGATGCCAGCCTGCGCTCCGACCTCTTTGATTCCCCTTCTGTGCCGAAGTTTCGCTTTACAGATTTCAGTAGTTCGGCAACCGGTCCGTCGTTGTACGGTAGCGCAAAGTCGACGTACGCGTCGACCGCTTCCGGCTGAACTCCGGATGCGTAGCGAACCACCAGCGCCGTTGCTCTTCGGTTTCGATCATAATACTCTCCTTTCTTTGGATAAAGATGAAAGTTGTTCGGGAAGGGGTATGCGTGATCCCCGGCTGGATGACGGACAGAAGGTTCCAACAGACTCGTGGGGCGAATTCTTGGCAGGAAGAAAGCTAATCGGTGGGCAGGCCGTAGATCATGCCGATATTGGCCCTGGGGTTTCGGGCCACCACGCCGTAAGTCTGGAAGGAGATGATCCATCGTTGATACCGGCCCTGGGTGGGGAGTTCCCTGCGTTCCGGTGAATCGTTCGCGTAGTAGCCGTAGGTGAAGGTATCGAAATTGACCACGATGAGCACTCCCGGCCGCATGAAGCGTTCCGACAGGATCGGAAAGGTCTTGCCGACCTTGGAATGGAATTCATCCACATGAAACCCAATCCCGTTGTCTTTCCTCTCGATGCGGCGGGAAGAAATGTCGAAGTGGTGAATGAATCGATGGGTGGTCGGGTGACAGACGATCCGCCAGTCACCCTTCTGATAGTTCGCGTGCTCGTCCAGCCAGAGCCGGAGCACCAGGTTGTCCAGGTCGGCCTTCGTGAGCGCCTGACCGGCCTTGTTGACAAACACACCCGGATTGGGGAGTTCCTGCTGTGTGATCACAGGCCACGTGCAGAGGCCGCACATCGTCGGCTCCTCGGTCTTGTTCCCCCAGACAAACTCACAGCCGTCATGAAAGGGACGCGACCTGAGGACTGAGTAGGCGAGCTGCCGTCGGAGCTTGCCGAGCAGAGCGACGATCTGATGTTCGACCTCGAACGGCACGATCTCGTATTGCGTGTTCTTCCTTGTCTTGGGGATCTCGAAGGTCTCAGCAAATATCTGGGTCCCAACCTCTCGGAACGTACTGTCGAGCGACCGGGGTCCGGAAGCATCCCGATAGTCGGACCAGACCTCGGCAATGATGTCCCATGGCACCGGTTCCGGGTCATCTTGCAGGCTGATGTTTCCGTACGCCGTCACGGTAGCGGACAGGTCCCCCACAGATGAGACCTTCACCTGGCATCCACGGCTCGGACTTTCCAGGATGGTCCCTTCCCGGATTACCTGCCGGACCGTCTCCGGGCTCACGGGTTTCCCGAACAGATGCCCGGTGAAAGCAAGTGTGCCTCCGGTAAATTGTGCGGTGATTGTGGAAGGATACCCCCATTCTTCCACCCACCGGACAACCGGCGCGGTTGCAGGTCGATCCACTGTTATCCTGGACAAGACTTCGGATTCGGCTTGGACCACGGCATCCAGTCCGTCCAGAAGCACGGTCTTCATCTTGAACTCGGACTCTTGGTCGCCTTGCGTCCAGAGCTTCATGAAGTCAAACGTAGGCTCATCCATAGAACTCTTCTCCTATACTGGGGTTTGCGGTTGCGGGGATGTCGAAAGACGCGGGAGCACACCCAGAGAACGTGGTGGCCGAACAGATCAAGTATCGATCGTTGAGGATGAGGATGAAGACGAGGCCCCGGAAGGTCATCAGAGAACTCATGGTTCCACGATGTTGACGGCGGGGTATTTCTCAGCAGTAGACTGGGAGGGCGGTTTCAGTCCCAGGGCCGCATTCGTTGGGATCAGGGGATAGTGCGTGAACGGTGCTTGTCGGAAGGAAAACGCGAAGGTTCAAGTCCGCAAAGGCTAACCTTATTAGCCCCTTCTAATTTCTATTATACCAAGAGAGACGCTTACGTCAACCGTTCGAGAAAAAACGTCGAATGCTACACGGTAGGTCGGTGTCTGTGGCAAGGGTGGACGGAATGCTGCCAGCCCTTCTGGAGCAGGCGGTGTCCAAGTCAGCATGGGAGCCGACGCTGTTCTCGAAACAGACTGTCAGGAGAACGCACGAAGGGGCCGGAGCGCTCCCTCCCGGTCCTTCAACGCCTGAGTATAAAGCCGTGAGTACGCCATCGCCGACCGCTTCCAGGAGAAGTCTTGGTGCATGCCGCGAATCATGAGCCGCTTCCACGCGTCCGGCTGTTCGGTAAAGGCGGTGAGCGCATCGAGAATCGCTTTCTGCATGGTCCCGGGCAGTGGTTCCACAAACTTGAAGCCCGTGCCAGCGTCTCGCTGCGAATCGAATGAGTCCACCGTGTCGCCGAGTCCACCTGTTGCCCGCACGATAGGGACCGTGCCGTACTTAAGCGCGTAGAGCTGATTGAGCCCGCACGGCTCGTACCTCGACGGAACCAGCAGCATGTCCGCGCCTGCAAATAGCTTGTGGGCCAGCGCGTAGTCGTAACCGATGAAAATCCCGGTTCTGTCGGAGAAGTTGCTGGCAAAATCCCGGAACGCCCGCTGGTACCGCGCTTCACCGTCACCGAGTAGCACGAGCTGCACATCGCGTTTCACGAGCCACGGCATGGCCATTCCCAGGAGGTCTATCCCCTTCTGACCGGTGAGGCGGCTTACCATGGCTATGATCGGGACATCCGGCCTGATCGGAAGCTCGAAGATCCGCTGAAGTTCGGCCTTACACAGGGCTTTCCCGGAAAGATCCTCCGGGCCGTAAGGCGCTGCGATCAATGCATCCGTCGAAGGGTCCCAAACACCGTAATCGACTCCGTTAAGGATGCCGCTCAGGCGATCCCCTTTCTCCTCCAGGACCCCTTCGAGACCGAAACCGAATTCCGGGGTGAGGATTTCGTTCCGATACCCGGGTGAGACCGTATTGATCGCGTCGCAAAAGACGATGCCGCTCTTGAGGAAGTTCACTTTCCCGTGAAATTCCATGTGCTTGGGAGTGAAGAACTGCCAGCCGACCCCCACGAGGGGCATGTCCAGATGCCAAAAAATCCCCTGGTAACCCAGGTTATGGATGGTGAGAACCGCTGCGCTCTGTTCCATGAGCGGTTCCCCCGCGTAGAGCGTGCGCAGATACACGGGCGTCAAAGCGGTTTGCCAGTCATGAGAATGGAAAACGTCGTAACGGATCCGTTCGGCTAACGCGAACTCGATGGCTGCCCTTGCAAGAAACACGAATCGCTCGGAGTTGTCCGGATAGTCTTCTTCCGGCGTGCCGTAGAGGTGCTCCCGGTCGTAGTATTCGTCGCACTCGAGAAAGAGGTAACGCACGCCCCGCGGATCGCGAAACTCCCAGATGTCCGCGGGGATCTGTTTCGCATTCAGCGTTACCTCGACATGTGCCTGCGTCTTTCGGATAGCGAACCGTTCGGGGGTTATGCCTCGGTACTTCGGCATAAGCACGTCGACCTCCAGACCGAGGCCTGCCAGTTCAGCGGGGAGAGCAGAGAGGACCTCGCCCAGGCCGCCGGTTTGTGCGAACGGGGTTGCCTCTGGAGTGACCATGAGAATGCGCACGATTGCGTTCCTCCGGACCGGTTCGTTTTCCCGTGCCGCTTTTGGAAGCTCGCGGCACCGTTCTCCTGTCGAAATATCAGCTCTTCGCGGTGTTCTTGATGTGCTCAATCAGTCCACCGTCGCGCACGAGCTCTTCCATGAAAGGGGGAATTGGCGCGACGGTGAAAGTACGCCCGGTCGTTGTGTTCCGAATCATTCCCGCCTCGGGGTCCACTTCCACCATGTCCCCGTCGCTGATGTCGTCAGCGGCCGAGGGGGACTCGAATATCAGCAGTCCCATATTAAACGAGTTGCGGAAAAAGATGCGAGCAAAGCTGTGCGCGATCACGCAAGAAACCCCGGCTGCCTTTATGGCAACCGGCGCATGCTCTCTGGAAGACCCGCAGCCGAAATTCTTCCCCGCAACAATGATATCTCCCTCTTGCACTTTCAGCGGAAAGCCCGGGTCCGCGTCTTCCATGACATGTTCGGCCAGCTTCAAAGGTTCGACCAGGCTGAGGTACCTGGCCGGAATTATCTCATCCGTGTTTACGTCGTTACCAAACTTCCATGCTTTGCCTCTGAGCATCTTCTCTCTTCTCCTCCAGGTCTTATCGGAAAAAGGGGCCGGCCGCGCGGGCGTTCATTCCCGCTGACCAAGCCGCGCCGGGGATCAATCCGTTCCCCGGATACGCCGTATCAACTGCGTCGTGGACAGTCCTCTGAGCAGTTTTACGAATTCGACGCGTCCGCCTCGAGCTTCCACGATGTCCTGACCGACTACGTGTTTTCCTTTCCAGTCTTCCCCTTTCACAAGCACGTCCGGCCGGACTTCTTCGATGAGTCGCAAAGGGGTATCTTCATCGAAGACCACCACATAATCGACGGGATTGAGGGCTGCAATCAGTTCCATCCGTTCCGCCTGCGGGACAATCGGCCGACCGTGCCCCTTGATACTGGCAACGGACTTGTCCGAGTTTATCCCCACCACCAGTACCGATCCGAAACTCGCCGCGCGGCGGATGATCTCCAGATGACCTGCATGGAGGAGATCGAAGCACCCGTTCGTAAACACGATACCGTGGCCCTGAATCCGATGGTTCCGGAGCACCGCGGCAATATCGTCCAGCGCCACGAGCTTGCTTCCGGTATGGTCTTCATTGAGAGCCAGGACCATTTCTTCCAGCGTCACCGCCGCGGCGCCGAACCGCGAGACTACGATGGAGGCCGCGAGATTGGCTATTTCGATCGCATTCTCGATGGAGAGCCCGTTGGCCACAGCCAACGCGAGCGTGGCGATCACCGTGTCCCCCGCGCCGGTCACATCCACGATCTCCACTGGTTTCACCGGGAAAGTCTCCGCCTTCTGGCGCGTAACCAAGGTAATCCCCTGTCTTCCCCGGGTGATCACCACCGCGATGGCAGCGGTCAGGTCCAAAAGGATTCTCCCTGCCCGCACGACCGACTCTTCATCGCGGATCTCCACCCCCGATGCTGTGGAAGCCTCTCTGAGGTTGGGAGTGATGTAGGTACACCCCCGGTAGCGCGTGAAATCCATCCCCTTCGGGTCCACCAGAGTGGGAATGCCGTTTGCCCGCGCGGCGGAGAGGAGCGCCTTGAGCAAGCTGGGTGTGACCAGCCCTTTCCCGTAATCCGATACGACCATGGCCTGAACCTGTGGCGCAACGGATCGGACGTCATCGATGATGGCCGCCTCCAACTCGGGGCTGATGTATCCTACGTGTTCCTCGTCTATCCGAACGATCTGCTGGTTTCTCGCCACCACCCGCGTCTTGATGGTCGTTGGTCTCGACCGATCGTCTTTCAACCAGAAGCTCTCCACTGCCATCTGCTCGCAGTGTTGCTTAAACCAGCGGCCGGCACTGTCATTGCCGACAGCGGATAGGAGTGCCACCGTGCCGCCGAGGGAAATCAGATTGCGAACGACGTTGCCCGCGCCCCCCAACCTGCGGAGCCTGTCGCGAGCGACGACAACCGGAACGGGAGATTCCGGCGATATGCGGTCCACTTCGCCAATGATGTACTCGTCCAGCATGACGTCGCCGGTCACCAGGATGGGGACCGACTTGATTTTTCGGATAATACCTTCATTCAATGTATAGTCCTCCCAGAAGGACAGCCGGTTGCACTACGCTCCCGCGGATCCCGGTGACCGCCAGGTCCTGTTCTGGCTCACGATTGCAGAGCGAGAGGAATTCACGGTGTCTCCGCTTATGTTCTCAGAGACCGTCACCGAAAATCTTGGCAACAACCCGTGCCGATCGCAAGCCACGAAGCGCCGCGCGGTGCTTCCACTGCCAGCTTCTGCATCTCGCGGCCCAGGATTATTCATATAATACATTAGCTTTGCAATCCAACACTAGAATAATACTTGCCTTTCCTGCCATTTTCTGCTACACGAATCCCCGTGAATAGGAACCTGTACGGCCCAGTCCGCACCGGCCACAACGCGGCGTGCTCGCTGTGCGGGACGTATCAGGAGATCTCGTAATCATTCATCATCTGAGGACATTGTCAAGGTTCAGGCGAAAACATACAACAGAACGGATGGGAAGTCATGATCAGTCGGCCACCAACAGTGAAAACCGAATCCGGGCGAGATGGCGGAAGTACTCTTCAGGTTCCTCCGCCTCGGGCGAAAAATCAGCCGAGGCATGACGAATCCTTCGGCAACCGGTTGTCGGGGTGCGCGCGGTCCTTCGCACGATCGCCCGGCAGCAAAAAGCGTGGAGGGCTGTTCCTCGCGATTTTGGCAGCCGCCTGCGTCCTCGCGGTTGTGGTCGGAACCGTAGCGGAGATGAGAGCCACGGAAGCTCTGGAGGCTCAACTGACTGCAGAAGAGACGCGGGGCCTAGCCGCCAAACTGGACGCGATCCTCCAGACGCGAGCCGCCGCCGTCGGCATGGCCGCGGGGGGGCTCGACATAGAGCATCTGGGAGCGCGCGGCGGATTGGAACGACTCCTGAACCATCTCAATGAGTTGTTTCCCGATTTCCTCAGCCTGGAAGTCCTCAACGAACAAGGTCAGGCCCTGGCCATGATGGGAGACCTGTCCCTTTCGCAAGCGGGCCGCAAGCCCAAACTCGACAGTGCGGCTGAAGCCGCTGCGGCCGGGCAACCCGGCACCGTCGGATTTCAGGACGATCCGAGACATCAGCGCTTTTGCCTCACACTGCGCCATGGTGGATCGGACGCGGTGACGTGGTACTCCCGCACGTCCTTTTCCAGAAAGCCTATCGATCTGGCCATCGCGCCATCTGACACGGAAAAACATGTAACCCTGCAGTCAGGGCTACCGGGCAAGGGGACCGCGATGGGCCGGTGGTCCCCCGCTCTTGCGATGAACGTGGAAAAAGGGTGGCTGGGCAGCACTTTTCATGCTGAAATACCTTTGGCGGTACCGGGTTGGAAGGTGACGGTGCAGAGAGTGGGCAAGCGTGCCGGATTCGGCCTTCTAGCCCCGATCGTTCCGTTCCTGATGCTCCTCGTCGCTGGAGCCGCGCTTTGGTTGGTGCGACAGCCAGACGCGACGGGCTCCCCATGGAGCGACACTCGGAAACATGACGTGCCCTCGGCCCTCGATCCACTCCCTTCCGCCGAGCCGGTGTCGCTGGGCGACCAGCCGATCGACCCTTGGGCCGTGCAATTCGAGCAGGAGACTGCGCAGTGCGGTCCTGATCCCGCTCCGCCTGAAACCGAACCGGATCGGTTCCGAGATGAACTCTTCGCGTCCGCGCCTCGCCCTTCTCCGGGGTTCGAGGATGAAAGCAAGTCCGGACAAGCGGATTTTGAATCCGAAGCGGTGTGTGAGCCGATGGTATGCATGGCCACTCCGGCGGACGTCGATCCCCCGCCCGTGCTGGACCCTTCGCTCCAACCGGCAACAGAAATGGATATTCCGGATACTCTTGACATCGAATGGATCGAGACAGCAGCTTCTGCCAAAGAATTAGGGGGGTCGGCTTCTGATATTTGTTCGGCGTCAGACAACGAAGGTTCCCTCTCGTCCATTGTGCCGCTTCCCGAGGCCGTCGAAGTGGCGTGGGTCGAGGCGGAATCAGACGCAGAGAAGCCCAAGAAACCTTCGCGACGGACCAAACGCACCACCATTCCGCATCAGACCGGAATCTCCGCCTGATCCCAAGCCGCTTTCAAAAAAGCAATCCGGGGAGAACCTTTTTGAAAAAAGGCTTCTCCCCAATGCCCCTCTCTAAAAAACAAGGGCGATAGAGTTTCTGGAAAGGGCTCGGGGGAAATTTCTTTGCACAACTATAGTGATTCTCAGAAGTTCCGTCGGAGTGGGATCGCACTGCTGGACAAGCCAGCAGTGGCACCCGGCGTTATGCCTATTCGCTTTACAGCAGGTGATATTCGAGGAGCCCACCGGCAAAACCACTCGTTCAATCGCGAATTGGTTTTACTCGTCAGCGCGGCGGCGGAGGGCCGCCCGGGCCGAACGGGCGTGGGCCCTCTCCTTGGAAGGGGCTTCCAGGCCTGTCTGTAAACGGTCTCGGTGCTTCGCCGGGAGGTTGCTTGCCCATTTCGCGCATTGCTCCTGGACCGTCCCGGTAGACCATCCCCCGAATTTCCCGGTAAAAGTCCTTGAAGAAGACTACCATTTGTGCCTGCTGTAGCGGGGTGAGAACCTTCGAGACCTCCTCGTATTGTTCGTCGCGGAGGCTGTGAAGCTTCTTTCTTTTCTCTCTGACGCTCTTGAGCAGGCGGGACAGTTCAGCGTCGTCGGTCTTCCCCGGCTCTTGGCGGATTTTGTCCCGCAAAGTTTCAATATCTTGCCGGACTTCTTTCTCCAGGGTATCCCGCTGTGTCACAAACTTACGACGAATCTCGAAGATCCTGTCAGCCGTAGCCTTGTCAAGATCGAGGGCCTCCATCAGTTTCCACATGGTAACAATCTCAAGCCGTTCCCGGGACTTATCTCGATCCTTGGGTGGCTGTGCAAACACGCCGTCCGCGCAGCCCGCGAGGAGCAGGCCTGCTGTTATCAGAGCCGTCCACACAAAGTGCATCGCATTTCTCCTTTCGTAACGTCCCCCGTCGTCATTTCGATGGACTACGTTTGTACCGATGAACGGTTCCCCCTCTTCAGAGACGAGGGCTCGTTGCAGGTGTCACGGATCGCCTGGCGGGAAGCCGGGTCGATCTAGAGGAATGGAAGACTCGATTCGTCTTCGACCTCGAACCACGACAAGTACGCGTCGGCGTACCGCGGGCTGTTTACCTCGACCATCAGCATCAGACGCTCCATCGACTCGCCGTCGGAGTCAAACCCTTCATCCGGCACCGGGCCGTAGAGTTGTTGGAATTCCTGCATCAGCTCGGGGGACATCGCTACCATCGCGTGCGGTTTAACCTGGCTATCCTGGAAGTGAGTCACGAGCGCCGCGGTCAACAAAAGCATGGCAGCGAACGCGACGGCCGCATAGTTCCACCTCACGTTCCAGAAACGATTCCGTTGAAATGACCGCTCCTGCACGCGGGCCTCGAGTGAGGAGTGATATCGCTGCCAGAATACCTGCCCGGGATCCTCGGGCACATCCGAGCGGAAGGTTGACAAGAGTCTGGTGAGTTCGTCGCGAGTCTCACGACACGGGCCGCACTGGTCCAGATGTTGAGCGAGAAGGGTCTTTTCCTCAGAGGAAAGGCCTCGATCCAGATCAGTGATGATCCACTCTTCGATGGTGTTACAATCAGGCGTTTTCATTTCAGTGATCTCAATTTTTGTCTCAACGTCCTGGTAGCTTGAAAGAAGTTCGCTCGGGCTCCTGAGGCCGTGCCCCCGACGATCTTTGCTATTTCCCGATAATCCAACTCTTCATAAATCCTCAACTGCAGGGTAAGCCGCTGTTTCTCAGGCAACTCATCGACGGCCCGGCGCATTCTTTCAAGATACCTTGCCTTGTCCAAGCGTTCACCCGGTGGTTCAGCCGGATCTACCAATCGATCGGCGGCCTCCGGCACGAAAACCGGTTTGGCTCTCCTCAATTGGTCTCTGGCCGCGTTCAGAGCGATCTTGTAGAGCCACGTCTTGAAGGATGAGGCGCTCATGAACCGTGGCAAGCCCTCATAAGCCTTGAGAAAAGCGGTCTGGGAGAGGTCCTTGGCCTCTTCCGGGTCCCTGACGATTCTCAGAAGCATCATGGTCAGCGGCTTCGCGTGCTTTTTCACCAGCGCTGAAAAGGCCTTTTCATCACCCCGTCGAAAGGCTTTCACCAGGTCCGCATCATCCATTGGCTTCTCTATTACGCTAGACGGAAATGGGGAGGACGCGTGAAACAGAATGAAAAAAAATAGTGTCGCCGTGAATGCGAAACAATTGTTCGAGAAAGGAGCTGCTTCTGGTGGGGCGGTTCCCCGCCTGGCGGTATTATCCCGCAGCGCCGGCAGTGACGCAATTCATCACTGAACCGCCGAAGACGAGTCCCTGGGGTTAGCGTCTTCCGATCTTCAGCGTTGCTCCTCGTTCGCTGGCTACTCCGTATCGGTCTTCGACGCGCAGCCGTGACAAATCAGTTGCCCTCCCGTTGGAACAAGTCTCGAGTCCATGGTGAGTTCGTCGCATCTATCACACGGGCTCGCGGTCACGATTCGCGCGAGAGGCGGCACCTGTATCTTGACCTCCCGGACGTCGAAGAATGTGCGAGGATCGGAGTCAACAAGCGCTGTCACGGACTGTTCGCGAAGCTCGTCGAAGCGTCGCTTCTCTTGATCGGTTGCCTCACCCGCATCTATTCTCTGTTTGATCGCGTGGCGCTCGTCACGGCCCGGGACCGCACCGGTGAAAGAGGCCCTGACCGCGCGGCCGGTCGCTCGGTCGAAGAAGGTGAAGATCTGTTTTCCCCAGTCGCGAAAGACGAGATTACCCTTGCCGAAGGTGCACCCCAGAAGCACCTGGACTGCGTCGACGGCACACGAATCGTTCTCGACGATTGCCACCACCTCTTCGTCCCCGGAGGCGCTGAGGTTCAGCACGCGGCTGCCGGCCTTAACCGCTGCATATCCTATCGCCAATCCAGGGCACACATGCCCGTGGAAATCAACGCAGCGTTGAAAATCAGGAGGATACTTGTCGGTGCGGTTCTTCACGGTCCTTCCTTCCTTGAGATATCATGTGCTCGAGCAATGCGGAGTGCTCCACTACAGCGCGGTCAAAAGGACGCGCCTCGACACGAATTTCGTTCGGGCGGCCAGTTTTCGAGCAGTTCGGCAAAGTGTTTGAGGATCCGTGCCGTAGCCCCCCAGATGGTGTGCCCCTCCCAGCGATAGGATACGACGTTGACCTCCATGCCCTGGAAGGTCCAGATTTCTTCGGATCTCCGTTCGGGATCGAAGAAGATGTCGAGCGGCACGCCGAGCAATCCGGCTATCTCCCGCGCGCTCACCCGAAACTCGTACGGATAGGGGATCGTGCCCACAAAGGGGACCACGTGAAACCGAGTGGCTACGGTGTAGAAATCGTCAAGCTCACCCAATATGCGTACATCCGACGGAGGAATCCCCACTTCCTCCGCTGTTTCCCGCAGCGCGCACCACTGGAGATCGGGATCCTCGGGATCGAGTTTGCCACCGGGAAAGGAAATCTCCCCCCGGTGATGCTCGACGAAGTCTGAACGTTTGGTAAGCAGCACATGGGGACGCCCCTCTTTGCGAAAAAGGGGAACCAGTACAGCCGCGGTCACCAGACCGTCGGCGGGCAACGTCTCCTTCGGCCGACCGGCGAGAATTTTGATCAGTTCCTCCTCGAAACAGGGGAGGTTCCACCAGGACTGTGTATCCAAACTCATGCCTTATTGCGACCCGTTCAGCGGTTGAACGGGTCGGGTAGTGTCATCGGTGTTTTTGCCCTGGAAATCCCATTCCCAGTCAAGCTCCCAGAGCATGACGGACCCGTCCAGGGACGAGCTGATGAAGTAACGACCGTTGGATGAAAAGTCGACCCCTGTAATCTCTCGGGAATGCCCCTGGAATTCCCGCTTGCACTCAAAAGTGTCGGTGTTCCAAAGCTTGAGCACCGTGTCGGTCCCTCCAGTCACGAAAAACCGTTGATCCGGCGAAAATGCCGCGGCCCTGACCCCCTCGCCGCCCACTGTGGCGGTGCCCAGGCAGAGCCCTTTCTTGAGGTCCCACATACGAGCGGTTCCGTCCATGGCCACGCTCATGAGCACGTCTCCCTGCGGGGACACTCGGAGACCCATGATACGTCCCTCGTGGCCGCGAAGCTCACGGACCAGCCGGCCGGCCGCGAGGTCCCACATCCTGATAACCCCTTCAAAACCGGCAGAGACTGCGTACTCCGAGCCAGACACAAATTCCAGTGAGGTTATCTTGTCATTGTGGCCTTTCAGCGTTTTCAGCAGAAGGCCATCTGCCAGTCGCCAGAGTCGAAGCGTCTGGTCCCACGAGCCCGACAGAACATGGGCACCATCGCGCGAAAAGGCCACGCAGCTCACGGTCTCGAGATGTCCTTTGAAGGTAGCCAGATTTCTTCCCGTGTGCAGGTCCCACGTCCGGACCGTGCGGTCGTCACCTCCCGAAACCGCTTCCCTGCCGTTCCCCGAGAACTTGACCGCGGCGACTACATTCGTGTGGCCTCTCAGGCTCTTAACGCAATCGCCGGTTTTCGTGCTCCACATCTTGACCGTGTGGTCGGCCTGTGCGGTCAAGAAATTGATTGCGGACGGGGAAAACATCACGTCCATGACCCCCGACTGGGTCTCGAAGGTCTTGCGCTTCCATCCTCCATGAATACCGGTTCTGGTACCGCGATCTTTCATGCGGTGTATCAGATCGAGGGCCTGATCCGATCGTTCATATCCCGCCAAAGTCTGCGTTTCACGCAGCAGGCGGTACGCCTTGGCAAAGGCTCCCTTTTTTACAGCCCTGTGCGCCCGTTCCATCAAGGCCTTGAATTTTCGGTCCGATCTCATTTGCTTGGTCACCGGCAAGATCTTTGCCAAAGCCAAGCCAGGCACCACATGACGCCCTCTGACATCCCAGACCCGGAAAACCATCTCTTTCCCGCCTGCTCCCAGTTGCGTTCCGTCCCTACTGAACGAGATGGCGTGGGTCTCCGCATCACCGGTGGAAAACGACCTGAAGACCATGCCCGTCTTCACATCCCAGACCTTAAGGCCTCCTCTGGGGTCGTACGAGGCCGCCAGATCCCTCACGGGATTGATGGCCATGGCTGTTACCGGCTCCTGATGGACCTGAAATGTGGTGACTATCGTGCCGGACCGCACATTCCAGACGATAACCTGCCTGTCCCGACCGGAAGTAAGCGCTCTCGTGCCACAGGGATCCGCTTTCAAGCCCGTGATCGCATCGCGATGTCCGGGGTCGAATGTTTCCACCTGGCCGGTTGCCAGCCGAATTCTCTTCACCATGCGGTCCATTCCGGCGACGAGTATGTCAAGATCGGCCGGGTCACTCGATACGACGGCGGCTGCGGTATGGATCGGCACCTTGAACGACCCAGCCGCCCTCAAGTGGACCGCGTCCCACAGTCGCACCGCGCCCTTCTGCTCGACCGTGACCACGAACCCGCCGTCACGGGAAAACCCGGCCGCAGTGACCAGCCCTTCGTGCCCGATAGGTTTTCCCACATACCGGCCTGATTCGAGATCCAGCATCTGACTAGGTGCGCCCGCCTGTCCCGACGCGAGGAGGACCAGACGCTCATCGGGCGATATCCACAGATCGCCGGGAGGCTGGCCCACCAGGGCTGTCCGGCCCTTCTCCTCCCCTGTTACGGGGTCCCATACCCTGAGCGTCCGGTCGCGAGAGGCAGTAAGGAACAGGTCCGACTTTGGAAGAGGGCATGCGAAGGTGACCCAGCCCGTGTGCCCTTTAAGGACATGCTGCTCCTCAAGACCGGTGAAAACAAAGGCCTCGGTGATCTCATGCAGGCCCAGCGCGGCGAGTTCCGAACCTACGCTCAGGCGGCCGAGCCATTCCTCGGCCTCCTTGGAGCGATCGGACCGGGCGAGAGCTGCAACAAGCCAACCGATGGCCTCGTCGTCATTGGGATATTCCTTGAGGTACGTCTCCATGTGAGCGATCGCATCTCTGTCCTTACCGCATCCGATCAGCGCTATGGAATAGGGCTTGAGCCGGTCTTCAGACGATTCTTCTGAGGAGAGCGCTGTTTCGCACGCTTTCTGTGCTCGAGAAGCATCTCCCAGGGTCAGCAGGCACCGACCCAGGAGGTGGGCCGCGCGACCCTGATACTCGGGGGCCTTGACCACCTCTTCCAGCAGCTTGACAAGATCCCAGTCAGGTTTTCCGCTGCGTAGCCACTCCAGGAGCCCGCGGTTGTACACCGCCTCCGGGTGGTGGGGATCCGACCGCAGGGCTTTTTCCAGGGCGGCTTCAGCTTCCTCATGGTGATTCAAGTCCATGAGGGACACTGCACGGTTATTGAGGGCATCCGAGAAGAGGCGAACCTCATCAGGCTTTTCCCTAGTGAAGCGCCTCTTGAAGAGTGACTCGAAAATGGCAGTCAATTCCTCCCGAACGTCGCCGAAGGACGTGTACCGGTCCTCGGGGCTCTTGTTCAGGCATTTCAGAATGAGCTCTTCGATCGGCCCGGGCAGGTCTTTTCTCAAGGAACATGGTGAAGGGGGCTGCTTCTTGACGTGGGCATAGGCCAGCTTGTCCCGTCGCTCCCCCGGCTGGATCACGAATGGCTTTCTTCCGCAGCACAGTTCAAAGAACATAACCCCAAAGGCATAGATGTCCGCGGCCGGCCCCACATCCGCATGCGGAATCCACATTTCCGGGGCCATGTAGCCGGGCGTTCCCATGCCTGCTGCAGTAATGGATTCCCGTTCCACCGCGACGTTCTCGTACTCCGGGACGGTGATGCCGGCCAAATCCGCCGAGCTGGCGCTGCGTCTCTTGGTGAGCCCGAAGTCGGTGACCTTGAGGGTCCCGCTCTTGGTCATCATGCAATTGCCCGGTTTCACGTCTCTGTGGACGAGGCCCTTCGAGTGTGCGTGTTCCAGGCCGTCACAGAATTGAACCATCAGGTCGATGAGAAGGTCCCACCCCACCGGGCGATGGTAGGCCAGCCAATAGTTGAGCGGTCCTCCATCCGCGTACTCGACAAAGATCCGGAGGTGCTCATTGATGTTCCTGACGTAGTAGCAGGCAGCTATGTTGGGGTGGAATCCTACATCGATCCAGGTCTCAGCCTCTTTCAAGAAGAGGGATCTGTCTTCCTCGTTGTCCTGGAGGCGCTTCAGGAGTGATTTGACCGCCATCATGACGTTCCAGCGTCGGTGGCGAACCACGTAGACAGCGCCCATGCCGCCGTGTTTGATATCTCGAACCTCGTACAGGTTTTCTATGATATCGCCCACGCGCCATTCGTTCTCCTCCACTCGTGCCTTCGACGACCCCGATTGGCTCGCCAGTGGTGCAGGAGGCTGGGTGCGGGGAGCCGCCGCGCCGCCCGAGACCGTCGCAGCAGGCACCGGTTCGGTTATGACCGAGAAACCCATGGATTTTATGAGATTGAGCAGCTCCTGGACCTTGGGGTGAACCGCGGTAATAATGGTGATCCCTTTGCCTCTGGCAATACGGTCCCGTATCTTCTCAGCGGGAATCTTGGTGATTCGGGAAATCCGCAGAAGGTCGCTCTCCGCGAGGTCGTGAGTCGCGGGTGTCGGAATGATCTTAAGGGCTATTCGCTGTTCGGACATGGTTTCACAGCAGTCGTACCAGAGCGAGATTCAGCTTGTCCTCTCTGGGATCTATTTTGTCGATGCGAACCCGAACCCGGTCATGGGGGTTCAGCGACAGGGTGCTCGATGCCATGAGTGCAGCGTTCAGGCAAAGGCTGCTGATCTGAACGAGATAAAATCGCGGGAACCTTTGCAGGACCACCGCTTCAAACTCCTGCGAACGCCGCTGCTCAAGATACTTCAGGAGGAAATACCGTTGGCGCTCGCGTTCCATCGTCGTGGCCCGTTCCAGTCGGTACGAGATTTGCGCGATGGTCTGCTCTACCTGGTGCACGTCAAACGGCGGCGGGGTCCCTCTGACTGCCGCTTTAATCTGGCCCTGTACCAGCAAGTCGATGTAACGCCGCAGAGGAGAGGTTGCAGTCGTATACAGACCTACCCCAAGGGTCGAATGGGGAGCGGGCTGAGTGTCGATATCCCCGCGAGAGAGAACTTTCTTGGCCCGGTACGAGAGCACCGGGTCGTACCCTTCGCCGAGGTCGATTTTTTCCAGGGGCGGAGGCTGGCTCCGGAATACCGCAGGAACACCTCTATCGTGAAGGAAGCGAGCGAAGAGGCTGTTGGCGAGGATCATCATCTCGGACACCAGGATCTGGGAAGGGGTTTCTCTCTCTCTGACCTTGACTTCAATAGTCCGGTCAGCCGTCACGTACACCGAGAGTTCCGGATCCTTGAATATCACCGCACCCGCGGACACGCGTGCACCTCGCAACGCCTGGGCGATTCGGAACAAGACCGCTTCCTTGCTTGCACGATCGGCGATTCGGTCCGCGGCCTCTTCGTACGACAGGCGCTCTCCAACCTTGACACGTGATTCGACAATCCTGTGGTCCTTCAGTTGAAGATCCGGACCTACCCGTACCAGGATGCTGACCGCGGGACGTATTTCTCCTTCGACAAGGCTCGCCGCCTCTTCGGACAGGATCGGGGGGAGCATGGGTATCGTTGCTTCGGGCAGGTAGATTGAGGTTGCCCGTTCCCGCAGTTCTTCGTGCAGCAGGGGGTCTTCATCGACGTAATGGTACACGTCCGTTATGTGAATCCCTACGATCGCATCGGCCCCCTCGTACGACAGGGAAATCGCGTCGTCCACATCTCTCGTCTGGGCCGAGTCTATGGTAATCAATTCGTCGTGGGAGAGATCCTCGGATGAGAGCGGCAACTCCTTTGTACTGACCTCCCGGGCCCTTTCTTCCACTTCAGGGGGAAACTCCACCGGGACGCTCTCGGTCCGGAGCGTGACGTTCTCATCCTCGGACCAGATGCCGAGTTTCACGAGGACTCGGAAGGGATTCCATCCCGGCGGAAGGCCCGCTTTGACAAAGATGTCCTTGGCAGCCTTGACCTCACCCCACTCTCGGCCCGCGGCGGCTGCCTCTTCCAGCATGGCCACCAGACCCGGTGGAGGGGCACCGATCTCCAAGCCCGGGCCGTTCTTCAAACTGGCGAGGAATTCCGCAGACCTGGCGAGAAACTCCCTGCGTTCGCGCTCTCTCGTCCTTTGCACGAGGGCTTGTTCCACCCGTTCCGGCGCGGAAACCTCAATGGTGTCAGGCCGGATCCTGAAATAGATCCGATCTTCATGCACGGCTCTCAAGAGCGAGGCCGCGCGGTTGGCATCATGCTCATTTCCGAAGAACAGGTCCGTAAGGTCGCGTACGCCGATTTCAGACGTCTCGGGAGACACGACCTCCCAAAGCTCGGGAAGATCGATGCTGTTCTTCATCTCCTCCCTTTGGAGGCAGATCTCCCGCAGGCGGCTTACCTGCGCATCTCTGCTGCCGGCAACGGGGAAATTCGGATCATGAGCCGCGATAAGCGCTCGGCTCGGCGGGATACTAGCCTCTTTCCCTTGATCCGTCAGGATTCTCAATCGCTTTTCGTCCACCTCGAGGATCAGGCCGCATGCGATGCGACGAGTATCGAAGTAGTCCACGATATCATGTTTGCGAAAGCTCATGCAGCTCTTTCGTACTCCTAAAGCCAAGGGCCGGGGTCACCCGGAGTTTGAGTGCTCCGCGGCTCTCATGAACAGCCCAAGGCTTCATGGGGCGGTTGCCAAATCCCCTGACCGTCTCAACGAGCCGGCCATCCCTACCGGATGTTGTTTTTGGCAAGTGCTATGATACCTCACACGGCTCTTTTCTGCCAGAGAACCGTTCAACAAATCGACCGGTCCGTTCATTTCGGAGAACGGCACTGGGAAGCCCTCTCGGGGGCCCATCGGGCTGTCCTAGTGAAACGGTCAAAAAATTTGGCAACTGCTAAAAACGGTCTCCCTAGGGATTCCGGGACGGAATATACCCAGCAGGAACGGAAACCGCGGAACGACCGCGTCTCGGGAGGATGGCAACCCGTTAAAATTCCGATTCATTATTCCGCCGCGATGTGGTAATGAATAACGGCAGGGCTGATCGAGGCGCCGTTAATCCGTGCGCATGGTGGTCAAAGAGGTGAAAGACCGAATACGGGAGATCTTCAAAGAGAGTGTGCGGACCAAGGAAAGGTTTCTGGAGAACAACATCGAGGTTCTCGCGGAGGTGATCCGGACCCTTGGCAGCGTCGTGGAAGGCGGGAACAAGATCGTTTTCTTCGGCAATGGCGGGTCGGCCGCAGATGCGCAACATCTTGCTGCGGAGTTCGTCAACCGGTACCTGATGGACCGGCCGCCTTTGGCCGCGCTCGCCCTGACAACGGACACCTCCGTCTTGACGGCTATCGCCAACGACTTTGAATGGAGCGAGGTGTTCTCAAAACAGATAAGAGCCCTGGGGAAGGCGGGTGACGCCGCGGTGGGGATAAGCACTTCAGGCCGCTCTTCCAACGTGGTCAAGGGATTGGAGACCGCGCGGGATCTCGGCCTGGTCACCATCGGGATCGGCGGACCGGCGGACGCTCCCATGCGCAGGCTGTGCCAACACTATTTGATCGTCGATTCCACGATCACCCCCAGGATACAAGAAACCCACTTGCTGGTGGGTCACACTATCGTGGAACTCTTGGACGAGATGCTCTTTGGGGGCCGTACGTCGGCGTAGCGCGCCGGTGGCGAGCTGGCGGAATGATCGAGAGGACTCTGAAAGCCTCCCCAGGGACCGGTGAAAACTGCATTTTCGGCTGCGAGCAGCTTCGCGGCCGGGATTGCCCCTGTAAGAAGTCGGATGGACGATGACAGACATAGGCCATATCAGAGCAGCTACGGTAGTGGAAGCTGCCGTCCCCTTCAGGTTCAAGGTCGTTCACGGGGTGGATCCATCCCGGAAGTCGTCCGAGCAGAAGGCCATGACGAAATCGGTGAGCATGACCGGCCTCGTCTTTGAAATTGGAGGGGTCGAGGTAGACGGCATGCACATATCGTTTACCGAAGAAAGCTTCGGCCGGAATTTCCTGGAAATCCACCTGGAGGTGGGCAGGAAATTTGAGGCCATAAGAGTCATGGGCCAAGTGGAATGGTATGAGGCGCGTCTGTCTCGTATGGCCCACGTGTTTGTCGTGGGGGTCATCTTTGTAGACATTCAGCCCGATGCGATCGTTATCTTGAGAGAATATCTGAGATCGCTCCAGGGTTTGTTAAGATGAAATCCCTGTGAGTGTGTGGAGAGACGCTCTATGGAAGATCAATGCAGTTACATGGGTTTCAACATCGGCAAGGTCGTCATCGGGATGTTGAAGCTGATGAAACAGAAAGGGCTCCTGGAAGATCAGGAGATCCTTGACTTGCTCTGGGATGCGAAAGATCCGTTGTTCCCCTGGAACAGACAAGACATAAAAGAACTCATAAAGTTATGAATCACGCTCGGGGGTGAGTCTTCTTTTGCCGTTCACCCAAGGGCGCCGGTCCGCGTGTGGTGCCTGGCAGCCCGGAAACAAGCGCAACGGCGACTCGCCAGCGAGAGCACGCGACATTCACGCGGGGGTTGACATGAACCGACACCCAGACAGGGAATTGCAACATGACTAATCTAAAGGACCAGGTTCGTTTAAGTGTGGAGGATCTCACGTGGAGTCCCCCACCTGAGGGGATCATCGAAGGTTCCACCGGCGAAATCCAGCCGCAGAAAGAGGTCATCGGCCAGGACCGCGCGGTCAAGGCGATCAAACGCGGCTTTGCCATGAAGAGCTTCGGCTTCAATATTTTCGTTGTCGGCGTCAACGGAACCGGCCGGACGCAAACCGTGCTCAGACTGCTGGATGAAATCAATGTGGGAGGCCCAATTCCCCCTGACCTCTGCTACGTGAACAACTTCAAGAACCCGGACCAACCCCGGCTTATCTCGTTCGAGGCCGGTCGGGGGAGCGTCTTCAAGAGGATGGTAGCCGATCTCATCGCCTCGCTGAAGAAGAAGATCCCGGCAATCTTCGAGAGCGAGGAATTCCAGGCTGCCAGAAACGAAATCATCAATAAACACATGGGGGCACAGAAGGCTTTGTTCAAGAATTTCGAGAACAAGGTTACTGCCGAGAACTTCATGATGGTTCAGGTTCAGGTAGGTCCCTTCACGCGTCCGGATCTTGCCCCGGTCATCGTGGGAAACGCGATGAAAATCGAGCAGCTCGAGCAGCTCGTGGAAGAAGGGAAGTTCGGCGCCGAAGAGTTGGCCAGGATTAAGGCGAAATACAAAGAATTGTCCCAGGAAATGGAAAAGATTTTCAAAGAAGCCCGGGATATTGACAAAACTATCCAAGAAAGTCTCGAAGAACTGGCCAAGAACTGGATTACCCCCATGCTCCGGGATGTCCTGCATCCGATCCGGGACCAGTTCCCCGACGAATCCGTGAAACTCTACATGGACGAGTTGGAAGCGGACGTGATGGAGCATCTGGACAGGTTCCGTCCCCGACTGGTGGCCCCGCCCGGAGCGGAAGGGGTCGGCCAGCCCATGTTGGTACCGCCCGATCCGGGCCAGCTCAAGGACTACGAGGTGAATCTCCTCGTAGACAACTCCGAGACGGACAAGCCTCCGGTCGTTTTCGAGACGGCCCCCAACTTCAGGAATCTCTTTGGAACCGTTGAGCGGGTCATGGACAGCCACGGAATGTGGCATTCCGACTATCGTCACGTGAAGGCGGGAAGCTTTCTGAAAACGAACGGTGGTTATCTCGTGCTCAACGCGCACGACGTGTTGATGGAAGTGGGGGTATGGAACACCCTGAAGCGTAGCCTCCGCCACCGGGTCATGGAAATCCAGACCGACCCGTTCAGTTTTCTGTTCACATCGGTGCTCAAACCCGAGAAAATCCCGATCCAGTTGAAAGTGATTATGATCGGGGATCCCGAGATTTACGAGCTACTCCATTGGTACGACGAGGACTTTCGCAAGATATTCAAGATCAAGGCGGATTTCGATTCGACCATGCCCAACAACCCTACCAATATCTACAAACTGGCCGGATTGGCTGCCTCGCTGTGTGCTGAGGAAGAGCTTCTCCCCTGCGACGCCTCAGGCATCGAGGCACTGGCCAAAATGGCCATGCGGTGGGCCGGTCAAAAGAAGAAACTGACTGCACGATTCGAACTCATCACCGACCTCATACGAGAGGCGGATTTGACAGCACGAGAGGCCGGAGCCTCTGCCATCTCCGCGAGCCATGTGGAACAGGCTTTCGCGGATGCCATCGAGCGCGTCAACATGCTAGAGGACAAAATCCACGAGTACATAGAGGACGGAATCATCATGATCGACACGCAGGGCGAGCGGATCGGTCAGATCAACGGCCTGAGCGTGTACTCGCTCCCCGAATTCTCGTTCGGTCGCCCGTCGAGAATTACGGTCAAGACGAGCATGGGTAAACTGGGGATCATCAGTATTGAAAGAGAGGCGGACCTCTCCGGAAACGTCTACAACAAAGGGGTCCTTATCCTCGCTGGTTTTCTCAGAGCCCGGTTCGCCCAGGACAAACCGCTCAATCTGTCGGCCAGTATCACCTTCGAGCAATCCTACTCGGGTGTAGATGGCGACTCCGCTTCCTCGACGGAACTGTACGCACTTCTGAGCGACCTCGCTGCAAAGCCCATCGATCAGGGCATCGCGGTGACAGGCAGCGTGAACCAACACGGAGAGGTTCAACCGATCGGAGGGGTGAACCAGAAGATCGAGGGTTATTTCAGAGTCTGTAAAGCGTTGGGTCTGACCGGAAGACAGGGAGTGATGATTCCCCGGCGCAATGTAGGCGACTTGATGCTCAATCGCGAGGTCCTCGAAGCGGTGAAGGCCGGCCAGTTTCACGTGTGGGCCATCGATCACGTGGATCAGGGGATCGAGATCCTTACCGGCATCCCCGCAGGAGAACCCGATGAAGAGGGGAACTATCCCGAAGGGACCATCAACTACCTGGTGGACGAACGCCTGGACGACCTGTCCCAAGGGATCAAGGAATACGAGAATCCCAGTGTGGAGGAAGAGGCCAAGGGCGAAGGGGAGGAAGAGGGTAGCCCTACCTTGGGTGACGAACACCCCTCGGGTGACTGACACGAGTCCGTTCAGATGCTGTGAACGTGCTTGAGGCTTGGGTGCGCATTCACGCACGTGCGGGGTAAGGCAGGTTCTCTAACGCGCTCCGCGATTTTCTCTTGTCCAGAATCCGCCACCTCCCCCTTTTGCTCAGGGGGAGGTGAAGATCCCATCTCTAGCCCGTCTCTAAAGGGGGGTGAGGTGGCATTTCCCCGCGCATAATTGAAGGGTTACAGACACGGTAATACCAGGGGAGTGGTCGGGGGCCGGTCCTCACCGGCCGCGGCACGACTCCCCCATCGGGGCAATTCTGCGGCAAGGCGAGATGCCGTTAGCCCAGCTTTCGAGGGTTCGGGCTGGGTGGCTCGGATGGCGAAGGTTTCGCCTTGGTCTCATTCCGCAACCGGACCAGCTCCCTCCACTCCTCTTCGAGTTCCTGAATCGACCGCTGAGCGGTCTTTCCAACTGCAACGGGAGCTTCAGGTGAGGACCGCTCCCGATTTGCGTTTGCCTCCGCAGAAGTCTCGGGCTCCGTCGGGGCTGATTTGAACTGTTCCTCGATCTTGTTCAGCAGACGCTCAGCCCACGCGCGCAGGTTCTCGCCTTCGGAGAGATCATCCTTCAGCGTCAACAACTCGCCTTTTATCCGCAGCCAAAGCTTATCGATCACCATGTCGAACCCTTCCACTCCTTCTCATAGACCGACCGACGATCCGCGTCAAGAACCGAGGAGTTCCGGCCGCAACGATTCACTCGTCCGACGGAAATTCCCCCGGCATCCTCGCCGTGCGTGCCAGGTCGAAGCGTGGACGACCGTGAGCCATCACTTTATCTGTTTCGCGGTGAAACCTTTTTCGGCCACGGGCATCCAATTTATTACGAGTCTTCCAGGAAACGCACCGGGAGGTTTTTGTAATGAGCAACCCCATCGAGACGGATGGACTCAGGATTTACCTTTCTCAAATTGAACACTATCCAATCCTCAGTCGGGAGGAAGAGAACCGACTTGCGGTCGGTTACAGGGATAAGAACGATCTGCATGCAGCGCAGAAGCTAATCACGTCCAACCTCCGCTTCGTGATCAAGGTGTCGCTGGGCTACAGGAACTACGGTGTCCGGCTCATGGACCTTATTCAGGAGGGGAATATCGGATTGATGAAAGCGGTGCAGAGGTTCGATCCCGACAAGGGATATCGCCTGATTTCGTACGCCATATGGTGGATCAAGGCTTACATCCAGAATTATATCATCAGGTCGTGGTCGCTGGTGAAGATCGGGACCACGCAGTCGCAACGGAAACTCTTCTACCGGATCTGGGATTTGCCCGAGGTTCCGGACGCGGAGGTGCACCTGGAGAATGTGGCCAAACTTGCGGACCGGATCGATGTCACCGCAGACGAGGTGATCGACATGGCCGCGCGGCTGAAAGCTCACGACCTCTCACTTGACGATCTGATAGGAGAGCATTCCCGGGATTCCTTTGCAGACACGCTGCCCGACGATTCACCGGACCAGGAAGAGCAGCTTTCCGAACTCGAAGAGTTGCACGACTTGAAGGCCTGGGCAGACGATGCTCTGAAGACGCTGACCGCTCGAGAAAAGTACATCCTGGAGAAGCGAATTCTCTCGGACGAACCGGTGACGCTGAAGGAACTCGGCAAACACTTCGGCATAACCAGGGAGCGCGCTCGCCAGATAGAACGAACGGCTCTCGAAAAGCTGAAAGGAAATTATCTACGGTCTCAATTGGCAGCAGCATGACCGCATCATAATTGATAGACCCCACGCCAGGCAGCCTCACTGAATGCTACGTCCACGAATGTTACAGACGCATGCTGCCTGGTTTCGTAATTGTTCCGCACCGTAACCCCTCACCGGGACAGACGCGGTCCTCCGCAATCACGACGGGGGACGGTTGCCCGAGACCCATACCAGCCTCGGCACTTCACAGACAGCTCGAACTCTCGACAACTTGGGGGTCGAATGCTATGGTGGTGGACCGACGTAACCCCATCCCGGCGGGAAAGATCACCATCCATGAGAGTCACCGAGCATCTGTACGTCTATCTGTGGGCCGATCAAACGGAAAACAACTGTAACAGCGTGTTCATCGAAGGCAAGACGCCGGTGCTGATCGATCCAGGTCACCTCAATCGAACCGGCCAGCTTTTTGACCGAATGCGCGCGGACGGCGCCAATCCCGACCGGATAGAAGTGGTAATCGGGACGCACGCTCACCCGGACCACGTCGAAGGTGTGGCGGCCTTTCGAGCGGGGTCGGTGAAACTGACCCTCTCCAAACAGGAGGACCAATTTGTCGAAAAGGTCGGTCGACCGGAGCTGGAGCGGCAGGGGCTGGGCTTGCCTCCCTACGAAGTCGATTTCTATCTGAAAGAAGGGACGCTCATTCTCGGCAAACATGAGTTCGAGGTGATCGCGACGCCGGGGCACACTCCGGGCGGGCTTTCGATCTATTGGCCGCGCCGGAAGGTCCTCATCTCCGGAGACCTGGTCTTTCTTCAAGGTGTAGGACGTTCAGACCTGCCCGGAGGAGACGCAGAGGCACTCAAAGAGAGCATTCAGCGCCTTGCGAAGCTGCCGGTGGAGCTTCTGGTCCCCGGGCACGGCCCCGCGGTTCAGGGGGCGAGCCGCGTGAGGACGAACTTCGATTATATCCTGAAATTACTCCTGGTCCGCTGATGTTCAAAAAATCGGCAGGGCATGGCCCGATTTTTGGCGCAGCTAAAAACCCATCATTGCAACATGTTACCTGTTCAGGCCGATCCGTGTTCAAAAATTTGAACAAACTCCCGGCTGAATCCCCGTCTTCGGCTTCGCCGCGCGCTGCCGCAGAATCCAGCCAACCGGTTGCAATAATTGAGTTAGTCTTGTCTGTGAATTGGAATCGACGCGCTGGCACGATCATTGCTATAGAAATGGGCACGAATAAGAATCTTTTCCTCCTACGCCAACTGCATGACAGTTGGTTTTTTTTTGGTGGATTAGTGCAGCCACAGGCGATCTCATGACTCCCGGCACAAGAACGACATTTGGCTCGATTCTGGGCCTCGCGTTGGCCGTGCTGACCGTTTTTCCCGCCGCGGTGATCTCTCCTGCTTTTGCTGAATCCCCACCGAAGGTGCTGATCTTGCCTTTTCGCGTCGATGCCACGGAACAGCGCGAAGGGCTCCAAAGCTTTCGCGACCATGTGGACAAGCAGCTCCGATCCATGATTGACCTTCTGGGCGAGCACGGCTCGCTGATTCCTCTGACTGGGACGCAGAAGGCGCTCCAAGGCAAGGTGGCCCCTGAAAGCGATGACGAAGCCCGATCCATGGCGGCAGAGGTGTCCGCGGATCTGGTGATCTATGGGTACCTTTCCAAGGAAGAATCCTTTTTTCGAATGAAGGGGATGATGTGGGATCAACGCACCGGACGCCGAGCGGTGCTCACCGACATGAAAGTGACGAACATCCACGGGTTGCCAGGAGTCCTGCAGTTGTTTTCTGCGGCGATCAACAGGCGGCTTCACGGAAGCCCTTTGCTCCCCTTCTACCCGACCGAGCGGTCGCTGACTACGGGGAGTTCCGCAAGGACTCTGCCGCCGAGGATTGAGGTTCCCCGCAATGCGGCCCCGTGGAGGAGCCCGGAACTGGGGACGGAGATTTGGGCAGTGGCGATTGGGGATCTGGACGGGGACAAGCAGAATGAAACCGTATTCCTCGACGATGCCTCGATCAACATAAGCCGCTTCGAAAATGGGACCTTGCGGTCATTGACCCAGTTCTCTCAGCCCCCTTCACGGTTTCTCGCTGTGGAGGTCGCGGATTTGGACGACGGGGAGCCTGCCCGATTGATTGTTTCGAGCCTCACCGCGACGGGGATCGAGTCCATGATCATCAAGTATCAAGGCCGAAACCTGAGGATAGCCCAGCGCATCCCCAACACGATCCTGCGCGCGGTGGCCGCCGACGGAGACGAAGCGAAAAAGATCCTGGTCGGCCAGAGGCTCGACGCGCCGGACATCTTCACTGGAGAAATGGAGCGTTACGAGCAGCGCGCGGAAGAGCTGGTCCCCGTGGGAAAGATCGCCCTCCCTCCGGGAACGTGGCTGACGAGTTATGCAGCGGGAGAGCTTGGCAAGAAGAGAGAACGCGTGCGAGTGATCTTGACCCAGGACCAGCGACTCATGGTCTTCGATGAGCAGAATCGCCTGCTGTACCATGCTGGGGATCGCCTGTACGGATTGGACCGCGCCCTGCGGATTCCGGTCAAAAGAGGTTATCGGGATATAGCTTCTCCGGGAAGAATAGTCATTGCAGACACCGACGCGGACGGAGAAAACGAGCTGCTCGTCACCAAGTATTCAGGGGACACGAGCACGATCAATGCATTGGTGTGGGATGGCCGGCAACTCACGGAAAAATGGAAGACCGTGGGGAGCAGAGGTATCATATCCGACTTCGCCATCCAGGACTTCAAGAACGGCGGCATCAGATCCCTGGTACTGCTGCTGGTAAGGCCGAATCCCTTCCCCGCACTCACCGGTGCGCGCACCGTAGTCTACGCGTACGACCTCATTCCTTGACCGGGCCGATTCTCGCCCTGTAAATGCGGTTGCGGATCTTTGTTCCTCATGTGAAGGCCAGGGCCATCTTCTGTGGCAGCGACCGGCCTCCGTGCCGGTCGTTCAGAATGGCCCGGCAGGGACGCCGGACCCTACGGAACAGGAGACGGGGTCAAATACCGTGCGACACCGTATTTGAGAAATGAAGCACCAAGCCTGAACCGACGATGCTGCACGGAAGCTCCACGACCAGACGCGAAAAGGCCCCGTGATTCCGCTGAGAATCACGGGGCCTTTTGGTTTAAGGAAGAGGTCCGAGGGAGACCCTGAACCTCATCCGTTCATCTTAGATGATGTACGGCACCAGCAGGAGCGCCACCATGTTGACAACCTTGATCACCGGGTTCAACGCAGGCCCGGCGGTGTCCTTGTACGGGTCGCCTACCGTATCGCCCGTGACGGCTGCCTTGTGGGCCTCACTCCCTTTACCGCCGTGATGGCCGTCTTCGATGTACTTCTTGGCGTTATCCCAGGTCGCGCCGCCGGTCGTCATGGCTATTGCCAGGAACAGACCGACCACGATGCTCCCGATGAGCATGCCGCCGAGGGCATCTTTGCCCAGGCCGGGGATGAACGCGATGATCAGCGGGATAACCACAGGCAGCAGGGACGGAAGAACCATCTCTCGCTGAGCGGCCGCGGTAACGAGATCCACACATTTGCCGTGCTCGGCCTTGACGCCGGGCAGGCCTTCCTTGAGGCCTTTGATTTCACGGAACTGACGCCGCACCTCTTCCACGATCGCACCGGCTGCCTTGCCGACCGCAAGCATACAGAGCGCCGCGAAGAAGTAAGGAATGATTCCGCCGATCAACAGACCGACCAGGATCTTGGGGTTAGAGAGGTCAAAGGACTGCGCCTTGCCGGTCAGCTCCTCAATCGCACGAGTGTACTCCGCGAAGAGGACGAGGGCAGCCAGTGCGGCAGAGCCGATCGCGTACCCCTTGGTGACGGCTTTGGTGGTGTTGCCCACCGCGTCCAACGGGTCGGTCCGGTTACGGACTTCTTCCGGCAACTCCGCCATTTCAGCGATACCACCAGCGTTGTCGGTGATGGGACCGTACGAGTCGATGGCAACGACCATTCCGGTCATGGAAAGCATGGACACGACCGTTATGGCTATGCCGTATAGACCCGTTCCCGTGCTACCGGCGAAACCGCCTCCGATGCCATAGCCCGCCATGATCGCTGCGGCCAGCACAAGCACAGGGGCCACAGTAGAGATCATGCTGATGGCCAGACCCGCGATGATGTTGGTGCCGTGACCGGTTACACTGGCGTTGGCCACGAACTTGACCGGGGCATACATGCCGGTGAACCATTCAGTGATGACCACGATAAGACCCGTCAACACGAGACCGAGAATCGCCATGTAAAAGACGCCGGAAGCCGGGATGGCGTAGCCGCCGCCTTTCGGTGCGCCGAGCGGCAGCCAGCCCGCTACGAAATAGAAGGCGATGGCGGCCAGAATACCAGCAACGGCCAGACCCTTGTACAGCGAGCCCATGATGTACAGGTCTTTTTCCGGCACCGACCGGCTCAGCCGGACGAAGAACGTCCCGATGATAGAGGCGATGATCGCCGCGCCGCCGATGAGCAGAGGCATGAGAAATGCCGTGGTGCCTATGCCGCCGTACACGGTGTTGCCCAGGAGCATTGCTGCTACGAGGGTCACGGTGTAGGTCTCGTAAAGGTCAGCGGCCATGCCCGCGCAGTCACCAACGTTGTCGCCGACGTTGTCAGCGATGACGCCTGCGTTGCGGGGATCGTCCTCCGGCAGATCCGCTTCCACCTTACCGACGAGGTCCGCGCCGACGTCGGCAGCCTTGGTATAGATACCGCCGCCCACACGAGCAAACACGCTCATGAGGGAGCTTCCGAAACCAAGACCGACCAGGGCGCTGAAGATCTTGTGGGGATCAGGGTCGTAGCTCCTGGCCAACCAGAAGAACCCCGCGACTCCCAGGAGCGCCAGACCCGTGACCACGATTCCGGTCACCGACCCGCCTCTGAAGGCCACGTCCATCGCGTCGGGAAGGCTCTTGCCCGCTGCGGCTGCCACGCGGACGTTGGCACCCGTGGAAACCTTCATCCCGATGAAACCGGCCAGACCCGAACCGAGCAAGCCGATGGCGAATCCGATCGCCGGTATGGGGCCGAGTGTCGCCCACAAGACAATGAACAGGATTATCGCAATGATGAGGACCACTTTGTACTGACGGGTCAGGTACGCCATGGCACCTTCCGCCACATAGCCGGAGATCTCCTGCATACGCGCGTTTCCTGCGTCCTGCTTGAAGACCCAGCCGGCTGTGATCAGGCTGTACGCAACACCGAGGGCCCCGCAGATCAGGGCCGCATAAATCACCCAGTCCATCCGCTACCTCCTTAGCTGTAATACCTATATGACACAGGGAAGAGAAGACCCAATCCTGGCACAATAATGTCAATTACCCGTTATGTCAAGGACAAAGACGCCTTATCGTGTCCGGCAACTCTTCCCGGAATCGTGCGATTACCCACTGCCGGTGCGGGCTCCCGGACTCTCATCCGCGATCTGTCGCCGCGTCCAGCCGGAATACGTCGATGGTTTCGGCTTTTCCCTTCACCGATACCGTCATCGGACCCGTGACCTTCACGGGAAGGTCGAGACTCCGATACGTTTCCGCGCTCAAAAGAACGTCCGTCTCCATCGTCTTGGTAAGATCCTGAATTCTCGATGCTATATTCACCGTGTCGCCGACCATCGCGTACGAGATTTTGTACCGGCTCCCCACAATTCCTGCCAGCGCTATCCCCGTATGGATGCCGATCCCATGCCTGAGGGGTTCCTCCCTGCGAGCGTTGCGTCTTTCATTGAGCCTTTCGAGCAGGGCGCGCATCTCGAACGCCGCGGCGACTGCATGATCCGCGTGACCCGGGTCATCATGGGGTGCGCCGAAAACCGCTTCGATTTCGTCACCCACGTACTGGAGAACGATCCCCCCATGGCCTGTGATTGCAGCGCTCATCTCGTTGAAATAGTCGTTTATCGATTCCATGACCCGCTCCGGCGGCATTCGTTCGGCCATTCCAGTGAATCCCCTCAAGTCTGAAAACAGGAGGGTCACTCGCCGCGTTTCTCCCCCGATCCGTGTGCCGCGGGAGAGGATCTCTTTGCTGATCTCCGGGCTGGTGAAGAGATTGAAGATCCTTCGAATCTCCTCCCGTTCCTTCAGACCTTGCGTCATCTCGTTGATGCGATCGCCCAGATACCCGATCTCGTCGTTGCTCATTACCGGGACACGGCAGTCGAAATCGCCGTGTTCGATCTTTTGGGTCACGTCGATCATCTTTTCCGCAGCTCCTGCCAGATTCCGGGAAATCAGAACCGCGAGCCAGAGTCCGTACAGGGCTGTGAAACCGAACAGAATCAGGGCGAAGCTTCCCAGGCTCTGCAGGATCGATCCGGGGTCGGCCTCGGTCCAGGGATGGAGCGCGTTTCCGTTGATGACCAGCGCGGTCTGGAGCATAGGTATCAGGCAAACCGCGCCGTACATAATCATCAACCGGTGGCGAATCCTGAGCTGCAACGTCCCCTTTTGTTCATGAATCCGTCCGTCAGGGAACAGCAGGGGGATGATGCGTCGGTGACACGCGTACTCCAGGATGACAAACGCCAACAGCGTGACCATGACCGCGTTCGTGAAGGCGTACAGAGCGAACACCGCTGTGGTGAATCCGTCCGCAATCCTCTCGCGTGCAGCCAGCACCGGAAAGGTGACCGCAGGGACGATCCAGGCCACCATGTTCATGGCCGCGGCCTGGAAGGGGAGATTCACCGAACGTCGTCGCGCCTTGTCGAGTGCGTCCGGCGGGACAGACCCTCCACGTCTCATCACCTCGACCGCGTGGTTGACCGGTTGTGCCAGTCTCAGAAGGAACAGGATGGCGAAGGGGACGAGGATGGCGAGGAGCACAAGGTTCGTGGTGGATCCCAGTGCGGAAAAGCCTCGTGGCCCGATCGCGGGATAGGCGTAGCTCAAGAGCACCTGAACCAGAAAGAAACCGGCCAGATTGCTCCCCACGTTGATACCCACGACCATCCAGGAGCACGGGACCCTTGCAAGTATTGAATTCATGGGATCCCTATATCCCCGGGGGCTGGAAGGGCCGGTAAGGCGGGTTGTCGGTCAGGCGGCGGCTTCATCGGGGAGCCAATGTTTCACATTGCCGGCACTATCCCGCGTACGAAGGGCAGCGCCTGAGAGGCGTAAGATAGGGACATACGACGCTCATGGTGCGCGCGAGCAGCCTGTTATTTGCCGACAGCCACTACCAACAGAGGTGTCACTGCTTGGGGGAGTTTTGTAACTCCGCAAACCTGCTGGCCCTGGAACGCGCCGACTGCCCCAGCGCCGAGCCCCAGAGCTTCAGCCTGGAGGTAGAGGTTCTGCATGGCACTCCCTGATTCAATCAGGACGTACTGCATTCCCTGGTTGCCGTACTTGGCGGTAGTGCGTGCAAAGACTCCGCCGATCACGACCATCACGGGAGCGCGGGCCATCCACATCTGGGAAAGACAAGCAGCGGCGAGCTGAGAACGGCGGTCCCCCGCCTCCACCAAAGTCAGCGAATTCGAGGCGGGGACGTACTGATAGACCCCGGCCGGCAGACCGGTAACCGTTTCCGGACCGCTAACTAGGAAAACCTCCAGAGGATACAACCCTCCGGCTGAGGGAATGACCTTGGTGGTTGCTGACGAAACGGCATCGGTGGGGAGGTCCCCGTTGCAGGCCCACAGAAGTTGCGAGAGCTGCTCCAGAGTGATGGACCCTCCGGAGAAGTTCCGGACGGATTTCTTGCGCAGAATTGCCGCCTCTACAGCGACCTTCCCCGTGAGCTTCGGTTTCGGGAGCTTGACACTCCCCTGGGCCCAGGTCCAAACAGGCAGAAACGACGCCAGGGACAACGCGACGACCAAAGAGCGAAAAATCGTCATGAGAGCTTCCTTTCACATCGGGTCGAGAACCGTATAGCTTATCCGAAACGGAAATTCAACTCAGCCCGCATGTGCCCAGAAAATTCTTTACAAGGGGGACGGTTCATTATAAAAAAGAGACAATGCCAATGGCTGTCTCGCAAGAACCCGGCCGTAAGGCCGGATGGACACCCCCGATGGTGAGTCCCGCCAGAACTCGGCTTCAGCTCTGTTTCACGGGAGGTTTCTTTCCATTTTACTAAGGTCCGGCCGCCGGTGCTTATCCATGGTACTTTTGCGCGTGTTAGGATGAAAGGAGTCCCAAGGTGAACGGCATAAACATTTACGTTGGCAACGTTCCATTCAAGATCGCCGACGACGATCTCAAAGATCTCTTCGAGCAGTACGGGCGGGTGGAAACTGCCAAAATCATCATGGATAGAGCCACTGGGCGCTCCCGCGGGTTCGCTTTTGTGGAAATGACCGACCGAGAGGAAGGGCTTCGTGCGATCGAGGAACTCGACACCAAGGACTTCATGGGGAGAAGCCTGCGGGTGAACGAGGCGAAGCCGCGAAAGGGACAATTTTAGGAGCCTATCGTCTATGCCTATGCGGTTGAGAGATCGTGGCAGGTTTGTGCCGCGATCCCTGGGTAGCATTGCTTCACGCAATAGCCTCTCAGCTCAAACCAAGCAAGTCGCACGTCTCCTCCGGTGACGTTAGAGACACCGCTGAGGGACGAAACCGGGCGAACGGCATTGGGGCCGGGAAGCTCTCACTCCGGTCCGTTACGATTATGCCGCCACATTCCCGGTCAACCGCTGAACCTCCTCAGCACCACGGAGATTCGCGGTTGAACGGATGGGTATTTCGAAACGGTTGGAAGATTCCCCAATCGCTACAAATCTCAAGCGATCGGTGCGAGGAGGATAGAATGGAGCGTACCCTGTCGATCATCAAACCTGATGGCGTTTGCAAAAGACTCATCGGCAATGTGGTCCAGGTTTTCGAGGATGCCGGCTTCCGGATTGCGGCCATGAAGATGAAGAGGCTCAGCCGCGGCGAGGCGGAAGGCTTCTATTACGTGCACAAGGAACGTCCCTTCTTCGGCGAACTGGTGGACTTCATGATATCCGGGCCAGTGGTTATAATGGTACTGGAGGGCGAAAACGTTATCCAACGCAATCGGGACCTCATGGGCGCGACCGATCCCCGTGAGGCCGCGGAAGGTACCATTCGGGCCCGCTGGGCTGACAGCAAACAGAATAATATCGTGCACGGCAGCGATGCACCGGAGAGCGCCGCATTTGAAATCGGTCATTTTTTCAGTGGCATAGAAATCTGTTGAGCGACCGGGGAGCGCGCTTCTCGCTTGAGGGGCTTCCTCGGGAGCAGTTCCTGCAACCGTGAATGGAGACCACATGGGAGCCCCGCTCTTGAAAACAGAGGTCCATCACCGTCGTCCCGATCTCGCCGGCTTGACACTCTCCGAGTTGGAGACCTTCATGGTCGAGCTGGGCCAGAACACGTATCGCGGCGGGCAGGTGATGCGCTGGGTGCATCATGGGCTCGCCGTTTCCTTCGACGGGATGACCAATCTATCCAAAGCGCTGCGTGAAGAGCTCGCGACGCGGGCATCGATCTGCGGGCCGGTGGTTTCCGCGCGCACCGAGTCCGAAGACGGCACCACCAAGTTTCTCTTACAGCTCGATGACGGACACTGCGTCGAAACCGTTTTCATCCCTGGAGACGATCACGATACCCTGTGCGTTTCAAGCCAGGTGGGATGCGCGATGGGATGCCGCATTTGCCGCACCGGTCGCATGGGTCTGGTGAGGAACCTCACCGCGGGGGAAATCGTTTCACAACTCCTGTCCGTGCGGCGGGAACTTCCGGAAAGCCACATCACCAACGTGGTCTTCATGGGCATGGGGGAGCCGCTGGCCAATTTCGACCAAACGGTCCGGGCCATCCGGATCATGACGCATCCCAACGGCCCGCAGATATCGTGGCGGCGGTTGACTGTCTCCACCTGCGGCTTTGTTCCCAAGATACGGGAGCTGGGTCGTGAACTTCGCGTCAAGCTGGCGGTAAGCCTCAATGCGGTCACCGACGAACAGCGAAGCGCCATCATGCCGATCAACCGTACGTACCCGCTTGCCGAGCTTCTGGCGGCTTTAAAGGAGTACCCGTTACCCCGCGGGTCCCGCATCACCTTTGAATACGTGCTGATCGGTGGCTTCAACGATTCGGACGCAGATGCCAGGCAGCTGGTGCGGATCCTCAATCCGATCCGGGCCAAGGTAAACTTGATTCCACTGAACCAGGACCCGGAGGGAGAATTTCAAGCCCCCTCGCCCGCGAGGGTCCTCCGATTTCAGGAAATCCTCATGTCGCGGTCCTTGATGGCCATAGTCCGGCGATCTCGCGGCCAGGACATTCTCGCGGCCTGCGGCCAACTGGCGTCCGGGGTGGAGGCCGCCACGTGATACCCATGCCACCTCCAAGGGGCACGGAGGGGTCAAATCCTCGCATCGCTTCACCGTCCCACGAAATCGGTCATGATTGTTGACTATTCCTCTGACATTGAGGCGCCGGCATGAGCGATCATATTGAAGCCATCATCCACGACCTATCGGAGCCGGCAGCGTATCCGCATCGTCCCGCGAGCGTGCGGGTTATCCAGACCCATATTTCCGCTGTTTTCGTCACCGACGACCTCGTGTACAAGGTCAAGAAACCGGTGAATCTGGGATTTCTCGACTTCACCACTCCCGAACAGCGGAAGTATTTTTGCCATCAGGAGGTCATACTCAACTCTCGGTTTTCTCGGGGAATTTACCTCGGAGTCGTTCCGATCTATCGGGGATTGCACGGATACAACCTGATCGGGGACGGCGAGGAGGTGGACTTTGCCGTTCTGATGCGACACATCCCCGAGGAATGTTTGATGAGTTCGATGCTGGAGCGAGACCTCATCACCTCCGAGATGCTGGGCCAACTGGCGGAGCGGCTCGCCTACTATCACTCAATAGCGGCCACGGGGCCGGAGATAGCCCGCTTCGGTGGCATTGACGTCATTTACGGCAATGTGGAAGAGAATTTCAAGCAGACCCTCCCGTACATCGGTCGCGCCATCGATCTGGAGACCCATGCTGAGACTTCATACCTTGCCAAGGATTTCCTGTTCGTGCATGAGAATCTCTTTCGAGATCGTGTCAGAGGCGGTTTTATCCGGGACTGCCACGGAGACCTTCATTTGGACCATGTGGTAGTACTCGATGAGATCATGCTGTACGACTGCATTGAATTCAACGACCGGTTCCGGTACAGCGACACGGCAGCGGATCTCGGTTTTCTCCTGATGGATCTCGACTACTGGGGGTTCCCTGCGTTTTCACGGCCTCTGGGCACGCGGTACGCCGAGGTGTCCGGCGACGGGGACATCCTGCGGCTCATAGGGTTTTACAAGTCTTACCGAGCATATATAAGGGGTAAGGTGGCCGCCTTGACCCTTGACGAGCCCGAGATTTCAGACGAGGAAAAAGAGCACAACCTCGTGGCGGCCAAAGATCATTTCCGCCTGGCCAGGGCTTATTTCAAACCGGACCCGCCTCCGACGCTCATTATTACCGCAGGGCTCATCGGCACAGGAAAAACGCGGGTCGCGACAGCCCTGGGAAAACGGCTCGCTGCGCAGCCACTCGCGTCCGACGTGATTCGAAAAGAGATGCACGGCATTGATAAGCTTGAACATCACCTTGACAAGTTCGAACGCGGGCTATATACAGCCAATGCTACGGAGCGGACCTACGGGGAACTCCTGACCAGGGCGCGGCAGGCGCTCCAGCGAGGACAATCCACTATTCTGGACGCTTCGTTCATACGGTATCATCACCGCGAGGCAGCCCGAAATCTGGCCCGGGAATGCGGCGCGCGTTTCCGAATCATTGAGTGCACAGCAACGGACAACGTTATTCATGACAGGCTCTCCAGGAGAATACTCCTCCCGGACGAGCCTTCCGACGGAAGATGGGAACTACTCGACAGCCAAAAAGCTCGGTTCCAGCCTTTCGGCCCCGACGAATCCGCCGATCTCCAGACCTGGGATTCGACCACGGACTTGTGCCTCTTCCTTGCGTCCTTTGTCAGAGAACTCCTATCATCTTAGACCGGTGCGTCTCTACCGGAGAAATCCTGGCTCAGTCACTCCGGCCCGCTCTTCAGAGGAAAGAACCGCTCGAGAAGTCCACTCCGGCGATGGAAGGGCAGATGAATCCGGACTCATTTCGTCATGCTCGACGTTTTTGCTCGAATTTTTGTCCAGACCAGGCGGGTCAGGAAGGTCCTGAAGGAAGAAAGCCATGAACACTCGGATAATCTTCAGTTCGTTCTTTGTTGCGATAGTGGCCGTATGGGGGTGCGTGCCCCAGACCACCAAATCACCCGCCTCAATGAATAAGAGCATTGAGACCCGTTATCAATTGGGGATCAATTACATCGCGGAAGGGAGAACCCCGGAGGCCATCAAAGAACTCCAGGAGGTCCTCGCCACGGCGCCGGACAATCCTGACGTCAATCACGCGCTGGGGCTGGCGTACCAACAGAAAGGGCTGTACGACAAGGCGATAGAACAGTATACCAAATCGCTTAAGCTCGACCCCAAATTGACCGAGGCTCGCAACAATCTGGGGACCGCGTTTCTCGCAAAAGGGAACTTCAATCAAGCTCTGGCGGAATTCACCGAATGTCTGAAAGACGGCAACTACTCCACCCCGGAAAAGGCCGCGTACAACATGGCCTTCGCATACTACAACAAGAAGGACCTCGACAAGGCCATCGAGTACTACCAGAAAGCCGTCGACTTGCGACAGGATAACGTAAACGCTCTGTACAACCTGGCTTTCTGTCAGGAAGAGAAGAAACTCTACCCGGCAGCCCTGGAAAACTATCTCAAGGTGATCCGTTTGGACCCCGCGTTCAAAGACGCCTACTACCAGGTCGGAGCGATCTACGCACAGGACAAGGACAAGACGAGAGCTTTGCTCTATTTGAAGAAAGCTGCGGAACGCGATCCATCCAACATCAGGGGGCTTCTCGAGTTGGGTAAGGTACAGATCGAGTCGGGGAATCGCGACGAAGCATTGAAAAACCTTGGTACAGTGGCTGCGGCAGACGCGAACGGGGAAATGGGGAATGAGGCGCGGGCGCTCCTCGATCAACACAAAAAGGACGACAAGTTCAAAGGCATACCCAAAGTCTCCGTGCGCTGACCGACGTACCTGATCCGGTGCATTCCGAGTTCCGCGGTTTTTCCCCTCGAATGCCTTGCCATGCCCTGCGGGTCGCCCTCCCGCGGATCGGCAGCGGGTACCGGCACACTGACCGTAACAGCTAGCGAGGAGGCTTGCATGCCGAAAATACAACGTGCCCTCATCAGCGTAACCGACAAGTCCGGAATTGACGGCCTCGGAAAAACCCTTGCGGAATTCGGCGTGGAGATTCTCTCTACGGGGGGCACTGCCAAGGCCCTGGCCCAGGCAGGAATCGCGATCAGAGAAGTCTCTGATTTCACCGGATTTCCCGAAATGCTGGACGGCAGGGTAAAAACCCTGCACCCCAAGGTCCACGGCGGGATCCTCGGTATTCGGTCCAATCCGGAGCATGTCCGTGCCATGAACGAGCAGGGAATCGTGCCCATCGATATGGTAGTGGTCAACCTCTACGCCTTTGAGAAGACCGTTGCGCGGCCGGGCTGCACGCTTCCCGAAGCTATCGAAAACATCGATATCGGCGGTCCCGCGCTCCTGCGCGCTGCCGCGAAGAATTACCCGTTTGTGACGGTGATCACAGACCCTGCCGATTACGACCTGGTAATCAAAGAGATGCATGCCACCGGCGGATCGGTGACCGAGGCGACGAACTTCCGGTTGGCCGCAAAAGTGTTTAAACTGACGCATGAATACGACGGCGCGATCGGCAGGTACCTCGACACCTTCAAATAACGAGGAACGGGAAACGGACAGATCAGTGGCGAAGATTCAAGTCGGAATAGTGATGGGGAGCGATTCGGATCTCCCAGTCATGGAGAAGGCCGCGGGGATTCTCAAGGAGTTCGGCGTTCCCTACTTCATGACCGTCGCTTCCGCGCATCGGACGCCGGAGAAGGTCATGAGCCTCGCTCGCCGCGCGGAAGAGGAAGACTGGAAAGTCCTCATCGCAGGCGCTGGCATGGCCGCGCATCTCGCGGGGTTCCTGGCAGCGCACACCGTGATTCCGGTGATCGGCGTGCCAATGGACTCATCCCCGTTGAAAGGGTTGGACGCACTTCTTTCGACTGTGCAGATGCCGGGAGGAGTTCCGGTCGCGACCATGGGCCTGGGGTCTGCCGGCGCGAAGAACGCGGGCCTGCTCGCAGTTCATATCCTTGCCGCATTCGATCCCAGCCTGCGCGCCAAGCTCAGGGACTACCGCGAGCAGCAGCGGGGGCTCCTGGAAGAGAAGGCCTCAAAGATCGAGCAAGGCTGAAACCGGAGACGCATCGAGGATCGCCTCTTGCCGAAGCAAAAGAAACAGCCTGTCCAGGGCAGTATCTTCGCGACAATGTCCGCGTCAAAACGTGCGGTGAGCCCTGGGCGTGCCGCAGAAACGGTAGGTGCGGATGTCGTGTTGCCCGGCCCTTCGGACAAGCTCTGGGTACTGCCTCACGGCAGCACGACCATCTCGCTGCATCTTGGTGACTGCCTCGCTGGGATGAGGGGCATGGCTGCCGGGAGCGTGGATGTGGTGGTCACCTCACCCCCCTATAATCTGGGTATCAGGTATGGGGTTTACGACGACAGCATTTCTCGGGAATCATATCTCGACTGGATGGAGAAGTGGTCCCGGGAGGTCTCTCGGGTACTCAGCAGTCGCGGGTCTCTGTTCTTCAACATTGCGGGAAAACCGACCGATCCGTGGGGGCCGCTCCTGACCGCTCAGCGACTCGGAAAGGTTTTCCAGCTACAGAACACCATTCACTGGATAAAATCCATAGCCATTGAGCGTTCGTCCAACGGGGACGACCACGGCCTGGAAGACGATATCAACGTGGGGCACATCAAGCCGATCAACAGTCCGCGCTTTCTGTCGGACGCTCACGAGTACGTATTTCACTTCACCAAGCACGGAGACGTGGAACTGGATCGGCTGGCCATCGGCGTGCCGTACAAGGACAAATCCAACATCGGTCGCTGGAAGTCCACGGCTGCGGATCTTCGCTGTCGCGGAAACACCTGGTTCATTCCGTACAAGACCATTGTGTCCCGGAACCGCGAACGGCCTCATCCGGCAACGTTCCCCCCGCGGCTCGCCGAGATGTGCATCCGTTTGCACGGCGTATCTCGCGCGGACCTCGTCATGGACCCGTTTATGGGACTGGGCCATACCGCGATGGCCTGCGTCCATGCTGGTGTGTCATGCATCGGGCACGAGATCGATCCGGGGTACTTCAGCGTTTCGTGTGCAAATGTCCTGAAAGCCGCGCAGGCTGCTTCGAAGAAGTAATCCGGGGAGAACCTTTTTGAAAAGAGGCTTCTCCCCAGTTCCTCTTTGGATTGCGACCCGGTATTAATCCTCGAAATTCCCTTCAGGGCCCTTGTCCGGTGCCAGCGACTCGGCTCTCTTGCTGATTTTGTCCATTGCCCACGCTGCAGGGTCTTCGATGCGGGTACCCTTCGGTCCCAGATCGTACGAGCCCGCTTTCAGGATCGCTTCGATGGCGAGAGGCGCGGTGTCTGCCGCGTTGAACACGTTCGCGATCATGTTGTACACGAAATCTTCCACCGCTTCGGCCATCCGATCCCGCTCTTCGCGGGTTCGGCCCAGGAGTTTGTTCTCGAAGGGGAGGTTGAGTTTCTTGAAGTCTCCGCCTTTCCAACCTTTCTCCGCGGCATACGCTTTCATCTGCTCCCATACTTCATCCGAGGGACCTACGCCGGGGAGTTTCACGAACTCGCCGTTTTCGTCCTGGTACGCGTTGCCGTACTCATTCACTTTCAAGCCCCAGGAGACCATCTGCAGAGCAGTGGCGACATTCGCCTTGGTGGTCCGAGTCTGCTGAACGATGGCCCGCAGCCGGTCATAGCTGTTCCCTGAGGTCCCGTGTTGCGCACCTGAGACCTTGTATGGCTCGAGCGCCTGATGGATGCGTGCCGTGAGATCGACCTGTATTCCCGCGTCGTCTTTCTCGATTCCGTGAGTGGTGCCGTTGTTCAGCGCAATCCAGTCGGGGAAGATGCTGTGCGCGTTCAAGCCTTGGATAAGGAAAAGGGCCTCTTCCACCGTGGAGAGGCCGGCCTTCCCCTTGATCTCACCCACTTCGGTTTCATACCCGGCCCAAACTGGAATGAACTGATTCAGTTCCAGATTTGCCTTGAGATTGTCCGCATCCGGCAAGTGAGAAGCGTCGATAGCGATGGAGGTTATCCCTGCGTCGAACAGGCTCGGGATCTCGGTCTTTGCCGTCTCAGCGTCCTTTGCTTTCTTGATGCCGTAATGATCCGCGTGTATGGCCACCGGCACCGTTATCCCCAGCTCATTGCAGAGCGCGTCGATGAGGCGGGCCATATTCCACAGGCTCACTGCACAGTACGCTTCTGCTCCACCTTCCGACTTTGCAATTTCAATGATGATCGCGGCATTGGCTTTCTGCGCGGCCATGAGCGCCCCGCGGGCTACAAAGGAATTTCTCACGCTGGCAGCGATTGTCATGGCCCTGCCTTTGGCCAGCATAGCCCGATCGATCGCCTTCCCGCTTACAATGAGCGCCCGGGAATTGGGAAAGAGCTTGACCACGTTGGGCGGCCGACCAATCTCCAGGGCCCTCTGGAAATCGCGTTCTCCTATACCTGTTTGTCCTACCATAGCTTCCCTCCGTCCACTTATGACTGATAGGTTGACACTCTATTGTGGGGATCAGTTCCAGAACCTAAACCTTATTACAAAAAGACGGCAGTGGGGAAACTTTTTCCCAGGGCTCGGTGCCGTTTTGAGGGCTCTGCAAAGAGGCACTACGGCCGATACCAATTCGGTATTCAATGCTGAGCGCTTATGCGAACAGGGAAAAAGGGGGGGAAGGTCCTGCCTCGGCAGGTAGCGGAAGGGTCGGTCGGGATTAGGGCATGTCCGAGGTCTTGGGCGCGCCGGCTACCTTCTTCTTTTCGCGTTCCCATTGCACCTGCGCAGGCGGGTGGCCGAACGCGCGGACGATCTTCAAGTCAAATTCGATACGGCCCTGCTCCTTCGGAGCTTTCTGGAGCTCACAGCGCAGCGCGGACATATGGAGCGGCCGGAATGCGTCGCCGTCTCTCACGGTGTACGTAAAGCCGTCGAACTCGAATTCGACCTTCTTAATCCACCAGAGGGTGCCGTTGTGAAGCTCCACTTTCAGGTACGGGGTTCCGTCATCCTCACGGAACCTCAGGTACCCCGTGGCAAAGACGCGATCCAGGTCGGAGATCGTGAGGGACTCATACGGAGGGGTGGCCATGGAGTTGCTCAAGGTCAGCGCCACCGCGGCCATGGCGCCCACGAACACGACGCCGATAACCGTGACCACTACCTCGATTTCGCGGCGTTTGAACGCCTCAATAATGCGTTTCTTCATTCCGTTTTTTCCTGGATGCGGGAAACGGTGACGATCTTACCAGATTCAGAGTCGTATTTGTGAAGAACATCGCCGCCGGTGTAAAACGCGTGACCGGTAAACGCTTTGCGGCTCGCATCCCGAGCTTTCAAGCTCAGGACAATTCTCTCAGGGACCCGAACCGATGAATTCTTCCCATCGGGAAACTTCAAGTACGTGTCGCCTCCATTGCCGGAGACTTCCGCGTCGAAGTATTGCAGCTCTTTGGCGAAGTAATCTTCTTCAGCCCGTGCCGCGAGCATCAGCACCTTGGCGGCCTGCTCGCCGGTTCTGCGCTCTTTGTACGATTCCAGGAAAAAGAAATAGATGGCGCCGAGCGCGGCAATCACTGCCAATGCCCAGACCATTTCGAGTACCGTGAATCCTCTATCACTCCGTGAGGCCTTCATATCCGTGAATCTCCTCCCGAACGGGCGTCTCTCCAGCGAATCAGCGGAAGGTGCGGGGCCGCACGCACTCCATTCAGAGAGCGTCTCCCGGGGCACGGATGCGATCGTTCCCCACGAGGTTGCCCTGCGCCCCTTCATAGTGCAATCCCCGAGCAATGTCAAGTCACCTTACAATGGATTCAGATAGTTATCGTGCCGGAAAAGACACTGCTTGCAGGTCCTGTCATAAGGATGGGAGATTCATGGCTCTTCCACTGAATTTCAAGATCGCCTCCCGGTAAGGCCACCACGGCCGAGCCCTGTACCAACCCCTTGAGGCACATGGCCACGAAGGCAGCGCATGCTCCGGTTCCGCATGCGAGGGTTTCACCGCTCCCTCGCTCCCATACGCGCATGAGGATGCGGCCCGGTCGCTCCAGGCAGATGAATTCCACGTTGGTTCGTGCAGGAAAGAGCGGGTGGGTTTCGATGAGCGGCCCAATGCGCGGAGCGATGTCCGGCGGGACCTCATCCATGACGATTACACAGTGGGGGTTGCCCATGGAGAGGATAGAACAGAGAAAGGTTTCCGTCCCGACGCCGACCGGATGATCGATGATCGGCGAGCCGTCGGTCTGGAGGTTCACGGGGATTTTCTCGGGATCGAAAATCGGCGGCCCCATGTCGACGCGTACGCGTTGCACCGTTCCATCGTCACCGAGAGTCAATCCCAATTCCTTGATGCCGGCCCGAGTTTCAATCTGAAGCGTCCGTTTGTCCGTGAGCCCGAGATCGTAGGCATATTTGGCGAGGCAGCGAATCCCATTACCGCACATCTCGGCGAGAGAACCGTCCGCGTTCACGTAGTCCATAAAGAAATCGCCAGCCGAGGATCTTCTCACCACGATGACGCCGTCCGCACCAACTCCCGCTCGGCGATCGCAGATCCGCGCCACCTGGTCACCCGACAGATTGACCTTTCCCTCGAGATCGTGGAAAACGACAAAGTCGTTCAACGTTCCGTGCATCTTGTGAAACGTGATGTTCATCCCGCAAGGATATGAGATTTTGTCCGCCTTAGCAAGCAGGAAGCGATGAAGTACCTGGCAATCATAGCATTCTGGCTGGTTGTTGGAGCGTTGGTGGTCAAATTCGTGCTCAAGGCCGACCCTTCCAGAGAAATGGGGACCCTTTTAGCGAGGGTACGGGACCGCGGTCACCGCGTCCACAAGGCGGTCGGGTTGGTGGCTGTGCTGGTTCTCCTGATCCTGCTGGTCCGACTGATCGTGCAGCTCGTTCGCCTGTGGTGAGGCAATTTCTATTTGAAGGAACCGGCAAGAATATCGGTGAGTTCAGAGGTGTTGAGCCAGTCCGAGGTCTCCATCTCACAGCGGGGGCACGTCGTGAAGCCGTCTTTGGATGAATAGCCGCAGTGGGGGCACGTTTGGATCTGCTCATCTTTGGGTTTGACGCCCATGTGACGGAGTGCCCTCTTGTTGAAGTAAGCCTGTGTGGCCAACCCCGCCTCAATAAGCTTTGAGAAAATATCCTGAAGGGCGCCAAAAGATATGGCGTACTTCTCTATCAGGTCAGCATCGCTCAGTCCTGCCTTCAGGTCTGTCATAATTGCTTTAGCACTAATCTTCTTCTGAGCGCACAACTCTTTCAATGACTCCGTCTGTCGAGGTCGAGATGATGGACGCCTCGATCGCTTAGCCCACGCGCACCCCAACCCAGTGGAACCGTACCGAGCGCGGCAGGCCCCTCTTACCGGGTGGGACGAGCCGCGAGATCATGCGCGCCGCGACTCACCTCACTCGATGTGGCCTCAGATGAGTTCCACGGCACACGCCATGGAAACGCCGCCACCGCCACAGAGGGTTGCAAGGCCGAGAGTTTTATTTCGGGCACTCAAGGCATGAATCAAGGATACCATAAGTCTCGCTCCGGTGCACCCTACCGGATGCCCAAGACCGATACCTGAACCGTTCACGTTGGTGATCTCGCGATTCAGGTTCAACTCGCGTTCGCACCCGATGTATTGGGCAGCGAAAGCCTCGTTCAGCTCAATCAAATCAAAGTCGCCGAGCGTCAATCCCGATCGCTTCGTGAGATTGTGAACCGCAGGAACCGGGCTGAGTCCCATGATGGTCGGGTCGCACGCGCCCATTCCCACCGCCTTGATTCTCGCGAGCGGCTTGAGTCCCTCGCTCTTGGCCCGTTCCGCGGACATGATGACCATCGCTGCCGCGCCGTCATTTATGCCGCTGGAATTACCAGCGGTCACCGTGCCGGTCTTCGGAATGAATACTGTCTGCAGTTTGGCAAGAGCCTCCTTGGTCAGGCCCGGTCTGAAGTGTTCATCCTTGTCGAACGCCTTCGGATCGCCTTTTCTTTGCGGAACGGAGACGGGGACGATTTCATTGGCGAAGGTGCCGTTCGCTGTCGCTCTTTCCACATTATTGTGGCTCCTGAGCGCAACTTCGTCCTGTTCTTCCCGGGTAATCCCCAATTTCATGGCCACGAATTCCGCGGTGTGTCCCATAATGTACGGCTTCCCGCGAAAGAACTCCACCGGGCCGTCCTGTGGGTACGGCAGGATGTGAGAGCCGCAATGCAGGCCTACCTGCATCGCGTCCACGACCTCTCCGTTGCCCATTCTGAGTCCCCACCGGGCCTTTTCGAGGGTATAGGGTACTCCGGACATGTGCTCCACGCCTCCGACAAGGAGCGTGTCGGCCGCGCCGGCCTGGATCATGGCCGCACCGGAGAGGGTGGCTTCCATTCCGGATATGCAGACCCTGTTGATGGTGACCGCGGGTACGGTGTCCGGGATTCCAGCCATGAGCGCGGCAATTCGAGTAACGTTCATGGCGTCGGTCGGGTTGAGGCAACAGCCGAACCGGACGTCATTGATGCTATCAGGCGCAATTCCGGCTCTCTCAACCGCCGCTTTCATCGGAACGCTGGCAATAGTCGACGCGTGCATATCACGCAGGGTTCCACCGAACGCACCAATAGCGGTGCGGCAAGCCGAAACGATAACCACTTCCGTCATTGAAGGGTCCTCCCAACTAGTGACTTGAAAAACTGTGCGGTAAGCCGCTGAACGAGTCGTTCACTCAATCTCTGTGCTCTCGGCGCACGTTTCGCCTTGCACGGACTGAAACGCAACCTCTCGTGCCGCGGGACTCGGGCTTCGCACTCGGCGAATTGCGGGCTACTTGATAATGGCACCCTCATCCACCGAGAGTTTCTTCTCAAAATCCTTCCAAAAGTCGTCTTCGGTCTTTCTCCAGTCCGATCCAAACTTCTTGTTGAACAGGGTCCCCACGTGATCCAGCGCTTTCTGCCAGACTGAGTGATAGTTGAGTTTCAGCACATCCTCCAGGAACGGGGTCAAGGAGCCGAGCTTCTCTTTGGGCAAATAGGCTCGGGCGCCGAGTTCGATGGATTTCTTAAGGGCTTCGGGAGTGAAAGCATGCGCGGTCAGCATCACGACCGGGAAGCCGGCATTGTTTGCGATCTGCAAGAGATCGAAGCCCCGCACCCCCATGATATCCAGGATCACCAGATCGTACGTGTACGACACCAAATACTGCTGGGCTTTTTCAAAGGTCGTAGCCCTGTGGAGGGTGATGTTCGCGGACTCGGAGAGTTCTTCCTCGATAATGTCCAGGACGTCCTCTTCGTCGTCCACTGCGAGGATAAGTTTGTCCTGCAAGATTTCGGAACTGACCATTGCTAATCCTTTTCTTCCGGGATTTGCCAGGCCCAAATCCCTGGTCTTTGGGTTTTCACAGACGGACAAGGCGAGGATCACTACTCCGGATTTTCAGGTCGATAGGTCCCTGAACGTTGGTGGGTTCGCGGCCAGCGCGGTCCATACAGGTAATCCGGGGCGAAACTGTGAGCACCGATTCATGCTTACCTGTCCGGAGGCCCGAAGTCAACTGTTTCGGAAGGTCAAATCGAAGGTAGACGCAAAGGTTGTTATTGACCTCAACAATTCTCATGAGATACGCTTTGGCCATCGTGCGTGCTGAAGGGATGGGGACGGTTCTCGCCACGGCAGACGGTACTCCGGCACAACCTGACTGAGAGTCCATTCGCCATCCCTGGCTGCTGTGCTGCGAGCGCGCCTTCCCGGCAGGCACGATCCCGGATTCCGGGGAACAGAACGCGGCGAGAGGTCACCATGACAATAAGAAAGTACGTTGTCGTCCCTCGCATGGACGGAGGACTCGAGAACCTGCGTGAGATCGCCGGCAACTTCTGGTTTTCGTGGAATACGGAAGCCGTCGAGCTTTTCGATTACCTCGACGAAACCCTCTGGCTGGAGACGAATCACAATCCCTTGCAGACGCTTATCCGCCTCTCCAGACATCGGCTGGAAGAGATCCGCCAGGATGAGGGGTATCTGGCCCATGCCCAACGGGTCCGCCAGCGCTTCAACCAGTACATGAAGCGGACCCGTTCTTACGATTTCCGCCTCGAACAACCCGTTGACTTCCCGATTGCATACTTCTCCCTAGAATTCGGGGTGACCGAGTGCCTTCCGGTCTATTCCGGGGGCCTTGGACTGCTCGCGGGCGATCATCTCAAGTCTGCAAGCGATCTGAACCTGCCCCTGGTGGGTGTTGGATTAATGTATCGGGAAGGGTATTTCCATCAGAGCCTCACGGAGGAAGGATGGCAGCAGGAGCTCTACCCCCGCACCGAAATCGACACCCTGGCGCTGGAAAAGCAGACCGACGCGTCGGGCAATCCGATCCTGGTGAGTGTGGACCTCGCGGGAGAGACCCTCTGGGCCCGCATCCTGAAAGCCAGTGTAGGCCGGATTCCCCTTTATCTACTCGATACGGACATCCCGGAAAACTCCCCCAACCTGCGTGATACCACGGCACGACTCTATGGCGGCGATATGGAGATGCGCGTGCGCCAGGAGATCCTCCTGGGAATTGGAGGATGCCGCGCGTTGAAGGCCCTGGGGATCGAGCCCGTGGTGTACCACCTTAACGAAGGGCATGCGGCGTTCACCCTTCTGGAAAGGATCGGTCACTTCGTGCGGGAAGAGAAGCTCACGCCGGAAGAGGCGTGCGAAATGGTGGCCAGCCAAACCCTCCTCACCATACATACGCCGGTCCCAGCCGGCAACGACGTGTTCGATCGATCCCTTATGGACAAGTATTTTCGCAGCTACGTGACCCGGCTCGGTATGGATTTCGACACGTTTCTCGGTTTCGGCCGACGGCGCCCGGCAGACCAGTACGAAGGTTTCTGTATGCCGGTGTTCGGTCTGCGGCTCTCATACAAGACCAACGGAGTCAGCCGCCTGCACGCGAGAGTGGCGCGTGACATGTGGCACGAGATATGGCCCGAGGCCGACCGAGCGGATGTACCCGTCACCTATGTCACCAACGGCGTTCATATACCGTCTTATCTTTCCCGGGATCTGGTAAGGCTCTACGACCGGTATCTGGGACCTGGTTGGACCGAGGACCCGGATAACGAGAAGATCTGGGATAAGGCCAACAATATCCCCGATACTGAACTCTGGCGCACCCACGAGCGGTGCAGGGCGCGACTGGTGTACTACGCAAGGAGACGCCTCCTGCAGCAATTGAAAAACCGCGATGCCACACCTCAGGAACTCGACGCTGCAGCAGCAGTCCTCGACCCTGAAGCGCTCACTCTGTGTTTTGCTCGGCGTTTTGCAACCTATAAGCGCGCGACCCTGATTTTTCACGAGCCGGAACGGCTGGCTCGAATTCTGGGCAATCCCGAGCGTCCCATGCAGCTCATCTTCGCAGGGAAAGCCCACCCCGCTGACAACTACGGCAAAGAGATGATCAAGACCATCGTTCAGCTCGCCAAGACGGAACCCTTCCGCAGCCGCGTCGTCTTCCTCGAAGATTATGACATCAGCGTCGCAAGGTACATGGTTGAGGGGGCTGACGTGTGGCTGAACAATCCCCGGCGACCGCTCGAGGCCTGCGGGACCTCCGGCATGAAGGCTGCGGCTAACGGGGCGCTCGGGTTGAGTATCCTCGACGGATGGTGGGACGAAGGGTACCTCGGCGACAACGGATGGGCAATCGGCCGCGGCGAAGAATACGACAACCCGACGTACCAGGACGACATCGAGAGCCTGGCTCTCTATGAACTCCTGGAGGAGAGCGTCAAACCGCTCTTCTACGAACGAGGGGTCGATGATCTCCCGCGGGAGTGGATCCGGATGATGAAGCGCTCGATTCGGACCATTTGTCCGATCTTCAACTCGCACCGGATGGTCTCGGAATACACGGAAACCTGCTATGTGCCGGCGGCACGCGCATCTTCCGACCTTCGCGTCGGCAATTACGCGGTGCTCAAGCAAATGGTGGCCTGGAAGAAGAAGATCAAAGAGGACTGGGCCAAGATCGCGATTCGCAGCGTTAACGTGAGCAACGATTTCGACGCCGTGAAAGGGAAAGACGTCGAAGTGACCGTGGTCGTCGATACCGGGGGGCACAGTCCGGACGAATTGAAGGTGGAGTTGCTTCATGGTCCGGTCGATCTGTGGGACAATTTCAAGGTTCGCCACATTACGCGGCTGGCCGCGAAGAACCACGGAATCCCGAGTAACGGGGAGGGAATATTCTCGGGAATGATACCGCTGGGCCAAACCGGCCTGTACGGGTATGTGGTGCGAGTGACCCCGTCACATCCCAATCTCGCCTATTCCCGCGGGTTCGATCTCGTCCACCGGGGATAGGGCACTCGAGACTGGAAGAATGTAGTATAGTAGGGGGCACCCTATGCCTGGAGGACGAATGATCGAGAAGCAATTGAAAGAGCTGGCCGTTCGCTGTGGTGCGGATCTCGTGGGTGTCGCCGATCTCAAGCTCATCGAGGGGATTCATACGTGCCCTTCCGATCTGCTGGATGGCTATGTTACGGCCGTAAGCATCGGCGTAAGGCTGGCCGACGGCGTGATCGACCCGATCGTCGACGGGCCGACCCCTTTGTATCAGCAGCATTACCTCAAGGTAAACGCGCTGCTCGACGACATAGCGTGCCGCATAGCGCAATTCATTCAGAGCCAGGGCGGCAAGGCTCTGCCGATTCCGGCTTCCCAGTTACTCGACAAAACCGAGTGGTTTTCGTACATTTCTCACAAGGCAGTTGCGGTAGCCGCAGGGATCGGATGGCAGGGAAAGAGTCTGCTCGTGGTGAACCCAAAGTACGGCCCGCGGATCAGACTCGTGACGGTCCTCACCGACTTGCCTCTGGAGCCTGACGGACGGCTCAAAAACCGATGCGGCAAGTGCACGTCCTGCACGAAGGCATGCCCGGCTCAAGCCATCAAGAATGTGAATACCGACTGGCACTACGCGGATCGTGACGAGGCGCTCCATTTCGACCGATGCGCCACGCTCCTCACCCAGGACTTCGCGAAAAGACCCTTTATAGAGAGTCCGATATGCGGCGTGTGCATCAGAGCGTGCCCCTGGGGCAAGAAAGAAGGTCTCCGTCGCAAGAAGCGAACCTCCGAGAAGAGATGTCAAACTCCCTGAGTGCGCGGTTTCGCAACTACCTTGTCCCGGTTCCGGGTTGTTCAGTGGGACCGGCATCTTTCCGGTCATCCTGCTGGTGACACTTCTCGCCACCAGCAGGATTCCGGTGGCCGCATTCGGGCTGCTTACCTGGGTGTCACTGCTGGCTTGTCCAGCAGTGGCGTCCTGAATCGCGAGTCGGTGGAGAATAGCCGCGGGTTTCAGAGGTTGCCTCGACGGAGGACGGGAACCATTCTTTCTTTCTTGGATTCCGACCTCCGCCGGAATGACGAAGGATGATCCCGACGAGTAATACATCCGTGACCGAACTTGCGAAAACCTGTACTAAGCGAGTCACACCCATGGACCACAACCAAGACGACCGCGGTCTCTCCTGGGAACTGGTGGAAAGCAAGAGAGACCGCTCCTACAAACTCTTTTCAGTCCACCTCAATCGGAGCAGATCCCCGCGTACGGGACAGGTGCACGAATTTCAGGTGCTCGACTCACCGGATTGGGTCGCGGCGATCGCGGTTACCCCGAAAAACGAGCTAGTCATGGTCAAGCAGTTCCGTCACGGAACCGGGGAACTCTCCCTGGAGCCCCCCGGCGGACTGGTGAAGGAGGGCCAAAGCCCCGAGCAGAGTGCCCGAGAGGAACTTCAGGAAGAGACCGGGTACGTGGCTAACACCTGGGAACCACTGGGATGGATGCACCCGATGCCCGCGTTGTTCACGAACCGGTTCCACGTTTTTCTCGCGCGGGATGCCATCCCTACCGGTAACCTCAAGCCCGATGAGACCGAGGAAATCGAAACGCTGCTGTTGCCGGTTTCGCAGGTGAAGGATTTCATCCGGGCGGGCCACATCAGATGCTCGGTCATGATTGCCGCGCTGCATCTTTTTCTGGATAGCGAGAGGTGACGAGGACTTCGAGAGCTTTCTTCCGTCACCCGCTCCCGACCCCGTCCCTCGCGACGGGAATCCTTGTGACGTGAATCAGTACGGAGGAGAAATATGGATGTAAAGGTGTTCGGAGTAGTTGGATCCGGTCAAATGGGAAACGGCATAGCCCATGTGGCCGCGGCCGCGGGTCTTCACGTGATCATGAACGATATCAACCGGGAATTCGTGGACCGGGGGTTGAAATCCATCGAAAACAACCTTGGCCGGGCAGTCGCCAAGGGGAAAATGTCCGAGGAAGAGAAAGGCGGGATCCTGGGCCGCATCACCGGAAGCGTTGAACTGGGTGATTTCAAGGACGCGGACTTCGTTGTCGAAGCGGTACCGGAAATCTGGGACCTGAAGAAGAAGGTGCTTCAGACTCTCGATGCGGTGGTCCCCGCTGGACGAGTCATCGCCAGCAACACGTCTTCCATTTCCATCACCAAACTGGCCGCGCTGACCGCCAGACCCGAGAAATTCATCGGTATGCACTTCATGAACCCGGTTCCGGTGATGAAGCTCGTCGAAGTCATCAATGGACTGGCCACCGACGCTGCAACTACCGAGCTTACGGTCCAGCTCTCCAAGAGTTTCGGCAAGATACCGGTCGAGGCCCAGGATTTCCCCGGGTTCATCTCCAACCGGATCCTCATGCCCATGATAAACGAGGCCGTGTGCGCGCTGTTTGAAGGTGTCGGGACCCCCGAGGCGATTGACGAGGTCATGAAACTGGGTATGAACCACCCGATGGGACCGTTGACCCTCGCGGACTTCATCGGTCTGGACACGTGCCTGTCGATCATGAACGTTCTCTACGAAGGGTTCGGAGATCCCAAATACCGGGCCTGTCCGCTGCTGCGGAAGTACGTGGACGCGGGCTATCTGGGGAGGAAGAGCGGACGCGGCTTCTACGACTATTCCAAATAGGCGACGCGTCACCTGTTGCATCTGCCGAAGCAGGTGTCCGATACGTGAGATGGCTCTGGTAGGACGGCTACCAGAAACCGTCTCACCAACATCTGCCTCTCGGAAGGCTTGGAGCAGCCGGGGCTTCCCCGACCGAGGGCCACCCCGAGTCCGCCCTCTCCCAAAGGGAAATCACCGGCAAGATGCCGGCGCCACTGAGAATTCCGTGTCCCTCTGGGAGAGGGACACGGTGAGGGCTGGCCGACTTCACAGTCTGAGCGCGAATTTGGATTACTCTCTCCGTGTTCGCTCGTGGAGGCCCATCTTCGAGGAAATCGACAAAACGTGAACCTCTGCAGGCCGGACGAATTAAAATCTTGTGCCGCATGCTGCGGTCTCTACAACGTCCCAGACGCGACCCGACCGACCCTCTGGAAGAAGCTCCATCGGCGCACTACCCTGTTCCGGACAACCCCGCGGTCTCTCGAGGAGATTGATGCCTACCAGAGGACCGTCAGGTCAGCGGAGCCTGAAGCACCCCTGGAAGAGATTATCCACGTGTGCGAATTCACCGGTTTCCTCGACCCTCGTCGGCTCATAGTAGGCTGCCAGCTTCACCCATCCGCGCCCAGCAATAGTGAGGTGGACCTCCGCGGGCTCTGCCACTACGGGAGCATGGCGTGCAAGGCCTTCTTCTGTCCTGCGTGGGCCGCCATTCCCGGCAGCTACCTCGGGATCCTGGTGCACGCACTTCAGGATTGGCACCTGTACGGCCTGGTCATCACCGATGTGGATTTCGTGATTTCCCTCTTCAGCCTACTCGAGGCCCAAATAGGCGGAACGATCGATGCAACGCGGATCGAGGGGCGAGAGGCGTCTGCAGTATTCCGGGAGATGATTTCCTGGAAAGACACCTGGCCGCTCAGAGGGGCGAGCACTCTTCGGAGGAACCGGTACTATTTCAAGCCTTCAGCACCGGCAGGCGAACTCGGTTCGGAAGATGCCATGGACCGCCTGTTGGACTGCCTCGCGTTCACGTTCGACGCGCCGACAAATTCAGGTGCAGCCAAAGCCGTGGTGGAAGAGACCCTCAAGCGGTTCGGCCGTGCGTACGGTCGTGAGTGATACCGAATCGCTTTCAAAGAAGGAGTCCCGGGCATAGGCGCCAACTCAAAGCTGGGCCGTCCGCCGTCCGTCGTTCCGGCGAAGGCCGGGGTAACGTGCCGGGATCCGCGACCGTGTTTACGCAATCTTGTACTAAAGCAACAATCCATTACACAAAGAAGTTCCCCCCGGTATTTCTCTTTAAATGCGCATTGGCAACAGTCATTGCGCCTAATTGTCAAGAAATGGCTTCTGGTTGGGGGAAAATGCTTGACTGCCGTCAGGCCATCCTGTATGTTACCGGCATTGATCTCTGTACGACCTTGATAATCGACACGACCCGGTACCCGAAAGGGAACCCTGTGAGGAGTTCCAGGTTGCGCTCGTCGCTGCGTCTCGTGATGATGGCACTCGTCGGCACGGCAGTTCTTGTCGCTCTGCCGGTTGCCGCGTACATGCCTCCGCCTGACCGCTGTGAACTCGCACCTCTCACGTACGGCCCCCCTCCTCCGCCGGACTGCCCGGGACCTCCACCACTGAACACATGCGGACCTTGCCCTCCCATGAGGTGCTATCCGAGGAAAGTCGTGGGTTGCCCGCCTGGTCCGATCATGGTGTGCAGGTGTCCGCAGCCGCCGACCATGGCCGCGTACAAGGTCTGCCCGCCGCCGGCTTGCCCTCCGCCCCCCTGCGGCCCACCCCCGTGCGGGCCGACGGTTCCCGGATGTCGGTAATAGCCGAATCTGCTTCCCCTCGTATCTCCCATTAGTCCCGTCGCGTCTTTGAGAGACGTTTCGCCTCACTCTTTCTCTCAGGAGAAAGGATACACGTGAGAGCCGCCTGTCCTGCGCTGATGGCGAGGAGATGAGCGGAACGCAGCCCTTTCCGACGAGACCACCCAGAAAACGACTGGTTAATCTAAATTGTTGTTGCCAGATACTCATGTAGTATGGTATTATTATAAATAATGCATTAATTTTATTTAATATCTTCATCTCCAATAGGTTTCACGGCTGGCCGTCTGTTGGCCGCGAAAAGAGGCGACTCCGAATTCATGCGAGGCAAAACGGCGAAGAGAAGTCTTGAAACGCAGTTCAGTACCCTGGCCGGGCCCAGGCAGCATTCGGTCGCGAGAGAGTACGTGCCGATTCTTTGGCTGGCTGCTGCTGCCTTTCTCTTACTTTGCCTCGCGTCGTACGATCCGCGGGACCCGTCGTTCAATGTTGCCACGAGTCGGTCGGGGGTGTCCAATCTTTGCGGGCTGGTCGGAGCTCACATTGCCGACGCGCTGGTACAGGTACTTGGCCTCACTGCCTTCGTCATCCCCATCGCTCTGGCTACCCTTGCCCTGAGGCTGTTGTTTCAGACGTTCTCTCCGCTCACCTGGACCGACTCCTTCGCGGTCGTGATTCTCGTGTCAACCGTCTCGGCGCTGGTACAGCGTGCTTCTGCAAGTTCGGTCATTGCGTTTGCGATTCAACCCGCGGGGGGAACGGTGGGGATGTTTCTTCACTCTTCGCTTTTCAGGTTTTTCGGGAGCGCGGGTGAACTGATCGTCGGAGGGACTCTGGTTCTGTTGGCTGTATTGCGTCTGTCCCGAGTGACGATCCGCGGGGTTGTCCGATGCGGCCGCCGAGTCATCGACATCCCGGTGGCCTTAGGGAAGGCCGGGCTGGTGAAGCTGGAGGCGGCGTACCGGGCGAATCGGGAAGAGCGCAGTCGCCATTATGAACGGGCCTACGCCTCCAACGTACCTGAGGAACCGGCCGGTCTCTCCGAACTGGACCTCAAGGATGGCCGCATGAGTCTTCCCGAGGAGGAAGTCCAGGGTTCGGGGCCTGCGCGTAATCCCTTGTGGGAGAGGATCTCGCTGTCGTCCATCTTCGCAGGGAAACCGAAAAAGCCCCCGACCAAATCGAGGAGCGATTTCTTGCCGGAAGATTTCCATGAGGACGAGGATGCGGATGACGGCGCACCCCATCTCTGGAGATCGCTCCCGGTCGTTCCTCCCGTGATATCGCCGAACGCGGCGTACCATTCGGAGCGGGATCTGCAGCGCGCCATCGACGAGTACTTTGAGGAAGAAATAGCCACGAGCCGGACCAGACGCCCGAGCGTCAAGCGTGCGGCAGAGCCGCCGGTCCAGGCGGCAGCCAGACCGATCAAGGTTTCGCGGCGGGCCGACGAAGAGCTCTCGCGGACGACCAAGCGGGAAATCGGCGAAACCAAAGGAGACGATTACAAGCTTCCGCCCCTGGACCTTCTCGACACCCCTCCCGCCTCAACCCGGTCGGTCGATGAAAAAGTCCTGGAGGATAACGCGGCAATCCTCGAGCAGAAGCTTGCCGACCTCGGCATTCGCGGCAACGTGGTGGAGATCCATCCCGGCCCGGTCATTACCATGTATGAACTGACGCTTGCGCCGGGCATACCGCTGCGCAAGGTCCTCAGCACCTCAGACGACTTGGCCATGGCGCTCAAGTCCGGCTCGACGCGCGTGGTCGCGCCCATCCACGGCAAGGACACCGTCGGCATCGAAGTGCCCAACCTCAACCGGGAGATCGTGCATTTCCGTGAGATTATCGGGTCCCCTGCTTTTGTGGACCTGAAGGCCCCGCTCAAAGTGGCCCTCGGCAAAGGAATCGACGGCCATCCCTACGCGACCAGCCTCGGGCGTATGCCGCACCTCCTGATTGCCGGCGCGACCGGCACGGGCAAGTCGGTGGGTTTGAACTGTCTCATCTGTTCGTGGCTCATGTCGTGTCATCCGGACGACGTGAAGTTCCTCATGGTAGATCCAAAGAGACTCGAGCTGAGCTACTACCAGGACATCCCGCACCTGATCCACCCAGTGGTTACGGAATCGGAAAAGGTTCCCAAAGTCCTGAGCTGGGCCATACGCGAGATGGAGCGGAGGTACGAGCTTCTCAGCGCAACCGGCGCGAAGAACATCGAGAGCTATAATCAGACCGTCCTCGAACAGCGATCGGATCCCGAGGCGGAAGAACCGCGGCCTGAGAAGCTCCCGTACATCATCATCATCGTGGACGAACTCGCGGAACTGATGATGGTCGCGGCGAAGGATATCGAAATCTCCATAGCCAGGCTGGCTCAGATGGCGAGGGCGGCGGGCATCCACCTGATTCTGGCAACCCAGCGGCCGTCCGTGGATGTGATCACGGGCGTGATCAAGGCCAACTTCCCCGCCCGCCTGTCGTTCCAGGTCTCGGCGAAACCTGATTCCCGGACCATACTCGACACCACCGGCGCGGAGCACCTGCTTGGCATGGGGGATATGTTGTTCCTGCCGCCGGGCGCGTCCAAATTGGTCCGGCTCCACGGCGCATACGTCTCGGAGCAGGAAATCCGGAATATTGTGGATTTCATCAAGGTCCAGCGTTCACCGGTTTACTTGAAAGAGATCGAGAAGCACGTATCCGAAGAAGACGCCAGGGGTGTCACCGCGGAGATGCTCGATGACGTCAAGTACGATGAGGCGGTGGAACTGGTCACTCGGCTCGGACACGCTTCCATCTCGCTGATCCAGCGCCACATGCGCATCGGATACAACCGAGCTGCCCGCATCATCGAATGCATGGAAACCGAAGGCCTCATCGGCCCGTCCGACGGCACCAGCCGTCCTCGGGAAGTCCTCGGCCGGTCCCTCGCCTCCATCCCCGACCGCTAAACCATCACCCCAGGCCACTTTCGAAGAGGCAATCTGGGGAGACTTCTTTACACAAAGGAGTTTCCCCCGGCATTACTCCTTCGTAACTGGCCTGGGGTTAGATTTTCCGGGCGAGGGCGGTGTAGCGTTTTTCGACGATGCGGTTCTCCACCGCCATTTGCAGAGCCTTCGGGCTCCCCAGGACCACGACCAGTTCCTTACCGCGAGTCATCGCGGTGTAGAGCAGATTGCGTCGGAGTAACACGTAGTGCTGAGTGCTCAGGGGGATGATGACTGCCCGGTATTCACTCCCTTGAGATTTGTGGACCGTGACCGCGTACGCGAGGGTGATCTCGTCCAGCTCAGAAATGTGGTACGAGACCTCTCTCCCCTCGAAGCTGATCTTCACCTCTTCCCATTCGGGGTCGTACGACACGACCTGGCCCACATCACCGTTGAAGACGTCTTTGTCGTAATTGTTTCGCGTCTGCATCACGCGGTCGCCGACGCGAAAGCGGTCCCCTTTGACCACGCGGCCGTCGGGATTGAGCAGTGCCTGCAGCTCTCGGTTGAGGTTGTGCGTCCCCACGCTCCCCTTGTGCATGGGGCTCAGGACCTGAATATCTTCCACCGGGTCGAAACCGAAGCGTTCGGGCATACGATGGCACACCATCTGTTTGATGAGGCGCAGCGTCTCTTCGGGATCTTCCTTCTCGATGAGATAGAAATCCGAGACCAATCCTTCGGAATCTTTGACGGGGAGCAATCCTTGATTCACGCGGTGCGCGTTCTGGACGATCAGGCTCTCCCCTGCCTGCCGAAAGACCGTATCCAGGCGAACTAGGGGAATCTTGCCCGAATCCACCAGGTCTCCCAGGACATTACCGGGCCCGACCGAGGGGAGTTGATCCGCGTCGCCGACCAGCACAAGGGTGCTCTGCAGATTCACCGCGCCGAGGAGGTAATTCATCAGGGAAATGTCGACCATAGAGACTTCGTCCACAATGATGAACTCTGCGTCGAGGGGCCTATCGGGGCCTCTCAAAAAACCCCGCTCCGCTGCGGAATACTCCAGCAGGCGGTGGATCGTCTTCGCTTCCCGTCCCGTGGCTTCCGCCAGCCGTTTTGCGGCCCGACCGGTAGGCGCGGCCAGGAGCACCCTGAGCTTCTTGATCTCAAGGATCTCGATGAGACACCGCAGCAGAGTGGTCTTGCCCGTGCCAGGCCCGCCGGTAATGACAAGAATCTTGTAATCGAGCGCTGACGCGACCGCTTGCTTCTGTGCAGGAGAGAGAGCGATGCCCACGCGGCGCTGAATCCATTCGATGGCGGCATCCATATTAATCTCGGGGAGAAACCGTGGAGATACCAGAAGGTTGCCGAGCCGCGCGGCCACGGAGTTCTCGATATTCAAAATCCCCCAAAGATAAACCCGGTCTTCTTCGATGGAGACCTGTCGGTAGTTGACCAGTTGCTGGAGGGATTCTTCCAGGGTGTGACGGTCGATCCCGAGCAGTTCCCTCGCCTTTTCGAGCAGTTCGGGCCGCGGATAGTAAACGTGCCCCTCGCTCTGCATCTCGTCCAGGACGTGCAACAGGCCTGCCTGCGCCCGGAGCGGCGACCGCATGTCGATTCCGAGGCTTCCGGCAATGCGATCTGCAGATTTGAACCCGATCCCCCGAATCTCCGTGGCCAGACAGTACGGGTTGCCGGAAACCACTCGTATTGCGTCCTGGCCATACTTTTTGAAGATTTTGAACGCATAGGTGGGTGAGACGTCATGGGTCTGTAGGAAGAGCATCACTTCTCGAACGCTCTTCTGCTCGCGGAATGCCTGGGAGATCATCTCCGCTCTGACCTTGCCGATTCCCGGCACTTTGAGGAGTTTTTCCGGTGTGTTCTCGATGAGGTCCAGGGTCTTCTCTCCGAATGTGGCGGTGATGCGCCGAGCCATTTCCGGGCCGATTCCTTTGATCAGGCTGGAGCCCAGGTACTTCTCGATCCCGCGGATCGTGGACGGCGCGCGGGATTCCGCGTGGCGGAACCGAAACTGTTCCCCGAATCTCTTGTCAAACTCCCATTGTCCCTTGAGGATAAGGGTTTCCCCCGGGCGCGGTCGCGGCAGCGTCCCGACCACGGTCACCGGCTCTCTGCGCCCAGGAACGACGAGCCTGGCCACGATGAAGTCGCTCGCCTCGCTCGAGAACACGAGCCGATCCAAGACCCCCTCGATGGTCTCCAGGCGTTCGGCAGCATGGTTGTTCGGCGATGCGGTCACTCTGAAATCCGGCAGCGTGTTGGGATTCGACTCGTGCCAGTATACCCGTGGTGTCGCGTTCGCCGCAATGCCGTGGGGAGAAATTAAGCAAGCATTCGGTTTCGGCGGTCAGAAGAAGGAAGCGTGGGGAACGCGGGAAGAATCTGAATGGAAGGCCGACAGAGACGCGGAATCTATGGAAGGGTTTCAGGGGGAACCCTGCAATGAGGGCTCCCCCGCAACTCCAATCGACGTAGGCTCAATCATGGAGCATGGGATTCAAAAATCTGTCGAAATCTTCTAATACAGCAAGCCGCCACCGCCGGTCACACCGCCCACGAGACCCGAGCACAGGTCGAGGCAGGGAATGCCGCCCAGAATGCTGGCGCTCGGCGGTGCGTAATAGTTAGGGGGCATGGGCTTCCCGCGATACGGGTAAGGCACGGCCGCGTACGGAGGAGGCGCCATAGTGTTCCCTCCGAGGAGGCTGCCGACGACCAGGAACGGCAACGCAACCACTCCACCACATATGCCGGGGAAGGGAGCATCGCCCCAATAGGATGAAAACAGCCCGGGAGGACCGTACGGAGCGCCGCCCTGGTACGGGGCGGGCGCGGGACACGGTGCACCGCCACCGGCCAGCGCCAGAGAGGTGAACGCCACCATTAGAATGCAGAGACACACACTGAAGATCCGTTTAACCATTACACCCTCCTTTTGATGCAGGTCCTCGCTTATTACCGATTCGTGGGCTCGGGAGGTCTTCCGGAGCCTCTTCGTCTTCGGTTCCTGGGGGCGGGAGGTATCATGGCCCCCTAGGTGTGTCAAGTAAAATATTTGATGTTAGGATCTTAGAAATCAGGTGCCATATGGTCAATGAATTAAGAATGCTAACATACTGAAACAACAAGATGTTAGTTATTAACAGGCTCCCGTCCACGGGTTTCTCCTGACCTGACCGAGCGCCGCATGAACGGTCTTCGCCTGGGCCGACGGTCCCGAGAGAACTCTTCCCCCTTGCGTACGCCGAGGGAATACGGCACAATCCCGTCCGGTGAAGCAAAAGAGTGTCGCAGGTCGGCGGCGGTTTTTCGCGGTCGATCCGCGATCGTTGATGACAACCTGTCGGAGGTTTTATGAGAAGCGTTTTGACATCACTGGTTATTCTCCTGTGCATCGTTGGGATCCCCCGCGGCGTCCTGGCAGGTGGAGGAATAACCCCCGAACAGATCTATAAGGATACAATCAGTTGGGACGAGGTGGTGGGGACCTGGGAAATACTGCCTGATACCAACCCACTGGGAGAAGACGGCAAGGACGGCCAAAAGCGGTCCCACCGGGCCCTGATGACTTTGAGAAAGGACGGTACCTGCAGAGTCTTCAATCAGGCGTTTCCCCTGGGTCGAGACGGAATGTGGACCATAGGGGACCACGAAATGTTTATCACCTTCCAAGAAGGTTCACAGATCGACTTCTTTGTGTACGGGGTGAAAGGTGATTTCATGATCACCCGTTCCCCGGCGAAAGAAGGCAAAGATCAACTCTGGTCGCGCGTGAAGTAGCAGCATATCTATTGAATACCCTAAAGTACTCCATTTCTTAAATACGCTGTCTCCCCTGGAGTCCCGCTTTTGGCTGTTCAGCGGAGCCGGCAGCTTGCCGGCCGCTATTCCGGAGACAGTCCCCTCCATCGCCGCTATTCCGGTGCCCGAATCACGAGATTCAGATCTGGACCCCGGCCTTCGTTGGGGAGACGCTATCGGCTGACGGGAATTTCTCTGATCGAATATGCCGGGCCACCAAGAACGCTGCCGTATTGGTGGACAAGATTTCTAACAGAGAAATCCGCTCTGCTGCCCAACCGAAAAGGGGTCAGGCTGCGGAGCGAGAAACCGACGGTCCTTCGACTGTCCCCCTATTCTCCCCGCGCGGCGATGCAGCATGCGTTGCAGCGTCATCGCTCGACGTAACCACGTCGGGGAGATGACTGGGAAAAGCTGGTTGACATATGCAGGTTGTTTAGCTATACTCGTTGCAGCGTCTTCGCTCGTATTGTGTGTAATATTTCTTGTAGGTTTTTCAATAGTTGCCGTGCGCCCCTTGCATAATCTCTAGGAAGGGGCGTGAGGGTATGGAAAACAAGTGGTAAAGTTGGCAAGTAGGGCTGCCGTGAATCCTCTCGACAAGAACGAGCGGGCCCGGACGGGGTTGCCTGTCCGTGGCCGGACGGGATGGGTGTGTCTGGCAGTTTGGCTGGCTCTTCTTGCCGTTGCTGCGCCTGCAAGCGCCGGCCCCGGGGGCCCTGCGCAGGGTGGGGGGTACGGATACTTTGACTTCCCCACATGTGTGCGGTACGCGCTCGTTCATTCCCATGAGTTCCTCCATCATCGGATCGAGATCCAAATCAGGTCTGCGGACGTCAAGGACGCGCACGCGGAACTGCTACCAACCCTCTCATTGATAAGCAGATTTTACATCGCGAAAGCTAGCGACTCCGGCAGTCCGTTCAGCACCCAACTCCTCGTGAAGGACTGGGACCCGTATCTGGCACTCCTGAAAATCAAATCGCGGAACATCCTGGTAGACATTGCCAAGACCGCACATACAGCCAAGATTTCCTCGAATATCGGGCAGATGGCAAAACTCTTTTACCGGATTCACAGCCTCGACAAGGCCATAAATGCGCGGATGGAGGTTGTGGCCGTTCGTCGCAAGCTTGTGGATTTTGCCGAGACTCGACGGAAACAGGAAGCGACCTCCGGCCTGAAAGTAGAGGAGTGGAGCAACGAGGCGAGAGAGGACGAGGTCAAGGCCGACGATCTCCGCCGGGAGAAGAAAGAGAAGCTCGCCGAGCTGAAAGTCCTCCTCGGCTATCATCCGGATTACGACCTCCCCCTGGACACCCGGGATGCCGTCAATCAGATCCTTTTCGGATTCAACGGTCAGTTCGTCACTTTCGGGGACGTGCAAGGGAACAACCTCTCCCTCAAGAAACTGGCCAAGGAAGAACAGCTTCAGTCCAACGAAGTGACGGGGGCCTACGTGACGCTGATTCCCAAGCCCATAGTCATTTTTGAGGACATCCAAAATCAGGTGGACAGGACATCGGGGCTTAATGTGGCCGTCGGGTTGGACTACACGATCTGGGACGGATTCCGCCGGGTACGCAACATCAAGCGTAAAAAGCTGCTGGCAGAACAAAAGAAAATTGAGCGTGACAACGAATCACAGAAACTTTACGGCCAATTCCAGCAGATAAGGGACCGGATTCAAGGCTCGGGGACGAAGCAGTCGGTATTCACGGAGAAAGCCAGGATCGCGGAACTTCTCGAACAAAAGTATTTTATGTGCTTCAAGAGCGGCCAGACATGCCCCGACGAATGGGATGGTCGCGGTACCCCGAGAGACTCGGGAGCACTGAGCCAGGATCCGTATGCGAGCTATCTGAGAAGCCGCATCAACAAGATGGAAGCTAATCTGGAAGCTATGCGAATTGTACAGGAGAGGGTGAACGCTCTCATCGAGCTGGCCACCATCGCAGGAGGTTTGGAGAGATACAATGCCAGAATACGATATTGATCAGCCCAGACCGAAGACGAGGGTCTACGGAGTTCTTCTGGCAGCCGTTGTAGCTATCGCCTCACTCGTGCTCATAGCGATCACCCAGGAGCCGAAGAGCGCCGTGTCAAGTCCGGGACCACCGGAAACCGTGTCGGTTCCGCAGATAGCAAGCACCAAGTCTGAAGCGGAGATCCTGTTTCGCGGCAAGAGCGCTGCAGTCGTTACCAGAAAGATCGTTCTGCCCTTCGGTGGCGAAGTCACCAATATCGGGGTGAATGAAGGTGCCATGGTGCGGAAGGACGACGTCCTGGCCACGTACACCATGGACCGCGAATCCATGATGCGTGTTTACCAGACGCTCTATCCTGAGCGGGTTCAAGCGCTGAAAAAGACGGTTTCAGACTATCGGACCGAGCTGGAAAAGACGACGACGGTCGCCTTGCCGCTCAAGAGAATCGACCTGGAGAGACTGGAGAAACAACTCGCGAACTTGCGAGAGCTGAACTCCAAGGATATGGCCTCCGTGGAGGCGGTAAAGAATAAAGAACTCGAGATCGAGACGATCAAGAAGCAGATTCTGGAGCTGAACGAAACCAAGAGACAAGCCGAAACGGCCCTGGCAACTGCCACGGAAGATCTCCGCTTCTACGAGGGAAAGCAGAAGCGTGACCTGGATCTGTTGGAGTGGCAAACGAACCGGTCCTACGCCGACTCACGAGTCGCCATGGATACAGCTTTCGTGAAGGCACCGATCGCCGGCCATGTGATGTGGCTAGCGTCCGAATTGCGGGTGAAGGCCGAGCTTGACAAAGGGACGCCGGTGGTAAAGGTCGCCGCAAACAAGCCTATGGTGGTGAAGTGCAAGGTCCACGAATTGGACCTCGTGCGCTTGAAGCTGGGCGATCGGGGAACGGTTTCGTTCGATGCAATGCCGACGAAGAAGTACGCGTGCAAAGTGACACGGATTCCATGGATCAGCCGAAATCCCGCCTTGGATGTCCCCGCGGATTACGAGATCGAGTGTGTCCTGGAGGAGCCTGACGAGGCCCTGAAGGACGGGCTCACCTGTAATGTCAGGGTGCACATCGCACAGTAATGCTTGGTGAGCCGAAAATCGCCATGATGGAGGTCGGCCGGGTTCCTCCATCATGAATCGTAATTCTTGCCTCAATCCGCCGTTGTGAGAACGATCATCATTTCGTAAACAGGAGACGTTCATCATCCGAGGCTGCGGCGTCACCCGCGTGAGATAAGCCGTGTGGCCCTGATGAGGGAAGTTCTTCCGGACCCCGGCTTCCGCCGAGGTAGTGATTGTAGGAGTTGTCAAGATTTCTGACCGGTTCAGGGCGTCGACCTTGGGATTCCCTCACTTCGGACAACGCGGAACCGTTGAACCTTCGTTCGGAAGCCCCAAGGTCGGCGACAATCCAAACGGCCATTATTACTTGGCAACCGCTACACGCCCGTGGGTGACTGATGGGAATTGCATTGTGTCGACAGCATTGGGGTTGCGGGAATGGCACCCCTTCGGCCAGCGGTTGGTGATATCGCGATGAGTCTCCCGGAAGCCGCACTGCTGTGTTGGTTGGTCTTGTCCCTGTGCCCCCATTGGGCGGCCCTGGGGATGGCCTGGCTGAAGATGCGGCCGCCCAGGGCTTCTGATCGACCGGCCCAGCCGACTTCTTTCCCTCCGCTGGAGGTCTATGTGCCGGTTAAAGGGGCATCGGAAGGATCTTCCGGCGCCTTGCGTTCCCTGGTGGAACAGACCTATCCGGCGTACTACGTCACCTTTGTCCTGGAGAGCCTCGACGATCCGGGCAACAACGTCGTGGACGACCTGTGTGCCCGCCATCCTCATGCGGGCAAAGTCATCAGCGGCTTGAGCGTTTCCGCTGCTCAGAAGAACCACAATCTCGTGGAAGGAACGAAACGCCTGCGCCCCGCGACCGAGATCCTGGTTTTCTGTGACAGCACCAACGCCGCGGATCCGAACTGGTTGGCACGTTTCACGGAACCCATAAGAAGTCGGGCGGCCGAGGTGGTGACCACCTTCCGCGCCTTTGCTCCTCAGCCGGAGACCATCGGTGGGCTCTGTCAGGCCATATACGCGGCGTTCGTCCTGGTATTGGCGACCCTTCATCCCATGCCGTGGGGCGGAGCGACCGGCATTCGACGAGAGACGTTCGAACGGCTCGAAGTGGCTCGGGCCTGGTCCTGTACCGTGGTAGACGACCTGATCCTGGGAAATGTCCTGGCAAAGGCGGGCCTGAAGGTACTCATGGAACCCGCGGAAATACTGAGGTCTCCCATAAAGGACCAGACGGTGAGCGGTTTCCTCAGCTACCTCGACCGCCAGATCCTCTTTCCCAAGTGGACCAATCCCAACCTCTGGTTGCAGGCCTTATGCATGCACGTGAATTTGACCGCAGCCGCGGTGGTGAGTGTCGTTCTTACTGCGTTGTCACTCGCCGGCCTGGTGAGTGCGGTTGCGGGCTTGACTGCCGGCGGGTTCCTCGTCTCGCTCCTGGCTTTCGCCCTCCTCTTGAGGCGGATCAACCCCTTTTCGCCCAGTGTAGAAGGATGGCTCATCTCGCTCTTGCCGTGTATGCTTCTCGCGGCCTTTGTGTTCATCCGGTCGGTCTTCCGCGATTATATTGACTGGCACGGAAGACGGTACTGGCCGGGAAAAGAAGGGGTGGTGCTTCGCATCGACCCGATAACCCAGCGAGCCCGCGACCGCTCCTCCAGGTGAGCGCGTCGCTTCCACAGCCACCGTCCGAGCAGGACCCTTTGAGCTGACGTTGCCGTCGGAATTACTGGCCTGAAAGAGGAAGCGTGCCCGGGGGCGAGCGGCCGCACGGTTGACAAAATCACCACTCGTGGCCAAATGGCTATTATAAGGTAGTTGAAGAGGTGGAGGGATATGGCGAGCCTGTCAGACCTCAACAAGAAAACGTCCTTTTCCATCGTTTATGTAGTTATTGCGCTGTTGATCTTTATACTCTTTCAATCGTGGCTTTCTCCGCAGGTGGAGCACATCTCCTACTCGCAATTCAAGCGATATATTTCCGAGGGAAAGATCACTTCGGTCGTGGTCTCTTCAAAAACGCTCAAGGGTTACCAGAAAGTCGACACCGGGAGCAAAGAGCCGCTCTTTCCCAAGCATATCTACATGACCCCGAGGCTTGAGGACCCGACGCTCGTGACGTTTCTCGAGAAAAACAACATCGAGATCGTTGCGGAGAATGAAAACACGTTCTTGATGGCGCTCCTCTCGTGGGTCGTTCCGTCGTTGATGCTGGTGGGCGTCTGGCTTTTTGCGATGCGTAGAATGGGTCAAGGCGGCGGGATCATGACACTCGGCAGGAACAAAGCGCGGATAGTCGCGCAGACGGACGTCGGGGTCACCTTCGCGGATGTGGCCGGCCAGGACGAAGCCATCGAGGAGCTTCACGAGATACTCGAGTTCCTCGAGAATCCGGAAAGATTCGTCCAGCTTGGGGCCAAGATTCCGAAGGGCGTCCTGCTTGTCGGCCCACCCGGCACCGGAAAGACGCTGCTCGCCAAGGCGGTGGCCGGCGAAGCCGGAGTGCCGTTCTTTTCCATCAGCGGATCGGACTTCATTGAGATGTTCGTGGGCCTCGGCGCCGCGCGGGTCCGCGATCTCTTCGAACAGGCGGGCAAGATGGCCCCATGCCTGGTATTCATCGATGAACTGGACGCTCTGGGAAAAGCCCGAGGTGCGGGGAGCATCGCCGGGCACGACGAACGAGAGCAGACGCTCAATCAGCTTCTCGTGGAGATGGACGGCTTCCAGACTAATAAGGGGGTCGTGATCCTGGCCGCTACCAATCGCCCCGAAATCCTCGATCCCGCGTTGCTTCGGGCCGGCCGCTTCGATCGGCACATTCTGGTCGACCGGCCGGACCTCAAGGGCCGCGTCGACATTCTCCGGGTGCATGCTCGCAACGTGAAGCTTGCTCCCGACGTGGACCTCGAGGTCTTCGCACGCAGGACACCAGGATTCACCGGCGCGGATTTGGCCAACCTGATCAATGAAGCGGCCTTGCTCGCGGCACGCAAGCAAAAGACCGAGGTCGGCTCCGACGAACTGGAACAGGCCGTGGATCGTATTATCGCGGGCCTCGAAAAGAAGAATCGGGTTCTCAACGAGAAAGAGAAGACGATCGTCGCGTATCACGAAACAGGCCACGCGCTCATGGCCTCGTTCCGCGCCACCGCGGAGAAGGTGCACAAGATCTCGATCGTCCCGCGCGGGATTGGGGCTCTCGGATTTACCTTGCAGCTCCCGACCGAGGACCGTTACCTCATGTCGCGGCAGGAGCTGCTGGAAAAGATCGACGTACTCCTCGGAGGTCGCGCTGCCGAGAGCATTATCTTCCAGGATGTGACGACGGGCGCTCAAAACGACATTCAACGGGCCACGGAGATCGCCCGGAGCATGGTTACTCTCTACGGGATGACCGACGCGCTGGGCACTGTGGCGTATCACCAGACTCCGAGCCCGTTTCTCCAACAGCAGCCTTTTGTGCAGCTCAAGGAGGTGAGCGAGGATACGGCGCGACTGATCGATGCCGAGGTGCGGAAGATCATCGACTCCCGCCTCGACACGGTCCTGAGTACGCTCAAAGCACACGAGGACCTTCTCCACACCGTGGCCAAGGAACTCCTGACAAAAGAGACGCTGGAAGCCGAGGAGTTCGATAAGCTGATCGGCATGAAGCCTGCGGCAGCCGCATTCATGAGAGAAGGGTGAGCGGGACCCTCGACGATGGGAAGTGATGGAGTCCTTTCCGGAAGGCCTGATATTGGCGGCAGGTTTGTCGTCGAGGATGGGAGAGCAGAAGCTCCTGCTCGACGTGGGCGGCGTTCCGATGCTTGTAGGGGTGGTTCGAGCCGCCATGACTTCTTCGCTTCGCCGGCTAGTCGTGGTGCTGGGCCGCTCTTCCACGGATCTGGTCGATGCGCTGGGTCACTTGTCGAGAGACCCCCGATTGACGGTCACGGTGAACCGCAATCCTGAACACGGAATGTCATCATCGCTCCGAGCGGGCATCGCGTCCATTACTCCGAGCGCTGCGGGGGTGATGATCGTCCTGGGGGACCAGCCATTCCTCACGTCCGACGTGATAGACCGGCTGATCGATGCCTTCAGGGCCGATCCGGGCAAGATTGTGGTCCCGTGCGTGATGGGACGACGGTCCAATCCGGTGATCTTTCCCGCGGACCTGCTCCCCGACCTCACGCGGACCCGCGGCGACGTGGGCGGTCGATTCGTGCTGAAACGAAATGCCGACAGGATTGTCCGAATTGAAATGGGCGACAGATACGACGACTCGGACGTCGATACCCCCGAAGATCTGCAACGACTCACACAAAAGGTACGACGCGAATCTAAGAAATAGAAAATGAAGATCCGCCTGGCCAAAACCGCAGGCTTTTGCATGGGCGTCCGTCGAGCCGTGGACATGGTCCTTGACCTGGGCACAGACTCCCCGCCGCTCCCCGTGGTGACGTACGGACCGCTTATCCATAACCCTCAAACGCTCCAAATCCTCGAGTCCAAGGGGATTCGACAGGTTGTGTCTCTTGACGACGTTACCACGGGCACGGTGGTGATTCGCGCACACGGGATTTCCCCCCAGGAACGCCAGGCCCTGCAGGACAAAGGGGTGACCGTAGTGGACGCGACGTGCCCGCGAGTTGCCAGGGTCCAGGCGGTAATACGTAAGCACTCGGGAAAAGGCCACTTTTGCGTGATCGTCGGCGATGACGACCACCCCGAGGTCAAAGGGCTCATGGGCTTCGCCTCGGCTGGTGGATTGGCCGTACCGTCCGCGGACGACGGAGCCTTGATCGATACAATCCCCGCGGACAGGGAAATCTGCGTGGTCGCGCAAACCACGCAGGAACTGGAAACTTTTCAGAGAGTGGTCAAGAAGCTGAGGGAGCGGGACTGTACGCTCCATCCTTACAACACGATTTGCGATTCGACGAAGAAACGCCAGAAAGAAGTGAGCGACCTCGCCCGTCAGGCGGACCTGATCGTAGTGGTGGGCGGAAAAGGGTCCGGCAACACGCGGCGGCTGGTGAAGGTGGCCCAGGACCAAGGGGTCCATGCCCTGCACGTGGAGACGGAAGAGGAGATACCGGATTCGACGTTGGACCCGGCACACATAGTGGGGGTGACGGCTGGTGCGAGCACCCCGAACTGGCAGATCCGCCGAGTGATCGACCGGCTGCGGACGATTCAGCGCAACAGGAAGGGCGTCCCTCTCAAACATATCAGGACAGTAGCTGACGTTGCAGTCATGACGTACGTGCCTGCTGCGCTTGGCGGGGCCGGCCTCGCCGCGGCCTGCCTGACCATGCAGGCGCGCGATGCCACGTGGCTGCCGCTACTGGTCACGATGCTGTTCGTCTTCTCCATGCACCTCCTGAACCGAATTCAGGAGCGGTCCGGCGCTGTGCGGTTCAATACTCCCGAGATTTCCGCATTCTACGTCAGACACCGGAAACTGCTCACGACCCTGGGGATCGGTTCGGCCCTGGCCGCGGTAGCGCTGGGTTACGAATTAGGGCTCTATGCGTTTCTGCTGCTGCTGGCCATGCTCGTCACCGGGGCACTCTACAGCGTCCCGTTGTTCCCGCATATCGGCCTGTCCTGGATCGGATGGCGCAGTCTGAAAGAGATCCCGGGCCTGAAGACCCCACTTGTGGCGGTGGGGTGGGCGGTTGCCTGCGCGGTGCTGCCGGTAATCGGCTCGCGGGAGCCGCTCGCGCTTGGGTCCCTGGCCGTAGCCTTCACGTTTGCCGCGGGGATGGTGTTCTGGAGGACCGCCCTATCGGATCTCCTGGATGTCCAGGGCGATCGGATCGTGGGCCGCGCGACGATCCCGATACTGACCGGGGCGAAACGTACCCGGTGGCTGCTTGAAGCCCTGTTAATGCTTCTCTTTCTGGTGTTGGCGGTCTCCACCGTGGCGGGAGTGATCCCTGCGGTAGGATTTTGGCTCGTCGCGAACGTGCTCTTTTTCGGGGTATTCTACTGGGTTTACCGGAGGCGGCCGCTGTTGGATCGGCTCTTGTTGGAAGGGATGCTGGACGGCAATTTATTTCTTGCAGGCGCGCTCTCGATGGTGTACGGAATGACAAGGGGTGGTGCGTAGAATTCTCTTGACAGACCCAAACCACTGTGCTAAACGTTACTATTTTATGGGAGAGCCCGTTGCTGGCGTAGCTCAACCGGTAGAGCAGCTGATTTGTAATCAGCAGGTTGCGGGTTCGAGTCCCATCGCCAGCTCCAGCAGTGGAGGGGTTCCCGAGCGGCCAAAGGGGGCAGACTGTAAATCTGTTGGCTCAGCCTTCGGAGGTTCAAATCCTCCCCCCTCCACCATAATCCCTCTGCGCGAAAGGTGATCACGAAAGAATAACGCGGGTGTAACTCAGTTGGTAGAGTCACAGCCTTCCAAGCTGTTGGTCGCCGGTTCGAGTCCGGTCGCCCGCTCCATTGTCTTCCATATTTAAGGGAACCTCCCATTTCCTGATGCTGGAGGGTCCCGGTCGGCAAAGGGACGGACTGGTCCGTGACTGCTGCTCAGGTCGCAGGAAACCAGAGCCCACGTAGCTCAGTAGGTAGAGCACTTCCTTGGTAAGGAAGAGGTTCACCGGTTCGATCCCGGTCGTG
>JACRDG010000049.1 GCA_016218715.1 Desulfomonile tiedjei | reverse complement strand
TGTCCGGTTGACACCGATTCACGTTCAAAGAAATAAGCCGGGGAGAACCTTTTTGAAAAACGGTTTCTCCCCAAAATTACTCTCGGGATGGCGACTTGGTATCGCCTCTGTCTGCGCCCTCGCAGTAGGAGTGCCCGGTTCGGCGGAAGAGGTACCAATTCAGGCCGCGGCCGCTGGTGACCTTGATGTTCAAGAGGTTGAAGTCAGGAAATTTCCCTCTCACGAACGTAAAGACTTCCTCGACGGTAGCGAACTCGTACGGGTAGCCACCCATCCAGTCCCTGGCGTCCGTCCGCCAGCTCATTCCTCGATTGGTCCGATAGTCCTTCAGGTGGGTGACCGGATTCTCGCCCCTTGCAAGGACCATGGCCAGGTATGCACCCATCGCCAACGGCTCCAGCACGTACATGCCCACGGCAGGATGAGTGTTGTACAGCCTTTTGACGCTCAGCCAGAATGAATGGATCCACGCGGGTGAACCGCCGCGGCCGAGGATCTTGTTGTACAGAGCGAGGTAATAATAGCCATCCGGTTTGACGAGGCCGGCCGCATTCTCGACGGCTTCCCACATCTGGCCCGTATGATGGAGCACTCCCCATGCGTAGACCAGATCGAATTGCCCGAGGCCGGACAGCAAATCCTTGTCCAGAACCGATCCTTGATGGATCTCCCAATGCGATGGTTGCTGGGCCCGGTCGCGCAGGTACCGGCAACACTGGACGCTGAACTCATCCAGATCGAAGCTGACAATTCTCTCCGCACCCAACCTGAAAGCCGCATAAGAGAACAGGCCGCTGCCGCACCCGACATCCAGGAAGCTCTTGCCCCTGAGATCGGGCAGGCCGAGGAAATCGATGAGGGACGCCTCGGCAATGGCCACCCTCCCTTCGTCAAAACTCTTCAAGAAATCTTGCCAGTTGCGGCCGAAGGAAAATGCTTGTTCCTGGTCCATGGGATAATGGGTGCTCCTTCCAGATCGGGGCCTCGCTCGTTCCACGCGGCACACGCGCGGGTCCCCGTTTGCACACTCCGGAAAGCCGTGGCGTGCCTGTGGATCGCGCGTTACCGATCTTCCAACTTGAGATTCTCGAACGGTTCGAGGCGCACATCCGGCGAACCGGGCAGGCCTCGCACCCGAAACATCGCGGTCAGCGTCTTTCCGTCCCGGGTAATAAGATTTCCGAACAGGCCGGACATGAGCGTGTCCAGGCCGACCAGCGGCGCCACCTCGACTTTGAAATCAATCCGCTCCTGTTGGCTGAAGTACATACCGGATGCGTCGACGCGGGCAGCGTCAGATAACAGCTTCAGGTCCTTGACCTTCCATTTGGTGTCGAAGACCTCGGTGGTCCAGCTCATCCGCTGGAATGGGAGGCCATCTGCGATGATATCGGGCAGCCGGCCTCGTACCAGAGACCCGAGATTAATCGATGAGAAGATCTTCGTCAATGCATCGAACCTATGAATCACGCCGTTCCTCACGTCGACTTCTGTCCGGCCTGTCTTGCGGATCCCATGGTTCTCACGGTTCGTGGTCAGCTGCCACTCCAGATGCCCTTCCACCAGCACGTCCCCCTCAACGTTGACCTGCAGCTCAGAGCCCGCAAGAACCCGGTCCATCTTGAGGTGGTCACCCTGAAAGTCTAGCCTGAGGGGTCTGGACGTCGTCTCGCGAATATCAATGAGCCCGTCCCCTGTCAACGTTCCGCCCGCGAACTTCACCCGCCATCCCTGCGATTTGATTTCCCCGTGATTGTCCTCCAACTTGGCCGACAGATCGGAAAAGACTCGCACAGCCGTTTTTCCTTTGGCGACATTGATCAGTGCGCTCCCCGTGCTCCTGGCCAGGAACCGGATGACAGGTTGGGACCTGATCCATTGGCCCCACGTCACTTTGGCCACGTACCCCGCCGGCGCTGTGAAATCAGTGGTGTCCAGAAACCCCACGTCGAGAAGGATATCAAGCTTCGGCCGCGAGAAGTCGGTAATGGACATTTTCCCTGACAGTTCTGTCTGACCGATCTTGATACGGGTAGCGGTCGCGTTGATGGACCGGCCGCGGCAACGTATGCTGCCGGTGAGCCCCTCGACTCGCTTGTAGAAGCCGAGGTTCAGCGACACGTGATTCAGTAGGAGATTCCCATCGATGCTCACATCCCGAGGTCGGGCCAGGTCGGTCTTGATGACCGCATCCCCTTCGACGCGCCCTCCGGGCTGGAGTTCCAGGCACGGGTCGGCCAGTGGTATCAGGACGTTGGTTTCGACCCCTTTGGGGGGCAGGTGGATCGCAGCAGTGAGCCTGTTACTCGCGTCAACGCTTGCCTTCGCTGACACACGGCTCCCCGGAAAGGTTAGATAGGCCTCGTCCAAGGTGATTCCTTGTGCATCGCGGTTCCCCGAAGCCTCGATCTCCATCGGAACTCCCGCGGCCTTGGCAACATACGTACCGAGTCGAAGCGCGTTCTTCTTAAGATCGAGTTTCGCCGTGAAGGCCGTTGACGGCTGCCATCCTTTTAGGTCGATGGACAGAGGCAGAACGCCGGAGATCGTCCACGACTCGGGGAGAACTTTCAGCTTTCTCAGGTCTGAAGGGACAAGCTTGACTTCCCCCGTGAGACGCATATCCGCGGAGCTGAAGTCGCCGCTCAGCTCTGCAGCGCTCTCGCCGACCATGCCCTTGAGGCCGGAAAACGCGAGTGTCTTCCCACGGAACCGCAGGGCTCCGTTGACCTTCCTCAAACTCAGCGGAAAATCCGTGACCCGGCACTCGAAATCTTCGAGAACCACCCGCCCTTTGAGGCTCGGGTTCTTCAATGGGCCCTTCACGTCCAAGGTGATGGATATGCCACCTTGTGGCTCAGACAGCCATCCGAGGTGAGGCCTGACCTGTCCGGCGAGACCCGACTGCTCGATAATAGGCATCAGGTCCTGCGCCTGTGCGGTCATGGAAATGAACAGATCGCTCTTAGGCGAAGTCTTCAGATCCCTGATCCATCCGTTGAGCACGATGGGTGACGTCCCCAGAGTCAGGCTGATCCCGTTGAAGACCATCTCTTCTTGATTCACCCGGAGCCTTCCGGACGCATCCTGCACGGGAAGTCCCGAGCCCGGGATGAAACCTGAAACCTTGTCCAGCGAGACGTCGATCAGCAGCGTCCCCTTCCCGGCCTGTCGGCTCTCTATTTGCGACAGATTCCCTCGCCAATTCGCAGCGGTAATCCCCATGTGACCTTTGAGCCCCGCCGCTATCAACCGGTTGCGGTCATCCGCGTCCAACAGGTTCAGCGGAATGAGCGGGAAGAATTGCTCGAGCTGGAAATCCGCCTCTCGGACCGTGATCTCGGCTGCCGAATCCGAAGAGGAAAACCCCTCGAAGCTCGCTTGGGCAGAAACCTTCGCGCCAGGGAGGGTCGCCTCCTGGAGATCGACCCGAAGGCTCTGTCCACGACGATCCGCGACACAGCGAATCGTGCCCGCGGGAATGGTTGTCTTGCCGAGGAAATACTTGCCTGGTGTCAAAACCACGCCGAGGAGGCTCAGCTCCCCTGTCGCATTGAAGTTGCTCGGGTCGCCTCTAATTTGAAGGTTGGCATCGGCCTCACCCTGGGCGAGCGGGAGATCATAGCCGAAAGACGAAGCCAGCAGGCCCGCGGTCGTCGCGGGACAAGCCTTGACCCGGATGCCCGCCTCCCCCCTCAATGGCTCACCGGACAGCGGGTTACAGGCGAGTCTGCCGCTGGCCTGGAAAGATCCGGTGCCCGCTTCCCCAGGCAGGAGCCCATTGAGAACAAACTGCTCCGCGCCCGCGGCGGTCAGGTTCGTTACCTCAGCCTGGACGTCCGAGAGAGCAATCTGCCTCTGACGGCGATCCGCCGCGGCACGTTCGCAGAACACGCGTCCCCGGCTCATCTCGACCTTGCGTAAGATCGGTTTGAGCCATACCGGACAGATCGTGCACGAGGCCGCCGGCCCTCCAGCGCACTGCTCGCGTTCCGAGGCCGGCCGCAGATGGAGCGTAGGTCCGTTCAGGCGAATACTGTCAACGAGGAGAGTCCCGGTTACCAGGTGAGAGACACTCGCCTGCAGATCGATCTTGGTCACGGAAAAGATGAGGAAGGAATCGCTCTTGTCACGTATTTCGAGGTTCTCGATGGATAATTGTGCCGTATCGAGAGAGAGCCATTCAAGGTGAGCAGATCCAAGGGTGACCCTGCTGTCGAGAGATCGATCGAGCTGAGCGACCACGGTGCGAGCGACCAAGTCATCGTCCAGGCCGATTCTGAGGTACAGGAAGAGGCCGCCGCAGAGAAAGACTGCTCCGAGCAGAACAAAGAGCAGCGCGGCCACAAATTTCCGGGCAAATGCGCGTGACCCCGCCACTGGTGTCTGCATGGTGCTCTTACTCATCCGGTTCGTACGATACTCTCTGCGGAGCGCCGGAGGTCCGCCCGGCAGCCGTCGGCTGGCCAGGGCAGCGGACTGGACGGAGTGAATCGAACGTCGTTTTCCGTATCATAATCCCCCTGTGCGATTCCGAGGGATTGCGTCTGTTCCGCTGAACGGTTACTCCATATCAATGCTCGGGCGCAATAGTACCGGTCTGCCGACAACGAGGGTTGCGGTCGCCTGTTCCATCAATTCCGGAGCGCGGGACCCAGGGCGCGGCGGGCTTCAGCCGGCTCGCCGGGTCTTTTTTTTCAGACGGGCTATACGCCTTCGCAAAAGGCTCAGCCGCAAGCGGGAGACTCCCTGGCTCCGCTCTTCATCTCTCGCAATTCTCAGTTGAACGACTTTTTCTTTGATTTCTCGCAAGCTATCCCCTTTCTTGCCGGTATCCGCGTCTACGATCCCCCTTGCTTCCTTGATGATGGTCAGCAACTCATCTTTATTCATCCCGTGAACGCCCTGGATATCGGGGATGGTCAGAGCCTCTTCCCGCAACTCTTTGACAGTCCAGCGGTCCAGAGGTTTTTCCTTTTTCTCTTTTTGTTCCTTTTTCTTACCCATTTCGCCTCCTGACGACGATTGTTTTCCCTCGTAGAGGATCGGATTATGAAGAAAAATATCTTTCCCTTCAACCGTTTTTTCGCGGGGCGAACCGACGTGGAAGGAGGATCACTCTCCCCGAGGCCCCACGTTCTCCCCGGCGAGCAGCATGAGGTCGAGTCCTTCCTTGCGGTTGCGCAGATCGTAGTAGAACAATACCGTACATGTTGCCGAGAATACACCGATGACCACATTCCCGCAAAAGCTTAGCACGTGCGTTGCAACTTTCCCGGTCATCTGCCAGGGCGTGGCGTAGGTGAAGAGCACTGCCGGACCCTGGAAGAGGAACGAGACGGAAACCTGGATCACCGCGAACACCAGGAGCAGAATCCCCAATCTCGTGACGTGACTCGTGTACCACTGTGTCCCTGCGCGGCCCGACAGGAGACGCCAGCTTCTCTGCAGCGCCTCACCATATGCGGCGTCTTCGAGAATGAGGGCCTGCCCGAACAGTGACCACTTCACCCATGCGTACAGCGGCACGGCGATGAAGACGGGGATCAGGAGGATCGCGGGCAGCCACGCGAGCCAGACGAGGGAGCGCGGCAGGACCCAACTCGCAGTGAAGCCGTACAGCGCTCCAAGCACACCCCCGGACAGGCCGGTAGCCAGCATCGTGCCGAACAGGGCAAGCATGAACAGCAGGGAGGTCAGCACGAACGGCAAGAGCTTCTGGAGCACCGCTCGAAACGCATCTGTCACGCGGAAATCGCGGCCAAGGCAAATCTCGGATATGGCATGAATGAGCGCGGCCTGAGGGAGAAACACAAATATGGCAATTCCCACCACGACGACCGGGATCAGGATGATCGTTCCCACCACCCAGACCCATGCGGGCCAGTCCAGCACCGAGGACAGGGCAAGCCCCGCGACCGAGCCCAGCAGGAGTCCGGCAAGGGAGATCGCTCCCGCGATGAGTCCCGGAATCACTACGATGGCCGCGAGCTTCCAGAAATATGCCCTGCCAATCTGGAAGGTGCGATCCAGAATCCCTCCTATGGTGAGCGGCTCCATCGGCGCGCTCTCCGGGGCCGAAGTCTCGCGCTCCCGGCTCAACGCTCGTTCCATCTTCCGGGGTTCAGGCGGCATTGCAGAGGCTGGAGTCACAGCGGCAGGCCGCGCTTCCATGGCCGGTCTTTCGGGCAGAGACTCGGCCGAATAGGACTCCTCGGGAGGCTGGATAAACTGTGTTGCGTTTGCAACCTGTGTCTCGGTGAGCAGCTCTGCGCTCGGCATAATCTGCGTCTCGCCGACATCCAGTGCCAGGTCCTCAGGGAGAGGCGGAATGACCTGAAGCCGCGCTCCCAGGCTCTCCAGCAATCTAGTCAGCCGAATCGCCCGCTTTCGGGTTGCCCGACGGGTAAGGGTCCACGGGAGCTTCCCGAGTCGTTCCAGGATGCGATCCGCGGACATCTGCGTGGTGACCCGTGACAAGGCCGCAGCGACCCGCCTCCTGGCCCGGTCGTCCCTGAGCCCGATGATGACCAATGTGTAGACGGTCTCCGTGGTTTCCCGCTCCATCGAGGTCTCCTTCATATCTCCTTATCACACGCAAGGATCGAGAAGCAAAAGAAGCGCGAAATACAATCGAGGGCGTTCACCGGGTTTCCGCGCCTCGGAATCGGTTAGAGGATTCTGGTTCTCTCTCGGTAGAGAATCTCCACATGCTCCAGGATGGCCTCCGGCTTGGACGCGCGAGGGAGTTGAGCTCCCGCGGCAGCGCTCAGGCGACTCACAATGGTGTTCGCTACGGTGCGCCGATATTCCTCGTCGAGTTGGTCTCTCCGCGAGAGGAATTTTCTCACCACCTGATACTCCGCGGCCGTCATATGGCCGACCAGACGGCGAAGTTCCGGGTCAGAGGCCCGCGATGGGTCGAGGGTTTCGCTCAGTTCGGGTTGTTCCGCTTCCTGTTCCAGGACGACCAGGGTCCCGGCCGCAAGGTCTCCTAAACGCCTATTGTGGATGTCTACGAACATCACCACAAGCCCCAGGGGATACACATCGCCCAAGATGTCCACGAACCGGAGGAGGTTCCGCACGGCAGAGTCGAAAAACGTGAGCGTGCGACCGTCTTTCCTGATGACCCTGATGTGCTGGGACCGCTTGCCGGGGGTCGAGCCCGCCCAGAAGTACTCGAACAGGACGAAATAGCCGATCGTAACCACGGCATAACAGAGGATCAGCAGTGCCACGAGCCATTGGCCCAGGGAGTGCCACAACCCTTCTGCAAAGTCGACTATGGCTGTGGTCTGCCGTACTGCAAAGACGATGGCACTGAAGACGAAGATCAAGCTCAGGACGCACCCGAGTTGAAAGAGTCTGTCCACCAGATAAGCCAGAAGTCTCGTGCCTATCCCCGCGATCTGGAACTGGATTTCGATATGCTCTGGAGTCTCGATCGTAACGGTTTGAGGCTTCCGTTTCACCCTGGTCACTCGACGTGCTATGATAAGGCGGTCTTGGTCGGTGATACGCTGTTAGGCACAGCCCACCGGGCTTCCACGCCTTCGCGTGAGGCGCCGGGTGAACGATTGAACTAACCCCCCGTGGAATCCCCGTTCATAGATCGAACCGAGGGGCCGCATGAATATAAACGAGTTCATCAGGGAACGCAAAAAAGAATGGCAGCGACTTGAGCGCATTGCCGCGAAATTCAGACCCGGCAGGTCCGCTGACCTGACGAGGGACGAATTGTGGGATTTGAGCCGACTTTACTTTGCGGCTATCTCGGACCTCTCGCTCCTGAAATCATCGCAATTGGGTCAAGCCCCGGATGACGACGTGGTGGCGTATGTGAACGGCCTGGTGATCCGGGTTCACCGTATCGTGTACAGCCAGCCCTCAGGGTCCCGATGGGCATCGATCGTGAAATTCCTCTCGACGGAATTTCCCCTCGCGGTGGCCAGGAACCTCTTGTACATCGGCTCTTCCGCGGGCGTCATGATCTTGTCGGCGCTCGCCGGTTTCGTTATTGGCGTGCAAGAGCCGAATTTCGTGGAGCTCCTCGTCCCGGATAGCATCATCTCGACGGTAGAAGGCGGCGATGTGTGGTTCAAAGGGCTGTACGCAGTTGCTCCCATGGCTTCCAGTCACCTGATGACCCACAATATTTCAGTCACCTTCTTGACCTTTGCAGCGGGGATCACGTTCGGTGTGGGGACGATATACCTTCTAGGGCTGAACGGTCTGCTCCTCGGTACCATCGCGGGGCTGTGTTTCCGGCACCAACTTTCGCTCCAGTTGTGGTCTTTCGTACTGCCTCACGGCAGCCTGGAGTTGAGTGCTATCGTTCTTTCAGGCGCAGCAGGGCTCATCCTGGGCCATGCGCTGGTAGACCCCGGTCCGTACCGGAGGCTGGAGTTTCTGTCCGTGCGGAGCCGCGATGCAGTGGCGTTGGCGCTGGGCTGTGTGCCTCTCTTGGCCATCGCCGGAGTGATTGAGGCCTTCTTCTCGCCGTCTCCGTTGCCGCCGTGGTTGAAGCTGGGCACGGCAGGAGTGCTCTTCTTGCTCCTCGTGACCCTCCTGGGGCTGGCAGCCGCAAGAGGCAAAGAAAAGCTAGCGAAAGAAGTCTCGGTTGGGCCGGGGTAGGCTTGCCGAGTCCCTTGTTCCCCACGTTCCGTCACGTAGGGGAGGCAGCATGGTGGGGCAGGCACCATCACTGTCCATCCAGAACTGACCGGCAAGATGCCGGTCCCACTGAACAGCCGGGAATTGCCTGGGACCGAGCCGAGCTTTTTCGCGTTTGCGGAGTGGATTCATGCAGGACGCGTGTGATTATTCGCGGATCACGATTCCCAACGATCGATCGTATGGGCCCGTTGCCACCGCGTACGTGGCTGCCGTAGCCGATCGGATGGGCTTTGACCCTCACGACATCGAACTGATTGGCCGGAGCGTCCGGGAAGCGGTGGACAATGTGGTCGAGCATGCGTTCGAGCCATACGAGAGGACTTCGTTCGACATCTCCTGCGAGCGCGTGCCGCTCGGACTCAAGGTGGTGATCAAGGATCAAGGCTTCCCGTTCGAGCCGGACCTCAACGCATGCCCACCGCCCGACTCGGAACCTGTTCCCGGTTCGGAATGCGGACCGGGAATTTCGCTCATGCGGGAATTGATGGATGAGGTGCACTTCAACAACTTGGGGCAGCAGGGGAAGGAGACCGTCCTCATCAAGTATTTGAAGACCGCGACCCTGGCCGACTATCACGATGCCTGCGAACTGGAGCCATACGACGGACCTGCGTCTGACGATATCCGCCCCACTACTCCGGTCGAGATCACGGTGCAGCCCCTGGAACCATCGCTGGCCATCGAGGTTTCACGGAGCGTGTACCGAGCCTATGGGTACTCGTACAGCTACGAGCACGTGTACTATCCGGAGCGCATCCTCGAGCTGAATCGCTCGGGGCAGCTCTTTTCCGCGGTCGCAGTAACCTCGAACCACGAAGTCGCGGGCCATCTGGCTCTGATGAGGTTCGACAGGACGTCCCGTATCGCAGAGATGGGGATGGCAGCGGTAAAGCCTCGTTTCCGGTCGAGAGGCATTTTTTCCCGGCTCACCGAGTTTGTCATGGAGAAGGCTCGATCCGAAGGACTGACGGGAGTATACGGCCGTGCGGTCACCAATCACACGTATTCGCAGCAGGTGGGGCTTCGCATGGGCCTGAGGGATGCGGCTCTTACTCTGGGGTTCATACCCGCGACCGCATCGTTCAAAGAGATTACTGAGACACTCCCGCAGCGGGATAGCACGGTCATACACTTCACGTACCTGCAGAAACCCACCGGCTTGAAATTGTATCTTCCGACGCAACACCGGGAGGTGATCCTCCAGTTGTACCGCCACATCGGGATATCCTCCGGCATCGAGGTCGGGGAGTCATCGTCGGTTTTGGGGACACAGGAGCGATCCGTACTGCGAACGGTTACGTATGCCCCGCTCCGGTACGTTCGCATCGACATCGAACAGTACGGGGAAGACGTGGTTCACCAAGTGAAGACGCAATTGAAAAAGGTATGCCTCGAACACGCTGAGGTGATCAATCTCTATCTGGACCTGTCCGACCCGCTGACCGGCAGCTCTGTAGCGGCATTTGAAGAGCTAGGGTTCTTCTTTTCGGGAATACTGCCGGGAGGGTGTGCGGGTGATGCGCTGATTCTGCAGTACCTCAACAATGTGCCGATCGATTACGAGAAGGTCAAGGTCAAGTCGGACATGGGACGACTCCTGCTCGATTATGTGAGGCAGCACGATCCCAACGAGTGATACGGGCTGCTGGAGGCGGCTGCATGGGCCGTTACCGGATAATGCCGCAGCCTCATTTAAGTAGACAGGTGTGTTCATGCTATGGTATCATTCAGACTAATATGTGCCTGTGAAAAACGGGGTTTCGAAGATGCGGCCACGAAGATGGATCGTTCCGCTCGTGGCGGTCGTTGTGCTCATCACAGTGTCCGCGTGGGCGGAGTCGGTGGGGAGTCTCCTGGAAAGCGCCCGGTACGCTCAACGGATGGGCGACCATGCCAAGGCGATCGAACAGTTGACTCGGGCCATCCAGATCGGCACGACCAATCCCGACGTGTATTTCCGTCGAGCCTTCTCGTATGAGCGCATCGGAAACCTTGCAGAAGCGATCAAAGACTACACCAGGGCACTTCAGCTCGATCCAACCCTCGTTACGGCAGTCAACAATCGCGGCAGCGTGCTCTTCCGGCAGGGCAATATCGATCATGCTATCACCGACTTCAACCGAGCCATCGAGCTGAACCCCTCCTACGCCCTTGCTTATTACAACCGCGGCAACGCCTACTACGCCAAAGAGAACCTGAGCCAGGCCGTCAGCGACTTCACCGAGGCGATCAAACTCAATCCGGAGGACGCGGATTCGTACAACAACCGCGGCTGGGCCTACCTGCAACTGAACAAGCCCCAGGATGCCATAGCAGACTTCACCCGTGCGCTGGAACTCTCTCCAAGCTACGCCCTTGCGTACTTCAACCGGGGAAACGCACGGCTGAAACTCGGCGATGCGGACGGAGCCATCAAGGACTTCACGTCAGCTATCGGACTCAATGCCGATTACGGGCTGGCCTATTTTCAGCGAGGCAACGCCTACCTCACGAAAGGCGACCCGGATAAAGCCATTGAAGATTACAACCACGCGGCGCGCGTCATTCCAACGCACGCGGAGCTGTATACCAACCGAGGTTGGGCTTTCTTCAAGAAGGGGAACATTGCCCAGGCGCTTCGCGACCTCTCCAAATCCGTCTCAATCCAGCCCAAGCTGACCCGGGCCTACGTGAACCGAGGGTGGATCGAGAAGAGCGTCCACGAGTGCCCAAGGGCAGTCAAGGATTTCTCTCGGGCTTTGGAACTGGATGCGAAAGCCGCGCCCGTGTACGCCTACCGGGCGGAATGCTACCTGGAAATGGGGCAGGAAAGTCAGGCTGCGCAAGACCTTCAGGAAGCCATCCGTCTGGACCCGGCCAACCCGGATGCCTTGCTTTTGCTGGGAATGCTGAAAGAGAAATCGGGCGATTATGATGCAGCAATCAAGTACTTCACTGCGCTGGCATCTGCCACACCGGACGACGCGGGGGCGCATTTCAACCTCGGCGAGACACTGGGAAAGCAAGGGCGTTTCACCGAGGCTGTAGCAGAACTGAACCGGGCGCTGGAACTCAACCCCCGGTACCGTGAGGCGCTCGTTTCCAGAGCAGCGGCCTTTGAGTTCCTCGGAGACAGGGAACGAGCACGATCGGACCTGGCCGCAGCACTCACCCTGCCCGAAGGCCAAAAGGACTCGTACGGGCTCAGACAACCAGCTACCGCCGTGAACCTCAAGCGGATCGTCACGGCCAAATGAACCTGGGCGCCAAGGTCGCTCGACAGCTCCCGACACATCTGCAACCGCGTCTCGACGCGGGTACGATCAGACATGAGACTGATGCTCGCAATAGGAGCGCCGCAAACGGGGCTACTCCGTCGTTGAGGATATGATCAGCAGCGTGCCACATCGAACCGCATATATGGCCCTCACCATCTTCCTGGTGACAGGCCTTTGGGCGCCGACAAACCTCGCGACCGCCGAGTCTGCGCGAGATTTCTACGCGCAGGGAGTGGACGCGCAGTGGAGATGGGATCTGGATGCGGCTATCATGCTGTACACCCGGGCCCTGGCTCTGAATCCGAATCTGTCGCGGGCCGCGTTCAACCGCGGCGTCGCGTACCGATCGCTGAACGACGAGGATCGAGCCCTCGCAGATTTCACCCGCGCGCTGACCGTCGACCCCCGATTCGTGGATGCGCTCGGCGCACGCGGGGTCGTGTACTTGAAGAGAAAGGCCTACGATAAGGCCCTCGCGGACCTCAGCAAGGCTATCGAACTCCGACCGGACGACGTGATCGTGTTGCGTGGGAGGGCCGAAGCCAACCTCGCGCTCGGAAATGCCGAACAGGCCAAGAACGACATCGATCGTGTCCTGAAGATCAATCCCCAGGACAGCCAGTCCTATTTCCTCAGAGCCGAGGCAAACCGCAGCTTGGGCAACAAGGCCGACGCGCTCGCGGATCTCGACAAAACGCTCACCCTGAACCCGAAAGAAGCTCGAGCCTGGCTGCGACGAGGAAATCTCTACTTTTCCGATGGGAAGGTGAAACAGGCCATTGATGATTACAGTCGTGCCATAGCTCTGGATGCCAAGAATCCAGCGGCTTTCAATAACCGCGGGTGGGCTCGGATTCGCGCGGGCGAAGTGGAGGCCGCATTGCCTGACTTCGACCGGGCACTCGCGCTCGACCCGGCATTTGCCGTAGCCCTGAAGAACCGAGCAGCGGTTTACGAAAGGATGGAACGCCCCGATTCCGCGCTCTCGGATTACACCCGGCTGCTCACCCTCACGCCGTCCGACCCTGCGATTTACGTTGCAAGAGGCAAGATCTTCCTGGACATGGGGAAGATAGCGGAGGCGATCCAGGATTTCACCAAGGCGTTGGAAATACAACCGGAGTCGGCAGAGGCTCTCGCGCTCCGGGGTCGCGGGGAAGTCATGCTGGGAAGCGCCAACAAAGGTTTGTCCGATCTGGACGCGGCCCTGACGATAGATCCGAACAACGTTCAAGCATTGATTTATCGGGGTACGGCCCACGAGGCATCCAAATCCTACGACAAGGCCGTCGCGGATTTCTCTCGTGCCGTCAGCTTGGACCCTGCTTCTGCAACGGCCGGCCTGTACTACCAGTTGGCCAAGAACCAGCTCGTGACGCGCGAGTTTGACGGCGCGGTCCGTCATTTTACCAAGGTCATCGAGATGGAACCTGACAACGGTTTGGCCTTCGCGAATCGGGGCCTGGCGTACAAGTTCAAAGGAGACCTCTCCCTGGCACAAGCTGATTTTCGGAAGGCCCTCGGACTCCTGACAAAGCCGAGCAGCATCTCCCATGTGAAGGAACTTCTTCAGGAGACGGAAGCGGCCATGGACCCCTCGCGCCGCCCTGTCACCCGAAGCACGGCCCCTCGCGAACCCTCCTCGACCGGTCCCGGTGATGTCTCAGCGAGCCCGTACTGGTAGCAGAGCCGGCCGCGGACACGAGCGTCCCCCCTTCCCGGTTCCCGACTTCTTTATGTCCCGGCTGATTTGTGATAATGCTCCCTGGTACCGAGTTGCAGTCGAAGCATGAGGCGATAGCTTTTATCCCGAGGGCAACCACTGCATCCCTGGTGGGAGAGCCACCAGGTTGGAGTTACGCAGTCATCGCCAAAACAGGCGTCCGAATCGTGGGCCGTTTTGGTGGAACGGGCATTCTGCCCGTCATTCTTCGACAGGCGAGGCGCCTGTCCCACCAACCCATGGCCAGGTTTACGTGATCTCCTGGACATGGGAATCGGACAAGCATCTTGGCATCGGCTGTATTCTTTACAACAGAGGGCCAAGGCCGGAACAGATGAAACGCGAAGAGTGGGAAGCCATTTGTGACAAGTGCGGAAAGTGCTGCTACGAAAAAGTAGATCTGGGCGGCGGTATCATTCGGTACCTCGACGAGCCGTGCCAACATCTGGACACGGAAACAAACTTATGCAAGGTCTACGGAATTCGGCAGGACGCTGAGCCGGATTGCATTCAGCTCACCGAAGATCTGGTGAGAGACCTCGGCTGGCTCCCGGAGGATTGCGCTTACGTCCGGTACATGCGACATCAAGATACCCTCGCGGCTGTCCATAGCGCCGCAGTTCATAAGAAACGAAGCCGAAACAGCAAAAGGAGACGATAATGGCCGTGAGAACCCTGAAGGTTGACGAAGACATCCTGAACGCCAACGACAAGCTCGCCGATGCCCTGAGAAGTCGGTTCGACGCGTCCCAGGTCTTCGTGATGAACTTGATGTCCTCGCCCGGCGCGGGAAAGACTTCCGTTATCCTGCGCATCATAGAAGCGCTGTCCAGTAAGTACAAGATAGGAGTAATTGAGGGTGACATTGCATCGGATGTGGACGCACGCAAGATCGCCAAGAGCGACGTGGACGTCGTGCAAATCAATACGAGCGGCGCATGCCATTTGGATGCGAACATGATCCTTGCCGCGGCCGAGACCATCGGTCTGGACGGCAGGCAGCTCCTCATCATCGAAAACGTCGGCAACCTCGTTTGCCCGGCGGAGTTCCGTCTCGGCGAGAACGTGAAGGTCATGATTCTGTCGATCCCCGAAGGGCACGACAAGCCGTTGAAGTACCCGTTGATGTTCACGGAATCCTCCGCTTTGATCCTTAATAAGATCGATCTGCTCCCCCATACGGATTTTGACATGGACGAATTGCGAAAGACCGTAACGGCCATGAATCCCGGAATACGGATTTTCCCGGTCTCGGCCAAAACCGGTGAAGGTGTCGGCGGATTCGTCGGCTGGCTGGAAGAAAAAATGACCGGGGCATGATCGGCAGTCTCGTGGACCTGTTCAGAAGTAATCTTTGCGCAAAGCGAGTACGCCGGTGACTCCTGTGACGATTCATAGGCCGCGACGCGGCTTTTCGTCGAGCGTGGCGGGACGAAAGGACTGCTGTTAATGATATTAATTAGTTATGCGGCCAGATTCTGTTTCGCGCTCGCAGTGATCCTTGGCGGGTTGGCTCTGGCCGGTCCCGGATCGGCCGCAGGCAAGGAGTTGTCCGACGCTGCGATCGCCGCAGAAATAGTCAAAGGCAGCAATAAGACCATCATCGAAGAGTTCATCAAGCAAGAGTTGCGAGACGTGAACGAGCATGTGACAAAGCCGCTTCTCCCGCAGCGACCATCGCTGATCTTCTTCATCAAGCAGGTGGACAAGGGTCCTCTGGACAGCCTTCTCTTTCTCGAGAAGCAGGTGGACCGGCTGCGCGACGCGCAGAAGAACATAAACTCATTGCTGTATTCCCTGGCGTTTTCGTCCGGTGAGAAGAAAAAGGTCCTGAGCCTGAAGTCGGTGGCCGATCGCATCGTTTCCTACGGGATCCCTCTTATGAAACGGGACTTCTACCGGGTGCTCCAGTCAGTCAAGCAACTGGCCGACAAGCGACGGAAGAACCCCATGGAGCTGCTCCCCGATCCTGCGTTCAGGGATGCGGTGTACAGGAACCTTGAACCGACGGCTTCGGGCCTGGATAGAGAAATGGGCGAGCTGTCGGAGGGTGAGTTGATCTGCATGCGGCTCGGTTTTACGCTCGAAGAAGTGACGCTGACCCGGCTCTGGCTCGTCTTCAACGACAACAAGCTGCCGAAATCGGATGATTACATGGTCTTCAGGGCAAAGCGTAGCGAGTACTTCGCCAAAAGGCTCAAGAAGATCTACGGCTCCGAAGGCCAGGGAAAGGCCAGTACAGGGCGCCGGCGCCGGTGATGCCAATGCCCGATCAAAGAAGCGGTACTGCTGAATTGTGGCGGGAGTCCGATCCCGGCTTGTGAAAAGTCCCCGGCATGCACGGAACCCATGACTCCGCTCTTGCGACTGGAAAACCTCTCGAAGTGCTATGCCCGCGGCACCTCCCGTGAGGTGCGTCCGCTCAACGGCATCAATCTCGCGGTCGCTCGAGGAGAGCGCATTGTTCTCCTCGGCAAGAGCGGTTCCGGGAAGTCCACCGTTTTGAACCTGGTAGGCGGGGTGGATACGCCCACGTCGGGACGGGTTCTATTCGATGGGATGGACCTCGCCACCATGGCTTCCGACGAACTGGCCCGGTACCGGAGAAAAGAAGTCGGGTTCATCTTTCAATCCTTCAACCTGTTCCCAACCCTGACGGTGGGCGAGAATCTGACGCTGCCGTTGGAACTGCTCGGTGTCGACGACGACGCGCGAGCCCTGCGCTATCTTAATGCGGTGGGCCTGGAAGGCCAGTGGGACAAGTTCCCGGAACAGCTTTCGGGAGGCGAACAACAGCGCGTGGCCATTGCACGGGCTCTGGTGAAAGAGCCACGCCTGATCCTCGCTGACGAGCCTACCGGCAACCTCGACCTGGAGACGGGAAACAGCATCCTGGCACTCATTGACAAAGTCTGTCGCACCGCCGGCGCCACGTTGATTATGGCGACACACAGCGCCGAGGCGCTCTGGCTCGCGGATCGAACCTTCAGGCTGAGAGCCGGCACCCTCACGGAGGTCCCCGTCGCAGCCACGATCCAGCCCCAGGAACCGGTCGCGTAGACGGGCGGTTCTACCGCCGAGACATAGCCCGGTCGCAAGCAGGCTTCGTGGCTGCTCCGCGCGATGTCTTTCTGCTGATAACGGATTGATAATTTTGGCGAGTTCGAGGATTTCTTGACCGAGTCGTTCTGAGTCACGATATTACGGTTATATAGCGAGTGCCAAGATTTCTGACCGGCATGGACGCTCAAGACAGGTGACGGTTCCGAAATCGGGATCGGTGAGACAGCCGTCTCGCATGTCCATGAATGACGGGCACGATGTCTGTCCCACCGAGGCCCTCCACGTTATAGGACGTCACTTCTGGCTATGACTAAGATGACTCCGCGTTGTCCACAGTGATGGAGTCTCCGGAGTGTCCCCGTGAACCGGTCGGAGAGTCGGCACCGGTACGCAGGAACAGGAGGAATTACCATGATCGAAATCCTCCCTGAAAGTGAAGGCAGCACGCTTGCCATAAGAGGCCGAGGAAGGCTGACGGCCGCGGATTATGAAAATCTGTTGATCCCTCGCCTGGAAGCGATACTCCAACAGCATGCGAAAGCTCGTTTGCTGTTTGACATGGACGACGATTTCAAGGGGTGGGAGTTTCGTGCCGCATGGGACTATGCGAAGTTCGGTCTCAAGCACACGGACCACTTCGAGAAAGTGGCGGCCGTCTGCGGACCCAAGTGGGTGCAGTGGGGAATGAAATTCAAGTCGTTATTTGTTCCGGGTGAAGTGAAGACTTTTTCGTGCGCCGAACGGCCCGAAGCCTTGGAATGGATCCGGTCTTGAACCGGGTAGTCGAGGGGAGATGTCCCCGTCCACACGCAGAAGGTCACCATGCTTCTCAAGTCTGCGAGTCAGACTTGGCGGTGCGATGATCTCAGCCCCGTTGGCTTTCAACCAGGGGAGACCCGCGGTCTTCAAGAAGCGGCGCTGTAGCGCGGAACTCCCCTTTGCTCCAACCACCCTCCCCTGCGACGGGTTGTACCACCCATGAGTCTGCCAACACTGCTCAATTTTAACCTGCGTTACTATCGGAGGCATCGACTCCTCTCGCTCCTCTGCATGATGGGGATCTGTCTCGGTGTTGGGATCGTCATAGCGGTGGAACTGATCAACGAATCCGCGCTCGATTCGTTCTCCCGTTCGGTCGATCTGTTGTCCGGCCGTGCCACCCACTCTGTTGTCTCCGGATACGGCCGCGTCGACGACCGATTCTTCCCCGACATATGGAGAAATCCTCAGGTGAAGGCGGCTTCACCAATAGTCGAAGTGATGGCCCTGACCCGCGAGACCGGTGAGGAACCGATCCGGTTTGTCGGCATCGATCCGTTTCTCGACGCGGAGTTCCGGAATTTCAGCCCTCCCGCTGGCGACGATGCGGCGTTGGATCGGTTCCTGGGGAGTGACCCTCCGGGGCTCTACCTCTCCCGGGAACTGATGGACCGGTATCGTCTCAAAACCGACGACACCCTCACGATCCTGGCAGCGGGTCTGGAAAAGAAGGCCGTCATCCTCGGTCCTCTGCCGGACTCCTCTGCCGCGGGGGTCGGGGACAATCTTGCGGTCATGGACATCGCAGCGGCGCAGGAACTTTTTGGGCGGGTCGGTTACCTCGAGCGGATCGACATCATGGCCCACGGAAATGCAGAAGCGCTCGAGAAGGAACTCCCTGAAGGTCTCTTCCTGACGGATGCCAATACGAAGAAATCCACGTTAAGGGCAATGCTCTCGTCGTTTCAGCTCAACCTGGCAGCCATGAGCCTCCTGGCGATCTTTGTGGGGGTCTTTCTCATCTACAACTTCTCGATGTTTTCGGTTCTCTCGCGGCGAGAGGATCTGTCGCTGCTGTTGACGCTCGGCGCGGACCGAAAAGGCCTGGTGACCGCGTTTCTCCTGGAATCGCTGGTGTTGGGAAGCGTCGGGAACGTGCTGGGGATCGCGTTCGGGTGGCTGGTGGCCTGGCTCAGCGTCGGGAAGGTGTCGGGTACGATCACGGAGCTCTATTTCTTCGTCGAGATGGGGAGTGTTCACCTGACCCCCGCGGTAGTGCTGACCGGCCTCGCGGTCGGATTTGCCGCCACCATGGTGGGAACGGGCTTGCCCGCCCTGGAAGTGGCCGTGACGCCGCCCGTCCTCGGGATCAAGCGCCGCAGTATTGAAGACCGGGCTCACGGACTGAAGGGGCTCCTGCTGGCCTCCGGCCTCGTCTTTTTTGCCGCAGCCTTGGTGGGGGCGTGGGCCTCACGTTTTTCCATATTCTGGGGCTTTTTCTCCGCCTTTGCCATGACCTTTGCGTTTGCGCTGTTCACACCCGGCTTTCTCTCCCCGTTCAGCCATTACTTCGGCGTTCTGTTGAAGAAAGGGTTTCGGTCCCTGGGCGGGTTCCTTGCCGCTCGGACCATCCGTGCGTCGCTCAGCCGCACGAGTATAGCCGTTGCGGCTCTGGCAGTGGCGCTCTCCATGACCATCGGTGTCGACATCATGATCCACAGCTTCCGGGAATCGGTCTCCGCGTGGCTGGAGGGTTCGCTCGAGGGAGACTTGTACATCTCACCGGGGACTACCAAATGGTTTCATCCGCTGCCGGATTCGCTCATCGACGCATTGAAGCGGGATCCCAGAATCGAGGCCATGGAACGGTATTCTACCTACGACGTCAGCCTCGACGGCAAGCCGGTACGGCTTCGTGTGGTCGATTCGACAGTCTTGGAGACCCACTCGCGCTTTCACTTCCTCGAAGGGGAGCGGGCCGCGTGGCCTGCACTGCGAGCGGAAAAGGTGTTCATTTCCGAGTCACTCGCCTACCGATTCGGTTTGAAGGTCGGAGAGAGCGTCACGTTAACAACCCCTGCTGGTGCGCGGCCTTTCACCGTGGCTTCCATCGTAAGGGATTACTCCTCGGACCAGGGGACCCTCCACATGGACCGAGGGGTGTACGAAAGAATCTGGCACGATGCGCGAGTCCAGTCGGTTGCCCTGTTCCTGAGACCCGGCGTTTCTCCGGATGAGATAAGACATGAGATTGCAGCCGCGTATCCGGGCCTCGGGAAGACCATCGTCTCGAACAAGAAGATGAAACTGGAGATCCTTCGCATCTTCGACAAGACCTTCGCACCCACAGCGACGCTCAAAGGTGTTTCGCTCCTCGTGGCGCTCTTGGGGGTGGCGACCGCGCTCACAGCCATCCTGCTCGAACGATCCCGCGAGATGAGAGTCCTGGGGTACCTGGGTCTCACAGCCGGGGAGTTGGGTCGGATGAATATCTATCAGGGTCTCATCATGGGATTGGCCTCGTTCCTCCTCTCGGTGATATGCGGGCTCATCCTGGCTTACATCGTCATCTACGCCATAAACTACCGCTCGTTCGGCTGGACGGTGGACGTACACATCAATGCCTGGGTGTTCGGAAAGACCTTCCTTCTTACAGGCTTGGCGTGCCTGGCGTCGTCCATGTACTCGTCGTTTCGCCTCTTCAGGGACCGAAATGGACCCGCTCTCCGCGAGGAAGAGTAGTCTCCGTCTCAGGATTGGGCAATCGTCCACAAAAAGAAAGCCTCATTCAGGCCGGTTTGCTTGATCCGCGGCAGGTAATGGTCTACTCTTATGAGCGGACACTGAGGTGTTCAAGAGGAGGTGGCCTTCCAATGAACAGATCCGAAACGTTGAGAGCACTGGAATGGGTGGATCAGGCGGCCCGGGACGGCGACGAAGATCGCCTGGTAAAGGCCAAGCAAGCTCTGGAAGACCTGCTGGTGTCCCCGCGGAATACCGCGACATCCGAGGAGGCCTATCGCGTCGCGTGCGAGAGCTTTGTGCGGAAGCACGGCCGAGAGCCGCTCGAGGACATCGCCGACCTGGAATGAAGACCCCAACGACCTGTCAGGGGCCCCGGACATGAATTAAGTGGTCTGCGGGCTTCGATTGTGTGAACCAAGCTATCAGTTGCTCGAAAAAATGTGATATGTCACCGGTGAGGGGGCGGACCACTGGATAGAGGGGTTCGCCCCGACAGACCCCGTCGAGGGATTGGCAGAGATTCCTTGAGAAAACAGGACCTTCTGTGAGTTGTGATGGGAAAAGCATGGACACATCGATATCTTGAGGCAGGCCTCCTGGGTGTTCTGGTCTGTGCGTTGGCCGGGTGTATCGTCCCAGCTCGCGACGCGCTGAAGGAAACTACCTGGCCGGCCATGGATGGCCCCAGCGCCCGGGGGGCAGACCCGGCGACCCGAGGAAAGCTCATCAAGCCGGTCATCCCGCCCGATTCCGCGGAGGATTCCGCCAAGATGGTCAGCGTCCCGCGTCAGATTCCGGATCAGCCCGACCCGGCAGACGTTCCAAACCGAACCGAGTACGGCGGAAAACTCCCGTCTCACGAGCCGCAAATCTCAGAGGCCGGTCCTAGCGCTCAAGCACATCCCGAATCCACGCTGCCCCGAGCCGCAGCGGTCCGCGATCCGGTCCCGATACCGCGTCCTCCAGAACCGGTAACCCTCGCGAAGCCTACCGCTCAACCTGCTTCAGTTCAGGATGCAGCTCCCGTCGTTCCTCCGACTACCGCGAGCTCCTCATCCAGCACAGGGCCGCGTAAACAGTCGGAGGTCTCGGAAGTCCCCGGCATGCGCACCGGAACCGAGCCTCCGCCCCTCAGCACACAGGGGGGACCCAAGGAAGTGCCCAGGGAATGGGAAGATCAGCGCATAAAGGGCGCAGCACAGCAGCTCGCAAAGCAATCGGCTGGAGTCAAGAAAGGGAAAGTCTGCTATTCGGTCAAGAATGATGAATGGTGGGTAATCCTTTACCAGGACAGTGCGGACGCGTACGACGTTAAACAATTCGTCTGGAATCGAGAACAGGAGCGCCTGGAACCCTTCCTCGTGGTGACCAGGATTGCCAAGAGCAGGCTGGAAGATCACTTGAACGGCTCGGAACACGGCAGGACATGCGAAGTCCTCGACCTCGGTCAATGAACCCGATAGGACGGCTTCTGGATTTGCCGGAAAGGCGAACGGCTGCACCGCGGCACGCTGAGGCGAATTGATGCTAAATTATGAATAGTTGCAGCTCCTGATGCACATCGGAATCCTCTTCCACAAGAATCCGTTTCTCCCTCCCACAGGCATAGATCTCGTGCGATTGCGAGCACTGGCGTCAGGCCTCATTCGCAGAGGTATTAAGGCCGAGATCGTCTCTCCCGTAGACCGTGCCGGCCTGATCGACGGAAACGTGCCGGTGAAACCGCTTGCAGTCTTGAACGACCCCTCCCCCTACGCGGTGCTGAAGACTTGTTACCACGATTCCATCGAGCTAATCGGATCGTACCAAGGGCCTGTGGTCTCACGAATAGTGAGGGTCGTGGACGATCGCCTCCCCGAGCGGGACGAGCCGGCAAGGGCACGGCTGCTCCGCTGCCAGGAGCGCATCCGGGAACGCGCATCGGTGCTGGTCCTCAACAACCGGGAAAACATGCTCCGATGGCGCGAGCTGTACGGCCCTGAGCCGCGCATCGTCCTGGTCCCCACCGGGTGTCCGCAGGATATTCCCCCCCGTCTTCGGAACCCGTTTCACGGTGATCGGCCGGTAGCCCTCTTCCTGGGGAGCGTTGCCGCGCCGCGCATGGTTCGTATGCTCAACGAGGCCGCGCGTCGTCTCGGAGGGGTCGCGGAAGTCCATCTCGTCGGACTCAACAAGGCGTGCCTGTACGGCGGCGACGAGAATTGCCGACTCGACTCCGACATCGTCGATCATGGCGAGGTCATAGAGGAGGACGCCTGGGACTACATCCGTTACGCGGCCGTCGGTATCGCTCTTGCGACCGGGCCGCTCCCCTTCGATAACGACGTGTCAAAGATCCTCACGTACCTGCGCGGAGGTTTGCCGGTTCTTTCGGAAGAGCCGATTCTCAACAACGCGCTCGTTCGGCAAACCGGATTGGGGACGACCTTTGCCTACGACGACGCAGCCGAATTAGCGGCCAAAGTTAAGTTCCTGATCCGAAACCCCATGAGGGAGAAACGGGAGCAGGTAATGCGCTTCATGGCCGAAGAACATTCCTGGGACCGGCGGGTCGATACCTATGTGGAACTGTTCAACGAACTGGCTCAGGTCTATTAGGCGATGGACATGAAAGTAGTACTCGTCCGCCCCCCGTTCTATGCGCTCTTTGGGGTTACCACCCCCAAGATGAAGACCTATCCCCTGAATCTCCTCTATCTGGCTACCTACCTGAGAGATCGGAGCGGCCATCGAGCGGCGCTGGTGGACGGGGAGAACGTTTCTGTGCCTGGTCTCTCCGCCGAGGGACTTGGGAAAGAGGACCCTGCGATCGTTATGCACGAGGCCGCGGCCGGAATGGTCGCGATCCTGCAAGACCCGGATCACCCGCTGTGGGTGGAGATGGAACGCCGCATCCTCGCCCATGCGCCGGATCTCGTAGGGATAACGTGTAACTCCGGAAATATGGACACCGTGCGGCTCCTCGTAAAGCGGCTCAAGCGCCTCGGCCTACCAGTTGTGCTGGGAGGAAGCCATCCTACGGTGCTCCCCCAGCAGAGCATGCAGTACACCTCGGCCGACATGGTCGCGATCGGTGAGGGAGAAGTCACCCTGGTGCACCTGATGGACGCGCTGGATGGAAAAGGAGATCGCTCCGCGATTCCATCCCTCGCGTGGCGGGAAAACGGCCGGATACGGGTGAACCCGAGGGGCGACCTGATCCCCGACATCAATGACCTCCCCATCCCGGACCGCTCTTTTATCCACCGGCCGGACTACTTCGGCGAAGTGGTCATGACCGGTCGCGGGTGCCCCTTCAACTGCGCGTACTGTGCGTCGAGGAATATATGGGGTCGCAAGGTGAGGCTCCGTTCCGTTGACTCGGTGATCGAGGAATTGGAACTGCTGCGGAGAGAGGCCGAATCGGAGGCGCCGGAAGCAGGAGTTTCCGGGCCCGTCGCCGGCGACCGGCCCGGACGCTGGGTCGTAAAGATCCTGGACGACACGTTCACGGTGAGCCGTACGCGCACCCTGCGCATCCTGGACGAGATAGTCTCCCGCGGCCTGAATTGCTTCGAGTACACCGCTGGGGTCAGGGCCGATACCCTTGACGAAGCGGTGGTCGGCAGCATGGCGGCCGCGAATGTCAAACGCGTGACCCTCGGCGTGGAGAGCGGAAGCCCCCGAATCCTCCGGATGATCCGCAAGGGTGAGACCAACGAAGACGTGAAGCATGCCGTGAAGCTCCTCACCGCGGCCGGCATTCATTCCCACGCGTTCTTCATGATCGGCCTGCCGGAGGAGACTCTCGACGATATCGAGCTGTCCAAGCAGCTCATCCTGGAGGCGCGCCCCGGCCACGTGGAAATCAATATGGTCACCCCCTACCCCGGGACGGATCTCTTCGCCAAGCTGGTCAGCGAAGACCCGATGGAGATCGACCGCTGGTATCGATGGTTCCACCAGGGCATGGCAACCCACTCGGATCGTCTCGGCTACGACCTGGACCGCGCGTACGAGGAATTCCTGCGATTCGCCACTAAATATAATGCTTCCACAGCGACTCCTGCAGAAACCAACCCTCTTTCCTCTTGAGCTGCCTGACGGGGAACTCTACAATAAAACAATCGAGGTGGTGAACTGCGCCTTAAGCAATTAGAGCGGTTCTCGAACGTAATCGCGGCGTGGCTTCCGGGTGCCACGGCTGGCTTGTCCAGCAGTGCGATCCCATTCCGACGGAACTTCTGAGAATCATTATAACAAACTGACCGATCATGAATTGGTAAGACCGGTTCGGCCGGATGGGGGGAAATCACATGAATCGCAAACAGATTCGGCCAGATGCCCACGAAGACCTGCCGTTTCCCGTACCCACGAAAACAATTCCCGCAGACGAATCGGCGAGTCCCTACCAGAGTGATTCCCAGCGAAGAGTCGAGCTGCTTGCCGGCGATCTGACACACGAACTTAGCCGCAAGCTCGGGATGAGCAGGCGCGAATTCCTGGGCTCATCCTGCGGTATGGCGGTGGTCTTTATGGCCATGAATTCCGTATTCGGAGAGTTCTTTTCAGTCAATCGCGCGGAGGCTGCGGATCCGGCAATTGCCTCAGAGCGTCAAAAGGCTCTCGCGGGGCAATTCATCTTCGACGTGCAGACCCATTGCGTAGGCTCGACGTACGCGGAAACCTGGTTGCTGGGCCTGCGGGAGAGAGCCAAGCAGTGGAATCCGGAGCTGAAAGGCGAACGCACGACGCTCGATGAGCTGAGGTTCGACAACTACTATCGAGAAGTCTATGACCTGAGCGACACTAAGATTGCGCTGCTCAGCAGCGCGCCGAACGATGATCCGAAGAAGTGGTTCATCCGCAATGATGAGATCGCAAAGATCAGAGAGATCGTGAATCAACGAGCAGGACGCAAGGCACTGTATTCACATGCAGTCTTCACTCCCGGCCACCCAGGATGGATGGAACATCTGGATCGAGACATCCATGAATTCAAGCCAGACGGGTGGAAAGGCTATACCGTGGGCACTCCGTTCGAGGAATCCAGGTATCCGTGGCGATTGGACGACGAAAAATTGGTGTACCCCGCCTTCGAGAAGATGGTGAAGGCGGGCATCACCAACGTTTGTATTCACAAAGGGTTGTTGCCTGTGGGGTATCAGGAAAAGATGCCCACGACGTGGGAATATGGAAAGATAAACGACCTCGACAAGGCAGCCAAGGATTGGCCCCAACTCAACTTTCTCATCTATCATTCCGCCATGAGATCCGGTGACGCCCCATCAGCCGCGGACATAGGAGAATTTGAAGCATCGGGTCATATTCCCTGGATAACGGAGCTCGCCGGCATCGCCGAAAGGACCGGTGTCAAAAACGTCTACGCAGAACTCGGCGGCACCTTCGCAATGACCGCAATCAGCGCGCCCAAATACTGTGCCGGGATTCTCGGCACCCTCATCAAAGGTTTGGGAGCCGATCATGTTCTCTGGGGAACCGACTCGGTCTTCCTTGGCTCGCCGCAGTGGCAGATAGAAGCCTTCCGGCGTCTGGAGATTCCGGAGGAGATGCGGAAGCGGTTCGGGTTTGCAGCGCTTGGTTCGGCAGATGGGGGAGCAAAAGAGCTGATTCTGGGCCGGAACGCGGCAAAGCTGTTCAAAGCTCAAAGCTAAGGAGTCGCTAGGTTATTAGCACCCACGAATGATGCGCTATCCAAGGTGAGCAATCGTAGGATGCAGTGACCAACAGGAACCGCATCGTTCGAGGTTTTCTGTCGACAGATGCGGTTCGCTTTGCTCACCACATCCTACGGGACCTCCCTTTCACAGGCTCGTGGGTCAGGGTGTCACAGCCGGCAGCCATGGTACGGAGACCAGGATAGCTCCAATGGAAGGGACTGGCCCCGTAAGATTGACCGGCAAGATGCCGGCCCCACGGAACAGCCGGGAGCGGGGACTCAGAAGGAGAAACCGCATGAATGAAACTGAGTGCTTTGAAATCAGGGTTGTTCGCAGATGACGAGCTCCAGCGCGCGTGCCAATTCTTCGGCCCTTTGGGAGCCGATCATGAGGTCTCTCCCCTTTTTGAAGGTGAGATTCACCCCGCGGTTACCCGACACGTTGTACGCCTTGCCCTTTAAACCGCACTTGATACCGTACCCGCCGTAGTCCCAGATCGGCCGGTACGTTCGGGCTTCGAATCGCTTCAGGTTCCTGAGGTCGATCTTGTGGAAGGAGAGGTGAAACGGGTAGTACTTCACGTACAGGCCGCTGTTACGCACTTCGGTGATCAACCGCGCCGCCCACGTCAGCCAGAGCACTCCGAGCATGAGCAGAATCCCCGCGCTCGCAACCACGATCAGCGCGGCGTCAGGAAGAGGGTTGTTTCCCCAGGGCTTGCCGAATCCGAGTTGATAGATCAATCCGTAGGTCATGACTCCGATTACTACCGCCGCAGTTGCACCGGTTAAGATCCAGACCCACGGCTGGCGAAATCGCTGAATCTCTCGAAAAATCACCTCGTCAAGAATTGGCTCCATTACCGCCTCTTGGGGAAAATCGTCGAACGCAGCTCGACTCTCCCGTGACGACTGACTCTACTACAATCTCCGGAGGCCGTCGGCCAACTCGCTGAGGCCCCCCCGATCCAGAATTCTGATGCGCGGCCCATCCGACTCGATCAATTCCTGTTTCACCATCTTTGTCAGAATGCGGGAGAGGGTTTCCGGAATCGTGCCGAGCATCGCGGCGAGGACCGACTTGGAGATCTCCAGCTCCAGCACGTCGGATCCTTCTCTGGAGCGACTCAAAAAGAGGAGATGGGCGGCCAGGCGTCCCGGCACTTCCTTGAGCGATAGGTCGTCCACCAGAGCGGCAAACCTGCGCAGCCGCCGCGAGAGGACGGCCAGCATGTTGAGAGCGAGCGAAGGATTTCTCTTGATCAGCGCGATAAAGGCCGACCGGGGGAAGAACACCATGCGGCTACTCTCCAGCGCCACCGCGTGCGCGGGAAAATTGCGGCCTTCGAAGACCGGAACCTCGCCGAACGGCTCTCCCGGACCGAAGAGGTGCAAGATCTGCTCTTTCCCTTCGGGGGAGAGTTTGAAGATCTTCACTCGGCCGGTCTCTGTGACGTAGAATCCGTTGCCCGGTTCCCCTTCGGAGAAGATGGTCTCACCGCGATTGAACGCCTTGGCGGTCGCGATGGAGGCGAGATCTCTTAACTGATCCTCCGGCAATCCGTCGAACAGGGGTATCCCGGCGATTCGGGTAGCGTCTTCCACTTCGGGTCCTCCTTGCAGCTCTCCTGCCGCTCCTTGCGGCTCCAATGCCGCGGCCCCATTATATGACAAAAAACCGGGATGAGACCCTTTTCTCGGCCCTCGTCACAACCCCCGAACAAAAAAAAACAAAAAAGTTCGAACCTTGACTTAGGTCAAGGGATCATTTCCCGAGGTGGTTCATCTTATCTACAGAGGATGGCACGGAAGCGAGCCGGAAATCCGAACATCAAGAATCATAGGAGATTAGGAGGGGACAATGGCTGAAGAGATGTTTTGCTACCAGTGTGAACAGACGGCATTCGGGACTGGATGCACAAAGGTTGGCGTCTGCGGGAAATCCGCTGAAGTCGCTGCGCTACAGGACCTGCTCACCCACGCGCTCAAGGGGCTGGCCCTTTACGCTGCAGAAGGTCGAAAGGTCGGTGTGGTCGATCGGGCAGCGAATGTCTTTACGGTGCAAGCCCTCTTTTCAACGCTTACCAACGTCGATTTTGACGCGGACCGGTTCGTGCCGCTCATCAACCAGTGCGTCGAACTTCGAGAAGCGCTCAAGGCGAAGGTGAGGGCGGCTGGGGGAACGGTCGATTTCCCTGAGGCTGCGGCGAGCTTCAAACCGGAGTCAACCATGGCCGGCTTGCTCAAGCAGGCGGAAGGGGTTGGATTCAAGGCTGCCGCAGGAGCGAACCCGGACATCCTGTCCCTGCAGCACACGGTGATAATCGGCCTCAGAGGCGTCGCAGCGTATGCGGACCACGCCCAGATACTCGGCCAGGAAGATGACGCGGTGTACGCCTTCGCCCACGAAGGTCTGGCTGCAACGCTGAATCCCAATCTGACGCTCGATGACTGGGTCGGCCTTGCCCTCAAGACCGGCGCTACCAACCTCAGAGCCATGGAACTCCTCGACGCGGCAAACACCGGCACGTACGGTCACCCCGTACCGACCAAGATACCCCTCGGCGCGAAGAAAGGGAAAGCGATTCTGATCTCCGGACACGATCTCAAAGATCTGGAGGAGCTTCTCAAACAGACCGAAGGGAAAGGGATCAGCATCTACACTCACGGCGAGATGCTGCCGTGCCACGGTTATCCCGCACTGAAGAAGTATCCCCACTTCTACGGCCACTACGGCACCGCGTGGCAGAATCAGCGCAAAGAATTCGCCGAGTTCCCCGGCGCGATCCTCATGACCACCAACTGCATCCAGCGGCCCAAAGAGTCGTACATGGACAACATCTTCACCACGGGGCTGGTTGGCTGGCCCGGCGCCGTCCACATCGCGGACAAGAATTTCGCTCCGGTAATCCAGAGGGCTCTGGAGATGCCGGGCTTCCCCGAGGACACCGACCGCGGCACCGTCATGTGCGGCTTCGCCCGGAATGCCGTCATGTCGGTTGCGGACAAAGTGATTGACGCGGTCAAGAGTGGAGCGATTCGCCACTTCTTCCTCGTAGCGGGATGCGACGGCGCGAAGCCGGGACGCAACTACTACACCGAATTCGTGGAGAAAGTGCCCAACGACTGCGTGGTGTTGACCCTCGCGTGCGGGAAGTTCCGCTTCTTCGACAAGGATCTCGGCGACATTGGCGGAATCCCGAGGCTCCTGGATGTCGGACAGTGCAACGACTCCTATTCGGCAATCCAGATAGCCGTAGCGCTCGCCAACGCGTTCGGTGTCGGTGTGAACGACCTGCCCCTGTCCATGGTCCTCTCCTGGTACGAGCAGAAGGCTTGTGCGATACTGCTGACCCTCCTGCATCTGGGTATCAAGGGGATTCGACTCGGGCCGAGCCTCCCCGCGTTCATTACCCCGAATGTTCTCAACGTGCTGGTACAGAACTTCGATATCAAGCCCATCAGCACCCCTGACCAGGACCTCAAGGCCATTCTCGGATGATCGGACGGGTCGCGGGTTGGAGCCCGCGGCCCTCACGGCCCTTCGTAAGGACAGACGGGCGGAAAGTGAGAACGAAACATGAAATGCCCCGGACAAGACCCACGATTCTGGAAATTCGATGCAATATTCGACGCTGAATGTCCCAAATGCGGTTCCACGCTCGAATTCTTCAAGGATGAAACGCGACGAACCTGCCGCAAATGTGGGCACAAGGTGCTCAATCCGAAGATGGACTTCGGTTGCGCCCTTCATTGCAAATTCGCGGAGCACTGTTTCGGCGACCTTCCGCCCGAACTCATCCAGAAGAAGCAGGACCTGTTCAAAGACCGCGTGGCGCTGGAGATGAAGCGCTACTTCAAACAGGACTTCAAGCGGATCGGACACGCCGCGAAAGTTGCCCGGTACGCAGAGATGCTCGTCAAAGAGGAGAAGGCCGACCCGGCTGTGGCGCTCTCCGCGGCCTATCTCCACGACATCGGCATCCCGGAAGCGGAACGAAAGGACGGGAACCCGAACATCGCGATTCACGAGGAAGAAGGACCGGCCATCGCACGCGACATCCTGAATAGGCTCGACGCGCCACCGGACCTGATCGAGGAAGTGTGCGACATCATAGGACACCATCATCACCCGACTCCCCAGGACACCATCAATTTCAAGGTGGTCTACGATTCCGACATGCTCGTGAACCTCGAAGACAAGCACAAGAATACAACGCCCACGGCGGGCGAGCTCGAAGAGCTGGTCGGCGCGTTTCTTACCGCGGCCGGCCGCAACCTGGCGCGCAGCGTCCTCTTCGAAGGCGGCAACGGAACTGGCGAGGTGTGACCGCAGGCTAGAGGCGGAATTGACGAAGGAATGCTCGCCGGGCAAGGAGATCCCACGATGAAAGTGAAACGAAACATAATAGAAATAGACGAAGAACTCTGCAACGGTTGCGGCCAATGCATCGTTTCCTGCGCCGAAGGCGCTCTGGAGATCGTGGACGGCAAAGCAAAACTGGTCGCAGAGAAATACTGTGACGGCCTCGGCGCTTGCCTTGGCGAGTGTCCCACCGGAGCCCTCAAGATCACTCAGCGGGAAGTCGAAGACTTTGACGAGGCCGCGGTGGAGCACCACTTGAAAGCACGCGAGGAAGCGGAAGAACCCGCGGAGCAGGGGTTACCCTGCGGATGCCCCTCCACGCAGCTCCGGACCTTTGCAGCGGAGGATCCTTGCCGGCAGGCCAATGAACCGGTCTTCCACGGCGCCGAAGCTTCTGCGCTCAGTCACTGGCCGGTGCAGATTCGTCTTGTCCCCGCCACAGCCCCCTTCCTCAAGAATGCGGACCTCCTCGTGGCCGCGGACTGCACTCCCTTCGCCTATCCCACGTTTCACCGGGATTTCCTACAAGGGAAAGTGCTCATGGTGGGGTGCCCCAAGTTCGACGACGCGCAGAGCTATGTGGAGAAATTCGCGGAAGTCTTCAGCGCCGCGGCCATCAAGAGCGTGACGGTCGTGGTCATGGAGGTTCCCTGTTGTTCCGGTCTGCCGCTGATCGTGAAAAAGGGGATGGAACTGGCCGGGAAGACGGTCCCCCTGGAACGGGTGGTGATCGGCGCTCGCGGCCAGGTTCTCAAGACGGACAAATTGGTCGCGTAATCCGGGGCAGTCCAGGCATAGCCAAGGCAGATGTCCGATACGCGAGGGGGCTCCGGTGCGACGGGTATCCTGCCCGCCATTGAAAGACCGGCGAAATGCCTTTCCCTCCAATCGATGGTCGGGTGCCACGCCTTCAGCACAGCACCCGGCAGGAGTTTCCCCCGGCTCAATGCTATGGCTTGGCCGCTGCGGCAGAGCTTCTGACCAGGTGCCGTCGCTTCAGCTCCTTCCGGAGCACCTTTCCCACCGGGCTTCTCGGAAGATCATCGATGAAATCGACGTGCTGCGGCACATGATGAGGCGGAAGCTTCTGCTTGCAGTACTCGATGATCTCGGTCGCGGTGGCAGGCGAACCCTTCTTGAGGACCACGAACGCCTTTACGGCTTCCCCTTTCTCTGGATCCCGGACTCCGAGAGCACACGCGTCTGAAATCTTGGGATGGGAGAACAGCACCTCCTCGACGTCTCTCGGGTAGACTTTCTGGCCTTCTGAAACGATCATATCCTTCTTGCGGTCGACCACGGTGAAGTAGCCTTCCGGGTCCATCGTGACGACGTCACCGGTGAGGAGCCATCCCTCTTTCAGTGCTTCCGCAGTTTGTTCCGGCAGGTTATGGTAACCCCGCATAATCTGGGGTCCCCTGATACACAACTCTCCGGGGGTCCCGGGCTCGGTGATCTCCTTGTCGAAGTCGGATACGTCCACAATCTTGGCATCCGTGTCCGGCAGAGGCATCCCTATCGTGCCAACTTTGGTCTTTCCTCCCAATGGATTGATGTGGCTCACCGGCGAGCATTCCGTCAGGCCGTACCCCTCGCATATCGGTACCCCGTAGAGTTTCTCGAACGACCGAATCGTCTGCAACGGCAGCGGAGCGCCGCCGGAAAAACAACCCTTGAGCCCTGACAGGTCGCATTTCTGCAGTTTTGGATCGTTCACGATTGCGATGTACAGATTGGGGAGGGCAGGCATGAACGTCGGTTTGTACTTCGCTGCAGCCTCGATAATGTTCTTGGGTTCGGGGAGGGGCACGAGGATGTCCGTGAATCCGTAGAAAATCCCCATGTTCAACGCACAGGTCAGACCGAAGCTGTGAAAGAAGGGGAGGCATCCCACCACCGTCTCCATGCCGTCAATGAAGGTGGGAAACCAGGAACGGGCTTGCTGAACGTTAAATGAGAGATTCCTGTGAGTCAGCTCCACCCCCTTGGCCCTCCCCGTGGTCGCACTCGTGTACAATATGAAGGCAAGGTCGTCGAGCCCTGGAAGTCCACCGCGCAACACCGGTTGATGCGCGTCCAGCAGTTCCGTGAACTCGGCGATGTTCTCATCCTCAGGGGTCTTCATGTGCAATTGGCTCTTCACGAAAGGAAAGAGCTGCTTCTTCAGGAAGGGGAGATAGTCGCGGATGTGACAGGAGACGATCTTCCTCACGCCGGTCCGAGCGCGGAGGTTGAGCATTCTGGGTATGAGAACGTCAAGGCAAATCAGCACGGTGGACCCAGCATCCCGGAGTTGGAACTCGAGTTGCAGGTCGTCGAGCCTCGGATTGTGCATGACTACGACCGCGCCCGCACGCATGGCGCCGTAGATCCCGACCGCGGTCTGCACCAGATTGGGGAGAATGAGCGAAACCCGGTCGCCGGGACGAACCCCCATGGCTTTCAACGCGGACGCGAACCTGGCCACCATCTGTTCCAGTTCGCGAAACGTCACGATCGTGTCTTGAAAAATCAGAGCCGGCCGATCCGCATGCTTGGAAGCTGCCTGCTGAATGGCTTCGGGGAGCGTGACCTCGCGGAAGCTCAGCGCATTGGGAACCCCTTTGGTGTAGTACTTGTGCCAGATTCTCTCCATGATAGCCTCCTGGGATCGTCTGGATGCCTCCCCCGAGTGGACGGGGCATGTGAAGGGCCGCGACTCAAAAGGTTCGGTGACGCAGATCTCCGAATTCTGAGTCGGTCAACTCCAACCCATATGGCACGGGTATTCCGGTTGGAAGCCTTGTGTGCCGTATCAAGAGAGCAATGATGCTTGGCGTACGTTAGTCTTTGGGTTATTTGCGCAACACGTGGATACTGTGTGTCTTTTCGAAGGAGCTGGATCGCCGTATCCGAATGTTCCTGCAAACGGCGGCCTTGCCTGCGTTCGTATCGCAGCGGCGTTTTACGGTGCGCCTCGGAACGACCCGGTCCCGGTCATGACGGAAGAACGAGTTGCTCCAGGACTATGATAGTAACAGAACAAGGATGTTGGGTCAACTTTCGGCAGCGAGTATTCCGCACGGGTCCCAACGGTGTTGCCCTCTGTCCGTACCTTGCCTTTCGGAGAATCACCGTTAACGTATGGGAGGATGATCCTGAAACGCAAAAGGAGGCCGGAAGCATGAAGCCAGTAAACACTATCATCGTCGCGGCCACGGGGGTCGTATTCCTGGTCGGCCTGGTGCACGTCGTTTCAGCATCGGCCGCAGAACCGCCCGGCGCCACTTGGGACCGATACGAGCAGTGCAAGATCGATTGTAACGAGGCTTACGGAGGGGTGGACCTTCTTCCGCCCGCTGTCGGCGGTGCAGGCGCACTGGGCTACTCGAACTGCGTGCTGAGATGCGATCGCTCGTACTGGAAGGACTTTGACAGGCAATTCGAGGACCGGTAGAAGGGTCTGCCCTGACGGATGCTCCCCGACTGGCCGAGGCCGTCACGAAGCATTGCCGGTTCGGCCCCACGGACACGTGTAGCGTACTGTAGAGTACCCGTGCCCGTTGATCCGAAGCGCTGGCCGGGCTTACGCTTAGTGCTACGTTTCGCAAATACGGTCTCGAATTCAGAACAACTGCGCAGCCCCGAAGGGGCTGACCAACGGTAGCCACGGGTTTCAACCCGTGGAATGAGGGGGCCAATGGTTGTCCGAAAACGACCCTGAAGGGGTCGCCCAGGCACGAGCCCTGGATTGCGGGGTTGGTGGGCCCCTTCAGGGTCCAGACCGTCTTCGTCGGGGCATTCGTTCCACGGGTTGAAACCCGTGGCTATTAAAGGTGCGTCCCTCCGGGACGCAACATGCAGCACTGGTGGGTGTCGCAAAATACGCGACCGTATTTACGCCACAGAGCACTTAGTGCTCCATTTCATAAATGTGGTCACGGATTCTCGCAGGACGCGGTTTGTGTCAACCACCGCGTCCTCTTAGGTTGTATTTGTGGGACAGGCATCCTGCCTGTCATATCTTATGGACCGGCAAGATGCCGGCCTCACTGAACGGCCAAGAGCTGGCCCATGAGCGACACCGTATTTACGAAATCCTGAAGTTAGCGAGCGATTTCCAGGAGTACCGACGATCCGCAGTCGTCGAGAACCGTGACTTTCCTCTGCCTCAGAGGTTCCGGCAACAGATTGACCGGGTCGAAGCTGACTCGGATCGGGCCGGCACAACAATCACGCGGCATGAATATGACGGCGGCCCTCTCGTTCCACGGCCAGTGAAGGTTTGTCTCAGGGCCGAAGACTATGGCGTCGATACCATAACCCCTGCTTGCTCCTGTGGGGAATACCAGCCTGAACCGTTTTGCCTCGGGGACTGACGTGAAGTCCAGATCGATCCAGTCGGTCCAATCCGCCTTGATGACGATCTTGACCGCAGATGCGGGAACAGGCTCGCCGTCACGACCGAGCGGATTGACCTCCAGCGTGGACGCGCCCCCTGAATTCTTGACATGAAGCCTGAACTTGCGGGCAGATGAGGGATCTGCGGGTTCTATGTCCAGGTAACTGAAATCCGTTGATCTGAGCACCCCCTCGCGGCTCAGCGGCTGCGCAGTCTTCGGGGTGGACAGGGGTGAGAATCGGAAATCCGGCATGCTGATCCACCAGTCGATTTCACGCGTTCCGGCGAATTCCGGACGATACACGGTGGGGTTGTACGTGACCGCGAAGCGCAGATCGGGCCTCGTAAGCCATCCCGTCCCGCTCAGGAAGGACTCCAGCGCGGGATGGTAGTAAACTGCGCCCAGTTTCATTGCTTCATGGACGAAGTAGTACGGCATCACGATCACACTGGTGTACAGCACGCGATCCCCGGGTTTTGCCTCGGACATCAGGAGAGCCGGCTGGGATGGGCACAGTTTTAGGGGCTGCCGGTTAATCACGTATTGCCGCATCGAGATGATTTGTTCCGATCCGAGCACCCCTCTCTGACACACATAGCCCGACAGGACCGCAAGCAGCACGAGCGGCCACGCCAACTCAGCGGTGAAATGAATTCCCCCGCCTCTCCGGCCGGTGCCTGCAGCCAGACTCTTGGCGCTCCTGGACCACATTTCGCAAACGCCGTACCCGACCGCTCCTTGCAGAATGACCACCAGAGGCGTCCACATGCGCAGTACTATGTCCGCAGGATGGGTGGACACCACGAACAGAGCGAGAAGGAAGAAGCAGAAATAGAGGACCGTTACTCTAAGAGCGATGCTTCTCCGTTCCGGAGGCGCCGCGATGAAACCGATCGCCACCGCACCGAAGAACAGCGCAAAATGACCGAACAGGCTGTCCTGGAGTCTGACCACTTCAACACATACCTGGAGGATTGTTGCCGCGGTGCCGGCTAATTCCTCCTGGAGCAAGTCCAGCCAGGATTTCCCGTGAACAAAGAGCGGGGTGCTTACTACCAATCCCTGAATATCGGTCAGCCATCGCAAGAGGCGAGGTAACCAGAGCATTGAGAAGGCCAGACCCAGTGCGAGCCAGGTTCGGCTCCTGAGACGAAAATCCGAGACCACTGCGGCGGTCAACACCGCGATTACCGTATACAGCCGGCCCATGGGGTGCATGGTGACCAGAATGAACGCGCCGGCCACCGTAGCCCAAGGGGCATCGCCGCGCTTGGTTATGATTCGAGCCCATACGATGCAGCCAATTGCCATGGCCAGATTTGAGGGAACAACATGATGGAGACCCGTGTCAGGGAATACCGTGAAGCTCAGCAATATCAGGGCGATTCCGGCCGCAGCCGGTCCCCAGAGCGCGGAGAGAAGGTATGCGAAAGCCAGGCCGAACAAGACGGGCGCGGCGGTCCACACCCAGTTGTGCGCTTCGACAAGCCCCATTCCGAACTTCGTCAGGCCGATGAAGATCGCAGACAAGAACGGATGGTACACAGGAAATATTTTCGATCCTGCCTGCCATCGCTCGGCAGCTTCTTCAGGGGTCGAGGAAGCAACATAGAACTGTTTGCGCAGGTCTTGAATGGCAAGGCAATCCTGGCGTGGACACTCCTCAAGCTGCCTCGACTTCACTATGTAGGTCAGCGCATCTTTCGGTTCAGGAGGGAGGGCCTTTTCATGGACGGTCGTCGACACGAAGTACCCCTGGACGACCATCCAGACGAGGATTCCAACTAGCAGCACAATTCGGGAAACCGCTCGTTGAGTACGGGGGTTTTCGCTCAAGGAGACGAGAACGTTATATCGTGTCGCGTTAAATCTGTCCCACAAAGCCATTCCAGCCCCAATATCCTCTTCCTGGGAACATCATCCTTGAGCTTGTGACAGGTTCGCTCTCCCCAGGAATTTCGTCTCGTCGATCGCCAGGCCAGAAAGGACCGTGATTGCCGGGGGCGCAGCACCGACGGTTGCTGTCAAGCCTGAGTGACAGCAGTACGTCATCCCTTCAGACGCCCGGGAAGCACAAATTTGAGGACACGCCCGCAGAAGAGCAGATACCGCAACACGATGGGGAGGTCAAGGGAAAAGGTAAGTGTGCACGGGGAAGGTCTTTTGCACACCGTATTTTCGCCGGTGCCCGCCGCCAAAGGACCGTACCGAGCGGGACTGAATACCTGTCGGCCGCACGGTCAGTTTTGGAGGCGATTCGTCCATGGCGATGCCGTCATCACGGTGAGTGGTGGTGCCGGCTCCCTTGGGTGCTCATCATGCGCACGATCGAGTAGGTGACTATTGCTCCGGCCGCATACGTGATCGTAGTGGCCAACGCAATCCCTTGCACGGACATCGCGAACATCAGGGCATACCCGAGGACGCCGTTGAGGACTGCGTTGAAAAGCCCGATGCCGGCCAGCGCGCTATTCCTCCCTGAGGCGCTCAAGGCCCTGAATCCCAGAACCATTATCGTGCCAAAGGGCAATTGCATGGCCCAGTAGGCCTGTACTCCCGCCACCAGCGAAGTGTCCGCGGCGGTAAACGCCCCTCTTTGAAACACAATCCCGATCACAGGTTCGGAGAACACGATGATCGCCGCGGCCATAGGAATCGTGGTCACCATGGCAAGGAACGTGTACGTCGTGAACGTGTGCTGCGTCGAGCGCTCATCCCCTCTGCCCGCGAGAACGGACAAATAGGGCAAAGCAGCGGCCTCGAGTGCTGCCGGACCAAGACCCATCAGAGATCCCGTGAGCTTGGTCGCATAATTCAAGGCCGACACGCTCCCCGAACTGAGCGAGGCTGCAAGGATCTGGTCCGTGGGCGCCAGACAATTCTGGAAGAGGACCGCCATCAACAGGTACCCGTACTGAACCGCTACCTGCCGGGTCGCCGGATCCATCGTGGGCCATTGGGGAACCGGCCAGAGGCCTCGCCGTCTCAAGGCAACTCCCAGGAGCACGAACTCCAGGAAGTATCCGCAGGTTGTGCCGACCGCCAGAGCGAGAATTCCCCATCTGCCTGCCCCTACCAGGACCGCCAAGACTGCGGTAACGGGTCCTATCGCAGGGACGAGCGCGGCCAAGGCAAATCGTTCGCCTGCATTGAGAATCGCTGCCAGCATCTTGCTCATCCCGCCGACGAAAAGAATGGGCAGGAGCACATGAAACAGCGACCGTGTCAGCGCCAACTTTTCCGGGGCGAAACCCGACCCGAACGCCGCCAACAACCACGGGCCCGTCGCAGCAAGGACCACCGTCGCAGCCAACAAGGCTGCGGCACTCAATGATATGACCTGGGAAAAGAATCGCTGTGCGGATTCTTCCCCCTCTTGCTGTCTGATGCGTATGAACGGAGGGATCACAGCCCCGCTAAAAGCTGCCGCCAGGACGTTCAGGGTCGTCCACGGCACGAGAAGAGCTATCAGAAAGGCGTCCAGCTCGTCACCAGTCCCGAACCATCCTGCGATGATCAAATCTCTCAGCAAGAAGCCCAGGGTGACAACGGCTGTCATCAAGGAGACAGTCAGGGTGGCACGAAAGATTCGCTGGTTGACCGTTCCACCGCTCAACCCTTGCCAGCGAGCCACCCACACTTTCAAGAACTCACGAGCCATTTTGAAACGCCTTCAGGGCAGCCTGGTTCCGGAAGCTCGCCGTATCGCCTCAGGCTTCGTTCTCGATGTCCGACTGAACTGCACCGTGGCGGGTCTGTCCCCGAAACCCGTTACCACAACCTCATCATCTGCGTCAGTAGAGTTCTTCAGGGATGGTTTGCTTGCCGGTTTGCGGTTGACAAGGTCTTCCCCAAATCAACAGCATTGCTCCCAAGGTGAGTTCCACCCCGGTGCGCACAATATAGGTGTTCGGGTTGTCCTGAAGCGCAAAAAAACCGCCGTCGCTCGTCACTGCGACTCGGCGGTTCCTCGGTAGAGTTCGTGGTCGGGGCGACTGGATTTGAACCAGCGACCACCTGAACCCCATTCAGGTACGCTACCAGACTGCGCTACGCCCCGACAATCTCCGTCAGAACTAGCGGATGGCACACTCTTTGTCAATAGCTAAGGCGGCGTCTACATATTAGTCTTGCCAAATCAACAGCATATGTGCTATTCTTAGACAAAGCTTGATGGAACCAGAGATTTATCCCGTGTCCATAACGGAGTATCCAATGAATAACATTTCCAAATTCGCACTCTGCTGTCTGGTGCTTCTCGCCCTGAGCCTCCCCTGCTCGGCAGATCCGGTGGCGAGCATGAAGGTCATGCCCGAATCAGTGGACTATCCGCTCATACGGCAGGGACTGTATCCGTCTCAGAGACAGGATCCCTACGAAGCGCACTTCTGTGTCCATCGGTGGCTCAATCCCCTTATGGTGACTCACGACGTGGCTTTCGAACACACGATGACGGCAACGAAGGAATGGTTCGATCGATATGGCGGCTATGGGGTCACCGGCCACGGAGAAGACGTCTTTACCAGAAAGGGCGCGGAGTTCAGGAGATCGCATCGCGGGCGGTGATTCTCCCCACGAGGCACTCCCCCAGAAGACGGGTCATTAGGCGCACTTTCTCCCTGTTTCGGACGCCCCTCAGCAACTTCCTGGCCGCGCTGTAGTGGAGCACACCCGTTTCTGCCATCCTGGCCAGAGCATTCCCGACTGTGACCATAGGTAATGAAGGCGCGCCGAGATCCGCGTGCTCCCGCCGCAACTCTTTCGCGAAGCTGGCCATGCGCCGTGCCAGATCCTTCAGGCTCAGCCCCGCATCCGGAGCCGTCGCAGCAGCGACCAGGACCAGATAATAGACCTCAAACAGATCGGCGAGAATGCCCCTGAGCGATTCCAGCGGCTCGTAGCCACGTGCCTGCTCCATACCTTCGGAAAAACCGATCCAGCCGTTTCGGCCGAAGGCATCCAGGGCTCTCTCCACAAGCTGTTCCTCGGGCACCAGAGGATCCGTGATGAATTCCTTGCCGAACAGATCGACCAGACTGCGGAAGTCGTCTTTCATTTCAGCGGTCATTTCCGCCGACCGCGTGTTGTGCTTCAGAAAGACGGTGGCCAAGAGAGACGCTGGCCACAGATAATTCACGAGCGAATTCTTGTAGAATTCGAGATTGACCCTCCTCTGTTCTTCGATAACGCAGATCCCTCCGCCGTTCGATCCGGTCGAGTCAGAGTCCATTGAGACAAGGCCGCGAGCGCTGAAGAGTCCCAGGGCCGTCTCGTAAGCGCTCGAGGGGTTGGCCAGGCTGTCGGCGAATTCGACCTCCTCGCTCTGGAGTAAGCCTGAGAAGCAGTCAACGGCCTCGAAAAGGGAGTGCAACGGAACCCGCGTCTTTCCCGAACAGACGAGGCCGGCAGCCACCAACTCAGGGGGAGTCACCACGCCCGACCGCACAATTCCATGCATCAGATGATAGGCAAAATCACTGGTGAGCTTCCGGTTTTCTCTTGAGGAAAGGTCGCAGACATTCGCCTCGGGAGACCACTGTCTGCAGAATTCCCGAAAAGAGACTGGCTCGTGGAACCGGACGTACACTCTACCAAAGCTCTTTTCGAGGATCTTCCGAGCCCGAATGATGGAGGAGAAGCTCTCCTTACGCTTCTCTCGCCCGGCCAATTCCCGCAAGTAAGAATCCTCTTCGGGGATCTGGTCGTACCCGATGAATGTAGGAACAAAGGTCAGGTCGGTGACAGCCCCCTCCTCGACGGCCTGAAGCAGGAAGGCCAACAGCCCGACCTTGGGCGGGAGAAGTTTCCCGGTGCGGCTCCTGCCACCCTCTATGTAGAAGTTTATGGTCACCTTCTCCCGGACCAGGACTTTGACGTACGCAGCAAACACGTGGGTGTACAGGTTTAACCCTTTGAACGAACGCCTGAGGAAGAAGGCCCCCCCCTTGCGCAAGATCGGACCTACCGGCCAGAAAGCCAGGTTCTTGCCAGCCGCCATATGAGGGATTGCCATTTGATTGATGAAACTCAGGTATCCGCTGAGCAAGTAGTCGAAGTGACTCTTATGGCAAGCCACGTAGATCAAGGACCCTTCCGCGTTGGCTCGCTTCAGAGTCGAAAAGTCCGATTCCCTCGCGTCGATTCCCGCGAAGATCTTGGAAAAGGTCCAGCGGAGGAGATAATAGAGGAAATGAGCTGCCTGAATACTCTGATCTGCAGCGATCTCATCCACGTAAGCCTCTGCTTGCTTGCGCGCTTTCTGCTCGGAACTTTTCTCCCTGTCCATTGCGTCCCCGACAGCCTTCCGGACGCGCGGATCCTGGAGAACACGCTCCCTGATCTCGGTCAGGGACAGTTTTTCCGGCCCTCGATTCACCCTGATTCTCGCGTTGACCGAGTCAATGAGCTGACTGCGGACCTCGAAAGGAAGCTCTTCCCAGGTCTTGTCTGAACCGAACTCCTCGAACTGATCTATCAGATAGACCGGCTCGCCCACGAGCAGCTCTGGAACAGTCCATTGCCGGATACGCGTCAGGGTCCGCCTGAGCACGCCGGGCCGGTCGGGATCTCCGAGAAAACTCTCCCAGAACGGTCTGATCGTACGTCTCGGCCTCCGGTCGTAGAGGATCATCATGGGGAGGAGCGTGATAGGGCCGGCTATGCGTCCCTGAAGATCAAGGAGAATCCTGATCGGATCGCTCTCCGGATACACGTATCGAGACCGGGAAGTCTTTTCATCCACGAGGAAGAGCACCGCGGCTCCACCTTCCTGGAGAATCGTCTTGAGCGCTTCCGCATAGACCGGATCGGCGAGCGTCCGATACTGCAGCATCCGCGAAAGGCGCGCCCGCCACACTTTGAAGAACTTTGCCACGGAACCGAGCTGCGAAGCAGAAGTCTCGAACACAAAGGCCGGGAGCGGAAGATCGAGTTCAGCAAAGCGCATTCGCAAGAAATGCAGGTCGTACAGGCTCCGATACTTGATCGCGTAGACCACCGGGCCGCTCCGGGCCGCGTCCTGGATAAACCGCACCACCTCTTGGTCGATGCGTACCTTAGCCGAGAGAATTCGAATTAGCTGCGCGAGAAGCCAGGGGGGGCTCTCATCGAGAACGCCCTCGAGGTGCGGCAAATCACCTTTCAGGAGGAATTCGGGAACCACCGGTCGTTTCCGCATGGTGTGCATGTTGAATGCTGTCAACCTCCTCTTGTCCGTGCTCGGGTAAGGATAGCATAGCGCCGGCCCTCGGAAGTGCACCTTCTCGACCGCGCTTGCCGGTAAGGCTATCAAATCTACGGGCCAACCGGCAACAGCCTATTGTGGCAAACCAAAAAAACGGGCGGGACCGAAAAGAAAGGCTTGGCAAAGACGCGCTTGTGCTAATATACGAACCTTCGGTGACGGGTAGCAGGATGAGAAGCAGGGTACTGACCTTCAATCTTTTGGTTTTATTTGTTTTTTTTGTGGCGTCTCTGGCCGTGTGGGGACCGGCTTTCGGCGAAGATTACCTGGACTATTACGAGCAAGGGGAATTCGCCCTGCGCGTCCAGAAGTGGGACTCTGCCATCGCCCTCTTTACCAAGTCGCTCCAGGACAACCCGAATTTTTTTGTAGCGTACCACAACCGCGCGATAGCCTACTCGAAAAAAGGCGAATATGACAGGAGTATCCAGGACCTCAGGAAAGCGGTCGAACTCAACCCCGACTACCCGGATGCGTACGGACTCATGGGACTGGTGTACGAGATAAAGAAAGACTATGCTTCCGCTCTCAAGGTGTACCGCGAGGCCTTGGCTCGCGAAAAGCGCGCGGGGGTGAAAAAGACCATCGAACAATACATCCAGGACGTGGAGGCCAAGCTAAAATAAGACGGCAACGGGTACCGGCATGCCGCGTCTTCTGCGACTCGGTCTTGGAGGGCGGTTTGTGCCGGAGACCATGGCATCCAGCCACGGGGACCGGATCTCCGGGTTCTCGACCGTGACGTTTTGACGCGAGGGACTCGTACTGCCATGAAAAGATAATAGCACGATGAACGCGGTGTTCGTTTTTTGTGGCTTGTCTTTGGGATAGTTTGGTGATAACGTCAGCAAGATAACGCGGTTTGTCCGGTCGTCGCCCGGCAAATGTGAGATAAAGGAGGTTTTTCCGCATGCCTACGCTGGAAATCGAAGGTAAGACCTTTGACGTTGATGAGGACGGGTTCCTTCAAGACCCCGATCTGTGGAACGAGGAAGTTGCCCGCCTTTTTGCCAAGACCGAAGGTATTCAGGACATGACTGATGAACACTGGAAAGTGGTTCATTACCTGAGAAATTATTACCTCGAATTCAACATCGCTCCGATGATCCGAAAGGTCTGCAAAGACACGGGCTTCAAGCTCAAGAAGATTTACGAGCTGTTTCCGTCCGGTCCGGCAAAGGGCGCCTGTAAAGTGGCAGGACTCCCGAAGCCGACTGGCTGCGTCTGATGCGCTGATGCTACCACCTCAGGAGTGGCTGGACCGGTTTCGCTGCGATTCGGGAAGCCGGTCTCTTCGCTCCAGGGAACTAGCGTCTCCCTGAAACGGTTAGCACTTCGGCGTTTCCCACCGATTCAGCGGCGTACTTGGCTTCGTACAAGGTAAGCGGAGCGGATGCTTTCGTCCGGAGGGAGGGGTTTGTCCATTCGCCGGGACGAGGTCGCCCCATGCCCTGAACGCGGCCGCTACGTGCTGCCGCCTTGCTTCATTGGACCCCCTGAGCGACACCTGCCTGCCGCGGTGTTGCGCTGTCGAGACGCGCCCCCCGCCGCCAATATCTGCAAGTTACAACAGTTGCCAGAATTCTTGTGTCCATGAGACGCATCGACACGACCATGGGTTGATGGGACCGGCGTCCAGTCTGTCATTTCCTGATGGACAGAGGCACGATGCCTGTCCCACCGATACAGCCGGTGCGGCAGCGGTGATGAACGGAGTCCGCGTCCACGGCAACGGCAACGGGCGACCTTATTCATGAAACGCTGTACTGAGCGCTCCCATGGGCAAGTGCGGTGGCGTACTCGTATGGTTCCGACCTCGCTCGGGGGGTCTTTCTTGGCAGCGGCCGGCAAGGTTCCGGCCCCACTGAAGGTTTCAGGACAGGGACCACGGGGGCGACACGTATTTGCGGGACGGGCACTCAGCCTATGTCGCGCAGGCCTTACGGCAGGAATTCAGAAAGGCGAGGCAATCAATCACCTGGCCCTCTCTCCCGCCCTGACTTTTCGTTGCGCAATCTGGAGGGCGTCTTGCAGGAGAATAGACTGGAACGTGGCGTCCTGTGCGAGGGCGTTGGACTGCCGCTGAAGGCTCGAAAGCTGCCTCTGCAGCTGTCCCAGTTTTCGAGCGCAGTTGATAAGATCGGTCTGTGGGACTCTGTTGATGTTTCCCTGAGGGTCGCGGAGTACGATCGGATTCGAGGCGTCCGAAATGCACCGCTGAATTTCGCGAAGCTGGCGCGTCAGTTCAGCGCGCTTGAAGGTGAGCGCGTTCTGTGCGATCTCCGCAGTGCCACCACCCCCGCTGGGAGGCCTCACTGCGGTGGCGGTAGCACTCCTCGACTGCTGCGCGAACGAGGTCGCTCCGAAAACGAGAGACAGGATTGCCACGAGACAGGTTACCCTCAACAGCGTGTGCATGGTCGATCTCTCCTTGCGTACCTGCGCGTCAGGCGGGCCTGCCGACGATCGCGGGATCCTGCAGCGGGGCCACCACCGGCCGCAGGCCGTCCGGACCGAACCACCACCGAATCAGATCGAAACTCTGTGTTCGTGGTCCGGTTGTCTTCATCTTAATATGCCCATTTGTCTTTCCAGGGTGGCCTGATTGATCCGGTACCCAGCCTGGGAGATGTACAGATCTCCTTCGGACAGTGAGAGCTGCCTCTGCGCGTCGAGCACTTCGATGTAGGTAGCAACCTGTTCCTTGTATCGCTCTTTGTTGATGCGAAAGTTCTCGGTGCGGAACTCAACGGCCTTGCGGTTGTCTGTGATATCTCGCTCGGACCTCTTCATGTTCTGATAGGCCTGCTTGACATCCTTCATGATCTGTTCGACCACCTGCTGTCTCGCGACAAAGGCCCTGGCTTGGCTCGCCCGTCTTTCCTGGACCGTCTCGCGGAAACCAAACATGTTGAACGACCACGAGAGGATTCCCTGTAGGCTCCAACCGCTGGGGTCCTGGACCGCTTCCGGGTCGAAGGTGTTCCAGTCGTCGTTGAACCGGACCCCCCGGGCCTGGACATCCACTCTCGGAAGGAGGTCGGCCTTCGCGGACTTGACGAGCGCCATGGCCTGATCGATCGATATATTCGCCTGCCGGATTTCTATCCTGTTCGCGGCGGCGACGGAATAAACGTCCGGAAGTCGGTACGTGTTGGGGACGTAGCTGAGGTCCAAGTCGACCGGGTACTGGGTGTCCTGGGGGTTCCTGAGGAGCTGGTTCAGAAGTGCCCTGTTGTTCTCGATGTCGGTCAGAGACTGTGTTCGTTGAACTCGTGCCTGAGCCAGCTGACCTTCTGCCGAGAGGACATCCACCTTGGCGGAGACCCCTGCCTTGTAGAACTCGACGGTCTGGTTCCTGAAGGCCTCGAGGGCTCGAATTGATTCGTCCGCCACTTGGAGCAGTTTGTAGGACTGCACGAGTTGATAGTATGCCTCGACGACTTCGAGGGTCAGGTCCTGGCGTTCCACGTCGAGTTGGAGTGACGAGAAATCCACGCCGAGTTGGGCGAACTTGTATTCATTCAAGTACTTACCACCCGTGTACAGAGGCTGGGTGATGGTGGCGGACATGGTGAAGGCCCGGTACGGGTCGATCCGGTACGGGTAGTCGGGGAAAATGCCGAACGCGGGAGGCGGGCTCCCTCGGAAAGCCCAGCGGCTGTCGTGCACTCCTGACAATGCCGAAATGTTTTGTCCCTGCCTGTACCGGCTCCACTGGGCCGTGTAGCCGAGGTCGATGGTGGGAAAGAACTGTGAGAACGCCTCTCTTCGCCTGCGTTCTTTCTCCTCAAGGGACAGCCGAGCATCTGCCATACGCAGGTTTCTCGTGATGGCTGTCGCTATGGCCTCACGTAGAGACACCATGCGCTGGTCTTTTCCGGAACCGCGATGATGTGAGCTTGGCTGGGCACTAGCTCCTTGCGGGGCAGCCATGAGGAAGATCGTCCCCACTAAGACGACATAGAGCCAGCCTGTGGCAGGCCTTGAGCGATCCATACCCCTTCATCCTCCTGAAGAGTCAACCTAAGCCCCGCTGTCGCCGGGCCACCAAAAAACCCAAAAAGAATTCGCGGGACAGCTCCACCGTTGCATGGAGAGCGCTGAGGCCGCGATCAAATCATCATTTTCGCGAACACCTTCGCGTTCCCCACGAGGTTCTCCACGGAAATCCGTTCATTGGGCGCGTGAGCGGTGTTCAGGATCTTTTCCCAGACCGCGGCCGGGAGACCGTTCTTTCGGAAGAACGTAGCGACGGTCTGTCCACCTATCCCCGTGGGCCGCGCCTGCACGCCGTACACCTCTTGAACCGCCTGTGCCAATGCCACCACCACCGGGGAATCGGAAGGTGTGGCCGCGGATGATTCGCTCCTGAGATATTCCTCCGCGCTCACCTGAACGCCGAACTTCTCTTCGATTGCCCTGGAAACGCTCTGCATTTCTCCGATCACTCGCGAGACCTGCACCTCGGGTAGAATTCGACAATCGAAGAAAAAGACATCCTCCCCGGGAATCGTATTTACGTTGGGCACGTTGGCGTCTTTCCGGGTCGGCTCGAACGTGCTTACCGGGGGGTTGAAAAACGGGTTCGCCTCCGCGAATGCGGCCGGTAGAGCCCGATCCAGCTCCACGATAAGATAAGATGCCGCCCTGAGCGTATTGCGCGTCAGATCGGGCCGGCTGGCGTGCCCCTGTATCCCTTTCACCCGGAACCGAATGTGTAACAGGTGCTTTTCTGCCACCTCGATGTGATCCCCATCCTTGTTCCCCGCGTCGGGGACTACGATCAGATCCTCGGGTCTAAAGATGTCCGGCCGAGTCTTCAGTATGTGATCCAGTCCGAATTTGCTCCCCGATTCCTCGTCCGAAACCAGAGCCAACCCCACGTTCAGGCCGAATCCGACGGTTTCCCGCACCGCTCGGGCAGCGAAGATGCTCGCGACGACAGCCTGACCGTTGTCTTCGACCCCGCGACCGCTCACGAAGCCCTCATGAATCTTGGGCTCGAACGGATCGTGGTCCCACAGCGAGCGTTCACCGGGAGGCACGACATCTATGTGGCTGAGAATCCAGAAGGTTCTGGAGGTCTCCTTTCCGTTGAAGATCGCCAGAAGGTTGGGCCTCGTCCCATCGGGCACCCGATCGTCGGGAGCATGGATCTCTTGAACCAGGTCTGGCGCCATGGTGAGCACCGCGTCCCGAATGACGCGGTATTTTTCCATTTCGCCGGTTCCCTGGCTTTCCGGGCCAATTGCCGGAATCGAGCAGATCCTGACGAGAAAATTCACACATTCGTCTGCCAGCTCGTCGATTCGGCGAGCGACCTGCTGGAATGCCACCTACCCTCCTCAAAAAACGTGACGTGTGCGCCTGCACGGACAGACGGGGGCCTTGGTAGCGTAGCGGAATCATTGGACGCTTGTCAAGGTAGAAAACGCCCTCGGTTCTCGCACGGTGGAAACGAGGCTAGTGGCACTTCGATTTCTTGTCCCGCTGCATGGACGGGGGTCATTGACACCTGTTAAGCGTTGGTTTAATCTTGACTCATGTTCCAGGAAGGTGATGAACCACCGGGAATGGAGAGGGTTGCCTATCGCGTATTGCGGCGATCCTCTTTTCTCGAAACCCTGTGGAATTACGAAGGAATGCAGAACGTAGGCTCCTTGTTTTGCATCTACCCTGCGCTGGAGAGGCTCTATCCTGACGATCCGCAACGCAACCAAGTTGTAGAGCGACATCTGGAACTGGGAAACGCACATCCGGCAATGGGACCCCTCCTCGTCGGACTTACCGGACGATTCGAGAGAGACCCTGACGCGGCAGCGGTGGTCTCGTATCGCAAGCGGGTTATCGCCGCATTGGTGGCTTACGGCGATCGCCTTTTCTGGAGCAACGTGAGGTCTCTCGCTGCGGTGTTGGGAGTCTTGTTTGGCCTCTCCTGTTTCGGTTCCGTTGTGGGGAGTCTGGCTCTCCCAAGGGTCTACAACACGCCGCAGCTGTTCTTTTGCGCAGGAGGGTTCGGCAGAGGTTCGAGAGAAGGGGTGGCGGCGCTCCAGGGATTGACCGCGCCGGACCTGAAACTGACGATTCGCGTGATACTGCCAGGCATTGCTCTGGGCGCAGGACTTGCCGCCGGAATTCTCGTGACCGCTTCCTTACGGTCAATGGAGGAGCAGAGACGCTCTCGGTTCGACCTCTGGTCGCGGCTGCTTGCGGCTCTTGCGGGAGTGGCATATGTTCTGATAAGGAACAAATTTCGCTCAGGTTCCTGGTGTATCCGGCCATTGCAGGAACCGTGATCGTGCTCATTACATTTGGAATATAGACGCTCGGGACGGATTTTTATGGAACCCAAAGCCGACCGCTTTCAAAAGACGCTCACCGTAGGCAATCAACTAGGCATCCATGCCCGGGTGGCTACCACCGTGGTTCAAACGATGAGAAACTTCGCATCGAAGGTGACTGTTTCGAAGGACGGTGTGGAGGTCGATGCCAGAAGTGTGCTCGGGTTGCTTCTCCTGGCTGCGACCCCGGGCAGCGAAATAGTTGTTCGAGCCGAGGGACCCGATTGCCGGCAGGCCATCGAAGAGATAGGCAGACTGATCACGGATGAAGAATCGCAGTGAGGCGGAATACAGAGATATGTCAGAGCCAGGCGTCGGTCCGGTAGAAAACGATACGAACAAATTTCTCAAGGGGATTGCTGCGTCAGGTGGCGTGGGCATCGGTCAAGTGGTCGCGATCGAACGCTTCGCCACGGAGATGTGTCCCAAGAGAATCCTGAACCCGGAAGAAGTCGTTTCCGAGATCGGCCGCTTCGAGGCCGCGGTGAAATCGGCAGCCGAGCGATTGAAGAGCATCAAGAGCACCATCGGCCCGGATCACCCCCTCGCGGATCATGCGTACCTCTTCGAGACCTCAATCCTGCTCTTGGAAGACCGGATGTTCTTCGAGGGAACGAAGAAGGCCATCGAGTCGGAAAGACAGAATGCAGAATGGGCCCTCTCGGAGGTCATGCACAAGATTGCCGCGGCCTTTGAGACGACCGAAGACGAATACTTCCGAGAGCGGGCACGCGACATTCATTTTGTCGGTGAGCGGGTTCTTAGGATCCTGATGGGGGTCCCTTCCGAGAGCAAGATTCACCAGTTACCGCCGCATTCGGTCCTGGTGGCTCACGACCTCTCTCCCGCGGACACTGCCCAGATCAAGAGCGAGCGGGTCTTAGGGTTTGCCATCGACATGGGCGGCCGTACTTCCCACACTGCCATCATGGCGCGATCCATGAAACTGCCAGCGGTGACCGGTCTCCAGAATATCACCCGGGTAGCGCAGAGCGGTGACACCATCATCATAGATGGCAGCACCGGAGTCGTGATTCTCAACCCCGATCCGGAAATGATATACCGCTACCGGGAACGCCAGGACGTGTACCGCAAGTATCACGAAGCGGTGATGGCATATGGCCGCCTTCCCGCAGTGACGCGGGATGGCACCCGCTCAGTGAGGATTTCCGCGAACATCGAGCTGCTCGACGAAGTGGAGATTGCCCTTGCACACGGATCGGAAGGGATCGGACTCTTTCGCACCGAATATCTTTTCATGGGGAGGAACGATCTCCCCACAGAAGAAGAGCAGTACGAAGCCTATCGACAGGTGCTGATCCGGAACGCGCCGAATCCGGTGACCATCAGAACCCTCGACATTGGTGGGGATAAGCTCGCGGCGAGTCTGAAGGTTTCTCCGGAAGCCAACCCCGCGCTGGGAATGCGTGCCATCAGGTTGTGCCTGAACCACAGAGACCTCTTCAGGACTCAGTTGCGGGCGATACTGCGGGCCGCGGTTCTCGGAAACTGCCAGCTCTTGCTGCCGATGATCTCGTGCCTCACGGAGGCTCAGCTCGCCAAGACGATTATCGAGGAGGTCAAGGACGACCTCCGCTCCGAGGGTATCCCCTTCGACGAACGGATCAAGGTGGGAATCTTGGTGGAAGTCCCGTCCGCGGTGGCCATTGCGGATCTCCTGGCAAAGGAAGCAGACTTCTTCAGCATCGGGACGAACGACCTCATCCAGTATGCGTTAGCAATCGACCGCGTCAACGAGAACGTCAACTACCTGTACGACACGCTTCATCCCGCGGTTCTCCGACTGATACGCCAGACCACGAGTGTGTGCCAGGCCACAGGGGTCCCCATCGCGATGTGCGGAGAAATGGCGGGGGACCCGGTGAGCGTGCCGATTCTCTTAGGCCTCGGGATCAACGAGCTTTCGATGAACGCGCTGTCCATACCTATGGTCAAGAAGCTGATCAGATCCATCAGCCTGGACGAATGCATGGAATTGACCCGACGAGCCTTTGAAATGCACTCGGCCGGTGAGATTCGGGGGTACCTGAGCGATTGGATCAAGAAGCGTTTCCCCACGGACTATTTCGTGGACGAGACGTAGGCCATAGGATGTCGAAGCACGAAAACGTAAAGATCATCTGTAAGAATAAGAAGGCCTTTTTCAATTTCGAGATCGAGGAGACCTTCGAGGCGGGGATCGTGCTTCTCGGATCCGAGGTGAAGTCGCTACGGGAGGGACGGGCGAACCTCTCCGACTCGTATGCGAAGTTCCGTCGAGGAGAGGTCTTCCTGGTGGATGCGCACATCTCAGCTTACGCTGCTGCGAATCGCGACAACCACGATCCGCTCCGAGAGCGCAAGCTCCTGCTCCACCGGCAACAGATCAAGAAGCTCACGGGAAAGGTCACGGAAAGAGGCTTTTCGCTGATTCCCTTGAAACTGTACTTCAAGGATGGTAAGGTCAAAGTCGAATTGGCGCTGGCCCGTGGCAAGAAGACCTATGACAAGCGCGAGGCGATCAAGAAGAAAGACTTGCGTCGCGAGCTGGAGCGGCTGACGAAATATCGTCAACGGTCCGCTTGAAGCACTGATCGTGAAACCAAAGCATGGGTCGAGTGTCCATATCAATGAGTTGGCTGACCATCGGTTTCCCCGGGGGCGATCCGGTTTCGACGGGGATAGTTGAGGTCAAGGCTGCATGTCGAGCACTCCGGTGACTCGTTAATCCGCCGGTGCATAAAAATACTCGCCAATAACTACGAGTACGCTCTAGCCGCGTAGGCTAGCGCTTCTCCGTTCTTTTCCCGTGGGGATGGAAGAAGCGAGCACAGCGGGATAGCTGATGCCCCGTGCCTGTTGGGGCTGACGCGAAAAGCTTAGCGGGCTGGTCTGCCGGGAACCGCGCCTGATCGGGTCCCCTCGGACGAGACACAAAAGTCGGGATAAGCATGTAGACGCCTTCGGCTGAAGATTCTCGGACGCGGGTTCGATTCCCGCCGCCTCCACCAATAACCTGCTGACATCATTGGGACCAGACCCCTATGATGGCGTCAGTAAATCGTCAGTAAATCGTCAGTAAATTCTGAATCGGTCGTCCTTTCAAGTAATTATCCACTCTACGGGCTAACCTATTGGCATGATGTAGATTTGCGGTAATTTTTGGCAGATCAAGGCCGCGGACCCACCAAAGACCGATCGTGATTGAGTTTGGCACGCTTATGGCCTAACCATTATCCGAGTATACCTCCCCGCGGGACCCCGTCACCTTCTCAGCGAGCGCGTCCGTTCCCCCCCTTCCCGACCGGGGGCATGTGCGCGATTATCCTTGACCGCGCATCGTGCGGCGATGTACGCTCAGAAACGGGGAAAGAGTACTTTTTCGGGAACCGGAGAACGGTTCGACCTGCGTTCGCTCGCGGGGGACACGCCGCTGAAACCATTTGAGGTCAGCAGGGCGACTTCTGTGCCCCTCAAGGCAGCCAAAACGGTCAAAATGGAAAGACCACTGCATAATACCGGATAATATCTTCTGTTATAATGAAAAACGACGTGTTTCAGTGCCGAGGGGAGGCCTTGAGATGACCGCAACAAAAGTCTTGCTGGCCGACAAGGATGCTGCTTTCGCGGATACCACCAAGATCATGCTTTCCCACAAGCAAATCTCGGTGTCGGTAGCCACGAGTTCCGAACAAGCTTTGACGTTGCTCGAACTCACTCCTGACTTCGACGTGGTCCTTTATGACGCGCACTTCTTGGACTCGGAAAGCTTCAGCCGGTTGCGGCAGATCCAGATGTCGTTCCCTGCGATCAAAATCGTCCTTTTAGCATGCCGGGATACGCTCGAACCTGCCATCAAAGGCATGGAGTGGGGAGTGTTTGACTATCTGCTCAAACCTTACGATCCCAAGGAACTTTTCGCCAAGATAGAAGAAGCCAAGACAAGAACCAGGCAGCAACGGGATAGAATGATTGACGCGGGATCGAGGGCGCTTAGGCAGAAATGGGAGAAGCAAGAAGCCCAAGAGAAGAAGATTTCCTTGCCGACTGACTCTTGAGCACCCACTCGTTCACTTCCCCCTGGTCTTGGGCAATCTCCGTGCCACCATTAACCACTTGGGTTAACCTCCTGATGGACTTCGAACTTCTCAATTGATTCACCAAGGTTCGAACAATTTCGCGCGATTAGACTTCATTTATGAAGTAACCAGCAGGTTTTCTTGACTGATTCTTTCCGAATCTGCTACGCTCCCCACACACCTTGCATCAGGCTGAATCACTCAGGAGCAAAGCGAGCAGACGCCCGGGAAGAGGCAACTTCCGGGAGCGTCCTAGCCGAAAACCGCTTGAAGGGCGGGCAGCTGAACGTTCATCGCGTGGTCTGTGCCGTTGATTGCGGAACAGTAATCAATCCGAAGATCGTGGAAGCACAGATGTCCGGCGCCATCGCTTTCGGTTTGACCGCTACATTGAAGGGCTCGATCACCATTGGGAAAGGACGGGCAGAGCAGATCAACTTCGATGAGTTTCCGCTCCTGCGGATGGAGGAGATGCCCAAAGCGGAGGTTGACATCGTTCCGAGCACAGCCCCACCAACGGGTATCGGAGAAGTGGGAGTACTGCCGGTCGCGCCGGCCGTTGCCAATGCGGTGTTCGCTGCAACGGGCAAACGGATTCGGAGGCTGCCGATCACCAGGCGTGATCTGACCAAAGATTGACCCGGGCCGGATTGGCCAATTCTCGTTCAGCTTCGGAGGTCGGCCTCGCATGGGTGGCGCGGCCCCTTGAGGCTTGGTGCACCATTGCACACATACGGTGACGTTTTTGCGGACACCTTCGTACCGACTATGGTAAGCGAAGCGAAGCCCCCTTCGAGGTGCAATCCTGCCTCTGCCGCAGTGGCGCTCCATCCTGTGTTTCCCCGAGGCCTTGGCCTCTGGGGCTCACGCCAGTGGGCAAGGGACACGGCGATATTGACCTTATTGATTGACGTTCCGGACAGAACCTGAAACTCGCTTCGAAACGGATGATTTGTTACGATGTTTGTTGAGACCACCACGGACTGCCGAAACGGATGTTGATTCGTGTGGCGGTCAAACGGAAGGACTGTTTGCTGTGCCACGGTTACTTCTTCTCGCTGTCGTCATCCTGACAGCATTGGCGGCTGGATCCGGTCAAACCGGCGAGCCGTCCGCGGGCACGGACGTATACGTATTCTGGGCCAACGGCTGCCCGCATTGTGAACGAGCGCTGGCGTTTCTGGGCCGGCTCGAAAGCGAAGAACCATCAATTCGCGTGCATCGGCTCGAAATAACGCGAAACCCATTCCATCGGGACGTCTTTGGCAAGATCGCGGAATTGCATCGCATCGCAGACCCGGTCGTGCCGTTCATCGTCATCGGTGATCGGGTTTTCGCGGGGTACTACGACGACACTTCGACCGGCACCGAGTTGAGGGCAGCAGCATTTGTTTGCCTCACGAGCAGGTGTGCCGATCGTGTGCGGCCGGTGCTGTCAGGAGAACCGCCCCTGGTCGGAGACGAGAGACCCGCACCGAGTCCCGGCCGGCGTTTACCAGAGACGATACGGTTGCCAATCATTGGCTCGATTGCCACGCGCCATCTCTCGCTCCCCGCGTTGACCGTGGTGCTCGGCGCTGCCGACGGGTTCAATCCGTGCGCCATGTGGACGCTCGTATTTCTCATGGGACTGCTTGTGGGGATGAGGAACAAGCGTCGGCGTTGGGCGCTGGGAGTCACCTTCCTGGCTGCGTCCGCATTCGTGTACTACCTCATCATGGCAGCATGGCTCAACGTGTTGCTTTTCGTTGGCATGGTGATCTGGATCCGCGTGGGGATCGGTGTGGTTGCCCTGTCGGCGGGTGCGTTCACGCTTCGGGAGTTCTTCCTCAATCCCGCGCAGGTCTGTGACCTCGCCGCGTCCGAACGTCACCAGCGCGTGTTTGCGAAGCTGCGTGCCCTGGTGTCGGAGCCAAGCCTTGCTATAGCAGCCACGGGGATTGTGCTGCTCGCGTTCGCGGTCAACGTGGTTGAACTCCTCTGTTCCGCGGGGATACCCGCGGTGTACACCCAGGTGTTGGCACTCAGCGACCTGCCGGTTTGGGACTACCATGCTTACCTGTTGCTGTACATCCTGGTGTTCATGCTCGACGACTTGTTGGTGTTCTTCACGGCCATGGCAACCCTCGAGGTCACCGGTCTGACCGGCAGGTACGTGCACTGGGCGAATCTCGTGGGTGCAGTGGCCCTCCTGATCCTCGGAGCCCTGATTATCCTGCGCCCGGAATGGTTGATGTTCGGATAGGGCCAACTCCATAGGCAGACGGCAACAACGAAACTTATAGAGGTTGCCAAGAAGTTGTGTCCGAAACAGATCGGCCGCCCGGACTCTCAATACAACGATGGTATTTTCTTATATTTTGCAGGAATACTGCAGATTTTCTCGTTGAATTTGGTGGGGAGCCAGCACAGTCAGGTGCATGAATGAGGGTACCGTCAAACCAATCCGAGATCTTGGGCAAAACCCTGTGCCCATTCTTGCGTCATGGGCGGCAGGAAGGTTGGGTGTGACACGATCCCGTTGTATTGGATCATACCACACCCGATGCTGCTAGCTCCTGGAAGGCCCAAACGTGCCTAGCGCAACCAGACGATCCTTCAGCACTTCTAATTCCTTGTCCGTGGTATTGACGTTATAGTGCGTCCAGAGAGTATGGCGGACCACAGCGGTGGTCGTTCGTCTCAACGCCATGGCAAGGACGCCCCGAAATACCATTGCCTGTTGCTCGCGGGTTTTCATTTCCCGTAGCCACGAAACGGCAGGCTCTTGCGACGCAAGGCCCGTGATGATGCCGGCCTCGTGATCCTCAAGAGACATGGCACGATTCCTCCCTTCCTGGCTTGACTTTGTCCCACTTGACGCTGTTTAAGGGGATTATACAGCGTTTCCGTGTCAATTCTTTCTCTTGCCCGCATTACGGGAGGCCCCCTCTGGAGAATGTCCGAAAACAGGAGTGAACAAGAAAACTGAGTCGCCCGAACGTTTTACCTCTCCGTACCAGTGACCCCGACCATCCGGACATTGGGCCGCCAGCCGTGAAAAACGTGGCTATTAGGCCAAGTGTAGAGACTCTACCGTAGAGTATTGCTACCCGTTTCTACCACAATAGTCAAGAAGACCTGGCGTGACAAAGTGAATCCGGAAGAGTACGTCATAGGCGTGCAGAGAAGGAAACGGCCCATGTGTGTGACTGCTTGCGCAATCGTTTGTACCTACGTGGATCGGGCGGCGAGAACCTCTCCCGGACCAGGTCCGTTGGCTCGGCGAGAACGGAGCGATTCCGTTAAGACAAAACGCGCAGGAACACTGCGGGCGAGGGCCGGCAGTGTCCCGGACCGACCGGACCTCTTTGAGACAGGTGTGCAGACCTCTCATCGATTGTTGCAGAGCGAGCCTTTGGATCCGTATCCGGTCCAGGCTCGCATCACTGCTGCTGCGTTTCGTCTCGATCGGCGGAGGGTGAGAACAGGTATCCTACGCCGGGAACCGTTATGATGTAGGTCGGGTCATGAGGGTTGGTCTCGAGCTTGGCGCGAAGGTGTTGGATGTGGACGTCGATGGCCCTGCTATCTTTGTACAGATCCCCGCCCTGCCAAATGGCCTGGCGAATATCCATTCTGCTGAGCGCCTTTCCGGGATTCCTCACCAGTAACACGAGGATGTTGAACTCGCGGAGGGTGAGGTCGATTCGTTCGCCTCCCTTCGAGACCGCATTCTTGTTCATGTCGATTCGAAGGTTTCCGGCTTCGATCGTGGCAGGCAAGTCGGAGCACGCTCCTCTGCGGCGCAAACAGACCTTGATCCTCGCGGCAAGCTCGAGATAGTCGAACGGCTTGACAAGGTAGTCGTCGGCCCCGCACTCCAGGCCGACCACCTTGTCCGCGACGCGATCCCGCGCGGTCAACATGATGATCGGCACGTCGGACTTGTGCCTGACTGCTCGGCACACCTGAATTCCGTCAATGTCGGGGAGCCCGAGGTCGAGGACCAGCAACGCCGGCTCGAAGGTCTCGAAAGAATGCAACGCCTCCTTTCCGGCAGAAGCGGTCGCCACCTCGTAACCGTCCAGTTCCAGGTTATCCTTGAGGATCTTCAAGATATCCGGGTCGTCGTCCACGACCAGTATCCGGTCAGCAGGCATCGTCTAACCGCCTCGGTAGGGAAAATGTGAACCGCGCGCCTTTCCCGGGTTCGCTCGTAACCCATATCCGCCCGCCGTGGGCTTCCACAAGGCCCTTGCATATGGCAAGACCGATGCCCGAAGACCCTCGATGCAGGGTCGCATCGCTACCACCCGGGACCTGATAGAATTTCTCGAATATGGAAGTGTGATACTGTCGGTCAATTCCCGGGCCCTCGTCCTTGACCGAGACCTCCACGGAATCAGGCGTCGCGCGAACGTCGATGCGCACCGTCGAGTACTCCGGGGCGTATCGGACTGCATTGGAGAAGAGGTTGGTCAATACCTGGTACGTTCTTTGCCGATCGAGGAGTAGCGGGGGATCAGCGTCTGCTTCCAGGGCCAGCGCTACGGATTTCCTCTCCGCCTCGGGACGCAGGGAGAAGATCGCGTCCTCGGCAATCGTTTTGAGAGACTCACTTGTGAGGTTCAGATCGAGCTGACCAGATTCAATTCTGGAGAAATCGAGGAAATCGACGACCACCTTTATGAGGTGATCGGTATTTCGCCGGACAATATCGAGGTAGGTCGGGTCCTGGCACGACAGTTTCCGGTCCAGAAGATCCACCGCGCCCTTGATGTTGGTCAGAGGCGTGCGCAGTTCGTGGGAAATGTCGGAAAAGAAATCGGCACGGGCCTTGTTGAGTCTCCGTAATTCCTCGTTGGCCGCTTCCAGGTTCCGGTTGGTTGCAGACAGGTCCCGTGTGGCTTCGGCGATCTTCCGTTCCAGTTCGAGGTGTTGGCTCTTCATCCGCTCGTCCAGCAGGTAGCAGATATCGGCAATCTCTTTCAATTCATCGCCGGTGGCGGCTTCCGCGGCTGCGGGCTCCTTGGATGTCAAGCGATTCATGGCAGTGCGGATCTCGCCGATCCGCTTGAACACGATGGAACGCGTGGCCACGAACAGCGACAGCACCAGCGAACACGCGAGGCTGACCCCCCCTATCACCAGGATGATCCTGTTGCGGTTGATAGCGGATCGGGCCTCGTCCATGGGTATGAAGATGCTCAGCGCTCCTCCGACGTCGCCGGGTTTGAAGCCTTGCGCCATGTGGCATTGCAGACAGCTTTCGTCGATGAACAGCGGCGCGACATACCTGAGGACCGCCTTGCCGTTCTTGCCTTCGGTCTTGAAGAGGCCTTGGTTATCACCGGATCGGAACGAGGCTAGCGCTTCGGCTTCAACAGCGTCGGGGCTGTTCTCAGGATTGAGCGGGTTTGCGTCAACGAGCTTGAATGAGTAGAGCCCGTCCCTGAGCGCGCGGTCTGAAAGCACTTTCGTCATGATTGACGGAAGGACTTTGGTGTACACCCTGCCGTCAGCGTCCTTGACCTCTGGTTCCTCCAGAAACGGGCTGGAGCGCATCTCCGGGGTCTTGGCGACCAGGACCCATTTGTTGTCCGCGACCCATCTACGCGTCAAGACCAACTGCTGATGCAGGATTACGGCCTGTTTCCTCACCTGGTCCATGATGTGCTGTTCCTGTTTGCCGGAGAACCAGGCAAAGGCAAGGAGAAAGATCACGAGCGTCGCCAACGCGCTGGTGATGATGAACTTGAAGGAGATTCGATGGCCGAATGATGACTTCAGGCGGTCAAACATCGTGGAACTCATCCATGCGCGGCCGGATGGGGGGATTTTTCCCAATTCGAGGGGCTTATTTCCATTCATACCCGCTTTCCCCTCGCTTGTCAATGGCGCCTCCGACAATAGAATCAAGGAGTTAGCAGAGCTGAACCCTGCCAAAGGGGGAAACATTTACGCGGGCTTTACACATTTTTACTGCACCTTTACTTGACAAGGTGGCACAATGGAAACTGATGAAAAGGGGTCGATTTGGAAACCGTCTCCTACGGGGGGTCTTTCTTACTTTTCCGGCCAAATCCAGGGGAAGTCCATGTTTTCGGGGGCCTTATCACGGACACAGGGAGTGGAACCATGAGAAGAATTCTTGTCCTGGTCGCACTGGCAATCTTGGCCTGTCCTTTTGCAGCCTCTGCCCAGGTCAAGGTCGATCCGAAGCTGTACGGGTCGCCTGAAGGGCAAGTCTGTATCAAGTGCCACGAGCTGAAATCGCCCGGGCTGTTCAGAATGTGGAAATCGGGGAGAATGGGCCAGGCAGGAGTGAACTGTTACGACTGCCACAAGGCTGAAAAGAAGAACGGCTCCACACCCGGAAATCCTGGCGGGTTCGATCACAGGGGATTCTGGATCACCACCATCGTGAGCCCCAAGGATTGTTCCCGCTGCCACAAGGAGCAGTTCGAGCAGCAGCAGGGCTCGCACCACGCCAAGGGGGCGGACATCCTGAACTCCCTGGACAACTACCTCGGGACGGTCGTGGGTGGAAAAGCATGCGAGGTAACAGGTTGCCGCCAGTGCCACGGGTCCAACGTTCAGGTCCTCAAGGACGGGAAACTCGATCCTGCTACGTGGCCCAATACGGGAATCGGCCGCATCAACCCGGACGGGAGCAAGGGGAGCTGCTCGGCCTGCCACACCCGGCACCGCTTTTCCAAGGAACAGGCCAGACGACCCGATGCGTGCGGCAAGTGCCACCTCGGACCGGACCACCCACAGATCGAGGTGTATACCGAATCCAAGCACGGCATTCTGTACCAGGCGTTTCGGGATAAGCTGAACATGGATCAGAACCAGTGGGTCGTCGGGGTGGATTATCAAGACACCGCAACGTGCGCCACCTGCCACATCAGCGCCACTCCCAATCAGAAATCGACGCACGACGTGGGAAGCCGCATTTCATGGACTTTGCGGCCGCCGGTTTCCAAGAAGCTTGAAAACTGGAAGCAGCGCCGCGACAACATGAAGGATGTGTGCCGCCAATGCCACGGGGATCCGATGGTGGACGGCCACTATACGCAGTTCGACAACCTGGTGGAATTGTACAACAACAAGTTCGCGATCCCTGCGACCAAGATCCGGCAGAAACTCATGGATACGGGCAAGATTACCAAGGCCGACTTCGACGACAAGCTGGATTGGATATACTATGAGCTGTGGCATCATGAAGGGCGGCGTGCACGCCATGGGGCCTCTATGATGGGACCCGATTATACGTGGTGGCACGGCATGTACGAGGTAGCCAAGCACTTTTACGAAAGATTCCTCCCGGAAGTCGAGACCGTCATGGGAGGCAAGGCCGCTGCCGAGCCGATCCTCAATGAGTTCGTGTACAAAGATCCGATGCACCGCTGGTACAAAGAAGGGATGAGCAAAGAGGAACTGAAGAGGCTGGACGACTTTTACCAGAAACGGTACGGCGGCAAAGAGGCCAAGTAGTTCTCGTTCACGTACCGCCTCTTTACGAGGGCGAATCCATGAAAGGAATCGGGCCAATCCTCATCGTCTCTCTCTTGGGTCTGGCTGTCGGGCTAGCCGCCTGGAACGGGGTACTCGTCGCGACCCCGGCACAGGCACAACAGCTCTTTCAGCGCCAGCCGGAGTTGACGGAAATCCTCACTGAACCTCTGGAGCCGGAGGGTAAGCCGGGAGAAGAATTCCCGGTCCCCTTCGCCCCGCTCCCAAGAACCATCACCCCCTGTCGAGCGTGCCACGGCCCGGAGAAAGACTTTCCCATCAGTCACAACCGGAGAGAACCGCTGCTGATTCACACTACCATCAAACTGAATCACGGCGGGGTGCGGGTGTGGTGCCTGGACTGCCATCACCCGGAACAGAGGGATTATCTGATTCCGCTCAGCGACGGGAAATTGATCCCTTTCGACCGTTCCTATCTTCTCTGCGGTAAATGTCACGGGACCAAGTTCAGGGACTGGCGGTACGGTATCCATGGAAAGAGGACGGGCTTCTGGAACGGGACAAAAACCTACTACCTGTGCGTGAACTGCCATAATCCGCACTCTCCGCGGTTCAAGCCGCTGGAACCTATGCCCCCTCCGCATAAACCGTGGACGCCCAAAGAGACCGCGGCCTCAGAGGGGGGTTGGAAGCCATGAGCGATCGGCGATTCATGAACGAGGCTGTCCCGGATAAAGGCGATCGGGAACGCAAGTCGGACCCATCGCCTGGGTCTCCTCAACAGCAAGGCACAGACCTCAGTCGGCGCACATTCTTGGCCGGCGCAGCTGCCGTGATGGGCATGTTCGCGGTCAATTCCTGCACGTGGCAAGAGTTCATTCAAAACAATTTCCGGAGGATGACGAAGAAAGAGATCGATGAGACGACAGAACGTCTGAAAGCCGAATATCGGGAGAAGTACGGAAAAGACTTTGTAGTGGGGACCGAGTCCCCCATCGACGGAACGCTCTTCGCGTACGCACTCGACATCCAGCGCTGTATCGGATGCAGGCGGTGCGTGCACGGCTGTGTGGAAGAAAACAACCAAAGCCGAGACCCTGAAATCCAATACATCCGCGTCCTCCGATTCAAAGACGGAGACATGGATCTGGAGCACTCGGACATCTACTACAATCCGGATGAGGTTCCCCAGAAGGGCTATTACTACATGCCGGTTCAGTGCCAGCACTGTGCGAACGCTCCTTGCACGAAAGTGTGCCCGGTGCAGGCCACGTGGACCGAGCCGGACGGGATTGTGGTGGTCGATTACAACTGGTGCATCGGGTGCCGCTACTGTATGGCTGCGTGTCCGTACATGGGGCGCTGGTTCAACTTCGCTGACCCGGTGATTCCGAAAGACGAGGTCAATACCGAAACACATTACCTCGGGAATCGTCCCCGCATGCGCAACGTGGTGGAGAAATGCACGTTCTGCATTCAGCGAGTGCGGAAAGGAAAATACCCCAAGTGCGTGGAGGTCTGTCCGGTGGGGGTGAGGAAGTTTGGAAATCTCCTGGACCCGGACAGCGAGGTGAGCCGGATCATCAGGACCAAGCGAGTCTTCCGGCTGAAGGAAGACCTGAACACGCAGCCGAAGTTCTATTACTTCTTCGAGTGACGGGTGAGGAACGTCATGCAGAGATCCGGATTCATCGTAGGGGCTGTAAGAAGGCTTGTGACCGGGCCGCCCGTGTATTACGTCTGGGTGTTCTTCCTCCTCGCTTTGGCCGGTGCGGGAATCACGGCCTACGTGAAACAGCTTCAATTAGGGCTCATTGTGACCGGGATGACCAACTATGTCTCCTGGGGGTTCTACATCGGCAATTTCACGTTTCTCGTCGGGGTGGCCGCTGCCGCGGTGCTCCTCATCATACCCGCGTACGTCTACGACTTCGGCCCGATCAAGGACATCGTTATCGTTGGGGAAGCCCTGGCAGTCAGCGCTCTGATCATGTGCATGCTGTTCGTGACCGCTGACCTCGGCCGGCCCGATCGGGTCTGGCATCTCTTCCCAGGGCTGGGAATTCTCAATCTCCCCCGGTCGATGCTCGCGTGGGACATCGTGGTGTTGAACGGCTACCTTTTTCTGAACCTGTTCATACCGGGATACATCCTCTGGAAGGCCTATCATGAGCAACAGGTGAACATGCGGTTCATCCTTCCCTTCATACTGCTTTCCATTCCGTGGGCAGTCAGCATCCATACCGTGACCGCATTCATCTACAACGGTCTTGCAGCCCGGCCGTTTTGGAACGCGTCGATTCTCGCGCCGAGGTTTCTCGCATCAGCGTTTTGCTCCGGGCCGGCTCTCAGCATCCTGCTCTATCAGGTGGTGAGACGCTACTCTCGTTTTCACGTCAAAGACGAGGCCCTGCAGAAGATTGCCGAGATGATAGCCATTGCCATGGCGATCAACCTGTTCCTTCTCGGTGCGGAGTTCTTCAAGGAGCTGTACTCCGACACACACCACCTTAGCCCGCTGCAATATCTGTACGCGGGGGTGCACGGAAAAGGTCGGCTCGTGCCGTGGATCTGGACGGCATTCACGTTCAATATCATCGCGTTCATCATCTTCCTGGTGCCGGTGACGCGAAAGTCTTTCGCCACGCTCAACCTGGGATGCGTCCTGATTATCGTCGGTATCTGGATCGAGAAAGGGATCGGTCTTATCATCCCCGGGTTTATCCCCGCACCTCTGGGTGAGGTGTGGGAATACGCACCCACCGGCACCGAAATCATGGTGGCTGCGGGAATATGGGGCATCGGTTTGCTGATACTCACGGTGATCCTCAAGATCCTCGTTCCCATCGAGACCGGGGAGTTCACCAAAAGCACCGCGACGGCATCATGAAAAGTGCCTTTTCGCACGATAGGAGCCGGATGATGACGGCGAAACCGAGAAGTTGTCCAGGCGAATGTTTGACCGCTCTGACCCGGGTGATACTCGTTCTTTTACTGGCCTCGGCGTTACTGGCCATCCCTTTTGTAACGCGGGCTGCGGAGAAGTCTCCGGGATCCGAAGACACCCAGGCAGTGATCAGAGACCTCCAGAGCCCCGATGCGGCCACCGCGTTGAAAGCCGCGCAAACCTTGCAAAAAAAGCATTCCCTCGCCAAGGAGATGGTTCCGGCCATCACCGGCGCCATGAAGCACTCCAACGAGATGGTCAGGCTCAAGGTAATAGAAGTGCTCTCGGAACTCGGCCCTGACGCGGCTCCGGCAGCCTCCGTCCTCGGTGACGCCCTCGGCGACAACGATCCGATGGTGCGGGAAGCAGCGGCAATGGCGCTGTACGTGGTGGGAGACTCCGCGGCGACCCAAGTTTCGAAATTGGCAAAACGGCTTGGAGACGACAACTCTCGCGTACGCGATGCAGTGATCGTTACCCTGGTCAGGTTGAAAGAGGCGTCGGTGCCGGGGCTGGTCAGCGCGCTTTCCGACGCGAACCCGCGGGTACGGGAATCGGCAGCGGAGGCGCTCGGTAGGATTGGTAAACCGGTCGTCCCCCCACTCGTCGCAGAGCTTGAGAAAGGCTCGCCAGACACGGCCAAGGCCGCGGGAAAAGCGCTCGCGGCAATTGGTGAGCCTGCGGTCGATCCGTTGCTTGAGCTTCTCATGAAGAGCAAGGGCGAATCCGAACAACGTGCGGCAGAAGCGCTCACTCGCATTGGAGCCCCCGCGGTGCCGGGGCTGCTGAAGGCCTTGAAGAACAAGCGATGAGCCACCGTAAGCATGACAAATACGAAATCGCATATCGAATGAAACGTGTCCCGCAGGCCCGCCGCAAGAGGAGAGGACCATGAGAAAGGCACTCTATTTCTGTATCATCCTATGTTTCTCTGTCACGTCGGCAATACTTTTTGCCGCGGACCGGAAGGACTGTCCGGATTGTCCCAAGGGACCGACCGCGACCGGCGTGCTGGACCCGAATTGGAAGCAGTTCCAGGCACCTCCACTCGCTCCGGGGGAACTTCCCGACTGCCACCGCGTCCAGTTCGGCAAGCAGAATTGCGTGGACTGCCACATAAAAGAAACCCCTCAAATGTACAAACAGTGGGTCGGTTCCAAGCACGGGCTTAACAGCGTGAAATGCGGCGTATGCCACGGCGATGTGAACAACTATCGCGCGCGGCCCGACAAACTGGTCTGTATCGGGTGCCATTCCACCCAGATCCAGACAATGCCAACGGATGCACGAGTCACCAATTGCTCGTTCTGCCATAAAGGCCACTGGTTTACCGTTCACAAGATCAATTTGTACGAGCAGTTCACGCCAGGCAGAGAGAAGCGTTTCCACGTTCCCGGCTTCTGATCCCTGAAGAGTTCCATCCACTTTCTTGGAGGATGACATGAATATTACCCGAAGAGAGATGATCAAATTGTCGGCCGCTGCGTTTGCTGCCAGCGCTCTCAATATACCGTTTGCGCCCTCGGCCGGCGCGTCCGGCGACCAGATCGAGGTGGACCAGTGGATCAAGGGCACCTGCCGGTTCTGCGGAACCGGCTGCGGCGTGTACATTGGCGTGAGGGGCGGGAAGGTCGTGGGGCTTAGAGGCAATCCCAAAGCAGCGACCAATTTCGGATTCCTCTGCGTGAAAGGGTTCAAAGGATACATGAGCATGTACCATCCCGACCGGCTCACGTACCCGCTGGTTCGCGGCGAGGACGACCAGTTCAAGCGGGTTTCCTGGGATAAGGCGCTCGACCTGGTGGTGCAGAAGTTCAAGGAATTCCACGCCAAGCATGGAAAAGACTCGGTCGCGTATTACGGCTCGGGCCAGTGCATGACCGAAGAGAGCTACACGTTCAACAAGCTCTGGAAAGGCGGATTCCGGTCAAACATGGTCGAGGGGAATCCGCGACTATGCATGGCGTCCGCGGTGGGCGGGTACGTCACTACCTTCGGGACCGACGAGCCCGCGGGGTCGTACGCCGACATCGAAAAGGCCAAGACGTTCTTCATCGTCGGGTCCAATATGGCCGAGTGCCATCCGATCATCTTTCGCCGGATCGCACGACAGAAGACCAAGGACCCCGAGAACATCAACGTCATCGTCTGCGAACCGAGACTTACCGCCACGGCCCGCATCGCGGACGTGTGGCTCCCCGCGGACCCCGGAACCGACCTGGCCGTATTTCACTGTATGGCCCGGGAAATCGTAAAGAACAACTGGACCGACACCTGGTTCGTGGACAATCTCTGCCGGTTCACCACGGGGAAGCAGGTCGTCGGCTTGAAAGGATACGTGGAGTTTCTGGAACAGTTCACCCCAGACGCGGTGGAAAAACTCACCCGCTGCCCCGCTGCCAACATCCAGGAAGCGGCTCGGCTCTTCGCGACGGATGGCCCGACCTTGAGCCTCTGGACCATGGGACTCAACCAGAGGACGAGAGGCGTGTGGGCGAACAACCTGATCCACAACCTGCACCTCATTACCGGGCAAATCTGCAAGGAAGGCGCAGACTCGTTCTCACTCACCGGGCAGCCCAACGCGTGCGGAGGGGTCCGTGAGACCGGATCGCTGTGCCACCTGCTCCCCGGCACGAGGCCGGTAGCCAATCCCGCGGTCAGGGCGCAGGTCGAGAAAGCGTGGAACGTTCCAGCGGGGACCATCGATGCCAAACCCGGTTTCCACACTATGCAGATGTTCGCGAGCCTCGGCGCTGAAGCGGACACTGCCAAGCCGATCAAGGCGATGCTCGTCAGCACGACCAACCCCGCACAATCGCTCCCCAACGCGCACAAGTACGTGAAAGGGATGAAGGATGCCTTTCTCGTCGTGGCCGACATATTCCCGACACGCACGACCCAACTGGCCGACGTGGTGCTCCCCGCCGCGTTCATCTACGAGAAGGGGGGCGTGTACGGCTGCTCCGAGCGCCGCAGCCAGCTCACGAGCAAGTGCGTCGAACCGCCCGGAGAAGCGAAACCGGACCTCTGGATCGCGGCTCAGATCGCGAAACGTATGGGGTTGGAGAAGCTCATCCCCTGGAACGGGGACGATATCCCCAAGAGCTGCCGGATGGCCTGGGACGATTATCGTGAGTGCGTCAAGCTCACCGAGCACACGTTGTACGGGATCACGTACGACCGGCTCCTGAAGACCGAAGAGGGAGTCCAGTGGCCCTGCCCCACCGAAAAACACCCAGGTACTGCACGGCGTTACGTGAGGGGGTACGACCCGATTATGGACATGCCTGAAATCGTCAAGGTCCCGCCCCAGGCACGGATCTATTTCTACGCGGACCACGAGCACGAAGGAAAGGCCAACGTCTTCTTGAGACCGTACAAAGGAGCGGAAGAGCCGCCGGACAAGGACTACCCTTTCTTCCTCACCACCGGCAGGGTCATCGAACATTGGCACAGCAGCACCATGACGATGCGAGTGCCGGAAATAGCACGATCGCAGCCCAACGCGTACCTGGAGATCAACCCTGAAGACGCCGCGCAGTATCGCATCAAGAACGGGGACCTGGTCAAGATCACCAGCCGCCGCGGGTTCAACATCCTCCCCGCGCGCGTGGTCAAGTCCTCGCTCCCGGGTATACTTTTCGTGCCCTGGTTCGATCAGGATTGGGACCGCATGATCAACCGCGTGACTATCGACGCGTTCGATGACGGCTCGAAACAGCCCGAATTCAAGATCTGCGCGGTAAAGATCCAGAGGGCCGGCGACCCAAAAGACGTCGCAGATATGAGGATCGTCTCCGATGTGAATGCGCCCTTCCCGGAGAAAACATGACCCCATGCGGTTTCGTCTCTTGTTGGAGTGATTCCGGATGATTGTCACAGGAAGTGCGCTCTTCATACAAGCGGGCATGTGGGAAACCGTGTTGGCTCGGCTGAAGGAGTTTCCTGAGGTCACATACCAGGCTCGGTCGGATTCCGGCGCGGAGTTGATCGTGAACTTCGAGGCTGACGACCATGCCGCGTTGGAAGCCCTCTGCGACCGCGTGAAGCACGCGATTCCCGAGATAATTGAAATAGCCCACATGTACATCAACTTCGAAGAGGAGATCGAGAAGATCGCGGCCGGAGCAATTCCCATGTCCGCGCTGGAGGAAGCGAGCACCGGTAACCTCTCGGACGCCTCGTCGTTGCCGGTGGCACAGCGCCCCGATGAAACGGAGGCCGAATCGAGTTGAGCGACGGCATCAAGAGCTTCCTGGCACGGGTGTTCCTTCACGGCGAGAATCCACTGGCAACGAACTTCCGTGAAAATCAACTCCGCCCTCCGGGAGCTGTGGATGAAAAGCGGTTCATGGCCCTGTGCATCCGCTGCAATCGCTGCCTCGAGGTCTGTCCGTACCATTCCATAAAGCGGGCCGCTTTGGGCCTGACTATCGGCACCCCTTACGTCTTCCCGGAAACCAAGGCATGTTACCTGTGCATGGCCTGCAGCCGCCTCTGCCCTACCGGTGCGCTCGACACACACCTGCAAAATCCCGAACAGACGGCCATGGGCAAAGCGAAGATAGACGTGACGCTCTGCTACAGCCACCTGTTCCTGGAACACGACGTGCTTCCGGACAACACGGGCAATCGGATTGGAGCGCTCTGCAACACCTGCTACAACGTCTGCCCCTTCCCCGAGAAGGCCATCACCTTGAAGGACAATCTTTTTCCCGTGGTGCTGGACGGCTGCGTCGGCTGCGGCATCTGCGTGGAACGGTGCCCTACCCGGCCCCGACGGGCCATCAACGTCACTCCATCGGGAATGGGGCGCGTCGACGAAGCAGGCTTCTACTTTCGGAAGGCTCGCAAACATCACGAAAGCACCGTGTCAGGCCCTATGGAAACGCCCTCCGGATCGTTGAAAGGGGAGAAGCTTATCGAGCGGAAATACAACATCCAGGGCACCACCGACAAACCTCAATTCCAGTATCCGTACGAGCCCCAGAACGAAATCGAGGGCTGGGAATGACGTACAGGCCGTACAGACGAGCGGTGCAGGCGGGCGTTTTCGCGCTCATGTTCGCTGTGCCCATCCTGAATCTGTTCGAGATCTACGCGGTCACGGGTACCTTTTACGCCATCAATATCGGCGGACTCGGCATCGCGGACCCGGTGGTGATCCTTCAGGCTGTCTTTGCCGCGGGAACCGTCGGCGGCCCGCTCCTCACCGCCGCGATCTTCCCGATATTCCTCGCGCTCCTCTTCGGCCGCGTCTGGTGCGGCTGGATGTGTCCGTACCATGTCATTGCGGATGGTCTGTCGTGGGCCAGGAGAACACTGCGTTCCAGGCTCTTCGGAACGACCGAGCCGGAACCTCTGTCGATTCCGCGGCCATTCACCGCGAATATGACCCGGTACGGTTTCCTCGCGGCCGGTGTTATTGCCGCCGGAGCCATCGGAATCCCGGTGCTGAACTACGTGAGTGCTCCGGGGATCGTCAGCACCGAGGCCATGATCCTGGTCAAAGAGCGAACCGTGTCGATAGAGATCGGTTTCATACTGCTCTTGATCGTCCTGGAGATAACGGTCCTCCCGCGGTTCTGGTGCAGGCTGTTCTGTCCTACAGGTGCGTTCCTCGCGGTCTTTCGCGGCCCATTCACCCTCCGTGTGGGGACCGGAGCGAGAAACCCGAAGTCTCCCTGTTGCAGCGAAAACCACTGCTCCACCGCATGCCCCATGGGCTTGGCGCCGTTCCGGGAAGGCCAAAATCTCCTTTGCACCAATTGCGGCCGGTGCGTTGACGCGTGCACGAGCAAGCGATTGCGGTTCATGGGATTCTGAGGGATCTCACAGTAGCAGCAACACCCCTCTTGGGTGAATCGAAAACCCTGCCCGTTGAAATTGCTGCTTCGTCCAACAATCATGGTTTAGTCGCAGCCGTCTACTCAACAATCGTTTTGAAGACCCCGTGCACTTTGATGGTTGTCGGAAGTCTGCCGTATTTCTCAACCTCTTCCGGGTCAGTTACCTCCTCTACACACTCAAAGTCAATCCTGCCTTTGATCACGTCACCCTTCCGGTACGACTTCTTGTCCAGAGTCAGCTTTTGCCGTTTCGTCGTCCATACATAGCCATCTGGAGGCGGGCCAGCTACATAACGAGTCCAGTACTGACACGTGAAATTACCATTTCTAATCTGAACTTTTAGTGCATCACGATATGCTGGATTCTTCTCGTGGATCAAGAGATTGACTACATTCATGTCAAGTAACCTGGCTTCACAGAATCTGACCCGATGCTCTCGCCCCCCGAAAGAGCTGGAAAAACACTTGGCTGTATGCTTTAGCCGAGGCGGGTCTTTCACAGGACTTTCGTCAATACCTCTCGTGCTTTCAAAATGGCCGTCCGGATGCTCGACAATCCACCAGGGATAGCTCCACTCATTTGCCACGAAGAACGGATCTCTCAACTTGGGATCGTAATCAACCTGCGACCGCATCTGAACCGGTTGTGACGACGGAACTTCCCAAGTGCCGATGCCATACTCAAGATTACCAGCAGGGCAATGAACGAGGCGCAACAGGGCCAAGACAGGCCCCAACAATATCCCTCTGAGCCGTCTGATGGCCATCGAGGTTCTCAAGGACACTGACTTGAACGAAGTCTGATAGGGTTTCCTTTTCATCGAATCTCTCCGAATCGTCAAAACTCTCCTCAGTCCAGTAACTGTGCCCGATTAGCATATCAAGATATGCTTGAAACTGGTCACTTGACAACTATTTCGAAAGCTCGCGGACTATTCCAGTAGGCCTTCGTAGCGACTGTGGTGAGCGAAGCGAACCGCACCTGTCGAGAGAAAGCCTCGAACGATGCGGTTCCCGTTGGTCACCGCATCCTACACCTGCTCTTCGATGGTAGCGACCGGCCTCCGTGCCGGTCGTTCAAAATGGCCCGGCAGGGACGCCGGGCCCTACCGCTCGCCAGGATAGGGTCGGCACAGTGTGACACCGTATTTTCGAACAGGAGTGATTAGGATAAGCGCCGTTCCAGAGCCATGGCCACCAGTTCCACCGGGTGCAAGACCTGAATCGCGTCGGTATCCAGGCTGCCGTAGATCTGCAGGCGACATCCCGGACAGCCCGAGGCGACGAACTGAGCCCCTGTGTCCGCTATGGCTTTTATCTTGTTTCTCGTGATCCCCGCAGCCACCTCCGGATGTTCCCACTGGAAGGTCCCTCCCCCGCCGCAGCAGACGTCCGGACCCTCCATTTCCACGAATTCCAGTTCGGGGATACGTTTGAGCAGGCTGCGAGGCTCTTCCCTGACCCCTTGACTCCGCACGAGATGACACGGATCGTGGTAGGTCACCCGACCTGGAAGCGGCCGCAGGAACTTCTCCAGCTCGAAACGGGAAAGGTACTCGGCGACATCCAGGACTCTTTTGCCTAACGTCCTGGCAGCTTCGGCGTTCTCGCCCAACTCTTCCAGGATATGGGTGTATTCTTTCTTCAAAGCTGAGCCGCAACTGGCGCAGTCCACTATGACCGCATCCACGTCGTCGCGACTGAAGATCTCCAGATTCCGTCGGATGTTCTTCAGCGCCATCTTTCTGGCCCCGGACAGAGCGATCGGCAGACCGCAACACATCTGGGCTTTCGGGATAATCACCTCCACCCCGAGCCGAGTCAGTGTGGCGATCACCGACCGGCCGACGTTCTCAAAGAGGTAATTGGTCGCGCAACCGGTGAAGTAGAGCACGCTGCCCACCCGGCGTCCGAGTGCCGGAACGACCTCCGGAAACTGGTTCAGCAGCGGTCTGCGATTCAACAGCGGAAGCCGATGATAGGGAATGGTCCCCACCTTGCCATCCGCGGGCAGGAGAGAGCGGAGCGGATTCCCCACGGTTCGGCCCCAGAACAGGCAGAACGGCAGCAGGCGATCGCTCGAGAGAAGATGGAACATCGCCCGTTTCTGCCAGGGCAGGCCGAACTTCTCCGACACTTCGGCCCGCATGGCCTTCATGAGACGGTCGAGCGCCACACCGCTCGGGCAATTCACCGTGCAGGTCTCGCAGAGCAGGCACAGGGACAGCATGCGGCAGAAGTTCTCCGACGGTTCCAGCTTTCCTTCAAGGACCTTCTTTATGAGCTGCACCTTCCCTCTGGGTGCCGCGCCTTCGAAATAAAGCTGGTTGTACACCGGGCATTTGTTCATGCAGAGGCCGCACCTGATGCAGTTGTAGACCTCTTCTCTCAGCTTCTCCGCGATCATGATCCGCGTTGCTCCAGAAAACTGCCGGGGTTCAGAATCCCTGAGGGATCGAACGCTCTTTTGATGGCCCGCATCATGCTCAGGCTCGTCTCACTCAGTTGTTTGGGCAGGTACTTGGACTTGGGGATGCCGATTCCGTGTTCACCGGAAAGCGTGCCGCCCACAGAAAGGGCATAGTCCACGATTTCGTCCATGGCTCTTTCCACCCGCTCCATTTCGGCCTTATCGCGCTGATCGCACAGGATCAGAGGATGAAGGTTCCCATCCCCCGCATGGGCCAGGACCCCAACCTGGACGCGGTTGCGCCCGCAGATTTCGATCACCTTCTTGATCGCGGAGGTCAGGTAGCTCACGGGGACCGTGGCATCTTCGATCATGCAGGTCGGCCTCAGCCGAGCCACCGCGCCGAACGCGGACCGACGGGCGCTCCAGAGCAGCTCGTTTTCCTTCTCGGAGAGCGAGACGCGCACCTCCCTGGCCCCCTGAGTCCTGCAGAAATCCGCGATCAGAGCCGCTTCGGTCTCCACGGACTCCGGACCGCCATCCACGTCCACCAGCAGGATCGCCTCGGCATCCAGAGGCAGGCCTAGTTGCGAGAATTCCTCCACGGCCTTGATGACCGTTTTGTCCATGAGTTCCAGGGTCGCGGGAATGATCCCGGCTTCAACGATCCTGGAAACCGTGGTCCCGGCATCGTCGATGCTGTTGTACACAGCCTGCAGCGTGCGCTTGGTCTTCGGTTTGGGCAGGAGCCGGACGTTTATGCGCGTAACCAGAGCCAGGGTTCCCTCGGACCCGCAAATCAGACGGGTCAGGTCATACCCCGTGACATCTTTGGCAGTGACGGTTCCCGTGACCATCACCTCTCCCGAGGGCAAGACAATCTCGAGCCCCAGGAGATAGTCACGGGTAACCCCGTACTTCACTCCCCTCATCCCGCCTGCGTTCATCGCCACCGCTCCGCCCATCGTGGCCACCGCGGCGCTCCCCGGGTCGGGTGGATAGAAGAGACCCACCTTGTCAACGGCCTTCTGCAGCTCGGAAATGACCACCCCCGGCTCCACCACCGCGTAGCGATTTGCCGTGTTGATTTCCAGGATGCGGTTCATCATGGTGAAGCAGACGACCGCCCCGCCGTGTTTGGCCAGCGCCTCCGCAACCAATCCCGAGCCGGCCCCTCGCGGGGTAACGAACACGTGCTCGGCCGAGGCGATTCTCATGATGTCCGCGGCTTCCTGCGTCGATTTCGGGAACAGCACCGCGTCCGGGACGTACTCGTAGATGCACGCGTCGTATCCGTAGGTCAGGAGATCCTCCGGGGACGTCTTACAGCGGTCCGGGCCGACAACCGAGATGAATTGCTCCAGGACTTCCTGCCTCAGCATGGCACCATCCCTTCCTTTCCTTTTTCCCAGTCCCTCTCTTCATTTCGGGGGAAAAGAAGACGATCTTCTTCACGGTGTTGCACGTACGTTCGTTCCAAAATACTCTGTTGCCCCCGCTTCGTAAAGTGGCGGGAAGATAGCCTGGGGGCATCAAAAAAGGGGAGCGACTTGACACGGAGAGACCGATGATTATCGTTGTTGTAACACCGTTGTCATGACAACCATGTTACGCAACGAGATAGCCTTCGGGAGCTGAACATGGCGCCGAATCTGCAAATCTTTCCAAGAAAGGAATCGCCTGGATTCATGATCTACCGCACCGCGACTCAGATGAAGGGAGGGCTTCATCGAGCCTTCCGTGCCAAGGGCATCAACGTCACTCCCGAACAGTGGACGGTTCTCAGCAGTCTGTGGGAAGCGGATGGCATGCATCAAAGCGTGTTGGCCTGCAAGGCGGCGAAAGACAAGCATACGCTTACCAGGATACTGCATTTGTTGGAAAAGGCGGGTCTGGTGAGGCGTGAGGCTCACCTCAAGGACAAGCGGTGTCGCAGAGTCTTTCTCACGGAAGAAGGCAAAGGTCTCAAAGAAAAGTTGGTTCCTGTTGCGGCGGATTTGTTGCAGAGCGCGTTCGCTGGGTTGACACAGGAGGAGATAGACACCTTGAGGCGCATCCTGGCGCAGATAATGAGAAATCTTGGCCGGAACGAACTCACGAGTGAACTCGAGGCTGCCGGACTGGAAGAAGATACGTTCGATGAGCCGGCTCTCGAAACCGGAAGGCACGGTGGGTGAGACATCATGGGTTCCCTGCGCCCAACCGTTTTACCGATCCCTGGTGCTGTCGAAAAGGAGGCGTACGTGCCTCATGAACTTCAATATGAAATCGTACAAACTGGCCGCCGCGGGTGTTGCCGTTTTTTTACTCATCGCAGGCGGTGTCGCTTACTTCTGGTGGGCTTCGGGGCACGTCTCAACTGACGACGCCTATGTGGATGGGAACGCATTCGTCATTACCCCCCGCATCTCGGGCTATGTGACCAAGCTCCTTATCAATGACAACGAGCTGGTGAAGAAGGGACAGCCCCTCGTCATCCTCGACCCGACAGATTACGAGGTAGCCGTGGCCCAAGCCAAGGCGAACCTGGCCGACAGCCGGGCTACCTTGACTTCCCTGGAATTGGGAGTACCGCTCCAGCTCACCCAAACCAACGAGCAAGTGCGTGGGGCAAAGGCTGAGCTTAACAGTCTCCACGAAACCTTGGATCAGTTACAGCACGAAGAGGATGCCGCCGCTCAGAATGTGCAGCGTCTCGAAGCACAAGTTCACCTCGCCGACCTCGACCTTGCTCGGCAGAAGGCTCTGAGGCAGAGCGGCGCCGTGCCTCAGCAGGCTTTGGACAATGCGGTAACGAACGAGCAATCGGTCCTGGCTCAGCTCAGGAACGCACGTGCGAGTCTGGAAGCAGCGAAGAAGCAGAGGGCCGCGCAGGAGTCCGACATAGAACTGCGGCAAGCCAACATTGCGCTTGCTGCCACGGGGAAACAGCAGGCAGAGATCAAGCAACGTGAGACCGACGCACAGAAGGCCAAAATGGAACTGGCAAAAGCCCAGCTCAGGCAGTCCGAATTGAACCTCACGTACGCGACGATCAAGGCACCTGTTGACGGGTACATTACCAACAGAAAACTCGAAGTCGGTCAATTCGTCTCCCCCGGACAGCAACTCTTCGCTGTCGTTCCCTTAGATGCTGACAACACCTGGATTACGGCAAATTACAAGGAAACAGAACTTACGAATGTACGTCCCGGCCAGCCAGTGACAATCGACGTAGACACCTACCCCGGGCTTACCATAAAGGGAAGGGTCGATTCGATGATGGCCGGAACAGGCGCGGTATTCTCTCTCTTCCCACCGGAAAACGCCACCGGTAATTTTGTCAAGGTGGTTCAGCGCATTCCAGTCAAGATCACCATTGACAAGCAAGATTGGAAATCCCTCCCGACCTTGCGCATGGGCATGAGCGTAGTCCCTACTATAATAACAACGGACCGCCACCATGGAAAGACTGGAGACAAACAAATGGCTCATCACAATAGCGGTGATGTTGCCCACGCTCATTGAGATTCTGGATACCAGTGTCGCGAACGTCGCGCTGCCCCACATACAGGGTGGCCTTTCTGCAAGCCAAGACGAGGTGACTTGGGTCTTGACTTCATACCTGGTGTCCAATGCAGTAGTGATCCCCATGAGCGGCTGGTTGGCCAGGCTTGTCGGGCGGAAGAAATACCTGCTCGGCTCTCTCGTCATGTTCACGTTAAGTTCAATGCTCTGCGGCTCTGCAACCAGCCTACTCGAAATGATCGTGTTTCGGGTCATTCAGGGTGTTGGCGGAGGCGGTCTTCAGCCCCTGTCGCAGGCTATTCTCTTCGAAACGTTCCCTCCGGAGCAGCGTGGAATGGCAGTAGGAATCTTCGGGATGGGAGCGGTCCTGGGACCGGTCCTGGGACCACTTGTGGGCGGATACCTTACGGACAACTATTCGTGGCGGTGGATCTTCTACATCAATGTGCCGTTGGGCATTCTCGCGCTGATCCTTATCTCACTCTTTGTGTTCGATCCTTCCTATTTGGAACGAAGGGTCCAAGGGGAAAAGACGGACTACGTCGGCATAGCGCTCCTGACCTTGGGATTGGGCAGTCTGCAAATAGTATTGGATAAGGGAGAGCGAGATGATTGGTTTAGCTCGCATTTTATCTTGACCCTGACGGTCGTTGCCGCGGTGTGCCTCATCGGGCTCGTGGTTTGGGAGTTGATCTGCGAGCACCCCATCCTGGACCTGCGAATCTTCAAAGACCGGAGTTTCGCCACTGGAAACGTGGTCATGTTCTTCACCTTCTTTGCGTTCTACGGTGCGTTGGTGTTGCTGCCACTCTACGTCCAGACGCTCATGGGGTACACGGCCTTCCTTGCCGGCCTGGTCTTGGGTCCGGGAGGCGCCCTATTGGTGGTAACATTCCCGCTGGTGGGAAAACTGCCGGAACGAATAGACGCCCGTTTCCTCCTTGGCACCGGATTGATAATCAATGCATATTCGGTGTACTACATGGCCGGATTCAACGGACAGATAGACTTCCACACGGCGGTAATGGGCCGGGTGATCCAAGGTATCGGAATGCCCCTCGTTTTCGTCGGGATAACCTACCTCACCATGGCCTATGTACCCAAAGAACGCATGAACAATGCCTCAGCAATCTTCAGCCTCCTGAGAAACCTGGGATCGTCCTGTGGAATTGCCTTTGTGAGCACCATGCTCGAGCGCCGATCCCAATTCCACCAGTCCCGACTGGTGGACAGTTTGACACAATTTAATCCTCAGTTTTCCTTGCCCGTCGAGCAAATGAAGTCGTATCTGGATCTCAAAATGGGAGCCTTCGCGGGCCACACCAAGTTGGCCATGCAGGCCATCTACTTGCAGGTGCAGCAGCAAGCCACCTCCCTAGCTTTCAACGACGTGTTCTTTCTGCAGGCGTTAGTATTTCTGGCTCTGGTAGGGACTGTATGGATCATCCGCAAGCCTCCGAGAGGCAAGAAACCGGCTATGACACCTCACTGATCAGGCTCCAATTACTCCATTTCCTACATACATGGTCTCTCTTGGGTCTCCGGCTTTAGGCTGTTTAGTGGGGCCGGCATCTTGCCGGTCAATCTTCTGGAGCCGGTCGCCTCCATCGCCACCATTCGGAGGACGAATACGCGAGTGCATTGGAGAAACGCTGTACCAAGTGGAAGAAAGGATCTTATACGTACGCTGAGCTCTCGCGCCCGGCCATTCCTCAGTAAACCAGGGTCCCCTTTTCTTTGAAGAGCGCACGAACGGACGGCCTGCAAAAGAACAGGATCTGGTAAGCGTAAAACAAAAAGGCCGAGAACACGATGGTCTTCAGGAGCAACTCCTTCAAGTCCCCCGGCGGATAGGGAAACAAAGTGATGCAGCGGAGGCATTGGAAAGCACATAGAATAAGGACAAGAGGTATCGCTCCTTCCGATCGGGTCCGCAAGAGTAAATAAACAGCGGCATGCAAGATGGTGGAAAGGAGAATTAGGGGAATGTTGCCCTCATCTTTTGCGCCTGCCAGTTTTGCCAGAAGGACAAAAATCCCTAACAGTGCAAAGGTCAAGTATACGTTTTGGATCACCCGGACAGCTCGCTCATCCCGGCTCTGGACCATCTCTGATTCAACAGAACCCGGAAGGATGACGTCCATTGCCCGGATACCGAGCGATCCCGGCTGCAACTCGACGGAATGCTCGACGCCGTCCCTTATGAAGCCCACACGAACAGAGATCCCCGGAAGGCTTGTCGCGGCCGCTATATTTGCCAAGGTCTCGGTCGAGAGATCTCCCTCCCCGTCGTACGGGGAGATCACATCGCCTTTTTTCAGGCCTGCCTGTTGGGCGCGAGATTCCGCACCGAAGCCGAATATCGATACCCCTTTGACCGGAGGATGGCTACCCTTTTGTCTCCCGGCTTGTGATTCGCGCTCGGCATCACTCTGACCGCTCACGGTCGTGGTCTTCGCGTTCTCATCGGTCATGCGCTGACCTCTTGTTCCAGACGGTCTGGGTAGCTGCGGCCTCGTTGTCAGTCAGATTTGCTCACTTCAGGGGGGGCTGTCAGTCCACGACTTGCGTATGTGATGCGTCGCCCAAACTCCTCTTACTTCTTTGCACCGTGAGCTTTCAGGACCTTCTCGATTTCTTCGATATCCTCTCCTTGAACGAGACTCAGAGCTGTCCGGCCTGCATTATCCCTTGCGTTGACATCAGCACCTCTTTCCAGAAGCAGTCTTACGAGTTTCAAATGACCGCCTTGCGCTGCGTGTATCAGGACCGTCCGGCCGGCCGGGTCATCCCTTGCATGAATATTGGCTCCACTATCCAGAAGAACTTTTGCAGCTTCCAGATGACCGCGAAGCCAGACAGCACCGTTCAGTGCTGTCCTGAGATGCACATCCTGCGCGTTGACATCCGCTCCCCGGTCCAGCAGTAATTGCACCACCTCCGCGTGACCTGCAGCAGCAGCCACCATAAGGGCAGTCTGTCCTTGCTTGCTTTTCGCATCGACAGGGAAGCCTTTATCGAGAAGAAACTTCACCACGTCTGTCCGGTCGCCCATTGCAGCGGCTTTCAGTGGGGCAGGTTCATCCAGGGTGTCCTTTGCGTTGCTATCGACTCCATCTGCGGCAAGAGCTTGAACGGTGTCCATATCCCCGACAAATGCAGCAACCGATAAGGTCTTTGGCTTCGCGCCACGATCTCTTAGGAATTTCGCTACTTCGAGCTGCCCTCTGCCGAGCCATGCTTGTCCCAGCGCCTCCTTCAGTGCGGTCTTGCCGTCTTTGGTCTCGGCATTCACGTCCGCGCCCTTTTCCACGAGCAGCTTGGCAACCTTTAAATGGCCTCCGTATGCGGCGCTCATGAGTGGTGACTGCCCGCCAAACCCGCTCGATGCGTTGACGTCAACCCCCTTCTTCAGGAGCGCCTGCACCTGTTCCAGACGACCGTTCATGGCGGCGTGAATGAGTTCGTTTACGTCGCCGCTCATTCCGAGCTGACGCTTCGTGAACGCAACAGTCAATGCGCTGTCCGGGTTCGGCTCGAAGTCCTGGATTACGTACTTCGCGATATTCTCAGAGATCACCCTCTTGCGGATGGCGTGCTTTTCAGCCTCAGAGACGGAAAACTGTACCCTTGCCCGATCTGTGTCCCTTTTTTCCGTGCTGTCTACGATAAAAGCAGCCTTTCCGATGCTGTCTTTCCAATATCCGCCGGTCCCGTAGATGTAGACTGCCTTCGTGCAACCCATTCCGCAATGATCGTACGGTGCCTCGTACCTGACACGAATGGTGGTTGTCGCATTACCTGGGAAAGCAGCTTGCCCCACCAGCCAGGCAGAATGCTTCTCGACGCGCGAGACTGACCTGTTTCGATGGTCAGACACCGGCTTGACGAGTTCACGCTCCTCTGTGAACGGCACCTTGTTTTGGTTTACCGTCACCTCAAATCGAATGAAGTCCCTGACCTTGCCGTGCGGGCCGGGACCACGCCCCGTGGCATTCTTGGGGAAGCCGATCCATTGCGTGGCCGTCTCGCCGGTGTTGGACAGGTGAAAGACCGCGTCCACCGTGTACGTGAAAGGTTTCAATCGGATAATCACCTCCTGATCGTCCAGACGAATGGTCGGATGCGGCGATTTCGGTGAAACCCCTCCGCCACTTGGGGGCGGGCTGTAATCCATCGGCGTAATGTCCGCCGTGCCCTGCCCCGAAACAAGAACAAGGCCAGAGACGATCAAGCACAAGACTAACCGGTATGCAGATCTCATGGCTTCTCTCCTGCCTTATTCCTCTGCTCCATGGGCCTTGAGGAGTCCCGCGATTTCCTTGCGGCCGTCCTTCACCGCATATTTCAAGGGCGTGTAGCCTATGCGATTCTTCATATTGACCTTGGCGCCATTGGCCAGAAGCAGCCTCATGGCATCCACATTGCCGTCCCAGATACAGTAATTCAGAGCGGTGTCTCCATGATGCCGGGTTCTCGCATTGACATCCGCGCCTCTCTCCAGGAGCAGTTTCATTATCACCAATTGGGATAGCGATGAAATGAGAGGCGAAATGTCATGCTCGTTCCCTTCGTTGACATCCGCGCCCCTGTCCAGAAGCAGTTTCACCAGTTCGAGACTTCCACTCCGGATGGCAACCGCGAAGATGATCCCTCGACCTGCGTCCTTCGAGAAATCCGCACCTCTATCCAAGAGCAGCTTCACCACTTCGGTTCGACCCGATGCAGCGGCTCTCATGAGTGGGGTTATCCGCTGCTTGTTCCTCCCGTTCAGGTCCGCGCCGTTCTTCAAGAGCTGTTCTGCCACATCCAGGCTCCCGCCTGTGGCCGAGGCCATGAGAGCGGTATCTTCATTCTCATCCTTCAGATTCACTTTTGCTCCTTTTTCCAGGAGCAATTTCACCAAATCCGCGTGGCTGCCGCGGACAGCATCCATGAGCGCGGTCGAGCCGTCCTTGCGCTGTGCATTGGTGTCGGCTCCTTTGTCCAGAAGCAGCCTCACGATATCAGTGTGGCCTTTCTCGACGGCATTCATAGGGGCTGTCCAGCCGTCCCCATGACTCGTATTGACAACCGCGCCGGCATCGAGGAGCCTTTGCACTTCGAATTTGTCGCCGAGGATCGCGGCTACGGGGAGCGTGACTTCGGCGCCCCGCGCTCTGAGAAGCGTCACGAGTTCAGGGCGTTCCATGACCGCAGCCCAGGTGAGTGCGGTGGAGCCGTCTGCAGTCTTGGCATTGACATCCGCGCCTTTGTCCAGAAGCAGTTCCACAACATCAGTTTGACCCGCAATGACGGCACGCATGAGAACTGTGGAGCCATCCTTAAGCTTGGCATTGGCATCCGCACCCGCTTCCAGGAGCTGCCCCACCATATGATTCTGCCCCCTGTCCACAGCGCGTCCCAGCGCTGTCAGGCCATGCTGGTTTCGGAAATTGACATCAGCCCCGTGATCGACTAGGAGCTTGGCAGCATCCGAACGGCCTGTCTCCGCGGCGTACATGAGCGCGGTCCAGCCATAGTCCCTCACTGCGTTTACGTCAGCTCCTGCTTCAGTAAGCCTCTTGAGAAGCGGCAGGTGTCCTTTTCTGACCGCCAACATGAGAAGCGTTGGGCCATTGCGAATTTCTTCTTTGGCATCAGCTCCTCTATCCAGGAGCAACTCCACTACCTGGAGATCGTCCGTTCCAGACCTTTGGTCGTGGAAACGAGCGCCATGAGCTGCCGCCACAAGGGCAGTTTGTCCCGATTTGCTCTTCGCGTGCACGTCGGCGCCGCTGTCGAGGAGCAATCGCGTCGTTTCCACATTGCCCGCTCGGGCAGCGGCCATGAGCGGAGTCACCCCTTCTCTGCTTCTTGCGTCGACCTGAGCGCCTCGATCGAGGAGTTGTTTCACGAGTTCCGGCGAGAATACGGCCGCGCACTCGATCGCGGTTCTTCCCTGCAAATCGATCGCATCGATGTCCTCGATCAGCGGCAGCAAGTATGCGGCAACGTCTCCGTGGCCTTGGAGCAGGGCGGTAGCGAAAGCAGCTTCCAGGACGGGCCGGTCGGCACGATTCTTCCTCTTGAGATCGGCTCCGCTAGCCAGGATCAGTTTCACCAGTTCGAGCGAGCCATTCTGGGCTGCCGATTCGAGAGGGGTCGCGTAGTCCTTATCGAGCGCATCGACTCTTGCTCCTTTCGCGAGCTGGTCCTTTACAGTCTCAACATCCCCGGCCTTTATGGCTTCAAAGAGCCGCTCGGTGGAGGCATCTTTTTCCGTCGTCTTATCCAGAACAGCTTTCACGCGTTTCAGGCCGCTGTTTTACGGATCGCTTTTCGCCCACTCTCGATAAATCAGGCCAAGGCTCTCTCTGATTCTCCCTTGGACCTCCAGAGCAGGAAGCCTTCCAGCCGGTTCCAGCGCGTTCAGACAGCTCTCGGCGGCCTTGGCATAGTTCCCCGCCGTGAAGTAGAGGTGTCCCAACAAACCGGATAGGATCGTTTGGGCCTCTGCGTCTCCCCGTTTCTTGGCAATCTCCAGGGCCTTTCCGTACGACTCGATCGCTCTGGAATCTTGGCTCAGGCGCTCGTAAGCTATCCCACCACTGTGCAGAGCCCATTGTTCAAGTTCCAGGTTACGGAGCTTCTTTCCCAGCGCAGCGGCCTCTTCAAGATACTTCGCTGCCGAAGCATACTGACCCTGTTCGGCCTGAAGCCTCCCCAAGTAGCTCAAGGCGCGTGCTTCGGCCTCAACGTTTCCTGTCTTTCTGGCTATTTCAAGCGACTTCTCATAGCATTCGACGGCCTTGGGGTAGTCTCCCGACTTCCTATGCACACCTCCCAGGTCGTTGAGTGTTCGCGCTACATGTGTCGTGCTGCCAGCGTTTTCATATGCCTTCAGGGCTTGCTCGAAACACTCGGCAGCCTTGGCGTACTGCTTCCGGCCGCTATAGAGGCTTCCCAGGTTGGCCAACGAGTGGCCCTGACCCCCGACCATGTGGAGTTTTATCTTGAGTTCCACAGATCTTTCGTAAGCCTTCTCAGCCTGGGAATACTGATGCAGATCAGCGTAAACAGCGCCCAAGTCGTTCAGAGTTTCCGCTTCCCCTACCCCGTGGCCGACTTTGCGGAATAAGGCCAGGGCCTCCTGGTACTTCTGTTCTGCTCTATTGAGAGCATCATCGGACTTGGGTTGACCGTACTGCAACCGCCGTCCTTCCTGGACACGCCGGTTGCCATTACCCACGATGTCCTTGGTAACGTCCTGCAAGGCAGCGAAGACGATATAGAGAACGCCCGCTGTCAACACCAGGACCGCTGCAATTGGCTTCCACATGGAGATTCTCTCCTCGGATTGGATCGCTTTGAGGTTGAGTCTCGGGCTAGCCCCCGCGCTTTCGCGGTAATGCTACTGTTTCGGCCGCATCCAGAATGGGCCGGTCTTGCCCAGCTCCTTGAAAGTGCCGAGCATTTCCATGGCATACTCCCGGCTGCGAGAGACCCAATCCGGGTCGAGCCGCTTACGAAAATAGCTGCCGGAGACAAGCTTCATCGCATCATCGAGCGAGATGATCCCTTCTTCAGTCCCCGCGGCGAACTGCGCACAGGCTCGAACGTGCTCTTCCGACCGGAAGAGGTTCATCTTGCTTCAGGCATGGGGGAGGTCTTCGAACCACTTCCAGAAGGGAACCGCCACATAAATGGTGGTCTCTTCGGGGTCCACCTGGAGGATCGTTCCATCACGGATTTCGAGGCTGATAGGGAGCCCGCAATCGAGACACGGGCAATCGATACGGACCGTCTTTCCGGGGAAAAGCCAGCAGACCGCCAGCGATTCAATCCCTCACTGGGCGAACCACTTCTGCCGGCCGTCGATTGTTATCCGGTACTGGGTCGGGAGGTTGTTGAACGGTGCAAAAGATGCGATCAAGCTTGTGTTGGGAAAGAGCCATCCCGGAATCCTTGCGGCAAAGAGCTTGTGAAGGAGTTCGCGCCCTTCTTCCGTGGATAGCCCCATCTCCTGGGCGAGCTCCGTGTAATGCGGCGCCTGGCCGGTGTCGATCATGCGGTTCATGATGAGGTGAAACGCCTTGTCCAGTACGGTCGGATCGCTCATTGCGGTTGCCTCCTTTGGTGGTGTTCCAAACGATCGGCAGGCTCCGGCGCCCCTGCCCGACTTCGCTTGGGGACTTGGTTGAACGGGTTGCGGACGGCCCTCGTCAAAGGCATTTGTTTGATCGGCCACTGGTACGAGCTACTCCCTTGCTAGACCCCCTGGGAAAAGTTGCTCCAACCCTCTCGTCTGAAGGGAGAGGGTTGGAGTGAGTGTAAAAGCCGTGCTTCTTAATGGCAAGTTCTAATTGGGACGGTCACTTCTTGTGGTGTTTATGGAACTTGTGCTCCCAGTATCTGAAATGGCCCCGAATTGGGCCGCCGAAATAGGGGCCGGGTACGACCACCTCGCTGGAAGTCGCCGGCCTCCTCCACGGACGCTCTTGGATCTCAATGGTCGGCTCGGATCTCCCGCAAGCAACCCTTGGTCCAGCCGGTTTGAAATCGGTCTTGATTTGGCACGAGAAGACCCAACCGTTGTCCGTGAGTTGGGCCCATCTATTGTCACCGCTGAAAACGCCGGTGAGGCGCACCTTGTCTCCGAGCTTGGCGCATCCGACCACTTCATAGGCCGAAGACGGACCCCGCCGTATTCTGAGGCAGTTCTCAGGTGGATCCACCCCAACCACTGTTGCGTCAGCGACCCCAGGAGCCGCAGTCGCCTGTGTCGGCGGACCGGAGCCACCTGGCTGACCTGCCATGGGTTGGGCTTGTGCATAGGTCGGCCGCTCGTCTGACGGCCCCGCGGCTACGGCCGGAAACGCCAGGAAGATCAACAAGAGCACCGACCACAGTGAAACGGCAGCTATATACGGTGTATTTCTCATGGTAAACTCCTGTAGAGTGCGCTGCGGACGGCTCTCGAGTTGTCGTCCACAGTACCCGGTCTAAAGAAGGCTCTCCTCGTTCCTGTCTCAACGAGATGCAGACCGGTTTTCCCTAGAATGGGTAGGAGTCAAGTTGTTGTCAAGTGGACCTCGCTTCGGCCGAAACAGGGGCGTTTGTCTTTGGCGCGCTATCAGTGCGCAACGGGCAGTACGATGCGGAATAGCGCCCCCGCAGGAGACGGTTCCAGCGTGACGGAGCCATGGTGTGCCGTGGTAAGCGCTTGGGCTATTGAGAGACCGAGCCCGGTGCCGCCAGACTGCCGAGCAGTGGTGAAAAACGGTGTGAAGACCCTGGCAGCGTCTGATTCCGAGATCCCCCGTCCACTGTCTCTCACGTCAATCTCGATGCAGTCTCTTTCCTCATGCCTCTCAGCCCGCGCAGAGATGTGGACCTGCACCCCGTGACCGCCGTGCTGCCTCGCGTTGTCCACGAGGCTCGACAGAATCGATTCGAAGACTTCAGGCGCCATCGCGATCGCCCCCACTTCGGGTGAAACGTCGCAGGTGACGGCGAGGCCTTCGCCGGAGAACCGCTCTGCGACCTGCTTCGCGACCTGGGCCACGACCATCCGTTCAGCACTCGGCTGCAAGACGTCGGCCCTGGCCAGGTCCAGGAGCCGCCGAACAAGCCTTGTCAGCCGGTCCGTGTCCTGTTCCAGCATGTTCAGGAAGCCTTCCCGAGCGTCCGCTGGCATTTCCGCAAAGTGATCCCTAAGCAGTTCCACTGCGCCGCGCATCGATGTGAGCGGAGTCTTGAACTCGTGGGACACGTTGGACGCGAAGGTACGTATGTAGTCCGCGCGGCGTTCCAGCGTGGTAGACATCTGGGACAGCGCCCGCGACAACCGATCCACCTCGTACGTGCCAGGATTCTGCAAAGGAACAGAAGCCGCGGCCTTTGCTCCCTGACTCACCAGGTTCGCCTGTTCGATCAAGGCACTGACAGGTCGAGTGACCAGGCGGGTGGTCAAGAGTGTCACGATGCACACCACGAATACCACGACCGCTCCGCCGCCCAACAGATAAAACCGGTTGCGATAGAGGGCCTTGGACAAGTCCAGGGGCGTTCTCGACAACAGCACCGCACCGAGCACTCGATTGCCCTCGAGAACGGGTACCGCCACAAAAACCCTGACTTGGCTTCCGCGACTGATGGAGTCTATGGGAGGCGTAGGCCCCTCTCCCAGTCGCCGCCTCAGCAGACTCACGTGCTCGCCGAGGAGCGCTCGACTCACCTCCTCCTGCCCCGCGAGCGACTTGCCGAGGTCCCGGCGGGTGGATGCCACGACCACCCCGCGATAATCCGTGACCCTGATCCCGGAGAGGGTGACCCTGCTAGCGCTCAACAGCACGGGAGTGACGCGTTCCGCAGCCAATTCAGCCACCGGGTCGGGTGGGAGGTTGGGCTCGGAGGCATCGGGGGCCGGCGGGTGAATCTGATCCTTGGCGAGGTCCAGCGATGCTTCTACCGGCGTCCATGGCTCGTCGGGATTGTCCGGGCGTCGTCGCTCCGACGGGATCGCGACCCCGTACGCAGAGAGGCCGGCAAGCCCTCGGCTTTGGGAACCACCCTCAGTAAGGCGCCGCAGCAGCTCGGATCGATAGATCGATGCCACGAAAGCCCCCTGCCCGATCAGTTCCGTTTCCGTTCGCCGTATCAGCTCGCTCTCATAGAGCCTGAGAACCGCGATCCCGCCCAGAGGCAGAAGGAATATCAGCAGGTTGACTGCAAAGAGAACGGTTGCAAGGCGAGGATGCCACCGCGTCATTCGTGCGCCTCAACGCAGGCCCCGGTCGAAGGCCAGGGCCGTTCGCGATTTCGTTACCACCGCGAGATATGCTCGTCGGACAGACGGTTTAGAATTCCTTTGTACCCCGTCTTGCATTAAATTTGCACGAAATCTCCGCGATTTTTCCTGAATCGCGCCCTCACCGTTGCACAATCGGATCTCCTGCTCGACCTATCGAGAGCGGAGGCATGTTCCGGAGCCAGCCCCAGCGGGACATGCCCGCCGGCCTCTTGGACTACAGGACACCTTGAATCGGGGAGAGGAGAACAGACCATGAAGAATGAGACGACGACAACACGGCTCAAACCTCTCTGGCTGAAGATCGCGATCGGTGCCGGACTGTCCATGCTCGCGATCTTTCTGGCAAACTGGGAGAGCGGCAGCCCGCACTGGAAATCAAGGCGATGATGGATCGAATTAATGTCACCTCTGTCGACGGCGATGGCGTGTTATGAATGCCGCGAGATCCATACTCCCGAGATCCTGATTTCTTGAAAGCCAGGCTGCCACTCGAGGTCAAATGGGGCAGCCCAGAAAGACGCAGGTTTTCGGGCATGATTCTCCGTTATGCCCACGGCACCATTCTAAGGGCCAAGTACGGGCAGGTGGTCGACAAGCGATACCGCTACTGCCCCTTTACCCCGAGGGTCGAGGACGGGAAACTATCAGGGCCCGCTGACATAACAGGTGGTGCTCTAGTTGAGACCTTGAACACATTTCCCCCGGATCTCGCAACCTTCGACTATGGGTACAAGCAGATAGACACACAATGGTTCATTCAGATGCATCAATATAAAGACTGAGGACTGCAATGACGCAAATGTTCTGCGCATAGGTCCTGCTTTTCGGCTCGTTATTGGAAGGGGCAACGAAGCAGGGGCGGGCCAGTGGAGGCTATCGAGGCTTGGAAATGAGGTGTTTCGGTCTGAAGGCCGGTTGACGGCGCTTCGCGGCGAACTAAGCCCGGTTGCTCAGGGGAGTCTTGGCGTATAACCTCCTGCACATGCTCAGGCAATTCTACCACCATGGCGAAGAGAGGTAAAACCGTCAAGAGAACGGCTCATCAAGCGCCCAATCAAGGTAGGAGCGAGAGTCGCGTATCACGCCGGGAGGTCGCATGTTCATGTCGCGTCGGGCTTTGCTGTGGCTCCACATTACCGCGCTACGTTCGGGTGCCGAGCGAGGTGGGAAAATGGTTGACAGAGTGACGGAGGGGAGGTACGCTTGGAAGAAGGAAAAAGGCGGCTTTTTCATCAACAGGACGACCGTATCGCCGCCCTCTAACCACTTGAGACGCCATCCGGGGTCTTTGCAGGTGGCAGGGGCACTCTGACGAGACCGAATTAGGGGGCAAACAACTCAGAATTGGCAAGACCGCGGCATAATCCCGCTTGAAAAGTTGGGGGATAAATGAAGAGAAACAAATATTTCGTTTGTGTCGGCTTGTCATCCCTATGTGCCACAACTTTCCTCGGAGGTTGCAGCACGATACTTTTGTTCGACCCCAAAGGACCGATTGGCGAGGCGGAGCGGTTCGTCATCATTGCGGCGATCTTGCTCATGCTGATGGTCCTCATTCCCGTCTTTATAATGGCTTTCTGGTTTTCCCGAAAGTACAGAGCTTCCAATAGTGAATCGACTTATATGCCGAAATGGAGTCATTCCGCTAAAATCGAGTTTTTCATGTGGGCGGTTCCCGTTGCCATTGTCACGGTTCTTGCGATTCTGGCCTGGACCAGCACACATTCTCTGGATCCCTATAAGTCCATCCCTTCGGCCGACGAGCCCATCAACATAGAAGCCGTATCTTTGGATTGGAAATGGCTCTTCATCTACCCGGATCAAAATATCGCGACCGTCAATGAAATCACTTTTCCCGTCAATGTTCCGGTCAGCTTCAAAATCACCTCTGACACCGTAATGGCTTCCTTCTTCATCCCGCA
>JACRDG010000047.1 GCA_016218715.1 Desulfomonile tiedjei | reverse complement strand
GTCCGAGCGCGGCGCGGCGGGCACGGCAATCTCGGCGGCGAGGACGGCAGGTTTCAGAAAAAGACTCCCGACCCCTTAATCTCGGCTTAACCTCTGGGTTCCGATGAGCCGAAATGCAGATCCGAGGGAGCAAAGACTTTGATTTCCCGAACGGCGCGATAGCGGTTGTCCGAGGAGACCAAGCATCCGGCTTCCAGACGCAGGGCGATGGATAGGATCAACGCATCGTTGGTCAGCAGACCGTAGCGTTCCTGTAACTGGAACGCTCGCTCTAAGAGATCGGACCGGGAACAGGCTTCATAGCCAAGGCCCAATTGCACTAAGGCTTGGATCTTGGCGCGATACTCGGTCAGACGCTTGACGATCTCGGGCTTGGCGGCCAATTGCCGAGCCGGGTTGCCGCCCTTGATGTGGCCCTGCGCCAAGGCTTCCGCCAGCATGAGCTTGTGGGTGATCTCCTGCCAGACAGGTTGCGGAAGGACACCGAAAACCTCGCCACGCGCGACGCGCTGCAAAAGCCGCTGGGCTTGCCTTGAAACACCTTGCTCCGCATAAGAGCAAGATGTTGGTGTCCAGAACGCAAAGACTGCCGTCCGGGATCGCCTCGAGGCTCACCGGTTCCACTGATCGTCTTCAAGGACTTGGCGGAACTCGCCTGGCGTGAGCTTTAGCGGGTGACTGCAGAAGGCCGCATAGGCCTTTTCGCGATCTTCTGGGTGTGACTCAGACTCATCGAGATACCGAAGTAGCGCGTTCTGGATAACCTGGCTGAGCGAGCGCCCCTCTTCGACCGCGCGCCGCTTGGCGCGCCGCATCACCTTATCTTCGATCAGGGCGCCGACTTTGCGTTTCATGGCCGCTACGCGGGTTCGGATGACAATGATTTTAACGGCTATCACCCTACTCTAGAATTCTAGAACGGTCAAGAGGCTGGCGACCGGACTCTTGACTTGCTACGGACAGAGGCTGGCGAGCTTTCCGATCCCTTGTAGCCCCTTGTACGACCATGGCCCGGCATAGGAAAGACCTCACAACAGATGGAGGCTGTTCGCGGGGTTTTAATTTTCAGTCTTGCGTTCCGAAGCAACTCCACCCTCAACATTCATAACTCAAAACTTCAAGGTTGGAGCAAGCGGCCCCTCAGTCTGGCTCAGACCAGCGAGGCTCTCCAGTCCGAAACAGCCGAGAGCAAGTAGGCGGCTTCCGTTCTGACAAGAACTGCCGAGACCCCTCAAAGACTCTGGCCCGGCTGAAAGAGGACCGAGCCTTACCGCTTGAACAGCGTCTGCCGGTACTTGGTCCCCTTCACCGCATACTCCACAAGCAACAGTCCGTCCGCATTGAGGCGCCCGGTCCCTGTCCGACCGGACAGGTGGAGCCCGCCGTCATGAAATTCCCACGCCCCCTTCTCACTGCCTCAGGTATAGCTGCCATCGGTCTGCAGCGACAGTTGCGGCCAGGTATGACAGGACCGGCCGGTGAAGGGGCCGCCGTACACGGCTTGGCAACCCCACGTGCCGGCCAGGGAGGGGTGCGAGGTCGATGGCTCGTTCCCGGCAGAGGCGAGGCCAGGGGGCGACAGGAACAGGAGCAAGGCGAGACTCAGCTCGCACAATGTCTTCATGGACATGCTCTCCTTCACAGGAAGCCATAGCTTCCCAGCGCGACTGGATCGCCTTGTACAGGGCCAGGGATTCGGAACGGAGGGGAATGGGGTCAGCGGATTGTCCGGCCGGCGCGCCCGGCTCCGCCCAGGCCGTTGTGACCGTGACAAGCAGGAGGCCGGTGAGAGCGGGAGGTTCAGAGGGCGGCTCCGGGGGAGGAAGGACGGACCGGACGCGAGCGGATACGGCGCCCGGCAGCACACCACCGTTCACGTGGCCACGATGTGGACCTGGGCGGCATAACCCAGTCGCTTCAGCAGTTGTTCACAGTCATCCCATGTCAGCCCGAAAGCGCGCACGTCGGCAACCCCCAGGCGTGCGACCACATCACGGATGGCGGCCAAATGCTGGCCTTCAAATTCGCCATCCATCATGGCGGATTCCGCCCAGGCGACCAGATCGGCAAGCGACAGGTCATGCTGCAGGTAGGCCGCAAGCTTGTCAGCGACTATCTGGCGGGTAATGGCTTGGCTCATGACTCGACCTTCTGATGACCTCGGTCTATCGGATACTTCTCGTGCACTTCGACGAGCTTCCCCGTCTTGTCGTAAATCTCCTGATAAAATCGCACCGTCACCTCACGAGGATCATCTTCCCTCGGCAACACTTATAGCAGGTTCTCGCCGAATTGCCTACAGCTCGCCGCGGAGGGCGCGGGAGGAGTCAGAGCCACGAGTCACGAAACGGCCCCTCAGTCTGGCTCAGACCAGCGAGGCCCTGCAAGCCGAAACAGCCGAGAGCAAGTAGGCGGCTTCCGTTCTGACACGAACTGCCGAAGCCAGCCATCCATCCGCGAATCCACAAACCGGGCCAAGCTGATTAGCAAACGAGCAGACCGTTCAATCCGAACCAGTCGTCAAGTCGGATTGGATGGCTTCGAACTGTTCGAGCGCGGTGCGGAGGTCATCGGCGATTTCCGCGGCGATCACGTCCGGGGCAGGAAGATTCGCAGAATCTTCGAGGGAGTCATCTTTGAGCCAGAAGATGTCGAGGCTGGCTTTGTCGCGGGAGACTAACTCGTCGTAGTCGTAGGCACGCCAGCGGCCATCGGGTTTCTTGTCGGACCAGGTGGCTTTGCGAGTGTGTCGATTAGCCGGGTTGTAGCATGTCACGAACTCGTCGAGGTCTTCGCGCTTGAGCGGATCGGTCTTGAGTGTGAAGTGTTTGTTGGTGCGGAGGTCATAGATCCAAAGCTTCTTGGTCCAGGGAGTCTCGCTCGCCGGCTTCTTGTCGAAGAAGAGCACATTGGCTTTCACGCCTTGGGCATAGAAGAGGCCGGTCGGCAGACGCAGGAGCGTGTGCACATCGCACTCGTGCAGGAGCTTGCGCCGGACGGTCTCACCTGCTCCGCCTTCAAACAAGACATTGTCCGGGACGACAATCGCGGCACGGCCGTTGATCTTCAGCAACGTCTTCACGTGCTGGACAAAGTTGAGCTGCTTGTTGGAGGTGGTGGCCCAGAAGTCGTCACGCTCGACGATGTCCCGTTCCTTGGAGACCTGGCCCTCTTCGCCTACGATGGTCGTGCTGCTCTTCTTGCCAAAGGGCGGATTGGTCATCACGATATCGAACCGATCCCCAGGATCGGCGGCCAAGGAGTCGGCCACGACGATGGGCAGGTCTTTGTCGCTCCCGATCCCGTGGAGCATCATGTTCATCGCGCAGAGCCGTGCCGTGCTTTGGACCAATTCCCATCCCTTGAATGTGCCTTGCTTGAGTTGTCGCTTTTCGTCCTTGGTGAGGTTGGGATAGTGCTTCACGATGTAGTCATGTGCGGCCAGGAAAAATCCGCCGGTTCCGCAGGCCGGATCGCAGATGGTCTCGCTGGACTTTGGGGCGATCGCCTCGACCATCGCCACAATCAGCGGACGCGGAGTGAAGTACTGGCCGGCGCCGGACTTGGTGTCCTGTGCATTCTTTTCGAGCAAGCCCTCGTAGGCATCCCCTTTCACATCGGCACTCATCGTGGACCAGTCTTCTTTGTCGATCAGATCCACAATCAGCCGCCGGAGCTTGACAGGGTCCTGGAACTTATTCTGCGCCTTCGTGAAGATCAGGCCGAGCAGGCCCTTCCCTTTGCCGAGTTCTTCCAGGAGATGACGGTAGTGGTCGAACAGGTCGTCGCCGTCCTGCTTGAGCAGGCTGGGCCAACTGTACTTGTCGGAAATCTGGCTTGGCTGGTTGTACGGTGCTTTCGTGCGCTCGTCGGCCATCTTGAGGAACAGCAAATACGTCAACTGCTCGACGTAGTCGCCGTAGCTCATCCCGTCGTCGCGGAGGACGTTGCAGTAGTTCCAGAGCTTTTGGACGATTTGAGGAGCTTGGTTGCTCATGTCAAGGAGAGAGACGTTGAGCGCTCGCTAGAGGACACATCAAGAGCCGGGGCAAAGAACCTGCGAGGTCACGCAGGTTGATAGTGCAACACGAGCAATTGACTGGATTTCAACGGGAGCATGGCGTAGGTTCTGCCGTCATTATCCACAAACTCCACTTCAAAGACTCCCGCACCCAACACTTCCACGACGGTCCCCACTTGTCCGCGCAGCAAACCGCGATCAGGGATATCCTCGGTCAGCGCCACCACATCTGCTAACCGAATCTGAAGGTTCATGAGTCGAGCTTCCGGCAAGAATCAAGCTGCTCAGGCAATCGGCAGTTTGACCTCGGTCCGTTCGCCGGTCGCCTCATTCTGGAGCACGAGCTGTCCTGCATCTTCCCGAGCAAACTGAACGTTGGCATTGAGCAGTTCGATCCCGTACACGGTGCCGTCAGGCGCAAGATCAACATTGATCTCGTCGCTCACGTGAATGGTCTCGACTTCGGCCGTCTTGGCATGCAGACGGAGGTACGCAATGTTGTAGCGGGGGTCGTAAGTGAGTTTCATAGAAGCCTCCTGTACTGCGCGAACGGCTTAATAGTAGCGGGTCACCACCGTAATCACAAGCCAATCCTCCCCTTCACGCACGGCGAACGCCTCGGCCTGTTTGATCGCGTAGTGCCGACCCCGCCAGAGGGAGTCAAAACGGAAATTGCGCCGAAACCCGGAGCGACCGAACTTGGCCGGAAACGCCTCGCCGCCAAGAACGGTAGCGCGGACCTCCTCCTCAGTCGCGCCGCGCTCCGAGAGACGTTCCAGCGCATGAGGATGGAGGCGAACTATCACATCTCCCTCCGAAAGGCGTGCTGAAGCAAATACGTCAACTGCTCGACGTAGTCGCCGTAGCTCATGCCGTCGTCGCGGAGGACGTTGCAGTAGTTCCAGAGTTTTTGGACGACTTGGGATGAATGAGACATTCCTCTACTTCCTCATGCGAATAGGGCGTGGAGAACGAAGACGTTGAACGTCGGGAACTTGGAAGTCCAAGTCGATGACACCCTCTCTTCTTAGCTTCGCCAGGACTGGCTTGGCATGCCGCCTCTTCACGCCGTTCTCAAAGCACACTCGCATGACATCAACCTCATCCAACAGATGGCCACTCCGGAGCAAGCCTTCCAATTCGCTTTCAAAAGCCGTGATCTTGCTTGGCCTGAACTCATTCAGCGGCAACAGTAACTGTTCTGGTCGAATGTTCTCGCGATTGATAGAAAAGTCGGCCTCGCCACTGAATTCATCCCTTCGCCATGCCACCTCAAGAAACTTGTCAATTCCGAGTGGGTGAGCAGAGCCGAAAATGAGGCCGTAAATGTTTGGCCCCTTCTTTATTGAAAACGGAGCGAGGTAATACTCTTGATCGGGAGGAAGCAGGCTCCGGTAGTACTCCAGAGCTGCGCGATGGACGTGGTAGTAGTCGTCCGGTCGAACAATCTTCTGCTTGATGGCGGGATGGTCACGAAATCTGTGTAGAGTCGAAGATGAAAGGAAGAACAGAAAGTCACATGTTGGCGAATTAACCAGCTTGCGGAACACCTCAGGTGTGACCTGAGCAACGCCAGTCTGGTCAATGAACACCAGCTTGGCTGCTTGCGGATTGGCCAGTATTCGCTCAGATTCTCGAAAAGCGTCCTCGAACCGCAGCGGCCGGATATCGAAATTAACGCTCGGCACACGAAGTTCATGGGCCGTGACGCTTTCCTCGAGTCGTGCGATCTTTTCCTGAGCTTCATCAAAAAAATGAACATGAATGCGAACCTTATTCCATCCCACCAGTCCTTGATAGTCTCGCAACTGTCGCAGCAAACGAAGTGGGCTGCCGAGTACGTTCGTGGGATCAGTTCCAGGCCCGGCGAAAAAGTCGAAAAGGTGGATGGCCGACCGCCACGGCTTTTCCGACGACAGAAAAACCGGCAACCACTCCTTGGCGTAGAGCTCAAAGATTTGGAGTTTGGTGAGCGTCCCTTCGTCGAATGGTTTGTCGTGGAAATCTTCAGCCGACATGAGGCTTACGCGAGTTCGAGTTCTTCCCGCATAGTGAGTAAATCTGCCGCCGAGGGAACGGGTGCGATGCTCCGAACTGGAAATTCATCGTAGGTTTTGCCATCCAGCGTCCGGCCGGTTTCGCTCTTCCGGACACCACCCCATTGCTTAAAAAAGAAGGGAACCCGTGCCTTTTTGCACTGATCACGAATCGCAAGTACCCATGCCTTATCCATGGGTCTTGCGCCAGGTCCGCTTTCTCCGCCCACAATGACCCAACTAATGCCTTTGAGGCTGAAGGTCCCAAGGTCTTCAAGCAGAGGTTCAATCGACAGAAAGCGAACTCGGGTCACAGCTTCACGCAAATGGTCCACGCGCGGGAGGCCATGCTTTCTATTCTCGACGCTGACTCCCCACCAAATATGTGATTGTCTTGCTGCGAACCTGAGCTTTCCCTGAAGCAAAGCACGCATCCGCTCCGAGCGTTTGGTCAGCACTTGATAGGTGTGCCAGTTGGCCAGTCGCATCACGCGTGCGACATTGACGATGTAGTC
>JACRDG010000046.1 GCA_016218715.1 Desulfomonile tiedjei | reverse complement strand
GACCTTCGCAAGTTCTTCGGTGCCGGGCCCCGGTGGTCCATCGGGCTCAAACTCGGGTATTGGATCTACTTCACCTTGGTTCTTGTCCACTGGTCCATTGCATGGAGGCCCCACGATCAGACAGATTGGATGTATTGGTGGTTCACTCATTCCAATGAAGCCTTAATTCCAACTTATCCAGTTTCAAACCTGCTGTCGTATTTGACATTTTTCGAGCCTGTTCCACTTCAAAATTGGTTCGCTCAACACTATTGGCTTGGGCTTTTGTTTAATTGGCTCTGTTATACAATTTGTGGGTATCTTCAGTGGTTTGTATTTCTCCCAATAGTTTTTCGCCGGTTCAACCGTCGGTTTAAATCGCTCCACACCGATCCCGCGTGGTCTTCCCCCAACCCTGAGACCAAATGACGGGTTCGGGTTTGGGTTGATGGCGGTGTGAAAGAAGGCTTATCAAGGCCGGAAGCCGGGATCATGTTAGCGTCTCCATCGCCTGGACGGAGGATAGGGCAACGCAGGGATGCGACCCGAGCGCCGGATCAGGGCCACCGGACGGTGGGGGCTGGGTTCGCCCAGCCCTTGTCCTCCTGGCACCGGGGGTGGCCCAAGGCGATAAATCCCGGGGGTTCGGGGGCAGCGCCCCCGAGGCGCAGATGACTGCGAACTCGTTGGGCGTGTGGAAGCCCAGACTGGAGTGCGGGTGTTCCTCGTTGAACCTGCGCCGGAAAGCCTGGCTGATCACCCGGGCCTCAGGGACTCCATGGAAGAGCTCTCCGTTCAGGCACTCGTCCCTGAACCGGGCATTGAAGCTCTCCGCGAAGCTGTTCTGCCAGGGCTTGCCGGGATCGATGAGGTGGGCCCCGATGCCCTGATCCTTCAGCCACAACCCAATCTCCATTGCGATGAACTCCGGGCCATTGTCGCTGCGGATGAACTTCGGGACGCCGCGCTCGCCGATGACCCGCGCCAGCACCTCGCGGACATGCAGGGCCTTGAAGGTCCGCCCCACCTCGATGGCCAGGGATTCACGGGTGTACTCGTCCTCCAGCGTCAGGAACTTCAGGGAAGTCCCACCCATCGTCCAGGCGAAGACGAAGTCGTAGGTCCACACGTGGTTCGGATGCTCCGCGATTCGCGGCACGCTCTCGCCTGTTCGCACCTTCCTTCGGGGTCTCCGGCGGGTGAGTTGCAGACCCAGCTTCCGCCAGAGCCGAGCCACCGCCTTGTGGTTCACGACCACCTGGGCCCGCCGGAGCAGCGCCCAGATCCGTATCTGGCCATAGCGCGGATGCTCGGCGCTCAAAGCCCTGATCTGGTCCTCAAGATGGTCCTGGGGCTTCGGACGCACCTTGTACCGCATCCCGGTTCTGGAGATACCGAGCAATGTGGCGATCCGCCGTTCCGGAATCCGCCTGGCTTTCAGCACCCTCGCACCTTCCCGTTTCTGCGGGGCGCTCACCATTTTTTTCGGAGAAGCTCCTTCATCCCGTCGATCTCGACCTCTCGCTGCCCCAGGAGCCGCAGCAGGCGGGCATTCTCCTTCTCCAGTTGCTTCAGCCTCCGCACGTCCGGGACCGTGCTCCCCCCGAACTTCCGCCGCCACCGGTAGATGGTCTGCTCCGTCACTTCATTCTCGCGGGCGAGCTGGGCGATCGACTTCTCTCCCTTCTCCGCCTCCCGCAACAACGCCACGATCTGCTCGTCCGTCAGCTTGCTCTGTCTCATTTCGGGCTCTCCTTGGTCAGGATGAACCCGCACACCTCAATTGGTTCTCAGATTTGGGGGAAGACCAGCATCAGAGTTGAGGTTAAATTCAAAATTTCAGGACTATGCGAGGCGGGCTTCAATTTTGAAACGCCATTTCAATATCCAGGCAACAGCTTTAATGAAATTCATTTACGAAACTTTCCCCGAAGTGGTTTCGCTTCGGCCAAATGAAAGAATTCCGACATGAAAATCCGGTTGACTCACCTTGTGGTCACAACCCGGCAAACGATTGAAAGGATCGAATTCTCAGAAAGCGTGACCTTTCTGTATGGTCCTGTAGGAACTGGCAAATCAACTGTGGCACGCCTCGTCGATTACTGCTTTGGCGGTGATCTTGAACGGACACCAGCAATTCAACGGGAATTCGTCTCAGTCGTACTTGGTGCCAAACTCGGAGATCACGACTGCACCTTTGAACGCGGAGCACTAGATCGGCAGGAAGTCCGCGTCACCTGGACTCGTGGGGATGATGAATTTGAATCCGTCAATGCACCCCTGACCCCAAATGAAGAGTCTCTCATCGGGAGTGAGGTGTATAACCTCAGCGACCTGCTGTTCTACCTATGCGGCGTGGAACCCATCAAGGTTCTAAAGCGAAGTCGCGATCCTGAATCGCCAATGGTTAGGCTCAGCTTCCGTGACATCTGGCGGTATTGCTACCTGGACCAGACACACCTGGACTCTTCTTTTTTTAGACTAGAGGACCCATTCCGAGGTAGGAAAAGCCAAGATGCAATGCGATTCTTTACAGGATTGCATTCTGAACGCTTGAGCCAATTGCAGGGAGATTACTACCGTACAATCACCGAACAACACGGGGCCCGAGAGGCTGTCGCACAAATTC